>NZ_JAVBXX010000029.1 GCF_030824335.1 Azonexus sp.
GGCAATCATTCCTCTAGGCCTGCCGTCACCGACAGGCTCAAGCAACCTACCCGGAAGCAGCGCGGGCCACGCCTCAGCTTCCCTATTTGGTCTTGCTCCGGATGGGGTTTACCGTGCCGTCCGCCGTTACCGTGGACGCGGTGAGCTCTTACCTCGCCGTTTCACCCTTACCTGTGCGTCTTGCGACGCCATCGGCGGTCTATTCTCTGTTGCACTTTCCGTTGCCTTGGGCCGCCCGACTTGCGTCTGACGACTTATAGCACCCAGCCGTTAACTGGCATCCCGCCCAATGGAGCCCGGACTTTCCTCCCGATACCGCAGTTGCCTGCAAATATCCAGCGATTGCCTGGCCGACTTTCCGGGGCGGATTATACGTGCAAGGCAAGCAATGGCTGCATGGAACTTGCGCGGCGATCCTTGGCGAAGGAAAACCGGGCAAAGGGCCCGAAGTGCGTTGAATGGACGAATCGATTAACCTTCCCCCTTTCTGCAAATGCACGCGAGGTCGTCATGCCGGTAATCGAAGTCCGCCACCCCCTGGTCAAACACAAAATCGGATTGATGCGGGAAGGCGACATCAGTACCAAGAAATTCCGCGAGCTGACGGCCGAGCTGGCGCGTCTCCTGAGCTACGAGGCTTGCAGCGATTTCGAGCTGGAGCCTTGCCGGATTGCCGGCTGGTGCGGCGAGGTCGAGATCGAGCAGATCAAGGGCAAGAAGGTTACCGTGGTGCCCATCCTGCGCGCCGGCATCGGCATGCTGGATGGCGTACTCGATTTGATTCCGAATGCCAAGGTCAGCGTTGTCGGCATTGCCCGCAATCACGAGACGCTGGTGCCGGAGCCGTATTTCGAGCGTTTTGTCGGCCAGCTCGACGAGCGTCTGGCGATCATCATCGATCCGATGCTGGCCACCGGCGGTTCGCTGATCGCCACCATCGACATGCTCAAGCGCAAGGGTTGCCAGCAAATCAAGGCGCTGGTGCTGGTGGCGGCGCCTGAAGGCATAGCGGCGGTAAGCCGGGCGCATCCCGAGGTGCAGGTTTACACGGCGGCGATCGACAGCCACCTGAACGAACAGGGTTACATCATTCCCGGCCTCGGCGATGCCGGCGACAAAATTTTCGGGACCAAGGAAGCATGAACGCGACACAAGACCCCGTCTGGCGCACCGCCCTGTCCGGTGCGCAAATCCTTTTCGTGGCCTTTGGCGCGACCGTGCTGGTACCGCTGCTGACCGGGCTGAATCCCAGCCTGGCCTTGCTCGGCGCTGGTGTCGGTACGCTGATCTTTCAGGTGTGTACGAAGCGTCAGGTGCCGATCTATCTCGGTTCCAGCTTTGCCTTCATCGCGCCGGTGATCTACTCGGTGCAAACCTGGGGTATGAACGCGACCTTGGGCGCACTGGCTGCAGCCAGCTTCTTCTATTACGTTGCCGCGGCGCTGGTCAAATGGCGCGGTGTCGGGCTGATCCACAAGCTGCTGCCGCCGGTCGTCATCGGCCCGGTGGTCATGGTCATCGGCCTTGGTCTGGCCCAGGTTGCCGTCAACATGGCGACCGGCAAGGCGGGCGATGCGCAGGTCGTGCCTTACGAAACAGCGATTGCCATCGCCGCCATTTCCTTGCTGGCAACGATGTTGACCGCAATCCGCGCGCGCGGGCTGCTGAAGCTGGTGCCGATCCTGATCGGTGTCGCTGTCGGCTACATCGTTTCGTTGTTCGTCGGCATCGTCGATTTCACCAAGGTCAGCGAAGCGGCGTGGATTGCCATGCCGGCCTTCGGTACGCCGGAATTCAACCTGGCGGCGATCCTGTTCATGATCCCGGTGGCGATTGCGCCGATTGTCGAACACGTTGGCGGCGTGCTGGCCATCGGCTCGGTGGCCGGCAAGGATTACACCGAAAGCCCCGGCCTGCATCGCACGCTGCTTGGTGACGGGCTGGCGGTCAATGTCGTCGGCCTGTTCGGCGGCCCGCCGGTGACGACGTATGGCGAGGTGACTGGCGCAGTGATGCTGACCAAGAACTACAACCCGGTGGTGATGACCTGGGCGGCCGGCTTCGCCATCGTGATGGCTTTCGTCGGCAAGTTCGGCGCGTTGCTGCAGACCATCCCGATGCCGGTGATGGGCGGCATCATGGTGCTGCTGTTCGGCTCGATCGCCGGCATCGGCCTGAAGACGCTGCTCGACGCCAAGGTGAACCTGACCAGTGCGCGCAATTTGTGCATCGTCTCGGTGACGCTGGTCACCGGCATCGGCGGTCTTGGCGTCAACATCGGCAGCTTCTCGCTGCAGGGCATCAGCCTGTGCGGCGTGCTGGCGGTGCTGCTCAACCTGCTGCTGCCGGCCGAGTCGGTGGAGTCAGACGGGGCGCGTTGATCTGCTGCGGTCGACCGGGGTAAATCGTGAAAAATTGCCTAGTCATCCGATTTTTGCGCCCGTGAACGCTGTGCTGAAATAGCTTCCAGCCGGCGCTCACGGAACTTGCGCGCCCTCGTTCATCAACTGCCGCGGAATGTCACGCTCGATCGATTGACTGCCGGGTGGGGCGGCTCGATACTTCACTGGCACCTGCTTGCAAAATCCTATTTCGAGGAAAGTCCGGCATGGAAATCGACAAACTCCTGATAGCTGCCAGAAGCCTCTCCCTGTTTGAGGCATGGGCCTGGGGGTTCGTCGGAGTCATGGTCCTGCTGGCGGTCTGCGCGATCCTGTTTTTGGAACGGCGCCATTTCGGCCGCCAGGGCAAGGCCGGTAGCTGGTTGTCGATGCGGCTGCTGGCGCTCTTCCTGCTGCTGCCGCTGACGGTCGGCGTGGTCACCATCCCGGCCCGGGCGATTTCCGGCATGGAGGCACTGGCAGTTTTTTATGCCGCTTTGTTCATTCTTGGGCCGCTCGTCTGGTTTGCCGGACATATGCTCGCCGGCCGCCTGCTCCGGCCGGCCTTCAGCAAGGGAGAAAGCCTGTTCATGGGCGCCAGCGGCTTGCTCATCCTGCTGCTGCCCGCCATGGCGATGACACTGGCCCAGGGACCGATTTTCCATCTCCAGCACAGCGTAACGGACCTCGCCTTCAAGGGAACACCGGCAGCGCCGCTACCGTATTCCGTCGGGCCCGTCCGGCGCTTCGAGTTACCGGGTGTAGGACCGGTTTTTGCCCAGTCGCTGCTGGCGCCCACCGGTTTCGTGCTCGAGCGGAT
This sequence comes from Azonexus sp., assembly GCF_030824335.1. Classification (GTDB taxonomy): domain Bacteria; phylum Pseudomonadota; class Gammaproteobacteria; order Burkholderiales; family Rhodocyclaceae; genus Azonexus. The sequence continues at coordinate 3,202 of NZ_JAVBXX010000029.1, forward strand.
CGACCGCAAGTTCGGTGATGCCTGGCATGACACCCGAAATACCATGCGCACCATTTACTGCCGTGACGGACAGAATCTGCATTTCTTCTGGTCGACGGGCGAACTGCTGCCGGAGTTACGTTTTTACTGGCGCCAACCCGAGGGCCGTGTTCACGCCGATTTTGTCCCGGTGACCGAGTCAGCCGATTCGACGTTGGCACGCGAATTCCGCATCGCCTTTCGTGCCGATGGGATCGATCCGCCCGTGCCTATCCCTCGGACGCGCACGGCGATGGGCTATTTTGTGGGTCAGGAGCAGCTTGTTTACGCTGCATCGAGCGCTTTACAGCCGGGCGAAAGTTTCGACAACGACTGCGTCATGACCGGCTACAAACGTCTCGCCTGGGAAAGTGAAGGACCGCCGCAGGCCGTTGCCCTGCTGTTCCAGCCTGACGTCAAGGCGCCGGTATTGCGGATCGAGATCAAGCGCCCGCATGCCGAAGACAAGCACATCCAAGTGGCGCCGAGCGAGCCCACGAAGCGCTAATTCACGACAGGAAGACGGGGTGACCCTTCAGGCATCAGAACGCGAACGCTGCCTGGCTGTGAGTTTGCGCCGTCTCTCGCACGCCAAGCGGAGACAAGCCGCTGGCCCGGACGCCGAGCAATCTGATGCGCTGCTCCAGCGGCACGCGCTTCAGGCATTCGCCCGCCGCCTTGCGGATGTCACGCCCGTCAAACACTTCGCTCGGCAAGGTCAGATCGCGGGTGACCACGTGGAAATCGGTGTAGCGCAGTTTCACGCCGATGGTTTTGGCGGCGTAGCCCTTGCGTTGCAAATCCTCGGCAACGCGCATGCAGATCGACGTGAATATTTCCGACAACTCGGCGCGGTCCCGCCGGGCGTCCAGATCCCGTTCAAACGTGCTTTCCCGACTGATCGACTTGGGATCGCGCTCAATGACCAGTTCCCGATCATCGATGCCATGCGCGACCTGGTGCAACCAGACGCCGGTGCTGCGTCCGAAGTGCCCGACCAGCATGTCGACGGGCACGGCGGCCAGTTCACCGATGCTGTGGATACCCAAAGCCTGCAGCTTCTCCGTCGCCTTGGGGCCGATGCCATTGATTTTCTTGGCGGCGAGCGGCCAGATCCGGGTTTCGACATCGGCCATCTGCAGAATGGTGATGCCATCCGGCTTTTGCAGATCGGAGCTGATCTTGGCGAGCAGTTTGTTCGGCGTGATGCCGATTGAGCAGGTCAGCCCGGTGGCGTCGAACACGGCCTGCTTGATGCGTTGCGCCAGCGGCAGGGAATCCTCGGCGAGATCAGTCAGGTCGATGTAAATCTCGTCGATGCCGCGATCTTCGATTTTTGGCGCGATCTGCGCGACGGCGGCCTTGAAACGGCGGGAATAATCCCGGTAAGCGTCGAAGTTTGCCGGCAGCAATATCGCATCCGGTGCCAGCCGGGCCGATTTCATCAATCCCATGCCGGAAAATACGCCCAGCGCACGCGCTTCGTAGGTCGAGGTCGTAATCACGCCGCGCCCGACGTAGTCGCGCAAACGGGCGTAGCGCCAGGTGCCATCGGCCTGCTGCACCGGCGCGTGAATGTTTCGCCCGCCGACCACGACGGGCTGGCCGCGCAATTCCGAATAATGCAGCAGTTCGACGGAGGCAAAGAAGGCATCCATGTCGAGGTGGGCAATGCGGCGAACAGGGGTCATGTTGAAGAAATTGAATAGGCTCTTTTATCCCCGGAATCTGGGGATAAGTATGTGGGTAGTCCGTTGGCGCATGCGCCAGACAACTGTTTGAAAAGGCTTTTCCGGCAACGCTCAATTTTCGGGCAGGGCTGGAATGGTTGAAGATAAGGCACCACCCGCAGCAACTGATGATATGTACAGTATATTTTTACTCGGCGGCCAACACCAGATTTTTCCTTCTGGCCCGGTAAACTCCGGCTTTCATCAAACTGCCCCCCCGCCCAGTGACCGCACCAAGCGCCCCATCCCGCATCATTCTCTGCACGCTCAACGCCAAGTACATCCATGCCTCGCTGGGTTTGCGCTACCTGCTGGCCAATATGGGCGAACTGAAGGAACGCACCGTATTGCGCGAGTTCACCATCGCCCGGCCGGCGCAGGAAATCGTCGCTGCGCTGCTGCACGAACTGCCAGAGGAAGCCGATGGACCATCGATCATCGGCTTCGGGGTTTACATCTGGAATGTGCAGCAAACCCTGGCGGTGATTCAGCGCATCAAAGCCGAACGGCCAAGCGTGAAAATCATTCTCGGCGGGCCGGAAGTCAGTTACGAGACCGACGAACAGGAAATTGTCCGGCTGGCCGACCATGTGATTACCGGCTGGGGCGATATCAGCTTCGCCAAACTATGCCGCGCCTTGCTGGCCGGGCCGCGCCCGTTGAGCAAGGTGATTGCCGGCGAACAGCCGTCACTTGATGCAATCGAACTGCCTTATCGGGAATATTCGGCCGACGATCTGGCGCATCGCCTGCTTTATGTCGAAGCGTCGCGCGGCTGCCCGTTCAAATGCGAGTTTTGCCTGAGCGCGCTGGATAAAACAGCCTGGGCTTTCGATCTCGAGCGCTTTCTCGGTGAACTGGCCGGTTTGCATGAACGGGGGGCACGCCACTTCAAGTTCGTTGATCGCACCTTCAATCTCAAGGTCGATACCTCGCTGCGTATCCTGCAGTTTTTTCTGGATCGCCTGCACGCGCCGGGCGGCGCGCTATTCCTGCATTTCGAACTGGTGCCCGATCATTTGCCCGATGCGCTCAAGGCGATGATCGCCCGCTTCCCGCCCGGCGTGCTGCAATTCGAAGTCGGTATCCAGAGCTTCAACGTCGACGTCCAGCAGCGCATTTCGCGGCGCCAGGACAATGCGCGGAGCGAGGAAAACCTGCGCTGGTTACTGCAGGAATCGCAGGCCCATTTGCACACCGACCTGATTTTCGGCCTGCCCGGCGAAACGCTGGAGAGTTTTGCCGCCGGCTTCGACCGCCTGCATGCGCTGCAACCCCACGAAATTCAGCTCGGTATCCTGAAGCGCCTGCGCGGCACGCCCATCATTCGCCACAGTGCGGATTACGCGCTGGTTTTTGACCCGAACCCGCCGTATCAGATTCTCTCGACCGGCTGCATCAGCGCGACGGAAGTCGAGGCATTCAGCCGCTTTGCCCGCTACTGGGACCTGCTGGCCAATACCGGCCGTTTCCAGCTCAGCCTGCCGCACCTGCTGCAAACCCGGGCCTCGCCGTTCCAGGCATTCTGGAATTTCAGCCAGTGGTTGTGGCAAGAACATCGGGAAACCCGTGGCAAAACCAGCGGACTCAGCCCGGAAATTCTGACCGATGCGCTGTTCACCTATCTCGTTGACCAGCAAGGCCAGCCGATGGAAGCCGTCCGGCAAGCGCTGTTAAGCGATTACGTGGCCAGTGGCGCGCGCAGCAATCCGCAATCGCTGGCCGGTTTTCTGCCGCCACGCCCGGCGCCGGTACGCCGTACCCGCTCGCTGGCGCAACGCCAGGAGCAACATCTGGCCGGCGAAGGCAGCCTGCCCGGCAGTGATCAATAAGGCAGCAGGCGGTACAGGCGTAATTCGATGCATTGCGGTTCGTTGCCGTCGGCTTCACGCCGGGTTTCCAGGCGACGTTCGGAATGCGCCAGATCGATGGCGAAGCGGGCACTGTACAACTGGGTGATTTCGCTGGAAATCTCGGGGAAACGGTCGTCGGTTTCGCCCTCTTCCGGGTCTTCTGCGGTCAACAGGAAAACCGGGCAATTTTCCGGCGTCAGCTGGCGCAGGTGTTCGACATAGCCAACCCGTGCGCTTTCCGGCAAGGCGGTCAACGCAGCCCGGTCGTAGACGGCGGCAATCGGACCGAGATGTTCCGGCGTCAGCGCGAAAAAATCGCCGCAGTAGATGCGGATCGCGCCGTGCTGCCACAGGGTCAGCGGTCCAAGCGTCGTCTGCGTCGGCGTCAGGCCCTGCTGGTGAAAAAAATCACGCACGGCAAGCGGGCTCAGTTCGCAACCGATTACCTGGTGTCCCTGTTCGGCCAGCCAGACCAGATCGAGACTACGCCCGCACAGCGGCACGAAAACCGCCCCGCCTGGCGGCAAACCAAGACTGGACCAGTAATGGGCAAGCAGCGGATTGACTTCCGCTTGGTGGAAAGCCATCCGGCCATCACGCCAGGATTGCTGCCAGAGTTCGTTATCGGGGCTGCTCATGGCGGGTCCGTTGGCGAAAGACCCTGAGCCTAACATCGTTTCCCCGGCTGCCCCGGCAAATTCAGGCGAGGTCGAGCGGCAGCGCGGTGCGGTCGACCACCTTGCGCAGCACAAAACTGGTGTGCACGCCGGTGACCCCCTGGATGCGGGTGATCTTGTTGAGCAGCAGGTCCTGATAGGCATCCATGTCGCGAACGACGACCTTGAGCTGATAGTCCGACTGCTGGCCGGTGATCAGCAGGCATTCCAGCACTTCCGGGATGTCCGAGATCGTCGCTTCGAGGTTGGCGAAACGCTCCGGCGTGTGCTGGTCCATCGAGATGCCGATCAGTGCCATCAAGCTCAAACCGAGTTTCTTTGCATCGAGCAGCGCCCGATAGCCGGCAATCAGCCCGGCCTCCTCAAGCGTGCGTACCCGGCGCAGGCAGGGCGATGGCGACAGGCCGATGCGGTCGGCCAGATCCTGGTTGCTGATCCGCCCATCCTGTTGCAGCAGAGCGAGAATTTGCCGGTCATAGCGATCAATACTCATTGAATTGCTCATCATTTTATATTTACGCAATATTCTGCCAATTGGATCGCAAATCATGCCATAAAACGCAAGCACCTGCCGCGAGGTTTTCCGTAACATTTGCCCATCGCAAAAAATTCTCGGAGCTAAATCATGGCACAGCAAAACCCCCACAAATATTCCGCTTTTCCCCCTGTACAGCTCGTTGACCGCAAGTGGCCGAATCAGACCATCAAGCACGCGCCGATCTGGATGAGCACCGACTTGCGCGACGGCAACCAGGCCTTGTTCGAGCCGATGAACGCCGACAAGAAGATGCAGATGTTCAAGACCCTCTGCCAGATCGGTTTCAAGGAAATCGAGATCGCCTTCCCGTCGGCCTCGGAAACCGAGTTCGGCTTCGTGCGTCGACTCATCGAGGAAAAACACATCCCCGACGACGTTACCATCGAGGTCCTCACGCAGGCGCGCGAACACCTCATCCGGCGCACCTTCGAGTCACTCAAGGGGGCCAGGCAAGCCATCGTCCACGTCTATAACGCGACCAGCAAGACCTTTCGCGACCAGGTATTCGGCATGAGCAAAGCGGAAGTCGTCGCCATGGCCACCGACGCCGTTCGCCTCGTCCGCAGCCTTGCCGAAGAAATGCCGGAAACCGCAATCACGCTTGAATACAGCCCGGAGACCTTCACCGCGACCGAACTCGATTTCGCCAAGGAAGTCTGTGATGCGGTCACTGAAGCCTGGGGCGCGACGCCAAAGCGCAAGGTCATCCTCAACCTCCCGACCACGGTCGAGATCGCCACACCCAACATCTACGCCGACCAGATCGAGTGGATGCACCGCAACCTCGCGCGCCGCGACAGCGTCATCATCAGCCTCCATCCGCACAACGACCGCGGCACCGCCGTCGCCGCCGCCGAACTCGGCCTCATGGCCGGCGCCGAGCGCGTCGAGGGCTGCCTCTTCGGCAACGGCGAGCGCACCGGCAATGTTGACCTCGTCACCGTCGCGCTCAACATGCACACCCAGGGCGTCCATCCCGGCCTCGATTTCTCCGACATCAACGCCGTCGCCCGCACTTTCGAACACTGCACCCAGCTCCCGATCCACCCACGCCACCCATACGTCGGGGATCTCGTTTTCACGGCCTTCTCCGGCTCCCACCAGGACGCCATCAAGAAGGGGTTTGCCGCTCAAAAGGCGGATGAGCAGTGGGCGGTGCCCTATCTCCCGATCGACCCGGCCGACGTCGGCCGCAGTTACGATTCGGTGATCCGGGTAAACAGCCAGTCAGGCAAGGGCGGCATCGCCTATTTGATGGAAACCGAACACGGCATCGTGATGCCGCGCCGTCTGCAGGTCGAGTTCTCCGGCGTCGTCCAGCAGCACACCGATACGCATGGCGGCGAAGTCAGCGCCGACGATATCTGGCAACTCTTTTCTGCCACTTATCTCACGTCGACCGCAACAATCGTCTATCGCGAACACCATCTGTTCGAACATGACAGCGCCCAGGGCATCCGCCTCAGCGTCGACATCAATGGCGTGACGCATGTGCTCAATGGTGAAGGCAACGGCCCGATCAACGCAGCAGTCCATGCCTTGCAGAGCGCCGGCATCGAAATCCAGGTACGCAGCTATGAAGAGCGCTCGATGGTGCCGATGGGCGACGACGGCAATGCCCGCGCCGTTGCCTTCATGGAAATGGCAGCCAGCGGCAGCGGCGAACGCTTCGGCGTCGGCATCGACGCCAACATTGTCACTGCCTCGATCAAGGCATTGATCAGCGGCGTGAACCGGCTCGGCAGCATCCCGCAGGCAAACCCTGACTGAGTCATCAGGCGCTTGCTGCGAGCGGCGACAAGCGCCTGAATTTCGGGCAGTTTTCCTTGCCAGAGCGCGAGGTGAAGCGTAATATGCAGCCTCCTGCGAGGCTGTCAAGCCTCGTCGTTACCGTTCTGCCCCGCGTGAATGATGTTCCCCTGCCGTCCCGTCGTCTGGCGACCCTCCGGCATGCCGCATAAACATTTCCCCGTCGCAAAACGCCATCCCACCGCCCGTGTGGTCGCGTCCTTCAGGGTTCGACAACGAGCTGCTTATTCTGGAATTGCATGGTTCGCATACAATTTGCGATCGATCTGAACTACGCACTGAACTTCCCCGGCGCCGATTTTGTTTTCAACATCCACGCCGCACAAACCACCAGTCAACGCATCGTCAGCGAGAGCCTGCAGCTCAATCCGCAGATTGTTCCGGCGATCCAGACCGAGCCGCAGACCTGTGCGCGTTTCATGCGCGTCAATGTCAATACCGGTCCACTGCACGTCGCTTACCGTGCCATCCTTGATATCGACCAGCATATCGGCAATCCGGACGAAATCCCGGAAACCCCGGTCGCTCGCCTGCCGCTGTCGGCACTGACCTACATTTACCCCAGTCGCTACTGCCAATCGGACCGTCTGGCCATGCTGGCGATGAGCGAATTCGGCCAATTGCCCAAGGGCTATCGCCGGGTCGAAGCCATCTGCAACTGGGTCAATCGTCACGTTGCCTTCCGCTCGGCCACCACCAGTTCGGCCACGTCTGCGGTCGACACATTGGTCGATCGCGTCGGCGTATGTCGCGACTTCGCCCACCTGATGATTGCCATCTGTCGTGCCTTGAGCATCCCGGCACGCTTCACCACCGGCATCGATTACGGTGCCGACCCGGCGCTCGGCCCAACCGACTTCCATGCCTATGTCGAAGTTTTTCTCGACAATCGCTGGTATATTTTCGACCCGTCAGGCACTGCCATCCCGATGGGCTTCGTGCGCATTGGCACCGGACGCGATGCGGCCGATGTCTCTTACGCCACCATTTTCGGCAGCGTCAGCTCGCCACCGCCGCTGATCTCGATCAGCGCCATCACCGAATCCGGCCGGCCGTGGGAAATGCCCCGCCACCGTCCGGAAGCCTTGTCTACCGACGCTGCGGTCGACGGGCTGCAAACCCATCAACTCAATTAAAGGAGCACCCCACTTGGCTAAAGAAGAACTACTTGAAATGCAAGGCGTCGTCGAAGATGTCCTGCCCGATGGACGTTATCGCGTGACGCTGGAAAATGGCCATCAAATGATCGCCTATACCGCCGGCAAAATGAAAAAGCACCACATCCGCATTCTGCTCGGCGACAAGGTCAGCCTTGAACTTTCGCCTTATGATCTGACCAAGGGTCGCATCACTTTCCGCCATCTGGAAACCCGCAGCGGCGGCACCCCGCCACCGCCACGCCGCCGTTACTGAACGAGCACCGGAGCGCGCTTCGGATCACTCTTCGTCGTCGGCAGCCGCTTCCGGCTTTTCGGCGACAAATTCGAGCGACCCGTTGCGCATCCGGAAAATACCGCGCAACTCCCCCATGCCGCCCGCCGGCTCTTCCTCGATGCGCGCCCATTCAATACAGGTTTGCGACTCGGTCGCATACATGCGACGTCCGACCTTGATGATGAAGGCCCCGGACGGCACCTGGTAAACCTCCACCCGGGTCTTTTCCGTCCCCATGCCCAAACTGTGCCGACGCGTACAGGCCGGCATACGCGAGACCACCATGGACAGTTCGACTTTCTTGTCCCAGAAGAAAGGTTGCTCGCGGATCAAGGACAGCGTGTGTTCACGCGTTCCATCAATTTGCCAGGAAACCCGGTCATCCACGCAAGCAGTGACCAGCGGAACGACGAGTAGAACGGTCAGCAGGGCACGCAGGCGCATCTTGATTTCCTTCAGAGCATTTTCCAGGACAGCGACTCGCCCGCCCGCAGCGGCACGATATCGTCGGTACTGAGGTAAGGATAGCTTGCCGGCACGCTCCATGTCTCTTTGGCCAGCGTGATCGTGTCGGTGTTGCGCGGCAGGCCGTACCAGTCTGGACCATGGAAGCTGGCGAAGGCTTCCAGCTTGTCCAGCGCGCCGGCTTGCTCGAAGGCCTCGGCATACAACTCGACAGCTGCATACGCCGTGTAGCAGCCAGCACAGCCGCAAGCCGCCTCCTTGGCGCCCCTGGCGTGCGGCGCTGAATCGGTGCCGAGGAAGAATTTGGGATTGCCGGAAATCGCCGCAGCGACCAGGGCCTCGCGGTGCGTTTCGCGCTTCAACACCGGCAGGCAATACCAGTGTGGCCGCACGCCGCCCTGGAAAATGGCGTTGCGGTTGTACAGCAGGTGGTGCACGGTAATCGTTGCCGCCACATTGGCCGACGATGCCGCGACAAATTCGGCTGCATCCTTGGTGGTGATGTGTTCCATGACCAGCTTCAGCTTTGGAAAACGCTGGGTCAGCGGCAGCAGCACGGTATCGATGAAGACTTTTTCCCGGTCGAACAGGTCGACCGCAGGATCGGTTACTTCGCCATGCACCAGCAGAGGCAAGCCGACGCGCTCCATTTCCGCCAACGTATCGTAGGCCTTGGCGATGTCGGTCAGTCCGGCATCGGAATTGGTCGTCGCGCCAGCCGGGTAGAGTTTCACGGCCTTGACGAAGCCCGAGCTGGCCGCTTTGGCGATCTCGACCGGTGGCGTGTTGTCGGTCAGGTACAAGGTCATCAAAGGGTCGAAAGCCATGCCTTGGGGCAGCGCCGCGAGAATGCGCTGGCGGTAGCCGGCGGCCTGCTCGACCGTCGTCACCGGCGGCTTCAGGTTGGGCATGACGATGGCCCGGCCGAACTGGCGGGCGGTATGCGGCAGCACGGCGGCCAGCGCTTCGCCGTCGCGCAGGTGAAGATGCCAGTCATCGGGGCGGGTGATGGTGATTTTCATGATCTGTTTCTCTTGATTTACTTCTCTGATTCGGTATTTCCGGGATTTTAGCTTTTCAGCGCCAGTGCGCGCTCGTACAACGCATTTTTTGCTGCGCCAGTAATCGCCGCCGCCAGTTTTGCTGCCTGTTTGACGCTGATCCCTTCATCAAGCAACAGTTTGAGCACCCGCTCGCCTTCGCCATCGTCGGCATCGCTCGGCGCGCCGGACAGCATCAGCACGAATTCGCCACGCTGGCGGTTGCTGTCTTCCTTCAACCAGTCCAATGCGGCGGCAAGCGGCAGCGAATGCACCGTTTCGAACAGTTTGGTCAGTTCGCGGGCGATGACCAGCGTCCGTTCGCCGAATACCTTGGCCATGTCGTCGACGGTTTCCAGCACGCGATGCGGTGCTTCGTAGAACACCAGCGCGTACGGCAGCTCGCGCAGCGCTTCCAGCGCCTGCCGGCGTTGCCCGCCTTTGGACGGCAAAAAACCGTAAAACAGGAAATGCTCGTCGGTCAGACCTGAGCCAGACAACGCGGTCGTCGCCGCGCAGGCTCCCGGCAAGGGCACGACCTGGCAACCGGCCGCCCGCACGGCAGCGACGATGCGCGCACCGGGATCGGAAATGCCGGGCGTTCCGGCATCGGAAATCAGTGCCACCGCTTCGCCTGCCTGCAATTTTTCGACGATCCGTGCGGCCGCTTCGTGTTCGTTGTGCTGGTGCGCTGGCAAGGTACGCGCCTGCGCGCCCAACTGTTTGAGCAAGGGGCCGCTATGCCGGGTGTCCTCGGCGGCCACCCAGGGCACGCTGCGCAGCACCTCTTCGGCTCGCCGCGTCAGGTCGCCCAGATTACCCAATGGCGTCGGCACGACGTACAATGCCGCAATCAATTCATTTGTCATATTATTTGTTATATATTTCGCAGATGCAGGCAAAGAACAACAATACCACCGTGGCGCTTGGCCGCGAAGCCGAAACACGCGCCGCTGCCTATCTGGAAAATTGCGGTCTACGGCTGGTTGACCGCAATTTTCGCGTACGTGGCGGCGAAATCGACCTGATCATGCGCGATGGCCGCACGCTGGTCTTTGTCGAGGTGCGCCAGCGCAGCCGCAGCGATTACGGTGGCGCCGGGGCCAGCATCACGGCAGCCAAGCGGCGACGCATCATCCTGGCCGCCCGCCACTACCTGGCCCGACGCGGCGATTGCGACTGCCGTTTCGATTGCATCCTGATCGACGCCGGGCAACTCGAATGGCTGAAACATGCGTTTGCTGCCGACACTTAGCCTGCTGCTCTGGCTGAGCTGTGCGGACGCCCAATCCGTTCGCCTGTTGATCCAGACCTCGCCGCTGGCCGGCAGCCAGTATTACGCAGTCGGTACGTTCTGGCAGCGCCTGCAGGTCGGTGACGAACTGACCTTGCTGCGAGAACCTGGCAATCGCCACGATGCCAGAGCCATCCGCGTCGATTGGCAAGGTCACCAGCTCGGCTACCTGCCCAAGGCGCAAAACCGGGCGGTGGCCGATGCAATGGATCGCGGCGACCGCCTGGTCGCCCGCATCGCACGGCTGACCGAACATCCCGACCCGTGGCGCCGGGTCGTGCTCGAGGTCTATGCCGTGCTGTGATGTAGAATCACGAACCACCCATCAGAAAGAAACCGCTTCATGGATTTGATCGCCCGCGTTGCCAAGCATTTCGAAGACAGTGCCCAGACCAAGCTGAACGCCGTCGATGCGCTGGCGGCGCCGATTGCCGCTGCCATCGAAACGATGACCAACGGCCTGCTCAACGGCGGCAAGATTCTCGCTTGCGGCAACGGCGGCTCAGCTGGCGACTCGCAACACTTCGCCGCCGAACTGGTCGGCCGCTTCGAAGCTGAGCGCCAGGAACTCGCCGCCATCGCGCTATCAACCGACAGTTCCATCTTGACCGCGATCGGCAACGACTATGGCTTTGCCCACATTTTCTCCAAGCAGGTACGCGCGCTCGGCCATGCCGGCGATGTGCTGCTGGCCATTTCCACCTCAGGAAATTCCGGCAACATCATCGAAGCCATCCATGCCGCCCACGAGCACGACATGCGGGTCATTGCACTGACCGGCAAAGGCGGCGGCCAGATCGGCGAACTGTTGCGCGACGACGACATCCACCTGTGCGTACCGGCCGACCGCACGGCCCGTATCCAGGAAACCCACCTGCTCATCATCCACTGCCTGTGCGACGGTATCGACGCACTGCTACTCGGAGTCGAATGACATGAAAAAATCACTGATCCTTTCCTCCCTCGCGCTGGCGCTGGCCCTGCCAGTACTGCAGGGCTGCGTTCCGACAATGATCGCCACTGGCGCCGCCGTTGGCGTCATGAGCATCCATGACCGCCGGACGACCGGCACGCAAACCGACGACGAAACGACGGAGTGGCGTGCCAAAGCCCATATCCCTGAGCAGTACCGCAACCTGTCGCGTATCAACATCACGTCTTATAACCACCGCCTGCTGCTCACCGGCGAAGTACCGGACGAAACCGCCAAGGCAGCCATTGAAGTCGAAATGCGCAAGGTTGAAGGTGTACGTGAGGTTTACAACGAACTGGGCATCGGCCCGGTCTCGCCACTCAGCAGCCGCAGCAACGACGCCTTCATCGACTCCAAGGTCAAGGCCAGGCTGGTCGATAGCAACCAGATTTCAGCCAACCACATCAAGGTCGTCACCGAACGCGGCATCACCTACCTGATGGGCATCGTCAAGGAGCGCGAAGCCCGGGTAGCCACCTCGGTCGCACGCACCACGGCAGGCGTGCGCAAGGTGGTGAACATCATGGAAATCATTTCCGACAGCGAAGCCCAGCGCCTCGACACGCAGGCCCTCGGTAGCGGCAGGAGTGCGCCGCCGGCACAGGTTGTTCCTGTCGAAACCCGCTGATTATTGCGGTCAACCCTGAGGGCAGCCTTTTTTCCATGGTCCCAGGGCCGGCTTTTGTTTTATGGCCCCAGGGCCAGTTTGGCGTTTCCATGATCGCCACAGGGAGAGAAAAATGAATCTCGAAAAAGTCGTTTTCGGTTTTTTCATCGTCCTGGCGGCGACGCTTAATTTTGGCTTTTTCATTGGCGATATCGACCGCCCGGAACTGCACCATGTTTATGAACTGGGCGCTGCGCTAGTTGTCAGCCTGATCGCCACCGCGCTCAAGTTTGGTGACCGGACGCAGATTGGCGCCATTCATCTGGCTACCAGCCTGGTGGCCGATCTGCAACTGATCGCCGCGACGATTACTTGGGCGATTGCAGTACACGTCACAGGAGAGGGCATGACCGCCTCAGTCACCTCCAGCGTGGTTTCGCTCTCCGGTGGCGCGCTGTTTGCCAACATCGTGTCGGTCATCATCCTGATCGTCGAAACCGTGATGATGCGCCGCTGACGCGGAGCCTGCGGTGGTCAACAACACTTTCTTCCTCGCCCTTCGACGCTTGCGCGCGCCGATCATCGGACTGATCGTCATCTACGCGATCTCGGTCTTCGGATTGACGCTGGTCCCGGGTATCGGTGCCGACGGGCAACCCGCCCCGCCGCTATCCTTCTTCCACGCCTTCTATTTCATCAGCTACACCGCAACGACTATCGGTTTCGGTGAAATTCCCAATGCCTTCTCCGATGCCCAGCGGATGTGGGTCATCGTGTGCATCTATCTGAGCGTCGTCGGCTGGTCTTACACCGTCATCACGCTGATCGGCCTGCTGCAGGACAAGGGATTCCAGAATACGCTGACCACCGGCCGCTTCATCCGGCGGGTTCGCCGCCTCAAGGCGCCTTTTTATCTGGTCTGCGGTTGTGGTGAAACGGGAAATCTGATCTGCCGAAATTTCGACCGTATCGGCCAAGCCTTCGTGGTCATCGAAAAAGACGAACTGCGCGTCGAAGAGCTCGACCTGCAGGATTTCAAAACCGACACCCCTGCCCTCGCAGCCGACGCCAGCCTGCCGGACAACCTGTTGCTGGCCGGATTGCAGCATCCCAAGTGTCGAGGGGTGTTGGCAGTAACCAATGACGAACAGGCCAATCTGGCGATTGCCATCGCCGTCCGCCTGCTTGCCCCCAAACTCCCCATCATCGCCCGTGCCCGGAGTCCTTCAGTCGCCGCCAACATGGCCTCCTTCGGCACCGAACACATCATCAATCCGTTCGAACGCTTTGCCGAACATCTGGCACTGGCTGTCGCCGCCCCTGAACGCTTTCGCCTGATTGAACTACTGACCAGCCTGCCCGAATCGCCTATCCCCGACCCCCACCGCCCACCGCACGGACACTGGATACTTTGCGGCTACGGCCGATTCGGCCATGCCGTCGCGCAACACCTGCAGGCCGCCGGGATCACGCTAACCATCATCGACCCGACAGCCTCCGGCGAAGATCAACGCATCGTCGGTGATGGCACAGAGGCGAAAACACTGCAACAAGCCGGCATTGCCAAAGCGTCGGGCATCATCGCCGGCAGCGATAACGACGTAAACAACCTGTCGATCGCCGTTACCGCGACAGAACTCAAGCCCGACCTGTTCGTCGTCGCCCGCCAGAACCAGTCAGCAAATAACGCACTATTCCAGGCCTATGGTGCAGAATTCGCCATGGTGCCCAGCCACATTGTCGCCCACGAATGCATTGCCATCCTGACCACCCCGTTGCTGGCCCGCTTCCTGACACAATTGCAGAATCGCGATGAAATCTGGTGCCATCGCTTGGTCGACCGGCTACAGGCACTGAACAATGGACTGACGCCCAGCGTCTGGGCGATTCGTTTGAATGCTTCGGAAGCACCGGCAGCGCGCCAGGCACTGATGCGCGGGCGAGCCTTCAGGATCGGGGAAATCCTGCGCGAAGGCAGTGATCGTTCACAAACACTGGCCGCGGTCCCCCTGCTGGTTGACCGCAACGACTACATGTACCTGCTACCCGACAGCGATTTTCAGCTCGAAGCCGGTGACCACGTGCTGTTTGCCAGCTCGCAATCGGTCCTCAACAAGTTGAAATTCACCTTGCAATACGCCAATGAGCTGGACTACGTGCTCGACGGCAAGAGCAATTCGGGTAGCTGGCTTTGGGAAAAATTACGTCCCACCTCCACTAGCCACCACGCACGATAGGCAGCCCCGCTTCATCGCCGCTCAGTGTCCCGATAATCCAGATAGGGTCGATAACACTGGTCCTCGCCAAGAATATGATCGCGCAGCCAGTCACGCAGGTAATTCAGGATACGTTCGCCAAACTGAGTACGCCGACGATAGATGAACTCTTCCCTGACAGCGCTAACCCAGTTGACAAACCCCAGATGCACATTGCGATGCATCTCGAGATCCGGGTAGCCACAATCTTCCATCAGCTTCTCTTCGTACTCGAAATGGAAGGCTGCGTAACTCACCAGTTCATCAATGATCATGGCAACCATTGCCCGATCATTCTGCCCCTCGGCACTGGCCAACTGATTGATCGTATCGATCAGTATCTGGTGCTGCTCGTCGATATGCAGGTCCCCGACGCTCATTTCCTCAGCCCAGCTAACCAGAACCACCCTGGATCGTTCCTCGACCACGCCAATGAATGCATCGACCACTACAGGGTCGAACTGCGTGCCACTTTGCTCCCGAATCAGCGCAACGGCCTGCTCTGTACTCCACGGTGCCTTGTACGGACGGCGTGAAGTCAAGGCGTCAAAAACATCGGCAATCGCACAAATGCGGCCTGACAAGGGAATGGCGTCACCGGCCAGGCCGGCCGGGTAGCCCTTCCCGTTAAACCACTCATGGTGCGTCAAGGCAATTTCAGAACCAATCAGCAGGTAAGGGCTATCCCCCATCATCAGCAGGGCCTGCTTGAGCAACTGGCCTCCCACCGAGGCATGAAGCTTGATGATTGCACGCTCTTCGTCGGTCAACGGCCCCGCCTTGAGCAATATCCGGTCTGGCGTGGCGATCTTTCCCACGTCGTGCAAGATACTGGCCGTGCTGACATGACCGATGAAATTGTCATCAACGATATCCGTGAAATGACCGCGCCGCTTCAGCTCGCGCGCCGTTTGCCCGACCAGGCGGGCAACCCGAAGGACATGCACACCAGTATCCGTATCCCGGTGCTCGGCGAAGTTGGCCATGGCCACCACGGTCGCTTTGGCATTACGCTTCAGATCCTCCTGCGCATTACTTTCACGCGTAATGTCCAGATAGGTATAAACATACCCGCCGGAGGGCAGGGTCGTGGCTGAAACGCTCAATACGACACCGTTCGGACGCACCCGCTTCAAGCGCTGATTCTCTCCGTCGCGCATGGCCTGCAGACGGCGCTCCAGAAAACGTTGCTGATCCCTGACTTCGACAAACTCTCCCCGCGTGAGCAGGTATTGCAACAATTCGCGATACGGACGACCAACAAAAAGGCTTTCCCCATCAATCTCCAGCAAGCGCCGGTAGGCACGATTATGCCGCCGGACAATCAGTTGCTCATCCAGCCAGAGAAAGCCTTGATCCATCGTATCAAGCGCTTCGAACAATCCTTCGTCCGGATCGTGATGCACAGTCATCGTGTTAGCAGCCATCCCTTGAACCCCAAAAGCAATAATGCTTAACGGATAAATTTAAAGTAGGCGATAAGTTCCCGCAAGTGTGATGCGGTATCCCGCATTTGATTGGCTTTCTGCCCAACCTCAGTGATGGTGGCGGAAGTATGGTCGATCCCTTGAACGATGTCGTTTACCTGGTTGGCAATCTGGTTTCCCGCCGCAGACTGCTGTTGCGTCCCTTCAGCAATATAGCGAGAAATTGTGACAACTTCCTTCTCGTGCTGCGACACTGAGTCCAGCCCACTACGAGCCTCATTCATGGCCAGATCGGTTGCGGCAACATGCGTTCCAGCAACCTCCATCCCCTGCACGGCAATTTTTGTCACGCGCTGGATGGCATTGACCGTTGCAGTAATTTCGTTGGTCTGGGCCGCCGCCTTTTCCGCCAGCTTGCGCACCTCATCGGCCACAACGGCGAAACCACGGCCCGACTCACCTGCACGCGCAGCCTCAATCGCAGCATTCAGTGCCAGCAGATTGGTCTGATCCGCAATATCCTTGATCGCCAGGGAGATTCGGCCGATGGCAACGGTCGATTGATAAAGCTCAGCCATGCTCTTGCTAGCACCGTCGACCGCACGGACAACCTCACCCGATGCCGCCTGACTTTCCGCCATGCTTTGCTCAGCCGCTCCAAGCAAATCATGTGAAGTTGCTACCACCTGCGTTGCCATCCCGGCCTGCTCGGCAACATCCTGCGCCGAGGAGACCAACTGCTCGACAGCTGCGGCAATGCGACTCACGGCAATCGACTGAAGCTCGGCGACCTCACGAGTCCCCAGCATGCCGGAGTTAACCGCGTCGGCATTCTTTTCGACCCGTCTGGCTGAGTCCGCAATCTCGGCCATCATCGCCTTGAGGTGCGTCTGCATGGTCACCAGATCGTCGTTCAATCGCCCCAATTCATCCAGGCGCTCAAGAGAAATCGGATCGGTCAAATCTCCCTGGGCAATATGATCAAGACGCTCCGACGTTCCCCCGATCAGCGACATGACCTGATTTTGCATGATCATCAACCAGAGACCTATCGCCACACTGGCAATACTCAAGGAATGCAGACCATATTCAATATGAGCAGTGTGTAAACCAAGTTGCGCCCCGAACAAAGGCAAGAGTGCGCTCAGCACCTGTGCGCCCAGCAGGCCAATCACCAGG
Source organism: Azonexus sp. (assembly GCF_030824335.1). Classification (GTDB taxonomy): domain Bacteria; phylum Pseudomonadota; class Gammaproteobacteria; order Burkholderiales; family Rhodocyclaceae; genus Azonexus. The sequence goes on from NZ_JAVBXX010000029.1 coordinate 20,501, forward strand.
CCGGTCAGTTTTTTCCGGATGGAGAGACGGCGCCACCATGAGGCCTGCGGGATGGAGGCCTGACCGGCATTCAATTTTTGATACAGGGCTTGTGCATCGGCAACCTGCTGACGACTCGGTGCAGTACGCACAGACATGTAGCCAATCGTTTCTCCGGCTTTTCGCACCGGCACGACCAAGGCCTCAACCCAGTAAAAATCACCGTTTTTACACCGATTCTTGACGATCCCACGCCAGGGTCTACCGGTCTTGACCGTATCCCACAACCAGGCAAAAGCCTGCACCGGCATGTCCGGATGGCGCACCAGGTTGTGATTCTTGCCAATCAATTCATCCAGGGTAAAGCCACTGATATCGATGAAGGTATCGTTGGCATACGTAATGATTCCCTTGAGATCCGTTCGGGAAACAATATAACGCCCCGCAGGAAAGGGAATTTCCGTCTGGGTTACCGGTTGGTTATTTTTCATTCCAGCCCCTCAGCATAGATATTTTTTCCAGCAAGACACAAGATTTATGGAGCAGGGAATACTAGCCGAAAAAAATTTCACCCTTCCATCATTAGCGCAAAAAAAGTGAGAATTGAATGAGATAAAACCTCGCAAAGGTGAGGAAAACACAAGAAGCTGTGAGAATTTGCGAAGAATGCTGGACCAATAAAACAAAAAGCTCCAGCCAACCTGAGAATGATGCGGGGATTCTGGATCCGTTAGCGCACACGCGGCGGAACGTGCGCGAAGAGAGATGCGATACCAACTTATGTGAAAAATCAGTGGCCAGGCCCCGACGCCATCTAAAATGCGTCCTTTGATTCAGCCGAATACGCCATGACCTACGCCCCTCCCGCCTTTGAAAGCAAAATCTGCCCGCCAGAGCAGTTGACCGCAAGATCGAGCGAATTGGCCCACCCGCTGGTTTTTACCAATGGTTGTTTCGATATCCTGCATCGCGGCCACGTCACCTATCTGGCGCAGGCGGCAGCACTTGGGAAAAACATGGTGGTGGCGTTAAACAGCGATACTTCGGTCAAGCGCCTGGGCAAGGGCGATGATCGGCCGGTAAACAGGCTTGAAGACCGCCTGGCGGTGATGGCGGCACTGGATTGTGTCGCACTGGTTACCTGGTTCGATGAGGACACGCCGTTGCAGCGCATCCTGGATTGCCGGCCGGAAATTCTCGTCAAGGGAGGCGACTGGCCGGTGGAAAAAATCGTCGGCTGCACAGAGGTTTGCAGCTGGGGCGGGACGGTGCACTCCATCCCGTTCATTCATCAAACATCAACGACCGCACTGCTGGAAAAAATTCGTCGCCTGTAAAAGCGACAGCGGCAAGTTAGCCGCCCAAGGCCTTTTTCAGCGAAGTCACTTCTTCTTCCGACTCGGCAATGATTTCGGCCAGCGTTTCTGCGTCGAACAGTGAATCGAGCATCGAAGTATCGACAGCCCCGTCAAGTGCGGGATCGCGCCAGCTTGATGCCCGATTGGCGATCTTGTTGGCCACATAAAGGACATCCGACAAACTCTTCAGCTCCTTTATTTCACGGTCGGTTTCATGCTCCTGCACTGCCACCAGAACGGACTCCGGCGACCCCAGGGCCGACAGCAAGGCATGGCCGATGCTGTCGTGCCAGCCGACCAGCAAGGCGTGCAGTTCGGCCTTATCGGCGACCAATTCCGGGAAACCAGCCGCACGCGACATCAGGTAAAAAACGCCGATATCGTGCACCAAGCCGGTAAACATCGCCTCGTCACCATTGATTTTGGCGATTTTCCGCGCCAATACCCGAGCTAGAGCAGCCACATGCGCCGTATGCTCCCACAGACGCCGGGAGATATCTTCGAAGGGCTGCATCTGCTTGGATTTCAGCAACTGCTCCATCGCCACGGCGAACGACACCGTGCGTACCGCCTCCATGCCGACCCGGATAATCCCGTTCTTGACGTCGGCAATTTCCCGACCGGACGGATTCAAGGCCACCGAGTTGGCCATCCGGATGATCTTGGTACTCATCAAGGGCTCGGCACCGACCAGTTTGGCCAACTGGTCGACGCTCAGATTCGGGTCCTTCAGCGCCGTGCGTACCTGAAAAGTGATGTCGAGAAAGGTCGGAAAGGAAATCTCACTGCCCGACAAATCCTTGGCAATATCTTCAAGAACCTTGAAGGTGACGGCATTGGCCATAATCAACTACCTCGCTGGCGTTTCAGAACGGGATATCGTCGCCCAGATCGTCAAAAGAAGGCTTCGGCCGGTTTTTTGGCGGGGCTGGTGCGTAGTCGGTCGGTTCGTCGTAGCCACCGCCACCACCGCCGCCGCCAGACGAAGCCGGAGCACCCATACCCTGACGGGAGCCGAGCATTTTCATTTCGTCACCACGAATTTCGGTGGTGTAACGTTCCTGGCCATCCTTGTCAGTCCACTTGCGCGTGCGCAGACTACCTTCGATATAAACCTGCGAGCCTTTTTTCAGGTACTGGCCGCAAATTTCCGCCAGTTTGCCAAAGAAGGAAATACGCACCCATTCGGTCATTTCCTTCTTTTCACCCGTCTGCTTGTCTTTCCACGAATCGGTACAGGCAATGCTGAAATTGCAGATCGCCTCACCTGTCGCGGTGTAGCGCATCTCGGGATCGCGCCCCAGGTTACCGATACCAATCCATTTATTCACCGATGCCATCTGTCATGTCTCCTAGGCAGTTTTGTCCGCAGTCGCCGGCGCCGGGCGCCGTTGCGGGAAATTCATTGAGCCGGCAACGGCCAGCCAGATCAGGGCCAGGACGATACAGGCAGAAAACACCGCATTATCGCCGAAATGTTGCGCAATGTAGCCGCCCGCCGCGCCACCAATGAAGAGGCCGATCGCCTGCGTCGTGTTGTACACACCCAGCGCCGCGCCCTTGGCGGCGGGTGGCGCAGTGCGCGAAACCAGCGAGGGCAGCGTGGCTTCGAGGATATTGAAGGCAACGAAAAACAATAACAGCCACAGGCCCAGCGTCCATAAACCGTCGCTGAACAGGAACAGACCCAGTTGAACGATTGCGGTCAACGCGATGGCGGAGCAGAAAATGGGGCGCATCTTGTCGCGCTTTTCGGCGGCGATAATCGCCGGCACCATGATCACGAAAGAGACCAGCACGGCCGGCAGATAGACCTTCCAGTGCTCCGCTGCCGGCAAGCCGCCACGACTCAGCAAGGCATGCGGCAACACGACAAACATCGCCATCTGGATCATGTGCAGCACGCCGATACCGAGATTGAGCTTGAGCAGATCGGGATTGGTCAGCACCGCGCGCATCGGCAACTTGCTGTGACCGGCCGGTTTGGGCACCGGCGGCACCGCCTTGATCAGCAGCACGATGGCCCCGAGCGCCAGTATTCCGGTCAACGAGAACAAGCCGCCCATACCTACCCAGCCGTAGAGCAGCGGCGCCCCGACCAGCGACAGCGCGAAGACCAGACCAATCGACGAGCCGATCATCGCCATGACCTTGGTGCGGTGTTCCTCGCGCGTCAAATCGGCGGCCAGCGCAGTCACCGCAGCAGAAATCGCCCCGGCACCCTGCAGCACGCGACCGACGATCATCCAGTGCATATCCGGCGCCCAAGCGGCAACAAAACTGCCAAAGGCAAAAATCAGCAACCCGGCCACGATGACCGGCTTGCGCCCGAGCAGGTCGGAGGCAATACCATAGGGAATCTGGAAAACCGCCTGCGTCAAACCGTAAGCGCCGAGCGCCAAGCCGACCAGCATCAGGTTATCGCCCCCGGGCATGGTCGCTGCGTGAATGGAAAAGACAGGCAGGATCAGGAACAGCCCGAGCATGCGCAGGGCAAAGATGGAAGCCAGCGACGCACCAACGCGACGTTCTTCCGGGCTCATACGATCAGTGGGGACAGACATTTAGGTGTTGTTGCAATGCAGCGAGGGAGTGGATAGTAGCAGGTTTGCACCAACAGCTTTCACCATGCCAAGCCAGCCCCGAGGGCTGACCTGTATTTTGTACATCACTAAGGGCAAGCTTGATCCGGTGTCTCGGGCCAAACGAGGATACCTGCCGAATCACTCAAAACTTCTGGACCGCAAGGCGCCAGCACCACAGACAAGCGCAATTTGCCAGTCGCATCCAGATACCTCACCTGCCCACTGCGTACCACGCGCGCCAGACCAGCCTCTACTGCGCCAGCATCGTCAAACTCGGCAGCAACCACCCAGCGGCCGCGAGGATCAATGTAACCGTAACGACCATTGCGCTTCACCACCGCCAAGCCACCGGAAAACATATCCGCTTCCTCGAACTCGGGCTGAATCAGCCAGGCGCCATCGCGCCCGATATAGCCCCAGCGCCCATTTTCGTTGGCCGGCGCCAAACCATTCGCAAACTGGCCGACACCAGCAAAGCGCGAAGGAATGACGAAACGTCCCTGGTCATTGATAAACCCCCAGAGCTTCCCTTCACGAGCCGGCGCCAGGCCCTCGCTGAAACGACCCGCCCCGGCAAAGCGCGGCGCGATGCGCAGTTGTCCGCCCGGTTCCAGATATGCCCACAGCCCGCCTTCCTTGACCAGCGCATAGCCACCGGCAAAACTGTCGGCGTCCTGAAAGCGCGGCTTGATGACCAGACGTCCCTCCCGATCAACATAGCCCCACTGCTCGCCGGACAGCACCGGCGCAAGCCCTTGAGCAAAACTTCCGGCATCGTCGAAATCGATTGCCAGGACGGGCTTGCCTGACACATCGATATAACTCAGCGTCTCCCCCACGCGAACCAGCGCCAAGCCTTCGGAAAACGTAGCGGCTTCTGTGAAACCAGGAGGAATGGCAACCTGCCCAGCCGCATTCAGGTAGCCAAAGCGGCCGTTCAACTCAAACGGGCTGAGCCCCCCGGCCTGAGCAGACAACGCACCGGCAGCGCTTGCTGGCGGCGCTTTTGTTGCTTCCTTGACGCTGGGCAAGGAGGTACTAGCGGCGGCCGCCTCTTTGCTCACAGCCAATGGCATGGCAGCAGTCGACGGCTGAATGATCAGCCGTCCATCCGCGCTCTGTTGATCATTTTCGAAGCGCCCTTCCCAATAGTCGCCACTGGCAAAACTGAGGCGCCCCGGCCCATGCCGGAGACCGTTTTGCCAGTTGCCTTCGTAACTATTGCCATTCGGTATGGAATAACTTCCCTGGCCGTGCGGCAAACCGGCCTGCACATCCCCCTCATATCGACCGCCGTCGGCAAAAAGGATCTGACCACGGCCAACCGCCTGATCATCCCGCCAATCGCCTTGATAACTTTGCCCGCTGGCCCAGACAAAACGACCATACCCCTGGCGCCGACCGGCTACGACACGACCGAGAAAGCGGTCGCCATTGACCCATTCGACACTCCCCTCGCCGGAAACTGTGCCTTGCTGGGGATCGATCCGAAAATCGCCACGATAAGTCGTATCGCCAGCACGAACCGTCGGGGCATTGGCGGCGGGAGCCGGCAAACGGCGGGCCGGGTCCTCCATGGGTGGCGCTTGTACCGCAGCCTGGCGCACCGGAGAAACCGTGCCAGAGGGAAGTGCCCGTGTTACCGGGGCCGTAGTTTCTGGCTGCTTGACCGACGGCACCGCCACCGCAAGCGCCAGCCGACCTTGGCCACTCAGGCGCCCTTTGCACGTCTCGCGATATTGCTGCCCATCGGCATCCAGCCAGAAAAGACAACCGGGCGTACAGGCCCCGGCAAGCAGACGCTCGCGAAACACATGACCGCCACCCTCTTCGCCCTGATAGGTCAATTCACCCCGACACCCCAGTGCGGCGAAATCAAATCGGCCGCAAACTGTACCGGGGGTATAGCAATCGATTTCCACCCGCGCCCGCCAACCTTCCTTTTCCTGCAAAACCTCCGTCTGCAAGGGACCGGCGCCAACCGGCGCGACGAGGGTGAGCAACAGGAGGACAACCTGGCACAGGGAAGTGCGGTAGCTAGCGCAACTTGGCGTATTCATGACGATATCCACGAAAGGCAATCCAAAGATTATAGACAAGCCGGACATCGCCTTGCCGGTGGCTTTTGCGTATAGTTTCCCTCCCCCTCCTCGACAGCGTTGGAACAACAGCGATGGAAACCATCCGTATCCGCGGCGCGCGCACGCACAATCTGAAGAACATCAATCTCGATCTGCCGCGCGACCAGCTCATCGTGATTACCGGGCTGTCCGGCTCCGGCAAATCCTCGCTCGCCTTCGACACGCTGTACGCCGAAGGCCAGCGGCGCTACGTCGAATCACTGTCGGCCTACGCCCGGCAGTTCCTGCAATTGATGGAAAAACCGGACGTCGACCTGATCGAAGGGCTTTCGCCGGCGATTTCCATCGAGCAGAAGGCCACGTCGCACAATCCGCGGTCGACCGTCGGCACCGTGACCGAAATCCACGATTACCTGCGCCTGCTTTTCGCCCGCGCCGGCACGCCGTACTGCCCGGAACACAACCAGCCGCTCGAAGCGCAGACCGTATCGCAGATGGTCGACCACGTACTCGCGCTGCCGGCCGAAACCAAGTTGATGATCCTGGCCCCCGTCGTGGCCAATCGCAAGGGCGAACAGCTCGACCTGTTCACCGAACTGCGCGCCCAGGGTTTTGCCCGCGTGCGGGTCGACGGCACGGTGTACGAAATCGATGCGGTGCCGAAACTGGCCAAATCGCAGAAGCACACCGTCGACGTCGTCGTAGACCGGCTGAAAGTTCGCGATGACATGCGCCAGCGCCTGGCCGAATCCTTCGAAACCGCGCTGCGCCACGCCGAAGGCCGGGCCATCGCGCTGGAAATGGACGGCAACGTCGAGCACATGTTCTCGGCCAAGTTCGCCTGCCCGGTCTGTTCCTACGCCTTGCAGGAACTCGAGCCGCGCCTGTTCTCCTTCAACAACCCGATGGGCGCCTGCCCGAAGTGCGACGGCCTCGGCGTCATCCAGTTTTTCGATCCGCGGCGCGTGGTTGCCAACCCGGCGCTGTCGCTGGCCGGCGGCGCAGTTCGCGGCTGGGACAAGAAGAACCAGTTTTATTTTCAGATCATCGAATCACTGGCCGATCACTACGATTTTTCGGTCGACACGCCTTTCGAGCAACTTTCCGACGAAGTCCGGCAGATCGTTCTCTACGGTTCCGGCAGCGTCGCGATCAACTTCCATTACGCCAACGAGAAAGGCACGCGCTTCGACCGCAGCCACAGTTTCGAAGGCATCATCCCCAATCTCGAACGGCGCTACCGGGGCAGCGACTCGACCGCCGTGCGCGAAGAACTGTCGAAATACATCAGCAACCAGAGCTGCCCGAGCTGCGCCGGCACACGGCTGCGCGTCGAAGCGCGCCACGTGCGCGTCGGCACCGGCAAAGGCGCCCTGACGCTGCACGAAATCAGCCGCCTGCCGCTCGGCGAAACCCGCAATTACTTCAACTGCCTGACGCTGACCGGCGCCAAGGCGCAGGTTGCCGACAAGATATTGAAGGAAATCACTGCCCGGCTGAGTTTCCTGATCAACGTCGGCCTCGATTACCTGTGCCTGGAACGCTCGGCCGAAACGCTGTCCGGCGGCGAAGCGCAGCGCATCCGGCTGGCTTCGCAGATCGGCTCCGGACTGACCGGCGTCATGTACGTGCTGGACGAGCCATCAATCGGCCTGCACCAGCGCGACAACGACCGCCTGCTGCAAACCCTGCGCAACCTGCGCGACATGGGCAATACCGTGCTGGTCGTCGAACACGACGAAGACGCGATCCGCTCGGCCGATTACGTCATCGACATCGGCCCCGGCGCCGGGGTGCACGGCGGCGCTGTCGTCGCCCAGGGCACGCCGGCCGAAGTGCAGGCCAACCCGCTGTCGATGACCGGCGACTACCTGTCCGGCCGGCGGGCAATTTCGCTGCCGAAACAACGTCGACCGCAGAATCCCGACAAAATCCTGCGCGTCGTCGGCGCCCACGGCCACAACCTGAAGGACGTCACGCTGGAAATCCCCGGCGGCCTGCTCACCTGCATCACCGGCGTCTCCGGCTCCGGCAAATCGACGCTGATCAACGACACGCTGTACGCCGCCGCTGCCCGCCACCTCTACGGCTCGACGGCGGAACCGGCGCCGCATAAGGAAATCGTCGGTCTCGACCTGTTCGACAAGGTGATCAACGTCGACCAGGCGCCCATCGGCCGCACGCCACGCTCCAACCCGGCCACCTATACCGGCGTCCTGACGCCGATCCGCGAGCTGTTTTCCCAAGTCACGGAATCGCGCGTGCGCGGCTACGGCCCCGGCCGTTTCAGCTTCAACGTCAAGGGCGGGCGCTGCGAAGCCTGCCAAGGCGACGGCATGATCAAGGTCGAAATGCACTTTCTGCCCGACATTTACGTCCCGTGCGACGTCTGCCACGGCAAGCGCTACAACCGCGAAACGCTGGAAGTGCAGTACAAGGGCAAGACCATCCACGACGTGCTCGGCATGACGGTCGAGCAGGCACGCGAATTCTTCGACCCGGTCCCGGTCATCGCCCGCAAATTGCAAACGCTGGTCGACGTCGGCCTCAGTTACATCACGCTCGGCCAAAGCGCCACCACGCTATCCGGCGGCGAAGCGCAACGCGTCAAACTGGCGCTCGAACTCTCCAAGCGCGACACCGGCCGCACGCTGTACATCCTCGATGAACCGACCACCGGCCTGCATTTCCAGGACATCGAAATGCTGCTCACCGTGCTGCAACGCCTGGCCGACCACGGCAACACGGTCGTCGTCATCGAACACAATCTCGACGTGATCAAGACCGCCGACTGGCTGGTCGACCTCGGCCCGGAAGGCGGCGACGGCGGCGGCCGCATCCTGGTAGCCGGCACGCCGGAACAGGTCGCCAAATGCAAGGCCAGCCATACCGGACGATTTTTGAAACCGTTGCTGGAAAGAAAATGATTCCTGCTGTCGGTAGAAACGCGCTTGCGCTAGACTGAACAACGAACCAGCCCCTCCTTGAAGGACTCCCGTGAGCAAGACGATTTCCCCCATCATTTCCGAATTTGATACCGATGAGCAGGCGGCGCACCATGACGGCTGGTTCAAGGCTCAGGTAGCTGCCAGTATCGAAGATGATCAACCTTGCCTTCCTCACGATCAGGTGATGGCTGAATTGGAGGCAATTATCAGCGAGGCGGAACAGCAGCAGCGGAAATCTGCCTGATGCTGCCAATCTTCTGGCGGGCAAGCGCCCGCAAGAATCTGCTTGAGATCATTCGCTACATTGCCCACAGCAACCCTGCTGCGGCACGACGAATGAAATCTCTGATCGAAGAAGCAATTTTGCCAACCGCCGAACACCCTTATCTGTTTCGTCCTGGACGCGTCCCCGGTACCCGGGAAGTGATTGCTCATCCCAATTACGTATTGGTCTATCGTGTCCTGGCGGATCGGATAGAAGTCACGAACGTACTGCATGCGCGGCAGGAATACCCCTAACCAAATCAATGACATCATGAGCGAATACAAGGAATTCAAAGGCAAGCAGGGCATCGCCCGCCTGATCAATGCCCTCGGCTACTCACGCGATGGCCTGGGCGCCGCCTGGAAAAATGAAGCGGCTTTCCGCGAGGAAGTCATGCTCGCCATCGTCGCCATCCCGCTGGCGCTTTTTCTCGGCCATACGGGCGTCGACCGCGCACTTTTGATCGGCAGCATCCTGCTGATCCTGATCGTCGAAATCCTCAACTCCGGCCTCGAAGCCATCGTCGACAAAGCCTCGCCGGAGAAGCACGAACTGGCCAAGCAGGCCAAGGACATGGGCAGCGCGGCGGTGTTGCTGTCGCTGGTCAATGCGGCAGTGGTGTGGGCTTGTGTGCTTTGGCCGGCTGGGTGATCCGGCAGTTCATCAGGACAGAGTCAGATCCTGTGATCGGCCTTTTGCGGTGATCTACAAGCATCCTTGCGCCCCCTGCCAGACCAATGACAAAACCATAAAATCCTCTCGTCAACCTGTCAACTCTTTGCTAATGCCCTGTCGCGCATGGAATTCGTAATTTTTGGCACAGCCAATCTGATCGCGCTCATGCTCCTTGTCGCGCTGACAGTCTTGCCACTCTATCTACTCAGTCTGATCGGCCAACGTTTAGGACACTTCATCGGTTTTCAAGCCATGCGCTGGATTCTGCCGATCTTCGGCACTGGTTTGGCTGCCGCCTGGGGACTGGCGAGCTTTTCAGCTTTTGAAAAGGCTTGTCATTCAGTACCTGGCGTTATCGTACTCTCCAGGCCAAATGTCGAGCCAAGCGGTTTTGTCGTTCGGGGTAGGTCGAACAGAAGCTTCGGCAGCCTGGAGTTCAACTGGCCGACCGCTTTGGAAACTGGCGCCTTTCAGTTTGTCGACGCGGAAGGCGGCCGACGATGCCTGGGCAAGAAAGAAAATGAGCGAGCCCTCCTCTTTCCGACCACTCACGACTGCGATCTATCGGATCAACCGGGGATGATCGTGGACGTTCTGCCTCATGCAAGATCCAGCCTGTGGTGGTATCCACCGATTTTCGAAGCGACCATCGAAATCCGTGAGTTCGATAGTGGCAGAGTTCTGGCTAAAGCCACAGATTTGGTCTTCGGTGGCGGACTGACCGGAAAGTACCTGCGCTTATTGGGTGGCGATCAAGATTTTGAACATTTGAGTTGTGGTTTTGCATTGTCCGACATTGGTCCGTGGCGACCCTCTTTGGTCTCTCACCCCCGTTTCAGCGAGTATCTTCACGCCGATCTCAAACTCATCAAGCTGGCTGCGGGCAAGCAATAAACCCTGGCTTTCAGTCAGCAATCCAAGAAAATCAGGTCATTCAAGCTAGGGAAGACAACTCAACCAAGCGCCCCTGCAACGGAAACCACACCGCCAGCCGTAACGGCAACGAATCACCGGCGAATACACGGGCATAGCGTTCGAGTTGCGGCCTGAAACCTTCTGCCTTTATCGCTAGCTCAGCCTCGGCATCAGCCACCACCCCGCGCACGGTTTTGTAGTCGATGATCCAGCGGCAGCCGTCGGCGATGAAAACGCGGTCGATCACGTGGTTGACCGCAAGATCGCCGTCCCGCGTGCTCCAGGCTTGTTCGGCGGCACCACCCTCATGATCGCTGAGCAGCCAGCGGCCGGTTTCCGAGGCCAGCGTGTTGTTTATTGCGGTCAACGCTTCCTGCGCGCCATTTTCCGCTGCCGATTCGTCATGTCCCTGTTGCACCAGCCAGCGCTGCCAGGCGGGCTGCAGCGTGTTCAAACGGCTGAGCGGCCACGCTGCCAGCCCTTGCCGGGCAATCAACTCGAGACAGCGATGAACCAATGTGCCGACGGAGGCTTCCAGCACCAGTCCTATTTCGGGCAGGGTTTCATCCAGTGAATTAGCCGCCAGCAGGTCAGCGTTGGCGTTCGGCTTGAACGGCGCAACTGCAGGCGGCTGCGCCAGCGCTTCGGGAATGGCTGGATGGGCCAGACGAATCAGCGGCGGGACGAAGGTCGCGGGGTCGAAAGCATCGGCCGGGGCGACGGTGCCTTGACCTTCGGCCAATGCGGCAACGAACACCGGCTGGGCGATGCCGGGCCACAGTAATTTGAGGAAGCTGCCGCTGGCCGGTAGCTTCAGGCCGTCATCGGATTTCTCGCTGCTTGCCGCCAGCCCAATCAGGTGCAAGCGGCGGATGGCGCGCGTTGCGGCGACATAGAGCAGGCGTTCGGTTTCGTGGCTGGCGCGGGCGTTTTCCAGACGGCGCAGATAGTCGTACACGCAAGGCTCGGCGGATTGCTCGCCCTTTGCCCGCATCGGCGCGACGAGCAGGCGCTCGGCGCCGTCGTCGGCGATCACTTCGTCCCACAGCAGCAAGGCACTTTCGTTGCTACCGGTATCGCGTTGCAGGCCGGGCACGATGACCGTTTCAAACTCCAGGCCCTTGGCTTTGTGGATGGTCATCATCTGCACCGCATCGCCTTGCGGGTCGGCCGGCGCGTAGAGCTCGGCGGCCTGCGCGGCAAGATTGTCCGGATCGAGCTTGCGACTTGCGGTCAACGCGTCGACCAGGCCAAAAAAGGCCTCGATATCGGCCAGCGCAGTCGACGCACTGAGGCACTGCGGCCCGCCCAGCATCAGCCAGACGCCTTCGAGCCAGCGCCGGGGCGGCTGGCGGTCGCGTTCGGCGAAGGCCAGTTCGAGAATGCCGCGCACGTGCAGCAGACGCTGCCGACCGTCGTCGCTCAAGGCGGCGAGGCGGCTGTCGTCGTGCATCAGTTGCCAGACGGTGCGCTGCTTGTCACCGGCGACCAGCGCGTGCAGATCGGCCAGGCGCAGGCCGCACCACGGCGCGCGCAAGAGCGCCAGCCAATGGATGCGGTCGGCGCGATGGGTCAAGGCGCGGAACAGGGTTAGCAGATCCTGCACATGCTGCCGCTCGGCCAGCCCTTCGATTTCGACGGCCTGAAAACGCAGGTCCGGCGCGGTCCGGCGAATTTCATCGACCAGCGCATCGAGATGCTTGCGCGCCCGCACCAGCACGGCGATGCGGCCTTGCGGATCGGTGCGCCGGGCGGCCTGGATCAGGTCGAGCGCGATGCGCGCTTCTTCTTCCGCGCCATCGCTGCTGTCGCTGACGATGACCGGATGCACGGTCACGCCGCTGTCGGCGACGGCCGGCTTGGTCGCCGCCGATTCGGCGTAGCGCACGGCACCGGCCGCCGGTTCGTCAGCCGCCGGGAAAATCGTCGGAAAGGCCATGTTCACCCAGTCGACGATGCCCGGATGCGAACGGTTGTTGCGGAACAGGCGCAGGTGTTCGAGTTGCAGGTCACCAATGCCGCGTTCGCGCACGTTGAGAAACAGACCGACGTCGGCCTTGCGGAAGCGGTAGATCGACTGCATCGGATCACCGACCACGAACAGCGTCCGTCCATCGTCCGGCATCCAGCCGCGCATCAACTTTTCCAGCAGCACCACCTGGCTCGGGCTGGTGTCCTGGAATTCATCGACCAGCAGGTGACGAATGCGGTAATCGAGCGCCTGCGCCAGATCGGTCGGCGCTTCGTCGTCGCCCAGCGCCAGCCCGGCACGCGACGCGATTTCGATGAAATCGACTTCGCCGGCTTCCTGGAAAGCCAGCCACAACTGGCCAGCAGCCAGACGCAGCAGGCGCGAGAAGTTTTCTACGGTCGACCACTCGCCATCGCTCAAAACCGGCGACGGCAAACCCGGCAACTCGGCCAGCGCGGCTTCCAGACCGGGCACGCAGGCCAGATCGGCGAGCAGTTCGCCCATCGCCTTCTTCGGTTCGGCGAATTCCTTGCCGGCCGGGAAACCGACATTCTTGTTCAGCGCCTTGCGGAAACAGCCTTCGCTGGTCAGCAACACCCCGGCCAGTTGGCGCCAGGCCGGCATGGCACTGGCCTCCGGCCCGAGCGGCTGGGTCCAGTCGAGCAGCAAATTCAGGCTTTCCGGCACGTTGACCGCAGCAAAACGCACGAGCGGCATCAAGCGCGCCTGCCAGCCGCTATCGAGCAATTCGGCAACGCGCATCAGATCGCGTTCGACCAGCGCCGCGAAACCGGCTTCGACTTCTGCCCGCAGTTCAACACTATCGATCCGCACCGCGTGCTGCAACCACTGGTCACGCCGGCCCAGCATGGCGATCAACAACCGTTCCAGGCGCCCGGCATCGTTGTCCATGAAGGCCAGCGCGGCGGCGACGACTTCGCCATCCGGCGTCTCCGACTCGACCATTTCCAGCGTATGCCGCGCTGCCGTTGCGTAATGCGCTTCGGCATCGTCGGCCACGCCGGGCTGGGCGCCGAAGCGCGACAGGAAAGGCATCTGGCGCGCCAGCCCGGCACATAGCGCGTCGAGCGTGGTGACGCGCAAGCGGCCGGGATGATCGAGCAGACCCCAATTACGCGCCTGATCCCGCGCCAGCACGGCCTGCGCCCATTTGCGGGTTTCCTGCTTGTGCGGCGGCAAGGGTTCCCAAAACGCCTGCGCCGGCTGACGCGCCGCTTCCAGGCTGCCGAGAATCCGGTCGCGCATTTCGGCCGCCGCCTTGTTGGTGAAAGTCAGGGCCAGCACTTCTTCCGGATGATCGACCGTCGCCAGCAGGCGCAAGGTGCGCTGCGTCAGTAGTTCCGTCTTGCCGGCACCGGCCGGGGCTTCGACGATGAAGGAAGCCAGATCGAGTGCCCGGCGGCGGGCCATTTCGTCTTCTTTCAGACGGTCGCCCCTAGGGCCAGCCGTTGTTTCTATGGTCCTAGGGCCAGCAGTTGTTTCTATGGTCCTAGGGCCAGCCGTTGTTTTCATGGTCGCAATATTCATGCTGCTTTATCCAGACAATTCACGATCAAAAGGCGTAACGGCCTTGCAGCCAGAAGCGCTGCCCCTCGGCCCGGTTGTGCGCCCCTGACTCGATCTGCAATTTGGCCACCAGACCATAACGCGGTGCGGGCGTCCAGGCGACATACGGACCGATGGCATTGACGACGGCCCGGTTGCCGTCGCCATTGACGCGCTTCCCGGATTGCCGGTCGTCGCTCAGTTGGCGATAGGCATAAGCATTGAGGCCGGCCGACCAGCCCGGCACAAATTTGTAACCGGCGCTGAATTCGAGGCTCAGCTCATCGCCGGAGCGATAATCCGTCGCCGCGTTGCGCGCATTGATGCCGTAGCGCAGACGGGCCGAGCTTTCCCATTTCCCCGGCAACCAAGTCAGTCCATAAAGAGCCGCCAGTTGCCGGGTATTACGCCCAAGGTTGACCGGTTTCTGACGATCATAATCACCGGTCGGCAGGATGACTTCCAGCCCGGCCATCTGGTGCAGGCGCAGGCCATGCCAGCCCAGCAGCACGGGCGCCAAGGTCAGATCGCCGACGCCCGATGCCGAACCGCTGCGATCCAGCGTGCCAAGCCCAGCCGGCCGGGCGATCCCGAGATCAAGATCAAGCTGCGGTAGCGGCAGCGCCAGGCGCGTTTCCAGATTGGCCCCGGCGACTCGCACACCGGGCCAAACGTGCGACAAACGCAGGGCAACAACATCCGCCCGCGTCCGGAAATAGGCAAACCGGGCGTTGTCATCACCGGCATCATCCTTCGCCTGATCTGCCGCGTAGTGCTGGTAATACAGCAAAAAATGCGTGCCTTCGGGCAGCATCAAGCCGGTAAAGTTGGTTTCCACACCGACGGCATAGCTGCTGCCACCACCTTCGGTCGCTTGGGCGACTGGCGCGGCGGCGCATAGCAGGCCCAGCCCCAGCGCTCGAAGCCAGGGGCGTAGCCATTGTTTTTCGACCTGATGTTCCATGAATCCACCTTGCGAGAGTTTGCCCGACGCACACATCCGAAGGCCTGCATTCTATGGCCTGCGCACCATGCCCGACAGCCCAAAACACAGCCCGAGTCCACAGCCCGAATCGCGCCCGGAGCCGATGCTACAATCTGCTGCATCGCAACACGAACGCTGCCCCGATACGACCATGCATCCTCGCCTGACACTCGCCGAACTGGCCGAGCATCCGCTCCGCCAGCGCCTGAACAACGAGTTTCACGCTCGGCCGCCCACCCCGCTGGCCGGTTCGGCACTGGTCTCGCACCTGGTCTTCAAGCACAGCGCGACAAAAATTCCGGCGGCGCGCGAGAATCTCTCCAAACTGTGCCAGGGCCACGTCTGCAACTCGATCGAGAGTTCGGAATCGCATCTGGTGATCGAAACCGGCGCGTTTCGCATGCGCTGGGAATTGCATACCGAGTTTTCCAGTTACACCTTTTTCCGCGACCTGGCCGTCGGTGAAACCCTGCCCGCCGACGCCACCGCCTTCGATGCCGTGCATCCGGAATGGCTGGCTGGCATTCCCGGAAAACTGATGGTTGCGACCCAGGTCGAGTTGCGGTCAACCAGCGAAATCAGCCCGGAATCCGTACTTGCCGGCTTCGCACCGACCGGACGGACGATGGTTGGCGCGTTGATTGGCGATGGCAGCGCGCAAATCTTTACCGACTTCCGGATCGACAACGGTTTCTCGCGCTTCCTGGTGCTCAATCGCGACATGACCGAACGCCAGGCCGGCCGCACCGTACAACGCCTGGTTGAAATCGAAAGCTACCGGATGATGGCCATGCTCGGCCTGCCGGTGGCCAAGGAAGTGGGCAACTGGCTGTACAGCGGCGAAACACAACTGGCCGAACTGATGGAACGCATCGGCCAGGCGCGCAGCCCGGAGGACGAGCGCAGCGTGCTGGCCGCGCTGTCCGGTCTGGCCGCCGAAGTCGAAAACTCGGTCGCCCGCACCACCTTTCGTTTCGGTGCATCACGCGCCTACCACGGCCTCGTCATGCAACGTATCGAGGAATTGCGCGAAAGCCGGCTACCCGGCCTGCCCACCCTGCAGGAATTCATGCAACGGCGCCTGCAACCGGCCATGCACACCTGCGAAGCAATCAGCCGCCGGCAAGAAGAACTGTCCGGCCGGGTTGCCCGCAACAGCCAGTTGCTGCGTACCCGCGTCGATATCGAACTGGAACGCCAGAACCAGGAATTGCTCGGCCAGATGAACAGCCGCGCCAAACTGCAATTGCGCCTGCAGGAAACGGTCGAAGGCCTGTCCGTCGTCGTGCTCACCTATTACGGCTCGCAACTAGTGCAGTATCTGGCCAAGGGCACCAAGGAGTTGCACCACGTAAATCCGGACATCGTCACGGCGATTTCGATCCCGGTCATCGCCGGTATCGTCGCCTGGGGCACCCGGCGCATGCGCAAAAAACTCGCCGCCGAAGAAGCCGGCACACATTAATTTATAATTCCGCTTTTGCTTACCGGGACCACGATCGTGACCGCTCCGCTTTTCGAATCTTCCATCACCAGCCTGCCACTCCTGTCCAAGGGCAAGGTCCGCGATATTTATGCGGTCGACGCCGACAAGCTGCTGATTATCACCACTGACCGCCTGTCGGCCTTCGACGTCATCCTGCCCGATCCGATCCCGAAAAAGGGCGAAGTGCTGCAGGCTGTCGCCAACTTCTGGTTCGAGAAACTCGGCCACATCGTGCCCAACCAGTTGACCGGCATCGATCCCGAATCGGTCATCGCCGACAACGAACGTGCCCAGGTGCGCGGCCGTGCCGTCGTCGTCAAGCGCCTGAAGCCGCTGCCCATCGAAGCCGTCGTGCGCGGTTACGTGATCGGTTCCGGCTGGAAGGATTACCAGCAGACCGGCGCGATCTGCGGCATCGCCTTGCCGGCCGGCCTGAAAATGGCCGCCAAGCTGCCCAGCCCGATCTTCACGCCAGCCACCAAGGCCGAAGTCGGCGATCACGACGAGAACGTCTCCTACGAGCAGGCCGCCGCCAACTGCAACAGCACGCTGGCCGACGCCCTGAAAGGCACCGGCAAGACCGGTGCACAACTGTGCGCCGAAGCCCGCGACGCGGCCATCCGTCTGTACGAAGAAGCCTCGGTCTATGCAGCAACGCGCGGCATCATCATCGCCGACACCAAGTTCGAATTCGGCATCGATGCCGCCGGCACGCTGCACCTGATCGACGAGGCGCTGACGCCCGATTCGTCGCGCTTCTGGCCGGCCGACCAGTACGCCGAAGGCAGCAACCCGCCGTCCTACGACAAACAGTACGTGCGCGATTACCTGGAAATGCTGGACTGGGGCAAGGTTGCGCCCGGGCCGAAGCTGCCGGACGAGGTCATTGCGCGAACCAGCGCCAAGTACATCGAGGCGTATGAACGCCTGACCGGCAAGACTCTCTAACAACACACCGGGCGGCCATGACCGCCCTTTTTTATCCCTGACGACTATGACAACGACCAATCCTCTGCTCGATTTCTCCGATCTGCCGCGTTTCGACCTGATCCAGCCGGAACACGTCAAACCCGCCATCGCCCAACTGCTGGCTGACGGCCGCGCACTGATCGAACGCCTGACCGACGACAGCACACCGGCCACCTGGGCCGATTTTGCCGGCGCGCTGTCCAACGGGCTGGAGGGCTTCGGCCGCGCCTGGGGCGTCGTCGGCCACCTGCACTCGGTGAACGACGTACCGGCCTGGCGCGAGGCGTACAACGAAATGCTGCCTGAGGTGTCGCGCTTCTACAGCGAACTCGGGCAAAACCTGAAGCTGTTCGACAAGTACCGCGCCCTGAAGAAAAGTGCGGAATATTCGACGTTGACCGTAGAACAGAAGAAAGTGGTCGACAACGAGGTGCGCGATTTCCGTCTGTCTGGCGCCGAATTGCCGGAAGACCAGAAACCGCGTTTCCAGGCCATCATGGAAGAGTTGTCGCAACTGGCAGCCAAGTTCTCCGAGAACGTCCTCGACGCGACCAACGCTTTTGCCGAAATCGTCACCGACGAAGCACAGCTCGCCGGCCTGCCCGATTACGCCAAGGATGCCGCCCGCGAGGCGGCTGCGAAGGCCGGCCTCGAGGGCTGGAAATTCACGCTGCACGCGCCGTCCTACGGTCCACTGATGCAATATGCCGAAAACCGCGCCCTGCGCCAGCGCATGTACCACGCCTACGCCACCCGCGCAGCCGAGATCGACAACGGTTACTCGAAACCCGAATGGGACAACGGTCCGTTGATCAAGCGCATTCTCGAACTGCGCGAAGAAGATGCAAAAATGCTCGGCTTCAACAACTTCGCCGAAGTCTCGCTGTACCCGAAGATGGCCGACACGCCGGCGCAGGTGCTCGACTTCCTGCGCGACATGGCGAAAAAGGCCAAGCCTTTCGCCGAGCAGGACATCGTCGAACTGAAGGCCTTTGCCAAGGACGAACTCGGTATCACCGACTTCCAGCCCTGGGATGCTGCCTATGCCTCCGAAAAGCTGATGCAGGCGCGCTATGCTTTCTCCGAACAGGAAGTGAAGCAGTACTTCACCGAACCGAAGGTGATCGCCGGTCTGTTCAAGGTCATTGAAAGCCTGTTCACCGTCAAGGTGAAGGAGGACAAGGCACCGGTGTGGCACGAGGACGTGCGTTTCTACCGCATCGAAACGCCGGCCGGCGAACTGGTCGGCCAGTTCTACATGGACCTTTACGCCCGCGAAACCAAGCGCGGCGGCGCCTGGATGGACGAAGCCCGCTCACGCAAGCGGACTGCCAACGGCCTGCAGAAACCGATTGCCTACCTGAACTGCAACTTCGCCCGCCCGGTTGGCGAAAAAGACGGCAAACCCTTGCCGGCCACCTTTACGCACGATGAAGTCCAGACGCTGTTCCACGAAACCGGACACGGCCTGCATCACCTGCTGACGCGCGGCGAAGAGCTGGGCGTTTCCGGCATCCACGGTGTCGAGTGGGATGCCGTCGAACTGCCATCGCAGTTCATGGAAAACTACTGCTGGGAATGGGACGTGCTGCAAGGCATGACGGCACATGTGGAAAGCGGCGAACCGCTGCCGCGCAGCTTGTACGACAAGATGCTCGCCGCGAAGAATTTCCAGAGCGGCATGATGACCGTACGCCAGATCGAATTCTCCATTTTCGACATGCTGCTGCATTGCGATTTCGACCCGCAAGGCCCGTTGACCGCAATGGACGTGATCAACGAGGTACGCCGCGAAGTGGCCGTACTGATCCCACCCGAATGGCACCGTTTCCCGAACAGCTTCTCGCACATTTTCGGTGGAGGCTACGCGGCGGGTTATTACAGCTACAAGTGGGCGGAGGTACTGTCGGCCGACTGCTACGCTGCCTTCGAGGAAGCCGGCAATCCGTTCGACCCGGTGGTTGGCAAGCGTTTTCTGGAAGAAATCCTGTCACGCGGCGGCGAACGTGCCGCGCTCGACAACTTCAAGGCCTTCCGCGGCCGCGAACCCAGCCCGGATGCCTTGCTGCGGCATAGCGGGATGGTCGCAAGAGCCTGACAAAAAAATGCCCCGGGTTGCAACCCGGGGCATTTTTTTAACGGATGAATCGTTTTATTGCCTTGCGCTGTAGATGGCGTTGGCAAGAAAAACGTAGGCCAGAAAAGCCAAAGCACTGACGATGATATAAGCCGTTGCCGACAGGCCGAGCATCGCAAAAAACCCATTGATCAACAGGCCGAGAACGAAGAACACACTGCTCACCGTGCGCAGGTTGATCCCTTTGCGCGCAGACTCAAAACTGCCACCAATCATTGGCAGCAACGTGCCGGCAAAAAAGAAGAAGGCGCCGACTGCCACATAGTGCTTCAGTTCGCCATCCAGGCTCCACAAGCCGAAGGCCAGGATGGCACTGACCAGAATGGCGAGCAGCACGTTGACCGGGTTGATTTTCATGGCGCGCCCTCCCCCGCAGGCAAAGGTGGCGGACACAAGGCCACCAGCCGAAGCACCTCGGGAACGTTTTCGCAACGCTCCCAGGCCGGCATGCCTGCTCGCCAGACATAAGTCGTCTTGCCGACCGCGCCCTGGAGAATGAGCCTGGTCAACTCGTCCTCCGAGAATGGCCCTGCCTGCTTGCCATCCAGAATGACAAAGAAAGCACCGGGTGGGCGAACGGGAATATTGCCCGCCATCGGATTCATCGAACCCGGAATATAGGTGTTCTGCAGTGCATGGTTCATCGAGTTCACCATCTGTTGCGCAACACCGATCCCGAGACCAAACTCGACCAGGCGATCAATCGAAAAGAAATTGTCGTTATTCATGGCTAAAGCTCCTTGATCTCA
>NZ_JAVBXX010000031.1 GCF_030824335.1 Azonexus sp.
TTGAGAGCTTCTACAATCGAACGCGCAAGCACTCGCATCTGTCAGGCGTCAGCCCTGATGACTTTGAGGCCAACTTCAAGCAACAAGGCAAAGGTCTCCACTAAATCCTGGGAACTCCAATGCGGCAACAATTCGCTGGGTTGAGAGCTACAAGGCATCGACCCGGGTCATCACAGCCAATCGCCTAACCAGGCAGCGCAATCATCCAACGCCTGTACCGGCCAGGCGACCTTGATCCCGGTATTGCCACGCCGGATTTTGATCCGGATGTCACGCGCTGCTGGAGCAAGCGGCAGTTGCACGCACTCGGGTGGTGTCGCCAGCACGGGCTGGGCCGGCCGCAAGGATCAACATGCGCCGCTCCGGCACTTCGATACCGCGCTCACGCATCCTCCGGCGGACCTGATTGGCGTTAACGCATTGGCCATCGCGATGCCAGCGACCGAGGCGCCCGGTTCCCAACACGCCTCAATCACCACCCGTTTGAGTTCTTCCGGGTGATGCCGCCTACGCCGATTAGGCTTCTAGATTGCCATCGAGAATGTCCACCAGGGTTTTAAAGGGGACACGATCTTCGCGGTTTAGCGCGTCAATTTATAGATGGGTTTGCCGGGCGCTTACTTATAGATGCACATTGCCGAATGAGTTCCGGCGTGATATCTGCGATACCGATCTTGAGCCTAATGCTCAAGGCTCATAATCAGGCAGGTCGGTAGGTATTATTTTTCGATGATAAGACGTATGGCGTGGCTGGCGGCAGCCATGCCGAATACCGAGGTGACGCATACTGAAGAGCCAAATCCGGCACAGCTAAGGCCAGTGGGACCCGCTTCTGCATCGCAACTGTTTGTTTTTTCGGGATAGCGTAGCGGTTCGGTAGAAAAAACGGCAGGAACGCCAAATTTTGCTTGTCGCGGGAAACCGTGTTCGCGGCGCAGACTGGCCCGGACTTTGGCCAGTAATGGATCTTGTACCGTCTGGCTGAGATCGGTGAGGCGTATTTGTGTCGGATCGATCTGTCCACCAGCAGCGCCCGCAACCACAATGGGCAGTTTTCGGTTTTTGCAGTAGGCAACCATGGCCACTTTAACGCGAGCCTGATCTATTGCATCGATAACTACGTCGAAATCCCTGCCGAGCAAGCGGTCGAGATTTTCCTCCGTGACGAAATCCTCAATACAGGTAATTGAGCAGTCAGGGTTGATGCGCTGAATACGTTCAGCCATTGCATCAACCTTGGCCTTGCCATAAATATCGTCAAGCGCATGGATCTGGCGGTTAGTGTTGGATTCCGCAACCATGTCCAGATCAATCAGTGTCAGCTGTCCAAGGCCCGTTCTGGCCAGCGCTTCGGCACACCAAGAACCTACCCCGCCAATTCCAACCACGCAAACATGGGCAGCTTTCAGGCGTGCTTGCCCAGCCGCACCGTACAAGCGCGCAACTCCACTAAAGCGGCGATCACTATTTTCTGTCATCAGCTTTCTATCGTCTTGCGAATAACGGTATTGAAAGGCGCTATCCATTCCGGCGCAAACTGTTTGTCGCAGGCATTGATTTCTGCAATGGCGCGCAATACGGAGCGATTTTTGCCGCGATGAATGTGTTTGAGCATGACGGCTTCAAATGCGTCGACAATCGCCAGAATCTTTGCGCCAGGACAAATCTGCTCGCCAGCCAATTGGTTCGGGTAGCCGCCGCCATCAGGCATTTCGTGGTGCTGGGCGACAATTTCCGCAGCCTTATCCCAACCCGTCATGCGCTGTAAAAGACCTGCGGCATAGCCTGGATGGTTACGTAACAGAGCCTTGTCGGTGTCGTTCATCTTTCCGACCTTTAGCCATGTCGCCTCTGGTAGGAGCATCATCCCGATATCATGCAGGTAGACAGCCGCTTCGAGTTGAACCGGGTCGACCACCTTTGCCCCTGTATTGTTGGTCTCTAGCGCCAAGCGCAGGATACGCATCGTGCGCCCCTTGAATAATGGTGAGCGGCTCTCGAATTGCATGGCGAGCGAGCGAAAAAACTGCAGATCCTCGTTGGCATTTAACTGTTCGGCTTTTGGTATCGCCACTTTGGGCGCTCGACTGGACATTCCTGTGATCACTGGTGGGAAACCTGTCACTGTTTCAATCAGCGTGGCACA
The DNA here is from genome assembly GCF_030824335.1 of Azonexus sp. GTDB lineage: Bacteria > Pseudomonadota > Gammaproteobacteria > Burkholderiales > Rhodocyclaceae > Azonexus. The sequence continues at coordinate 2,147 of NZ_JAVBXX010000031.1, forward strand.
AGCAGCATCCACTTCGGTAGCCGGGGTCAATGCAAGCTTTTCCAGGCCTTGGACTAGCCCAAGCAAGCGTAGGTTTTCTGAGGACTTATTCGAAAGTACTGCATCGGTTGCCAGCTCCAGGCGGTCGATGGCCAGTAGAATCAGTTCAGCTAACAGGTCGGAGAAAAGAATTTCCCCCTCGCGGAAGCGGGACATCATCGATTCGATCGGATGGGCTATCGCGGCGCCAAGATCGAATTTGCAAAGTGCAGCATCTCCCTTGATGTTGTGAATGGCACGGAACAAGTCGGCAGTGATTTCACGGTCGCCGGGTGATTTCTTGAGGCGGGCAACATCCCGCTCAACCTCCGGAGCCCGGTCAACCAGTGCATCGGCGAATTCTTCCAGTGCTTCACGATCTTGCACTGTTGGATTAATAATTGCGCGAATGTCCATCCCTGTCTCCCTGCAGTTATAGTTGCCCGAGTTTAGCAAACGGGCCATCTGAACGGCGCATTGCGATAAGCTTTTTGGCCTTGACTGCTTACAGTGAGCCACCTAAGATTCCGCGCTTAACTCAAGAAGCGCTTATCGTGACCCTGGAACAGCTTTATGCCCTTATTGGGCCCGACATGCAGGCCGTTGATGCGGTCATCCGAGATCGTCTTCATTCTGACGTTGTATTGGTTCGGCAGGTTGCTGAGTACATCATCAACAGTGGCGGCAAGCGTATGCGTCCCGCGCTGGTGTTGCTCGCGGCCGGGGCTCTTGGTTACAAAGGCAAGCAGCATCACGAACTGGCGGCTGTAGTTGAGTTCATTCATACCGCGACATTGTTGCACGACGATGTTGTCGACGAGTCCGCTTTGCGGCGTGGGCGGGATACTGCCAACGCCGCGTTTGGTAATGCAGCAAGTGTTCTGGTTGGCGACTTTCTGTATTCGCGTGCCTTCCAGATGATGGTCGACGTGGAAAACATGCAAGTTATGCGCGTGCTTTCCGATGCAACCAATGTCATCGCCGAAGGTGAAGTGCTGCAGTTGATGAATTGTCATGACGCCGATGTCGATGAGGCGCGCTACATGCAGGTCATTCATTACAAGACGGCCAAGCTTTTCGAGGCAGCTGCTCAACTCGGCGGGATTGTTGGTTTGGCAGAGCCCGCCATGGAAGCTGCGCTTGCGTGTTACGGCATGCATCTTGGCACTGCATTTCAGTTGGTCGACGATGTGCTCGATTACTCGGGGCTGGAAGCCGATACTGGCAAGCATATCGGTGATGACTTGGCCGAGGGCAAACCGACCTTGCCACTGATCTATGTCATGCAGCATGGTTCGCCCGAACAGGCGGCATGTGTCCGCAAAGCAATCGAGGAGGGGGGGCGAGATGATTTCCCTGCGGTTCTGGCAGCCATTCATCAGACAGGAGCGCTCCGGCATGCCAGAGCGCGTGCCGAGCACGAGGCAAAACTCGCGAGAGATGCAATTTCTTCGCTAGGGGATTCAATTTATAAAAAAGCTCTGCTACAATTGTCGCTCTTTGCAGTTGAGAGAAATCACTAGGTTTCTTGAAGTCGTCGGAGTGTAGCTCAGCCTGGTAGAGCACTGCGTTCGGGACGCAGGGGTCGCAAGTTCGAATCCTGTCACTCCGACCAAAAATGCAAAGAGAAAAAGCAGTTAGGCCATCCTTTGGGGTGGCCTTTTTGCTTTGTCGGTACCGTTTTCGTTTAGGCGAGTAATATCCAGACTTCGCCCATTTAAAAGCCTTCAGTAATGCAAATAGAAGTTAAGGAAACGCCCCGTTACGCTGTTGTGGCGGCGGTCCAGCTACCTGCGGTGAGTGATGTTGAGTTTGAGGCGTCGCTCGCTGAATTACGTGAGTTGGCAAAAACCCTGGGTTATGAAGTCGTCCATACCTTTGTCCAGAAGCGCGCCGGTTTTGATACGACGGGTTATCTGGGGGTAGGCAAGCGTGAGGAAATTCGGCGCTTTGTCAATTACGATGCCGAGTTTGAGCACCTGCATGGTGCACTGCCAGCGCTTGCCAATCCGGGGGCGCGCGATATTGAAGCCATTTTGGTGGACCACGAGATTTCACCATCGCAGGCACGCAATCTGGAAATTGATGTGGGTTGCGAGGTGATGGACCGCACCATGGTCATCCTGGAGATATTTCATCGCAACGCCCGTTCACGTGCTGCCAAGGCGCAGGTTGAAATAGCTCGCTTGGGCTATATGGCGCCGCGTTTGCGCGAGGCGGCCAAGTTGGCCGGTCCGCAGGGGCGGCAGCGTAGTGGTGTGGGTGGTCGGGGGGCTGGTGAATCGGCAACCGAGTTGGATAGGCGCAAGATACGGGATCGCATCGCCGAACTGCAACTGGAAATTGTCGCCATGGAAGCCGAGCGCAAGACGCAGCGCGCCCGACGCCAGGAACGCCAGAGCTTGGCCAGCGTGGCACTGGTCGGTTATACCAATGCCGGGAAATCGACATTAATGCGGGCTTTGACCGGTAGTGAAGTGCTGGTCGCCAACAAGCTTTTTGCCACGCTCGACACGACTGTTCGGACGCTTTATCCGGAGAGTGTGCCGCGTGTATTGGTCAGCGACACGGTTGGTTTTATCAAGAATCTGCCGCACGGTCTGGTCGCCTCCTTCAAATCGACGCTCGATGAGGCGCTGGATGCGGCGTTGTTGTTGCACGTCATCGACGCCAGCGATCCCGGCTTCGAGCGGCAACTGGAAGTGACTGACAAGGTGCTGGCTGAAATCGGTGCCGATGCCGTGCCGCGTATTCGTGTTTTCAACAAGATTGATCATGTTGGCGATACCGTTGCTCAGGCCGAACGCGAAGCCGCCTTGCGGGTGCAATATCCGGATTGCATCGTAATGAGCGCCCGCCGTCCGGAAGAGGTTGCCGCCTTGCGGCTGAAAATTATTGCGTTTTTCCAGCAAGGTCTGGTCGAGGCCGAGTTATTCCTGCCTTGGTCGGCACAGCAACTGCGCAAGGAAATTTACGCCAGTTGCGAAGTGCTGGCCGAACGGGCCGATGAGGATGGGGCGTTCTTCCTGTTGCGTGGCGAACCGGCCACCGTTGATGCCTTGCGTGAGCAGTTTACCCTGCTGCCTTGAATATCTGTGATTGGCACGACCACCAAAAAGTGCCCGGTCTGGGTGTCGACCGTAGAAGTCGCTGAAAACAGCTGCAATTGGCATATTTGACCGCTGTTTTGCAATGTAAAACGCCAAAAGTTTTCTACCTACGTTTTGCAATGCCAGTGTCTGGAAATAGGTGTAAAGTCTGCACATATCCAGCCTGCATGCGAGGCAAGTCGAGTGAAGTTGCGCTTGAAAATATGGGGAGTGCTTGGGGTCGTATTGCTGGTCGTACTGGCAATCGACCTGACTATTTCCTGGCAGGAGATCCGTGCGGAGCAACGTGTTGAGCAAGAGCTTGACGTACACGCCATGCGCGCCTTGCTGATGGCAACCCGCCGGGTCTACCACCATCAGTTCATAGCCAGCGGCTTGCCAGTCAATGATAGTACGGTGGGTTTTTTGCCGGCACATTCGATGTCGAGAATTTCAGCTGATTACGCCAATTGGACGAATAACGGATATCGCTTCAATAACGTCTCGGATCGTCCACGCAACCCGGCGAATCAGGCGGATCGTTTCGAACTGGTCGCGATCGATTATTTTCGTGCGAATCCAGATTCAAAGGATCGCATGGAGACTATTCTGGATGACGAAGGGCGTGGCTGGTTTCATTACACGGCGCCAATCTGGGTTGAGACGTACTGTCTGATGTGTCATGGCGAAAAGAAGGATGCGCCGCCCAGCATCCAGCGGAGATACAGTGAATCCTATGGTTACAAGCTGGGCGATTTGCGCGGGGTGATGAGTATCAAACTGCCGCTTGATCGCTTTGATGCTGCATTCTGGCAGCGCTGGACCGCGCGTCTGTGGCGTAACCTGGCAGCTTATTTCGCTATTTTTCTGGTTGTCGGCCTGATGGTCGACCGGATGGTGTTGCGTCGCTTGGTGGCATTACGTACTGGCGCTTTGCGCTTGTCGCTTGGCGAACACGATAGTCGTGTGCCGGAAACCGGGCGTGATGAATTGACCGAGTTGGCTCAGGCGTTCAATCAGATGGCGGATAACGTGGCATCCCGGCAAAGGGCATTGGCCACGCAGCGAGACTCGCTCGAGGAAATGGTCGGGGCAAGAACGGCCGAACTTGCGGCAGCAAAGGATGGTGCCGAGGCGGCAAATCGTGCCAAAGGGGCTTTCCTGGCGAATATGAGCCACGAAATCCGGACACCTCTCAATGCCATTACCGGCATGGCTCACTTGATGCGTCGCGCAGGTTTGGCACCCGAGCAACTTGAGCGTCTGGATAAGCAGGATGTGGCCAGTCGTCATCTGCTGGAGGTCATCAATCAGGTTCTCGATTTGTCGAAGATCGAAGCTGGCAAGCTTTTGCTGGAGAGTATTCCCTTTGATCCAGCGGTTATCTTTGAAAATGTGCAATCGATAATCCGGCCCGAAGCGAGCGCAAAAGGACTATCCATTAAGCGCGATTTACCCGTATTGCCGCGTCTTTTGGGCGATCCGACGCGGATTCAGCAAGCCTTGCTCAATTTCGCCGGCAATGCGGTCAAATTTACCGAGGTGGGCGAAGTTCGTTTTTCCGCGCTCATTGAAGAGGAGGTCGCGGGTTGTGTCGTCTTGCGGTTTTCCGTTACCGATACTGGTATCGGTATCGAAGCTGACGCCCTGGCGCGTTTGTTCAATGCTTTCGAGCAGGCTGACAATTCGACGACACGCCAATACGGTGGCACCGGACTTGGTCTGGCGTTGACTCGCAAGCTGGCGCAGGCCATGGGGGGCGATGCGGGCGGGGAGAGTACGCCTGGGCGTGGCAGTTCTTTCTGGTTTACCGTCTGTCTGCCCAAGGCCGAGCCTGCGCCGATGCCAGCCAGGGAAGTGCCACACGATGATGCCGAGGCCGAATTGCGGACGCATCATGCCGGCAAGCGTGTGCTGCTGGCCGAGGATGAGCCGATCAATCAGGAAATCACCGCCATGATGCTCGGTGATGTCGGTTTGCATGTCGTAACGGTCGATGATGGTGTCGCTGCCTTGGAAAAAGCATCCAGCGAACCTTTCGATCTGATCCTGATGGATATGCAGATGCCGAACATGGATGGTCTGGAGGCTACCCGCCGCCTGCGTTCGCCATCGATCAATTGCCGACTGCCGATCATTGCGCTGACAGCCAATGCTTTTGCCGAGGACCGAGTGCAGGCGAGAGCGGCGGGGATGGATGACTTCCTGAGCAAGCCGGTCGATCCCGAGGTTTTTTATCGGCTGTTGCTCAAGTGGCTGCAGGGCAAGCCATAATTCGTCCTGTTTTTACCGGCAGTGCCAAGGACAAAGCATGAAATTCAAATCCGTAACTTTCGATCTCGACGGGACTTTGCTTGATACCGTCGGCGACCTCACTGAAGCTTGCAGACGGATGATGCTCGATCTTGACTTGCCGCCACGCAGCGAAGCAGAAATCCGCAGTTTTGTCGGTCAGGGCATGCTGGTGCTGGTTCGTCGCTGTCTGGATCAGGGCTGCGAGCCTGCGCCAGGACAGATGGAACGTGCCGTGGCGGCTTTCCAGCAGCACTATGCTGCGGTCAACGGTGAAAATACCCGGTTTTTCAGCGGCGTGCGCGAAGGGCTGGCAGCCTGGCAAGCTACGGGCTTGCCGCTCGGTATCGTGACCAACAAGCCGGCGGCGTTTACCGAACCGCTATTGATCAGGACCGGACTGGCGCATTACTTCAGTTGTATCGTTTCTGGCGACACGACGCCGCACCGCAAGCCGCATCCGGCACCGCTGCTGCATGCCTGCGCCGCGTTGGGCAGCGTGCCGGCCGACAATCTGCATATCGGTGATTCGAAGCACGATATCGAAACGGCCCGCCAGGCGGGTTGTACGGTCTACTGCGTGCCCTATGGTTACAACGAAGGTGAGTTGGTGCGGGCCGAAGATTGCGATGCGCTGGTCGCTGACCTCGGTGTGGCCTTGCGCCTGGCGCGTAGCGCCTGACGAAAAGCGCTTGGCGTAAAAGTCTCGACGTAAAAAAACCGCCTGGATGTGCTCCACGGCGGCTTCTGCGGTCAACCTGCCGGAAGGCAGGTTTTTCCGGGCACTTATTTGACGATCTGGTTCAGCTCGCCCTTGGCGTAACGCTCGGCCATCTTTTCCAGCGGGATGACCTTGATCTTGCTGGCCTGACCGGCACAGCCAAAAGCCTGGTAGCGGGCCAGGCAGATTTTCTTGGCGGCTTCGCGGGCCGGCTTCAGGAAATCGCGCGGGTCGAACTTGGACGGGTTTTCGAACAGGTAGCGACGCACGGCGCCGGTCATTGCCAGGCGGATGTCGGTGTCGATGTTGATCTTGCGCACGCCGTGGGCGATGCCCTTGACGATTTCCTCGACCGGCACGCCGTACGTTTCCTTCATGTCGCCGCCGAACTGGCGGATTTCGTCGAGCAGTTCCTGCGGCACCGACGACGAGCCGTGCATGACCAGATGCGTATTCGGGATACGCGCATGGATTTCGGCAATGCGGTCGATGGCGAGAATGTCGCCGGTCGGCTTCTTGGTGAACTTGTAGGCGCCGTGGCTGGTGCCGATGGCGATGGCCAGCGCGTCGCAATTGGTTTGCTTGACGAAGTCGGCGGCTTGCTCGACGTCGGTCAGCAACTGCTCGCGGGTCATGATGCCGTCGGCGCCGTGGCCGTCTTCCTTGTCGCCCATCATCGTTTCCAGCGAACCGAGCACGCCCAGTTCGGCTTCGACCGAAACGCCGATGGCGTGCGAGAACTTGACTACTTCCTTGGAGACGGCAACGTTGTATTCGTAGGACGCGGTGGTCTTGCCGTCGGCCTCCAGCGAGCCGTCCATCATCACCGAGGTGAAGCCGGACTTGATCGCCGCCATGCACACCGCCGGGCTTTGCCCATGGTCCTGGTGCATGACGATGGGCAGGTGCGGGTAGGCTTCGAGTGCGGCCAGAATCTGGTGACGCAGGAAAGGCTCGCCGGCGTATTTGCGGGCGCCGGCCGAGGCCTGCATGATCACCGGGGCGTCAATCTCGCTGGCCGCTTCCATGATCGCCCACACCTGTTCCATGTTGTTGACGTTGAAGGCGGGCAAGCCGTAGTTGTTTTCTGCTGCATGGTCGAGCAGTTGGCGCATGGAAACGAGCGGCATGGGGACTCCTGTGTTCGGTAAGTTTCGGGATTGATTGGTATTTTATTACGGCAGGCTGATCTGGTGCTCGCCAACGCGGACGATCTTCAGCGTGTTGGTGCCGCCCACACTGCCAATCGGTTCGCCGATGGTCAGCACGATCAGGTCGCCGATTTCGACAACGCCGCGCTCGATGAGCAGGCTTTCCGCCTCGGCCAGCAACTGGTCGCGGTCGGTGTGTTGCTGGCGCATCAACAGCGGGCGTACCTCACGATACAGCGCCATGCGTGACAGTGCGCCAGTATCCGGGGTCAGCGCATAAATCGGCACACCGCAATTCATCCGGCTCATCCACAGCGCGGTCGAGCCGGACTGGGTCAGCGCAGCGATGGCCTTGACCTTCAAATGGTGGGCGGTCCAGATCGCAGCCATGGCAATCGACTGGTCGATGCGGGTGAACACGCGGTCGAGGAATTCGCGGTCCAGCGTGACTTCGGTCGACCGTTCGGCCTCGACGCAAATGCGTGCCATCGATTCGACGGTTTCCACCGGGTATTTGCCGGCTGCCGTTTCAGCCGACAGCATCACTGCATCGGTGCCGTCGAGCACCGCATTGGCCACGTCGGAGACTTCGGCGCGGGTCGGCACCGGCGAGCTGATCATCGATTCCATCATCTGCGTCGCCGTGATCGCCAGCTTGTTCTTGTCGCGGGCCATGCGGATCATGCGCTTCTGCAGCGCCGGCACGGCGGCATCGCCGACTTCGACCGCGAGATCGCCACGGGCGACCATGACGCCATCCGAGGCATCGAGAATTTCAGCCATGTTGGTCACTGCTTCGACGCGCTCGATCTTGGCGATCAGCACCGCGTCGCTGCCGGCAGCGCGCAGCAGCTGGCGGGCCATGTACATGTCGGCGGCGCTCTTGGGGAAGGAGACAGCGACGAAATCGACGCCGATTTCAGCGGCGGTCTTGATGTCGTCCATATCCTTGGCGGTCAGCGCCGGCGCGGTCAGGCCGCCGCCCTGGCGATTGATCCCCTTGTTGTTCGACAAGTCGCCACCGACGATGACGCGGGTGTGGATTTCCGTGCCGCGCACCGCGTCGACCACAAGTTTCAGCCGGCCATCGTCGAGCAGCAGGATATCGCCGGGCCGTACGTCTTTCGGCAGATCCTTGTAGTCGAGGCCAACGCGTTCCTGGTTGCCCAGCTTGCAGGCGGCATCGAGAATGAAGGCTTCGCCGGCCTGCAGCACAATCTTGTCGTTCTCGAACTTGCCGACACGAATCTTCGGCCCTTGCAGGTCGCCGAGAATGCCGACAATACGACCATGTTTGGCCGCTGCAGCGCGCACGCTTTCGGCCCGCGCCCGGTGGTCGGCAGCGCTGCCGTGCGAAAAGTTCATGCGCACGACGTCGACGCCGGCCTGCACCATGCGCTCAAGCACTTCCGGTGTCGACGAGGCGGGGCCCAGGGTGGCAACGATTTTCGTATGGCGGGTCATCATGTCTCTACTCCCTTTCTTATGGTTTTTGACCGGTTGACCGCAGCAACTGGAAACCAGCGCTTTTTTTGCGGTCAACCGGCCGGCAAGGCTTATTTTGCGGCGCGTTCTTCAAGTACGGCGATGGCCGGCAGCGTCTTGCCTTCAAGGAATTCCAGGAAGGCGCCGCCACCGGTCGAGATGTAGCCCACGTCGTCGGCGATGTGGAACTTGGCGATGGCGGCCAGCGTGTCGCCACCGCCGGCAATCGAGAAGGCTTCGGAGTGGGCGATGGCCGACGCCATCATCTTGGTGCCGCCGGCAAACTGCGGCAGTTCGAACACGCCGACCGGGCCGTTCCAGACGATGGTGCCGGCGTGAGCGATGATTTCGGCCAGCTTGACGGCGGTCTTCGGGCCGACGTCCAGGATACGGTCGTGGGCGCTGACATCGTCGACGGAAATCTTGTTGGCGCGGGCCAGGGCGGAGACTTCGTCGGCTACCACGACATCGGTCGGCAACGGCACTTCGGCGCCGCGTTCGCGCATGATGTCCATGATGGCGTGTGCTTCCTTGACCAGATCCGGTTCGGCCAGCGATTCACCAATGCGCTTGCCGGAGGCGAGCAGGAAGGTGTTGGCGATGCCGCCGCCCACGATCAGTTGATCGACCTTGTCGGCCAGCGATTTCAGGATGGTCAGCTTGCTGGACACCTTGGAGCCGCCGACGATGGCGACCAGCGGGCGTTTCGGGTTGTGCAGTGCTTTGCCGAGTGCATCGATTTCTGCACCCATCAGGACGCCGGCGCAGGCGACCGGTGCGTACTTGGCCATGCCGTGGGTCGTCGCTTCCGCCCGGTGGGCGGTGCCGAAGGCGTCGTTGACATAGACGTCGCACAGCTTGGCCATTTTCTGCGCCAGCTCGTCGTTGTTCTTTTTTTCGCCCTTGTTGACGCGGCAGTTTTCGAGCAGCACGACTTCGCCCGGCTTGACCTCGAAATTGCCGTCTACCCAGTCGGCGATCAGGCGCACCGGCAAGTGCAGCATCTGACCGAGACGAACCGCCACCGGCATCAGGCTGTCGTCCGGGTTCAGTTCGCCTTCGGTCGGCCGGCCGAGGTGCGAGGTGACCATTACGGCTGCACCTTTTTCCAGACAATACTTGATCGACGGCAGCGAAGCCCGGATTCGGGTGTCTTCGGTGATGTTGCCGGCTTCATCCTGCGGCACGTTGAGGTCGGCGCGGATGAACACGCGCTTGCCGGAAACATCGAGGTCGGTCAGTTTGATGACGTTCATGGTCTTCTCCAGAAGATGGGTTTTATTGTTGATCGGTCCAGTGGCGCGACCAGTGGTCGGCGATTTCCAGCATGCGGTTGGCAAAGCCCCATTCGTTGTCGAACCAGACGAAGAGGTTGAGCAGGTGACTGCCGGCGGTGCGTGTCTGGCTGCCGTCGACAATGGCCGAGTGCGGGTCGTGGTTGAAATCGATTGAGGCGTGGGCCTGTTCCGAGTAGGCGATCAGGTGTTTGAGCGAACCACCGGCGGCTTCGTGCAACAAGCGGTTGGCGCTGCCGGCATCGACCGCCTGGCGTGTCGTCAGCATCATGTCGATTGCCGAAACATTGAGTGTCGGCACCCGGATCGCCTTGGCGGTGACCCGGCCGGTCAGGCTTGGCAGCAGTCGTTCGACACCGCGCGCCAGGCCGGTCGATACCGGGATGATCGACTGCATGGCGGAGCGCGTGCGGCGCAAATCGGTATGGTGGTAACCATCGATCAGCGGCTGGTCGTTCATCACGGAGTGCAACGTCGTCAGCAGCACCTGATCGACACCGAATGCACGGTCGATCAAGTCGAGCACGGGGACCACGGCATTGGTCGTGCAAGATCCGGCAGAAACCAGTTTTTCCCGGCCGGTCAGGGCATCCAGATTGATCCCGTTAACGATGGTGGCATCGACGTCGTCGGCCGACAGGGCCGGGTGAGAGAGGAGCAAGCGCGGGCAGCCGGCATCGAGAAATTGGCCGAGTTCGGCCCGTCGACCGTAAACACCGGAACATTCGACCAGCAGGTCGATATCCAGGGTATTCCAGGCAACGCCTTCCGGGGTGTGGGCGTGGCTGACCGCAATCTTGCGGCCGTCGATGCAAAGCTGCCCCGGCGCCGTGTCGACGCGGCCGGGGAAACGCCCGTGCGTCGAGTCATATTCGGTCAGATAGGCCATGCTCGCGAGGTCGGCCGGTTCATTGATCGCTACGACGGAAAGCCGTTGTGCTGCGGTCGACGCTTGCACAGCCCGCAAAAAGCAGCGGCCGATACGACCATAACCGTTGATGGCAAGACGAAAGGGGGGGCGAGAGTCGGGCACGCGGGCCAAGCGGAGGTGAACAATGCAACATTTTACCGCGTTGGCGTCTGAAATCCGAGCGCTGAAGGCATTCCGGACGGCATGGCAGCGGCAAGAATTGCCGGTGGCTTTCCGGAAATATGAGCTGCATAGGCGAGTGACGGGGAAAAATGCTTGCGTGTTGGGCAGGTATGCAAATTGCAGTTGGTTTCGGGTGAATTCGCAGGAGAGAAATATGAAAATCGACTCAGACTATTCCGTAGGGAAAAGCGTGGCGGGACGCAGCCGTGGCGTAACGGATGGCGATGACTTTGCCAAGGCGCTGGCGCAAGCCGCCGGGGAGCGGGAGGTGGGCGCCAAGGAAACAACGAAGCGCCAGAAAACGCCGGAGGAACGAACTGCTGAAATGCGCCAGGCGCATGCGGCACAGGTCAAGGAATTGCAGGAGTTCTTGGATAAGCCTCTGGCTGTTCATTTGCGTGAGGCCGTGATGAAAAAAATGGGGGTGACTGAAGAAAAGCTGGCGGCAATGTCACCGGAGCAACGTCAGGCGATTGAGGCGGAAATCAACCGGCGGGTGCGTGAGCAGTTGCTGGGCAAGAAAGAGGAGGGTGATCAGCCAGCCATGGATGCGCTGCAACAACCGCTTCAGACGGGGCAGGCATCAGCCTCTCCGTTACCCGGCGGCAGTGCGGCACTGGATGCATTGATCGCCCAGATGGCGATGCCGCAAGCGGTTGCTTAGGTTTTTCCTCGTCGAATAAAAAACGCCGGCGTGGGCCGGCGTTTTTGTTCACTCTGTTGCCGCTTACTTGGCGGCCATCCAGGCGCGGGCGGCGTCGAGCATGCGGCAGGAGTAACCCCACTCGTTGTCGTACCAGGCCAGGACCTTGACCAGCACCGAACCGTCTTCACCCTTGATGACGCGCGTCTGGGTGGCATCGAAGGTCGAGGAGACGGTGGTGTGGTTGAAGTCGGAGGAGACCAGCGGCTCGTTGTTGACGTCGAGGATGCCCTTCAGCGGTCCGTTGGCGGCAGCGGTCATCAAGGCGTTGATTTCTTCCTTGGTGGTGGCGCGCTCGGCGGTGAAGGTCAGGTCGACCAGCGAAACGTTGATGGTCGGCACGCGCAGGGCGAAACCATCGACCTTGCCGACCAGTTGCGGCAGCACCAGACCAACAGCCTTGGCGGCGCCGGTCTTGGTCGGGATGATGTTGGCGGCGGCGGCACGGGCGCGGCGCAGGTCTTTGTGGCGGACATCCACCGTCACCTGATCGTTGGTGTAGGCGTGGATGGTGGTCATCAGGCCCTGCTTGATGCCGATGGCGTCAGACAGGATCTTGGCAACCGGGGCCAGACAGTTGGTGGTGCACGAGGCGTTGGAGACAACGGTCATGTCGGCCTTCAGGGCGCCTTCGTTGACACCCATGACGATGGTCGTGTCGACGTCGTCGCCACCGGGGGCGGAGATCAGCACGCGCTTGGCGCCCTGTTCGAGCAGCGCGGCAGCCTTGGCCTTGGTGGTGTAGGCGCCGGTGCATTCGAGCAGCAGGTCTACACCGTGATCGGCCCAGTTGATGTCTTTCGGGTTCTTGGTCGAGTAGAAAGCGATGCGCTTGCCGTCGATGATGATGCAGTTTTCGCCATCGGTCTCGACGCTGGTGCGGAAGCGGCCGTGCGTGGTGTCGTACTTCAGCAGGTGGGAATTCGTTGCCAGATCGCCCGAAGCGTTGATGGCGACGACGTCGAATTCATTCTGCAGACCCTGTTCGTAGATGGCGCGCAGCGTGCAGCGACCGATACGACCAAAACCGTTGATAGCAACCTTGATAGCCATGTGATTTCTCTCTTTGTTGAATTTAAAATCAGGACAAAAGTTCTTTCGCCGTCTTGACGACATTGGCGACGGTGAAGCCGAACATTTCGAACAACTGGCCAGCCGGCGCCGATTCGCCGAAACGGTCGATGCCGATCACTGCACCGTGCAGGCCGACATACTTGCGCCAGAAATCCGGATGCGTGGCTTCGATGGCAATGCGTTTCTTGCAGCCACCGAGCACGGCAGCTTTGTATTCGGCGCTCTGGCGATCAAAGACGTTGGTACAAGGCATCGAAACGACACGGGCCTTGATGCCTTCGTCGGCCAATGCGGCCTGGGCGTCGAGTGCCAGCTTGATTTCGGAGCCGGTGGCGATCAGCGTCAGTTGGGCATCGGCGCATTCGGCCAGCACGTAGCCGCCCTTGGCGATGTCGGCATCGGCTGCGTTTTGCGTGACGGTCGGCAGGTTCTGGCGCGACAGGGCGAGCAAACTGGGCCCATTCTTGCGGTCGACCGCAGAAATCCACGCAATTGCCGTTTCGGTCGCATCGGCCGGACGCCAGACATCGAGGTTCGGGATGATGCGCAGGCTGGGAATGTGTTCGACCGGCTGGTGTGTCGGACCATCTTCGCCGAGGCCGATGGAATCATGGGTATACACCATGATCTGGCGCTGTTTCATCAGCGCCGCCATGCGGATCGCGTTGCGTGCGTAATCGGAGAAGACCAGGAAGGTTGCGGTGTAGGGAATCAGGCCGCCGTGCAGTGCCAGGCCGTTGGCAATGGCGGTCATGCCGAATTCACGTACGCCGTAGTAGCAGTAATTGCCGCCTTCTGTGCGGGTGACGCCCTTGCTGCCCTTGACGAAGGTCAGGTTGGAACCGGCCAGGTCGGCCGAGCCACCGAAGATTTCCGGCACGGCCGGGACCAGCGCGGCGATGGCGTTTTGCGATGCCTTGCGGCTGGCGATGTTCTCGGCCTTGTCGCGGCAAGCGGCGAGGTAGGTGGCCTTGGTGGCTTCCCAGTTGGCCGGTAGTTCGCCTTTGATGACACGACGCTCGAACTCGGCAGCGAGTTCCGGGAAGGCGGCACGGTAGTTGCCCAGGCGGCGCTCCCAGTTTTCCTCGAAAGCGGCACCGCGCACCTTGCCGTTCCAGGCAGCGTAGACGTCGCCGGGAATTTCAAACGCCGGATGGTTCCAGCCGATATAGGCGCGCGCCGCGGCAATTTCATCCTTGCCGAGTGGGGCGCCGTGGCAGTCATGGCTGCCCTGCTTGTTTGGCGAACCGGCACCGATGACGGTGCGGCAACAGATCAGGCTCGGTTTGTCGGTGACTGCCTTGGCAGCGAGCAGCGCACGCTCGATGGCTTCCGGATCGTGGCCGTCGACATTGGCCACGACATGCCAGCCGTAGGCTTCGAAGCGCTTCGGCGTGTTGTCGGTGAACCAGCCTTCGACATGGCCGTCGATGGAAATGCCGTTGTCGTCCCAGAAGGCAATCAGCTTGCCCAGGCCGAGCGTGCCGGCCAGCGAACAGGCTTCGTGCGACACGCCTTCCATCAGGCAGCCGTCGCCGAGGAAAGTGTAGGTGTGGTGATTGACGATCTCGTGGCCGGGGCGGTTGAACTCGGCGGCCAATACCTTTTCGGCCAGCGCGAAGCCAACCGCATTGGTGATGCCCTGGCCGAGCGGGCCGGTCGTGGTTTCGACGCCCGGCGTGTAGCCGTATTCCGGGTGACCCGGTGTCTTGGCGTGCAGTTGGCGGAAATTCTTCAGGTCATCGATCGACAGATCGTAGCCAGTGAGGTGCAGCAGCGCGTAAATCAACATCGAACCGTGGCCGTTCGACAGCACGAAGCGGTCACGGTCAGGCCATGCCGGATTTGCCGGGTTGTGGCGCAGATGGCGCCGCCACAGCACTTCGGCGATTTCAGCCATACCCATCGGGGCACCCGGATGGCCCGAGTTGGCTTGTTGCACGGCATCCATGGCCAGGGCGCGGATGGCGCCGGTCAGAGGGTTGAACTTGGGGGGGATGCTGACGCTCATGATCCGAAATCCAGCCTGCTTAAAAGCGTGAATTATCGGCGAAAAGTGCCGTTTTGGATAGGCTTGACGGGGATCGTGCGACAGTGATGTGGCTGGATACGCGGGGTTTGGCGCGCTTGATTTGGCACGACCAGCCGGGCTGGCCGTGCCGTGGATGCCTCAAGCTGTGTGGTAAGCCGTAGCCCGGTCGACCTCGTTTTTCGACCCGAGAATGACCGGTACGCGTTGGTGTAGTTTGTCCGGGATGATATCAAGAATCCGCTGGGTGCCGGTGGTCGCTGCGCCGCCGGCCTGTTCGACCAGGAATGCCATCGGGTTGGCTTCGTACATCAGACGCAGTTTGCCGCCCTGGGCGCGCATCTTGCTGTCCATCGGGTACATGAAAATGCCGCCGCGCGTCATGATGCGATGCACGTCGGCCACCATCGAAGCTACCCAGCGCATGTTGTAATCCTTGCCGAGCGGGCCTTCCTTGCCGGCAACCATTTCATCGACATAACGTTTTACTGGGGCTTCCCAGAAACGCTGGTTCGACATGTTGATGGCAAACTCCTTGGTGTCGGCTGGAATCTGCACGTTTTCCTGGGTCAGGATGAACTGTCCCTGTTCGCGATCAAGCGTGAATACGACGACGCCATCGCCGACACTCAGAACCAGCAGGGTGGTCGGGCCGTACACCGCGTAGCCGGCCGCCACTTGTGTCGTGCCGGGTTGCAGGAAGGCCTTTTCGGCAATTTCCGGGGTCGACAGGTCAGCGTCTTCCGGTGCCTTCAGAACGGAGAAAATCGTGCCGATCGAAACATTGACGTCGATGTTCGATGAGCCGTCGAGCGGATCGAAGGTCAGCAGGTATTCGCCCTTGGGGAAACGATTCGGCACCAGATGTGGCAGGTCCATTTCCTCCGAGGCCATGGCGGCGAGATGGCCGCCCCATTCGTTGGCTTCGAGCAGGATTTCATTGGACAGTACATCGAGTTTTTTCTGCGCTTCGCCCTGGACATTGTCGCTACCGGCTTCGCCGAGCACGCCACCGAGGCCGCCCTTGCCGATGGCAATTGAAATGGCCTGACAGGCGCGCGAAACGACTTCGATCAGGAATTTGAGATTGGCCGGAATGCGGCCCTTGTTGCGGTGCTCTTCGGTCAGATAGCGAGCCAGCGTGCGCTGTGCCATGGAAACTCCGGACAGGAAAGGATAAACGGGATTGGAGGGGCGGATTTTACTCCGCCCAGCGGGCGGCGTGCAGGAACGCGAAGGCGGCACCACCGGTCAGCGGTTTGCTGAACAGGTAGCCTTGTACTTCGTCGCAGCCATTCGAGCACAGCAGGTCTAGCTGATCGGCTGTTTCCACGCCTTCGGCGATGACGTTGAGACCCAGCGAGTGAGCCAGTGCAATGGTGCCGAAGGCGATGGCCCGGTCATTCAGGTCGTGTTCGATATCGCGGACGAATGAACGGTCGATTTTCAGGTGGTCGATCGGGAACAGCTTCAGGTAAGCCAGCGAGGAGTAGCCGGTGCCGAAGTCATCGATGGCCAGGCTGACGCCCATGCGGCCGAGGCGCTCGAGAATCAGGATGGCTTCCTTGGGGTTTTCCATCACCGAGCTTTCGGTGATTTCCAGTTCCAGCAGTTCAGCCGGCAAGCCCGATTCGGCGAGCGCACCAGCGACCGTTTCGCAGAAGTCGCGGCGGCGAAGTTGTCTGGCCGAGACGTTGACCGCAACACGCAGTGGGCGCAGGCCGTTGTCGATCCAGTGCTTCATTTCGCGACAGGCGGTATGCATGACCCATTCGCCGATTTCCACAATCATGCCGGTTTCTTCTGCGACCGGAATGAAGCGCTCGGGAGAAATCATGCCGTCGGTCGGGTGGTGCCAGCGCAGCAGGGCTTCGACGCCGGTCGGGCGCGAACTGTCGGCGCGGAATTGCGGCTGATAGACCAGTGCCAGTTCGTTGCGACTGATCGCGTGGCGCAGTTTGCGTTCGATATCGAGTCGCTCGGAGGCCACCTCGTTCATGTCGGCAGCAAAAAACTGGTAATTGTTCCGGCCGACCGCCTTGGCGTGATACATCGCCGTGTCGGCGTTCTTCAAAATGGTGTCGCCATCCGGGCCGTCATCGGGGAACAGGCTGATGCCGATGGAGGGGCTGGTGTGCAGTTCGTGGCCGTTCGCTTCGATGGGGGAGTTCAGCGCATTGACGATTTTGCTGGCGACCAATGCGGCATCGGCCGGATTGGTGATGCCGGGCAGGATGACGACGAACTCGTCGCCGCCGAGTCGTGCGACGAAATCCGTTTCACGCACCACGCCGGACAAACGACAGGCGACTTCGCGCAGCATCTCGTCGCCCACCTGGTGGCCCAGCGTGTCGTTGATGATCTTGAAGCGATCAAGATCGATGAACATGATGCCGATTTTCCAGTCGTGACGCCGGGCTTCGGGCAGCAGTTGCCCCAGGCGCATGAGCAAGGACAGGCGGTTGGGTAGTCCGGTCAGCGAGTCATGCTGGGCAATATGCTGCATGCGCGCTTCGGCTTCCTTGCGCTCCGTGATATCGGCAAAAATCCAGATGTAATGCCTGGGCAAGCCACCATCATTTTCGTCAATTCGGCTGACCCGGAGGCTCGCTGGAAAGGTTTTTCCATCGCTTCGCCCGAGTGCAAGTTCGCCTCGCCAGGCGCTATGCAGACTCAGGTCGGCACGCAATTGCTGGATTTTCCAGTGCTCGTCTTGCGTCAATAAGTCGAATACCGACGAGCCGATCAACTCATGGGCGCTGCGCCCCGTCATGCCTGTTGCTGCCGGGTTGATCGAGAGTATCAGGAAGGTTTCGTCGGTGACGACGATGCCGGCCGGGGTGTGATTGAACACGACCTGGGCCAGTTGTTCGCGCTCGGCGCTGGTTCGTCGCTCGGTTACGTCGGTGTAGATCGTGACAAAGCTGCCATCGTTGAGCGGTACACCGCGGATGTCCAGTGTCTGTCCATTCGGCCGGGTTCTTTCAAAGTGATGGGCGGAAGGGTGGCGGGCGCGAGCCAGCAGTGAGCGGACAATCGGTTCGACTTCTCCCGGACCATATTCACCCCGTTCGGCATTGAAGCGGAAAATCCGCTCCATGGTGACGGGGGGCGACTCCAGCAGATTCTCGGGGAGTCCGAGCAATTGCAGGAATTCCTGGTTGTGCAGCAGAAGGTTTTGTTCCTTGTCGAACAGCGTGACGGCGCAGGGGATCGATTCGATCACCGTTTGCAGCAGATCGTGCTGGTTGCGCAACTGTTCTTCCGCCGCCTTGCGCTCGGTAATGTCGGTGTACGTGGTAATGAAGCCGGCGAGGCGGTTGTTGATCAGCAGTGGTTCGCCGTGTACCAGATGGGTACGCCCACTTGGCCGGGTTCGCTCGAAACGATGCGGATGAAACCCCTTTGCCAGTGCGGTAATGCGTTGAACGTGTTCTTCCGGGTCGCCCGGGCCGTATTCGCCTCGTTGGGCAGGAATCCGGATCAGCTCGGAAAAACTAACGCCGTCATAGACCGTGTCTGGCGGGATGTCGAGTACTTCAATGAAGCCTTGGTTCCAGACCCGTAAGCGCAGCTTTTCGTCAAAGACACTGATGCCTTGAGGCATGCTTGACACCACCGCCTGCAAGTAGGCGAAGCGAAGCTGAGGATCTTCGGCAGCGGCGGATGTGTCGTTGATATTCAAGGATGGGCCTGGATTGTCGCAATTCAGTTAATCAATAATAACCGATGCACTACCACCAGCGGTGCATCATCTGCCGGCAATTAGTTAGTACGCCATTTGATCGAACAGCCGATGGAGGCGGCCTGATCCTGCGGTCCACGGCCGGTTTCAGCGATTTTCTGCATGGCCTCGAACAGCTCGCGTGGCGCATCCGGTGGCCCCGGGTTTCTGCCGGATGCGTCGAGTCGACCGCGATATTGCAGTTCGAGCTGACTGTTATAGCCGAAAAAGTCCGGTGTGCACACCGCGCCATAATTGCGGGCAACGCTTTGGTCGGCGTCGAGCAGGTAAGGGAAGGGAAAGTCCAGTTCGCTGGCCCAGCGTTGCATGTTGGCAAACGAATCCTCGGGATAGGCGTCGCTGTCGTTGCTCATGATGGCGACACTGCCGATGCCCCGTGAGCGCAGTTCCCGGCAGTCGCGGATCAGGCGGTCAATGATCGCTTTGACGTAGGGGCAGTGATTGCAGATGAAGGCGACCAGCAGGCCGTTCGGGCCGCGGCAGTCGGCTAGACGGTAGCGCTTGCCGTCGGTGCCCGGCAATTCGAAATCGCCGGCCGGCTGGCCAAAATCGCAGACCGGTGGATTGAGTGCCGCCATGATGCTCCCTTCGAATGCAAATTTCGCCGCATAATAGCACCGATGAATCTGCCCCGTTTTTATTGCCGGGAGGCCCTTGCACCGGGCGCCCACGTTGAATTGCCCGAACCTGTGGCGCGTCATGCCGTGCGCGTTTTGCGTCTGCCGCCGGGGGCGCCGATGGTCTTGTTCGATGGTCGAGGTGGCGAGTATCTGGCACACATCCAGCGCATCGAGCGCGATCGGGTGCTGGTCGAGCTGGCGGGCTGGACCGAGATCGAACGCGAGTCACCCTTGTCCGTCACGCTGATCCAGGCGCTGCAGGCGGGGGAAAAGATGGATTTCACCATCCAGAAGGCGGTCGAGCTGGGCGTGCGCGACATCGTGCCGGTGGAAAGCCGGCGCAGCGTGCTCAAGCTGGCTGGAGAGCGGGCGGCGAAGCGTGTTGCGCACTGGCAAGGTGTGGTTGCGGCGGCCTGCGAACAATGCGGCCGCAATCAGCTGCCGCTGGTCGCCCCGCTGGAGCGGCTGGATCGTTGGCTGGCCCGGCCTGCCGGTAGTGCTGACAGCGCGCCTCTGCGTTTGCTGCTGGCGCCGGATGTGGAGAATACGCTGGCCGATATCGCGCCAGCGACGAATGTACAACTGTTGATCGGTGCCGAAGGGGGGCTGGATCCGCAGGAGATTGCCGCAGCAAGACAGGTCGGTTTCCAGGCGGTACGCATGGGACCGCGGGTGTTGCGGACGGAAACGGCGGGTCTGGCGGCACTGGCCGTCCTGCAGGCCTTGTGGGGTGATTTCAAAGGGGGGTAGACAACATGTTCGAATCGGCAGAACTCGGTCACGAGATCGACAAGGAAACATTCAAGAAAGAAGTACCTAAACTGCGCGCGGCATTGCTTGACGTGCAGTACGACGTACTGCAGAAAAAGGAATTTCCGGTCGTCATCCTGATTTCCGGGGTCGACGGCAGCGGCAAGGGCGAAACCATCAACCTGCTGTATTCGTGGATGGACCCACGCCACATCTCGACCTTGGCTTTTTCTTCGCCCAGTGACGAAGAGGCTGCCCGGCCGTACATGTGGCGCTATTGGCGGGCGCTGCCAGCCAAAGGCAAAGTGGGGATTTTTGCCGGCTCCTGGTATTCGCAACCGATTGCCGATCGCATTACCGGTGCCATGCGGCGCGCCGAACTCGATGAGCGACTGGACGACATCAACCGCTTCGAGGCCATGCTGGTCAATGAAGGCGCGCTGGTCTTGAAGTTCTGGTTTCACCTGTCCAAGGACGGCCAGAAGAAACGCCTGAAAGCACTGGAAAAAGACCCGCGCACTGCTTGGCGGGTGACCAAGGCCAGTTACGACCGCTTGAAAACCTATGACAAGCTGCAGGATGTGGCCGGCCACGTGCTGCGCGTGACCAATACCGCCAAGGCGCCGTGGATCATTGTCGAGGGCACGGACGATGCCTATCGTTCGTTGACCGTCGGCCGTATCGTGCTCGAAGCGATGAAGCGTCGTTTGCTGCAGCCGCGCCAGGAGGTGCCGGTGGCGCCGCCCATCGTGCATGCGATTGACCAGAAGAACGTGCTGAGCGAACTGGATCTGACGCAGCGCCTGACCAAGAAAGATTACGAAAGCCAGTTAACCAAGTACCAGTCCCGGCTGTCCGAACTGGTGCGTGATCCGCGTTTTGTCGGCAAGCATTCGCTGGTCCTGGTCTTCGAGGGGGCGGACGCCGCCGGCAAGGGCGGCAGCATCCGGCGGATCGGGGCATCGATGGATGCCCGGCAATACCAGATCGTGCCAATTGCCGCGCCGACCGAGGAAGAACGGGCGCAGCCGTACTTGTGGCGTTTCTGGCGGCATCTGCCACGCATCGGCCGGGTGACGATTTTCGACCGTTCCTGGTACGGTCGCGTGCTGGTCGAGCGCGTCGAAGGTTTTTGTTCCGAAGCCGACTGGCTACGGGCCTACGCCGAAATCAACGATTTCGAACACCAACTGGACGATTCCGGGGCCATCGTGGTCAAGTTCTGGCTGCAAATTTCTGCCGAAGAGCAGTTGCGGCGTTTCAAGGAGCGCCAGGACACCGAGTTCAAACGCTTCAAGATTACCGAAGAAGACTGGCGCAACCGGGAAAAGTGGGATGAGTACGTGACCGCCGTCTGCGATATGGTCGACCGCACCTCAACCGGCCAGGCACCGTGGACGCTGGTTGAGGCCAATGACAAAAACTTCGCCCGGGTGAAAATTCTGAAAACCTTGTGCGAGCGACTCGAACAGACGCTGGATTCAACAGGAAAAAAAGCCTGACATGAGTGAACATGCCTACGACGAATCCTTCGTCTCCTGGTTCCGGGCGGTAACGCCCTATATCAACGCTTTTCGCGGCAAGACCTTCGTCATTGCCTTCGGTGGCAAGGCAATTGCCAGCGAATTCATCAAGACGCTGGCTTACGACGTGAACCTGCTGGCCAGCCTGGGCATCCGCCTGGTGCTGGTACATGGTGCGCGGCCGCAGATCGAAGAGGAACTGCGCGAGAAGAATATCGAGTCGAAATACCATCGGGGCTATCGCGTCACCGATGCCGCGACGCTCGATTGCGTGCTCGACGCCGTAGGCAGCGTCTACCTGGAAATTGAAGCCATGCTGTCGCAAGGCTTGCCCAATACGCCGATGGCCAACAGCCGGATTCGTGTCATCGGCGGCAATTTCATTACCGGCCAGCCGATCGGCGTACTCGACGGCATCGACATGCATTACGCCGGCAAGGTGCGCAAGGTGGACGCCGAAGGCATCAATGCCCAGCTTGGCCTGGGTAACATCGTGCTGCTCAACTGCGAAGGACCATCGCCGACCGGGGAAATCTTCAACCTGCAGATGGAAGAAGTAGCCGAAGCCATCGCCGGTGCGCTGAAGGCAGACAAGCTGGTGTATCTGACCGACAGCACGGGCGTAACCGACCAGGCCGGCGAACTGCTCGATGCAATGACCGCCGACGAGGCGTCGCAATTGCTGCGCGATGCCGACTGGCTGACCACCGACATCAAGCGTTATCTGCCCTGCGTGGTGCGGGCCAGCCGGGCCGGTGTCGGGCGGGTACACCTGATCAGTTTCGCGCTGGACGGCGCGCTGTTGCGCGAATTGTTTACGCACGACGGGGTGGGGACGGTCATCACCCGCGAATCGCTGGAAAATATCCGCGAAGCCAAACCCGACGATATCGCTGCGCTGATTGCCCTGATCGAACCGATGGAGCAGGAAGGCATTCTCGTCCAGCGTCCGCGCGAGTTGCTGGAGCGGGAAATCGAACAGTTCTCGGTCATGCTGCACGACGGCATCATGGTCGGCTGCGCGGCACTTTATCCGCATTCGGAAGAAGAAGCCGAACTGGCTTGCCTGGCAGTCAGCCACGATCACCGCGAATGGGGTTACGGCGAGCAGTTGATGGAACGTATCGTCCGGCGGGCCAAGAAAATGGGGGTCAAGCGCCTGTTCGTGCTGACCACGCGCACCGAACACTGGTTTGTCGAGCGCGGTTTCAAGCTGGGTACGGTCGACGACCTGCCGGCGGCAAAAAAGGAAATGTACAACTACCAGCGGCGTTCCAAGGTCTTGTTCAAGACCTTGTGATGGCGGAGAAGGAGGCCATCCTCCTTCTTGTTCTCGGTGGTCTAGTTACTTTCGGCAAAGCTTTCCGGCAAAGCCCCGGTTTTTTTCAGTCGGTATTGCAGTTGGGGGCGGGTGATGCCGAGCAGTCGCGCCGCCTTGGCCAGATTGCCGTCGGATTTGAGAACGGCCGCTTCGAGCAGGCTGGATTCCAGTTCATCCAGTTGAATGCCGCTGCTGAAAATGGCATTGAGCAGGCTCGATTTCTGACACGGGTTGGCGGTGTTTTCCAGGTGGCCGCTCGATGAGATCGAGCATTCCCAGTCGCCAGCCTCGGCGATTTGAGTGAACAGGTGTTCCAGTTCTATCCAGCCGCCAGGCGGCGCAAGAATGACGCCACGCTCGATCATGTTTTCCAGTTCGCGGATATTGCCCGGCCATTGATAGGCAGTAATCGCTTGCATGGTTTTATCGCTGACGCCGAGCAGCTTCTTTTCATAAAGTGTGCAGAAGCGGCTGAGCATGGCATCGACCAGCAAGGGGATGTCGGCCACCCGGTCGCGCAGGGCGGGAATCTTGATCGGATAGACATTCAGCCGGTAGAACAGGTCCAGCCTGAAACGCCCTTCCTTGGCCGCCGTTTGCAAATCCACATTGGTTGCCGCGACGATGCGCACGTTGATTTTCCGGACCCGGTCGTCGCCCAGCCGTTCGATTTCGCCTTCCTGCAACACGCGGAGCAATTTGGCCTGGGCCGCCAGCGGCAGCTCGCCGATCTCGTCGAGAAAGATGGTGCCGCCATCGGCCCGTTCGAACTTTCCGATGCGCGAATTCTGGGCGCCGGTGAAGGCACCTTTCTCAACGCCGAACAATTCCGACTCGATCAGGTCGTTGGGCAGGGCGGCGCAATTGATCGCGACAAATGGCCCTTGTTTGCGCTTGCTGTTCTGATGCAGGGTGCGGGCGAAGCGTTCCTTGCCGACGCCGGTTTCGCCAAGCAGCAGTACGCTGACTTGGGTGTCCGAGGCGCGCAGCACGAGATCGTGGGCTTGCTTGAAACCCTTCGAACAGCCAACCAGTTGCGGCGCCTGGGTTTGCTGGGTGATGCTGCTGCGCAGGTAGTCGACCTGGTTACGCAGTTCCAGCAGGTGCGTGAGCATTGAGTCGGATTCGAAGTAGGTGGCGTGTTCTGCCGCGTCATCCCATTCCTCCAGCGGTTTGCCGACGATGCGGCAATGGTTGTGGCCGGCACCGACGCACTCCACTTCCTTGAACAGGATGAAACGGCCCATGAAGGCCGAGGTATAGCCGGAGGCATAGCCGATTTGCGACCAGCACACCGGCTCGTCGGACTGGCCGAATTCTCTCGTATGGACTTCCTGTTCCCAGGCGTTTTCCCAGCGAAATTCGCCATTGAAGCGGCCGCTGTCGATATCCATGTCGACCTGGATCGGCGTCACCCGGACGACCCCTTCGAGCATGTGCAGTTGCGGCCCGGTGAAGAATGCGTCCTGTAGCGATTGGTGACCGCGAATGCGCATCGCCAGTTCGGCATCACGCACGCCCGAGGCATAACCCATGCGGGTGAGCAGGCGCCGGGCGTGCTCCTTGCCGACGGAGCCGATCAGCTCCTTGCGCAAGGTGCCCAGTGCCGAGGTATGCATCAGCACCATGCGGTTTTCCGCCAGCCAGATCGTGCCGTCCTTCTCCGAGAAACGGACCAGTTCGCGCAGGTCGTTTGCTTCCGGGTATTGAATTATCGCCATCTTGTCTCTCTACCAATGCCTGGTCTTTGTTCCCGGTGGGAGGTGCCAAGTCTTTATGAATTCGATTTTACTGCCTGGCGTGCATCACCTGCCGGCCGTGTCAGCGCAAATCATATTTTAATTCTCGAGAATTTTTATAAATATTGGTTTTTGTTGCTGGCGGGATGTCGACCGCAAGTGCGCGGCAAGGTGATCAATTGATTAATCAAAAGATAACGAGTTCATCAAATCGTAATTCATTGCTGGCTCATGGTCATGGTAATTTTTTTAGAAATTCATTTAAAACAATGACTTGTTGCTATGGCACGCTCCTTGATTAGTAGTTGGCTCCGGCGGGAATGAAAACGCCGTTATCAGGAGATTGCAGCATGGGGCAGCAAGAGATGACACAACCGGCTACCGGTTTCGATGCAACGCGTCGCTACGTCCGTGTTTGCGAACGGCGACCGGATGGCTTTATCGAGTTCGAGTTCGCCATTGGCGACCCGGCCTTGTGCGTCGAGTTGATGCTGCCCGAAGCGGCTTTCCATGAGTTCTGTCTGGCCAATGAAGTCATTGTTCTTGATCCCGCCAAGCCCGGTCAGGGCGACTGGGCGGCACGCTTGAATGCAGCTTCGCGGCAGGACATCGCAGACGCAGTTTGACTACTCCCGTTCGCGGGAATAACAACAGGAGACAACTATGCAGATCGATCTGCGCACGGTATCCATCAAGCCGTTGCGACATACCTTCGACCACATCGCGCGGCGCTTTGGCGATAAGCCGGCCAGCCGCTATCAGGAAGGTACTTACGACATCCAGCAAACGGATATCTTTCACTATCGTCCGTTGTGGGAACCCGAGCGCAAGCTGTTCGACAAGGCCCGCACCCAAGTCGAGATGAAGGATTGGTACGACCTGAAGGACCCGCGCCAGTTCTACTACGGCGCCTGGACCATCGCCCGTTCCCGCCAGCAGGATGCCGCCGAGTCCTGCTTCGACATGATCGAGGATCGGCAACTGGGCGACATCATTCCGGCCGAAGTTCGTCAGATGGCACTCGATATTCTGGTACCGATGCGCCATGTCGAGTGGGGCGGCAACATGGGTAATTCCTATATTTCGGCCTACGGTTACGGTACGGCGATTACCCAGCCCTGCCTGTATCACGCGATGGATCACCTGGCAGTCGCCCAGTATCTGACCCGGATCGGTCTGGTGCTTGATGGCCCGGCATCGCTGGATAAGGCCAAGGATGCCTGGATGCAGGGCGCGATGTGGCAGCCGATGCGCCAGCACGTGGAAAACCTGCTGGTGTTGCAGGACTGGTTCGAGATTTTTGTCGCTCAGAACCTGGTACTCGAAGGTCTTGCTTACCCGATGCTGTACGACTATCTGGACGGCGATTTTTCAGCCAACGGTGGCACGGCGATTTCGATGATGACCCGCTTCATGGCCGAGTGGTCTACCGAAACCGCCAAGTGGGTGGATGCACAGATCAAGGTGGCGGCCGCCGAGTCGCCGGAAAACGCCGCGCTGCTCAGCGCCTGGGTTCGTCAGTATCGCGCCCCGACGCTTGCCGCGCTGGCGCCCCTGGCGGCCCGTGCCTTCGGCGACAAGGCGGGCGATGTGCTGGCGGAAGTGACATCCCAATTCAACGCACGCTGCGCCAAAGCCGGCCTCTCTGTTTAGGAAATTTCATGTCAAAAGTATTTATCGCCTTTCAGCTCAACGAAGAGACACGGCCGATCATCGAAGCCGTACTCGCCGACAACCCGCATGCCGTCGCTGTTGATTCGCCGGCCATGGTGAAGATCGATGCCGAGGGGGAGTTGGTCATCAAGCGCGAATCGATCGAGGCCTTGATCGGGCGTTCGTTCGATTTGCAGGAGTTGCAGATCAACCTGATCACCATTTCCGGTCATCTCGACGAAGACGATGACGAATTCCGCTTGTCCTGGCCGAAATAAAGAGGAGACAAACATGGACATGAAAGCCAGCAAGAAAAAACTGGGCCTGAAAGAGAAATATGCCCACATGACCCGTGGCCTGGGTTGGGAAACCTCCTACCAACCGATGGACAAGGTCTTCCCGCAAGCTACTTTTGAAGGCATCAAGATTCACGACTGGGACAAGTGGGAAGATCCGTTCCGCCTGACCATGGATGCCTACTGGAAGTATCAGGCGGAAAAGGAGCGCAAGCTCTATGCCGTGCTCGATGCCTTCGCCCAGAACAACGGCCACCTCGGCATCACCGATGCGCGCTACCTGAATGCGGTCAAATTGTTCCTGACCGGCATCTCGCCGCTGGAGTATGTGGCGCACCGCGGTTTCGCTGCCGCCGGGCGCAATTTCCCCGGCGTTGGCCCGCGCGTCGCCTGCCTGATGCAGTCGGTCGATGAAGTGCGTCACGCACAGACGCAGATTCACGCACTGTCCAATTACAACAAGCACTACGACGGCTTCCACGACTTCAAGCACATGCTGGAACGCGTCTGGTATCTGTCGGTGCCCAAGTCCTTCTTCGACGATGCCTTCAGTGCCGGCCCCTTCGAATGGATGATCGCCATCGGCTTCTCCTTCGAGTACGTGCTGACCAACCTGCTGTTCGTGCCCTTCATGTCCGGTGCCGCCTACAACGGCGACATGGCAACGGTGACCTTCGGCTTCTCGGCGCAGTCCGACGAAGCCCGCCACATGACGCTGGGCCTCGAGTGCATCAAGTTCATGTTGGAGCAGGACCCGGACAACCTGCCCATCGTCCAGAAGTGGATCGACAAGTGGGCCTGGCGCGGTATCCGCGTGCTGACCCTGGTCGGCATGATGATGGATTACATGCTGCCGAAGCGCGTGATGAGCTGGAAGGAAGCCTGGGAAATTTATTTCGAACAGAACGGCGGCGCGCTGTTCAACGACCTGGCCAAGTACGGCATCAAGGTGCCGGAATGCCTGACCCAGTGCACCGAAGACAAGGAACACGTCTCGCATCAGGCCTGGGCGACTTTCTACCAGTACGGCGGCGCTGCGGCATTCCATACCTGGATGCCGAACGACGAGGAAATGGACTGGCTGTCGGCCAAGTACCCGAACACCTTCGACAAGTACTACCGCGCCCGTTTCACCCATTGGCGCGATGAGGCCGAGAAGGGTAACCGCTTCTACACCAATACCTTGCCGATGCTTTGTCAGGTGTGCCAGATCCCGATGCTGTTCACCGAGCCGGGCGATCCGACCAAGATCTGCTATCGCGAGTCCGAGTACCAGGGGGAGAAATACCACACCTGTTCCGACGGCTGTAAGCACATCTTCGACGATGAGCCGGAGAAATACATCCAGGCCTGGCTGCCGGTGCACCAGATTTATCAGGGCAACTGCTTCCCCGAGGGCACCGATCCGACGGCGGAAGGATTCGATCCGCTGGCTGCCGTGCTCGACTGGTACCACTTCAACAATGGCAAGGACAACATGGATTTCGAAGGCTCGCGTGACCAGGCGAACTTTGCCATGTGGCGCGGCATGGCGACCAAAAACACCTGAGCGATTGAACAAAAACCGGGAGTGGTGCCGCAGCCGGCGCTGCTCCCGACAACAAGGAGACAAACATGGCAGTACAAGCCCTCAAGGATTACCAGTTTTCCCCCGCCGATTCACAGGACAAATTCCACGGCGGCCAGTTGCTCTATGTCGGTTGGGACGATCATCTGATGTTCTGCGCCCCTTTTGCCTATTGCCTGCCGCCGAGCACGCGTTTCGGCGATCTGTGCGAAAAAATCATGGCGCATTCCTTCGGCTATCACCCGGACTGGAAAAAGGTGGATTTCGCTACGGTCACCTGGTTGAAGTCCGGCCAGCCGTTTCAGCCTGACATGAACAAGACGCTGGCTGAGTTGGGACTCAAGCACAAGGACATCTTGCGCTTCCAGACGCCGGGCCTCAAAGGCATCGCCGGCACCTGTTCGTAAACCGGGGGCGTCATGAGCTACGAACTGACCATAGAGCCGCTCGGCCAGACCATCGAGGTCGAGGACGGGCAAACGATACTTGATGCGGCGCTGCGCGCCGGCATCTACCTGCCGCATGCCTGCTGTCACGGCCTGTGCGCCACCTGCAAGGTGCAGGTGGTGGATGGCGAAGTCGATCATGGCGAGGCATCGACCTTTGCCCTGATGGACTTCGAGCGTGAGGAAGGCAAGACGCTGGCCTGCTGCGCTCGTCTGCAATGCGATAGCGTCATCGAGGCGGAAATCGACGACGATCCGGACGCAGAAAATCTGCCCGTCGAGGATTACACCGGGGAAGTGGTCCGTATCGAAGCCTTGACGCCCACCATTCGCGGCATCTGGCTGAAACTGGATCGGCCGATGCATTTTCAGGCCGGGCAATACATCAATCTCGAAATTCCTGCGGTCGACGGCCAATCCAGGGCATTTTCGCTGGCCAACTCGCCGCAGCAGTCGGACATGGTCGAGTTGAACGTGCGTATCGTGCCGGGCGGCTTGGTGACGACCTGGTTGCACGAATCCCTGCAAGTCGGCGACAGGCTCAAAATTGCCGGCCCTTACGGGCGTTTCTTCGTCAAGAAATCGGCCAATCTGCCGCTGATTTTCATGGCCGGCGGCTCCGGCCTGTCGAGTCCGAAATCGATGATCGAAGACCTGCTGCAGCAAGACTGTAGTTTGCCGATTACGTTGATCTACGGGCAGCGCAATCGCGACGAGTTGTATTACCACGCCGAGTTTGCCGCGCTGGCCGCGAAATATCCGAATTTCAGTTACGTGCCGGCGCTGTCGCATGAACCGGAAGCATCGGATTGGCACGGTGCCCGGGGTTTTGTGCATGAGGCGGCCAAGGCTCACTTCGCCAATGATTTTCGCGGCCACAAGGCTTACCTGTGCGGTCCGCCAGCGATGATCGAAGCCTGTATCTCGACGCTGATGCAGGGGCGTTTGTTCGAACGCGATATCTACATGGAGAAATTCTTCTCGGCGGCCGATGCCTCGCAACAACTGAAAAGCCCGCTGTTCAAGAACCTCTGACGAGGTCTGAAATCGCGGGAATAAAAATACTGGAGACAAGCGTGGTTTATTACAACGTGTTGATCGAGGAAACCGGCGAAAGTTTTCGTTGTTCGCCGCAAGAAACCTTGCTCGCCGGGATGGAGCGACTCGGCCGCAAAGGCATTCCGGTCGGTTGCCGGGGGGGCGGCTGCGGCGTTTGCAAGATCGAAATCACCGCCGGCACCTATCTCAAGCGGGTCATGAGCCGGGAATACGTCAGCCTCGACGATGAGGCTGCCGGGCGGGTGCTGGCCTGTCGCGTCCGGCCGACCAGCGATATCCGCCTGCGCGTACTGGGAAAAATGAGCAAAAACCTGTGTCGACCGCAGCAGCCGGCTGCGCTCGTCTCAGCCTTGGCTCTGTGAGGCGGGCTCCGGGCTTTTCTTGTTCAGCAATTCGGCGGGAATGATCTGGATGGAGCGCAGCGTGGTCAGGATATGTTCGGCCATGATGGCGCTGGCTTTTTCCTTGTCGCGCGCCATCGTCGCTTTGAACAGGGCTTCGTGTTCGCCGTGCACGTCACGCGGAATGGGTTGCAGGTACAGCGACAGGCGGCGATAGCGTTCGGCCTGGTGGTAGAGGATGGCGAGGAAGTGTTTGATCCAGCGGGACGGGCAGGCGGAAATCAGGACTTCATGAAAGAGCCGGTTGCGTTCTTCCCATTCCTCGCGCGTCCTTGGGTCGCCCAGTTTTTCCTCGGCTTTCGACAGGCGGTGGAAGGCCGACAGCAGGGCGCCCTCCCAGGCGTCGTCGCCGAGTTCGATCGATTGGCGCAAGGCTTCGCATTCCAGCATGACACGGGTGTTGGTGATGTCCGCGATGTCTTCCAGCGACACCGGCGCGACACGAAAGCCGCGCTGCCCCTGGCTGACAACCAGCGCGTCGGCAATCAGTAGCGACAGGGCTTCACGCAATGTGCCGGCGCCGACCCCGTAGTTTTCCTTCAGGTGTTCGACGCGCAGTTTTTCACCGGGGGCGAGGTGGCCTTCGATGATGTCGCGGCGCAGTCCCCGGTAGGCGGATTCGACCAGGGTTTTGGGTTCGGCAGCGAGCGGGGCGGATTTTTTTGGTGTGCTGGGCATGAAAAAAAGCCTCTGTAAATTGGTTTGACCGTGGTCCTGAATTCTACCCGAGTCGAGGAATTTAGATGATTTATAAAAATCTCGAGAAAAGTTATTGACATCGAGATTGTGCGGCAATATCGTTATAGTAAATCGATTGCATCAAGTGGTTGTGCTTGGCAGGTCTTGGTGCGGTCATCAAACACAACAAGAGAGGAGCAAACAAATGGCAATGACTGGCGTACTGCGTCCGGGGCACATTCAACTCAAGGTGCTCGATCTGGACGAAAGTGTTGGTTTTTATTCGAACGTGCTGGGTCTGACCGAAACCGGTCGTGACTCACAGGGCCGTGTTTATTTCAAGGCCTGGGACGAGCGCGATCATCACAGCGTGATCCTGCGCCAGGCCGATAGTGCCGGCATCGACTTCTTCGCCTTCAAGGTCGATAGCGATGCGACGCTGGCCAAGCTGGAAAAGGATTTGAATGCCTACGGCGTGGCGACGCGCCGCATCCCGGCTGGCGACTTGCTGGAAACGGGCGAACGCGTCCGCTTCACGCTGCCCACCGGGCACGACATCGAGCTGTATGCGCACAAGACGGAAGTCGGCAACGGCATGAGCGATGTCAATCCGGAAGCCTGGACCGCCGCCGCCGAAAAGGGCATCGCGCCGATCCGTCTCGATCACTGCCTGCTTTACGGGCCGGATATCGAAAAGGCGCAGGCCATCTTCCAGGACGTGCTGGGTTTCTATCTGGTCGAACACATCCAGCTCGAAGACGGCAAGACCGATCTGGCGATCTGGCTATCCTGTTCGATCAAGGCGCACGACATCGCCTTTGTCCGCCATCCGGAGCCGGGCAAGCTGCATCACGTTTCCTTCCTGCTCGAGAGCTGGGAAAAAGTGCTGCGCGCCGCCGACATCATGTCGATGAATCGCGTCTCCATCGATATCGGCCCGACGCGACATGGCGTGACCCGTGGCACAACCATTTACGCCTTTGATCCGAATGGCAACCGCTTTGAAACCTTCTGCGGCGGCTACCAGTGTTATCCAGACAACAAGCCGACCAAATGGACGATGGACGAAGTCGGGGCGGCGGTGTTCTACCACGACCGCAAACTGAACGACGCCTTCCTGAGCGTGGTGACCTGATGCAAGTCGCCGCCCCGATGGCCGGAATTTCTGCCGCCGCGGCAGCCGCTGCCTGTTCGGCAGCGGTCGATTACGCAACGGCGCAAGGCTGGCGGATCAATGTCGCCGTGGTCGACCGGGGCGGCAATCTGATGGCCTTCCTGCGCATGCCCGGCGCTTTCATCCACTCGATCGATATCGCTATCGACAAGGCCTACACCTCAGCCAGCTTCGGTTTTCCGACCAAGGCCTGGATGGGCGCCATCGGCCACGATGACGGCATGAAGCTGGGCTTTGCCGCGCAGCCCCGGCTGATTGTTTTCGGCGGTGGTTTGCCGATTGCCGAAGGCGCTGGCGAGTGGTTGGGCGGGATAGGCGTTTCCGGCGCATCGGAGGCGCAGGACGAAGAATGTGCGCGCGCCGGCCTGGCGGCAATTGGCCTGGCTTGAGTGTGGCAAATGAGCAGCAAACAAAAATAGGAAAACAAGGGAATGAAACAAATCCTGAATTTCATCAACGGTGAGTTTGTCGCCACGGGCAAGCAGTTCGAGAAGCGTACGCCGCTTGATAACTCCGTCATCGGTATGGTGCACGAAGCCGGCAAGGCCGAAGTCGATGCCGCCGTCCAGGCCGCCCACGCTGCGCTGCGCGGCCCATGGGGCAAGATGACGGTGGCCGAACGTACCGACATCCTGAACAAGGTGGCCGACGAGATCACCCGTCGCTTCGACGAGTTCCTCGACGCCGAATGCGCCGATACCGGCAAGCCGAAGAGCCTCGCGTCGCACATCGATATCCCGCGCGGTGCGGCCAATTTCAAGATTTTCGCCGACGTGATCAAGAACGCGCCGACCGAGTTCTTCGAAATGGCCACGCCGGATGGCAAGGGCGCTTTGAACTACGCGGTACGCCGCCCGGTTGGTGTGGTCGGCGTCGTCTGTCCGTGGAACCTGCCGCTGCTGCTGATGACCTGGAAGGTCGGTCCGGCGCTGGCCTGCGGTAACACGGTGGTCGTCAAACCATCCGAAGAAACGCCGTCGACCGCAACATTGCTCGGCGAAGTGATGAATGCCTGCGGCGTGCCGAAGGGCGTCTATAACGTCGTGCATGGCTTCGGACCGAATTCGGCCGGTGAATTCCTGACCACCAACCAGGGTGTCAATGCGATCACCTTCACCGGCGAAACGCGCACCGGCGAAATCATCAACAAGGCAGCAGCGCATGGCTCGCGTCCGGTGTCGCTGGAAATGGGCGGCAAGAATCCGGGCATCGTCTTTGCCGACGCCGACCTCGATGTCGCCATCGAAGCCACGCTGCGTTCCTGTTTCGCCAACTGCGGCCAGGTCTGCCTGGGCACCGAGCGGGTCTATGTCGAGCGGCCGATCTTCGACGAGTTCGTTGCCCGCCTGAAGGCCGGTGCCGAGAAACTCAAGCTCGGCGTGCCGGATGATCCGGCCACCAACATGGGGCCGCTGGTCAGCCAGGAACATCGCGACAAGGTGCTGTCGTATTACAAGAAGGCGGTCGAGGAAGGCGCCACGGTCGTTACCGGCGGCGGCATTCCCGACATGCCGGGCGAGCTGGCCAACGGCGCCTGGGTGCAGCCGACCATCTGGACCGGTCTGGACGACAGCGCGACGGTGGTGCGCGAAGAAATTTTCGGACCGTGTACGACGGTCATGCCCTTCGACAGCGAAGACGAAGTGATCCAGCGCGCCAACAACACGACCTACGGTCTGGCCGCCTCTGTGTTCACGCAGAACGTCAATCGTGCCCACCGCGTTGCGGCACAGATGGAAGTCGGTCTGGTCTGGGTCAACAGCTGGTTCCTGCGCGATTTGCGCACCCCGTTCGGTGGTGCCAAGCAGTCCGGTATCGGCCGTGAAGGCGGCGTGCATTCGCTCGAGTTCTACACCGAACTCAAGAACGTCTGCATCAAGCTGTAAGGCGAGTCGAACATGTCCGCAACTTCCCCGGAAATCGGCCTGCGCATCAAGGCGGGCGGCATCGAAACCAACTACCACGATGTCGGCGCAGTCTCCGGCAATGGGCGGCCGGTGCTGCTTATCCATGGTTCCGGACCGGGCGTCACGGCCTGGGCCAACTGGCGTCTGGTGTTGCCGGAACTGGGCAAGGCCTGCCGGGCGATTGCGCCGGACATGGTCGGTTTCGGTTACACCGAGCGGCCGGCCGGTGTGCTGTACAGCCTCGATGGCTGGGTGAATCACGCCATCGGCCTGCTCGATGCGCTGGGTATCGAACAGACCGACCTGATCGGCAATTCCTTCGGTGGTGCGGTTTCGCTGGCTTTGGCCATTCGCCACCCGCAACGCGTGCGCCGGCTGGTCTTGATGGGCAGCGCCGGCGTGCCGTTCGAGATCACGCCGGAACTGGATGCGGTCTGGGGCTACCAGCCGTCGTTGGCGGCAATGCGCGGCCTGCTCGACATCTTCGCTTACGACCGCACGCTGGTCACCGACGAGCTGGCCGAGCTGCGTTATCAAGCCAGCATCCGTCCCGGCTTCCAGGAAGCGTTTGCCGCCATGTTCCCGGCCCCGCGTCAGCGCTGGGTCGAGGCCATGGCCAGTCGCGAAGCCGATGTCCGGGGTATCCAGCACAAGACGCTGCTCATCCACGGGCGTGACGACCGGGTTATCCCGCTGAGCACCTCGGTCACGCTGAATAGCTGGATCGACAACTCGCAACTGCATGTATTCGGCCGCTGCGGGCACTGGGTCCAGATCGAACACAACCGCGAATTCAACCGGCTGGTCAGCAATTTCCTGGCCGAATAAAGAGAAAGCATCATGGAAAAATCGCAAATCAAACAACTGGGCGACGAACTGTACGCAGCGCTGGTCAGCGGCCGGACTGTCAGCCCGCTGACTTCGCGCGGCTTCGACATCAGCATCGAGGACGCCTATCACATCCAGCAGCAGATGCTGTCCCGGCGTCTGGAAAAGGGCGAGCGCGTGATCGGCAAGAAGATCGGCGTGACCAGCAAGCCGGTAATGAACCTGCTTGGCGTGCATCAGCCGGATTTCGGTTACCTGCTCGACGGCATGGTGTACAACGAGGGCGAATCCATCGCCATGGATACGCTGATCCAGCCGAAGGCCGAAGGCGAAATCGCTTTCCTGCTGAAGAAGGACCTGCAAGGCCCGGGCGTTACCGCTGCCGATGTGCTGGCCGCCACCGAAGGCGTCATGGCCTGCTTCGAGATCGTCGATTCGCGCATCACCGACTGGAAGATCAAGATCCAGGACACCGTCGCCGACAACGCTTCCTGCGGCGTCTTCGTGCTCGGCGACCAACTGGTCGATATTGCCAATGTCGACCTTGGCCTGTGCGGCATGGTCCTCGAAAAGAACGGCGAGATCGTCGTCACTGGTGCCGGTGCGGCGACCATGGGCCATCCGGTCAACGCCATGGTCTGGCTGGCCAATACGCTGGGCAATCTGGGCATCGCCCTGAAAGCCGGCGACATCGTGCTGTCCGGCGCGATGGGGGCGATGGTCCCGGTGGTCAAGGGCGACAACCTGCGCATGACCATTGGCGGTATCGGTGGTTGTTCGGTGCGTTTCGTTTAAGTCGGGCCGCGACAATGGACTTCCAGATAAACGGCAAAATTGCCCTGATTTCCGGGTCGACCGCAGGAATCGGCTTTGCCATAGCCTGCGAACTGGCCCGCGAAGGCGCGACGGTGGTAATCAACGGGCGCAGCCAGCAAAGCGTCGATGCGGCGCTTGGCCGCTTGCGGGCGCAGGTCGCCGGGGCTGACGTGCAGGGTGTGGCAGCCGATCTGTCTACGCCGGCCGGCTGCCAGACGCTGTTCGCCGCCTGTCCGCAGGTCGACATCCTGGTCAACAACCTCGGCATCTTCGACCCGCAGCCCTTCGAGGCCATTGCGGACGACGAATGGCAGCGCTTCTTCGACGTCAATGTGATGAGCGGCGTGCGTCTGTCCCGCCATTACCTGCCGGCCATGAAGGCGGCCAACTGGGGGCGTATCGTTTTCATCTCCAGCGAATCCGGCATCAACACGCCGGGCGAGATGGTGCATTACGGCATGACCAAGTCGGCCCAGCTGGCGGTGTCGCGCGGCCTGGCCCAGAGCTGCGCCGGTAGCGGGGTCACGGTCAATGCCGTGCTGCCCGGTCCGACGCGTTCGGAAGGCGTCGGCGAATTCTTTGCCAAGCTGGCCGCCGATTCGGGCATCAGCCTCGATGCAATGGAACGCCGCTTCTTCGCCGAAGGCCGGCCGACCTCCATCCTGAAACGCATGATCGATCCGGCTGAAGTGGCGGCGCTGGTTGCCTACGTCTGTAGCGCACGCGCCGCGGCAACCACCGGTGCCGCGCTGCGCGTCGAAGGCGGCATCGTTTCCACGATTTGTTGAACACATCCCAACAAGGACTACGAATATGACTCAAAAAATCAAATGCGCGCTGATCGGTCCGGGCAACATCGGCACCGACCTGCTGTACAAGTTGAAGCGCAGCCCCTTCCTGGAGCCGGTCTGGATGATCGGCATTGATCCGGAATCGGAAGGCCTCAAGCGGGCGGCCGAGATGGGCCTGAAGACCTGCGCGACCGGCGTCGACGGCTTCCTGCCGCACGTGCTGGCAGACAATATCCAGATCGCCTTCGATGCGACCTCGGCCTATGTGCATGCCGAGAACAGCCGCAAGCTGAATGCGCTGGGCGTCTTGATGATCGACCTGACGCCGGCCGCCATCGGTCCGTACTGCGTGCCGCCGGTCAATCTGAAGGAGCACGTCGGCAAGCGCGAGATGAACGTCAACATGGTCACCTGCGGCGGGCAGGCGACCATCCCGATGGTCGCTGCCGTATCACGCGTCCAGCCGGTGGCCTACGGCGAAATCGTCGCCACCGTGTCGTCCAAATCGGCCGGTCCGGGCACGCGCAAGAACATTGATGAATTCACCCGCACCACCGCTGGCGCGGTCGAGAAGGTCGGCGGGGCGAAAAAGGGTAAGGCGATCATCATCATCAACCCGGCCGAACCGCCGCTGGTCATGCGCGACACCGTGCACTGTCTGACGGTCGACACCCCGGATCAGGCAAAAATCACCGAATCGATCCACGCCATGATCCTGGAAGTCCAGAAATACGTGCCGGGTTACCGCCTGGTCAATGGCCCGGTGTTCGACGGCAACCGCGTCTCCGTCTACATGGAAGTCACCGGCCTCGGCGACTTCCTGCCGACCTACGCCGGCAACCTCGACATCATGACCGCCGCCGGGGCGCGCACCGCCGAGATGTTCGCTGAAGAAATGATCAAGGGCACGCTCAAGCTTGAGCCCGTCGTTGCTCAATCCGTGGCCTAAGGAGAAGAAGAAATGACACTGAAAGGCAAGAAAGTCACCGTCCACGACATGACCCTGCGCGACGGCATGCATCCCAAGCGGCACCTGATGACGCTGGACCAGATGGTCAGCATCGCCAGCGGCCTCGATGCCGCTGGCGTACCGCTGATCGAAGTCACCCACGGCGATGGCCTGGGCGGTTCTTCGGTCAACTACGGTTTCCCGGCCCATACCGACGAGGAATACCTT
Source organism: Azonexus sp. (assembly GCF_030824335.1). Lineage (GTDB taxonomy): Bacteria > Pseudomonadota > Gammaproteobacteria > Burkholderiales > Rhodocyclaceae > Azonexus. The sequence goes on from NZ_JAVBXX010000031.1 coordinate 39,588, forward strand.
GGCGCGGTGATTCCGAAGATGAAGCAGGCCAAGGTCTCGGCACTGTTACTGCCGGGCATCGGCACCGTCGATCACCTGAAGATGGCGCGTGATCTGGGCGTCAACACCATTCGCGTCGCCACCCACTGCACCGAGGCTGACGTCTCGGAGCAGCACATCACGATGGCGCGCAAGCTCGACATGGATACCGTCGGCTTCCTGATGATGGCGCACATGAACAGCGCCGAAGGCTTGGTCAAGCAGGCCAAGCTGATGGAAGGCTATGGCGCCAACTGCATCTACGTCACCGACTCGGCCGGCCACCTGCTGCCCGAGGGCGTCAAGGAACGTCTCAGTGCCGTGCGTGCCGCGCTGAAGCCGGAAACCGAACTCGGTTTCCACGGCCACCACAACCTGGCCATGGGCGTGGCGAACAGCATCGCGGCCATCGAAGTCGGCGCCAACCGCATCGATGCAGCCGCTGCCGGTCTCGGGGCCGGCGCCGGCAACACGCCGATGGAAGTGCTGATCGCCGTGTGCAGCCTGATGGGCATCGAGACCGGGGTCGATGTCGCGAAGATCACCGACGTCGCCGAAGACCTCGT
>NZ_JAVBXX010000007.1 GCF_030824335.1 Azonexus sp.
AAGGTGCCGACCGAAGAGCCGGGCATGTCGCCGGCCGAAATCTGGTCCAACGAATCGCAGGAACGCTACGTGCTGGCCATTCCGCCGAACCGCATCGCCGAATTCCAGGCCATGTGCGAACGCGAGCGCTGCCCGTTCGCTGTCGTCGGCGAAGCAACCGGCGACGGCCATCTGATGGTGACCGACGCCCATTTCGGCGTTAATCCGGTCGATATGGAAATGGAAGCGCTGCTCGGCAAGCCGCCGCGCATGACGCGCGACGTCAAGCACGAGCCGGAAACCTTCGTTTCCTTCGATGCGACAGCCATTGAACTCAAGGACGCCGCCTATCGCCTGATGCGTCTGCCGACCATCGCCGACAAGACCTTCCTGATCTCCATCGGCGACCGCTCAGTCGGCGGCATGACCGCCCGCGACCAGATGGTCGGCCCGTGGCAGGTCCCGGTGGCCGACGTCGCCGTGACCACGATGGGCTATCAAGGTTATCTGGGCGAAGCCTTCGCCATGGGTGAGCGCACGCCGCTCGCCGTGTTCGACGCACCGGCCTCCGGCCGCATGGCCATCGGCGAAGCGCTGACCAACCTGGCCGCCGCCGATGTCGGCGCACTGGCCAAGGTCAAGCTCTCCGCCAACTGGATGGCGCCGTGTGGCGTCGCTGGTGAAGATGCCCGCCTGTTCGACACCGTCGAAGCTGTTTCCGATCTGTGCAAGGCGATTGGCGTGTCGATTCCGGTCGGCAAGGATTCGCTGTCGATGCGCACCGCCTGGGAAGATCAGGGCGTCAAGAAACAGGTCGTGTCGCCGCTCTCCTTGGTCGTCACCTCGTTTGCTGCGGTCGACGACGTGCGCAAGACGAAAACGCCGCAACTGGCCGTTGATCAGGGCGAAACCGAACTTCTGCTGCTCGACCTCGGCAAGAACCGCCTTGGCGGCTCCTGCCTGGCGCAGGTATACAACGCCACCGGCAGCGATGCGCCGGACGTCGATGAACCGGCCGAGCTCAAGGGCCTGTTCGATGCCGTGCAGAAACTCAATCGCGACGGCCTGCTGCTTGCCTACCACGACCGTTCCGACGGCGGCCTGTTCGTCGCCGCCTGCGAAATGGCCTTCGCCAGCCGCCGTGGCGTGTCGCTCGATCTCGACGGCATTTGCTACGACGCCGGTGCTGGCGACGTCGATGGCTCGGAAAAGCGTCCCGATCTGCTGGCCGGCCGCGATTTCGAAAACATCGTGCGTGCGCTGTTCAACGAAGAACTCGGTGCGCTGATCCAGATCCGCCGTGCCGACCGCGAAAAGGTCACGCCGATTCTGCGCGCCTGCGGTGTGCCGTACCATTTCGTCGGCACGATGAACGAGTGGGACGAAATCCGCGTTACCCGCAACGCCAAGCGCGTGCTGCGCGAAAAGCGTGTCGACCTGCAGCGTGCCTGGTCCGAGACCAGCTACCAGATGCAGGCCATGCGCGACAACCCGAGCTGCGCGCAGCAGGAATTCGACCGCATCCTCGACGTCACCGATCCCGGCCTGACGCCGAAGCTGACTTTCGATCCGCAGGAAGATTTCACCAAGGTCTATCAGGACATCAGCGGTCGTCCGCGCGTCGCCATCCTGCGCGAGCAGGGCGTCAACAGCCACTACGAAATGGCTGCTGCCTTCGACCGTGCCGGCTTTGCTGCGGTCGACGTGCATATGAGCGACATTCTCGCCGGCCGCGTCACGCTGAAGGACTTCAAGGGTCTGGTCGCCTGTGGCGGCTTCTCCTACGGTGACGTGCTCGGCGCCGGCCTCGGCTGGGCGCGGACCATCCTGATGCACGACGGCTGCCGCGACGAATTCGCCGCCTTCTTCAACCGCAAGGACACCTTTGCTCTCGGCGTCTGCAACGGTTGCCAGATGATGAGCGCGCTCAAGTCCATCATCCCCGGTGCCGAACACTGGCCGGCTTTCCGCCGCAACAAGGTCGAGCAGTTCGAAGCGCGTTTCGTGATGACCGAAATCCTCGATTCGCCGTCGATCTTCTTTGCCGGCATGGAAGGCTCGCAAGTGCCTATCGTCGTTTCGCACGGCGAAGGTCGCGCGGTCTTCGATAACGCCGATGACCAGGCCAAGGTGCTGTCGGCCGTGCGTTACGTCGACAACAAAGGCGAGCCGACCGAAGTCTATCCGTACAACCCGAACGGTTCGCCGAACGGCTTGACGGCTGTGACCACGGCCGACGGCCGCTTCACGATCATGATGCCGCACCCGGAACGCGTCTTCCGCACCGTGCAGATGTCCTGGCATCCGGAAAACTGGCTTGAAGGTGAAGGCGATTCACCGTGGATGCGTATGTTCCGCAATGCGCGGCGCTGGGTGGGTTAAGTCCGTTTTTCGTGAAATTAGTTTGACTAAAGCCGAACTTCTGCTATTATGCGCGGCTTCCGGAGAGGTGGATGAGCGGTTTAAGTCGCACGCCTGGAAAGCGTGTGTAGGGTAACTCCCTACCGAGGGTTCGAATCCCTCCCTCTCCGCCAGAATTAAAGCAAAAACGCCCCAAGAAGGGGCGTTTTTGCTTTCCGCCACTCAATTTGCCGATGCGCAACAGTGTTTGTTTATCTCCCAAGATATCGGAGGTCAATTTGACATTCCTGATAGTGGGGGGATTACGTTTTATTAGGATAAAATGAGTTATCGGATTCGTTTGGCCATCAAAATGCGCTGGATATGGGTCGCAACAGTTGTTGCTTTATCTGCAGTAAATACCCACGCGGCAGATGCGTTATTCAATGATTCACTATCTGCCTCGGTGGCGGCGGCTAATTCATCGCCCGGTGATTCGGTGCCTGATAGCTCGACCTCGGTTATTGATGGTTCTGTGCCTGCATCGGGCGTAACCATTGCGGTTATTCCGGCTCCTGCTCCGGTGCTAGAACTGCAAAAGCTTGAAGATCCTATTGCGACAATCAGCAAAGGGAAAAAACTCAAGCTGACGAAGAAAAAAACAGCTTCCAAAGTTTTGCTGACCCGAACCGAGCGTCGCAGGGTGGAGTTGTTAGGTGACGCCCCGAAAATCGGTGACCAGCAAGGCCCAAGTTACAGTCACAACGAAGACTATCAGGTTAGCTTTGATAAACAGGACCTGCATCGTTCGTACTCTTTTCCCAAATTGGTTTCCGATACCTTCGATTTGAAGGATGATGGGTCCGATGCGGAAAATTTGTCCAGTACTGTGCGGGTGCGCCTGCTTATGGCCCGCCTCAAGGCACTTGAAGCGCAGGCGCTGGCTCAGGCGCCGGACAATGACGAAGATTTGTCCGAAACGGTTTTGCTTCGCTTGAAGGAAGCCCGTTTGAAAGCCGTATTGGCACACCAAAACAAATACACTTGATCACGGCTTTCTTGTGATTTCTTGCTGCTGCGTTACTGTTCGACAAAAGCCCGTTCAATCACGTAATCGCCCATCTCACCGATATGCGGTGAAATGCTGAAGCCAAAACTGTCCAGCATGCCGGAAATTTCCTTGAGCATGGCAGGGCTGCCGCAGATCATGCCGCGGTCTGTGGCTGGGTCGAGTGGTGTTTCGCCAATGTCGGCAAATAATTTTCCCGACTGAATCAAGTCGGTTTGCCGGCCTTCATTGCGGAAAGCTTCGCGGGTTACTGTCGGGTAATACACCAGCTTCTCCCTGATTTGTTCACCGAGATATTCGTGCTCCTTCAAGTCTTGCTCGATGTAGTCGTGATAGGCCAGTTCATTGGTCCAACGCACGCCGTGGATCAGGATGATTTTTTCGAAGCGTTCGTAGGTCTCCGGATCATGGATCAGACTCATGAACGGTGCCAGCCCTGTGCCGGTAGCGAACAGGAACAGACGTTTGCCGGGTTTCAGATCGCGTAATACCAGCGTGCCGGTTGGTTTGCGGCTGACCAGCAGCTTGTCGCCGGGCTGCAGATGTTGCAGGCGCGAGGTTAGCGGGCCATCCTGAACCTTGATGCTGAAGAACTCCAGGTGTTCCTCGTAATTGGCGCTGGCCACGCTGTAGGCACGCATCAGTGGGCGGCCATTGACCTCGAGGCCGATCGTGACAAATTGCCCATTGATGAAACGCAGTCCCGGATCACGGGTGGTGCGGAAGGTGAACAGGCTGTCATTCCAGTGATGGACGGAAACCACCGTCTCGGTATTGAAATTACTCATGATGTGTTGCCCCTGTAGAAGTTGAGGCAAGTTTAGGCTTGGATGGATTGAAGCAAAAACGGATAATTTGTTTATTGCTTATCTATAAAATCGATATGAGACTAAGTTTGCGCCAACTCGAGATTTTTGCTGCCGTGGCTAAAACCGAGAATGTTTCGCTCGCTGCCGCACGTCTTGCCATGTCGCAGTCTGCGGCAAGCAGTGCTTTGGTCGAACTGGAGCGTCTGTACGACTGCTCGTTGTTTGATCGGATAGGAAAAAGTCTGCATCTGAACAGCACCGGACGGGGGTTGCTGCCGCTGGCTGAAGCGCTGCTTGCCCAAGGGCGGGATATTGAAGATTACCTGTCTGGTGGTCGCCCTGGCCCCCTCAGTATTGGCGCGACTTTGACCATTGGAAATTACCTGGCCACCTTGATCGTGGTCGACTACAAGCGGCAGTTTCCGGATGCCCCGGTGCAGCTTCAGGTGGCCAATACGGATACGGTGGTTGAGCGTTTATTGCGTTTCGAATGTGATCTGGGGCTGATCGAAGGGGAGGTCAGTCATCCTGATCTGCTCATCGAGCCATGGCTGGCCGACGAATTGGTGGTTTTTTGCGCCCCGGGTCATGCGCTGGCCGGTTTTCTTGCGGTCGACCGCGAGATTTTGTCAGAACAGTCGTGGATTTTGCGTGAACCTGGCTCTGGGACGCGCAGTCAGTTTGATCGTTGCATCGGTAGCCAGTTGCCGTACTTTCGCTTGGGTCTGGAGCTCGAACATACCGAGGCGATCAAGCGAGCGGTTGAGTCTGGTCTTGGTGTTGGCTGCCTGTCTCGTCTGGCGCTACGCGAAGCATTTCGGCGCGGCAGTCTGGTCGAGGTGCCGACGCCGCAATTCGAGTTGCACCGCCGGTTTTATTTTGCCAGCCATCGCCGGCGCAATCCCGGGGCTGCTGTTCGCTTGTTCAGGCAAGCCTGTCTTGCTGCGAGCGCGGCGGCAGATAGCACGGCAAACCTGAATTTACCATTCATTCCCTGAGGCACGTTATGCCGCGTTTGGCGTCCGGAAGGGGTATTTGTTTCGCATTTTCGTATTACTTGATCAGAAAGTGCCGGAGATGTTCGTATTTCCTTCATTACGTGAATTACGACCTGCCTCAGCGCTTTTCTCGTAAAATATTTCATTTATGTTTCACTTGGCCGCCAGAAAGCCTCGCAGAAATAAAAATCGAATAGGAGAGAAGCATGTTCAGTAGCCTGATGCCTCAGCGCAAGGAATTTTTTGAGTTGCTCGCTGCCCACTCCGACCGTGTAGTGGCTGGTGCCAACGCCACACTTCGCTTGGTTAACGGCTTGGGGCAGGAGAGCGAGGAAATTGATGCATTGGTTGCCGAAGTCAATCGGAATGAAAAAAGTGCGGACAAGATCAAGGCGGAAGTGATCACCTTGCTGCACAAGTCGTTTACTACGCCGATCAATCGCGATCAGATTCATACACTGGCGATCGAGCTCGACAAGGTGCTCAACGCACTGCAGCATGTGGCCAACGCGGTTGGCATGTACAACATCAAGGATTCCACACCCGAAGCGCGTGAAATGGCGTCGCTGGCCGCCGATGCCTGCATGCGCCTGAATCGCGCGGTGATGGCATTGCCGGACAAGAACCTCCGTGAGTCGACGGTTAATCTGTGCAAGGAAATCGATGAAATCGAGAGCCGGGCGGATTTGATGCAACGTAAGGCGATCAGCCAGCTGTTTGATGGCTCGTGTTCGATTTGGCAGGCAATGAAAATGCGGGAGTTTTATTCGCTGCAGGAGAGCGTCCTGGATTGTTGTGAAGAAGCGGCCAAGACTATCGAAGAAATCCTGATCGAAAACTCCTGAGGCGCGCAGCATGGAAAATCTGACTATCAGTTTTGCTGCGCTGGCCATCTTGGTTATTGTTGCGCTGGCCTTCGACTTCATGAACGGTTTTCATGATGGTGCGAATTCAATTTCAACCATTGTTGCGACAGGTGCTCTGACCCCAAAGCAGGCTGTCATCTTTGCGGCGTTTTTCAATTTTGCCGCGATCTGGATTTTCCACCTGAACGTGGCGGCGACCATCGGCAAGGGAACGGTTGATCCTTCGCTGGTCGATCACTACGTTATCTTCGGGGCGCTGATGGGGGCGCTGGCCTGGAATATCATCACCTGGTACTACGGTATTCCCTCATCTTCATCGCATGCCTTGGTTGGCGGTCTGGTCGGCGCGACCGTGATCAAGGCGGGTGGTTTTACGCCAATTCTCTGGAGTGGTTTTGGCAAGATACTGATTTTCATCATAATTTCTCCGCTGGTCGGTTTCTTGATCGGTGGCTTGCTGATGGTGCTGGTCGCCTGGCTGTTCCGAAAGTCGACGCCTTACCAGGCGGCGAGGTGGTTCAAGGTCGGGCAGTTGTTTGCGGCGGCTGCGTATAGCCTGGGCCATGGCGGCAACGATGCCCAGAAAACCATCGGTATCATCTGGCTGCTCCTGATTACTGCCGGCGTGGCTACGACCGATGTCAGCACCTTGCCGATGTGGGTTATCTATTCCTGCTACTTTGCCATTGCCTGGGGTACCTACATGGGGGGCTGGCGCATCGTCAAGACGATGGGGACCAAGATCACCAAGCTCAATTCGGTCAGCGGTTCATGCGCGTCGATGGGCGGGGCGATCAGTCTCGGTCTGGCAACGCTGGGCGGGATTCCCGTTTCCACCACGCACACGATTACGGGCGCCATCGTCGGTGTGGGCGCGGCGCAGGACGTCAAGGCAGTGCGCTGGGCCATTACCCTGAATTTGCTTGTGGCTTGGGTTCTGACCATTCCTGCTTCGGGACTGATTGCCGGTGTCTTCTGGTACGTCGGCCGCAGTTTCCTGTAAGAACCTGGGGAGTTTCGCATGCTAAACAATGTCATGCCGCAACGCGGCGTATTTTTCAATCTTCTGGCGGCGCTGGCCGATCGTATGGTGGCTGCTGCCAATGCCAACATGCGCCTGATCAGCGCCCTGGGGAATCCAAACGCACCCAGCGAATCGTTGATCGAAGAGGTCAACTTCAACGAAAACAGCGCAGACGATATCAAGGCCGAGTTGATCAAGCTGCTCTACGAGTCATTCACCACGCCGATCAATCGCGACCAGATCCACACGCTGACCCTTGATCTGGACCGGGTCATTGATGCCTTGCAGGGTGTGGCTAACCGGGTGTCTATTTACAACATTCAGAAATCTACCGCCGCAGCCCGAGAAATGGCCTCACTGGGCGTTGATGCCTGCATGCGCCTGAGTCGGGCGGTCGTCGCGCTGGGCGAACGCCAGCGTGAGCAGGAAATCGTGCGTCAGTGCAAGAAGGTGGACAACATCGAAGAGCGTGCCAGCGAGGTCATGCGGCTTGCCGTAACCCAACTGTTTGCCAATGAAGGCGATGAAGAAGCCGCATGGCATGCCATGCGGATGCGCGATTTCTACTTTCGCCAGGAGGCGGTTCTCGAATCTGCAAAGAAGGCAGCCAAAACACTTGAGGAAATTCTCATCGAGAATGCCTGAGTTGCCGGGATTTGTCTGGCTTCCGAAGGCTTGGCCGGCGGGAAGTCAGACTGCTGTTTTGGCCGAGCGATGCTGTAGCCAGCCGTAAAGCACCGGCGTCAGCGACAGTGCGATGATGCCAAGAATGACCAGCGTCAGATTGTTTTTGATGAACGGCAGCTTGCCAAACCAATAGCCGACCATGACCAGCGGTCCAACCCAAAGCGCGGCGCCCAGAATGTTGTAGCCGATAAAGCGCCGATAAGCCATTGGCGCCATGCCGGCAACAAAAGGGGCAAAGGTTCGGAAAATCGGCATGAACCGGGCGATGACGATAGTTTTCCCGCCGTGCCGATCATAAAATCCGCGTGTTTTGACCAGTGCCTGCTGGCTGAAAAAACGGCTGTCCGGCCAGCGCGATATGCGTTCCCCGAAGCGGCGGCCAATTGCATAGTTCAGCGAGTCTCCCAGCGCCGCAGCAACAAACAGCAGTGCAATCAATAAAGCAGGACTCAGCTCGCCGCCAGCCGCCAGTGCGCCGGCCATGAATAGAAGCGAATCGCCCGGCAGGAAAGGGGTAACGACCAACCCGGTTTCGCAGAAGATGATCAGAAACAGGATCGCGTAGAGCCAGTTTCCATAGTCGACAAGCAATTTGGCGAGATAAAGATCGATGTGCAGCAGCAAATCGACAAGCAATGTGATGTATTCCATGAGTCAATCCGCTCGACGGTCCCGGATTTTACTTGAGGCTTCGCAGGCTGAGGCATCTCCTGCTTGTTCAGCCATCGCTCTTGCCGTTTCAGAACAGCAAATTGCTAGCTTTTTTGCGGTCGACCGCAAAAAAATGCCAAAAAACATATTGTATTTGGCTAATTTCTTCTTAATGCGGATGGCGGCATGCCGCGCAGGCGGAGGAAGGCTCGACGCATGACTTCAGGGCTGCTGAAGCCGGATTGGCGGGCCGCTATTTGCACATTTTCGCCATTTTCCAGTGCATTGGCGGCCGTTTCGACGCGCAGTCGTTCGACGGCGTGGGCAGGCGAACAGCCGGTTTCGGCGGTAAAGGTTCGGGCGAAATGGCGTGGGCTCATGCAGGCTCGGGCGGCCAGATCGTCGACGCTGAAGGCTTGTTCAAGATTGCAGCGGATGTAGTCGAGCAATTCGGCAAAGCGCCCTTGTCCTCCTCGCATTTCCAGTAACGCCGAGTATTGCGATTGTCCACCTGGCCGCCGGTAATAGACGACAAGCTGGCGCGCCACCTGGCGGGCTATTGGCTCGCCGAGATCAACGGCGATCAAGGCCAGTGCGAGGTCAATGCCCGCCGTGATGCCCGCCGATGACCAAACGCGTCCGTCGTTGACATAAATACGATCGGCTTCCAGTTTGACCTCGGGGAAGCGTTGGCGAAAATCGTTGCTGCGTTTCCAGTGCGTGGTCACGGTCTTGTCATGCAGCAGGCCGGCCGCAGCAAACAGGAATGCCCCCGAACAAATGCTGGCCATGCGTTCCGCATTCGTTGCCCTGGCGGCGAGAAAATCGACAATCGCAGGATTCTGGCTGGCCGCATCGATGCCGTAGCCGCCAACGGTGAGCAGGGTGCAGCAGGGAAGGGCGTAGCTTGCTGCCTCGGTAAAGGATTCCGTTGGCAAGGCCAGTCCGGATGAACTCTTGACCAAACCACCGTGTTCGCTGGTCAGCCGGATTTGGTAGCTGTCGGGGCATTGATCGTTGGCAGCCTCGAACGCTGCGACGGGCCCGGCGACATCAAGCAACTGGAAGTTCGGGTAAAGCACGAAAAGCAGGGTTTTTGGCATGGCATGAATCGTTGGTTTTTCGTCATTTGAGACATTAGCCGGTTTTGGCAAGATTGGGGTGGTCTGTTCAATCTTTTCAAGGAAATCGACGATGTCAAATCAGAAAGATGCTTTCCCGCTGCCCCGGATGTACCGCAATGTATTGCTGTTGGCCTTGTCGCAGGCGGCAGTGATGACCAGTATCAGTCTGGTGCTGGCTTCCTCAGTGCTGATCGGTGCCCAGCTTGCTTCGCCGGCCTGGGCGACCGTGCCGCTGGCGGCCCAGTACCTGGGCACGATGTTGGTGCTTTATCCCGTGGCGCAACTGATCAACCGGTATGGTCACCGTCCGGTTTTTTGCCTGGGCGCGCTGATCGGTGCACTCGGTCTGGCGATGGCTGCTCTGGCCATCTGGCTTGGCAGCTTCGTACTCTTTTCGCTGGCTGGCGGATTGATCGGCGTATTCAATGCAGTCGGTCAGTACTACCGCTTTGCCGCAGCCGATGCCGTGCCGCTTGAACGGCGCAGCTCAGCCATTTCGTTGACCTTGAGCGGCGGCGTGCTGGCGGCGCTGGTCGGTCCGAGTCTGGCATTGTGGACCAGGCACGCGTTGCCGGCGGATTTCTCGGCCAGTTTTCTGGCGCTGTGCCTGATTGCCTTGTGTGCTGCATGGCTGGCAACACGGATGCAACTGGCACTGCCGGAAGTGTCTGTCGGCAGCGAAGCGAAACAACCCTTGGTCAGCCTGTTGAAGCGTCCGGATTTTTTGCTGGCGGTGGTGGTCGGTGTCGTCGGCTATACCTTGATGAACTTGCTGATGACGGCAACGCCGTTGGCCATGATGTGCAGCAAGTTGAGCTTTGCCGAGACGGCGAGTGTGATCCAGTGGCATGTTGTGGCGATGTTCGCACCATCGTTCTTTACTGGTGCGCTGATTCAGCGCTTCGGTGTTTTCCCGGTCATGCTGCTGGGGGGGGGCTGCGTGCTGGCGTGCATTGCTGTTGCGGTCAACGGCGAAAGCCTGGGGCATTTCGAGCTGTCCTTGATTCTGCTGGGCATTGGCTGGAATTTTCTTTATGTCGGTGCTACCGCACGTCTGGTCGAGTGTTGTCCGGTCGGGCAAAAGGCCCGGGTTCAGGCGTTCAACGACAGCCTGGTTTTTCTGGCCATTGCCGGCGTCACTTTCAATTCGGGCAAGCTGCTGGATGAATTCGGCTGGGCGGCCCTGAACCTGTATTCGGCGCTGCCCCTTGGTCTGGTGATGCTGGCCATTGGCTGGCAGTGGTTGGCATCGCGTAGGGCAGCGCCGGCCTAGAGTTGGGGCAGCACCGGCTTTGCGTTTTGGGCAGTGGGCACCGGTGCTTTTCCTCTGGGTCGGTGAAATAAGGCCCGGTCTGCCGGGTGCGTGTACCATAGCGCCTTTAGTTATTTCTGCGAATGCGGGTGTAATACGAATGGCCTTGCCCTACGAATTGCTGATTGGCCTGCGTTATACGCGGGCGAAGCGGCGCAATCATTTCATCTCCTTTATCTCAATGATTTCGATGGCCGGCATCGGCCTTGGCGTGGCGGCGCTGATTGTCGTGCTGTCGGTCATGAATGGTTTCCAAAAAGAACTGCGCACACGCATTCTTGGCGTGGCATCGCACATCCAGATCAGTGCGATGAATGGTCAATTGCCCGACTGGCAATTGGTTGCCGCCCAGGCCAAACAACATCCGGAAGTGCGGGAAACCGCGCCGTTCGTGCAGTCGCAAGGCATGTTCTCGGTGGATGGCGATGTCAAGGGGGCACTGATTCGCGGCATCATTCCTGACCTGGAAGACGGTGTGGCGGATTTTCGCAAGACAATCAAGAGCGGCAGCCTCGATAACCTGCGACCCGGCGAGTTCGGCGTCGTGCTCGGGGCTGATCTGGCGCGTTCTTTGAAAGTATTTACCGGCGACAAGGTGACGCTGATCGCACCGCAAGGCACGGTGACGCCAGCTGGCGTGGTACCGCGTGTGCGCTCCTTCACGGTGGTCGGCATTTTTGAAGTCGGGATGTACGAATACGACGCCGGGCTGGCGCTGATTCATCTGCAGGATGCGCAGCGCCTGTATCAGATGGGCGACAGCGTCAGCGGTGTGCGCCTGAAGGTCGACGACCTGTTCAAAGCGCCGCGTATCGCCCGCGAACTGTCCAGTTACATCAATGCCGATGCCTATCTGCACGACTGGACGAAGAGCCATGCCAACTTCTTCCGCGCCGTGCAGATCGAGAAAACGATGATGTTCATCATCCTGTCGCTGATCGTTGCGGTAGCGGCGTTCAACCTGGTGTCCACGCTGGTCATGGCGGTCACCGACAAACAGGCGGATATTGCCATCCTGCGCACCTTGGGCGCGCGGCCACGTTCGATCATGGCGATTTTTGTTGTGCAGGGCGCGCTGGTCGGCTTCATCGGCCTCGGCCTGGGCGTGGCTGGCGGTGTGGCGCTGGCGCTTAACGTCGATGTCGTGGTGCCCGCCATCGAACGCCTGTTCGGCCTGCAGTTCCTGTCCAAGGATGTCTATTACATTTCCGACCTGCCGTCCGACCTGCAATGGGGTGATGTCTGGGGGGTGACGCTGATCGCCTTTGCGCTGTCGCTGCTGGCGACGATTTACCCCAGTTGGCGTGCATCACGGGTCAATCCGGCGGAGGCTTTGCGCTATGAGTGAAAACATTCTGTTTGCCCAGGGACTGGGCAAGGTATTTCGCGGTGGCGGGCTGGATGTTTCCGTGCTCGAAGGGATCGATCTGGCGGTGCAGGCCGGGAAGACCCTGGCCATCGTCGGTGCTTCCGGTTCGGGCAAGAGCACTTTGCTGCATCTGCTGGGTGGGCTGGATGCGCCGAGTAGCGGCAGCGTGCAGCTTAAAGGGCGGGATTTTTCAGCCATGAACGAGGTTGACCGCGGTGATTGGCGCAACCGGCACTTGGGCTTTGTTTACCAGTTTCATCATTTGCTGGCCGAGTTTTCCGCACTGGAAAATGTCGCCATGCCCTTGCTGATCCGCCGTGTCGAACGCGCTGCAGCACTGACGCAAGCCAGCGACATGTTGACTGCGGTGGGTTTGGGCCATCGTCTTGAACATCGTCCGGGCGAACTTTCCGGGGGGGAGCGGCAACGTGCCGCCATCGCCCGGGCGCTGGTCAGTCAGCCATCGTGCATCCTGGCCGATGAACCAACTGGCAATCTGGATAGTCATACCGCCGGGGTGGTCTTCGATCTGCTGATCGAACATGTCCAGCGACAAGGCGCCAGTCTGGTCATGGTGACGCATGACCGGATTCTGGCGGCACGCGCGGATCAGGTTATCGAGTTAAATGATGGTAGACTGAGCTGCTGCTGATGTATTGATCAAAGTTGTCATTTTTGACAAATGAATAGTCCCGCCAGGGGCTTGAGGAAAATGAATGAACGGATTGTTTTTACCTGCGGTTGCCTTGATGAATCGCCTGCGTTTTCGGGCCAAGTTCGTTTTTCTCGGCAGCGCGCTGGTGGTTGTCATGCTGGTCCTGCTGTACACGATTTTTCTCAACCTGAGCCGCGATATCCACACTGCCGAGAATGAACTCGCTGGTTTGCAGATGCTCAAGCCGATGAATCGTACCATTCAGTTCATGCAGCAGCATCGTGGATTGTCATCCGGTGTGCTCAATGGCAATGAAGGCATGAAGGACCGACGGTCAGCGAAGGAAAAGGATGTCTCGGCGGCAATTGCCGAGACCGATGCAGGACTCAGCCCGGTTTTGCGTGACAACCCCTTGTGGCTGAGTGTCAAAGCCGACTGGGCTGAAATCAGCGGCAAGGGCATGGGGATGCCGCCACCGGAAAATCTGAAGCGGCACACCGCCATGATCGCCAAGGTATTGACCTTCATGGTGGATCTGGCCGATGAAACGCAACTCACCCTTGATCCGGTGATCGATACCTACTATTTCATGGATACCGTGGTGTCCAAGATGCCGGCCATGCTGGAGCCGATGGGCATCATGCGGGCGCGAGGCACTGGCGTGCTCAGTTCGCAGGAATTGACCCTGGATCAACGGCGCGACATTACGGCCCTGCTCGAACGCATGAATGGTACCTTGCGGGCGCAGAACGCCAATCTGGAAAAGGTCATGAAGTTCACTCCGGCCTTGCGCGATGTTCTGACTGGGCCGACCCAGGAGTTCACCAAGGCATCGGAAGGTATTTTCAAGCTGGTCCAGGAAGATATTCTGCTGGAACGCTTTGCGACCAAGCCGGCGGATTATTTTGCCTTGACCACCCAGGCCATCGATCTGGGCTACAAGATCATGTTCGAGACCTTGATGCCGCAGTTCGAGAAGCAACTGAATTTGCGCAAGTCCGAGGCTGAGCGCGTCTTGATGTTCCAGGCCGCTTTGTCCTGCCTGGTCTTGCTGGTGGTCGGTTATTTCGGTTTCGGTGCGTACTATTCGGTGATTGGTACCGTGGAGGTTTTCTCGAACGGGGCCAAGCGGATGGCCGATGGCGACATGACGGTACATTTCTCGACGGATGGTGTCGATGAGTTGCATGCGGCCGGTGTGGACCTGAACAACATGGCGGCATCGATTCGTGCCTTGCTTTCCCGCATCCAGGTTGATGTCGGTACTTTGCGTCGGGCATCGGGTGATTTGGCCTCGTCCAGCCACCAGATTTCGTCCAGCGCCGGTTCGCAAAGCGATTCGGCCTCCAGCATGGCCGCTTCGGTGGAAGAAATGACGGTGGGCGTCGATCACATCGCCAAAAATGCCCAGGATGCCGAATCGTATTCGCAGGAATCGGAACGCGTCGCCGCTGAAGGCAGCCAGATCGTGCAGCAGGTGGTGGTTGAAATTCAGGGGATTGCCAATACGGTCAATCTTTCGGCCAATGCTGTTGAGGCGCTGGGTCGTCAATCGAACGAAATTTCGGCCATTGTCGGCACCATAAAGGATATTGCCGACCAGACCAATCTGCTGGCGCTCAATGCCGCGATCGAGGCGGCACGGGCTGGTGAGTCCGGGCGTGGTTTCGCGGTGGTGGCGGACGAAGTGCGCAAACTGGCCGAGCGGACAGCCAAATCCACCCAGGAAATTGCCGGCATGATTTCCGCCATTCAGGCAGGCACGGCGACGGCAGTGGAAAGCATGACCCAGGGCGTGGATCGCGTTGCGGCTGGGGTTCTGGAAGCCCAGCGCGCAGGCGAAACCATTGGTGTTGTGCAGGAGCGTTCACGCCAGGTCATGGAAGCCGTTTCCGGGATCACGATTTCCTTGCGCGAACAGGCAAGTGCCAGCACCGAGATTGCCCGCAATGTCGAAACCATTGCCCAGATGGCCGAACAGAACAACGCCGCAGCCCGCAGCAACGCTCATACGGCGGATGGCCTGCGGCAACTGGCCGAAACCCTGAGCGGCGAGGTTGCCCACTTCCGCACCTGAGTCAAATTGCTTTTCCCTTGACCGGCGATATACACGCCCGCTTCGGCGGGCGTATCATTTCCGGCTTTCATGACAAGAAAGCCAGCCGGGAGAGAGAGCTTCATGATTTTCGATATCGAGAATGAAACATTGCCGCGCGAAGCGCTTGAGGCAATGCAGTTGCGCCGTTTGCGCAGTACCGTCGAGCGTTGTTACGCAACCGTCAAGTTCTATCGCGAAGCGATGGACGAACTTGAGGTCAAGCCGCACCATATCCAGAGCCTGGCGGATGCGCGCTTGCTGCCTTTCACCAAGAAAGAGCAACTGCGCGATAACTATCCCTTCGGAATGTTTGCCGTGCCGACCGAACAGGTTGTCCGGGTGCATGCTTCGTCGGGTACCACTGGCAAACCGACGGTGGTTGGCTATACCCGGCGCGATATCGACAACTGGGCGCATCTGGTAGCGCGCAGTCTGGCTGCTGCCGGTCTGCGGCCCGGTGACCGCCTGCACAATGCCTACGGTTACGGTTTATTCACCGGTGGTCTGGGCCTGCATTACGGTGCCGAGGAACTGGGCGTACTGACCATTCCGATGTCCGGCGGGCAGACACAAAAACAGGTCATGCTGCTGTCCGACTTCCAGGCGACTGCCTTGTGCTGTACGCCGTCCTATGCCCTGAACATCGCCGAAGAGGCGGAAAACATCGGTGTCGATATTCGCAAGCTGCCGCTCAAGGTGGGAATCTTCGGCGCCGAGCCGTGGACCGAAGAAATGCGCTACGAAATCGAATCCCGGCTGGGTCTGGAAGCCATCGATATCTACGGCCTGTCCGAGGTGATGGGGCCGGGGGTCGGCGTGGAGTGCATCGAAGCCAAGAAGGGCTTGCATGTCTGGGAAGATCATTTCCTCGTCGAATGCGTCGATGTCGATAGCGGCTTGCCGGTGCCGGACGGCGAGGAGGGCGAGATCGTCTTCACCTCGCTGACCAAGGAAGCCTTCCCCATCCTGCGCTATCGCACGCGCGACATTTCGGTCATCGACCGCAGCCCGTGCAAGTGCGGCCGCACGCATGCGCGTATCCGGCGGATTTCCGGACGTTCGGACGACATGCTGATCATCCGCGGGGTCAATGTCTTCCCGACCCAGGTCGAAGCGATTTTGATGCGCAGCGAGACCCTGTCGCCGTTCTACCAGATCGAAGTGTTCCGCGAAGGCTTCATGGATTCGATGGCCGTCAATGTCGAAGCCAGTCCGCCGCTATTTGCCCGCGGTCAGGAGGCGATGGACCGGGTGGCGCACAAGGTGCAGAAGGACATCAAGGATTTCATCGGGGTCTCCTGCACGGTCAACGTCAAGCCGACCGGTGCCATCGAACGTTCGATGGGCAAGGCCGTGCGCGTCATCGACCATCGCAAGAAGTCAGCGCACTGAGCTTGCGGCGCGGCGTCGTTGCTTGTGCCGGACCAGGTACAGGCGCCAGGCGCCGCGCGTGATCAGATAACCGGCCAGCGCCAGGACATCGGCCAGGATGATCAGGCCGATGGCGAGCGGCCGGGCAACGGCCAGCATCCATTGCTGCATGGCTTCCGTCCAGGCCAGGAAATCGCTGAATAGAAAGGCCGGCGGGGCGAGGAAGCCGCTGCCGTCACCAATCACCAGTCGCCCGATCTGGTAGGCCAGCAGATAGAGCGGCACGATGGTGAACGGATTGGTGTAAAGCGTCGTCAGCAGTGCCAGCGGTAGATTGACGCGAAAGGAGATGGCGGCCAGCGCAGCCCCCGGCATCTGGAACGGTCCGGGAATCAGGCCGCAGAACAGCCCGGCGGCCACGGCACCGGCTGCCGAACGGCGGTTCAGATGCCATAGCCGAGGGTGAAGCAACGAGTTTTCGAAGGGGCGCAACCAAGGATTGCGCCGTATCGTCTCGTGATCCGGCAGGTATTTCTTCAGTAATTGACGCATTCGTGGATTATCGCAAAACCCGGTCATCCAGTGGCGTGATGGTTTATGTCATGATAACGGCATGCGATCTGCGATCCTTGCCTTTGCATTCGGCGTTCTCTTGCTGCAAACCTGTGCTGAATTGCCATCTCCCGGTATCTGGCTGCTCGGTGGTGCTTTGCTGTGTTTGCCCCGCTGCGGCCTGAAGCAGCATTGGGCCAGCGGTTTGGCGCTGCTGGGCTGTCTTGTGCTGGGGTTTTCCTGGGCGGCCTGGCGGGCTGAGTTGCGTCTGGCTGACGAGCTGGCCAAGGACTGGGAGGGACGCGATGTCCAGGTGATCGGCGTTATCGCCGGTTTGCCGCAGGATTTCGAGCGCGGCACGCGTTTCGAATTTGCCGTTGAACAGGTGTTGACCGCAGAAGCCGTCGTACCGCGGCGTATTCAGCTGGCCTGGTATCGCGGCAAGCGGGAGGTGCCGATTGTCGAACCCGGCGAGCGCTGGCGTTTGACCGTGCGCCTGAAACGCCCGCATGGTGCGGCCAATCCCGGCGGGTTCGATTACGAAGTCTGGTTGCTTGAGCGCGGGATCCGGGCGACGGGCTATGTCCGCCCTGAGCCGGCAGAGAAACTGGCGGCGTTTGTCTGGCGGCCGGCGTATGTCGTCGAGCATTTGCGGGCAACAGTGCGGCACAATTTCCTGCGCGTTTTGCCGTCCGGCGACTGGCCCTGGGTCGGCATCCTGACGGCCCTGGCTGTGGGCGATCAGCAGGCAGTGCAGGGCGAATTGTGGCGTGTTTTCAATCGTACCGGGACGACGCACCTGATGTCGATCAGCGGCCTGCACGTCACGATGGTGGCCGGTTTGTTAGGTTGGCTGGTCAGTGCCTTCTGGCGACGCGTACCGCTACTCGCCATGCGTTACCCGGCGCAGCGTGCCGGTTTGCTGGCAGCGGCTTTGGCGGCGCTTTTCTATGCCCTGCTGGCCGGCTTTGGTGTGCCGGCTCAGCGGACTTTGTACATGCTGCTGGTGGCTGTTGCGGCGATGTTCTCCGGGCGCATCGTGGCCCCCAGCCGGATTTTGGCCTTGGCGCTGCTGGCCGTTCTGGCGGCTGATTCTTGGGCGGTGCTGGCGGCCGGCTTCTGGTTGTCGTTCGGGGCGGTAGGCGCCTTGCTTTACATCGGCAGTGCGCTTGTCGGTAGCAGCCGAGGCTGGCGTCAGCGTCTGCATGGCTGGGGTCTCGTCCAGTGGGCGGCGACGCTGGCTTCCTTGCCGGTGCTGATGCTGGTCTTCCAGCAGTTTTCCCTAGTCTCGCCGCTGGCCAATGCGCTGGCAGTGCCGGTGATCAGCTTCATCATCACGCCACTGGCGCTGCTCGGGGCGCTGTTGCCGTGGTGGCCGATTCTGGGGTTGGCACATGGGATACTCGACTGGCTGATGCATTTTTTGGTCTGGTGCGCCGGTTGGCCGGTCTGGCAAGCGCCGGCACCACCCGTTTGGGTAGTGGTGCTGGCCGGGCTGGGGGTGGCGTTGTGTCTGTTGCCGCGTGGCGTGCCGGGCAAGTGGTTGGGGTTGCTGCTGATCCTGCCCGCCGTTGCCTGGCCGCCGGAGACGATTCCGGCGGGTGAGGCGCGCGTCGATGTGCTGGATGTCGGGCAAGGGCAGGCGGTGGTGATCCGCACGCAGCAGCATGTGCTGATCTACGATCCGGGGCCGTTGTACAGCGCCGATTCGGATGCCGGGCAACGTGTGGTTGTGCCATTTTTGCGCTGGTTGGGCGTGGACCGCATCAATACGCTCGTGGTCACGCATGGCGACAGCGACCACGCTGGCGGCCTGGCCTCGCTGCAGGCTGCGCTGCCGGTCGATCAGGTGTTGTCGTCGATGCGTGAACTCGACGGCGAGTTGTGCGCCGCCGGCCAGCGCTGGGTTTGGGATGGCGTCGAGTTTTCCATATTGCATCCGGCACCTTCAGCCTATGCCGAAGCCAGCAAGCGCAATGCGCTGTCCTGCGTGCTGCTGTTGGCAGCGGGTGAACACCGCATGTTGTTGACGGCCGATATCGAGGCCGCGGATGAAACGGTAATGCTGGCCCGCGATGCCGCAGGGCTCAAAGCCGAGGTGCTGCTGGTGCCGCATCACGGCGCCAAGGGCTCGTCCACGCCGGCCTTCATTGCTGCGGTCGACGCCAGTGAGGTGCTGTTTTCCGTCGGCTATCGCAATCGTTTCGGCCATCCGCGCCCGGAAATTGTCGAACGCTATGTGTCGACCGCAGCACGCCTGTGGCGTACCGATCTCGACGGTGCGCTGCGCGTGGCGCTCAGTCCGTCCGGTCTGGCTGTTACTGGCTGGCGCCATGAGCGATCCCGTTACTGGCATGGACGGTGATACATTTCGGGCAGGAGGAAGAGCGATGACATGCAAACAAGAAATCGTCCAGTGCCTGAGTCCCTCCGGACTGCACCGGATGTCGTACGTCGAGTGGGGCGCCCGGGATAACCCGCGCGTCCTGATCTGCGTTCATGGTCTGACCCGCAACGCCCGCGATTTCGACGCGCTGGCCGAGGCCTTGTCCGGGCATTACCGGGTGATCTGCCCGGATGTCGTCGGCCGTGGCTTGAGCGCGCATCTGCGCGATCCATCCGGCTACACGGTGCCGCAATACTTGGCCGACATGGTGACGCTGATTGCCCGGTTGAACGTGGAAAGCGTGCACTGGCTGGGCACCTCGATGGGCGGGCTGATCGGCATGGCGCTGGCGGCGCAGGAACACAGCCCGATCCGCAAACTGGTATTGAACGATGTGGGTCCCGTCCTGGATGTCGCATCGCTGCAACGCATCGCCACCTACGTCGGGGCCGATCCCAACTGGGCGACCGTTGACG
Organism: Azonexus sp.; assembly: GCF_030824335.1. Classification (GTDB taxonomy): domain Bacteria; phylum Pseudomonadota; class Gammaproteobacteria; order Burkholderiales; family Rhodocyclaceae; genus Azonexus. Next base: position 19,767 of record NZ_JAVBXX010000007.1, read on the forward strand.
AAGCCATGGCTTACGTTAAATTGATCAGTGCGACCTTCGGGCCGTTGAGCGAAGCGCAGTGGTATCACTTGACTGAGCACAGCATTGCCCGCCGGCCGGATGGGCGCTGGGAGTTTCGTTACGATCCGCGCATCGCCGAAGCCTACAAGGCCGCCTTTACCGGCAAGCATATCGACCTATGGCCGCTCTACCAGGCGATCAGTTGTCCGACTTTGGTTATCCGTGGTGCTGAATCCGACTTGTTGGCGCGGGAAACCTGGCAACAAATGGGTTCTTGCGGTCCACGGGCAAAACTGGCCGAAATCCCCGGTGTCGGGCACGCCCCGATGTTTCAATCGGACGAACAGATTGCCATCGTCCGTGATTTTCTATTGAGCGCATGAAACAGATACTGATTGATGGATTGCGGTTGGAATACCGCGATATTCCGGCGACGGTCGACGGTCGTCCGCCGCTGGTTTTGCTGCATGAAGGCTTGGGCTGCGTCGCCATGTGGCGGGATTTTCCCGAGCAGTTGGCGACAGCTACCGGTTGTCGTGTCATGGTTTATTCCCGGCCGGGTTACGGTCATTCCGATCCGCATCCCGCAGCCCGTACGCCGCGTTACATGCATCGTGAAGGCGAGGAAATACTCCCGGCGCTGCTTGCCGGATTGGGTATCGAACGGCCGATCCTGATCGGCCACAGCGACGGCGGCAGCATTGCGCTGATCTGCGCCGGAAAATTTCCCGATCTGCCGGCCGGCCTGGTCGTCATGGCGCCGCACGAGTTCGTCGAGGCGGAAACCCTGAGCGGCATCCGTGCCGCCCGCGAATTCTGGCAGACCTCCGACTGGCCGCAAAAACTCGGGCGTTATCACCGGGATGTGCAGCAGGTATTCAGCGACTGGAACGATTGCTGGCTATCCGCCGCTTTTCGCGAATGGAATATTGAGGACTATCTGCCGTCGATTCGTTGTCCCGTGCTGGCCATTCAGGGCTGGGACGATGAATACGCCACCATGCGCCAGATCGATGTGATCGCCGAACGGGTACACGACAGCGAATTGCTCAAGCTGCACGATTGCGGGCATACGCCGCAACGCGACCAGACAGCGGTAGTACTCGCGGCAATTAGCCGCTTGGTCGATGCGGTGGCGTCTGTTCGGCAGCCTTGAATAGGCAGAGGTCGTTGCCAGAAAATGGCTGCTGGGCCAAAGGATTTCATTCATACTATGACCTTTGGCCTAGCCTCCTGGTGCACTCCGCTTTGTGCCGGAGGGTTTGAGTTGCGCTGATCACACCCAGAGACGCAAATATGACCACATTCAGGATCAACACGCCCAGTCGCTGGAGCATAGGCTGGCTGCTGATCATGGTCTTTGTTACCGGTCTTCTGCTCGCCTCGGTGTTGGCCTGTTCGATGTTCATTTCCTACCGGATGACGGCGGTCAGCAACATGGCCAAGGCCGATGGGCAACGCATAGCGTCCCTGGCTTTCGAACATCTTTACTCGGTCATGCGCAAAGGTAGCGAGCGGGCCGAGATTGACGATTTGATCCTGCATGTTCAACGTCGTTTACCGGGGTATCGTGTGGCGATCATTCGCGGTGCCCCGGTGGTCCGCCAGTTTGGCGATCGTCCCGGACAGGATGTCTTGCGTCGCGATGATCCCGTTCTGGCCGAGGTACTGCAAACAGGCAAGGATTACAGCGGGCAGGCAGGTCTCAACCAGCGCTATGTGCTGGCAATTCGCGCCACCGGAGAATGTCAGGCCTGCCATACCGGCATTCAACCGGGCGAGGTCAATGGCGTGGTGGATGTCAGTGTCCCGCTGGCCATGCTGGAGGCGCCAATCACGGATTTGGCCTACCAGATCATGTATGTCGTTCTGGCACTGCTGTTCCTGCTTTTTTTGCTCACTTACCTGATTTTGCGCAGTTGGGTCAGTCGTCCGATACAGGAATTGGCGCATGTCGTGTCGATGCTCTTCAAAGCCCGCGACTACGGCCACAAGGTTCAGATCGGCAAGGTCTGGCCGCGCGAAGTGCGTGTGTTGGCCGTCAATTTCAACCTGTTGATGCGCCAGGTGCGCGAGTCGCACCAGCGACTTGAGGAAAGTTCGCGGCGCGATCCCTTAACCGGCCTGTTCAACCGCCGCCACATGGATGAGGTGTTCGATCTGGCAGCTCGGGATGCCGCAGGAAACGGGCGTCCTTTCACCATTCTGCAGATCGACCTCGATGGTTTCAAAAGGATCAATGACCAATACGGTCATGCTGCAGGTGACGCCTTGCTTTTGCGTGTTGGCAAAGCCTTGCAATCAGCGGTTCGGGAATCGGAAGTGGTAGCCCGGATGGGCGGCGATGAGTTTGCCGTACTGGCGTTTGTTGAAAACGACAAGGGAGCAGAGCAATTGTCCCTGCGTTTGCGCCAAGCCATCGAATCCTGCACGCTCCGCCTGAATGAGCAAATCATCCAGGCGGCTTGCAGCATCGGTAGCGCGCGCTCATCCGAACATGGCAATCGGCTGGTCGACGTTCTCGAAGCGGCTGATCTTGCCATGTACCGGGACAAGGCTGCCCGGCGGCGGCAGCCTTAGCCTCGGCCGGTAGGCTGGATCATCGGGCGCTTGCCTGCCAGGCAGGGGATCGTCGGGCAGAAAGTCATCGGGAGGGATTAGGTGCTGTATTGGCTACCTGGTTGATCAGCGCCAGCTCTTGACTGCGAGGCAGGGTGATTAAGCGATCGGTTTGGGTGCCAAACTCCATCACGGTGGGGTGGTCAGGATCAAAGATCGGCCAGACTGCTTCGGAAGCTTGGGGGTGCCCTGTTCGAGCAAAATGTACCCAGGAGGCAAGCATCCGCGCCGACAATGCCTTGTCAGCAGGGTGGATCGTCCAGTCAGAAGCCTTCAGGGTACCCATTGCATAGGGAATTTCAGCACCATGAAAAACGCCCAGCTCTTTGGCTTTCCCCTCCAGGTAGCGGTGGTTTGGCGGCAGGTCTGGCTTGTGCGCGAAATGGTAGAGGTACACGGGTTGCTTGCTCGAATGACGATGCATGGTCGCCCAGTTAAGGGTGCCCACTTTAAGTGCCTGATCGCCAAACAGAGCATGTCCTTGTTTTTGCGCTTCAGTTGTATTGGTTGCGGGATAGAGTTTTTCGGCAACGATAGCTTGTTCGCCGTACAAATCTTTCAGGATATTGCTCAGCCCCTCGACGGTGCCATTTCCTAAAGGAGGGAAAACAGATCCTTCGTTTTTGTTGAAGCCGACCAATAAGGGAACCCGATGCTGTTTCCCCGCAGCAAAAATGGCATGCGGTTTGTCGGGAAGTATCCAGCCATCCACTACCGGACAAAATGATTGAGACGCAGCGCCAGTGTTGACCAGAGACTGGGCGGGCAGGGCGCGTAAATCATCCAGGGAATTTGCTTTCAGCATCTTGGCGAATGCGACGCCGTTTGTTTCTTGAGTGGCAAGTGATTCCAGTCGGGCCAGGGGACCGAAACCGCTCATCGCGGCGCCGCTTTGTCCGATGGCTCGATGGAATAGCCCCTTCGCCAGCGGGGAAGTCATCAGGTAGTTAACGCTGAACGATCCGGCGGACTGACCAAATACGGTGACGTTGTCCGGGTCGCCGCCAAAATGGGAGATATTCTTCTGGACCCATTGGAGGGCGGCAATCTGATCCAGCAAGCCGTAGTTGCCGGATACGCCGTGTTCGGATTCGGCACTCAGTGATGGATGTGCGAAGAAGCCCAAGGCGCCAAGCCGGTAGTTGATCGACACGACAACGACATCATGGCGGGCAAGGGTGTTGCCCCAATAGAGCGGGTTTGAACTGGAACCGTAAGTCCAGTCACCGCCGTAAATCCACACCATGACCGGCAGGGGCTTCGCCGGTTTTGCTTCGGGTGTCCAGACGTTGAGCATGAGGCAATCCTCGCTCATCGCAGTCGTGGGCTCGAAATACACTGAGCTCCGGTAGTTGGGCGGCGTAAAGGGGCTTGCCGTCATTTGCTCGGCGCGCCGGATTCCCTGCCAGGGTATGACCGGCTGTGGCGGTTTCCAGCGCAGTTGTCCCACAGGAGGCGCGGCATAGGGAATGCCAAGATAAGCGGCTACACCCTCCGTGGTGCTCTGCGTCCCTGCCACCAGCCCACCGGTGACACGAACCGGGCGAAATGCCTGCTGGCTCCCGTTCGAGAAATTCTGTGCCTGTGCCAAAGACACCAATGACGTGCCTGCGCCTGCGATCAGTGTCTGGATGAATCGACGCCGATTGAAATGTGGTGCCGCCAAAGCTTGCTCCGGTGATTCATTCATCTTCGAGTCCTCATCAAAAACATTAATGCAATCCCGCGACAGGATAGCTCTCATTCAAATGGGATGCTATTCGGTGAGCGTCAGCAGCCGACTTCCTGCTGGATTACAGTTCGACCAGTTGTTCCCGGTAGCGTCGGGCATTGGCGACGTAGTGCGCGGCAGAGGCTTTCAGTCGGGCAACGTCTTCGTCGCTGAGTTCGCGCACCACTTTGCCCGGCGAGCCGACGATCAGGCTGCGGTCGGGGAAAACCTTGCCTTCGGGAATCAGCGTGTTGGCGCCGACGATGCAGCTCTTGCCGATCACGGCGCGGTTGAGGATGACCGAGCCGATACCGATCAGGCTGCCGTCGCCAACCGTGCAGCCATGCAGCATGACCAGGTGACCAACGGTCACATCGTTGCCGATGTGCATCGGTACACCTTCGTCGGTATGCAGTACCGAGCCATCCTGGATATTGGTGTTCTGGCCGATGTGGATCGGATCGTTGTCGCCGCGCAGCGTGGCATTCCACCAGATCGAGGCGTTGGCGCCCAAGCGCACGTCGCCGATGATCGTCGCATTGGGGGCAATCCAGGCCTGGTCGCCGAGTTGCGGGGTTTTGTCGCCGAGTTTGAAGAGGGGCATGTTGTCTCCGGGGAAAATGGTGTTTTTTGCGGCCATAGAACCAAAGGCTGGCCCTAGGGGCGACCGCAAAAATGAATGATAAATCGGCCGGTTCATTGCCGGCCTTCCATTTTGCCCCGATATTTGCTGGCGCCGAATGGCTCAGACTTCTGCCGGCTCTTCCATCGCCGTTGGCAAGTCAATTGCGTGGCAGGGCAAGCGGAATTCCACGCTTGTCCCTTGGCCTGGCTGGCTTTCCACCCGGATGTCGCCTTGCATCAGTTCGAGAATGCGTTTGCTGATGGCCAGCCCCAGTCCGGTACCGCCGAATCGGCGGGTGGTCGATGCATCGGCCTGGGTGAACGGGTTGAAGAGGTCGGCCAGTTGTTCTTCGTTCATGCCGATGCCGGTATCGCTCACCCGGAAAACGAGCATCTCGCCTTGCTGCGTGAGCGACAGCGCAACTTCTCCCTGCTCGGTAAACTTGATCGCATTGGACAGCACATTGAGCAACACCTGTCCGATGCGCAAGGGGTCGCTGCTGCAGGTTTCCGGCAGGTTCGGCGCGAGCGCGACAGTCAGGTTCAGTTGTTTGGCTTCGGCGCGTTCCCGGACCAGATCGAGCGAATGTTCGACCAGGTCACGCAGGTGAACTTCGGTCTGTTCGATATTCAATTTGCCGGCTTCAATCTTGGAGAAGTCGAGCACATCGTTGATCACGCCGAGCAGGCGTTTGCCGGACAAAATGATCTTGCGCAAGGCATCCTGGGTCTTTTCGCTGTTTTGGTAATGGCGCAGGCCGATTTCGGCAAAGCCGAGCACGCCGTTCAGCGGGGTACGGATTTCGTGGCTCATGTTGGCCAGGAACTGGCTGCGCATGCGTGCCAGATTTTCGGCAGCGACCAGCGCACGTTCGCGGGCCTCGGCTGCGGCGCGCTGTTCGCTCATGTCGACAAAACTGACGACGGCACCGATCGTCTTGCCTTCCTGCAGCATCGGGTGCACTGCGTACATCACCGGGATGGCATGGCCGTCGGCATGCCAATACACCTCGTCAACGATGCGTATCGTATGGCCGAATGACAATGCATTGTGGCTCTTGCATTCGCTCAGCGGGTAGGCGGAGCCATCGCTTCGGTGATGGTGGAACAAGCGGTGGGCATGCTGACCAATCGCCTGTTCCTGGCTGAAACCCAGCAGATCGCAGGCTGCCTTGTTGATGAATGTGATGAATCCGGCGACATCAATGCCGTACAGGCCATCGGCGCTGGATTGCAGGATGTGGCTGGCGCGCGCTTCGGTTTCCAGCAGGGCTGTCGTCCGTTGTTCGACCAGGTGTTCCAGTTGGCGCCGGTATTGTTCCAGTTCTTCCTCATCCTGTTTGCGTCGGCTGATGTCGCGGGTGATCGCCAGATGGCTCGTCTGGCCGTGATCGTGCATCGGGACGGCGTGGGTTTCCAGCCAGCGGCGGTTGCCTTTCAGGCCGATGACCTCGAACTCGAGCTGGGCGCGATGTCCGCTGATGACCCGGCGGTGCATTTCGGCAAAGGCTTCCCGGTCTTTGGGGGCGATCAGGTCAAGTACCGGCAATTGGAAAATCTGCGCAATTGAGTCGGCTTCAATGATGGCCAGGCCGGCTGGATTCATTTCAAGCAGCCTGCCCTCGGCATCGACGACCTTGATGCAGTCCGGTTCGTTTTCGATGATGGTTTTCAGGCGCAGTTCCCGTTCGGCCAGCGCCTTGGCATTTCGTTCCGCGTTGCGCAGCAAATGGAGAATGAATCCGCCCATGAGCAGGGAAACCAGCATATAACCAAACGCAATACTCAACGTGTGGACCAGTTCCTTGTTCCAGCCCGCAAGGTAATCGTTGCTGGCCACGCCGACAAAAAGGAACATCGGTGCCTTGTTCTGACGGTGGAAGCTGATAAGACGTTCAAATCCGTCAGAGCCCTTGGGGGTGAAGTAGGTCGCTGAATTGATTCCGGATTCATAAATCTTCCGGAGTTCGGGGGATACTGAACTGTCACCGATTTGTCCGGCCGGTTTGTCGGGAATGGCGGGCGTTCGGGTGATCAGGCCAAGCTTTGCATCACGCAAAACCAGTGTTCCGTTCGGGCCGACCTGAAAGCCGGAAAGCAGTTCGGTAAAGTGGCTGACGGCGATGGGCGCTGAAATCACGCCGGCGAAGCGACCATCCGGTGCGTTGTAGCGCTGGGCGAAGCCGACGATATGTTTTTTGGCTACTCGCCCCATGACCGGTTTGGAAATCTGCAGGGCTTTGTCGGTGTGGTCCCGGTGATACTGGAAATAATCGCGGTCAGCCCAGTGGACCCCTGCATTCTTGTCCAGACCTTTGCCCAGGATGACCCGGCCTTTGGCATCGGCAACCCGAAAGGCTTCGACTTCGGGCAAACGTTTTTCCTGCCGGGCAATGAAGGCATTCATCGCCGCTTCGTCAATCCCACCGGCAGCCAACTGGCGTTCGAGTTCGTCGGCGACCGTATGCAAGGCCAGGTCGATCTTCTCGATGCTGTTCGACAGGGAGAGATCGACCGCTTTGGCGACATTCCGGGTTTGTATTTCAGCCCGTTCGACATATTGCTGCCGGCTGTTGTAGAGCGAAAAGCCTGATAGCGTCAGAAACAGGATATTTGAACCAATAATGGCCGTAATCAGTAAGGCGCGCAGGCGGAGATTTTGTCGCATGGTCTTTTGGGTACAAGCCAATTCCGACACAAGTACAGCATGCTCATGCAGCAGAGCCCTGAGTTTGGTACGGATATTCAGTCAATACGCCGATGTTACGCCTTTAGTAATAGATGGCATAGCATCAATGTTCAGGAAATGCTTATTTAGCCTGTTGTTGATGCTCGGGTGGGCTGGCATCATGCGGTCAACGTTCCAGGAGAAGCAAAATTGGCCGATTTAAGTGCGTTGACCGCAGAATTGCTGGCTTTTCGCGATGCCCGCGATTGGCGCCAGTTTCACAGCCTGCGCAATCTGATCGTTTCGCTCAATCTCGAAGCGGCCGAATTGCTCGAATTGACGCAGTGGAAGAGTGATGGCGAAGTCGAGGCTTTGGCGGACGACCCGGCCAGTGCCGAGGCGCTGCGCGATGAATGCGCCGACGTACTGCTCTATCTGCTGCTGATTGCCGACAAGGCGGGTATTGATCTAGCGGCTGCAGCGCGGGAAAAGCTGCTGAAGAATGGAGAAAAATATCCGGTAGAGAAGGCCTTCGGCTCACGTGCCAAATACACTGCATTGACCTGACGACGGCCGGCCTAAGGCGTATCTGGCGCGTGACGCAAGTTGTGCAGTATCTGCCCGTAAAACTCGTCAGGCGTGATGGGTTTTGCGATGAAGTCGCTCATGCCGGCAGCAAAACAGCGTGCCTTGTCTTCGGCAAAGACGTTTGCCGTCATCGCTACAATCGGCCGCTGCGCATAGCCCGTTAGTGCGCGGATGCGCCGGGTGGCTTCAAGACCATCCATCTGCGGCATCTGCACATCCATCAGGATCAGGTCGTAGCGGGTTTTCCCGGCCATGTCGAGCGCCTGCTGCCCATCTTCTACCGCATCGACGATCAGGCCGGCTTCTTCAAGGAGGATCAGCGCAATTTCGCGATTGATCGGCTCGTCCTCGGCCAGCAAAACCCGTTTTCCCCTGAAGTGTCTGGCCAGTTCGGTTTCGAGATTGCCTTGTTTGTTGTGCTGCAGTGCTTCATTGGCCTTGCCTTTGTACAGCCACGCGGTGAACCAGAAAGTGCTGCCCTGGCCGGGGATGCTGCTCGCGCCGGCTTCACCTTCCATGGCTTCGGCAATCTTGCGGGTGATGGCGAGGCCAAGGCCGGTGCCGCCATATTTTCGCGTCGTTGAATTGTCCGCCTGCTCGAAGGCGTTGAATAGACGGTTCAGGGCATTTGCTTCAATGCCGATGCCGGTATCGCTGACTTCAAAACGCAACTGGACGCGCGATTCGTCTTCGCCGATACAGCTTGCCCGCAGGGTGATGCTGCCGCTTTCGGTAAATTTGAGGGCATTGCCGGCGTAATTCAACAAGGCTTGTTGCAGGCGGGTCGTGTCGCCGATCAACCAGTCGATGCCGGCCGGCAATTCGCGGCGCAACTGCAGATGTTTGGCGTCGGCCCTGGCTTGCAGCATCGAACAAATATTGTCGAACAGGGTAGGCAGCGCAAAATTTGCGGCTTCCAGCTTCAGTTTTCCGGCTTCGATCTTCGACAGGTCCAGGATGTCATTGATGATTTCCAGCAGGTGTTGCCCGGCCGCTTCCAGCTTGTCCAGGCGTTCGTCCTGGGTGGGGTCCAGGCCGCCTCGGCGGATCAGGTGGGCCATGCCGGAAATGGCATTGAGCGGTGTCCGGATTTCATGGCTCATGTTGGCCAGGAAGGCACTTTTTGCTTGCGTGGCTTCTTCCGCCGCCTGACGTGCCGTATTCAGTTCGGCAGTGCGCTCCGCCACGCGGCATTCCAGATTGGCATTCAGGTTGCGGATCTCGGCCTCGGCCACTTTCAGCGGATTGATGTCGGTATGGGTGCCCAGCATGCGTAGCGGTATTCCGTTACTGCTCCACGACTGAATCTTGCCTTTCGACAGCACCCACTTCCAGTGCCCGTCCTTGGTTTTCATCCGGAATTCGACGTGGTATTCCGGAATTCGGCCGGCGGCGTGATCTTCGAATGCCAACAGGGTTGCCGCCCGATCATCGGGGTGCAGCAGTTGTTCCCAGGAGGTGAAGGTCAGCGACTTGAAGTCGTCTGGCTGGTAGCCCAGCATTTCCGCGTATTCCCGGCTGACTGCTACCTGACCGTTCTGCATGTCCAGGTCGAACAGTCCCTGATTTGCGGCGGACAAAGCCAGGCGCTGCCGTTCCTCGCTTTCCTGCAGGGCTTGCTGGGTGTCCTGCAGCGCGCGCAGGGTGGAAAACACGTCGGCGACTTCCTGGTTGCGCGCCAGCGGCAGGGGTTCCAGTTGGCTGGCGCCCGAGCGCATTGCAGCAAGCCGCTTCGACACGGCGAGCAGGGGATCGATCAACTGGATTTTCAGCACGCGCAGCAGCACCAGCAGGCTCAACAGCAGCAGGATGGCGAAAGCCAGTGACAACTGGAGCATTTGCCGTGCCGAACTGGCAGTCGTTTCAGCCAGCTTGGTGGTGTGGGCGATCATGCTGCCCGCGGTTTCTTCGGCAATGCTTGTCAGGTGTCGGCGATGTTCTTCCCAGCGATCAAAAATATGTGATTCGCTGGCTTCGCTTTCCCGTAAACGCATTAATTCTTCGGCCACCGCGAATCCGTCACGGATCTTTTCATTGCTGCCGTCAACGTCCTGCAATGACGGGTGATGACTCAATGCCTGAAAGGCCCGGCCGGCAGCTTGCCAGCTGTCGCGCGAAGGGGCGCTGCTCAGTTGGTCGCCAAGCTGGATCAGGCGTTCGATATTGGTTACTGCACGTACCTTGGCGCTCAGGCTGGGGGCCGCTTCCGCCCGGTGTTTTTCGGCCAGGGCTTGCAGTTCGATCATTTGCCGCGCCAGCAGGAAACCGGCACAGAACAGGATCAGCAACAGGAAGGCCAGAATGCCGGCGGAAATCAGTCGGAGGCTGGGTGGTTGTCTGGCGGGTGATTCGCTCATCGGGATTACAGAATGCTGTAGGGGAAATGACGGCGCGACAGGCGTTCGTGCGTACCGTCGCGGATCAGGCTATCCAGCGCGGCATCGATCTCCGTTTTCAGGTTGTCGTTGCCAGGGCGCAGGGCGATGTGAACATCGCCACCCAAACCTTCTTCGTCGAGCGGCGCGCCGATATAAGCAAAACGTTGTCCTTCCTTGCCTTGCAAAAAAGACAGTGCTTGCTGGGTCGGCATCAGCGCCAACTGGCAGCGCTGCCGGGACAGCAGGTCGAGCAGTTCGCCGTTGCTGGTAGCGGCGAGGGGCTGCTTGCCGCTTCGCTCGATCAGCCAGCCGAATTGTCGGGACCCTGCAATGGCGCAGGTTTGCTCCCGCGCCAGCAGCGTTGGCATCAAGGCGCCGCCCAATTCGCGCAGGCCGATCAGACTGGAAGTCGAGCGCCAGATAACCCGGGTAAAGCGCACCAGTTTTTCCCGTTCCGGGGTGCGTAGCGTGTTGGCCACGCCGAGATCGTGGCGGCCGGCATTGACAGAAGGCAGGACCTCCGGAAAGCGCAGGACGTCCAGGCGGCATTCCCGTTGCAAGCGCTGGCAAAGCGCCTGCACGAGGTCCACGTTGAAACCTTTCAGCTTGCCGTTTTCATCACGATAGGCAAATGGCGGCGCCGTGTCGGTGATGGCGATTGATAGCGTGCCTGGCTGTGCGCTGACGCTGGCCGGAAAAATCAAGGCCAGCAGGAGCGAGGCAAGAAATCCTGTGAATCGATACACCGTGAACCTCCAAGCGGTCGGTTTTTCCTTGTCTGGAACGCTTGATACGTCCGCCGTGTTTGTCACGAACTATAGCATGCAGCACTATGCCTTTCGGCATAGTCGGTCAGGCCGACTGCCCTTCCAGCGTGTGCTTGGCGCCCGGTCCCTGGGCCAGCAGCGTGGCTAGCGCGGGCAGGGTGTCCTGCAGGGTTTTTTTCAGCGTCCAAGGCGGGTTGATGATGAACATGCCGCTGCCGTACATGCCGAAACCGTCGTGTGGCGCGGCCTTGACCTGCAGGGTTGCATTCAGCCAGTTGGTGGCACCCAGGCGCTTCAGGCGGTCGGGCAACTGGCGCGATTCCGGCTTGATCAGCATCGGATACCACAGCGCGTAGGTGCCGGTCGGGAAGCGTTTCATCGCATCTTCCAGTCCCTTGACCACTGCCGTGTAGTCGGATTTGGTTTCGTAGGACGGGTCGATCAGCACCAGTGCGCGCCGTGGCGGCGGGGGCAGCAGGGCTTTCAGGCCGGCAAAGCCGTCGCCTTCGGTGATCGTGACCTGACGCCCGGCGCCCCGGAAGCATTCCTGCAGTAACTTGCTGTCGCTGGTGTGCATTTCGTACAGGCGCAGCTTGTCCGATTCACGCAGCAACTGCCGGGCCAGCCAGGGCGAGCCAGGGTAATGCTGGAGCTGGCCGTGCGGGTTGAGCATTTTGACGAAATCGAGGTAGTCGACCGCAGCAGCCGGCAGGCTGGTCGCGTTCCACAGGCGGCCGACGCCATCGCGCCATTCGGCGAGCTTGTTGGCGTGCACCGAATCGAGCGCATAGCGGCCGGCGCCGGCGTGGGTATCGATAATCCAGAACGGCGCAGGTTTTTCGCCCATGTATTGGGCGATCTGCAGCAGGATCAGGTGTTTGAGTACGTCGGCGTGATTGCCGGCGTGATAGGCGTGGCGGTAACTGAGCATGGCAGGCAGTATACTTCGGCCCCATGCCTATTTACGAAACCATTTTTCTCGTTGTCGCCGCCGCTGGTGTCTGGCTGTGGCTGGATACACTGAAAGCCCGCGAGATCGGTATTCTTGCGGCGCAAAATGCCTGTGCCGATGAGGGCTTGCAGTTTCTTGACGAGACGGTGATCGGCCGCTTCAATGCGTTGGCGCGTGATGAAGACGGTCAGTTGCGCCTGCGTCGTACTTTCGTTTTCGAATACAGCGATAACGGCAATAACCGGCGCACCGGCAGTGTGACCTTGCTCGGCCACCAAGTTGAGTATCTGCATGTTCGCCCTCATCTCTACGTCGTCCCAAATTCCAATTCCAAAGACCCGCATGAAACCCAGCATTGAAGAAATCGAATTCCACGGCCTCGCCGCCCTTCGCCTGAATGGTCCGAAGGGCAGCAGCGCCGTGATCAGCAAACTTGGCGCCCAGGTGCTGTCCTGGGTGACGCCGGATGGACGCGAACGGCTGTTCCTGTCCGACAAGGCGGTATTCGATGGCAGCGTGGCGATTCGCGGCGGCGTGCCGGTCTGCTTTCCGCAGTTTTCCGACCGGGGCGATTTGCCCAAGCATGGTTTTGTCCGCACCCGCGAGTGGAGCGAAAGCGCCCGGCGCAGCGGCGACGATTACGCGCTGGTCACGCTGGAAACCAGCGACGATGCCGCGACACGCGCCTTGTGGCCGCACGCCTTCCGCCTTGAACTGACTGTGATGATCGAGGCCGACCGTATCGATCTTGAATTGTGCGTGGCCAATACCGGCGAGCAGCCGTTTGCCTTCACCGGCGCGCTGCACACCTACCTGCGTCTGGTCCAGGTCGAGGATGCGGCGCTGGAAGGGCTGTACGGCCACGAATACCGCGATGCCGCGCAGGGCAACCAGATTTGCAAGGACAGCGGGACCGAACTTGCGGTCGACGGCGAAACCGACCGGGTTTACCATCAGGTTCGGCGGCCGCAGTTGTTGCGCGCCGGCAACCACAGCTTGGCAATCCAGCAGCAGGGCTTTCCCGATCTGGTGGTGTGGAACCCGTGGGTAGCCAAGTGCGCCGCATTGCCTGACATGTCGCCCGAAGGCTGGCGCGAAATGTTGTGCGTCGAAGCGGCAGCGGCCGATACCGAGGTTGCGCTGACGGCCGGCGACGAATGGTATGGCCGGCAGACCTTGGCGGTTGTCTGATTCCTGTGGCAAACCTGACAAGGTTTGCCATTTTAAATCGTTGATTTAATTTGATTTAATCGTGGTCCCGCTTTTGCTTTCTGCAGGGGTATGGAGACCGCCAATCATTCACCTGCCCATTCCGTTGAGCACCTGCCCGGCCTGCCGCCGGGCTTGCTGGACGGCTTCGTGCGCCACGATCTGGGGCGTGGCTGTTTGTTCGCCACGCCAAGCGATGCCCGCAACCAGGTATTCATCATCGAAAGTGGCCGCCTGCGGGTTTACCTGGCCGGTGAAAGTCGCGAACTCAGCCTGAGCTTCCTCGAACCGGGCGATATCTACACCACGCACACGCCGACTTACGTTGAAGCGGTTGTGCCGAGCACGCTGTGGCTGATGGAAACCGGCGCTTTTGCTCGCAAACTGGCCCGCGATCCCTCGGTCACGCCGGTCATGATGCGGGTGCTCGGGCGCCTGCTGAGCAACGCGGTCAACCTGATCGAGGATCTGGCTTTCCGCGAAGTGCCGGCCCGGCTGGCGCGTTTCCTGATCGGCATGAGCGAGCGGCGCGGGCGTCCGATCGATGGCGGCATCTGGCTGATCACGCTCGATCTCGGCACGGAAGATATCGCCAGCCTGCTCGGTTCGACGCGGCAGACCGTTTCGTCCTTGCTCAACCAGTGGGAGCGCGACGGTATCCTGCAACGCCAAGGGCGCCGTGTACTATGCCTGTACTCGCTCGATGCGCTGCAGCGCCTGTGTGCCGATCACTGAAACTGTCAGCCAGCCGACGGACCCGGTAGCGCCGAACGCTTAAAGTGGCTCCGTCAAATCATCATCGGAGGCGGACATGGAAAATCAACAGAAATTGGTGGCCGATTGCGGCTGTCGCGCTAATACCGACCGTTACATCAGCTTTGTCGGTATCGATTGCGCCGGTAACGCGCGCCGCGTGATGGCGTTTATCGAGCGCAACATGGCGGCCAGCGGCGAGGCGCAGGCATTCTGGATGTACTTCATGGCCAAGCGGACACCGCGCAGCGGCCCGGCGCCGGATGACCTGTTTCTGGTCCATTCGTACATCAACCAGATTCGCGAATTTTTCGAGGCCTGTGGCGATGCCGAGGCGCTGGAATTGCTGCTGCAGGTCGAAGAGGAATGCTGTTGAGGGGGCTTGGAGTTTTGTATCGTTAATGTAATTCCAAGCGTAGCCATGTTCCGATCACCAGCGTTTCGGTTATAGTCCGACCTCATGCAAACCCTGTTCCGTTCCCTCTCGCGCTGGATGCTGCTGGTCATGCTGACCACCGTGCTGGCGCCCGGCTTCGGCTGGGAGGTTGCGGGTGGGGTGGCTGCGGCACACGCTGAAACTGTCGATCACTCAAGTCATGATGTGCATGATCATCATGCAGTACCAGTGCAGCATGCGCATGCGCCGGATGCCGCATGCGACGGTTGTGCCGGGCATGAAGCGCCTTGCGATGATTTGCAGCATCACTGTTGCCCCGGTCATGTGCTGAGCCATTTTTCGGCCGCCTTGCATGCTGCACCATCTTTTTTGCTGCCAGTTTCACGTTTTTCTGCGGTCGACCGCAGTAATCGGCGCTTTTCCTCGCGTGTTCCCGAAGGGCTTGAACGCCCGCCCAGATCAGCCTTCGCCTGAGCGCTGGCGGCTGATCATTTTTCGTTTTAGACAGGCTCGATAGAGCCCAAATGGCAGCTCGCCGGCTATGTTTCATTCAGCCGGAGAATCACCATGCGAACGCTTTTCAAGCCTGAGGGCGAGGGCGTCAAGCCATACCTGTTACGGCGCACTTCTGTTCTTGCGTCGATGCTGGCACTCATATGGGTCCAGCCAGTACATGCCGAATCTGCGCAGTCCTTGCCGTCATCGTTATCGGCGCCCATGCCTGTCTCTTTGTCGCAAGCCTTCGCTGCGGCCTGGGCACGCCAACCGGTAGCCGCTGCGCTGCACGAACAGCGCACTGCCGTTGCTGCACGGCGTGCTGCGGCTGATGCCTGGACACCGGCGCCGCCGGCCATCGAAGTCGGCGGGCGCAGCGACCGATTCAATCGCGACCGGGGGGCCAATGAAGTGGAACTCGGCTTGGCCATCCCCTTGTGGTTGCCTGGCGAACGGCGCGATAGCCAGGCATTTGCCGAAGCCGAAACCGGCTCCCTGGAAGGCCGGGTCGCCGCGCTGCAATGGCAACTTGCCGGCGAACTGCGCGCAGCATGGTGGGACTGGCAACTGGCCAGCGAGGAGTTTCTTGCCGCGGAAGGTGCGCTGGCCAACAGCACGCGTCTGCGCGATGACGTGGCCAGACGTTTTGCCGCGGGCGATCTGGCGCGGACCGATCTGTATCAGGCCGAGGGCGCGCTGGCCGGCATCCGTGCCGAGTGGATCGATGCGCAGAGCCGGCGCGATGCGGCGGCCAGCCGGCTGCTTTTACTGACCGGAAACACTTCGGCCGGGCCGGGTGCGACCTTGCCCACGAATGCGCCGCAGGAGCAGCGCGGCGAGTCTGATCCGGGTAACGCGTTGCCGCTTGCTGACTGGCTGGCCCGCCATCCGGCCTTGCTCGCCCTGAATGCCCGAGCCGAAGCGGCGCGGCAGACGCAGGCACTGGCCCGAACCCGGAGCCGGGCGAATCCCGAATTGATGCTGGCGACCCGGCGCGAGCGCGGGGCGAGCAATGAGGCCATCGAGCAAAGCTGGTCGCTGGCGCTGCGCATCCCGTTTTCATCCGATGCGCGACATCAGGCGGCGATTGCCGAAGCCGGTGCCGGGCGAGTCGAGGCGGAAATCGAGGCTGAACGCACCCGCGAGCGATTGACCCAGGGGGCGAGGCTGGCGTTCAACGAACTGGCGGCGGCCCGTCAGCGCCGGCAAGCCAATGAAGAGCGCGCCCGACTGGCACGCGAAACCGATCAGGCGTTTGCCAAGGCCTTCCGTCTGGGCGAGAGCGACTTGCCGACGCGCCTGCGCGTCGCCCAGGAAGCTTTTGCCGCCGAACGCGCGCTACAACGCTCCCGTATCCAGCAAGCTGCCGCGCTGTCGGCTTACCGTCAGGCCATCGGCCTGCTACCGGAATGAACATAATGACCATCAAAAAACACCTGCTTGCCGGGTTGACCGCAGCATTGCTGCTGCCGGCCCTGGCTGCCGAAACAGCCGTGCCCTTGCCGGTCGTCGTGGCCGAAAGCGAGGCTTTCGAAATCGTCGGCCGGCTTGAGCAAAATGGCCTGATTCTTCATGTCGACCGCGCGCCGAGCAATGCGCCGGTGCTTGCTGCAACGCTGTCGGCCGAGGCATCAGGCCAGGAAGTCGCTGCGCAATTCCGCCCGGCCAGCGGCGATTATCTGATCGACGATGCCGCCTGGCTGAAGTCGTTGCGCGTGCCGGGCGAGCATGCGCTGTCATTCACCCTGCTGGCGGGTGAGGAGAACGATCTGTTGAGCGCGGATTTGGTGGTTCAGGCACCGTTGACCGCAGAAAACACATCGGGCTTTGTCCTTTCGCCCTGGCGGGGCGGTTTGTTGCTCCTTGGCATCGGTTTGCTCGGGGCGTTCTGGGGCTGGCGCCGAATGTTGACGCGGCGGGGAGGTGCAGCATGAAACGCATCGCTTTCTTGAGCGTCTTGATCACGCTCGCAATTCAGCCCTTGGCCGCACATGAAGGCCACGACCACGGCGATGAAAAAGCGGCTTTGCCCAATCTCGGCAACACGCCGCAGCGTCTGGCCGATGGCGTCGTCTTCCTGCCCAAGGCGGCTCAGCGCCAGATGGGCATCCTGACGCAGCCGGCAGCCACAGCCGAGGTGGCGCGGGTGGTCGAATTGGCTGGGCAGGTGGTCATGGATCCTCTGCGTGGCGGTCGGGTGCAGGCGATGCTGGCCGGGCGCATCGAGGCCGGGCCGAAAGGTTTGCCGAGGCTTGGCAGTCGGGTGAACAAGGGTGAAGTGCTGGCCCGCGTGGTCCCGTCGTCCGGTCAGATTGAGCGTGCCGATCTGGCGGCGCAACTGGCTGAATTGCAGTCAGCGCGGCAACTGGCGCAAAAGCGTCTGGCCCGCCTGCGCGAACTGGCCGATAGCGTGCCGGGCAAGGACATCGAGGCGGCGGAAAGCGAGTTGGCGAGTCTGCAGGGACGCGTTGCGGCGGTCAGCCACGGTGTTTCCGGCAGCGATGCGCTGGTGGCGCCGGTGTCCGGTGTCATTGCGGCAGTCAATGCAGTGCTTGGTCAGGTGGTTGATGCCGGCGAACTGGTGTTCGAGATAGTCGATCCCGATGCCTTGCAGGTCGAAGCGCTGGCTTATGAGGCGCTGGCCGCGGAAGAAGTGCAGGGCGCTGCGCTAGCCGTCGGTGAGCGCAGTGTCGCGCTGGATTTCCTCGGTGCTTCGCGCCGCTTGCGCGAACAGGCGCTGCCGTTGCGATTTGGCAAACGCGGCCAGGCTGTCGGTTTAATGCTGCCGCTCGGTCAGCCGGTGAAAATCCAGGTGAAATTGCGGTCGACCGCGAAAGGCCTGCCGATTGCCCAGCGGGCGCTGGTACGCAGCGCCGCCAACGTCGCCATGGTCTGGGTCAAGACATCGGCCGAGCGCTTTACGCCGAAGCCGGTCCGCCATCAGCCGCTCGACGGGGCGCAGGTGCTCGTCACCGACGGGCTGGCCGACGGTGATCGTGTCGTCGTCGACGGCGCGACGCTGATCAACCAGATCCGCTGAGCGAGGCCGCATCATGTTCCAGTGGTTATTGAACAACAGCCTGGCCAGCCGCCTGCCGGTCCTGGTCTGCGCCGTGCTGCTGATGGCCTACGGCGCCTTCGAGGCGCAGCGGCTGCCGGTCGACGTCTTTCCCGACCTGAACAAGCCGACCGTGACGCTGATGACCGAATCCGGTGGCATGGCCGCCGAGGAAGTCGAGCAACTGGTCAGTTTCCCGCTCGAGACGGCGTTGAACGGGCTGCCCGGCGTTGCCGGCGTGCGCTCGGTGTCGAGTCCGGGGCTGTCCTTCGTCTATGTCTCCTTCGACTGGGGCGTCGATCTCTACCGCGCCCGGCAGATGGTCGCCGAGCGCCTGACCGCGCTGCAGGGCACCTTGCCGCCCGGCGTCGTGCCGCACATGGGGCCGGTGTCGTCGATCATGGGCGAGGTGATGATGCTGGCGATCCCCCTCGAGGTGACACAAGAGCGCGAGGGCGGTGACGCCATGGCGGCGCGCGAGTACGCCGACTGGGTGCTGCGGCCGCGGCTGATGGCGGTCGCTGGCGTTGCCCAGGTGATACCGATCGGCGGCGAGGTACGCCAGTTCCAGGTGCAGCCGGATACCCGCCGCATGGCTGAACTCGGAATCACGCTGGAGATGCTCGAAGGTGCGCTGAGTGGCTATTCGGCGAACACTTCGGGCGGTTTCCTGGAAGTGAACGGGCGCGAATACCTGATCCGTCACATCGGCCGCAGCGCCAGCCTGGAAAACCTGCAAAATCTCGCGTTGACCGCAAGAAACGGCCAGGCCGTGCTGCTCCGCCAAGTCGCCACGGTGACCTTCGCCGCTGCCACCAAGCGCGGCGATGCCGGCTTCAACGGCGCGCCGGCGGTGATCCTGAGCATTCAGAAGCAGCCGACCGCCGACACCGTCGACCTGACCCGCCGGCTGGAAAGCGCGCTCGCCGAGATGCGGAAGAGCCTGCCGGCCGGCGTGCTGGCGCCGGAGGTCGTCTTCCGCCAGAGCGATTTCATCCAGTCGTCAATCGACAACCTGCAGGCCAAGTTGCTGCTTGCCGCCTGTCTGGTCGCCGCGGTGCTGTTCTTCTTCCTCGGCAACCTGCGCACGATGCTGATCTCGCTGACGGCGATTCCATTGTCGATCCTGATCGCGGTGCTGGTCTTCAAGTGGCTCGGGTTGTCGATCAATACGATGACGCTGGGCGGCTTGGCGATCGCCATCGGCGAACTGGTCGACGATGCGGTGGTCGATGTCGAGAACATCCTGCGCCGGTTGCGCAACGCGGCGGCGCGCGGCGAGCCGTACCAGCTGACCGAACTGGTCGTCGCCGCCTCGCTGGAAGTGCGCTCGGCAATTGTCTATGCAACGTTGATCATCGCGCTGGTTTTCGTCCCGCTGTTCGCGCTGCCGGGCATTGAGGGGCGGCTGTTCGTGCCGCTCGGGATCGCCTACATCGTCTCCATCCTGGCGTCCTTGCTGGTCTCGGTGACGGTGACGCCGGTGCTGTCGTGGTACCTGCTGCCGAAGCTGGCGGCGGGGCGGCACGGTGACACGGTGCTGGTCGAATGGCTGAAGCGGCATTACCGGCAGGCGCTCGAAGCGGTGCTGCGGGCGCCGCGCCGGCCAGTCGCCGTTGCCGGTTTGGCCGTGCTTATCGCTGCCGCTGCCGTGCCGTTCTTCCCGACCACCTTCCTGCCGCCGTTCAACGAAGGCTCGATGACGGTGATGCTGCGCCTCAACCCCGGCGTCACGCTGGCTGAGTCGGTGCGCATCGCCAGCCAGGCCGAACGCCTGCTGCTGACGGTGCCGGAAGTCGAACATATCGGTCGCCGTTCCGGGCGTGCCGAACTCGACGAGCACGCTGAGGGCGTCCATGTTTCGGAACTGGAAATCCGTTTGAAACCCGGCGGACGCAGCAAGGACGAAATCCACGCCGATATCCGTCAGCGTCTGAAAGACCTGCCGGGCAGCCTGAATCTCGGCCAGCCGATCTCGCACCGGATCGACCACATGCTGTCAGGCGTCCGCGCCCAGGTGGCGATCAAGGTCTTCGGTGACGACCTCGACCTCCTGCGCGCGCAGGCCGCGGCGCTGCAGCAGCGCCTGCAGCGGATTGCCGGGGTCGCCGACCTGGAAATCGAGAAGCAGGTGCTGGCGCCGCAGATCAAGGTGCAGGTCGATTTCGACGCGGCGGCGCGTTACGGGCTGTCTTCCGGTCAACTGCTGCGCAACCTGCAAATGCTGGTCGATGGTGAGAAGGTCACGCAGATTGTTGACGGCAATCGTCGCTTCGACCTGCTGGTTCGTCTGCCGGAAGGTGGTCGTGGGCCGGACGGACTGCGCAACCTGCTGATCGAGACGCCGCTCGGCCCGGTGCCCTTGGCCAAACTGGCGCAGATTGAGGATAGCGACGGGCCGAACCAGATCGTCCGCGACGACGGCCGGCGGCGCATCGTCATCTCGCTCAACGCGCAGGGGCGGGCGTTGTCCGACGTCGTCGCCGACATCCGCGCGGCGATTGCCGAACAGCCGCTGCCGGAAGGCTATTTCGTCACGCTTGGCGGCCAGTTCCAGGCGCAGGAGGAGGCGGCACGGCTGATCGCGGTGCTCGCCATCGGCTCGGCGATCCTGATCTTCATGGTCCTCTACGGCCGCTACCGCTCGGCGCTGCTCGCCGCGCTGATCATGGCCAACGTGCCGCTGGCGCTGGTCGGTGCCGTCTTCGGCCTGTGGCTGTCCGGGCAGCCGCTGTCGATCGCGGCGCTGATCGGCTTCATTACGCTGGCCGGCATCTCGACGCGCAACGGCATCCTCAAGGTCAGCCACTGGCTGAACCTGATGCGTTTCGAGGGCGAGCAGTTCGACACCGCGATGATCGTCCGCGGTTCGCTCGAACGCCTGACGCCGGTGCTGATGACCGCGCTGGTTGCCGCCTTCGCGCTGGCGCCGCTGCTCTTCGAGGCCGAACAACCGGGCACAGAGATCCTGCATCCGGTCGCCGTGGTGATCTTTTCCGGCCTGATCGGCGCCACGCTGCTCGATACCTTCATCACCCCCGCGCTGTTCTGGCTGTTCGGTCGCAAGGCCGCCGAACGCCTGCAGCGCGAGAATTTCAACGAAGCACTTTGACTTTTAACCGCAAGGAGAAACCCCATGAACAAGTTGTTTTCCATTTTTTGCCTTTCCGCGCTGTTGACCGCAGTACCGGCAATTGCCCATGAAATGCACGGTCAGGCCATGCACGGCGGCATCGTCGCCGAGGCCGGTCATGCGCAATTCGAGATCGTTTCCAAGGATGGCGGTGTCAGCGTGATCGTGACCAATCACGGCGCACCGGTGGCCAGTGCCGGGGCTTCCGGCAAGTTGACGGTGCTGGCCGGCAGTAGCAAGAGCGAAATCGAATTGAAGCCGGCTGGTGAAAATCGCTTGGCCGGGCAGGGCAGCTTGCCGGCAGGTGCCAAGCTCTTGATCAGCGTCACCCTGCCGGGCAAAAAGCCGCTGCAGGCGCGCGCCGTCGTCAAATAAGGAGGAAACGATGTCTTCGTTAATTTCCCGGCGGCGTCTGTTGTTGGCATCGCTGACCGCTGCTTTGCCCGGTGTGCTTTGGGCGGCAGCCGATAAAACCTTGGTCGAAGTCTGGAAAAGCCCCTATTGCGGTTGCTGCAAGGACTGGATTAGCTATCTGGAAAGCAGTGGCTTTGCCGTGCGTACGCATGAGGTCCAGGATCTCGATGCGGCCCGCCGGCGCTTGGGCATGCCTGAGCGGTTTGCTTCATGTCATACCGCCAAAGTAGCTGGCTACTTGCTGGAAGGGCATGTGCCTGCCAGGGAAATCCAGCGTTTGCTGAAAGAAAAGCCGGCGGCGCTGGGCATTGCGGTGCCCGGCATGCCCGTCGGTTCACCGGGCATGGATGGCCCGGCCTACGGTGGCCGGTGCGATCCCTTCGATGTCCTGCTGGTGTCGCGCGACGGGCGGGCCGCCGTGTTTTCTTCCTATCGCTAGTGGTGTTTTCTGCTCAGCCATTTGAGCAGTGTTTCAAACAGGTGCTCGGGGTTGACCGGCTTGCTGATGTGTTCGTCCATACCGGCTTCGATACACAGGCGACGGTCTTCCTCGAAGGCATTGGCGGTCATGGCAAGAATCGGGGTGCGGGCGTGTGCCGGCAGGCTACGGATGATGCGTGTCGCTTCGACGCCGTTCATTCTCGGCATCTGCATGTCCATCAGGATCAGTGCGTAAGCCTTGCCGGAGGCCATGCTCACTGCGTCTTCGCCATTTTCTGCCACATCGACGAGCAAGCCGACATCTTCAAGCAGGCTGCGTGAAACCTCCTGGTTGATCGGCTCGTCTTCCGCCAGCAGGATGCGGCTGCCGGAAAATTCGCACGTCAGTCGTTCGGCAGTGGCATCGGGTGAATGCGCGATGCTGAGCGGGAGGTTTTCCGCTGCCTTGCCAAGGCGAACGGTGAACCAGAAGGTACTGCCTTTGCCGACTTCGCTGCTCAGGCCGATTTCGCCGCCCATCAGGCGAACCAGATGCTTGCTGATAGCCAGTCCGAGCCCGGTGCCGCCATATTTTCGGCTCATCGAGTTGTCGGCCTGCTCGAAGGCGGTGAACAGGCGTGCCTGATCGCCAGGGGTGATGCCAATCCCGGTGTCCTGGATGGTGAAGCGCAGGTTGACGCCTTCGCTGTCCGCGTCGAGCATTTCGGCGTGTAGTGTCACGCTGCCTTCGGCGGTGAATTTGATGGCATTGGCTGCCAGGTTGAGCAGTATCTGACTCAGGCGCAAGGGGTCGCCGCGCAGCGGCAGTTCACCGAGTGCTGGTGCCGCCTGGACATTCAGTTGCAGCCCTTTTTCCGTGGCCCGATGGTTGAGCATGCTGAACAGGTTTTCCAGCACTTCACCGAAGCGGAAGTCGATCTGTTCGAGAACCAGTCGCTCGGCTTCGATTTTCGAAATGTCGAGGATGTCGTTGATCACGGCGAGCAGATGTTGCGAGGCCTGTTCGATCTTTTCCAGCTGATTGCGCAGCACGGGTTCCTGCGAGCGACGCAAGGCCAGGCCGGTCATGCCCATGATGGCGTTCATTGGCGTGCGCAATTCATGGCTCATGTTGGCCAGGAAAGTGCTCTTCGCCCGGCTGGCGGCTTCGGCGGTTTCCTTGGCGACGGAGAGCGCCGTCGTGCGCTCCTCGACAAGGGCTTCCAGATGTTCGTTATATGTCGCGAGTTCGGCTTCTGCCTGCTTGCGCTGGTTGATATCCATGTGGGTGCCGGCCATCCACAACGGTTTTCCGTCGGCGCTGCGCTCGATCACCTTGCCGCGATCCAGCACCCAGATCCAGCTGCCGTTTTTGTGCCGCATTCGGGCATCGCATTCGTAGTAATCGTTTTCACCGCAGAAATGGCGTTCCAGTGCGATTTTCGACCGTGCAAGATCGTCCGGGTGCGTGTACTTGATCCAGGTATCGATGCTGACCGGCTCCAGTGCTGCCTGAGCGTAGCCGATGATGCCGGCCCAGCGTTCATTGATGCGGATTTCCCCGGTCTGCACATTCCATTCCCAGGTGCCGACATCGGTCGCCCACAGGATATTGGCCAGGCGCTGGCGGTCAGCCTGATGGGCCAGCTCCGTCTGGCGACGTTTTTTGATGTCCCAGAACAAGGCCACGGCGATCAATGAAACAATCAGGAAGGCACCGCCCAGTATGCTGTTGATCAGCAGGCTGCGATGGGCAATGTGCTGTGTCTGCAGGTCGACCATTTCTTCCAGGCGCTGCTGGTAATGCCATAGCTCCTGTGCCGCGTTGCGTCCCGGTGTGATGTCGGTGATGATGGAGAACAACAGGCGCTGACTATCGAAGCCGAAGGGCCGCGAGTGCACTTCGACCGTGCGGATTTCGTTATTGGCGATGCGGTGGCGGAAAATGAAATAGTTGCGGCCTTCGCTCTCGGCTAGCTTGCGTTCCTCCGCAACCTGCGTCGGTGTGAACGTGTTGATCTGCTGTATCGTCATCTCCCGCAAGCGTTCCTGGGCGTAGCCATAGAACCGGCTGGCGGCTGGGTTGGCATCGACGATACGACCGGATTCGGGTTCGATCAGCAGCATGACCAAGTCATGCTGCGTGAAAATTTCATCAAAGCCAGGTGTCTGGGCCGCAGCCTGGGGGAAATATGCGATTGCCGCGAGCAGAACGAAAATGTGAAACAGCTTTTTCACCAAGACCCCGGATGGAAGATTGCGTTTGCGCCATTCTCGCCAGTTTTGTCGGCGCTGGCTATGGGTATTTTCCTTGCCAATCATGGTTTTGCGCCGCCTGAAGCGTTTGTCATGCTGGTCTTTTCAATCGTTGCTGAGCGAAGAGCCGGTGCCCGGCGAATGTATAATGCCGCCTTTCCGCTTTTTGCCTGCCTACCGTGACCCAGCTCGACGAAGAAATCTCCCGCCGCCGTACTTTTGCCATCATTTCCCACCCCGACGCCGGTAAAACGACGCTGACCGAAAAGCTGCTGTGGTTCGGCGGCGCCATCCAGGTGGCTGGCGAAGTTCGCGCCCGCAAGGCCTCGCGCCACGCGACCTCGGACTGGATGGAACTGGAAAAGCAGCGCGGCATTTCGGTGACCTCGTCAGTGATGCAGTTCCCGTACCGCGAGTGCATGGTCAACCTGCTCGACACGCCGGGTCACGAGGACTTCTCGGAGGATACCTACCGCACGCTGACCGCAGTGGATTCCGCGACCATGGTGATCGACTCGGTCAACGGCGTCGAAGCGCAGACGATCAAGCTATTGAACGTCTGCCGCATGCGCGACACGCCGATCCTGACCTTCATCAACAAGCTCGACCGCGAAGGCAAGGAGCCGATTGATCTGCTCGACGAAATCGAGTCGGTGCTCGGCATCCAGTGCGCGCCGATGACCTGGCCGATCGGCATGGGCAAGCGCTTCCGTGGCGTCTATCACCTGTACGACGACGCCATCGCCTTCTTCGACCCGCAGGCCGAGAAGGGGACGGCCGAGATCATCCAGGGGCTGGACAATCCGCGTCTCGACGAACTGATTGGTTCGCAGGCCGACGAATTGCGCATGGACATCGAACTGGTCCGTGGTGCATCGCATGCGTTCGATGCCGAAGCCTATCTGGCCGGCAAACAGTCGCCGGTGTTCTTCGGTTCTGCGGTCAACAACTTCGGCGTGCAAAGTTTGCTCGACGCCGTGGTAGATCTGTCGCCGGCACCGATTGCCCGGCCGGCGGTGACCCGCAAGGTGGCGCCGAGCGAGGCCAAGTTCTCCGGTTTCGTGTTCAAGATCCAGGCCAACATGGACCCCAAGCACCGCGACCGCATTGCCTTCCTGCGCGTCTGCTCCGGTCGTTTCGACCGCGGCATGAAGGTCAAGCAGGTCGATGGCGGCAAGATGCTGGCGATCAACAATGCCATTACCTTCATGGCGCGTGACCGTTCGACGACCGACGAAGCCTGGCCAGGCGACATCATCGGCATCCCGAATCACGGCACCATCCGTCTCGGCGAAACCTTTACCGAAGGCGAGGATTTGCGCTTCACCGGCATTCCGTCGTTCGCCCCGGAACATTTCCGTTTGGCGCGCATCGGCAATCCGCTGAAGATCAAGCAATTGCAGAAAGGCCTGCAGCAACTGGCGGAAGAGGGCGCAACGCAGTTGTTCCGTCCCTTGTCCGGCACCGACATGATCCTCGGCGCGGTCGGCACGCTGCAGTTCGACGTGGTGGCCAGCCGGCTGGAAAACGAATACGGCGTGCAGGTGATTTTCGAGAGCTACAACTGTTCGACGGCACGCTGGATTCATGGCGACGCCGGCGAACTGAAGCAGTTGTCGGAACGCTACAGCGCCAACGTCGCGCTCGACGGCGCCGGCGACCCGGTCTACCTGGCACCGAACAATGTTTACCTGAACATGGTCAAAGAGAAATATCCCAACCTGCGCTTCGACGAAGCGCGGGAAGTGGCATAACAAAGGTCTGAACATGAGCGTGCGTGTCCAGGAAGCGGATTTCGATGTTGGCAGCGAGTTGACCGCACTACGCGCGGGCGATGCCCGCGTCGGTGCGCTGGCCAGCTTTCTCGGTCTGGTACGTGACTTGAACGACGGTGCCAGCGTCTCGGCAATGACGCTGGAGCACTATCCCGGCATGACCGAGAAGGCGCTGGAGGAAATCGTCGCCGAAGCCAAAAAACGCTGGGATATCTACGACGCGCTGGTCATCCACCGCGTCGGGCCGCTCAAACCCTGCGACCAGATCGTGCTGGTCGCGGTCACCAGCGCGCATCGCGGCGAAGCCTTTGCCGCCTGCGAGTTCATCATGGACTACCTGAAGACGAAGGCGCCGTTCTGGAAGAAGGAATCGACGCCCGACGGCGGCCGCTGGGTCGATGCCCGGGAAACCGACGATTCGTTAGCGGCGCGCTGGCAGAAATAAAAAAGGGGAGCCGCGGCTCCCCTGCCGCGGCTCCCCTGATCATTGGTTGCTTCAGCCGATTAAACCTTGAAGCGGGCCACCGCGCTATGCAGCTTGCTCGACAAGCTTTGTAGCTGGCGGGCGGCATCGGCCGTGTGGCGAACCTTCAAGGCACTTTCTTCCGACATCTGGGCGATGTGTTCCAGATTTTGGGCGATCTGGTTGCTGGCCGAGCTTTGTTCGGCAATCGAATCGGAAATGCCGTTGACCACGGAGGTGACGCGCTGGGCACTGTCGCGGATGCGATTGATCGAATCGCCCGCCCGGCTGGCCAGTTCGACACCGTTGCAGACCTGGCTGACGCCGTTCTGCATGCTGCTGACCGCGCTCTTCGTGCCGTTCTGAATCTTCGTCACCATGTCGGCGATTTCGGTGGTGGACAAGCTGGTCCGTTCGGCCAGCTTGCGCACCTCGTCGGCGACCACGGCAAAACCACGGCCTTGTTCGCCGGCCCGGGCTGCTTCGATGGCGGCATTCAGTGCCAGCAGATTGGTCTGGTCGGCGATTTCCTTGATTGTATTGACGATGGAGGTGATGCGTTCGGATTGCCGGCCGAGGTCTTCGACAATTTCCGACGAAGCCTGGACGACGTCGGAAATCTTGCGCATTTCGTTGGCTGCCTGGTGAATGACCGTAGCGCCTTCTTCGGAAACCGTCCCGGTGTCGCGGGAAATGGAGTGTGCCTCGTCAGCATTTTCCTTGACCTGATCGATGCTGAGCACCATTTCCTCGACCGAGGCCGCCATGGAAGACGCAGCGTCGCTTTGCTGCCGGGTACGTTCGGCAACCTCTTCGGAATCCTGCAACAAGCTGTCGGCGGCGCTGGCTACCTGTTGCGCGTTGTCGACCATGCTGCCAATCATGCCGCGCAAAGTTTCCTGCATGGTTTGCATGTTGGCCAGCAGACTATCCTTGTCGCCATGCTCGCAATCGATGGGTGAGGAGAGGTCGCCGGCGGCAATGCGTCGGGCCACGGCCGAAGCGACAGCCGGGTCGCCGCCCAGTGTGTTCAGCAGGTTGCGGGAAACCAGCAGCAGCGAAATGCCGATGAAACCACTGATGCCCAGGCCCCACAGCACCAGCTTGATGGCGTCTTCGCGGAACTTGGCTTCGACATCGTCAACGTAAATCCCCGAGCCGACGATCCAGCCCCAGGGCTTGAAGCCCATGACGTAGGATATTTTTTGCACGCCCTCTTCATGACCGGGTTTGGGCCACAAATAATCGACAAAACCGGCGCCATCCTTGTTGACGACCTTGTTGAATTCGAGAAACAGGAATTTGCCGTTCTTGTCCTTCAGTTGGTCGAGCTTCTTGCCATTCATTTCCGGCTTGATCGGGTGCATGACCATCAGGTCGTTCTGGTCGTTGATCCAGAAATATTCCAGCTTGTCGTAACGCATGCCGCGAATCGTTGCGGCGGCAGCAGCTTTGGCTTCCTCGGCGGTCAGACGGCCGCTTTTTTCCTCGGCCTCGAAATGAACGATAACGCCATGTGCAGCCTCGACCAGGTTGCGCACTTTATTCTGGCGATCTTCCATCATCCGTTGCTTGCCGCCGATCAGCAAAACGGCGAACAAGATGATCAAAGCGCCGATAGTGGCGAAGGTCATTGCGGTCAACTTGCCGCGAAGTGTCATTCCTGATGTTGACATGGCTTCCCCCCGAGTCAATTCGTGTTGTATTTCAAGGCGTGGAGAATACTCGTTTTTGGCAAATTTTGAATAGCACGTTCCCTTTGTAATCTTTGAGGTATCTTGAAATTCATGGAAGTGGCTACATCTAGCACTCATCGAAATTCATCAGCCAGGGAAACAATCATGCGACTTGATAAATTCACCACCAAATTCCAGCAGGCGCTGGCCGATGCGCAGAGCCTGGCCAACGGCAACGATCAGCAGTTCATCGAGCCGCAGCACCTGTTGCTGGCGCTGCTCAATCAGGACGATGGCGGGACGACCTCCTTGCTGTCCCGCGCCGGCGTCAACGTGCCGGGCCTCAAGCGTGACCTGGAACAGGCCTTGACCCGGTTGCCCAAGGTCGAAGGGCACGGCGGCGATGTATCGGTCGGCCGCGACCTGAGCAACCTGCTTAACCTGACCGACAAGGAAGCGCAGAAACGCGGCGATCAGTTCATCGCCAGCGAAATGCTGCTGCTCGCGCTGTGCGACGACAAGAACGAAACCGGGCGCATCGCCAAACAACATGGATTGGCGCGCAATTCGCTGGAAGCAGCGATCATGGCCGTGCGCGGCGGGCAGGGCGTTGATTCGCAGGAAGCCGAGGGGCAGCGCGAATCGCTGAAGAAATATTGCATCGACCTGACTGAAAGGGCACGTGAAGGCAAGCTCGACCCGGTGATTGGCCGCGATGACGAAATCCGCCGTGCCATCCAGATCCTGCAGCGCCGCACCAAGAACAATCCGGTGCTGATCGGCGAGCCGGGCGTTGGCAAGACGGCCATTGTCGAAGGCCTGGCCCAGCGCATTGTTAATGAGGAAGTGCCGGAAACCCTGAAGGGCAAGAAGGTACTGGTGCTCGACATGGCCGGTTTGCTGGCCGGTGCCAAGTATCGCGGTGAATTCGAGGAGCGCCTGAAGTCGGTGTTGAAGGAAGTGGCGATGGATGAAGGCCGCATCATCCTGTTCATCGACGAATTGCACACCATGGTCGGCGCCGGCAAGGCGGAAGGCGCGATGGACGCCGGCAACATGTTGAAGCCGGCACTGGCACGCGGCGAGCTGCATTGCATCGGGGCGACGACGCTCAACGAATATCGCAAGTACATCGAGAAGGACGCCGCGCTCGAGCGCCGTTTCCAGAAGGTGCTGGTTGAGGAACCGAGTGTCGAATCGACCATCGCCATCCTGCGCGGCCTGCAGGAAAAATATGAACTGCACCACGGCGTCGATATTACCGACCCGGCCATCGTCGCTGCGGCGGAGCTTTCGCATCGCTACATCACCGACCGTTTCCTGCCGGACAAGGCGATTGACCTGATCGACGAGGCGGCGGCGCGCATCAAGATGGAAATCGACTCCAAGCCGGAGGTGATGGACAAGCTGGATCGCCGGATCATCCAGTTGAAGATCGAGCGCGAAGCGGTCAAGAAGGAAAAGGACGACGCATCGAAGAAACGTCTGGCCTTGATCGAGGAGGAAATCTCCCGGCTGACCAAAGAGTATTCCGATCTCGAAGAAATCTGGAAGGCCGAGAAATCCGCCGTGCTGGGTTCCGCCCAGATCAAGGAGGAAATTGACCGGCTGAGGGCCGAGATCATCCGCTTGCAACGCGAGGGCAAGCTCGACAAGGTGGCCGAACTGCAATACGGCAAGTTGCCACAACTGGAAGCGCAATTGAAGGCGGCTGATGCGGTCGACCCCAATAAACCGACTAAAAACAAGTTGCTGCGCACGCAGGTCGGTGCCGAGGAAATCGCCGAAGTGGTGTCCCGCGCCACCGGCATCCCGGTCAGCAAGATGATGCAGGGCGAGCGTGAAAAGCTGCTCAACATGGAAGAGCGCTTGCACAAGCGGGTGGTCGGGCAGGATGAAGCCGTGCGGCTGGTTGGCGATGCGATCCGTCGTTCGCGCGCCGGTTTGTCCGACCCGAATCGGCCGTACGGCTCCTTCCTGTTCCTCGGCCCGACGGGCGTCGGCAAGACCGAGCTGTGCAAGGCGCTGGCCGAGTTCATGTTCGATGCCGAAGATCACCTGATCCGCATCGACATGAGCGAGTTCATGGAGAAGCATTCGGTCGCCCGCCTGATCGGCGCGCCGCCGGGCTATGTCGGTTATGAAGAAGGCGGTTATCTGACCGAAGCCGTGCGCCGCAAACCGTATTCGGTGATTCTGCTCGACGAAGTCGAAAAGGCGCACCCGGATGTGTTCAACGTGCTGCTGCAGGTTCTCGATGACGGCCGGATGACCGACGGGCAGGGCCGTACCGTGGACTTCAAGAACACGGTGATCGTGATGACCTCCAACTTGGGCAGCCAGATGATCCAGCAGATGTCGGGCGACGATTACCAGTTGATCAAGCTGGCCGTGATGGGCGAAGTGAAAAGCTATTTCCGGCCGGAATTCATCAACCGGATCGACGAAGTTGTGGTCTTCCATGCGCTCGATGAAAAGCACATCGCCGGCATTGCGAAAATCCAGTTGCTGTATCTCGAGAAGCGTCTGGCGCAACTGGACATGCATCTGGTGGTCGACGACGCGGCGCTGGCCGAGTTGGCGCAGGCCGGTTTCGATCCGGTGTTCGGCGCCCGGCCCTTGAAGCGGGCGATCCAGCAGCAGATCGAAAATCCGCTGGCCAAGGCGATCCTGGAAGGCAAGTTCGCGGCAAAGGACACCATCCGCGTTTCCTGCGAGAACGGGATCATGCGCTTTGCCAAGTAAGTCGCTGGCAGCCTGGCAACAGGCACGTCATGCCGAACTGGCCGGGCCGGACAGCTGGCTCGGCATGGTCGGCCTGCACTGGCTGGAACCGGGCAGCAATCGCGTGGGCAGCGGCGACGACTGCCCGGTGCGCCTGCCTGCCGGCCCGGCCTGGCTGGGCGATCTCGATTGGCAGGGCGAACGCCTGTTCTGGCGCGCGGCGGACGGCAGCACCCGCGAATTGCAAACCGACCGCCAGGGCGCACCGACAGCGGTCGACCATGAAAATCTGTCAATTTTCGTGGTTGACCGCGAAAGTCGTCTGGCGGCGCGTGTGCGCGACCGGGATTGGGCGCGCCGGCTGCCGTTCAGCGGCCTCGACTATTTTCCCGCCGACCCGGCCTGGTGCATCGACGCCGAATGGCAAGCCCTCGCGTCGCCGCTCAGCATGGAAGTGCCCAACGTCGCCGGCGAACTGAAAACCGTGCAGGTGACGCACCAGGCGGTCTTTGAAGTTGCCGGCCAGCGCGTTGCCTTGCTGCCGATGTCGGTCGGCGAGCAGGAAGTTTTCTTCGTCTTTCGTGACCGCAGCAGCGGTCGTGAGACTTACGGGGCAGGGCGTTTCCTGCGGGCGACGTTACCCCAGGATGTTGCGGTCGACGGCCGGATCACGCTGGATTTCAACCGCGCCTACAACCCGCCCTGCGCCTTCACCGCCTTTGCGACTTGCCCCTTGCCGCCTCCGGAAAACTGGCTGCCGTTTGCTGTGCCGGCGGGGGAGAAGAAGTGGCAGAAGCCGGCTATCTAACGGACGACGGCGTGATTTTCTCCACCACACGCCAAGCGTACATTAGGCTGTCCTCACTAAATTCGTACAGGGTTTCCGCGTCGCGCCACCAGCCGCGACCACTGGGGTCCGGGCCTAGATAACGCCAGCACCGTACCTCGCCGCTGCACAGGGCGATTCGGTATTCGTCACCGACAGTAGGTTCGCGGTTGGGCATGGTGTGACGAGTGAGTTCAAATGCAAATGGTGGATTCTGATCGACGTATTGCTGTCCGAATCAGGTCATCTCACTGGTTTCCGAGTTAAGCGGTCTGTTGAATCTCAGCATTGAGGTTACTACAACCAGTCGCTTCTGGCCGCTTGCGCCAGTTCACCCGTGCCACCGGTAAGTGGCATTGAGTTACCGAGGCGAAACGAATGGCTGCTTTCGGGGGGACGTCTCATAGGACGGCCTCCGGCCAACTGCTGCCGTAGATCACTTTGCTCCAAAGCGGACAATCTGCTGTCCAATATGTATGCTATCAGCGTTTTTTGGCGCGGCCACTGCTGAAAATGCGAGCCCGGCCTCTTTGATTTTCAAAAAAAGACCAAGGTCATCAGATGAATGAAGAGAATCAGAATCCATCAGACATTGCGCAAAAGCGTCGACAGGAAGCGATCGAGCGAATTAAAGCGGTCCATAACGTGCCCTCCAACACAGGTGACCAGAGTTCGGGAACTGATGTGTTTACTAAGTCTGAGTCATCCGATGGATCACCCGGATATATCGCAGCCGATGGCACGTATATTCCAAATCAAGTCGCACTAAAGAAGAGGATCGCAAACTGCCTGCTATCGCTCGGAATGGTTGCATACGGTTTTTGGGGCATTCGCCGTGACGACCTAATTGTGCCGATAGCAAAGCGAACAGCTTCACATTTCCACAGTATTTCCGCATGGATAATGTATGCGGCAATGCTATGCGCTTCGGTACACTTGGCGGCTGTTGTAATGGATCACTATGATCGTCGTAACAATGAACACTTTTACCAGCGGCTCGGGGAGCTATCAAAAAGGATTGGTTGGGTGCTATTTGGGATAGCTTTCATCGTGGGTCTTACTCATCACCAGATAGAATTCCGATAGTTTTTGGAGCAATCTCGGACTTCCAGGGCGAGGCGGTGTATCAGGCAATAATCGCCCACAACCTGCCCCCTTGGGTTCCCCGAAGCTGCCGAAGCCTCAAATGACTGCAACTAGGTAGCTCATCCGGCTCAAGTCGGCCAGAAGCGGACAGTTTCCTTGCCCCAAAAAAAGCAGACATACGCACAGCCAACAGTTATGCTGAATAGATATATCACGTTATATGTTTATTTGGTTGCGGGGTTACCCAATAGCCAAGACTCGCTTTTCAATACGATGAACAATCCCACACCAACTACCCTTGAGCCACGCGAAGTTTTCTACGCTCGATTCTTACTATTCGGGTCACTGTTGTTGGGACTGGTGCCGTTACCGTTTGATGTAATGGATTATGTTTTACAAGAGCAACACGGATTTGCCATCTTTCTTGGAGCCTTAGTAGCGGTATTCGTGGCATTAACAATGCTTTTGATATCAAAGATAAAGCAACGAAAAAACTGGGCCAGATGGGTCATAGGAGTCGTGGTATTTCTAAGTTTTGTCTCAACCCTCACTTTCTTCGAGAAAAATTGGAATGAAAGTGCGGGCAGAGCAGCCTTGGATTGCCTTACCGGACTGATGGACCTTTTTGCTGTAGGGATACTTTTTGCGCGGCGCAGCAATGATTGGTTCGCGAATCAATCAGGAATACACCCACCCTATAACCCGACTGATGGTGTAGGTAAAGGCATGTCCGGCGTAACCAGCATGGGCTATTCATGTCCCTGTTGCGGACTACGAATCGCGTTCTTTTCAAAAACTGTTCAAGCCATGGGGAAACGTCAGAGTTGCCCCTACTGCAATAAAAAAATTAAACGCGATTTCGCTTACGGGAAGTTCTTCACGTTAATGTTTGTGGTTGGCTTACCTATCAAATTGCTGGGGAAAGCTATTCCATTGTTCTCGTTTTTTGGCAGTTCAATAACAACTGCGCTAATTTCAGCATTTTTAATCATGCTTTGTACGCACTACAAGGAAGACTTGGCCTAATTAACCTTACAGCCCTCTCTTCAAAGGTCTGCTTTTACAGCGGCCCAACCGGCCGCTTAGAGTCGGGAGTTCGCATTCGCCGGATGAGAAAACCGCCGTTCCGGGCTTTTCGGGCTGAGCGGCAGGTAACCTGCACATTACTGCCCGACTTCGGCCGGACGCTCAAGGTCTGCAATGGCAGAGGTGCCGGCATTGGTTGTTTGTTTCGGATGACAGCTCGACTCTGATACCCGCCGTTGAAATCCTGGCAGACCGACGGACTGCAGTGGGGCGCGGGCTGTCTTTTAAATTTCCAGAAAGCAGTCACCTAAACGAATGTCCAAACACAAAAATCTTGTGCGCCAGGGCATTGCATAGAAATAATGCACTTACGGATCATTACTCGACGCGACCGATGCCCTCAACCATTAGCTCACAGCCGTTCCACGCCTTGCTGGCTGATTTGAAGCAGAGCGGCTTCACGGCTCACAGTGCACAGTTGGAGCGTGTGCTGAATGGGGTTTGGACGACCTCATCGGAGTTGCTGGGTGAGTTGGGGCAGGTGGTCATTGCCGTTCGCAAAGAATGCCGGCCGCTAACTGACAATCAGAAAATATTGATCAAGGAATGCTTGCGCCAGGTTCGTAAGGCATGGCCGGGATTTGGCCTGTTCAGTTTTTTCCACCGTGCTTGAGGGCTATCCCGATGAATGACGATTGTGACTATTGCCGACAATGGAATCAGGAACATCCAGACGAGGCGCAGCGGGTTGCCTGCGGTCCCTGTGCTGTGTGCCAGGCGTCGGGGCATCTGAAGGCTCATCCACGACAGCCGACCAGTATCTGCCTTTGCCAGAAGCATTGGGATGAACTGAATGGGCGTGGTTATCACTTCGAGCTTTATCACTTGATCTACGTGATCGTCTTCGGCATCGCGGCGGTTCAAATTTATTCCCTTATCGCTCGATTTTGGGAAGGTTGATTGATTAACTGCTCAGGACGGCCGCCAGGATTCGTTACCGTGCTGCACTTCCAGCAAGGCAACATCTTCCGGTGGGGGACACTGGCAACCGATGCGCAGGCAGAAGCGGTCGGCTGACAGGATGGAGAGAATGTCGTGGCGGTCGCCCGTCCGGCGCAGGTTGCTGACGATGCCGATGGTCAGTGAATCGCCCCGGCTGGCGACATGGCTGACCGACTGGATTTCCTCGCGGGCGATTTCCGGGATTTCTCCCAGTTCATCGACCAATAGCCCGATGCAGGCTTTGTTGCGGGTACGGATGACGACGATCTGGCGGGCCGAGTCGGAAATCGGCGAGCCGGGAAACAGGATGCGCTGCAGGTGCAGCACGGAAATCAGGTTGCCCCGATAGGATTTGACGCCGGCGACCAGATCGTTGCTGCCACCGAAAACCGGGGTCAGCGCATCCATGCTGATCGCTTCGACCACCTCGCTGACCGGCAGGCCGAGCCATTCGTTGCCGATGAAGAAGGTGGCTACTTCGACAATATCCTGCCCGGTGCCGACGCGCCGGGCCTGGGATTCTCCGGTGGTAATGGTCTTGCGCTTGCTGCCGTTGCTGCCGTTGCTGCCGCGCTCTGCCACTTTGCCTAGTGGCAATGCCGTAATGGCCAGCACGTCATCGACGTAGCCATCGCTGGTCTTGTATTCACGATAGCCGGCCGACATGGCGGCGCCGACGGCAAAGTAGCTGCCATCGAGTTCAATGATGGCCGAACGCCGGCCGCCCCGGACCAGGGTTTTCTGATCGTCGGTGATCGGAAAAAATTGTCCGGTCGGATAGGCGGGGTCGGTACTCGCCAAGATTTTTCCATCGTTCTGGGCGAACAGCGCAAAAGCGCCATCCAGCGGTTTGCCATCCTCATCCTTGGGCAAGGTGTCGTTGAGCATGGTTGTGAACTGCGGCGTACTGTCGAACACGATGGCAATGCCGCCGACGACCTTGTGGCCATTCGGTTCAAAGACGGCTGCGCCATAGATGTAGGTGGCTTGGCCGCCGTACAGTGCGGTCGGCTGGAATTTTGATACGACGTAGCCCTGCGATGAGGAAATCGTCAGGCAGCGGCCAACCCATTCTTCGCTCAGGCGGGCGCCGACCAGTTGCGTTGTGTTGGGGTTGGAAACACCGATCACCTGGCCATGGGCATTGAACAGGATCAGGTTGTCGTACACGGTGTACAGGCCGTTGATGTAGGCGAGAATTTCCGAGCACTGCCGGCTGGCCGACTCGTCTATGTATTCGCTGGCCAGGGTGTGCCGGAAGGTTGGATTCAGACCCCACCAGCGGCAGTCGTTGGCCCGTTCATAAAGATTGCGATCCATCACGTCGATGGCAAAGGCGGCGAGCGAGACGCCGTTTTGCAGCAGTGTGGCAACGACGGTTTGGTGCAGGTTGCCAATCGAATGCTCGAAGACGGCCTGGGTCTTCCGGCCGGTATTGGAAATTTCCCAGAGCAGGGTTTTGGCGAACGAGGCATTGGACTGGCCGACATCGATCTGGCGCACCGAACCATTCCATACTGAGCGATTGAGTTCTTCCTGGATGTTTTCGGCACGATCCGGAATCTGGCGCAATTCATCGGAAAACAGCGCCGAGTGGTTGCTGACCGTGTCGAGAATGTCACTATGAATATGCCCGAGCAGCGAGCGGTCCTGCGGTTCGAAGGCAAATTCCAGGGGAACCAGCCCCAGACCAAGCCAGCCGGGGCCGGGATAACCCTGGTAGCTGTGGGCCGGGCAAACGGTAGCCAGATAGTCGCGCCCGGCCAGTCGGACGATTTCGCCGCTGGAGTGCAGCAGGTGTGGGTCGAGATGCGTGCCAATCGGCAACTGGATGGCAGAAGCCGTGGCAACGACGACGCCTTTTTCATCTACTGTAACCAGCAGGGTGGGGTCGTTGCCATTGGCCAGTTTGGCAAAGATGCCAGCCATTTCATCCGCCAGGCGGAAAACCAGCGCCAGCACCCCAAGGGTTTCACCATGGGCCGAGGTAACGCGGTAGGCGTAGATCAGGTGGTTGCCGGGCGGTAGAAAATCGGCTGGACCGAAGTATTCGACGTAGGCTGCGCCGGTGAGGCGCGATTCCTCGATCAGCGAATGTTCGCTCGATGCGCAGGGGTAGGGCGAGAGTCTGGCGCTGATCCGGCCGTCGTTGGAAAACAGCACGATATCGGCGTAGACCGAGTATTTCTCGACATATTCGTGAAAGCGCTGTTCCAGTGTCGAACGGTCGATCGCGCCGCCGAGCAGATGTTCGCGAATGTCGTCATCGGCAGCGAGAAAGCCGATGTCGGCCGTCCGTTCGAACAGGTTGCGCACCAGGATGTCGATGCTGACCTGGGTTTTGGCGCGCAAATCGGCCAAGGCCTTGCGCTGCGTTTCCTTGCCCAGGTGATTGAGCAATTCGCCGGTCAGGCGCTCAAAGCCCTCGCGAGTGCCGGACATTTCGGTCGCTGCGCCGGTCAACTGGCCGAGCAGGGTCAAAATGTCCCAGGAGCTTTGCAGCTTTCCCAGCCCTTCGCGGTAGTCCTCGACGCCAGCCATGTAGCGGATGACGCCGGCCAGACCGTTGTCGATTTCGATGCCTTTGTAAATTGCCATGGTGTCTCCTCCCTGGATAGCACCAGATTTGCCGGTGGCCGCTTGAGGGGCTCATGGTTTGTTCCGGTAAAGCTTGGCGCTTTATTTAGAACGAGACATAAAGCAATAGGCGGACCAAGGGGGATTCGCTGTCATGGAGCGGGTCTTCAATAATGATCATTTAAATTGTCAGGTTATTGTCGACTTGGGAACAGCATTAAACCCGACAATTCATGCCATGCCGACAGGCTGCGCATGGAATAGCCTGGATGACGAAAGTGCTGGTTTTTGATTACCGCAATATGCTAATATTAGAGGTTGATTATGTTGTGGAGTTTGCCATGCTGCGTTTCGACATTGCCCCCGTTTGTTCCAATGCCTATCGCTTTCAGGCTGCCATGAGCTTCAGCATTGCTGCCATCTATTTGCTCACACCATATAAATGGGTTGCCATTCTGCTGGCGGTTGGCGGTTTTCTGCGCGGTTTTGTTTCGCCGCACAAATGCCTTTCATACAAGCTTTTTTCCGCGCTGACGCAAAAATTCGGCATGACCAAAATGCAGAATGCCGGCTCCAAGATGTTCGCCGACAAGATTGCTTGCATTGCCGGGCTGGCCATGACGATCACCTGGTTGATGGGGTCCGATGTTGGCGCCATTCCCGCAACCGCCATCCTGATCTTCGCCTTTATCGATCTTGTGACCGGCTTCTGTGCTGCGTGCTGGGCTTATGGCGCGTATTACAAGATGAAGCAGGCCTGAATGACGCAAGTGCTGGCTTATCGCATTTCCGGCTGGAACAGATAACCGACGCCCCGTTTGCTCAACACCGGCAGGGGGCTGCCGGTTTCCCGCAAGACCTTGTCGCGCAGGCGACTGATGATGACTTCCAGCCGGTGCTTGTCGTATTCCTCCGGCAGCAGGCCGATTGCGCAAGCCAATTCCTGCGCTACGGCGACTTCGCCCGGTTTGCTCAATAAAACCCGCAGCAAGCGCAACTCATTGACGCTCAGGCGAACGCGTTTACCGCCCGGGATGCGCAGGAAATCCCCGCCGTTGTCTAGTTGCCAGTCATCGTAGGAGCGTGCCGGGGCCTGTGTGGTTGTGGGCATGTCGCGTTCGGTCAGGCGCTGCAGTATCAGGACCAGTTCATCGACATCGACCGGTTTGTTCAGATAGGCATCGGCACCGGCGTGCAAACCGATCAATCGGTCGTCGCGCTGGGCGCGTGCCGTCACGAAGACGATCCCGACATGCTTGTCGTGTTCGCGCAAATAGTTGCAGATCGTCAGGCCATCTTCGCCGTCAAGGCCGATGTCGAGAATGATGGCGGCAAAACGATGGACTGCTAGACGGCGGTAGAACTGACTTGCATCGGCAAATGTTTCAACCGAAAAACCAAGGTGGGTGAGCTGGAAGGCCAGTTCCTCGCGCAGGATGGTTTCGTCTTCGACGATAGCGATTTGTGGCTTGGGCATGAACTTGGCCCTTGAGGGGCTTGGGATCGATGAGGTGGGCGTTATCATAGCCGACCAGAATAATTCGTGGCTCGCGTGTTCGCTTTGGATCCGAAAACCCTGTCTTTTGCGGTGGGCCTAGGCAATCTTGTTTTTGCCTTGCTTGCTACGTTGTATGTCGCCAAAACCCGAACCAGTCATCCGGCGCTGGAAACCTGGCGCTGGGGGCGGCTGCTGGCCGGTTGCGGTTTCCTGACCAATCTGGCCAGCAGTGCTTTGCCCGAACTGGTGCCGGCCGTCTTGGGCAATCTGCTGCACACGCTGGCCGTCAGCCTGGATATCGCCGCCTATTGCCTGTTGCTGGATCGAGAAGGGTGGCGACGTCCCTTGTTGGTACTGGCTGCCGTTTCCTTGCTGCTGCAGTTGCTGGTGGTTGTCCTGGGGGGTAGCCACGGCTTGCTCCTGCTGGTTTTTTCTGGTTTGGGCGTGGTTTTTTACGGAACCTTGTCCACCTTGCTGTTTCGGGCCAGTCAGCATGACCGCTTGCTCAAGTTGATCGCCTGGATCGATTTGTTGATGGCACTGGTCCTGCTGGTACGCGTTCTGAAAGGGCTGGCGGTCATGCCGCTGGTTCGTTTCGACAACGACAGCGTGACCTTGCTGCTCTACCTGATGCTTTACCTGGTCGTTACCATTAATGGTTTCGGCTTTCTGTTGCTGGCCAAGCAAAAGGACGACAAGGCGCTGTACCGGGCGCTCGACGAACTGGCGCAGGCCGACGAGAGCCGCCACGAGTTTCTTGCCCAGGTGTCGCATGAGTTCCGCACACCGGCCGCCCTGATCAAGGCGTCGCTCGATTCCTTGCGCATCATCGGCGGGGAATTGCCGCCAAGCGTGGTACATCGACTGGACAACATCCGGCTGGCCACTCAGCGCCTGAACGATCTGGCGAATACCTTGCTGACGCATGATCGACTGAACCGGCA
The DNA here is from genome assembly GCF_030824335.1 of Azonexus sp. Classification (GTDB taxonomy): domain Bacteria; phylum Pseudomonadota; class Gammaproteobacteria; order Burkholderiales; family Rhodocyclaceae; genus Azonexus. The sequence goes on from NZ_JAVBXX010000007.1 coordinate 59,806, forward strand.
ATCGATGCTTTTCCAGCCGGTGCATTGCGAACTGGGCGAGCAAGTCCGTCAGGTGCTGGCGTTTTATCCACCGGAGACCCCGGTCGTTGCCGATCTGCCCGATGCGCCGCTTGCGTTGTCAGCCGATCCGGCGCAACTGCGCATTGCCATGCATAACCTGATCGACAATGCGCTCGAACACAACCCGCCAGCCGGTAGCCCGGTAAGGGTTTTCTTGCGGTCGACGGCCGCCATGATCGAAATTTGCGTTGCCGACTCGGGGGCTGGTATTTCCGATAGTGAAAAGCCCGAGGTCTTCAAGCGCTTTTACAATCCGGCGGGCCACTTTACCCGTGGTGTCGGTTTGTCCATCGTGCAAGGCATTGCCAGAAATCATGGTGGCGATATCAGTGTCCGCGATAACACGCCTGTCGGCACAATTATGGTGCTGCGTTTGCCGAAAGTGCATTGAGATTTTGCGGTTGTGCGCCAGCGCAGGGGAGCATTGGGCGAGTTCTTTCCTCTCGTGTTTTGAGAGCGAGCGAGAGCCTTGTCGTGTGTCTTCCGGGTAAGCTGCCACAGCCCAAAAACACGTGAATTCTGCGGTCGACCGTAAAAATTGATCAAAACTCCCAAGTTTTTTCTATTCAGCCTTTGTTTTCTGGGGCTTTGCCTGTTCAGCCTGAATGCACGGGCGTTGGAACCGGTTTCGCTGGAGTTGCGCTGGTTCCACCAGTTCCAGTTTGCCGGCTATTACGCAGCACTGGAAAAAGGTTTTTACCGCGATGCCGGGCTGGATGTGACCCTCAAGGAGGGCGGGCCGGGGGCCAATCCGGTGCAAGGGGTGCTGGCCGGGCGAAGCGAGTTTGGCATCGCGTTGTCCAGCCTGGTCGTCAATTATCTGAAAGGCGACCCGGTACTGATGCTCGGTCCGATTTTCCAGCATTCGCCGAATATCCTGCTGGTGCGTGGGCACGACAAGCGTCTGATTGATTTGGTACTGCCGCAAGCACAGCCGATTGCCGTGATGGGGGCGGATCAGGACGTCGATCTGAAAAGCATGTTCATCAACGAAGGCATCGCGGTGGACCGGCTGCGTCTGGTGGCCGATGTAAACCATCTTGAAGACTTGAAAAACAATCGGGTGGCGGCTCTCAATGCCTATGTTTCCAACGAGCCTTATCTGCTTGATCGCTCCAATGTGCCTTATACGATTCTCAAGCCGTCGACCTATGGCCTGGATTTCTATGGCGATGTGTTGTTTACCCGTCAGGATTTGGAAAAGGAAAAGCCACAGCTTGTTGCCGCGTTTTACGCGGCATCGAAGCGTGGCTGGGAATACGCCTTGGCCTATCCCGAAGAAATCGCCGATTTGATCGTTCAGCGCTACAACACGCAGGGCAAATCACGCGATCATCTGCTTTATGAAGCGCAGGCATTGCATGAGTTGATCAACCCGGAAGTCATCGAGATCGGTCACAACAATCCGGCGCGCTGGCGGCATATCGCCAGAACTTACGCCAGATTTGGTTTGGTCAATGCCGAGCAGTCGCTCGATAACTTTTTCTATGCTCCCGAGCGCCAGGTTGATCTCACATGGGTGTATTGGTTACTTGCCAGCTTTGCCGGGGCGACTCTTGTGATTGGCAGCATCGCCTTCTATATCCATCGCGCCAATCGCCGGTTGGCCGTGGCGATTGCCGAAATAACCCGAACCGAGGAAGCGCTCAAGAAAAGCGAAGAATGGCACCGCATTGTATTTGAGACTTCGCCATCGGCCGGCATTGTCTGGCAGCCCGGATTCATCGTTATTGCCTGGAATCGACAGGCAGAAGCGCTGTTCGGTTGGCGACGCGAAGAGGTCATTGGCCGGCCATACGACCAATTCTTGATGCCAGAAAGCGAAAAACTGGATTTTCTGCCCCGGCTTTATTGTGAATCAGGCGAGAACGGGCCTCAGTTGCTACCACATAGCATCAACAGCAATTTGACTCGCGATGGCCGGACGATTACTTGTGAATGGTTCAACTCCTGGTTGCCGGAACGTCCTGGCGAGCCTCGCTACATCATCTCGCTTGCTACCGATATCACCGAGCGCCAGCGTCTCGAAGAACAGATTCATCATCTGGCTTTCTACGACCCGCTGACCTCCTTACCCAATCGTCGCCTGCTCAACGACCGCTTCGAACTGGTTGTGGCCGGTGCGCGTCGTAATGAGCAGCATGGCGCCTTGCTGTTCATCGATCTCGATAATTTCAAGCCGCTCAACGACCAGTATGGCCATGAGGCTGGTGACCAACTGCTGATTGATGTCGCTCGCCGGCTGCAAGACGGACTGCGCGGCTGCGATACTGTTGCCCGTTTTGGTGGTGATGAATTCATTGTGCTGCTGGGGGGACTCAATGCCGAGCGACCGAAGGCCATGTTGGAAGCTGAAGCCATCGCAGACAAGCTGCTTGAATATTTGACGCGGCCTTATGTGGTGAAGAACGAGCTTGGCAAACTCTTCGAACACTGCTGCTCGGCCAGTATTGGCATTGCCGTGTTCAATGCTCAGTCAACGGCTGACGAAATCATTCGTCGTGCTGATAACGCCATGTACAAGGCCAAGGAAAGCGGCCGACAACAGTGCTGTACTGCATTGGTCTGACAGGTCGGCTTACAAAAAGCAGGGCGGTTTGACGGCGTCCACTTGTTATCAGTTGTGGAGGCTTTTTTGCGGTCGCCTCCGGGGCAACTGCTGTTTTTATAGTCTCGCAGCAACAGGCGTTCTTCCGTTCAACCCAGATGCTGCCCAACCGCCCAGACTGCCGCCTCAACCCGCGAACGGAATTTCAGTTTTTTCAGCAGGTTGCGGATGTGTACTTTGACGGTGCTTTCCATGATGTCGAGTTCGCGGGCGATCAACTTGTTCGACATGCCGGCGGCCAGGCATTTCAGGATGCCTGTTTCGCGTTCCGTCAAATTGGCGTGATTGCGGTTGTCGACCACGCTTTCCTGGCGCAGGGCGCTGGCCAGCAGGCTGGTCAGTTCCGGGCTGATGGCGTGTTGGCCCTGCATGGCGCTGCAGATCAGTTGCAGGATGTTGGCCGGGTCGTTGTCTTTCAGGATGTAGCCATCCGAGCCGGCACGAATGGCGGCGACCAGATCGTCGGGTGCGTTGGACACGGTCAGGATGATGATGCGTGCATCGATATCCATGTCGCGCATGGTGCGCAGCGTTTCCAGTCCGTTGATCCCTTTCATGTTCAAGTCGAGCAGGATCAGGTCGGGATCGAGCGATTTCGCCAGGTCGATTCCTTCCTGGCCGCTGGCGGCCTCGCCAACCACGCTGAAACCCGGTGCCAATTCAAGTAATTGGCAGACGCCTCGCCGGAACAGGGGGTGGTCGTCAATGACCAGGACGCGGGTGGTATCGGGCATGGGATGAGTCTCACTGAGTGGCATGACTGTATTTTTGCGGCAGGAAGCACAGCGTGATGGTGGTGCCAATACTCGGTGTGCTCTGGATATCCAGTGTGCCCTTAAGGATTAGCGAACGGTCACGCATGATACTCGTCCCGAAATGATCGGTTGGTGTCTGTGCCGGATCAAAGCCCCGGCCATCATCCGAAATGCGCACACAAACCGTGTGTTCCGCATCAACGGCAATGTCCACGCGGGCAGTGCTTGCATCGGCATGGCGTTCGATGTTCGACAGCCCTTCACGGATGATCCGGATGACATGCATTTCTTCATTGGCCGACAGGGCGATGCCCGACAGGTTGTTACTGAGTTGCACCGGGAAGCCCAGCTTTTCTGAAAACTCGCTGATGGTTTCCTGCAGCGCGGCATTGAAGCCGCGTTCGTCGATGCGCAGGCGGAAGGTGGTGATCAATTCGCGCAGTTCGCGGTAGGCTGCATTGAGGCCGCTTTTCAATTCGTCGGCGATAGCCCGCGCATCGCGTCCCTGGTCGATCGAAAGCTCCAGGCGGGCGACCTGGATTTTCAGGTAGCTGAGCGATTGGGCAATCGAGTCGTGCAACTCGCGGGCAATGACCGAGCGTTCCTCGAGTACCGCCAAGCGATGTTTTTCCTCGGCCCGGCGCATGTTCGCCAGCGCGTTGGAAACATGGTGGCCGACCGTTTCGATGATGCGAGCTTTCTCGCGCGGCAGCGGCGTATCGTTTTTCAGGAAAATGGGCAGCGTGCCGCGCAAGTTGTCGCTACCGCCAACTCCGCTGCTGCCGATAGGTACAACGATGACAGGCTGACTTTCGGCTTGGCTGTTGAGCGATAGTTCGGCTCGGGCAAAACATTGCCCGCAGTCCTGTTGACCGCACCAGGCGTGTTGTTCCGCCGTGGAAAAATTGCCGATGACCGGATGCGCCGGCAACTGACCGTTTTCACTGATGCAGATCATGCTGTGTCCCAGTTCCAGCGCTTCCTCGATGTCATGCAATACCGCCTGTACCTTGTCCAGCGTCAGATCGCTGGCCGAGAGCTGCTGGCTGGTCCGGTAGAGTAGTTCGAAGGACTGGTTGCTGCGGGTGAGTTCGCGGGTCTTTTCATCGACCTTGTCTTCGAGGTGTGCGTACATGTTGGCAATTTCGGCCACCATGCTGTTGAAGGCTCGTCCCAGTTGGCCCAGTTCATCGCTGCTGACGTGCTGGACGCGTACGGTAAACGATCCCTGCGAAACCGATTTTGCCGCCTTGAGCAATTGCGCCAATGGTTGCACCAGTTGCTGGCGCAGCATCCAGGTAGTGATCAGACTGACCAGGATGATGATGGCGAGCAGGACAAACTGCGTCGCGCGCAGCCAGCGGATTTTTTGCTCCAGATCCTCTTCGATCAGGCGCACGACTTGGTCGATCTGGGCTACGAAGGCCGGAATATCCTGTGCCATCTGAATTTGTGCATCCGACTGTCCCTCGATGGCGGCACGGGCCAACGGGCGAATGTGTTCGGTCCAGCGTTCGGTTACGACGCGAATGGCTTCGGCAGAAACGGAATTGCCTGCAGCTTTGGTCAGGATGAAACGATCCAGTCCATGCAGCCGACGTTCGAACTGTTCAATGGTGTCCAGCGCCAGATGACGTTTTTCCACCTGCTGGATTTCGCTCAGGGTGCGAAAACTCATCATGCGCAGGGAACCGGATACGTTGATGGCACTGGCCTGGCCGCTGATGTTTTCAGCAATCACCGTCGAAATGACGATGGAGGCAAAGGAGAGCAGGGCGAGGATGCCCATGGCCAGCCCCAGCCTGACCAGAACCGAGTCATGCAGGCTTTGCGAGATGGAGAGGAGAAAGCGTTTCATGAGGTGAAATGCGGATTACCCCTTGGGGTATTCGGGGTATTCGGTGCGATGTGCATAACAATAGTGTTTTTTTGCATGAGACTGATTTTACGGGAAAAAGCATTTTTAACCCGTTGCTTCGATCTACCTATTTGGAGGTAGTTTTGCCATCTCTTCGTGCATTTGTATGGGTGTCATTCGGCACTTGGTGCGCCTAATATGCGTCGCAGATCAACCTTAATGAATGACGAACGTGCAACTTTCCCGCCGCGCTTTTTTTGGTGCAGCCCGACCAGGCCAGGGAGAAGTCGTCCGTCCGCCTTGGGCACTGCCCGAGCGTGAGTTTCAGGATGCTTGCACCCGTTGCAATGCCTGTGTCGACATTTGTCCGACCGGACTGCTGGTCAAAGGCGCCGGTGCTTATCCGGAAGCCGATTTCACCCCTGGCCGGGCGCCTGCCGGCTGCACTTTCTGTGGCGATTGCCTGACGGCCTGCAAGGATATGGCCTTGCGCCAGGAGCCGGAACAGGCTCCTTGGGCCTTGCACGCGGTTTTTACTGCGGACTGCCTGGCTACCCAGAATGTTGTTTGCCGGACCTGTGGCGAATCCTGCGAAGTCAGCGCCATCCGTTTCCCTCCCATGCTTGGCGGTGTGGCCAAGCCGCTGCTTGACGAATCCGCCTGTACCGGTTGCGGTGCTTGTCTTGCCGACTGCCCGACACTGGCCATCCGTATTACCCCATCGACCTTTCCATCATTTGCCCTTCGAGGTGCCGCATGAAGATCGTCAGTCTCGTTCTGAAATATTTGCCCGAGCATACCCAAGACGTCCAGCAGGGCGTTGAAGCCGTGCCGGGCGCCTCTGTCGCCCACGATCAAGGCGACGGGCGAATGCTTGTCCTGATCGAAGACGGCGAGGGGTATGCCGTTTCCGATTCCATCATTCAGGTCCATCACGTGCCGCATGTCATGTCGGTGACCCTGGCTTACGAATACTGCGACGACGCGCTTGAACTCGAGGAGGCTTGACCATGACCATGAATCGCCGTGATTTCCTTAAAACCCAGGCTGTAGCTGCGGCTGCTGCGACAGCCGGGTTTCCACTGACTGCCAATGCCGCTCCGCCGGCAACTGGCGCGACCGATGTCCGTTGGGACAAGGCAGCCTGCCGCTTCTGCGGTACCGGTTGTTCAGTCCTGGTCGGCGTCCAGAATGGCCGCATCGTGGCCACCCAGGGTGACCCGGATGCACCGGTCAACCGTGGCCTGAACTGCATCAAGGGCTATTTCCTGTCGAAGATCCAGTATGGCGCAGATCGTCTGACCAAGCCGCTGCTGCGTATGAAGGATGGTAAGTACGACAAGAACGGTGAATTCCAGCCGATCTCCTGGAAACAGGCGTTCGACATCATGGAAGAAAAGTGGAAAGCCGCGCTCAAGGATGACATGAAGGCCAATGCCGGCAAGCCGGTCAATGAAATGATGTCCTCCATCGGCATGTTCGGCTCCGGTCAATGGACGATCTGGGAAGGCTACGCTGCCGTCAAGCTGTGGAAGGCCGGTTTCCGTTCCAACAATCTCGATCCCAATGCCCGCCACTGCATGGCCTCGGCCGTGACCGGCTTCATGCGTACTTTCGGTATCGACGAGCCGATGGGCTGTTACGACGATATCGAGAATGCCGACGCCTTCGTGCTGTGGGGCTCGAACATGGCCGAAATGCACCCGATCCTGTGGTCGCGCATTACCGATCGTCGTTTGACGCATACGACTGCCGAAGTTCATGTGCTGTCCACCTTCGAACATCGCAGCTTCGAGCTGGCCGACAACGGCATGATCTTCTCGCCGCAAACCGATCTGGCCATCCTGAATTACATCTGCAACCACATCATCCAGAGTGGCAAGGTGAATCAGGACTTCGTCAAGAAGCACGTCAATTTCAAGATGGGCGAAACCGATATCGGTTTCGGCCTGCGCCCGGCCCATGCACTCGAAAAGGATGCCAAGGCCAATGGTTACAACGGGGCCGACGGCAAGCCGAAGACCAACCCGAACGATGCGAAGCCGATTACCTTCGACGAGTTCAAGAAGTTCGTTTCCGAATACACCCTGGAAAAGACCGCCAAGCTGTCTGGCGTGCCGGCCGAACGCCTGAAGCGGATGGCTGAACTGTATGCCGATCCGAAGAAAAAGGTGGTCAGCTTCTGGACCATGGGCTTCAACCAGCACACCCGTGGTACCTGGGTGAACAACATGATTTACAACGTGCATCTGCTGGTCGGCAAGATTTCCACGCCGGGCAGCGGTCCGTTCTCGCTGACCGGCCAGCCGTCAGCCTGCGGCACCGCGCGCGAGGTCGGTACTTTCGCGCATCGTCTGCCGGCCGACATGGTGGTGATGAATCCAGCACATCGCAAGTTGACCGAAGAAATCTGGCAACTGCCGGAAGGCACGCTGAACGCCAAGATCGGTTTCCACGCCGTGTTGCAGAGCCGCATGCTGAAGGATGGCAAGCTCAAGTGTTACTGGACGACCACGACCAACAACATGCAGGCTGGTCCGAACGTTAATGAAGAAATCTACCCAGGCTGGCGCAATCCTGCTGCCTTCGTGGTGGTTTCCGATGTCTATCCGACCGTTTCGGCCATGGCCGCCGACCTGGTGCTGCCGTCCGCCATGTGGACCGAGAAGGAAGGGGCTTTCGGCAATGCCGAGCGGCGTACCCAGTTCTGGCGCCAGCAGGTTGCGGCACCGGGCGAGGCCAAGTCCGACTTGTGGCAGTACATCGAGTTTTCCAAGCGTTTCAAGGTCGAAGAAGTCTGGCCGGCCGAACTGATCGCCAAGAAGCCGGAATACAAGGGCAAGACCTTGTTCGACATCCTGTACAAGAATGGTGCGGTCAACAAGTTCCCGCTGAGCGATCTGGAAAAGACCAACGGTCACGCGATCAAGGGCTATACCAACGACGAATCGAAGGAACTCGGTTTCTATCTGCAGAAGGGCTTGTTCGAGGAATACGCGGCTTTCGGTCGCGGTCATGGTCACGATCTGGCAGCCTTCGACGTCTATCACAAGGCACGCGGCTTGCGCTGGCCGGTGGTCGATGGCAAGGAAACGCTGTGGCGCTTCCGTGAGGGCTTCGATCCTTATGTCAAGGCGGGTGAAGATTTCAGCTTCTACGGCCACAAGGACAAGAAGGCCGTGATCTTTGCGCTGCCTTACCAGAATCCGCCGGAAATGCCGGACAAGGAATTCGACCTGTGGCTCTGTACCGGTCGCGTGCTGGAGCATTGGCATACCGGTTCGATGACCCGTCGCGTCCCGGAATTGCATCGCTCGGTGCCGGAAGCCGTGATGTTCATGCACCCGGAAGATGCCAAGAAACGTGGCATCCAGCGCGGCATGAAGGTCAAGGTTGCATCGCGCCGTGGCGAAATCCAGTTGCGGGTCGAGACCAAGGGCCGCAACAAGCCGCCAATCGGTTTGATCTTCATTCCCTTCTTTGACGAAGGCAAGCTGGTGAACAAGCTGACGCTCGACGCGACTTGTCCGATCTCGAAAGAGACGGACTTCAAGAAGTGCGCCGTCAAGGTCACCCGCGCCTGATCATCAGCCTGAATTCAGCCCATAACGAGCGTTGACCGTGAGCCAGAACCCCACCGCCAAGCCAGAAGGAAATCCCGGCGTGTCGCCCGCCTCGGCGGCACGTCGGAAATTCCTCAACGGTATTGCCGCAGCTGCCGGTGGTGGAGCCATGCTCACGTTCGCTTCGTTGCTGGCGGTTCGCCCGGCCGCTGCCAATCCGGCACAGGCTTTGCGACCGCCGGGGGCGCTGGACGAAGCGGCTTTCCTGTCGGCTTGTGTGCGTTGTGGTTTGTGTGTTCGTGACTGTCCGTACGACACGCTGCTACTGGCACCGATGGGCGGCGGTGTGGCACCGGGTACGCCGTATTTCACGGCACGCAACGTGCCCTGTGAAATGTGCGATGACATTCCCTGTATCAAGGCTTGTCCGACCGGGGCGCTCAATCCGAAGCTGACGGATATTCACGAAGCGAAGATGGGGCTGGCCGTATTGTCCGATCAGGAAACCTGTCTCAACTTCCTCGGCTTGCGTTGCGATGTCTGTTACCGGGTCTGCCCGGTGATCGACAAGGCAATCACGCTGGAGAGTTTGCATAACCCGCGTTCTGACCGGCATGCCATGTTGTTGCCGACGGTGCATTCCGAACATTGCACCGGCTGCGGCAAATGTGAGCGGGCCTGTGTCTTGCCGGTCGCGGCGATCAAGGTCATGCCGGCCAAATTGGCCAAGGGCGCCTTGCCCGAGCATTACCGCAAGGGCTGGGAAGAAAAGTCAAAGCATGGCGGTTCGTTGATTGGCGATCAACTGGAAATGCCGGTGCGGGGGCTTGAAGGTAAAGCCTATGGCGACAGTCGGGTTGATGCGCCTGCCGCCGGTGGTCTGAATTCCGGGTGGAAGCCATGAGCGGCGCACGCAATATCAATCGGCCCGGTCTTGACGCCATTCGCGACAAGGGCTGGCTGGCGGCCAACCGCTATCTGGTTTTGCGCCGGATTTCACAGTTGACCGTGCTATTCCTGTTCCTGAGCGGTCCATGGTTCGGTCTGTGGATTGCCAAGGGCAATCTGGCTTCTTCGCTGACCTTCGGTATCTTGCCGCTGACCGATCCTTACCTGTTCGTGCAGAGCCTGGCTGCCGGCTTCATGCCGGCCGCTTCGGCCCTGATCGGGGCGGCCATTGTCATTGCCTTCTACGCACTGTTTGGTGGTCGTTTGTACTGTGCCTGGGTTTGTCCGGTAAATCCGCTGACCGATCTCGCCGCCTGGCTACGGCGTCGGCTGGGCTTGAAATCCGGCCGGGCACCGGATGGCAATACCCGTTACTGGGTGTTGGCTGGTTCTTTGCTGGCCGCCGCTTTGACCTCGACGCTGGTTTGGGAATGGGTCAATCCGGTCAGCATTGTTCAGCGCAGCCTGATTTTCGGTTTGTCCGGCAGTCTGCTGGTGGTTTTCGCCATCTTCTTTTACGACTTGCTGGTGGCCAGTCGTGGCTGGTGTGGCCACCTCTGTCCGATGGGCGTCTTTTACGGCTTGCTCGGCCAGAAGTCCTTGCTGCGCATTACCGCCGACCAGCGGGGGCGTTGCGATGACTGCATGGACTGTTTTGCCGTTTGCCCGGAACCCCAGGTCATCCGGCCGGCGCTTAAAAAAGCCGGACAGGACAGCCCTCTCATTCTCGACCGCGATTGCACCAATTGCGGCCGCTGTATCGATGTTTGCAATAAACACGTTTTCCACTTTACTCATCGGTTCGATCAAAGGAGCGATTCATGAAAAACAAGAGCCGCCTGTTTACCGCTGCTTTGGCTGCGGCACTTATGGCTACCACCCTCATCTGGACGCCGGTCCAGGCATCCGATGGCGGTCTGAAAACCCTGCGTGGGGCAGCAATCCAGGCACCGGAAACCGAATCGGCGGATCCCTTCAAGGTAATGAAGGACAGCGCGCCGATCGAGCGGGATTATGTCCAGCAACCGCCGCTGATTCCACACAAGACGGATGCCTACACCATCACCATGAAGTACAACAAATGTATGGATTGCCATTCCTGGACGCGTTACAAGGAAACCGGTGCAACCAAGGTTTCGCTGACCCACTTCAAGACCCGTGATGGTCAGGAACTATCCAATATTTCACCGCGTCGTTACTTCTGCCAGCAGTGTCACGTGCCGCAAGTGGATGCCAAGCCATTGGTCGCCAACAAGTTCAAACCGGCTGAAGGCATACGCTAAAACCGCCTGACGGAGAAAATCATGGAAAATAAAAAACCGGCGGGGTTGACCGCAAGAGTGAGGGCCTGGGTGGCGGGTATCGGTGTTTTGACGGTACTTGGGCTGTTCGTGGCCGGCATTCTCTTCTGGGGCGGCTTCAATACAGCGATGGAATGGACCAACCGCGAGGAATTCTGCATTTCGTGTCATGAAATGAAGGATAACGTGTATGCGGAATACCAGAATACGGTGCATTACTCGAATCGTTCCGGCGTCCGTGCGACCTGTCCGGACTGCCACGTGCCGAAGGAATGGGGGCCCAAGATCGTCCGCAAGATTCAGGCTTCCAATGAAGTTTTGCACAAGATTCTGGGGACCATCGATACGCCGGAGAAGTTTGATGCCAAGCGTCTGCAACTGGCTTCCAACGAGTGGAAACGGATGAAGAACAACAACTCTCAGGAGTGCCGTAACTGCCATAACTTCGAATACTTCGATTACGCTGCTCAGGGGCGCCGGAGTTCTGCGACGCACCAGGTGGCATTCAACGAAGGCAAGACTTGTATCGATTGCCACAAGGGTATCGCCCACAAACTGCCGGAGGTTGATCAGTCGATTGGCGCGGTCAATACCGAAGGTGCTGCACCGCAGGTTTTCCACCCGCCGGTAGCTAAATAGGCTGTACAGCAACGCTAGTGGCAGGATGGCGCCGCCAGATGACGAAAGTTGTCTGGCGGCGTTTGTATTGGCCTGTTCTCATCGGTCTTTTGCTTGTCTGACGTGGATTTTTTTTGCTGGCCGGCAAGAGGCGATACAGATCAAGGAATCACACCCGCAGGATGCCCAGAATGATGCCTGCGTCTTGCCGCACTGACATTTCGGGCGGCATTTTCAGGAATGATTCGGAGATCGATAGCATGCAAAAAACCGCCAAAGGATTTGTTGCGAAATTGCTGGCAGGGAGTGCTGCCACGGTGATTGCATTTTCTGCCCAGGCACTGGATGTCGACGCTGCCAAGGATTTGATGAAGCAGAATAAATGCACCCAATGCCATGGCGTTAACAAAGACAAGGATGGTCCGGCGCTACAAAAAATTGCCGCCAAATACAAGGGCAAGGCGGATGGCGAGGCCCGCCTGATCGAGCATCTGACGACTGCCCCGACGGTTAAATTGTCCGATGGCAGCGAAGAGCAGCACAAGGTGGTAAAGACCACGCCGGCGAAGGATTTGGCGCAGGTGAAAAACCTGATCCAGCACATTCTGTCGTTTTGATGGGTATGCAGGATTTTCCGGTATCTGTTTTCCGTGTGCGCCATGACCGTTTCCAGTGAACGCCCGAACCGTTGTCGCCGTTGGTGGGCGGTTTTGCGTCGACCGGCCGCCAGGTATTCCTTGCTGACCTTGCTGCTGGCGGGATTTGTCTCCGGCATTTTGTTCTGGGGCGCCTTCAATACCGGTATGGAGGCGACGAACACGTTATCGTTCTGCATCGGTTGCCACGAAATGCGCGACAACGTTTACGTGGAATACAAGGAAACCATCCATTACCAGAATCGTACCGGGGTGCAGGTGGTTTGTTCGGATTGCCATGTCCCGCGCGACTGGGCCCATAAAATCGTGCGCAAGCTGGAAGCCAGCAAGGAAGTCTGGGGCAAGCTGACCGGGATCATCGATACGCAGGAGAAATTCGAGGCGCGGCGGATGACGATGGCGACGCGTGAGTGGGCACGCATGAAAGCCAGTGATTCGCGTGAGTGCCGAAATTGCCACAGTTTTGATGCGATGAGTGAGGAACTGCAGCGCAAGACGCCGTTCAAGAAGCATATGTCGGCAAAGGCCGAAGGCAAAACTTGTATCGATTGCCACAAGGGAATTGCCCACCGTTTGCCAAAAGAATATGAAGAACCGGAGGACGACGAGTGAGTTTCTGCACCACTCAGGGGCGCGGCCGAGCCTCGTGTTACAAAATTGTGTCGTTCGCCTGTAGTAGAATGTGCCCCAAAATCATAACTACAGCGTCAATTGGGCGCTTTATCAGGGGCGAGGGAATACATGTTCTGGAGCGGCAAGGAAAAAATCAGCACATTGGAACGTGAACTGGCGGTAAGCACACGTAATGAACAAGCATTAGCGCACGAAGTGGAGTCCTTGAAGCAGGCATTGGCGCAGCAGTCTGCCGAACGCGCACAAAAGGATGCCGAGTGCGATAACTTGCAGGCCATCTTGCGCAATCTGGCCTTGTTCAGCCAGTCCCTGAGCAGTTCGCAGGGCAGTCTCGGGCAGATGGCCAATCTGCTCAAGGAAGAAAAGAAACAGGCGGTCGAAGCCGCTGAAGTCTCAGCCAGCAGTGGTCAGACGACGACGGAAATCGCGGCCAATTTGCACCGCCTGGCTGAAGGTTCGGCCCGCGCTGCACAGGATGTCGATGCACTGGCGCATCAGGCGACGGAAATCGGCGCAATCGTTCAGTTGATTCACGAAATTGCCGATCAAACCAATCTGCTGGCGCTCAATGCTGCCATCGAGGCGGCGCGTGCCGGCGAGGCTGGGCGCGGTTTTGCGGTCGTGGCCGATGAGGTGCGCAAGCTGGCCGAGCGTACTGCCAAGGCAACCAAGGATATCGACGGCCTGGTCAGCGGCATCCGCAATGATTCATCGCAAGCCAAGGAAGCGATGGAAAGCCTGGCCACCATGGCGAATCAATACAGCGAGCGCGGCAATCGGGCAACCGACGACATGAATCGTCTGATTTGTCTGTCCCAGAAGATGGAACACATCATCGCCGGCAGTTCGCTGAAGAGTTTTGTTGAAGTGGCCAAGGTCGATCACCTGGTGTTCAAATTCCGCATCTATCTCGGTTTGTTCGGACTGGAAGCGGTTGACCCCAATACGGTGGCCTCGCACACGACCTGTCGTCTCGGCAAGTGGTATTACGAAGGCGAAGGGCGCGAGTGTTTCAGCCGGCTTGATGGTTATCGTGAGATCGAGGCACCGCATATCGATGTGCATCGCTATGGTATAGAAGCCCTGCGTGCCAGGATCGCCGGTAATAGCGGGGACATGCTGCGGCATGTCGAGGCTATGGAGCAGGCCAGTTTCCGGGTGCTCGATAATCTGCAACGCATGGCCGAGGTGGCGGACACCGACCCGAGCGTTCTTTGTATTGCCCACTAAGCTGAAATTTTTCCGGCCCCGCTGATCGGCGGGACCGGTTGTTCGTTTCGATCAGGCGCGGAAGAAATCTTCCAGTTCGGTAAATACCGCATGATCGGCCCGGTGGCGACGTACCGCCACCACATCCTCCAGCTTCTCCACTTGCCGGATCATCTGCGGCAGGCGGTCATCTTCATTGACCAGCAGCCAGATCCGGCTTTGCCGCCCGTCACCGACCGGCAGGCAGAGGATGCCTTCGACGTTGCAGGCGCGGCGGGAAAACAGTCCGACAACGTGCGACATCACGCCGGGATGATTGGCGACATCGATTTCCAGCACGGCACGGGCCAGTTCGTTTTGTTCGTTACGGTTGATCGCGTTCATCTCAGGCTCCAATCATGTCGCGGTTGGCGGCGCCCGGCGGCACCATCGGATAGACCTTCTGTGCGGCATCGATGCCGGCATGGATCAGGCACGGGCCGGGACGGGCAATGGCTTCCTGCAGCGCGGCGCAGGGATCGGCCGCCTGATCGAGGTCGACCGCAGCAATGCCGAGGGCCCGGGCGACGCCGATGAAATCCGGCATGGCCTGGAATTCCGAGGCAAACAGGCGTTGACCGTAGAACAGCGTCTGTTGCTGGTGCACCAGACCGAGTACGGCATTGTTCATCAGCACGATTTTGACATTGACTTGCTGCTCGGCTGCCGTGACCAGTTCCTGGATGTTCATCAGGATCGACCCATCGCCGGTAAAGCAGACGACGGTGCGTTGCGGTTGGGCGAGCGCCGCACCGATGGCCGCCGGAACGCCGAAGCCCATGGTGCCGAGTCCGCCGGAGGTCAGCCACTGGCGGGCACGGCGCAGCGGGTAAGCCTGGGAAACCCACATCTGGTGCTGGCCGACATCGGTGGCGATCACCGCTTCATCATCGAGACAGGCGGCAACGCTGCGGATCAGGCCGAAATGTGAGCGTGGATTGTCCAGGTCGGGCAGGGGCTGCGGGTGCGCCGTTTTCAGTGCATTGATGCGGTCGACCCAGCGATTGCGCGGATTTTCGCTGACCAGCGGCAGCAGTCGCTGCAATGCTTCGCCGACATCGGCGACGATGCCGATATGGGCGCTCTTGATCTTGTCGAGTTCGGCCGGATCGATATCGATATGGATGATCTTCGCCTGCGGGCAGAAGGCGGCGACCTTGCCGGTGGCGCGATCGTCGAAACGTGCGCCGACGGCAATCAGCAGATCGCATTCGTCGAGCGCCAGGTTGGTGTACGGCGCGCCGTGCATGCCCAGCATGCCGAGTGACAGCGGGTGATCGACCGGCATGGCACCCAGTGCCATCAAGGTCATGACGGTGGGCAAATTGGCCTTTTCAGCGAGGTCGACCGCAAGATTTGCCGCATTGGCGTGGATGACGCCGCCACCCAGATAAAAAATCGGCCGTTCGGCTGCGGCGATCATCGCGGCGGCCTGTTCCAGCTGCACCGACGGAGCTGCCGGTGCGGGCAGGGCGCACCCGGCGGCAGGCCACTCGGCGACTTCGATGGCGCGGCTTTGCACATCTTTCGGGATGTCGATCAACACCGGGCCGGGGCGGCCGGAGGCGGCAATGGCGAAAGCGCGGGGGATGACCTCGAGCAGTTCTTCGGTCGAAGAAACGAGAAAGTTGTGCTTGGTGATCGGGATCGACAGGCCGTAGGTGTCCACTTCCTGGAAGGCATCGGTGCCGATCATGGCTTTCGGCACCTGACCGGTAATCGCCACCAGCGGGATCGAGTCGAGTTTGGCATCGGCAATCGCCGTCAGCAGGTTGGTGGCGCCGGGGCCGGAGGAGGCCATGCAGACCGCCACCTCGCCGGTCGCGCGGGCCATGCCCTGGGCGATGAAGCCGGCGCCCTGTTCGTGGCGGGCCAGCACGTGCCGTATTGCGGTCGACTGCCCTAGGGCATCGTAAATCGGCAGGATGGCGCCGCCGGGATAACCGGTGACGATGCGGATGCCTTGGCGTTCGAGCAGACGCACGGTGATCTGCGCGCCGGTGAGGGTTTCGGTCATGAACTATCTCCTGAAGGTTTCTGGCGTTTTCCGGCGGTTTTCGCTGGGCTATAAAACAAAAACCCCCGCCGGTTGCGCCGGCGGGGGTTGGTAAATTCTGCTTGCTTGGCTCTTTTACCCGGTCCGCGACGGCGCGTTCATAGTGACAACTACGACGCCTACTACGACTACGCATACGACTGCGCGAGCACCAACCGGTTCCACTGCCAAGGCAGTTTCAGCGAGGAGGTGACGGGTAGCGTTCATGCGGTTGTCCGGTACGGGAAAGTTTTGCGAAGACGAACTATGGCTGAAGATTTTCCGGAATTCAACACCTTGATGAACAGGGGTATTGATTTCCGAGCCGAAACTTGACCGTTAACGATCCACGGCGTTCTGCAAAGCTGCCGCACTGCAGGCGTAATCCGCTTTGCCCAGCTTTCCTGCGGTAACCGGAATCAGCGTTACACAGGCTTTTTGCCTCGGCCAAGCGGCGAGGTCGCTTTCTTCCCGGCCGAGAATGATGTTGTAGGGTTTTTCGCGCAATTTCGGCAAGGCAAACATCCGGCTGATCAGGCCGGGCATTTTGTGAATGTCGGCCAGGTAGACTTGTCGCGTTTCCTGTAGCCAGTTGCCGGCTTTGGCGTCAAGCAGTGCCGTCATCAGTTCAGCGGCGGCATTATCTGCAGCAAACAGGATGCGCCGCGTGTTATCCGGGATGTCGGCCGGTTTGTCATGCTGGTTCTTCAATGCAAGCACGGGTACCGGCGCACCTTCTTGTAGCGGGTTTTGCGCCAAGGCTGATAGCGAACTGCAGGAGAGGAGGAGGGATAGGGCCAACTTGATCAACATGTGTTTTCCTGAGGGTTGTCCGGATTAAAAAGTCGCCGTGCTCACTGGCAGACGTCAAGCGGTCTTTCCGGGTGGTTCATCCTAACAATTTTTCTACCCGTGTGGCGGTATTCGGCCTGTGCCCGGATGCGCAAACTATGCCTTGACGCTCCTGTTAAAAAACTACAAGATTTGTCGTAAATATCAGTTTTTCAGGCATCGGAGCATCATGAAACAGCGTTTGCGTTATCTCCCACTATCCGACATCGAGGAGGGTATGGTGCTGGGGGCTGGGCTGACGATCTCGGTTAATGGCGTGACCAATTTCACCTTGCCGGCCGGACATGCGCTGACCGAGTCGAATATCCGCCAGATTGCATTGCGCCATGGCGAATTCGTTTGCATTGCCGAAGAAGATACGCGTTCCGATGAAGCCTATGCCGCAGATCTGGCGATTACCCGGTGCCGGCTGGAGCAGATTTTTTCGCGGGCTGATCTTGCCCAGCCATCGATTGCCGGTTTGTATGCTGCCGTGCTGGCTTACCGGAGTCTTTGATGTCCTTGCACTTGAGCGAAAGCGAAATCGTTGCTCGCGCCTCGTTGTTGCCGGCCTTTCCCAGCATTGTTAACGAGATTTTGCAGAAGCTGGATGACGATAACGCGACCATCGGTGCCTTGATCCATCTGGTTGAGCGCGACCCCGTGATCGCCGCGAACGTGTTGGCGATGGCCAATGCGGTGGCGATGGCCGGACGTACGCAAAGGGACGTTCACGACATACAGGTTGCGGTTTCGCTGATTGGCTTGGCGAAAGTGCGGGAAATCGTACTCGGCGTCAGTCTGGCCAGTTTTGCCCGAGATGGTCGGTTGGGCAATTATTTCTGGGAGCACAGTGTCGCCGTGGGCGTTGCGGCGCAGGAACTGGCGCGACTTGCCCGTTGCTCAGTCGATTACGCGCTGGTCTGTGGCTTGTTGCACGATATCGGCCAGCTTTTCATGGCTCGCTGTTATCCGCTTGAATTCCAGATGGTGCGCATGAGCATGGAGCGCGATGCAACACTGGATCTGCTTGACGCCGAACGTCAGCATTTCGGTCTGGACCATTGTGCCATCGGGACCATTCTGGCGAGTGCCTGGCGTCTTTCCCCATCCGTTGTTGCTGCGATTCAACATCATCATGATATGGAACCACCGGCCGATAAACTGGTTGCCGTGACGCATGTCGGAGAAGCCTTGGCCAATGCGCTGGATCTGGCCCGTCACGACGAGGCACGGGTACTTAATCTGTCTGCCAGTGCATGCGATCTTCTGGGAATTGACTGGAGTGAAAATCTCAATTATCTGTTTGGCAAGATAGAGGCCAGGGCGCGTCAACTCTGTCGAATCTTCAGTTGAAAACGCCCGGCCTTGCCGCTTTTTCCTTGCCGAGTGGGCGATTCAACGGCCTTGCTGCTTCATCATTTCGCGCATCTGCGGGTTGTTCATCATCTCCTGCATGTTGAATTTGCCCATGTTCTGCATCACTACATCACCCGGTTTCTGACCTGGTTTGCATGGCCCCAGCCAGCGGGCTTCCTGCACCATCTTCATTTCCTTCATGCCATTTTGTGGCGGATTGAAGCGGGTGACCATGTCGCTGCGATAGTTTTTGTTGAAATCGCCCGTGATCACCGCATCGGTCGTTGCCGTCACGCCATCGTGCCGGCAGACGGAGTGAATGCTGGTTTTGCCGATGCCCGGTTTGATTTCCATGACTGGGCAATCCACCTTTTTGTTTTTTTCCGCCGAATCCTTCATCAGGTTGTCACTGGTTTGATCAACACACATCTGCAGCCCCTGGCCGGGCATTCCTTCCGGCATGCCGGACATCTGCGTCTTTATTTCCCATAGTCCGGATTTGCGCTGGGGCATATCCGCTGCGCAGGCCATCGATGCAAGTAGCGCACCGATCAGAGATAGCGTGATGCTGGAGGTTTTCATGGCAATTTCTCCCGATAGTTAACGTGATTAATCCTAGCCTGCTTTGCGCCGGGCGTCATGGGATAATCCCGACTTTTTCGAGGCAGGGCATGGCGCTCAAATCCACCGTTTTCAAGGCTGAATTGCAGGTTTCCGATCTCGATCGGGGGCATTTTGCCGAATACCCGCTGACCTTGGCACGGCATCCATCGGAAAATGATCAGCGCATGATGGTCCGTCTGCTGGCTTTTGCCATGTTTGCCGGGCCTGATCTCAACTTCAGCAAGGGCTTGTCGAGCGATGATGACTGCGCGCTGAGCGAAGTCGATCCTTCGGGTGTGTTACGGACCTGGATCGAAGTCGGGCAGCCCGACGAGACGCGCATCCGCAAGGGGTGCAACAAGGCGGATCGGGCCATTGTGCTGGCGTATGGCAATCGTACGGTCGACGTCTGGTGGCAGCAAATTTCGCCACTGTTGGCGCGTTTCGACAATCTGGAGGTGCTGCGTTTGAGCGCCGAAGAAACCGAAGCGCTGGGTGCGTTGGCCGAGCGTGGCATGCAGCTCACCTGCACGATCCAGGAAGGCACTATCTGGTTGGCCCGGGGCGAGCAGTCGCTGGAGTTGCATCCGGAAGTCTTGATGCGTCCGGCCGGCCGTTAAGAGAAGCAGTGGCTCGGCGATTTATCGCCGGAAAATATTGCCTAGTAATTCAATGCCGCTAACGATGAGATCGCCGATGGCGATTTCATCGACCTCCCGGTTCAGCATCCGATCACGTGCCAGACGGGATTTTTCCCGCTCGCGCAGCACAATCGCATTACCCAGCGCTTCGACATCGACTTTGCTGCGCTGGATTTCGGCGTGCTGGTAGCGCGCCAGCGCCTGTTCGATGGCCGTGCGGTCGAGAATGGCAATTGCCGCGCCACAATGCCGGCAGGCGTGATCTGTGCGGATATCCACCGGGGCGCCGCAGCCCGTGCAATGTACGCTGCCTACCTGGGTTGCCAGCGTATTGACCTCGACGCGGGTCAGTTGCCGGACGAAGCCCTTTTCGATCATGAATTGCCCGAAGGTAATGAAACGACCGTGTTGCTGCAGGCAACGGTGGTAGTTGAACTTGCCGCCTGGTTTGACGATATCCAGACCGTGCAGCAGACGTTCGTTGCAGCGAGGGCAATGCAATTGGCTGGACAGTGGCAGGCGTTGATTGTCGCGATGTTCGTGAATCAAACGGAACAGTTCGATGATGCCGCCCGGCGTGATCTGCACGCTTTCGTTTTCGTCGAACCAGATGCCCTGACAGGGGAAGCACAGGTCGAGCACGACCTTGCCGCCCAGCTTGCGTTCGAAGCTGTGCTTTTCAGCCGCTTGTCGGCACGAAGGGCAGGGTGTCGGTTTCATAGGGTTTTCAGTGGTTTCAGGCTGGCCGAATGGTGCCGAGGTTCAGTTTGACGCCCTTCTTCATCTTGCCGATGACGTGCATCTCGCAGGCCTTGCAGTCGAATTTGAGAATCAGTTTTTCGTTGCCATTCATCAGCGTCATCGGGTCCGGCTTCAGATGCTTCACTTCCTTCGGACACAGGTTGAAGCTGTAGCGCAGGCAGTGGCGGGTGATCATCAGCGACACCATGCCTTTTTCGTTGCCGACCTCGTAGGCTTCCTCGATCAGCTTGACGCCGTGTTTTTCGTAAAACTGGCGGGCCTTGCTGTTGAATACGTTGCCCAGGTAGGTCAATTCATCCTGCGGGTAGGGTTGCGGATCAGTGGCCGGGGCGGCACGCGGTGCGCGCGGGTGCTGGGCGATGCGGGCGGCTTCCAGCTTTTCCGTGGCTTCGCGGCGTAGCGCATTGATTGCGCTGACCGGCAGGAACCAGGGCTGTGACAATTCCAGTTCGACGGCTAGTGCAACAAACATCGTATTGCCAAACTTGCCGAGGTTTTCCTTGAGTTTGTCGATTGCCTGTTCGGGATTCTGCGCGATTTCGCTGCCGATTTTTTCGCTTTTTGGCAGGTTGACCGTGACATTGATCCCGTCTTCGTCCGTCAAGCTCAGCGCGAAGCCGTTTTTCGTTTCGGCAAAAACGGCTTGCAGTGCAATGCGGCGTTCGGCTGATTCCTTCTCCAGCGCCCGTTCGAAGGCCTGGTCGCGATTGCGGAACAGGGTGGCGCCTTCGGTCAGTTCTTCGGGAAGCTGGGCCGGGAAAAGTTTCATGCCTTCCGCCCGGTTGATGCGCATGCCGACGACTTCGCCGTGGGCATCGTAGAAGCAGACACCATCACCGTTATTGAACGGTTTTTCCGCGTCGACCGTAAAAACGCCATCGCCGATGCTGGTTACCGTGCCGATCAGCTCACCGACGAAGGCCGGCGAATCGAAAGCGCCGATGTCGTCCTGACGGTCGTTGGCAAAATAATCGGTATAGCCGCGATTGAAGGTCTTGTCCGGTTGCGGCGTGAAGGTGAGGGTGCTCTTGCCGCTGGAAGCCCGACGGTATTCCGGGTGTTGCTCAATGATTGCATCGAGCAAGCTGCGGTAATGCGCGGTGATGTTCTTGACGTAGGACAGGTCTTTCAGCCGCCCTTCGATCTTGAACGAACTGACACCGGCTTTGACCAAGGCCAGGAGGTTGTCGGTCTGGTTGTTGTCCTTCATCGACAGCAAGTGCTGGTTCTCGGTGATGACCTTGCCCTTTTCATCGACCAGCGTGTAGGGCAGGCGGCAGGCTTGCGAACATTCGCCGCGATTGGCGCTGCGCCCGGTATGCGCCTGGCTGATGTAGCACTGGCCGGAGTAGGCGACACAGAGCGCGCCATGCACAAAATATTCGAGCGCCAGCGTGGTTTCGCGGGCCACCGCCTCGACTTCCTGGATAGACATTTCGCGGGCCAGGACGATCTGCGAAAAACCGGCATCCTGCAGGAATCTGGCCTTGGCCGGGTTACGGATGTCGGTCTGCGTCGAGGCGTGCAACTGGATCGGCGGCAAATCAAGCTCAAGCAGCCCCATATCTTGGATGATCAGCGCATCGGCACCGGCTTCGTAGAGTTGCCAGGCGAGCTGGCGGGCACCTTCCAGTTCTTCGTCGTGCAGGATGGTATTGACGGCGACGAAGACTCGGGCGTGGAAGCGATGGGCAAAGTCGCACAGGCGCTTGATGTCGGCCAGGTCATTGCCGGCGCCGTAGCGGGCGCCAAAGGCCGGGCCGCCGATATATACGGCATCTGCGCCGTGCTTGATGGCTTCAATGCCAAAATCGGCATTTTTCGCCGGGGCCAGGAGTTCGAGGGGGTGTTGAGGTCTGATCATGGCGAACTTAGTAGGCAAATCGCCCGGCGAGTTCCTCGATATTGAATTCGCGCAGAATTGCCTCGGCGCGTTCGCGGGCATTTTTCCTAGGGGCGCCACGTTTGCTGGCGATGATCAGCTCGTTCTTCATCGAATGTTCCCAGCCGACCAGTTCGGTAACGGTAACGTCGTAGCCGTGCGACTCCAGCAGCAAGCAGCGCAGCACGTTAGTCAGGTGACTGCCGAGTTCGCGGGTGTGGATCGGATGGCGCCATAGCTCGGAGAGCGGTGTCTTGCCCAGCGATTCGTTCTTTCTGGCGCGCATGGTCGCGGCAACCTCGGCCTGGCAGCACGGAACCAGCACAATATGGCGAGCATTCCTGGTGAGCGCAAAACGGATGGCATCGTCGGTTGCGGTATTGCAGGCATGCAATGCAGTAACGACATCGACAGTTTCCGGCAGTTCGCTGGAGGAAAGCGAGTCCTCGACCGTGCAGGCGAGAAAGCGCATGCGCGGAAAACTCAGACGGTCGGCCAGTTCGCGAGATTTTTCCACCAGTTCGGTACGCGTCTCGATGCCGACGATTTCTCCTGCGTCGCGTTCCTTGAAATACAGGTCATACAGGATGAAGCCGAGATACGACTTGCCTGCGCCGTGATCGACCAGGGTTTGTGCGCCATCGAGCAGCGGTTCGATGAATTGGTAAAGGTGATAGACCTGCTTCAGCTTGCGTCGTGAATCCTGATTCAGTTTTCCGTCACGGGTAAGGATGTGCAGTTCCTTGAGCAGCTCAACGGATTGGCCGGCACGGATTTCCGGGATTTCGGCGGGGGGAGTCGGCTTTTTCATGGGGCGAATTATCGCATTCAAACTTCTTTCATTTTCGTGTCAACCGAATCGAAACCGCCTCGTTATTTGCCTCATGGTGACTAATCACCGCAACCCAATGGAGAGACAAATGGGCAGTCTGAGCAACGAATCCTTCGATAGCTTTCTGGATTCTCTGAAAAAGGCAGGCATCACAATTTCCAACGAAGCTGAACTGCGCGAGCGTTTGGCCGAAGCGCAGCGCTGGCGTTACGCCTTCCAGACGCTGGCCGCAAACGGCAAGATCATCGGCATCAGTTTTGAAGATCATTCCGAAGGTCGCAACGAAGCAGAAATTGATCGTGCCTTCAATGACTTCCAGTTTTCCGAAAAGACCAAGGCAGTTTTCTCTGCCAGCTTGAAGCACTGATCATAGTTTGTTCCGCTTCGCCACGGCTGGTGGGGCAAAAGAAGAACGGGCACCTTGCGATGAACAAGGCGCCCGTTTTCATTTTCTGAGAATTTTTACGACCATCAAAATAACGGCTGGCCCCAAGACCACAGACAAATGGGCTGGCTCCAGCGGGCTACTGCGCCATGCGGTAAATCCCTCGAGGCGCAATGATCGGGCGATTTACCGCGTGATCGGCTTGTAACGAATCCGCTTCGGCTTGGCACCTTCTTCGCCCAAGCGCTTGCGCTTGTCTTCCTCGTATTCCTGGTAGTTGCCGGCGAAGAAATTCCACTGCGAATCGCCTTCGGCAGCCAGGATGTGCGTGCAGATGCGGTCGAGGAACCAGCGGTCGTGCGAGATGACCAGCGCGCAGCCGGCGAATTCGAGCAGGGCGTCTTCCAGTGCGCGCAGGGTTTCGACGTCGAGGTCGTTTGACGGTTCATCGAGCAGCAGTACGTTGCCGCCGGCCATCAGCGTCTTTGCCAGGTGCAGGCGACCGCGTTCACCGCCGGACAGGTTGCCGACCAGCTTGCCCTGGTCGCCGCCCTTGAAGTTGAAGCGGCCGATGTAGGCGCGGCTGGGCATCTCGAACTTGCCGATCTGCAGGATGTCGCTGCCCTGGGCCAGTTCCTCGAACACCGTTTTTGTGCCGTCGAGGCAGTCACGCGACTGATCGACGTAAGCCATTTTGACCGTCGGGCCGATGTCGACCGTACCGGAATCCGGTTGCTGCTGGCCGGTGATCATCTTGAACAGCGTCGATTTACCGGCGCCGTTCGGGCCGATGATGCCGACGATGGCGCCGGCCGGAATGGTGAAGCTGACGTTGTCCATCAGCAACTTGTCGCCAAAGCACTTGGTGACGCCGTCGAACTCAATGACCTTGTCGCCCAGCCGCTCGGCGACCGGGATGAAGATTTCCTGGGTCTCGTTGCGCTTCTGGTATTCCTGGCTGGACATTTCCTCGAAGCGCGACAGGCGGGCCTTGGACTTGGCCTGGCGCGCCTTCGGATTGCTGCGCACCCATTCCAGTTCCTGCTTCATCGCCTTCATGTGGGCGTCGATCTGCTTGTTTTCGGTTTCCAGGCGGGCTTCCTTCTGCTCCAGCCAGGACGAGTAATTGCCCTTGTACGGAATGCCGTGGCCGCGGTCGAGTTCGAGAATCCATTCGGCGGCGTTGTCGAGGAAGTAGCGGTCGTGGGTGACGGCAACGACAGTGCCCGGAAAGCGGACGAGAAACTGTTCCAGCCATTCGACGGATTCGGCGTCGAGGTGGTTGGTCGGCTCATCCAGCAGTAGCATGTCGGGCTTGGCCAGCAGCAGCTTGCACAGCGCGACGCGGCGTTTTTCACCGCCGGACAGGTTGCCGATCGTGGCCTCCCAAGGGGGCAGGCGCAGCGCATCGGCAGCCAGTTCCATCTGGTGTTCGGTATCGGAACCCGCGGTGGCGATGATCGCCTCCAGGCGAGCTTGTTCTTCAGCCAGTTGGTCGAAGTCAGCATTCTCATCAGCATAGGCAGCGTACACGGCTTCCAGTTTGGCCTGTGCCTGCATGACTTCCCCGAGCGCCGATTCGACTTCTTCCTTGACTGTCTTGGTCGGGTCGAGTTGCGGCTCCTGCGGTAGGTAGCCAATTGAAACACCGGCCAAGTGTTGTACTTCGCCGTCGTATTCCTTGTCCACGCCGGCCATGATTTTCAGTACGGTCGATTTACCTGAACCATTCAGGCCGAGCAGGCCGATTTTGGCGCCGGGGAAGAAGGAAAGGGAGATGTCCTTGATAATCTGCCGCTTGGGCGGAACGATCTTGCTGACGCGCAGCATGGACATAACGTATTGGGCCATTGGATTGCCTGTAACTAAAAGGAAAGACGTGCAGTCTACGAGGCTTCCCGGTAAATGGCTAGGGTGTCGCATGAAGCGATAAATTGTGCATCGCTGGATTTTTTATCAAAAGCCTTGCAATCCTGCTTGGGCGCCGTATAATGCGGCCCTCTGACAGCGCGCCCGTAGCTCAGTTGGATAGAGTACTTGGCTACGAACCAAGGGGTCGGGCGTTCGAATCGCTCCGGGCGCGCCATCAGTGATCCAGTTGATTTTTTCGGCTAGGTCTTGACGTTTGTATCAGCGCGCCCGTAGCTCAGTTGGATAGAGTATCTGGCTACGAACCAGAGGGTCGGGCGTTCGAATCGCTCCGGGCGCGCCAAGTCAAGCATAAAACAAGGCACTTCTTTTGAAGTGCCTTTTTTTATGTGCGCCCAGCATGGGCGCACTCCTGCGGGTGCAAGTCCCGCCGTAAGTTGATCACGACGAACGAAGTGAAGCGCAACTGCGTGAGGGTGACCGAGCGTAGGGAGGAAGCGTGGATCGTAATCTGCGAGCCGATGGACAAGAATCGGATAGAAGGCGCTGCCGAGCAGGGCGAGCGGGCATGAGACCGCGAAGCTCTCGTGATCAAGGCGAAGTGGCGTAAATCCGGCGGTTGTGCAGAGAAGGAGTGCGTTCTTACCTGGGGAGATCTCGCCTTGTGCCTGAAAGGGCGACGTGGTGACACGGAGCGAGAAGTCAGCAGAGGCCGTCCCCCAAGGGGACTTCCTTCGGGGCGTAGTAGCTGCCGATAGGGGGCGAAGGGCCAAACGAGAAGGAGTGTTTTACGCCATGTCGATGTGTGAAGTCTTGCGTCAGATGTCCGAGAGATCGGGGCGGGTGCCAGTAGCGGACGGTGAAGCCGACCGTGCAAGCACCAGCGACGAAGCGACACGCCCGCGACATGAAACGGGAAGCACGGGGTCAGCGTTGCTGATGGCAGCGCTGACGAGAGAGAACCTGCAACAAGCGTGGAAGCGGGTACGGGCTAACAAAGGCGCGGCTGGCGTGGATGACCGGGATATTCCCGAGACCGCCCGCTACTTGCGAACGGCGTGGCCGGTGATTCGTGATCAGTTATTACAGGGGACGTACCGGCCCAGTCCGGTGCGACGGGTGACGATCCCGAAGCCAGACGGAGGCGAGCGCGAGCTGGGCATCCCGACGGTGACGGATCGACTGATCCAGCAAGCGCTGCTGCAAGTATTGCAGCCGATGCTGGACCCGACCTTCAGCGAATACAGCTACGGTTTCCGACCGGGGCGCAGCGCACAAGAAGCAGTCGTTCGTGCTCAAGCCTATGTTCAGTCGGGACGCCGAATCGTGGCGGACGTTGATCTGGAGAAATTCTTTGATCGGGTCAATCACGACATTCTGATGGGCCGCCTCAAGAAGCGGATTGGAGATGCTGGCGTGTTGCGGCTGATCCGGGCGTATCTGAACAGCGGGATCATGCGGGATGGCGTCGTCGTGTCGCGGTATCAGGGGACGCCGCAAGGCGGACCGCTGTCACCGTTACTGGCGAATGTATTGCTGGATGAAGTCGACAAGGAGCTGGAACGTCGAGGTCATTGCTTCGTGCGCTACGCCGACGATGCGAATGTCTATGTTCGTAGTAAGAAGGCTGGCGAGCGGGTGATGGCGCTGCTGAGGAGGATGTACGCCAAGCTGCACCTGATGGTCAATGAGGCCAAAAGTGCGGTGGCCAGCGTCTTCGGGCGGAAGTTTCTTGGCTTCAGTTTCTGGGTGGCGCCGAAAGGCGAGATCAAATGCAAGGTGGCGGCGAAGCCGATGGCGACCTACAAGCAGCGGATCAGGCAACTGACCCGACGCTCAGGCGGTCGCAGCATGGCGGAAGTCGTTGAAAAACTGCGCCCCTATGTGCTGGGGTGGAAAGCCTATTTCCGGTTATCGCAAACGCCCAAGGTCTGGCGCACGCTGGACGAGTGGTTGCGACATCGATTGCGGGCGATTCAACTCAAGCACTGGAAGCGCGGGACAACGATGTATCGGGAATTGAAGGCGCTAGGTGCGTTGGAAATCGTGGCGCGTCGGGTGGCTGGAAATGCTCGTAGCTATTGGCGAAACGCCGACCGGCTATTGAAAACGGTACTGAGCATCGCCTACTTTGATCGACTCAGGGTGCCTCGTCTCTCATGACCTCAACTTCTCGAACCGCCCGGTGCGGACCCGCATGCCGGGTGGTGTGGCAGGGGGGCAGCCTATAATGGCTGCCCCCTATGCCGATTTGGGTGCTTGAATTCCAGCTTGAATTCCATTTTCAGCAAGGTGTTGAAAAAGGGAAGGTGTCGGGTGTTTTCTGGTTGTCTGAAACAACAAAGCCCCGCAATTGCGGGGCTTTGTTGTTTCCAAGAATTGCTTGGAATGATCTTGGTGGGTGCTAACGGGGTCGAACCGCTGACATTCGCCTTGTAAGGGCGACGCTCTACCAACTGAGCTAAGCACCCATCTGCACTGTTTGCAGAGAGGACAATATTATATCAGTTAACGGCGTCTTTGAGGCCTTTTCCTGCGCGGAATTTTGGAGATTTTGCAGCCTTGATTTCCAAGGTTTTGCCGGTGCGCGGATTACGGCCGGTACGGGCGGCACGTTCACCGACATAGAAAGTACCAAAACCGATCAGGCTAACGTCATCGCCAGCCTTGAGGGCGCCCTTGATTGCTTCGACGGCGGCATCCAGCGCGCGGCCGGCAGCAGCTTTGGAAATATCGGCGGCGGCAGCCATCTGATCGATCAGTTCGGTCTTGTTCATATAAGTCCCCTAATTGGAAAGTATGGAGTGGTGAAGTTTTTGCGAGGGGCGATTTATATCTCCCCTGAAATCCTTGTGTCAAGCGGATTCTCGGTCCGCCGGACATGGTCTAGCCGATGGCTTTGGATGCTGGTGGTAATACGCCAGCATCCAGGCCTTTCAAATCAATGAGTAAGGATGGCTTTTTGATTCGTTTCGTCGGTTTTGGCAGGAAGTTCGCTGGCCGCTTCACTTGGCTCAGGAAGGGCTTGTGGTACGCGCTCCAGCGCCCGCTCAAGGACTTGATCGATCCATTTTACCGGCACAATTTCGATGCGGTTTTTGATGTTCTCTGACATTTCAGTCAGATCCTTGACATTCTCTTCAGGAATCAGCGCTGTCTTCAGTCCACCGCGAACGGCAGCAAGCAGTTTTTCCTTAAGCCCGCCAATGGCAAGAACTTCCCCGCGCAAGGTGATCTCGCCCGTCATGCAAACATCACAACGCACGGGAATGCCTGTGTAGGACGATACCAGCGCTGTCGTCATGGCGATCCCTGCAGACGGACCATCTTTCGGTGTGGCGCCTTCCGGCACGTGAATGTGCAGGTCGGTTTTTTCGAAGACTTCATCCTTGATGCCCAGGCGCCGGGCACGAGCACGCACAACGGAGCGGGCGGCTTCGACCGATTCCTTCATGACGTCACCGAGCGAGCCGGTCCGCAGGATATTGCCTTTGCCCGGCATATTGGCGCATTCGATTGTCAGCAGTTCGCCGCCAACTTCGGTCCATGCCAGTCCGGTGACTTGGCCTACCTGGTTTTCCTTTTCGGCCATACCGAAGGAGTAGCGGCGTACGCCGAGGAATTTATCCAGATTTCGCGCGTTTACCGTAATTTTGCTGTCACGCGCCTTGAGAACCAGCGTTTTGACAACCTTGCGGCAAATTTTGGAGATTTCACGTTCCAGGGCGCGTACCCCGGCTTCGCGCGTGTAGTAACGGACGATGTCGCGCAGTGCGCTTTCAGCAACGATCAATTCGGTTTTCTTGACACCGTTATTTTTCAACTGCTTGGGCAGTAGGTAACGCAGGGCGATATTGACTTTTTCGTCTTCCGTGTAGCCGGACAGTCGAATAACTTCCATGCGATCAAGCAGCGGGGCAGGGATGTTCAGAGTGTTTGCGGTCGCTACGAACATTACATCCGACAAATCAAAATCGACTTCGACGTAATGATCCTGGAAAGTGTTGTTCTGTTCCGGGTCGAGTACTTCAAGCAGAGCTGACGATGGGTCGCCGCGGAAGTCCTGGCCAAGTTTGTCGACTTCATCAAGCAGGAACAGCGGGTTACGCACGCCGACCTTGGCCAGGCTTTGTAGAATCTTGCCTGGCATGGAGCCGATATATGTTCTGCGGTGACCACGAATTTCTGCTTCGTCACGTACACCACCAAGTGCCATGCGCACGAACTTGCGATTGGTCGCCTTGGCGATCGACTGGCCGAGTGAGGTCTTGCCGACACCCGGTGGGCCGACCAGGCACAAAATCGGAGCCTTGACCTTGTCTACGCGTTGTTGCACGGCAAGATATTCGACGATACGTTCTTTTACTTTTTCCAACCCGAAATGATCGGCATCGAGAATTTTTTCTGCGGCGCGCAAATCCTTCCCAATCCGCGTTTTCTTGCGCCATGGCAGGCTGATCAGTGTTTCGATGAAGTTGCGTACCACGGTTGCTTCGGCTGACATGGGGGACATCAGGCGCAGCTTTTTCAATTCACCTTGTGCTTTTGCCAATCCTTCCTTGCTCATGCCAGCTGCCTGGATTTTTTTGTCCAGTTCTTCCAGGTCGGCACCTTCCTCGCCTTCGCCCAATTCTTTCTGGATCGCCTTGACTTGCTCGTTCAGGTAATACTCGCGCTGGCTCTTCTCCATTTGGCGCTTGACGCGACCACGGATGCGCTTTTCTACCTGAAGAATATCGATTTCGGCTTCCAGTTGGGAGAGTAGGCGTTCAATGCGCTCACGCACATTTTCCATCTCCAGAACTTCCTGTTTCTGCTCGATTTTCAGTGGTAGATGCGCGGCAATCGTGTCAGCGAGGCGGCCGGCATCTTCAATTCCTGTAATGGAGGAGAGGACTTCCGGCGGAATTTTCTTGTTGAGTTTGACAAACTGGTCGAACTGGGCGACCACGGCACGGCGCATGGCCTCGATTTCGTGATCGTCAGTGCCAGCCTGTGCCAATGGCACAACCGTTGCCATGAATACGGATGCCTGAACTTCGATGGCTTCAATATTTGCCCGCTGCGTGCCTTCAACCAGCACCTTGACCGTTCCGTCGGGCAATTTGAGCATCTGGAGGATATTGGCCAAGCAACCAATGCGGTATAAATCTTCGGGTTCCGGGTCATCCTTTGCCGCTGATTTCTGGGCGACGAGCATGATGCTCTTGCCGGTTTCCATCGCCATTTCAAGTGCTTTGATGGATTTTGGGCGACCGACGAAGAGCGGAATCACCATATGCGGAAACACCACTACATCGCGCAATGGGAGCAACGGCAGTGCTTGGGTTTCCGGAAGTGTGTTGGGGTTCGACATCAGTGTGCCTTTGAAATAGGTATAAGCCCTCTAGGTGAGGGCGGGAAACCGGATTTCAAGAACCCCCGGCTCAGTTTGAGCCGGAGACCTTGGGCTGATCGGCGTAGATGAGGAGCGGCGGGGTTTCGCCAGTAATCATGTTTTCATCGATAACCACTTTTTCGACATTTTCCATGCCCGGAAGTTCGTACATGATATCGAGCAGGGCGTGTTCCATGATTGAACGCAGGCCGCGGGCCCCCGTCTTGCGTTCGAGTGCCTTTTGGGCAATGGCAGCAAGGGCTGCCGGCCGGATTTCGAGTTCCACTTCTTCCATATTGAATAGCTTCTGGTACTGCTTGACCAGTGCATTCTTCGGCTCGGTCAGGATTTGGACGAGTGCATCGGCTTCCAGTTCCTGCAGCGTGGCAACGACCGGCAGGCGACCGATCAGTTCCGGAATCAGGCCGAACTTGATCAGATCTTCCGGTTCGACATCAAGCAATATTTTGCCGACTTCCTTGCCGTCGTCCTTGCTCTTGACTTCGGCACCAAAGCCGATACCGCCGCGTTCGGAGCGGTTGCGGATGACCTTTTCCAGGCCGGCAAACGCACCGCCGCAGATGAAGAGGATGTTGGTAGTGTCAACCTGAACGAAATCCTGGTTTGGGTGCTTGCGCCCACCTTGCGGAGGAATCGATGCCGTGGTGCCTTCGATCAGCTTGAGTAGTGCTTGTTGCACACCTTCACCGGAAACGTCGCGGGTAATCGATGGATTGTCCGATTTGCGGGAAATCTTGTCGATTTCATCGATATAGACGATACCGTGTTGCGCCTTCTCGATATCGTAGTCGCATTTCTGCAGCAGCTTCTGGATGATGTTTTCGACATCTTCGCCGACATAGCCGGCTTCGGTCAGCGTGGTGGCATCGGCCATCACGAACGGGACGTTGAGCATGCGGGCAAGCGTCTGGGCGAGCAGGGTTTTGCCCGAGCCGGTCGGGCCGATGAGCAGGATGTTGCTCTTCGACAGTTCGACCTCGCCAGTGTTCTTGGCGGTATGGCGCAGACGTTTGTAATGGTTGTATACCGCAACGGCGAGGATGCGTTTGGCAACTTCCTGGCCGATCACATACTGATCGAGAATGGAACTGATTTCACGCGGTGTCGGCAGGTCGGAGCGTCCTGCCTTGTCGGCTTCCTCGGGAAGTTCATCGCGCACAATGTCGGTACAAAGCGCAATGCATTCGTCGCAGATGAACACCGATGGGCCGGCAATCAGTTTTTTGACTTCGTGCTGGCTCTTGCCGCAAAAGGAGCAATACAGCAGTTTTTCCTGGCTGTCCTTCGACATCGCTTACTCCTCGATCAAGCCGCGTCGCGGCGGGTCAGAACCTTGTCAATCAAACCGTACTCCATGGCTTCGGTAGACGACAGGAAATTGTCACGGTCCGTATCCTTTTCGATACGTTCCAGTGGCTGGCCGGTGTGTTCGGCCATGATGCGATTCAGCTTGTCCTTGATGGAGAGGATTTCCTTGGCGTGGATCGCAAAATCCGATGCCTGTCCCTGGAAACCGCCCAGCGGCTGGTGAATCATGACGCGGGAGTTGGGCAGGGCGAAGCGCTTGCCCTTGGTGCCGGCCGTCAGCAGGAAGGCGCCCATCGAGGCAGCCTGACCGATGCACAGTGTCGACACGTCCGGCTTGATGAACTGCATGGTGTCGTAGATCGACATGCCGGCAGTGACCGAGCCACCCGGTGAGTTGATGTAGAAATAGATGTCCTTGTCCGGATTTTCCGCTTCAAGGAACAAAAGTTGGGCGACAACCAGATTGGCGCTGACGTCATTAACCGGGCCGACAAGAAAAATCACCCGCTCTTTCAACAGGCGAGAATAGATGTCATAGGCGCGTTCGCCACGTCCGCTCTGTTCTACCACCATCGGGACAAGGCCCAAAGCCTGTGGATCCCAGTTGCTTGCGTTATCGATAAACATGTCGGCCCTTTGTTGTTGCGTTTCAGACGGTTGTCGTTTTTGTGACGAAATTCAGCTTATTGCTGCTGGTTCATCAATTCATCAAAAACGGCAGCCTTGTCAGTCACCTTGGCCTTGCCAAGTACCCATTCGACCACGTTGCTCTCGATTGCAACACCTTCCACATCGCTCAGGCGCTGCGGTTGGGCGTAGTACCAGCGGATGACTTCTTCCGGCTGTTCATAGCTGGCAGCCATGTCTTCAACCATTTTGCGAACCTGTTCCGGTGTTGCCTGGAGCTTCTCGGTCTTGACCACTTCAGCAAGGATCAGGCCAAGGGTAACCCGGCGCTTGGCCTGGTCGGCAAACCACTCCGGCTGGATCGGCATGTCCTTGACCTTCATGCCGCGCTGTTCCATATCCTGGCGGGCAGATTGCATTAGACGCTGGATTTCCATGTCGACCAGTGCGTTCGGTACGGAAATCGGATTGGCCTTGAGCAGGGCTTCCATGACCTGATCCTTGACCTTGCCTTCAATGCGACGCTTCACTTCACGCTTCAGGTTGGCTTCGATCTCGGCGCGCATCTTTTCGACATCGCCATCGGTAACGCCCATCATCTTGGCGAAATCGGCGTCGATTTCCGGCAGGCGCGGCGCCTGAACCTGCTTGACGGTGATTTCGAACTGCACGGTCTGGCCAGCCAGATCCTTGGCGTGATAATCCTCCGGGAAAGCCAGATCAAACGTCTTGCTTTCGCCAACGGAACAGCCTTCAACTGCCTTCTCGAAATCCGGCAGCATCATGCCCTGGCCGAGCACGAACGGGTAATCGCTGGCCTGACCGCCCTGGAAGGCAACGCCATCTTTCTTGCCCAGGAAATCGATGACCACGCGGTCATCCTTCTGGGCGCCACGCTCGGCGTTGTCGTAGCGAACACGCTGCTTGCGCAGGATGTCGAGGGTCTTTTCGATTTCAGCAGCACCGACTTCGAGGACCGGACGTTCGATTTCTGCGGTCGACACGTCGCCCGGCACGAATTCCGGATAAACCTCGAAGACAAAAGAAAACGTCATGTCGGTCGTGCTTTCCGTCGTCTTCGGTTCGACGCGCGGATAACCGGCAACGTGCAGTTTCTGAGCGTTCACAGCATCGGCAAAAACACAATCCAGTTGTTCGGCCAGTACTTCATGACGTGCCTGGTCGCCATGCTGTTGCTTGATGATGGAGAACGGCACCTTGCCCGGACGGAAACCCGGCATCTTGATATTGCGGCCCATGCGCTTCAGGCGCTGGTCCATTTCCTTCTCGATGTCGGCAATGGCGACAGAGAGATCAATGCGACGTTCGAGTTCGTTGGCTTGTGCGGTAGTTGCTTCCATGAGAGTTCCTTGTGACTTAAGGCGCCGAAAAATAAAGCCGATAATAATATCACGGTCGGGCTGTTGCGGATTGGCGCTGTGGTCTGGAAAGGATTCTGTGAAGAAAGTTGAAAAGTCTGTAGACAAGTTGTTCTGGAACGAATTACAATGCGCGCCTTCTTCAGCGGCGGCTGTAGCTCAGTTGGTAGAGTCCCGGATTGTGATTCCGGTTGTCGTGGGTTCGAGCCCCATCAGTCGCCCCAGAATTTTAAACCCCGCCAGTCTTCCGACTTGCGGGGTTTTTCATTTCAGAAGTTCATTTCAGCTATTAGTGGTTTGCTTGGACGTTCTTGGAATCAAGTTTTTTCCTGCGCTGCCGTAATCGGGATATCCACTGAATGAACGGTGGTGTGACCCGAAGAGGTGTTTCAATGGATGTCAGTGCAATTGCGTCAATGGCAACGCAGATCAAACAAGGTGAAACGGCACAAGCCGTTCAATTCGCCGTTCTGAAGAAGGCCATGGAAGTCGAGGAGCAGTCGGCAATGCAGTTGCTGCAAACGCTTCCAAGCAATCCTTCACATCTCGGGAATGGCGTAGATACCGTTGCGTGATGGTTTTCCTGTTCGCGCGGAGTTTTGATCAATGAGTTTGTCTGCCGATGTTTTCGCCGAACTGGAGCCGAAGCCGGTCTGGTCGGAGTTTGCCCAGTTGTGTTCAACCCCTCGGGCTTCCAAAAACGAAGCCCGGATCAGCGGACAGATCGTCGCTTGGGCGCAGGAAAAGGGTCTGAATATTGCGGTCGACCGCGTTGGCAACCTGATTTTGCGCAAGCCGGCATCGCCGGGTCGGGAAAAATCGCCGGGCTTGGTCATGCAGGCGCATCTGGACATGGTGTGCCAGAAAAATTCTGATAGTACGCACGATTTTTCCAGCGATCCCATCGTGCCCGTATTGCGCGATGGCTGGTTGCTGGCCGAGGGGACGACGCTGGGGGCCGACAACGGCATTGGCGTGGCTTTGATCATGGCTGCGTTAGCCGATAAAAGCTTGGTACATGGTCCACTCGAAGCCTTGCTCACCGTCGATGAAGAAGCGGGAATGGGTGGGGCTAGGGGCTTGGCTGGAGGCTTGCTGAATGCCAGTCTGATGCTCAATCTCGATACCGAAGCGTGGGGCGAGTTCTATCTCGGTTGCGCCGGTGGGTTGGATGTCGATGTTCAACGTCCGGCCAGCACCGAACCCCTACCGGCAGGCTGGACGGTACGCCGGGTCGAACTGCTTGGTTTGCGTGGCGGGCATTCCGGTGTCGATATTCACGAAGAGCGCGGCAATGCGATCAAGTTGCTTGTCGCTTTGCTCAATGAACTGGTGGCTGTGCAGCCGTTTCGTCTGGTCGAACTGCGCGGTGGAACGGCACGCAATGCCTTGCCGCGCGAAGCTTTTGCCAGTATTGCCTTGCCCGACGCGACGGGGTTGGAAGAATGGTTGGCAGGGCAGCAGATTGTTCTGCGCGAAATCTTGCGCGGCATCGACGATGGCGTCACGCTGCAAGCTGGCTGCAGTGCGGCGGTAGAGATGTTGTCGGAAAACGAGCATTCGATCTGGCTGGCATCGCTGCATGCCGCACCGCACGGCGTGCGCCGGATGAGCCGCTCGGTGCCTGGTGTGGTCGAAACTTCGAATAATCTTGGTATGGTCGATATTTCTCCGGCCGGCAGTTGCTGCAATTTCATGGTCCGTTCGCTGGTCGACCGCGCTGCGACGGCCTTGGCCGATGAGATCGTCAGTCTGTTTGCGCTATCCGGGACGGTGGCGGAAAAAACCGGACAGTATCCGGGTTGGGCACCGAATCCCGATTCGGCGCTACTGAAAACTTGCCAGGCGGTTTATCGGCGCGATTTCGGCGGCGAGTCGAAGGTGCAGGTGATCCATGCTGGACTCGAGTGCGGCATCATCGGGGCTAAATATCCGGAGCTGGATATTGTCTCGTTCGGGCCAACCATACATGGCGCGCATGCCCCCGGTGAACGGGTCGAGGTGGCCTCGGTGGAACGTTGCTGGCGATTACTGAAGGCGATTCTTGCTGAGGTTTCCAACCCCGCATCCTGAGGTCGTCATGGGGGGCTGGCTGTTCAGCGAAGCACATTGGTTTTCTTGACTAGTTCGATCAGAGAAGAAACCTCGAATTTTTGAAATATCGCGCTGCGGTGGGTTTTTACGGTGTTGACCGAAATGGACAGTTCTGAGGCGATTTCGGAGTTTTTCCTGCCAGCGATAACCAGCCAGAATATCTTGCGTTGAGCGGCAGTAAGGGATTCGAAGCGGCCGCGCATTTCCAGTTTGTCGCGCTGCGCAACTTGTTGTCCGGATAGAGAGGCTGTGGTCGGCCGGTTGGGGAAGACGTGCTGGTCCAGCATGGCAACGAGTTCCGCATCAAAGTCGATTTCCGGGGCTGCGGATTTCCCCAGGCGCACCAATCGATTGTCGAACAGCATGGCATGATCGCCCAGCCAGTCCCCCAAAAGCTGCCACAAGGTCACGCTGGCTGTTCGGGGATCTTTGCTGTGAACCTCTGCAGCGAGCCGTTTCAATTGCCTGGCGATTCCCTCATGGGCGGCCTTGTGACCCTTGATGTGCGACTGGCATATCGGCGTGTCCGGCAACAACTCCATCATTCTTTCCTCGTAGGTTGCATGCCCGATCAGAAAGGCAGCCAACTGCTTGGTCATGCCTTCAAGAGTATTCCGGCAATCCTGCTGGATTGAATGTGCACATCCGGCGCAATCGGCAACTGCGTGCTGCAGCGAGACGGGACAGGGTTGCCGCAACTGCTCGACCATGCTCTCCAGAATGGCATGCTGTTGATCTATTTCTGCATTTCCGGTGTGCTGGATACCCATCGATGAAGTCTGATTTCAAATTAACTATATGAATTATAAGGCTCCAGCATGATGGAGATATCACCCCTTGGGGTGATGACTTCGAAATTCCGCATCGATAAAGTGAAGGTCTGGCGCAAGTGGTGATGAGGAAGATGTTCGCAGTGCCTGTTGCCAGGGACTTGTTCCTGTTTCGTTTGTCATCCTGCCAGGATAGAGAGTCTCATGAAAAAATACGCGATGGAATCCGAGCACCATGATTTACTCAACAGGCTGAACGAGAAGCTCTCGATGTCGGAGAAAATTGCCTTCCTGCATCGTATTCTCACGCAGCGCTGTCCGTTCGTGCAGCGAATCGGTATCGCGGTCTACGATCCTCAGTGCGATACGCTACAGACTTTTGCCCATAGCACTGAAGGGGGAGAAAATCCGCTCGGGCATTACCAGTGCAAGCTGCGAGATGCGCCTTCGCTGTATTCAATTTATCAGGAAGGCAGGCCACGGGTCATCAATGATCTGTCACGCTTGGGCAAGAGTCGGGAGCATTCAAGAAGACTCGCCAAATACGGTTATCGGGCTAGCTATACCGTGCCGATTTATCAAAGCGGACAACTGGCGGGTTTCGTTTTTTTCAACTCATCCGAGCCTGACGTATTTGACGAGTCCTCACTACCTTATCTCGACATGATCGCCCGGTTGGTGTCCTTGCTGGTTAGCCTGGAACTCAAGCAGGTGATGGTCCTGCAGGGTGCGATAAGAACCGCGACCTGTTTCTCCGGCCATCGTGATCCGGAAACTGGTGCGCATCTGGAACGGATGGCCCGTTTTTCCCGCCTGATTGCCAATGGAATTGCCGCAGAGCGTGGGTTGGATGACGAGTTCGTCGAGGCTGTGTTCTGGTTTGCCCCAATGCACGATATCGGGAAGATTGCGATTGCTGACGAAATATTGTGCAAGCCCGGAAAGCTCACCGATCAGGAATTCCAGATCATGAAAACCCACGCGAGTAAGGGGCGAGAGATTATCGAATCAATGCTCGGAAACTTTGGTCTGGACGATTTGGGATACACCAAGATGGTCTGCAATATTGCGCAATACCATCATGAGAACTTCGATGGCAGCGGCTATCCGTCAGGCCTTGCCGGCGACAATATTCCGTTGGAAGCCAGGATCATCGCTGTCGCCGATGTGTTTGATGCCTTGACTTCGAAGCGTTGCTACAAGGAAGCGTGGGGCAATCATGCGGCTTTCAATGAGTTGCGGAAGCTGGCAGGCAGCAAACTTGATCCGCGCTGCGTCGACGCGTTGTTGTGCTGCAGCGCAAGGATCGAAGAAATTCAGGCGGAATTTCGTGACGAGCCGGAAATGGCCACTGAGCTCAGGCAGCCAGGAAGACCTTTGTTCTCCACCGTGGAGATGGAGCAAATGTCAGGCGTGCTGTGGCCTGCCTGAATACAATTTTTTCAGCGGCCGCGGATCGCTTCGCGCCTGGCGAGGCCGAGTTTGCTGGCGCGTTCCATCTTCTGCACGAAGGCCGGGAAGTCGAGACCGAGGCGGGCGCGCAGTTCCTTGGCGTGGTTGTTCAGCCAGCGCCAGCGCGGTTCGAAGTAGCGTTCCTTGAAAGCGTAGAGGATGTGGTTGCCGTCGTCAGGGACGGAAATCATGATCACCTGGTCGTCGAAGACATGCATGACTTCGCCGATCAGCCCGGCGAAGCTTTCCTTGTCACCGGCCAGGTTGATGACCAGCACGCCGTTGCCGGAGAGTTTGGCGAAGGCGGCGGTGAGAAATTCGCGGTTGGCCAGCGACGGGGCGAAGCCGGTCTTGTCGAAGGCGTCGATGAGCAGCGCGTCGATGCCTTTTTCAACCTGCTCGATGTATTCGGCACCGTCGGCATGCAGGATTTGCAGGCGTTCGTCGTCGGGCGGTATGAAGAAGGCGTCGCGCAGCGCGATGACGTCGGGGTCGAGTTCGATGGCGGTGAGCTGTACACCGGGCAGTCGGCGGTGGCAGAACTTGATGATCGAGCCGCCGCCGAGACCGATCAGCGCGATGCGCTTGGGCCGCGGATGGAAGAGCAGGAAGCCCATCATCTTCTGCGTGTAGCGCAGCGCCAGGTCGTGCGGGGCCTTCAGCGACATCTCGCTTTGCATCAGGCGGACGTTGAAATACAGGTAGCGCGACTTGCCGTCGTCGATGACGAAGGGTTTCGGGTAGCTTTCGTCGAGTAGCTGCGCACGCAACTCACCGGCGCGCGCCCATTCGGGTTCGAGCATCAGCACCGTGCCCGTTTCGATTTCGAACGGGCTGGGCAGTTCGTAGAGTTTCATGGGGGGCTGAGTGTGGATTGCTTCGCTTTGCTCGCAATGACGAGGTACGGAGGCGTCATCGCGAGGCCGGAGGTTGTGGCGATCCAGGGGGCTGGTGTGGATTGCTTCGCTGCGCTCGCAATGACGGGGTTGGGGGGGTCAGGCGGGGAGGTCGGCGGCGCGCAGCATGAAAACGTATTCGTCGCCGGCGGCGGTGTCGAGCCAGGTGAAGGGGAGCGTCGGGAAGGCGGCTTCCAGCGCGTCGCGGTTGTGGCCGATTTCGACGACGAGGATGCCGTCTGCGTTGAGGTGCTTTTTCGCTTTGGCGAGGATGATGCGGGTGAAGTCCAGTCCGTCGTCGCCTGAGCCGAGCGCCATTTCCGGTTCGTGCCGGTATTCGGGCGGCAGCGCGGCAACAGCCTGGGCGTCGACGTAGGGCGGGTTGGAGATGATCAGGTCGTACTTGCGACCGGCCAGCGCCGTGAAGGCATCGGAATGCACCGGGCGGACGCGGTCGACCAGGTGGTAGTCGGCGATGTTGCGCTCGGCTACCTGCAGGGCTTCCTTCGACAGATCGACGGCGTCGACCGTGGCATTAGGGAAGGCCAGCGCGGTCAGGATGGCCAGGCAGCCGGAGCCGGTGCACAGGTCGAGGGCGTGTTCGACGGCCCATGGGTCATCGATCCACGGCGTCAGTTGTTCATCGAGCAGTTCGGCGATAAAGGAGCGCGGCACGATGACGCGGTCGTCGACATAGAAACGGTGTTCGCCGAGCCAGGCTTCGTGCGTCAGGTAGGCGGCGGGCAGGCGGTCCTGGCAGCGGCGGGTGGTGATGTCGAGCAGGGCGACGCGCTCTTCCGGCAGCAGGCGGGCGTCGAGGAAGGGTTCGAGGCGGTCGAGCGGCAGGTGCAGCGTGTGCAGCGTCAGGTACACCGCTTCGTCCCAGGCGTTGTCGCTGCCGTGGCCGAAGAACAGGCCGGCGGCGTTGAAGCGGCTGACGGCGTAGCGGATGAAATCACGAACCGTGATCAGTTCGGTCTTGGCGGAAACGGTCATTTGAGGAGAATCTGTTCAAGGATGCGACGATAGATGGCGGAGAGCTTCGACGGCGCATCGATGGCGATGCATTCGTCGATCTTGTGGCTGGTCGCGTTGGACGGGCCGATTTCCAGCAACTGGTCGCAGATCGGCGCGATGAAGCGGCCATCCGAGGTACCGCCGGTGGTGGACAGTTCGGTTTCGATGCCGCAGGTTTCGCGGATCGCCGTCATGGCGGCATCGGCGAGCGGGCCGCGGCCGGTCAGGAAGGGGCTGGCGCCGAGCGTCCATTTGATCGCGTATTCCAGGCCGTGCCGGTCGAGGATGGCGCACAGGCGCTGCTGCAGGCCTTCCGGCGTGCTGGCGGTGGAGAAGCGGAAATTGAACTTGATTTCGAGTTGACCGGGAACGACGTTGGTCGCGCCGGTGCCGCCGTGGATGTTGGAAATCTGCCAGGTGGTCGGCGGAAAGTATTCGTTGCCCTGGTCCCACTCGGTCGCCGCCAGTTCGGCGATGGCCGGTGCCGCCTGGTGGATCGGGTTGCGGCCCTTTTCCGGGTAGGCGATGTGGCACTGGATGCCCTTGATCTCGAGTACGCCGGACAGCGAGCCGCGGCGGCCGTTCTTGATCATGTCGCCGAGCGTGTTGACCGAGGTCGGTTCGCCGATGATGCAGTAATCCAGGCGCTCGCCGCGCGCCTTGAGCGCTTCGACGACAGCGACGGTGCCGTCGTTGGCATCGCCTTCTTCATCGGAAGTGAGCAGGAAGGCGAGCGAACCGGGGTGCGCCGGATGGGCGGCGACGAAGGCTTCTGTTGCGGTCAACGCCGCGGCAACGCCGGTTTTCATGTCGGCGGCACCACGGCCGTAGAGCTTGCCGTCGCGGATTTCGGGGGCGAACGGCGGGCTGGTCCATTTGTCCAGCGGCCCGGTCGGCACGACGTCGGTATGGCCGGCGAAGACGAACAGCGGGGCGCGGTTGCCGCGGCGTGCCCACAGGTTGCGGGTGCCGTTGCGGTCGAGGAATTCGAGGGTGAAGCCGATGGCAGCCAGGCGGGCGCCAAGGATGTCCATGCAGCCGGCGTCATCCGGCGTCACGGACGGGCAGGCCATGATCTGGCGTGCCAGTTCGAGGGTGGGGTCGGTCATCAGTGGTTTTCTTCGTCGTCGGCCAGGTTAAGCGTGAATTCCTTGAACGACGCGCCGCCTTCGTTGGTGCTGTCAAAGTCAAGCGCCAGGTCGGATTTCCGTTCATCCTTACCGTTGCTGACATTGATTTCGGAATTGTTGATCAGCCAGGAGAGATTGGTTGGCGAATCGGAGTTGGCCAGGGCTTCTTCCAGCGTGATGGTGCCTTCGTGATAAAGCCGGAACAAATCCTGTTCGAAAGTCTGCGACCCCGGTGCCAGCGACTGCTCCATCGCATCCTTGATACTTTGCACTTCGCCGCGTTCGATCAATTCGCTGATATGCCGCGTATTGAGCATGATTTCGCAGGTCGGCGTGCGTTTGCCATCGGGTTTTTTCACCAGGCGCTGGGAAATGACAGCGCGCAGGGCTGACGACAGGTCGAGGAAAAGCGCCGAGCGGTTTTCCATCGGGAAAAAACTGATGATCCGGTTCAGCGCGTGATAACTGTTGTTGGCATGCAGCGTAGCGAGGCAGAGATGCCCGGTTTGGGCATAGGCGATGGCGGCTTGCATGGTCTCACGATCGCGGATTTCGCCGATCAGGATGCAGTCCGGTGCCTGACGCATCGCATTCTTCAGGGCCGAGGCCCAGTCGTGCGTATCCATCCCGATTTCACGCTGGTTGACGATGGATTTCTTGTGCTTGAACAGGAATTCGATCGGGTCTTCCACTGTCAGGATGTGGCCGGTACGCGATTCGTTCCGGTAATCCAGCATCGACGCGATGGTGGTCGATTTGCCGGAGCCGGTGGCGCCAACGATCAGCACCAGACCACGTTTTTCCATGATCAAATCGGTAAGCACAGGCGGCAGGTCCAGGCTGTCCAGCGTCGGAATGTTGCCGAGAATGAAGCGCACCACGACGCTGATCGAGCCGCGCTGGCGGAACAGGTTGATCCGGAAGTTACCGACCTGCGGTACACCGAACGAGAGGTTCATCTCGTTGTTGGCCTCGAAGGTCTTGATCTGCTCCGGCGACATCAGTTCGTAGGCAATCTTGTCGATCATGTCGGGCAACATGATTTGCTGATTGACCGGCAGGGTATTGCCTTGGATCTTGATGTGGATCGGCGCACCGGCGGAGATGAAAATATCCGACGCCTGCTTTTCCGACATCAACTGGAACAGTTTGTCGAGGATCATGACAAGACCTTCGTAAGTTTGGGTGGCTTAAGGGCGCAGCAGTTCGTTGATGCTGGTCTTCGAGCGGGTTTGCGCGTCGACCTTCTTGACGATGATCGCGGCGTACATGCTGTACTTGCCGCCATCTTTCGGCAGGTTGCCGCTGATCACGACGGAACCCGCCGGGATCTTGCCGTAGGTGATTTCGCCGGTTTCGCGGTCGTAGATCGGGGTGCTTTGGCCGATGTAGACGCCCATCGAAATGACTGAATTCTCGCCGACGACAACGCCTTCGACGACTTCCGAACGGGCACCGATGAAGCAGTTGTCTTCGATGATGACTGGACCAGCCTGGATCGGCTCCAGCACGCCGCCGATGCCGACGCCGCCGGATAGGTGTACGTTCTTGCCGATCTGCGCGCAGGAGCCGACGGTGGCCCAGGCGTCGACCATGGTGCCTTCATCGACGTAGGCGCCGATGTTGACGAAGGAGGGCATCAGCACGGTGTTCTTGGCGATGAAGGAGCCCTTGCGCGCGAAGGCGCCCGGTACGACGCGGAAGCCGCCGGCCTTGAATTGTTCTTCGGTCCAGCCTTGGAACTTGGTGTCTACCTTGTCGTAGAAACGAATTTCGCCGGCTTCCTGGACGCGGTTGTCGCGGGTGCGGAAGGACAGCAGCACGGCCTTCTTGGCCCACTGGTTGACCACCCATTCACCGTTGATCTTTTCGGCAACGCGCAGTTTGCCGCTGTCGAGATCGCCGATCACGGATTCGATGATCTTGATGGCGTCGGTCGATTGGGTGGAAAGCTCGGTACGGCGTTCCCAGAGGTCGTCAATGGTGGCTTGCAGCGGATGGCTCATAGGGGTTCTCTCAGTTTACAGTTGTTTGGCGAATTGACGGATACGGTCGGTCGCTTCGCGACATTCGGCCAGCGAAGCGACCAGGGCAATACGGACGAAGTTGGCGCCGGGGTTGATGCCATTGACCTCGCGGCCAAGGAAACTGCCGGGTAAAACGACGACATTATAGTGTTCGAGCAAACCCCGGGCGAACTCGGTATCGGCAATGGGGGTGCGGGCCCAAAGGTAGAAGCCGGCATCCGGCATGCCGGTGCCCAGGACTTCGCTGATCAGTGGGGTGCTGGTGGCGAATTTTTCGCGGTATTGGTTGCGATTGTCCAGTACATGCGCCTCGTCGTTCCAGGCGGCGACCGAAGCCATCTGCACCGGTGGCGCCATGGCGCAGCCGTGGTAAGTGCGATAGAGCAGGAAGTTTTTCAGGATTTTTGCGTCGCCGGCAACAAAGCCGGAACGCATGCCCGGTACATTCGAGCGCTTCGACAGGCTGGAGAACATGACCAGTCGCTCGTTCGAGCGGCCGAGCAGTTTTGCTGCCTGCAGACCACCGATCGGCGGGTTGGCTTCGTCGAAATAGATTTCCGAATAGCATTCATCGGAGGCGATGATGAAACCGTATTTGTCGGACAGGGCGAACAGCGTTTTCCAGTCCTCCAGCGACAGCACTTTGCCGGTCGGATTGCCCGGCGAGCAGACATAGAACAACTGGACGCGCGACCATTCTTCTTTCGACAGGGCGCTGTAATCGAACGCGAAACCGTTTTCCGGGAGGTTGTTCAGAAAGCGCGGTTCGGCACCGCCCAGATAGGCTGCACCTTCGTAAATCTGGTAGAAGGGATTCGGGCAGACGACCAGGGGAACGTGCCCCAAACCTGGATTGATTACCGTCTGGGCAAACGAGAAAAGTGCTTCGCGTGAGCCGTTGACCGGAAGAATTTCAGTTTCCGGGTTCAGTTCCAGCTCGTAGCGATGCCGGCACCAAGTGCCGATGGCCTGACGCAATGCCGGAATGCCCTGTGTCGTCGGGTAATTGGCCAGCCCCTTCAGGCTGGTCATCAAGGCTTCCATGATGAACGGCGGTGTGGCGTGCTGCGGTTCGCCGATGGAGAGTTTGATCTCCTTGTATTGCGGGTCTGGTGTGACGCCGGCAAACAGGGCACGCAGTTTTTCAAAAGGATAGGGCTGGAGTTGCGCGAGGTGGGGATTCACGGGCGGACATCGGTAAAAAGAATAAGAGGCGAATTATCGCTAATTTGCCTGCGGCTGGCAGCGCGAAATGCATTCGGCAGCAAATTATTCCCGCTGTTCGTTAGGCGGAAGATGACGAATTTGTGCATCCTGCCAGCGTGCCAGAAAGCGTACCGCCAGCGTTGCACCGATCAAGGCCAGGAACATGTCGGACTGGGTATCCCACGGGTCGCCCTGGGTGCCGAGAAACTCTTCTGCGCCTTGTCCCCAGGCCAGC
Source organism: Azonexus sp. (assembly GCF_030824335.1). GTDB lineage: Bacteria > Pseudomonadota > Gammaproteobacteria > Burkholderiales > Rhodocyclaceae > Azonexus. The sequence goes on from NZ_JAVBXX010000007.1 coordinate 104,792, forward strand.
GCAGCCCACCATTCAAGTAATTCGTAAAAAGCGCTGATCGCCAGCGCTACGCAGACCGAGAGAAAACCCGGCATGCTTTTCCCGGATACGTAGTTGCCGCGCAACAGGATTTCCCGGGCGATCAGGGCCGGTACGAAACCCTGCATGAAATGCCCGATCTTGTCGTAAGGATTGCGTCCCAACTCGAATAAATCCTGCAACCAGAAGCCCAGCGGTACTCTGGCATAGGTGTAAGCACCGCCAAGAATCAGTACCAGCGCATGGGCGGTAATCAGAACGTAAAGCAGGGTCGTCAAGGGAAAGGATTGCCGGGTCCGCCACAGAATAGGGATGGCAATCACGACCGGTGCCACCTCCAGAACCCAGGTTCCCCGGTCGAAGGGAGCAATCCCGGAGACGATAAGGGCGATCAGCACAAGAGTCAGAAGAATTGCGTTTAGCTGGTTGGTACGCAAGCTGAAGCTCACTTTCGTTGGGTGGGACGGGGCTAAAAGGTTTGTATGAAAAAAGGAGCAATGGCCCCTTTGGCGATAGTTTTAGCATAGATATTTAGCGATGTGTTGTCAGTGACTTGCTTGGTGATGAGCCTCTTGATGCAGCACTGCTAGGAGTTTAAAAACCATTTCAGGAAAGACACGACCTGTCGCCATGACTCCTGATACTGGCGCTGTCAAATCACTACAACCCTCAGGAGTCGATCATGAAAAACTCTTTGCAAATGCCATCGGTGAATCGTTTGCCGACATCTGACGAACTGGCGCATGGCGCCATGTTGTTGCGCTCCCTTGGTGAGGATTCGCTTGCCAACCAGCTTGAAACATCGCACCTGGATGAATCCTTGGCGTGCCAGGTACTTGTCGTGAGCGATTTCAAAACGATTGGCGACGCGCAAGTGTTGCTTGTGCCATCCGGGGTCTATCAGACCAACGCCGAGCTTTTGGCACAGTCGTTGCGCTATATCATCGGTTTGCCATCGGACGCTTGCGATTATCCCGTGCTGTTGCTCGACGGGGAGGCAGTCGATGTCTTCAATACCGAAACGCTGGAGGCGACATCGCTGCGCAAGTCATCCACCTTTGGCCGTTTTATCAATGTGATCTTTGATGCGCCGGAACCAACTGTATTGGAGGTTTATTTCAGCGATGACAAGCAGTTTTCCGATACGTTCTTTGGCGTTGAATGGCGACCCAATACCGATGCCCTGAATATCGGCAGCAACACTTTCTATCATGGCCGGGATTGGGCCTTGGCAGCTTATGGAAGTTTTTACCGGGGACGCAATGCCTTGGAAAGAGGGTTGGATAGCGTTCATGAAGGAACGATGAATGCGATTGACACGACATTCGGCTCGCTGGTCAAGCTGGGAGAAAAAATCGATCGCTTTTTCAGTTGAGCGATTGATAGCGTATGTGACGGTTAGTTGTTGGAGAAAACTGGCTACTCGGGGAGATTGGAAAACTCTTCGAGTGCCAGCAGATACAAAACTGCCCGTGCGCGGCTGGCGCCGATATACAGCCAATCGAGGTGCTTCGCGGCGTTGGCATCAATGCCGACCAGAATGACGACATCGGCTTCCAGCCCCTTGAAACCCTGTATCGTACCGACGCGGATTTTTCCGGTCGACGGGGTGGCCATATCGGAAGATGTCTTGACCTGAGACAAGCCGGTTCGCCAGGCAGATTTGACATTCTCCATCCGATAGGGGGAGAGGACGACGATTTGCTCCAGTGCAATATTGTCCTTGAGCGTCAGTTCGTTCAGTAAGGTTCGCAATTGCTCGGCCATGGTGGCGAAATCCGGGGCGCGTAGCGTTATCGGTTTGCTGCCGCTTTGTACCCGGAATGCGGCTGGCGGTGGATAGTGGGCAATATTGGCTGCGAACTCACCAATCGGCTGCGGGTTACGCAAATTGGTTTCCAGTTGCATCGGGGCAGCAGTGAAAGGTGTTTCCCAAGTGCTGCCATGCTGGTAAATGGCCTGCTGTCTGTCGTAAAAACAGTACCAAGAAAAATTGTCTCGTCCCAATGCGGAGAGGGCAATCCACCAGGTTGAGGCAAAGTCCATCGCCTCGTCGACGATCAGGGTGTCAAAGCGTACATCCAGCAATTCACTGGCGTTGAGCAACAGTTCTGGCGCACCTTCGCGGAAGAAGCGGGCGCGTTGTTCCGGGTTATCGATGATCTCGTAAGGCAAGCCTGCCTGAGTTGCCATCTGGTGTACCAGTTCATGAAAATTGGTCACCTGTACTTCGGGGCAATCAGCCAGACAAGCTGCCAAATGGTTGGCCAGTTGCTTATTGAAACAAGTGAGCAAAACGGATTTACCCTGTGCCGCATGCTCACGCGCCAACGTGCAGGCCAGCAGCGTTTTGCCCGTGCCGGCACCGCCTTCCACTAACAAACGTGACTGGCTGCGCAACATCCGTAACACGGACATTTGCTGCTCAGTTGCCTGATGGAGTTTGTCCAGCGTGGCATCAACCTGCACCGATAGCGGCACTAGCAAATGGCAATCCGGCGCAAGCAATTCCTTCAAGGCTTGTTGCTGGCTACGGCTCCACGCCGGTCCGTTGGGTGCCGCCTCGCGCAATAGCGCGAGCAAAGCAGATTCCGGATCTTTCAATGCGTTGCGGTCGAGCAGAAAATGCCGCGAAGGGATTTCCATCGGCGCTGCTGCCTTCCAGGTTATCTCGGGAAACCAGACGGCATGCGTCACCATCAAAGTATCCACGCCAGCCCCCAGGCGGTGCCGGAGTTTTTCCTGCAAGGCGTAGCGATTACGCCGTGCTTGCGCCATCGGCGACTGCTTCATCGGCAATCCGGAGCCGTAAAACCAGCTGCCGTTACGTACCTCGACCTCTCCTGCCTTGATTTCGAAAACCACCAGCCCATGCGCGGGATGAAAAACAACCACATCCACCTCGCCGATACTTTCGCCGTGGCGCTGCAACAGGCGCCACTCGACCGTGGAAAAAAACTGCCAAGGGGCGGGAAGGGTCGAAAGTGCGCTCAGTACACGAGATTCGGCACGTTGGCCGATGGCGTGTATGTGCGGGTTGGTTTTGTCGATGATCAAAATCGTATCAGCCTTTGAACAAAAAGGGTTTTACGTTCTGGATCAAGCGTTCCAGCTCTGGCTGGTTATGGTGCAGCATGGGATGTTCCCAGTGGCCTGGTGTACCGTTGGCACAAGCCTTGGCCAGTTGTTCTCCGACCTTTTCCAGCGAAATGCCACAATCCTTGCGCAATGGTTCGGGGTCATCCTTTGTGCCCAGCAGGTAAACACGCTCGCGTACCTATTCTGGAAACGCATCGTTGAAGTGTTTCAGTCGGGTTGCTACCTGTCCGTCAAAATCGATCAACAGCACCAAATGACGCAGGGCATAATTGCGCAGTTGGCTAAGGTGGGTGCTGACAAAGTCATCGCGTACCTTGCTCCAACCGCCAGCAATGGGCAGCACCTGAATGGCGCGCAAATTCAGCGCTGGGTCTTGCAAAAAACCGTTGGCTAATTGCCGGTTGGCATCGTCTTCTGGCAGCACCAGCACATGCGGCTTGTAGAGATTGACGCTCATGGCTCCAGTTCCCCGCAAATCAGCGCCTGAATGATGTCTGAGCCGGGCGAGAGCGCTTCCAGGGGACGAATGACAGTCGGTTCAAGATGACTTTTGCGGCCCAGTACCCAGGTGTTGTCATTGGAGAAACGGCGCACAGCTTCCTCATTGTGCGAGGTCATCAGGATTTGTCCGCCTTGATGGAAACCGCGCCGCAAGGCCGTTACAAAATGACTCACTTCGCTGAGCGAAAGGTAGTTGTCGGGTTCATCCCAGAATGCCAGCAAGGGGCCATAGCTCTGGTTGGCGGCTAGCAGTACGCCACAGAGAAAGAAACACTTTTCGCCGTCGGATAAAGCATCGAAATCCAGCTCATGCTGGGCGTTACCGGCTTTGAAGCGCACCAGCAATGCCTTGGCCTCCTTGCCCTCCCGCTCGAAGCGAAAGTCCCACAGATCGGGCATGACTTGCTGCAGGTACTGGCTCAGCGGCGCATAAGCCGCAGGGTAGTGCGCTAACAAGCCCGACAGCCAGTCAGCCAGATTGCTGGCGTCTTCATCAGGCTCCAGCGATTCGTTCTGAGCCTCACCGCGCATCAGGCGTGGCATGGGAGCCAGCAACACCATGCGCGCCAACCATTCACGCAAACTGCCCAAAGCATTGCTTGTGGAAGGATCTTGAATTACAGGCAGGGCCACCAAATGCCAGTCCATGTTGAAGCGGGCAGCGGGTAGCTCGGCATTTTCCCGTTGCAAGGTAATTTCTGCCAGCTTCCGTGAATACAGCAATTCGTCATCCACGCGCAATTGCTCTTCCAAGACCCGCAATTCCCTGAAACGCTCAGGCAAATCCAGCGCCAAGGTGTACTGGAAGACCCGACCATCCAGCAAAACCTGCAACTCAAAGCGCATGGGTACTGCGGTCCTGCCAAGGGAAAAATCCCGAGGTTTGACCAGTTGGCCGACGCGGTTGGCGCCCCGACCAATGGCTTGAAAAATTCTGAGAGCCTGTGCCAAGATGGATTTTCCTGTGCCGTTTTTCCGATCAGCAGGACTGACGAGGCATCACCGGGCTTGAACTCGAAATTTTCAAGACAGCGGTAGTTGTGGATGTACAGGCGTAGGAGCATTTTTATCCTATTGACGGGCGGCTGGGTGGATCGCCTATTTCAGCACGAATTGTATTGCGGGCAGAGCAGCTATTCATAGCACCACCACCTCATCGCTGAATCTGTCCTCAAGTCGTTTTCCGGCGCAGAGTACGGAATAAATGCTGCATTCAAGACGGCGTGCTTCTTGTCGCAAGTGATCGGTGAATGCTGGCGAAAGACTACAGTGGCCAGTGAATGTTTTCCGGGTTTCGCTTTCTTCCCCGTCGATAAAGGTGACACCCGCAGTTCGTGAGTCTGCAGATTTTTTAGCAGCCGGGCTGTAGCTCCATCTCTCACCCCGGAAGGCTACAATCTGATGCAGCAAAAAAAGCAATGGGCATTACGTTGTAGCCCCCTTTTTCGCCCCCGCTGCCTGGCATATTTTGATCAACTCCTCGTACTGCTTGATCTCTGCCTCCTTGTTGGCGAAATCCTTCCTGAGTTGATCCAATTCGCCTTGCAGGCTGGCAGTGAGCTTTTGGGCTAGGCTGTCGCGGGTACGATCAAATTCCCCGCAGAGCTTTTTCAGTGCGGCATCGAAACCAGTCAGCAACTTGTCGAACACCAGCGCCAACGATTCACGCAGAGTTCGGCGCAATTCCTCCATCTTCCTCTCGCTGCGCACCTTGCCAGAAAACTTGCCACTAATGAGTTGACCGCAATCCCCGATGTCCAGCTTGAGTTCTGGGAGCTTCAATGAGTTGAGCGCGCTCTCCAAGGTATTACGGAACTCGGCAGGATCGAATTCCTGGCTACCCGTGTTCAATTCTTCGATCAGCGCATGCTTCAGGTCGGCGCGCAAGGTACTCATGCTGATGATGTTGTTGAAGGCACGCGACAGGTTGGCGGCGCTTTCGTTGCCGTAATTGACCAGGCGCTCCACCGCATCGGCAGTGGCTATGTATTCGTATGTGACATACGTGGTTTCCTCGATGGTTTCCGTATCGCCCCAGGTGAAAGGGTTGTACCACTTGGAAGTACTGATCGTGTACTTCTCGGTTTCCTTCTTTGTCCCGCTCTGGGTCCGCACGCTTGCCGCTGCATCTACCTCTCTGCGCAGCTCCATCTTGATTTCAGCCGCAGTTTTTTGGGCCTGTTCGATGGCGACGTTGATTGTGCTACCCAGACGGTTGGCGATTCCTGTCATTTGGGCCTCGCAGGCTATGGCACCAGCTTCGATGGCCCGGATGTCTCCGAATTTCAGCTGAGCAAGCCGATGCTCGGCGGCCGTCATCAGTTCGCCTAACACCTTGGACAAATTTGCCTGCATTCGCGGCAACAGGTCATCGCGCCGTGCCTGCATCAGCGGTAGTTTGTCCAGGCGCGCCTGTTCATAGGCAACCTTGAGTGCGCCGAAATTGCCCAAGCGAGCCCAATCTTCCAATGTGAACCGGTAGCCGTCCCAAGATTGCTCGGCCAATTCCGCCAACTGTTGATGCATGTGGCGCATCCCTTTGCCCCAGCGACTTTCTTCCCAATGCGCGTAGCCGTGCGCATAGGTGCTGGAAAGAATGGGGGTCTTCAGGCCGCGTAACAACTTGGCCACATCGGGATCGCCCAGCTTTTCACGCGCAATGGATAGCCTTTCGATTTCGCTTTCAGCACGACGGACAAGGCGGGCACGCACATTTCCTTCCGTTTCGGCAAGTGAGGCGCGATCGAATCCGTCATCAGCGATAACACCGTCCAGTTGCCCGGCCACCAGCACCATGCGTTTGACACCTTTGGCGGGGAGTTGCTGTGCCAGCAGGTCCATGTCCGATTGATCGAGAAATTGACTGCAGCGCGAAAGAAAGAACACCACATCGCACTTGGCCATGTAATCGCGTGTCTTCTGGGTGCGGCTGGGCACCGGGTCGTTCATGCCCGGCGTGTCAATGATCTCGAAACCATCTAGCTCCGGTAGCGGCAACAGGATTTCGGTAAACTTGACCAGCGCCGTGTAGCGCCCATTTTCGCCCACATAGTCGTTAAGCCTGCCCATTAATTCATCCAGGCTGGCTGCTGAGAATGCCTCCTGCCGTCGCTCGATAGTTTCGGCCGCGTCGACGCCGTGCAGCCTCACCATTTCCAGAATACCCCGAGCAATCCGGGCGCGAACCCCGTCGCTTTCGCTCTCCGCTTCACGAGTGAACTCCGCCCATTCCTCAGGGCTGTAGTAATGCACCACTAAGTGCGGATGCTCGCCGTAGGAAATGCGAGTCAGATTGGCGGTCTTGGGTGTGGCAGCTTCGGGCAGGATCGGCTTGCCGTCAAAAAGCAATGCGTTGAGGAAGCTGCTCTTTCCTGCCTTGACCTGCCCCATGATGCCGATACTGAGGTGTTGTTCGTCAGCTTCAATTCGCTGGAGTTCCGAGAGGAAATCCTTTTCCAAATCGTCAATGTTGTTGATGTGCTCGGGGAAGCGCTCACTATACGCTCCCAGATTATTTTTTAATTGCACCAATTCAGTAGTTATTTTGATATCGAACATTACTTATCCATTTCCAAAAGGCCTGGAGAAAAGCCTCGTAGATTTTTCAATTTTTCAGTTGAAGCAGACGAATGTGGAGTTAGCAATGAGTTTTTTATACTATTGGCATATTTAGTGTTTTATTTTTCTGAAGGAGTCGGAAATAAACAGCTAGAGTTAATTAACAGCATTTTTTTAATCCATGACTGTCATCTTTGGAAATTAAAAAATTAATTTCTTTCCATTTTAATGCATAGGGTTCATATCCATGATTTGGGTCAAATTGTCGGAGAGTGTCAAGCATTGACCATTCTTTTGTTTTTTCGCGCCGAACGTTTGTATTCGAGACAATGACCTCTATTTTATCGGAGAAGCCTTTTGCTTCTATGCTTGTCTCTTTCAATTGTATTGCGATCAAATCGCTCGCATTTTTGCCAATATAATTGAATGTACAGTCTTCAATGACTACCTTGCATTTGGGCGGAGTGTAAATACTGTTGTCAACTCCCATTTGTAACATCGGTTCCGAGCCCTCCAATGTGAAATCACAGTTGCGAATTAATATGCTACTGATTTTGCTGCAATCAAATTCTATTTTGCCTAAATAATTGAAACTCGAGTCAATTATTTTTGCAAAACCTTCATCGTGTGAATGATAAGAAATATTGGACCAGTTCTCAAATACCGATTTGGAAATGTTCGCGTATTTTCCAATGGTTAGATAACCATTCAGTGAAACACCCTTGCATCGGTTAGCAATAATACTTGATCTGCTGATATTTGTTTTGTTTCGACCCAAATAAACAGAGCTTTGCGAACATATTAATGAATTCTCCATATCAAAGACTCCGTCTGGGAGGAGAAAAATCGTCCCTTCACAAATCAATATTGCATCTTTTACGCTTAGATCGGGTAAGCGAATATCAATATCTTCTTTCTGCTTAAAGTATCCTGTAACAACCCCACTCTTCGTGTCTTTTCTTTTGACTTTCCGAAAAAAAAGCGGATGCCAATGAGCAAGTTTAAGCACTTCCCCTGAAGTGAAATTTGAAGAGGTGCGCAATCCGAGAACAAAGCCTGCCAGAGTTGAGATTCCTGCTAGTGTCTCGTTTGGCAGGCCAAAGACATTGCCAAGCTCACTGCTTAATTGAAGATTTTCACTTGCAAGACATCCACCCAGGCGGGATAACATTAAGCTGTCGAAGAGCAGAACAGCGCCTAAGTGGTTTTCTTTCACGATGCGTGTACACTCCTGAATATCTTCCACTCCCATTTCACGGACTTGAGCAAGCAGATTTGTCCGGATATCGTTCAGCCCGAGGCTTTCTAGCATCTTCAAGAGCAGATCGGTTTGCGGCTCGGTCAGTCCCGACTTTCCGTAACAGGCGACAGCTACGAGAGTTCGCGCATAGACTTCTCGGCAATGAATATCGAGACCAGCAGCAAAATGCCTCTCCAAGGCAATATCTGTTTCTCCACTTAAGAAAGCCGATAACTTGGGGGTATCGCCCGGTTGTGCTAAATCTCCCAGCGACGCAGGCTCATCCGGGGGCACTTTTCCTTCGGCTTCGCGCTGGCGACGCAAGGCTTGCAGTAAATCGAAGTTCTGATCGGGGAGTAAATCAAGTTCGGATGGCTCGGGTAGCGGAATGCCAACGTGATCGCCGATTGCCTTCAGTTCACTAAAGAATCTGTGACGAAGTGAGACAATCTCGCCATGCAGTCGCTCGCTGAGTTTCATCAGCCCTTCTGCCCGCAGTTTCAATTCTTGCGCATCTTGTTGGACGGCTGCCTCGTCGGCTAAGGCGAGAATCCGATTCAAGCGATTCAGGTGTTGTTGTGCTTGTCGGCGCTCATCGTCCAGATGTCGGGTGTAACGGGTGAACTGATGCTTGAAGTTGTGGGCAAAACGCAATTCTCGCCCAGCACCATTCCAGCGGCTGAGTTGTTCAAGAATGGGTGTGGACGACCATTCCTTTCTGCGGGCTGAAACAGCCACGACGTCGACAAACGGCAGGTTGCGCTTTTCCAGCGTTGCGCGGATACCGGCGACAATGCCGACTATATCCTCAGCCGGTTTCTGATCCGCCCGGCTCAGTGCAAACAAACGGGGAATCTCCGGCCGCAACGTAGTCAAGAACTTGATGTCGTCTTCGGTAATGCATCCCTGGCGTGCGTCTATCACCCAGACGATGGCTTGGGCGCTATTTAACTGGGTGCGGGCAATATGTTCGTCAGTGCGTTCTCCGTGCCGTTTATCTTCATGCTTGGTGTAGCCGGGTGTGTCGATTAACGTCAGGTTCTTCCATGGAAAATCACTGCGGCTAATGATGGCGGAACGCAAGAGCCGGCTGACGTTGCTGCCGTAGCGCACGAATTCGTCATGCGTCAGGCTGAGGAATTCCTCGTCGGCCAGCCTGATGTGCTGTCCGAAGAGGTTCTGTGCATGAATCGCATCTTCGTCGCCCCGCAGCAGATAGGTAGGTAATGAGGTCGTCGGATCGACTTCCGTGACCAGCAGGCGTTTGCCAAGCAGGGCATTGATCAGGCTGGACTTGCCCGCGCTGAACCCTCCGCCAAAGGCCACCACAAATTTCTGCGCCAAGTCAGGAAAGGCGCAGAACTCCTGGAAGCGTTCAAGCTCTTGCTCCAGTTCGAAGCAGATATCAGCGAAGTCGTCCGGACTACCCTGCCGACCCAAGGCGCGTAGATCGTGCCGAACCAGTTTATTCAGGGCTGACAGATGGGGGGAGAGACGCAAGGAATGGGAATCCTCCGTCGAGCCTGCCTGTGTACTCCGGCACAACAAGGCGTAGCGTTCAACAAGCTCTGCTGGATTCAGCTTCATCGTGCTTTCTCCAGATCAACGATGCAGCGGCTCACGACAACTCGATCAGCCTGGTATTGAGTGCGTGCGGCTTCAAATACAGCCCTGCCTTCGGCCAGTTTGGCCTGCAGTTCGCGCAGGGCCGCTTCATGTGAGGCCTGCTGTACTCGTACGGTATCGGCAATCTTTTGTTTGGCAGATTGGATGTGTTCTTCCAGCATTGGCAACAATGTTGCTTGGACCTGGCGGAGCGTGTCGGGGATGACCGTACCAGCAATCTTTTGTCGCACCGATTCGCGTTGCCGCACCTCGTCGACCTCCTTCTGCTTTGCGTTATTGAAGAGGCTTTCCAGCAGGCCAACGATCCCCAGAACTACGGTCGAGATTATTTTGAGCCTGGGGTCCAATTTCAGCAGTGGTTGCAGCATGGTCAAGATAGGAGTTATTATCAAAGGTTGCTTTTCCCCCTTTGACTCCGCACGATAGTCAAACGAGCAGTTGATTTCAGGCGAGAAATTGTCAGGCAGGCCTTCTACGACGCGGTTCAGATAGCGCTCGATTTCTGGTGTGAATTCGCTGGTAATACCGGTTTGTGCTGCCAGTCGTACCGTACTGCCAAGGTTACCGCTCAAATCGCCACCATTCATGGCATCGCTGGTCAGCGATTCAATATCCTCGCGCAGAGCATTACCAATTCGATCCACGATGCGGCCAAGCACCGGTTGAACGCGGGTTTCCAATTGCTGGGTTTCGTCATTCAGGCGAACCTCGAAACTTGCCATGTCAGCATGTAGACGCTCGCATTGCGCCTGAACTTTCTCGCTGTCAAGATCATCGCTGTTGATGAGGGTATCCAGGTGGGCATTAAAGCTACCGAGCTTGGTGAGTATCGATTGCGAAACGTTGCGGGAAAAGATTTGTTCGGCCTGCTGTTCCAGTTGTTCGAGAGCAGCAATCAGTTCGCTGAACTGTTTTTTGCGGGCCGAAACCTTAACTATGGACAGCGGTGGCCGTCCCATCGTATCAGTGATTTCCTGCCGAACTTGCTCAACGACAGCATCGACATCTTCCGGCGTTTTCTTGTCGGCCTTGGAAATCACCGCGAGGATTGGCATATCGCTGACCGCTAGTTCACGCAAAGCACGACGCAGGCTCTCCCGGAGGTTACCTTCCTCGGCACTGACGACTACGCAGTACGCGAGACTGCGCGCCGCGTAGCCATCGATTGCAGCGGCATGTGCTTCGATGCCGGAATCCCAGCCCGGCATGTCGACCAAACGTAGATGCGGAAGCTTGTCCAACAAGGGATTGGTAAGGGAAACAGTGACATGACTTCCCTTCGGTAGCATCGCAGGAAGGTTGTGCTGTAGGTCTTCCCTGCTCAGTGGGATTACCTTGCCGCCTGGCAAGTGGCCTGAGATCGTTTCGTTCGTGCCATAGCTGAGCTCAGCCGGATAGGCAGTTTCCGGATCGATATTGGTCGGAAACAGATGGGTCTCGATCAACGCATTCAGCAAGGTGGATTTACCAGCGCTGAAGGCGCCGACAAAGGGCAGGATTACTGAGAAATTACGTGACTTCTCTTGTGCAACTTCCAGCCAGTTTTCCGGAGTGGATTTCCATTGATACTTCTTCAGGATGCGTTGCAGGTTGGGGACGTATTCCAGAATGATTTTTTGCTGTTTGAACACTGAATGTTTCTCCTGAGTTGATTTATTAAACTTAATCAATGCGACAAATATGCCAATTGTCGGCACCGAGGTGCTTTACCGTGGATGCTTTGAGCATCCACAAAAAATTGTCGCCATTTTCATAATTTCCGCTCAGGCAGCCGGAGGCGAACTGATGGCAGTTGTTGAGCAGCATGTGGTAATCCATTCGTTGCCCAACCTTCCGATATGCACGCTCGGCTACCTCCCGAGAGCCGATGGCTCGGCTTCCGATACAGGAGACATGGATCTCGGTTCCGGTTCCGCCGCTCATAAATTCACGGGGAGAAACAATCTGGATTTCGCCATGCCTGTTGAGATCGACGATCCGACCATGGCCGATGTATACGCCAGAGTGCTGGGCATACTCACCGACCAGATCGGTGTAAAGGATGCTCCCTTCAATCGGGATGACCGGCGATCCACTCCGCCTGGATGGCTTGACGGAATCTTGGCGCTTGCCCAGTAGCGGATGACAAATACCCATGCCAGCCAACTCACTGGTGGAATCTCTGATGTCGCTCACAAGATCATTCCTGATCTCCGCTAGGGTTTCTTCGGTAATGACATGAAGAGCTTGGCCGAGAGATGACAATTCATTTCCAAGGTCCCGAAACAAGGTGTTGAGGTCGTCGACAACTGACATTGGTTTTTCCGGAAGGCTGCAATGTCGTAATCATCGAAGCAGCGAGTGACAGGATGTGTCAGTAGGTAGTGGGCAACGAAATTTTTCCATGCCTGTACTCACTTTCTTTTCACGATGGTGGAGATCGATTTCAGGAGGTTGTCAATAACACCTGCAGGTTGTCGGTTGAGTTCTTCACTACCGCAGTGATCGCAGGTATCTGGGGGCTCCATGAGCAAGGCATCCGAGAGCGGTGCATAGGTTATTTTCCAGCCGCATTGGCGGCATTGGTACTGCATTGCTTGGGGCTTAATGGGCATATTTGCTCCTTGTTTCAGGTGTTCTGGTAAGCCTGCAATTGCCGCTCCATCTCACCCTGCCAATCTTCCGGGCTGACGATGCGTACATGCGGAATCCAGTAACGGACGATGGGCAGGATCTGGGCGGGGTGGGCGAATTTGCCGGAAACGATCAGGCCGCCGTTTTCAAGTTCCTTCTCGATGACTTGCTGGGCAACCAGCTTGCGGCGGCGGAAATAGATGGCGGCGGCGGGGGCGACGGTGAGAACGACTTCGGTTTTCTTTTCGTTGAGCCAGATGCTGTCTTCTTCATCGAGCATCGACTCAATATTCGGGTCGCTTGTGTAGCTTGTGTCCAGGCAGGTGAGGGCGCTGATTTTGCCGAAGGCGTAGGCCTTGGGCTGCCCACGGTCGGCGGCGGCGAGATACCAGATGCCCGCATGGTTGATCAGGCGATAAGGTGCAACTTCCACCCATTTGTCACCATCCGCTTTGCGGTAGGAGAAGCGCACCAGACGCCGTTGCCCGATGGCGCTCTGAAGGGTGCGAAAATCGCCAATCCTCTGTTGCAGGTCTTCGTAATTGCCACCGTGGATGTCCAGTGTGTCTTGCAAGCGGCTGTCAAATAATTCCCGGATGAACTGCGTGTCCAGGCCGGGAAACAGCCCGTTCAGCCCGGCCAGGCCGGCAAAGCGTTCGATGTCGCGAATGGTGATGCGGCCGAGGTAGGCGGGGTTGAGGGCGAATAGTCCATCGACTTTTTCCAGGGGAAGAAAGGAGAAACGCCCCAGCAAGTCGCGTTGGATGGTGCGTTTGTGAACGCCAAATTCTTCGGCCAGCGCATTCGGGTTCAGGCGTTCGCCCTGATTCAGTTTTTGCAGGATGCAGGCGAGTCGCCAGGCAAGCAAGTCATGATTATTGGTTTGTGTCATTGGCTGCCGATGTCATGGATGGATATTTGGACGGAAAAATAGCACGCCAGAATGACAGGTGGTGTCTTCGCTCTTTTTCATTTTTTTCGATCAGATCTTTTGTGTCTGTGACAGCACCTGTCCGCGGTGCTGGGTAGCATCGGTCGACATGCTTTCCGGATTTTCGAAGCATGTCAATCAACTTAAAGAGATCAGAGATGAAAAAAATCATTGTTTTTATTGGGGCAGCCACTTTTCTTGCCGCTTGTTCTGAGTCGCATACGCCCAAGGAAAGCTTGTTCCAGCAGGTCGTCAAGCCGGAAATGATCGGTGCCAGCCTGCAATATCTGGAGAGCCTGACCGGGCCGGCACGCAATGTTTCGGCTGATGGCAATGTGCGGACTTACCCGTTGGAACAGTGCGAATTGACGGCAATTTTGGGCGGTGACAAAAACAAGCTGGTTTCGGCTTTGCGCATTCCAATTTCTGCCGGGTGTGATTCGGATGTCAGCGGATTTATTGCAGAACAAGGTGCTGAAAAATTACTGACCAGCCAGATCGATTTTGCCAAATTCGAGGCGTGGACCGCAGGAGAGACCTCATTTCTCGCTGATTGCCTGTCCGGTTGCGGTAACGCATTCGATCCTTCGGTTTATCAGTATTGGCAAGGCCCGCGAGCAATGGATTTTCTGGAAATCATGATCGAAGTGCCTTTGGTCGGGGATGCTGTGATTGCTGCTGGCGAGAAATGGCGTGAAGCCATGGAGAAAGGTGAAGGCGAGGATTGGGTTGTCGATGCGCAATTCAATTGTCAGCCGGCCAAGTACAAGGATGTGGCGCGTCTGGCATTTGCCCAGATTCGCCCCACGGCTATTACGATAGGACGCGATTTGCCGATTCCGAAGTGCGAAGTCCTGGCTAAGGCACCTGTGCCTGCGTCTGGTGGAGATCAGCTTGCTGTGCCACAACCGGCATCCGATTGTGACTATGAATACGATAAAACGCTCAAAAAGGCGGGTTTTCCGGCCAAGGAGGTTATGGTTCATGGTCCTGTGGATGAAGATTTTCCAGGATATGGTTGTGCCTACAGGATTCAACCAGCACCGGGCACACGCCTTCCCAAGGGGGCGGTAGTTCAATTCCGGAGTGCTTACGAGGGCAGTTAGGCACCTGTTGAGCGGTCTGGAAATTAGTAAAGAGGGGACGATGCTATTATTCGGCCCCTCTTTGCCTCGATTCTTGTGGTAATCGCAGTTTCCCTGACCGCGCATGCGCCTGACCAAACTCAAACTCGCCGGCTTCAAGTCTTTCGTCGATCCGACCTCCGTTTCCCTGCCCGGGCAACTGGTCGGCGTCGTCGGGCCGAACGGTTGCGGCAAGTCCAACATCATGGACGCCGTGCGCTGGGTGCTGGGCGAGTCGAAGGCGTCCGAATTGCGCGGCGAGTCGATGATGGACGTCATCTTCAATGGCTCGAGCAACCGCAAGCCGGTGTCGCGCGCCTCGGTCGAACTGATCTTCGAGAACCTGCTCGGCCGGGCGCTTGGTCAGTGGTCGCAGTACACCGAGCTATCGGTCAAGCGGACGCTGACGCGGCAGGGCCAGTCGGATTATTTCATCAACAACCTGAAGGTCCGGCGCAAGGACATTACCGACCTGTTCCTCGGCACCGGGCTGGGGCCGCGCGCTTACGCGATCATCGGCCAGGGCATGATCGCGCGCATCATCGAGGCGCGCCCGGACGACCTGCGCGTCTTCCTCGAAGAAGCGGCCGGCGTCACCCGTTACAAGGAACGGCGCAAGGAAACGCAGGGGCGGCTCGAAGACACCCGGGAAAACCTGCTGCGGGTCGAGGACATCCGCCAGGAACTCGGCCACCAGATGGAGCGACTGGAGTCGCAGGCCGAGGTGGCGCGGCGCTATCACGCATTGAACGAACAACTGGTGCAGCGCCAGCAGTTGCTGTGGCTGTTGAAGAAGCGCGAAGCCGAGGCCGAGCGCCAGCGCCTGGCGCTGGAAGTCGAGCGGGCGACAACCGAGTTGGAAGCGCAGAGCGCTGCTTTGCGCGAAACCGAATTGCGGGCCGAGGAAACGCGCGAGGCGCATTTTGCCGCCGGTGACGCGCTGCACAACGCGCAGAGCGAGATGTACGCGGCCAATGCCGAAGTCGCCCGGCTCGAAGCGGAAATCCGCCATCGGCGCGAATCGCGCAGCCAGTTGGAGGCACGATTGGTGCAACTGGAGGACGAACTTGCCCACTGGACGCAAAATGCCGAAAAACTTGCGGTCGACCGTGAGAAATGGGAAGAATTGCAGGAAATCACCCGACTGCGTGTCGAGGAAGCCGAAGAGCGCCTGCATCAACAAATGGATATTGCACCGCAGGTCGAGGAAGATCATGCGCAGGCCTTGGAAGAACTGCAGCGTTTGAAGACGCGCACGACCAATGGCGAGCAGAAACTGGAAGTTGAGCTGACGCACAAGGCGCACGCCCAGCGTGCCTTGCAGGCGATTATTCAGCGGCGTGAGCGGCTGCGCGACGAAACCTTTGGCGAGGCGCCCGATGAGATGTCGCTGGCCGAGAAGGAAGAAGAGCTCGAACTGCTGCGCGAGGAACTGGCTGGTGATCAGGAGCATCTGCAGCAATTGCAGGCAGAAATCCCGCAACTCGATGCCAAACGCAAGGCGGTGCAGGGTGAGTTGCAGCGGTTGGAGCGCGAACTGGCGGCCGGCCAGGCCCGGCGCGCAGCGCTTGAACAGATGCAGGCGAAAACACAGGCGACCGGCAAGCTGCCGGAATGGTTGCGCCGCCACGATCTGGAAAACGCGCCGCCGATGTGGCAGAAAATCCATGTCGAAGCCGGTTGGGAAGAGGCGGTCGAAGCGGTATTGCGTGAGCGGATTTCAGCCATCGCCTGTGCCGATCCGGCAAAACTCGATGCGTGGTTGCATGACCGGCCGGAAGCCCGTTTGTCGGTGATGCTGGGTGAATTTTCGGGTAATGGTGCGGGTGATTTTGCGGTCGACGGCGCGTTGACCGCAGAAATCGATCATAGCCGTTTGGCCAGCCGTGTGCGCAGCGATGATTCGACGATCCGCATGGTGTTGGTCGATTGGCTGGGTGGGGTGCGGACTGCCGAAACGCTGGCCGACGCCTTGTTGCTGCGCGATGGCTTGCCGGATGGCGGCCTGATTGTGACGCGTGGTGGCGACTTGCTGACGCGCAGCAGCCTGACTTTTTTTGCGCCGGATCAGGGCGAGCATGGGTTGCTTGAACGCCAGCGTGAAATCGAAGCCTTGGCCGACGGTATTGCATTGGCTGAGGAACGCGGCGATAGCCTGCGTGAGCAAGCGGCGATGTTCGACGAGCAATTTGCCGACAAGCAGGAAGAACTCGACGAAACCCGCCAGTACGTTAATGACCGTCAGCAGCGTGTGCATACCGTGCAACTCGATGTGCTGAAATTGTCGCAGGCCATCACCCGCTACAACGAGCAGAAGGAACGCATTGCCGAGCAGTTGGCCGAACTGGCCGAGGAAGAGGAAAGCGAGCGCGAACGCGAGATGGCCGCCGATGAGCGCATCGAGGAAATCCGCGATGGGCTGAGCCGCATTCGCGTACTGGTTTCCGGCGCTCAGTCACGGCTCGACGAGTGCGAGCGGGCGGTGCGCGCCGAGCGCGAAAAGAATGCCGATTTTGACCGGGCTTTGCGCGAAGCGCAGTTCTCGGCGCGCGAGGCGACCAGCAAACTGCAGGACATCTTCGCCCAGCAGGCGCTGGCGCAGCGCGAACTGACGCGCATCGAACGCGACCGGGCGGCGTGCGCCGAGCAGGCCGAAGCGGCGCCGGCCGATATCATGGAAGAGCAATTACAGTTGGCGCTCGATGCCCGGCAGTCCGCCGAAAAGGCGCTGGCGGCCAAACGTGACGCACTGGAAACGGCGACCCATGCACTACGCGGTTTCGAGGAGCAGCGCTTGCGCATCGAACAGGGCCTGGAGCCCTTGCGCGTGCGCATTGGCGAACTGAAATTGAAGGAGCAGGCAGCGGCGCTCAGTACGGAACAGTTCGCCCAGCAATTGCTGGAAGCTGGCGCTGACGAGGCCGCACTATTACCCGAGTTAGGCAATGCCAGACCGCCTTCACTGCAAGGCGAAATCACCCGCCTCGGCAATGCCATCGCCGAACTTGGTGCAGTCAATCTTGCGGCATTGCAGGAACTGGAAACGGCGACCGAGCGCAAGGGCTACCTCGATATGCAGGCAGCCGATCTGAACGAAGCGATGGAAACGCTGGAAAATGCCATCCGGCGTATCGATCGGGAAACGCGCGAGTTGTTGAAATCAACGTTTGATACGGTCAACGGCCATTTCGGCCAACTTTTCCCGGAATTGTTCGGCGGTGGCCGGGCCGAGCTGGTGATGACCGGTGAGGAAATCCTCGATGCCGGCGTGCAGGTCATCGCCCAGCCGCCGGGCAAGAAGAACTCGACCATTCACCTGCTGTCCGGCGGTGAAAAGGCGCTGACGGCGATTGCATTGGTGTTCTCGATGTTCCAGTTGAACCCGGCGCCTTTTTGCTTGCTGGACGAGGTCGATGCACCGCTGGACGACACCAATACCGAACGTTTCTGCGGTATGGTGAAAAAGATGTCCGGAAATACTCAGTTCTTATTTATTTCCCATAATAAAATTGCGATGGAAATGGCCGAACAGTTGGTCGGCGTCACCATGCAGGAATCCGGTGTTTCGCGCGTGGTGGAAGTGGATATCGAAGAAGCTTTGAAGATGAGGGATGCGTGACTGAACTTCAATATGGATTGATCGGCCTGGGCGTTGCTACGCTGGCGGGCGTTTTGGGCTACAACAAGTGGCAGGAGTATCGGCATCGCAAGGTGGCAGAGGCGGTGCTCGCCCCGCATCACGACGATGTGTTGCTCAATGTCTCGGCGAAGTCAGCGCCGGTTGTTGTGCCGGATACTGGCGAGACGGCATTTGCTTACAGCGATGCACCGGGCGAACGGATCGAACCGGTTTTTGTCCGGACCGAACCGGTGGTGGGTGCCGAGTACAGCGCCCCTGCACCCATGGTTGAACCAGAACCTGTTTTCCTCGCCCCGTCGCATGTGCAGGAGCCTCTCCTCCCGGAAAGCTCGCCTGTCGTCGAACCGTTTGTCCAGCCAAAACCACAAGTGATCGTGCCGCCGCAAGCCCCGGTCGCCACATATGCTTCGCCGGAAGAATCGATTGAGGCGCCTGCCAGTGCACCGATTGCCGCTGTTCCCGCCGAGTTGCTTGATCCCCGGCTCGAATTCATTGTCGCCATGGAGTTGATCGAGCCTGTACCGGCACGCCAGATACTGCAATCGCAACGCGAAGCGCTGCACAAAATGAGCAAGCCGGTGCACTGGGTGGCCTTCAACGAACGCAAGCGCGAGTGGGAGCGACTGCATCTGGACAGTGAGTTGCCGGTGCGTCGTCTGCGCATTGGCCTGCAACTGGTCAATCGTCTGGGGCCAGTGTCGGGCAGCGATCTGACGATATTCAGCGGCGCCATGCAGGCGTTGGCCGACGAGTTGATGGCCGTGGCCGACATGCCGCCGTCACGGGTGCTGGATCAGGCAGCCGAGATTGATGCATTCTGTGCTGCGGTCGACCTCGAAATCGGCCTGAATCTGGTCAGCCGGGGGACGCCATTTCCCGGTACCAAGATTCGCGCCCTGGCCGAAGCGGCCGGGTTGGTTCTTGGCATGGATGGTTTGTTCACCCGTTACGACGACGATGGACGGCCGCAGTTCAGCTTGCAAAATTACGAAAATGCAGCCTTCACGGCGGATAATCTGCGCAACCTGAGTACCCATGGCCTGACTTTTCTGCTTGATGTGCCACGGGTCGATCACGGTGAACGCGTCTTCCAGCAAATGACCGAGTTGGCCAAACGCTTCGGCGAAACCTTGCAAGGCACGCTGGTTGACGACAATCGGCAACCCTTGCGCGAATCGCAACTTGAGCATATCCGGCGCGAATTCATCGGCAAACCGCAAGCAACGATGCAGACTTTTGGATTGCCGGCCGGGTCGCCGCAAGCCTTGCGCCTGTTCTCCTGATGTCCGGCGCTGCAAGCGAACGCGCAGCCTGGCTGCGCGCCGAGATCGAACGCCATAACCAGGCGTATTACGTCGATGATGCACCGAGCATTCCGGACGCCGAATACGACGTCCTGTTCCGCGAACTGCAGGCGCTGGAAAATGCGCATCCCGAGCTGTTGACCGCAGATTCGCCGACGCAGCGCGTTGGCGGCAAGCCGCTGGCGCAGTTCGCACCGGTGGTGCACGACGTGGCGATGCTGTCGATCCAGACAGAGACCGATACCGGATCGAGCGGTGCGCTCAATTTCGACGCGCGCGTTCGCCGCGAACTGGAGCTGGGCGAGGGCGCGCCGCCAATCGAATACGCCGCCGAACTGAAGTTCGATGGCCTGGCGATCAACCTGCGCTACGAGCACGGCGTGCTGGTGCGCGGTGCGACGCGTGGCGACGGGGCCACCGGCGAGGACGTCACGCAGAACCTGCGCACGCTGCGCCAGATTCCGCTGCGTCTGAGCGGCGCCATGGGGGAAATCCCAGCGCTGCTGGAAGTGCGCGGCGAGGTCTACATGCGCCGCGACGACCTGGAAAAATACAATGCTGCTGCCGCTGCACGCGGCGACAAGACGCTGGTCAATCCACGCAATGCTGCGGCTGGCAGCATCCGCCAGCTGGATTCGGCGATCGCCGCCAGCCGGCCGCTGAAATTCTTCGCCTACGGCATTGGTGCGGTCGATAGCTGGAATCAACCCAAAACCCACGCCGGCATGCTCGACGCGCTGGCCGCCTTCGGTCTGCCGGTCTGCGAGCATCGCACGGTGGTGCTCGGCGGCGATGCGCTGGCCGGCTTCCACCAGCGCATCGCGGCACTGCGTGACAGCCTGCCGTTCGACATTGACGGCGTGGTGTACAAGGTCAATTCACTGGATCTGCAACAGCGCCTCGGTTTCCGCTCGCGCGAGCCGCGCTGGGCGGTGGCGCACAAATATCCGCCGCAGGAAGCGTTGACCGTGGTCGAAGCGATCGACATTCAGGTCGGCCGCACCGGCGCGCTGACGCCGGTGGCGCGGCTGAAGCCGGTGTTCGTCGGCGGTGTCACGGTGACCAATGCCACCTTGCACAACGCCGACGAGGTCGCGCGCAAGGGCGGGCTGTGCATCGGCGATACGGTGATTGTCCGCCGCGCTGGCGATGTCATCCCCGAGGTGGTCGGTGTCGTCGCCGAACGCCGGCCCGTCGATGCGCGGCCCTTCGTCATGCCCGACGCCTGCCCGGTCTGCGGCGCGCATACGGTGCGCGAGGAGGGCGAGGCGGCAACCCGTTGTTCCGGCGGTTTCTCGTGCCGCGCCCAGCGCACCCAGGCGATCCTGCATTTCGCCGGGCGCCGGATGATGGATATCGATGGCCTGGGCGACCGCTACATCGAGCGTTTGGTCGAGTTCGAATACGTGCATGGTGTCGCCGACCTTTACCGGCTGACGCTGGACGACCTGCTCGAAATGAAACGACGCGCCGACGAACGCGACGGCACCGTGCCGGAGACCGTCAAGGCCGGGCAGGTGACAACGCGCTGGGCGGAGAACCTGCTCGCCGGCATCGCAGCGAGCAAGACACCGAAGCTTGCCCGTCTACTGTTCGCACTGGGCATTCGCCATGTCGGCGAAACGACGGCAAAGACGCTGGCCGACTGGCTTGGCAGCATGGAGCGCATCCGCTGTGCGCCAGAGCCGCTGCTGGCAGTGTTGCCGGATATCGGCGCAACGGTGGCGGCGGCGATTGCCGATTTCTTTGCCGAACAGCGCAATCTCGACGCTGTCGATGCGCTGTTCGCTGCCGGTGTCGCGCCGGTGGACGAACATCCACCGCACCCCGGGCTGGCCGAACGTCTGGCTTGGAGCGAGCTCTATGCGGCGCTCGGCGTCGCCCGCCTGACGCCGGTGCGCGCCCGCCAGCTGGCGGCCGTTGCCGACGGCGCCGTGCTGGCCGATGGCTCGGTCGATGCGGCGACGCTGTCGGGTGCCGGCATGCCCGGCGAGGTCATCGATGCTCTGTTTGCCTGGTTGCAGTTGCCGGGAAAACGCGGCCTGCTGGCAGCGGTGGCGAAGCGCCGTGGAGAACTGCTGGCGGCCTTGCCGCAAACGCCGGCAGGCACCCGGGTTTCGCCGCTGGCCGGCAAGACCTTCGTGCTGACCGGCACGCTGCCGACCCTGAAACGCGATGACGCCAAGGCAATGATCGAAGCGGCCGGCGGCAAGGTTTCAGGTTCGGTATCAAAGAAAACCGATCATGTCGTTGCCGGCGAGGAAGCCGGCTCCAAGCTGGACAAGGCGCGCGAATTGAACGTCAGCGTGCTTGATGAGGCCGGCTTGCTGGCATTGTTGAATCAGGGAGAAAACCAATGAAAAAAGTCAGAAAAGCCGTCTTTCCGGTTGCCGGCATGGGGACCCGTTTCCTGCCGGCAACCAAGGCCAGCCCGAAGGAAATGCTGCCGATCGTCGACAAGCCGCTGATCCAGTATGCCGTCGAGGAGGCGGTGGCAGCGGGGATCACCGACATGATCTTCGTTACGGGACGCTCGAAACGGGCCATCGAGGATCATTTTGACAAGGCTTACGAACTGGAGTCCGAACTGGCGGCACGCGGCAAGGATGAAATGCTGGAATTCGTGCGCAACATGATTCCGAAAAATATCAATTGCATCTATATCCGCCAGCAGGAAGCGCTTGGTCTCGGCCATGCCGTGCTGTGTGCCAAACCCGTCGTTGGTGATGAGCCTTTTGCCGTACTGCTGGCCGATGATCTGCTCGATGGCAAGGTCCCGGTCATCAAGCAGATGACGGATACCTACGATTACTATCGCTGTTCGGTTCTCGGCGTGCAGGACGTACCACGTGCCGATACCAAAAGTTACGGCATCGTCGATGCCCGGCCGGTGGCAGATCGTCTGGAGCAGATCAATGCCATCGTTGAGAAACCGAAGCCGGAAGATGCACCGTCTACATTGGCCGTGGTCGGGCGCTATATCCTGACACCGCGTATTTTCCATCACCTGGAAAACGTCAAGCCTGGTTCCGGTGGTGAAATTCAGCTGACGGATGGTATCGCCTCGCTGCTCAGCGAAGAGCAGGTGCTGGCCTATCGTTACGATGGTGTGCGTTACGATTGCGGTTCAAAGATGGGGTACTTGAAAGCAACGGTGGTTTTCGGCCAGCGCCATCCGGAAGTCGGCCCGGAGTTCGATGCTTATCTGAAAAGTTTGGGGCAGTGATGGATACACAGCAAATGCGGGCCATGTTGGCCGATGCCGAACTGATTCATTCCGAAGCCACGGTTCAGGCTGCGTTGACGCGGGTTGCCGACGAAATCTGTGCACGTCTGGCGGATCGTTATCCGCTGGTCTTGTGCGTGATGACCGGTGGTGTGGTTTTTTGCGGTCAACTGCTTGCCAAGCTGAATTTTCCGCTGGATTTCGATTACCTGCATGCCACGCGCTACGGCCCGGATACCCAGGGTGGCAAGATTTCCTGGCGGGTAGCGCCGTGGACGCCGGTGAAGGGACGCACGGTGCTGGTGGTCGACGACATTCTCGATGAAGGCATCACGCTGGCTGCGGTTGAAGAAAGCCTGAAGCGTCTGGGTGCCGTCGAGGTGCTGACGGCAGTTTTTGCCGACAAACTGAATGGCAAGGAAAAACCCTTGTCGGCAGACTTTGTCGGTTTGACCGTGCCGGATCGTTTTGTCTTCGGCTACGGCATGGATGCCGGTGGTGCCTGGCGTAACTTGCCGGCCATCTATGCCAAGAAAGACGACGCTGCATGAGCGGCGTAACTGTGGCCGACTTCATCGCTTATTGGGAGCATGAAGGGCAGGCCTATGTGCGGCGTGGCGATTATGAATGGATGGCTTCGCTGGTGCCGGGGCAGCGAGTACTTGAAGTGGGCTGCGGCGTGGGTTTTGCCACGCAAGCTCTGGTCAATCGCGGCTTGACGGTATTGGCGCTCGACAATCTGGAGGCGTGTCTGGCGACGACGCGGGCGCGTCTGGCTGCTGGAGATGTCGGTTTACTGCAGGCCGATGTGCTGACGCTGAACGATGCGCAGCGGGCTCAGGTCGAGGCTTTTGTCCCGGATGTCGTGGTCTGCTGGCTGATGGGGGCGCCGGCTGAGACGACCGGTGCGACGGCGAGCGATGGTGGCAATGCTGTCGCGGCCTATCGGGAAAAGATACACCGGGCAATTGCCGTATTGGCAGCAAGCCTGCCCAGCGTGCAGGCCATTCATTACGTCGATCGTACTGCCATTCCCTGGCAGGCCAAGGATATCGGGCGCGATACCCTGGTTCGCTATCATCTGGGCAAAACCCTGCTCGATCTACCCTTCGTGGCACAGCGCAGCGATGCGCTCTATCGTAAATTGGGCGATAACGTGGTCGACATCGGGCAAGTTCGCAAACCGCACCCCGCGCTAAAGAGCGTGGTGCCGACACTGGCGTCGCTGCTGGTCAAACGGAGAAAGTAATATGTTGGCAATCATTGGCGGCAGCGGTCTGACGACGCTGTCCAATCTCGACGTGTCGCACCGCGAAGTGGTCCGGACACCGTATGGCGAACCCTCCGGTGCGCTGGTTTTTGGCCAGATCTGTGGCAAGCCGGCGGTGTTTTTACCGCGTCATGGTTACGGGCACAGTATTCCGCCACATATGGTGAATTACCGGGCCAATCTCTGGGCCTTGAATCATCTGCAGGTGAGCGGCGTCATTTCGGTTGCCTCGGTCGGCGGTATCCGTGCTGACTTGCAGCCTGGCGATGTGGTGTTGCCCAGTCAGATCATCGATTACACCTGGGGGCGGAAGTCGACGTATTTCGATGGTGTCGGTTCGCCGGTAACCCATGTCGATTTTACCGAGCCTTACGATGCCGAGTTGAGCCGGAAAATTGCCGAGGCGGCTGAGTCACTGAGCATCCCGGTCAAGGTGGGCGGTGTTTATGCCGCGACGCAAGGGCCGCGTCTGGAAACGGCGGCAGAAATCAATCGCCTGGAGCGCGATGGTGCCGACATTGTCGGCATGACCGGAATGCCGGAAGCAATATTGGCCCGTGAACTGGGCTTGCCTTACGCTGCGATCAGCGTGATTGCCAACCATGCTGCAGGACGGGGAAGCAGCGCCAACGGCATCCATTTTGAAAGCCTGGAGCATGTACTGCAGTCGGCCATGGGGCAGGTCCGTACCATCATTGAAAAGGTGGTTGGGTGCCAGGCGGCTTGTCAGCCACTTGGCATATCAGTCTGAGGCGTGTCAGTCTGGGTTCTGGCGAGGACGGCAGGGCTCAGATTTTCATGCGATCCATCAGGTCGGTTTCCAGCCGGATACGCTGATTGGTGTCACGCAGGTCGCCACCGCTGATCAGGAACACATCCTCGGCCCGTTCGCCGAGGGTGGTGATCTTGGCGGTATGCAGTTCGGCGCCGTGTTCGGCGAGCGTGCTGG
Organism: Azonexus sp.; assembly: GCF_030824335.1. Lineage (GTDB taxonomy): Bacteria > Pseudomonadota > Gammaproteobacteria > Burkholderiales > Rhodocyclaceae > Azonexus. Next base: position 129,891 of record NZ_JAVBXX010000007.1, read on the forward strand.
CAACCGTGTAGAGCAGGCCGGGGCGGTCGGCAGCGATCAATGAAAGGACGAAGTGCAAGCCTTTTTCATCGCCGCGAATACTGACTTCCGGTTTGATCGGGAAATGCTTGACCTGACGGGACAATCGGCCGGCTGACGGGACTTCCGGTGGTAATTGGTGGGTCAGGCGCTCTTCCAGTTCATGTTCGATATAAGCCAGCATCTCCCGGTTATGGTCGCGCTTTTCCACGTCGAGCAGGATGAAACTGTCCAGTGCGTAACCGTGTGCCGTGGTGTGAATCTTGGCATCGACAATGCTGTAGCCGGCACGGGCAAAAAAGCCGACTAGGCGGGCGAACAGGTCTGGTTGGTCCTGGGTGTACACCATGACCTGCAGGCCGACCCCTTCCTGCCACAACCGGGCGCGCACGACCGGTTGATTGTTGAAGATCCGGTAGTGCAGCGAGCGGGTGTGCCAGGCAATTTCTTCCGCCGAGTGGCGCAAAAAATAAACCGTATCCAGTTGCTTCCACAGCCGTTCATGCACGGTGTCGGACAGGGCGAAGAAGCGTAGCAGACGCATTGCTTCGGCCTGGCGCTCGGCGATGATACCGTGGGCAACGGGCGCTTCGTCCTGGGTCAGGAAGTGCAGTGTCTGGTGGTAAAGATCGGAGAGCAGCTTGCCTTTCCACTGATTCCAGACTTTCGGGCTGGTGCCGCGAATGTCGGCATGGGTCAGTAGATAGAGTGCTTGCAAATGACGTGTATCGCCGACCAGCGCAGCAAATTTACTGATTACATCGGGGTTGCTGAGATCTTCCTTCTGTGCAATCTGTGCCATGTTCAGGTGATTGCGTACCAGCCAGACCACCAGTTCAGTGTCTTCTGCGGTCAACCCGTGATTCTCGCAAAATTCCCGGGCGTCGACGGTGCCTTTTTCCGAATGGTCGCCGCCGCGTCCCTTGGCGATGTCGTGAAAGAGGGCGCCAACATAGAGTAGCCAGGGGCGTTCGAACTCGTCGATGATGCGCGAACAGATTGGATATTCGTGAGCAAACTCGCTCATCGTGAAGCGACGCAGATTGCGCAATACCTGCAGGATATGCTGGTCGACGGTGTAGACGTGGAACAGGTCGTGCTGCATCTGGCCGACGATACGTCCGAAGTTCGGCAGGTAGGCGCCAAGGATGTCGAGTTGGTTCATCCGGCGGAATTCATGCACGATGCCGCGTTCGCCCTGCAGCAATTTCAGGAACATGGCCCGGTTGGCCGGATCGGCCCGGAATTTTGTATCGATCTGCTGACCGGCCAACCACAGGGCGCGCAGCGTGCTGGCCGTCATGCCTTGAAGTTCGTGGCTTTCCTGCATGATCAGGAAGGGGTCGAAAATCAGGCCGGGCTGGCGTTCGAACAGGTCTTTGTCGCGAATGTCGAGCAGGTTGCCGACGATCTGGAAGTGCTCGTCAAAATTTTGCGGGTGTTGCAAGGTTTCCGGCGCAAGCGCAGCTTCGATATTTTGCAGGACAATGGTATTGAGTAGTGTCAGGCCCTTGGCGTTGCGGTAATAGGCTTGCATGACCTGCTCGGAGGCGCGTTTCGAGTCGTTGTCCTTGAAGCCGTAACGTCCTGCCAGATTGGCCTGGTAATCAAAGAGCAGGCGGTCTTCGCGGCGCCCGGCAAGAAAGTGCAGGCGAATACGCAGATGTCGCAGGTAATCTTCAAAATGTTTACCGAAAGCGACTCCTTCCTGGGATATCACACCTTCGCGACCGAATTCATCCCAGGTGGTTCCATAGCCGGCCGCCTTGGCGATCCAGAAAATGATCTGCAGATCACGCAAGCCGCCCGGGGATTCCTTGATGTTGGGTTCCAGGCTGTAGGGGGTTTCGTTGTAGCGCAGGTGGCGTTCCTGCTGTTCGAGTCGTTTTGCCTGGAAAAAACCGAGCGGATCGAGGTTGCCGTGCAGGCGTTTCTGGAATGTGGCAAACAGTTTGTCGCTACCGGTGATCAGGCGCGCTTCGAGTAAGGCGGTTTGTACCGTGATGTCCTGTGCTGCTTCATTCAGGCATTCCTGAATTGTTCTGACGCTGTGTCCAATTTCCAGGCCAATATCCCAGAAGTGACCAATCAGCCGCTCCAGCTTTGCCTCTGTCGTGGCACTGGCCGTTTGCGGCAGCAAGATCAACAGGTCGATATCGGAGGCCGGATAAAGTTCACCGCGGCCGTAGCCGCCAACCGCAGCCAGTGCCATCGAGGCAGGGAAGTCGAATGCCGACCATAACTGACGCAGGATGTCATCGACATCGGTGCAGCGCTGGCGCAGTAAAGCTTCGGCATCGTTGTCCTGCTCATAGCGAGCTTGCAGAATGCTTTGGCGTGATTTGACCTGGGCTCGCAGGGCTGCGACATCGACGTTCATCAGGCAATCCAGTCTGGTTTGGGGCGGCAGCCGGCGGAAAGGGTCATGATCTCGTAACCGGTCTCGGTGACGAGCAGGGTGTGTTCGTACTGGGCGGACAGGCTGCGGTCCTTGGTCACGATGGTCCAGCCGTCATTCATTTCGCGAATGGCCGCCTTGCCGGCGTTGATCATCGGTTCGATGGTGAACATCATGCCGGCTTCAAGTTTTATGCCTGTCCCACTTTTGCCGTAATGCACCACTTGCGGGTCTTCGTGGAAGTTCTTGCCGATGCCATGACCACAGAATTCTCTGACCACCGAATAACCGTTTTTCTCCGCGTGTTTCTGGATGATCGCGCCGATATCGCCGAGGTGGGCACCGGGCTTGACCACCGAGATGCCCAGCCACATGCATTCGAAGGTGATTTCGCACAGGCGTTTGGCCTGGATGGAGCCTTCGCCAACGATGAACATCCGGCTGGTGTCGCCGTGGTAGCCATCTTTGATTGTCGTGATATCGAGATTGACGATATCGCCATTTTTCAGCACACGATCACTGGGCACGCCATGGCAAACCTGCTGGTTGATCGAGGTGCAGATTGATTTTGGATAAGGATCGTAGCCGGACGGGGCGTAATTCAGCGGGGCTGGGATGCATTGCTGCACATCGACCATGTAGTCGTGGCAGAGTTTGTCGAGTTCTTCCGTGGTTACGCCGACTTTGACGAAAGGTTCAATGTAGTCGAGAACTTCGGCCGCAAGGCGCCCGGCGACGCGCATTTTTTCAATTTCTTCAGGCGTCTTGATCGTGATGCTCATGATTTTTTTTGGTGCGTTGGGGAGGGGCTAGGATAAATGATGCCCTGCGTTTCGCAAAGCCATGTGCGCTGGTAATGGCATACTGCGCACGTTTCCATTAGGGAGGTTGGGCATGGCAATACTGTTGCTGGGCAAGGACGGTCAGGTTGGCTGGCAGTTGCAACGGGCGCTGGCGCCGATCGGTCAGGTGCTGGCTTGTGGTCGCGCCGAATGCGATCTGGGCGATCCGCTAGCGATTCGTGCGCTGATACGCCGGGTTCAACCGTCGGTCATCGTCAATGCAAGTGCATATACCGCGGTAGACAAAGCCGAGTCTGAACCAGAGCTTGCTGCGCGGATCAATACGGATACACCGGGGATTCTGGCCGAAGAGGCGAAGATACTCGACGCGTTGTTGGTGCACTACTCGACGGACTACGTGTACGACGGCAAGAAAGACAGCCCGTACGTCGAAACCGATGCGGTTGCCCCGCAGAGTGTTTATGGGCAGAGCAAGCTGGCGGGTGAAGCGGCTATCCGCGCCGTCGGCGGCAAGTCCCTGATTTTTCGTACCAGTTGGGTTTTTGGCGAGCACGGTGCAAATTTCGTCAAGACCATCTTGCGTCTGGCGGGAACAAAGGACGATCTCGGGGTCGTTGCCGATCAATTCGGCAACCCGACGCCGGCGGCTTTGATCGCCGATGTTACCGCCAATGTGCTGGCGCTGCTGTCCTGCGGTCAACGGCTTGAAAAGGGCGAAAATCGGCTGTATCACCTGGCATCGTCAAGAGCTGTCAGTTGGTGTGATTTTGCCCGCAGCATCGTTGATCTCGCCGCAACTGCCGGGCATGAGTTGCGTTTGCAGTCCGGGGCGATCCGTGCCATCACAACGGCTGAGTATCCAACGCCGGCCCGTCGGCCGGGCAACTCCCGGCTGGACTGTCGGCAACTTGAAGCGGATTTTGGCTTGCAGATGCCGGATTGGCAGCCTTATCTCGAGCGCATGCTGGTGTCCAGTGCCGGAAAGTAGCTTGCGCAACCCCATTCGTCCTGTTCTCTTGTATTAGCGTGTGTTCAGGTCTTTTGACCCGTTGATTTAGATGCTATAATCGACGGGTTTTTCTCGATCAGTCAGATCGCGAATCACGGCGTCGCGTCTCAAGCGCGACGTCAAATCCACACATTCGCCGATTAAGGGTGTTCGTCAAAACCAAATAATGACGGACGTTAGCGGCGGGTGGCGGTTCAACCCTTAAAGGAGTTTTTGCAATGTCCGTTACTATGCGCGAAATGCTGGAGGCTGGTGTTCACTTCGGTCACCAGACCCGTTTCTGGTCCCCCAAGATGGCTCCGTACATCTTCGGTGCACGCAACAAGATTCACATCGTCAACCTCGAAAAGACCTTGGCCAAATACAACGAAGCCATGGCTTTCGTGAAGAAGCTGTCGGCTAATCGCGGCAATATCCTGTTCGTTGGTACCAAGCGTCAGGCCCGTGAAATCATCGGCGAAGAAGCGGCACGTGCCGGTTCGCCGTGTGTTGACCAGCGCTGGCTGGGCGGCATGCTGACCAACTTCAAGACGGTCCGCACCTCGATCAAGCGCCTGAAGGATATGGAACTGGCTGTTGAAGCTGGTGATCTGGAAACCATGTCGAAGAAGGAAGCACTGACCTTCCGTCGCGAACTGGAAAAGCTGCAGAAGTCCATCGGCGGCATCAAGGATATGGCTGGTCTGCCGGATGCCATCTTCGTCGTTGACGTCGGCTACCACAAGATCGCCATCACCGAAGCCGAAAAGCTCGGCATTCCGGTCATTGGCGTGGTCGATACCAACCACTCTCCGGAAGGCGTTTCCTACGTTATCCCCGGTAACGATGACTCTTCCCGCGCCATCCAGTTGTACGCCCGCGGCGTGGCCGATGCCATCCTCGAAGGCCGTAGCATGGCGCTGCAGGAAATTGTTGCCGCCGGTGGCGACGACGAGTTCGTCGAAGTCGACGAAGCTGCAGAATAAAAGCTGCTGAAAAAATACGGTTGTAACGGCGGAGCCTCAGGCTCCGCCTGTTTTCAAAGCTCAGGAGATTGAATATGGCGGCAATTACCGCAGGTATGGTGGCAGAGCTGCGCGGCAAGACCGACGCGCCGATGATGGAATGCAAGAAGGCCTTGACCGAAGCCGATGGCGACATGGCCAAGGCAGAAGAGATTCTTCGCGTCAAGCTGGGTAACAAGGCGTCCAAGGCTGCTGCCCGGATCGCTGCTGAAGGTATCGTTGCAGTCAGCATTTCGGCCGATGGCAAGACTGGTGCAATCATCGAAGTTAATAGCGAAACCGATTTCGTCGCCAAGAACGACGAGTTCATCGCGCTCGTTAACGGTTGTGCCGCACTGGTTGCAGCCAATAACCCGGCTGATGTGGCTGCACTGTCGGCGCTGCCGATGGGCGAAGGTACTGTTGAATCGACCCGTACCGCACTGATCGGCAAGATCGGCGAGAACATGACGATTCGTCGCTTTGCCCGTTGCGAAGGCAAGGGCAAGCTGGTTTCCTACATTCACGGCGGTGCCAAGGTTGGCGTGCTGGTTGATCTGGTCGGTGGCGATGAGCAACTGGGCAAGGATCTGGCAATGCACATTGCTGCTTCCAAGCCGAAGTCGCTGGATGCATCCGGTGTTTCCGCCGAGTTGCTCGACACCGAGCGTCGCGTGGCCATCGAGAAAGCCCGTGAAGCCGGCAAGCCGGAAGCGATGCTGGAAAAGATCGCCGAAGGTACTGTGCAGAAGTATCTGAAGGATGTTACGTTGCTCGGCCAGGTTTTTGTCAAGGCCGCTGACGGCAAGCAGACGATTGAACAGTTGCTGAAGGAAAAGGGCGCTTCGGTGGCCAGCTTCACGCTGTACATGGTTGGCGAAGGCATTGAAAAGAAGGTTGACGACTTCGCTGCCGAAGTTGCTGCCCAGGCTGCCGCTGCTGCTGCCAAGAAGTAATTGAAAGGAATGCCGATGACTACACCCAAATACAAGCGCATCCTGCTGAAACTTTCCGGTGAGGCCCTGATGGGCGGTGATGCTTACGGCATCAATCCGCAGACCATTCTGGGTATCTGCGCGGAAATCAAGGCAGTTGCCGACCTGGGTGTGGAAATCGGCGTCGTGATCGGCGGTGGCAACATCTTCCGCGGGATGGCCGGTACGGCCACCGGGATGGATCGCGCTACCGCAGATTACATGGGCATGCTGGCCACGGTGATGAACGCCATGGCGCTGTCCGACGCAATGCGTCAAACCGGCCTGAATGCCCGTGTGCAATCGGCCCTGAATATCGAGCAGGTAATCGAGCCGTACATTCGCGGCAAGGCGATCCGCTATCTGGAAGAAGGCAAGGTGGTAATTTTTGGTGCCGGTACCGGCAACCCCTTCTTCACCACCGATACCGCTGCAGCATTGCGCGGTTCGGAAATCGGCGCGGAAATCGTGCTGAAGGCGACCAAGGTCGACGGAATTTACACGGCTGATCCGAAGAAAGATCCTTCGGCCACTCGTTATGACAAGATCAGCTTCAACGATGCGATTTCGCAAAACCTCGCGGTGATGGATGCGACTGCGTTCGCGCTGTGCCGTGATCAGAAACTGCCGATCAACGTATTCTCCATCTTCAAGACCGGCGCGCTGAAGCGCGTGGTTTGCGGTGAAGATGAGGGTACGCTGGTTTATTGCTGAGGGAGAAAGTGATGATTGCTGAACTCAAGAAAACTGCTGACCACAAGATGCAGAAAACGCTGGAGGCGTTGAAGAACGACCTGCTGAAGATTCGTACTGGACGTGCGCATATCGGTTTGCTCGATCATGTGATGGTGGATTATTACGGTTCGCCGGTGCCGGTGAATCAGGTGGCCAATATCACGTTGGTCGATTCGCGCACCTTGGGTGTCCAGGCGTGGGAAAAAGGCATGGTTCAGAAGGTCGAGAAAGCGATTCGCGATTCCGACCTGGGTCTGAATCCCGCCTCGCAGGGTGACCTGATTCGCGTGCCGATGCCGGCGTTGACCGAAGAACGTCGCCGTGATCTGATCAAAGTCGTCAAGAACGAAGGCGAGGCTGCCAAGGTGGCGATCCGCAATCTGCGCCGTGATGCCAATACGCATTTGAAGGATGCGCTCAAGAAGGGCGAAATTCCGGAGGATGATGAGCGTCGTGCCCAGGATGATGTGCAGAAACTGACCGATAAATCCATTGCCGAAGTCGACAAGATGCTCGCCGCCAAAGAGGCCGAGCTGATGCAGATCTGAGCCGTTCTGGCTGCATGGCTCTTTTCTCCAGTTCGACGCGTGATGTTCCGCAGGTTGCGGCAGTGCCGAAACACGTTGCTGTCATCATGGACGGCAACGGGCGCTGGGCAAAAAAACGTTTTCTGCCGCGTGTGGCAGGGCATGTCAAAGGGGTCGAACTGGTCCGCGAGATGGTGCGTTCCTGTCTCGAACGTGGCGTCCAGTATCTGACCCTGTTTGCCTTTTCTTCCGAAAACTGGCGTCGACCGCAAGAAGAAGTAACCTTGCTGATGCAGTTGTTCGTCAAGGCGCTGGAGCAGGAGGTCGAGAAACTCGACCGTAATGGTGTCCGCCTGCATGTGATCGGCGATCTGTCGCGCTTTGATCCCGGTTTGCAGGCGCTGATTCGCCAGGCTGAGCAGCGGACGGCCGGTAATACCCGGCTTGATTTGACCATTGCGGCCAATTACGGCGGGCGCTGGGACATCATGCAGGCGGTTAACCGCATGGCCGAGGCTTTTCCGGAAAAGGCAGCGGCCTGGGAAGAGGGCGATATCGAGCCGTTTCTCTCCATGCATTTTGCCCCGGAGCCCGACCTGTTCATTCGCACCGGCGGCGAACAGCGGGTCAGTAATTTTCTGCTCTGGCAACTGGCCTATACCGAATTTTTCTTCACGCCAACGCTCTGGCCGGATTTCAATGGCGAAGAGTTCGACAAGGCGATTCTTTCCTATCAGCAACGCGAGCGTCGTTTTGGACGTACCAGCGAACAATTGACGGACAATTCCCATGCTTAAAACGCGCGTCATCACGGCGCTGGCCCTGATGGCGATCCTGTTGCCCAGTATTTTCTGGTTGCCGCAGGCGCACTGGGCGCTGCTGATTGCTGCATTCATCGGTGTGGCCGGCTGGGAGTGGGGGGCTTTGCTGGGTTGGCAAAAGACTGGGCGCTTGCTGCTTGGCGTGAGCACAGCGGCAATTTGTGCAGCCTTGTCGTTCAGTTATCCCGCAGCGATCGGTTCAAACATTGGTGCAGCCGAGTTTTTGCCTGCCCAGCCCTGGGTTTTCCTGTTTTACGGGCTGTCGACCGCATTCTGGTTGCTGTTGATTCCATTCTGGCTCCAAGGGAAATGGGCCTTGCGCGGTGTTTCCGGCTTGCTCGTCGGCGCCGTTGTCCTGTTGCCGACCTGGCTGGCCATGGTGCAGTTGCGGGCAATTGGCCCGGGCGTCTTGCTGGCGGTATTTGCCGTCGTCTGGATGGCGGACATTGCGGCCTATTTTGCCGGTCGCCGTTTCGGCAAGCGCAAGCTGGCACCGAGCATCAGTCCGGGGAAAACCTGGGAGGGGGCCTATGGTGCGACCTTTGGCGTGCTGATTTATGGCTTGTTGATCGGTCATTTTTTCCTCGCCGACCGGGTTGCTTTGCCGCTTTGGGTTGTTGTCCTGCTGCTGGTGACCGCCGTCAGCATCATTGGCGACCTTTTCGAGTCGCTGCTCAAGCGAAAGGCCGGCATCAAGGACAGCAGCAATGTGCTGCCCGGTCATGGCGGGGTACTTGATCGCATTGACAGCCTGACCTCGACGCTGCCGGTGGTCGCGGCTATCTGGTTACTTTTCGTGTACGGCGCATGAAGCAGCAAAATATTACCGTGCTTGGCTCGACTGGCTCCATCGGCGTCAGTACGCTTGATGTGATTCGTCGGCATCCCGATCGTTATTCGGTTTTTGCGCTATGCGCGCACAGCCAAGTGGACAAGCTGTTCGAGCAATGTCTTGAGTTTCGCCCGGTTTTCGCCGTGCTGCGTGATGCCGAATTGGCCGAAGAACTTTCCCGGCGCTGTCGTGCCGCCGGTTTGGCGACAGAAGTGCGACATGGGATCGAAGCACTGATTGAATTGTCGTCCTTGCCCGAAGTGGACGCGGTGATGGCTGCCATCGTTGGCGCCGCTGGTCTTGAACCGACCTTGGCCGCCGCCCGTGCCGGCAAGCGGGTGATGTTGGCGAACAAGGAAGTGCTGGTCATGGCCGGCGAATTGTTCATGCACGCGGTGCGCGAGCATGGTGCAACGCTGCTGCCGGTCGACAGCGAACACAACGCGATTTTCCAGGCTTTGCCCGCCGATTTTGCCCGTGGCTTGGTCCCGTGCGGTGTGCAGAAAATTTTGCTGACGGCCTCGGGCGGCCCATTTCGCAATACGCCGCTGAGCGATCTCGGTCAGGTAACGCCGGAGCAGGCTTGTGCCCACCCAAACTGGGTGATGGGTAGAAAAATCTCCGTAGATTCAGCCACCCTGATGAACAAGGGGCTGGAAGTCATTGAAGCGCGCTGGTTGTTCGACGCACCGCCAGAAATGATCCAGGTGGTCGTTCATCCGCAGAGCGTCATTCATTCGGCAGTGCAATACAACGATGGCTCGGTATTGGCGCAGCTAGGCAATCCGGACATGCGGACACCCATTGCGTATGCGATGGCCTGGCCGGAACGGATCGCGGCCGGCGTTGAGGCCTTGGACCTGTTCAAGGTCGGGCGTCTCGATTTCTTCCCCCCAGATTTCGAACGTTTCCGTTGCCTGCAGCTTGCTTACGACGTGCTCCATGAAGGCGGAACGGCGCCAGCCATTTTGAATGCGGCGAATGAAATTGCCGTCGCAGCGTTTCTTGATCGGCGCTTGCCGTTTCTGGGGATTCCCAAGCTCAACGAGGCGGTGCTTTCTGCGCTGCCCGCCCGCCCGGAAGGCAGTTTGGCCGATGTACTCGGCGCCGATGCCGAAGCGCGTAGCCTGGCAGAGTCGATGATCGTCGACGGGCGGTTTGCATGAGCGAGTTGCCGTTTTATCTGGCGGCGTTCGGACTGGCACTCGGCACCCTGATTGTTGTCCACGAGTTGGGGCATTACCTGGCGGCGCGTTGGTGTGGCGTCAAGGTGCTGCGTTTTTCGGTCGGCTTCGGCAAGGTCATCTGGCAGCGCCGTTTTGGGGCTGACGGTACCGAATGGGCACTGAGCATTTTTCCGCTCGGTGGCTACGTCAAGATGCTTGATGAAAGAGAGGGCGATGTCGATACGACAGAATTGCATCGAGCCTTCAATCGTCAGACTGTCGGTAAGCGCAGCATCATCGTCGCGGCTGGACCGTTGGCTAATTTTCTGCTGGCGATTTTGCTCTATTGGGGCGTTTTCATGGTCGGCAGCAACGAGTTGCTGCCGATTTTGGGTCAGCCCACAGCCAGTTCGCCCGCTGCTATCGCGCAAATACATGGCGGCGAGCAGGTGCGCAGTATTGACGGTGAGCCGGTGGCGACCTGGAATGATTTGCGTTGGCAGGTTTTGCACAAGGCGGTCGATCAGGAAAGTACCGTTCTTGAGGTGATCAACGCGCAAGGGGAAATTGCTCTCAGGCGTCTTTATCTTGCCGCTGCTAGTGAGCAGGGTTGGGAGGGCGATGCGCTGGAGCGTCTTGGGTTGCGTTTTTATCGCCCGGATTTGCCGGCGGTTATTGGCAAACTGGCCGAGGGCGGGGCGGGACAACGCGCCGGTTTGCAACAAGGTGATTTGGTTTTGGCGATAGACGACAAGGCGATCACTCACTGGCATGAACTGGTTATTACCATTCGTCAGGCAGGGGGACGCAGTTTGCGGCTGCATCTTCAGCGTAATGGGCAGAATTTTGCGGTCGACGTCGTTCCCGATGTGTTTTCCGAACGTGGTCAGCAGATCGGCCGGATTGGTGTTGCTGTGGCTGAGTCGGCGGAAACGCAGCGCGAATTGCGTACGCATGTGAGTTATGGGTTTTTCGAGGCGGGGCAAAAAGCCTTGCGTGAGACTTGGGATAAATCCGTATTCAGCTTGGTGATGCTGGGGAAAATGTTGACTGGTGAAGTCTCCTGGAAAAATCTCTCCGGCCCAGTCACCATTGCTGATTACGCTGGCCAGTCAGCCCGGCTTGGCCTGGATTATTATGTCAAATTCATGGCGCTGATCAGCATCAGTCTGGGTGTCCTGAACCTGCTGCCCATCCCGGTGCTGGACGGTGGGCATTTGATGTATCATATGCTCGAAGCTATCAGGCGGAAGCCCCTTTCGGAGCGGGTTATGGCAATTGGTCAGCAGTTCGGGCTAGCCGTATTGTTCACCTTGATGGCTTTCGCATTTTTTAACGACTTGACTCGCCTTTTCGGCGGCTAATAATGAAAAAATCCCTGTTGTCTGCACTGATTGCTGGTCTGTTTTCCCTGCCCGCAATGGCATTTCAGCCGTTTACCGTCAAGGATATTCGCGTCGAAGGGATACAGCGGACTGAAGCGGGTACCGTTTTCAGCTATTTGCCGGTCAAGGTCGGCGATACGCTGAATGACGAGAAGGCCGCACAAGCCATCAAGGCGCTGTTTGCGACCGGCTTTTTTCGCGATGTACGCATTGATGTCGACGGCCAGGTCATGGTTGTGGTGCTTCAGGAGCGCCCGGCGATTTCGACCCTGAATTTTGTTGGACTCAAAGAGTTCGACAAGGATGTGATCACCAAAGCACTGAAAGAAACCGGTATCGCCACCGGACGCATTTTCGATCGTTCGCTGCTTGACAAGGCTGAACAGGAATTGAAGCGCCAATATCTGTCGCGCGGCAAATACGCAGCCCAGATAACCACCACCGTTACGCCGCTGGAGCGTAATCGTGTTGGCATCAATTTCAATATTGTCGAAGGTGAAGCAGCAAAAATTCAACAGATCAATATCGTTGGTGCCAAGGCTTTTCCTGAAAAGGATCTCCAGGGCTTGTTCGAGTTGACGACACCGGGTTGGTTAACCTGGTACACCAAGAACGATCAGTACTCACGGCAAAAACTGACTGCCGATCTGGAAAAACTGAAATCCTTCTATCTGGATCAGGGTTATCTGGAATTCAATGTCGAATCCACTCAGGTATCAATCTCACCGGATAAGCAGGATGTGTTCATCACGGTCAATGTGACCGAAGGGGAGCGCTTCAAGGTGGCTTCGGTCAAGTTGGCCGGGGACTTCAATATTCCGGAGGAGGAACTGAAGAAGCTTGTCACCGTGCGTGCTGGCGATGTTTTTTCCCGTGCTTCGTTGAATGATTCGACCAAGGCGATCAGTGATCGTCTAGGCAAGGAGGGGTATGCCTTTGCCAATGTCAATGCTGCCCCGGAAATCAATCGGGAAAAACGTCTAGTTGATTTCACCATTTTTGTCGATCCGGGCAAGCGTGTTTATGTGCGCCGGGTCAATGTGACTGGCAATACCAAGACCCGTGATGAAGTGGTGCGTCGGGAAATTCGCCAGATGGAAAGTGCCTGGTACGATGCAGACAAGGTGAAGACCTCCAAGGAGCGTGTCGACCGTCTTGGTTTCTTTACCGATGTTACGGTCGAGACACCGCCGGTGCCTGGAACGTCGGATCAACTGGATGTCAATGTCAATGTGACTGAACGGCCGACCGGTAACCTGATGCTGGGGGTCGGGACATCGAGTACCGACAAGCTGATTCTTTCCGGCTCCATCTCGCAGAATAATTTCCTGGGGAGCGGAAACAATGTTTCCATTCAGGTCAATTCGGCAAAGTCCAATCGCACCTACGCGTTTTCCTATACGAATCCCTACTTCACGACTGATGGCGTAAGTCAGGGATTCGATATTTATCATCGAACGACGGATACGGAAACGACAGAAATTGCGCATTACAAATCCGAAGCGACAGGGGCTGGCGTGCGGTTTGGCTTCCCGATCGGCGAAAATCAGTCGTTTACCGTGGGTCTGGCGGTGGATTCAACTTCCATCACGACTTACGACAGTAGTCCGACGTATTACAAGAATTACGTCAATGATTTTGGCAAGACCAACGTTTCCCTGCCCTTGTCCCTGAACTGGATCAGTGACAACAAGAATAGTTTCTTCTTCCCGACCGCTGGTACTTATCAGCGTGCCGGTGTCGAATTTGGTTTGCCTGGTGTTGATCTGACTTATTACCGGGCAAATTACCAGTTGCAACATTTCTTCCCGTTGTCCAAGCGTTTCACGCTGATGTTGAATGGCGAGTTCGGTTTTGCCAATGGTCTGGGCGGCAAAAAACTGCCGTTCTTCAAGAATTATTATGCGGGTGGTGTGAACTCGGTTCGCGGCTATAAAGGTAGCTCCCTGGGGACAGCGGGAACATTCGAGGGCGAGGATCGTCTGGGCGGTAACCGGAAAATCATTGGCAATGCCGAGCTTCTGTGGAATTTGCCAGGGTTTGAAAACGCGGCACGACTTGGCGTATTCTTCGATGCAGGACAGGTTTATGCACGTGGTGACAAGCTTGATCTTGGTGAACTCCGTTATTCTGCCGGTCTGACTGCCGCGTGGATTTCACCGGTTGGCCCGTTAAAATTCAGCCTTGGCTCAGCATTGAACAAAAAGGATCGGGATGAAGCCGAAACTTTCCAGTTCCAGTTGGGTACTACTTTTTGATTCAGGAGTCTCATGTTGAAAGCTAAAACACTCGTTTTCGCCTCGTTGCTGTCGGCGCTTTGCATTACTGGCGTTACTGCGGCTGAGTTGAAGGTCGGTTACGTCGATACCCAGCGTATTTTCCGTGATGCGCCTGCCGCTCAGAAGGCAGCGAAAAAGCTGGAAAGCGAATTCTCCCGGCGCGATCAGGAATTGCAGCGCATGGCCAAGCAACTGCAAGGCTTGCAAGAGGGGCTGGAAAAGAATTCCGTGACCATGTCCGAATCCGAACGCCGTACCCGGGAAAAGGAGTTTGGCGATCTGTCGCGTGAATTCCAGCGCCGGCAGCGCGAATTCCGTGAAGATCTCAATCTGCGCCAGAATGAAGAAAATGCCGCAGTGATTGAAAAGGCAAATCGTGCGATCAAGCAGATTGCCGAATCCGAAAAATATGACCTGATCCTGCAGGATGTCGTTTGGGTCAGCCCGCGTCTTGACATTACGGAACGCGTGATCAAGGCCCTGTCCGACGCTAAGTGATGCCTGGTTCGGAAGCGCTCTCATTTACGCTCTCCGAGATCGCCGCCCGTTTGGGCGGCGATGTACTTGGGGATGGCGAAATCCGTATTTCCCGGGTAGCCACGCTGGCATCTGCCGGTGAGGGTGATATCTCTTTTCTGGCAAACCGGAAGTATCGCAGCCAGTTGCAGACAACCCGGGCGACGGCCGTGATTCTGGCCCCCGATGCTGCCGATTCCTTTGCTGGCGGGCGCATCGTCTGCACCAATCCTTACGCTTACTACGCGCGTGTTGCGACCTTGCTTAATCCCCTTCGGGTCGGGTTTTCCGGCGTGCATGTTTCAGCCGCGCTTGATTCGGCCGTCCCCGAAAGTGCTGCGATCGGGCCGCATGTTTGTATCGGACGCAATGTTCACCTCGGTGAAGATGTGGTCATTCATGCCGGTTGTGTCATTGGCGATGACGTATCGATCGGTGACGGGACGATCCTCTATCCGAATGTCACCGTTTATCACGGGTGTATTTTGGGCCAGCGCGTCATCATTCATTCCGGTACGGTCATCGGTGCGGATGGCTTTGGTTTTGCGCCCGAGGGAAAGGCCTGGATCAAGATTCCACAAATCGGGATTGTGCGGATCGGCGATGATGTGGAAATTGGGGCAAATACGACGGTCGACCGCGGTGCACTGGAAGATACTGTAATTGGCGAAGGCTGCAAGATCGATAACCTGGTGCAGGTGGCGCACAACTGCAATATCGGTCCTTATAGCGTGCTGGCCGGTTGTACAGGTGTAGCCGGCAGTGTGACGCTGGGCGAGCATTGCGTCGTTGGTGGGGCAGGGATGATTACCGGCCACCTGTCGCTGGCAGCGGGCACGACGATTTCGGCCGGTTCGCTGGTGATGAAAAGTATTACCGAAGCGGGACGTTATACGGGGGTTTTCCCGCTCGATAGCCACGATGACTGGGTGCGCAACGCAGCGCACATTCGTCGTCTGTCAAAATTGGCTGACCGCGTTGCGGAATTAGAAAAGCAACTTAAAGAAAATAATACAAGGGATTGATTAAATGGATATTCATGAGATTCTGGAGCATTTGCCGCACCGCTATCCTTTCCTGCTGGTTGACCGTGTGCTCGAAATCGAGCCGGGCAAATCCATTCATGCCTACAAGAACGTAACGATCAACGAGCCTTTTTTCGTCGGTCATTTTCCGCATCATCCGGTCATGCCGGGCGTCCTGATCATGGAAGCGCTGGCCCAGGCGGCAGGCATCCTGTCGTTCAAGACGATGGAAGAAAAGCCGTCGCCGGATACCGTGTTCTATTTCGCCGGCATCGATGAAGCCCGTTTCAAGCGTCCGGTCATGCCGGGCGACCAGTTGCATCTGCACGTTGAAATCGAACGCCAGATGCGTGGCATCTGGAAATACAAGGCTGAAGCGCGGGTTGACGGCCAGTTGGCGGCCTCGGCCAAATTGATGTGTGCCAAACGGGATCTGTAAGATGATTCATCCCACAGCCATCGTCGATCCCGGCGCCAGGATAGGCGCCAATGTCGAAATCGGCGCCTATTCGATCATCGGACCACATGTCGAAATCGGCGACCACACGATTATTGGTCCGCATGTGGTGATTAACGGCCATACGCGGATTGGCCGCGATAATCGTATTTTCCAGTTCTGTTCCCTCGGCGAAGTGCCGCAGGACAAGAAATACGCCGGTGAGCCGACCCGCCTGGAAATCGGTGATCGCAATACGATCCGTGAGTTCTGTACCTTCAATCTCGGTACGGTACAGGATGGTGGCGTCACACGCATCGGCGACGATAACTGGATCATGGCTTACGTGCATATCGCTCACGATTGCCATGTGGGCAATAAATGCACCTTTGCCAACAACTCCCAGCTGGCTGGTCATGTGGTGGTCGAGGATTGGGCAATTCTTGGCGGTTTTACCGGTGTGCATCAGTTTTGCCGCATTGGCGCGCATGTCATGACAGCGGTCAGTACGGTCATTTTGCAGGATGTTCCGCCTTATCTGATGGCGGCGGGCAATACGGCGCAGCCTTATGGCATCAATGTCGAAGGGTTGAAGCGGCGGGGTTTCAATGCCGAGTCGATCACTTCGCTCAAGCGCGCCTATCGCACCCTGTACAAATCCGGTCTCTTGCTTGAAGAAGCGAAAGTCAAGCTGGCGGAAGATGCCAAGACCCAGCCGGATGTTCAGCGCTTTGTCGATTTCCTGGAAGTTTCCAAACGGGGCATCATCCGCTGATATGAGCAAGGTCGTCCGTATTGCCATGGTGGCGGGCGAGGCCTCCGGGGATTTGCTGGGTGCTCACCTGATTGCTGCATTGAAAAAGCAGCTTCCTGACGCCGTTTTTTTCGGTATCGGCGGTCCCCGAATGCAGGGTCAGGGGCTGGAGAGCTGGTGGCCGATGAGCAAGCTTTCGGTCATGGGCTATTGGGAAGCGCTCAAGCATTATCGGGAAATTTCCGGAATTCGCCGTCAGTTGAAAAAGCGCTTGCTCAACGAGCGACCGGATATTTTCATCGGGATCGATGCGCCGGATTTCAATCTCGGTCTGGAGAGCAGTCTGAAATCGGCCGGGATTCCGACCGTTCACTATGTCAGCCCATCGATCTGGGCCTGGCGCGGCGGGCGGATCAAGAAAATCGCGCGTGCGGTCAACCGGGTGTTGGCGCTGTTTCCGATGGAACCACCGCTTTACGAGAAGGAACGCATTCCGGTCACCTATGTTGGGCATCCGCTGGCTGATATGATTCCGCTCGAAACCAGCCGGCAGGAAGTGCGCGAAAAGCTTGCCCTGCCGCGCGATTACCCGACGTTTGCGTTGTTGCCGGGCAGTCGGCGTGGCGAACTGCAAGCCATGGCCGATACCTTCGTGCAAACGGCAAAAATCATTCGCGAGCGTTTCCTGCCGAATGCAGTTTTTGTCGTCCCACTGGCAACCCGAGAAACCCGTTTGCAATTTGAGGCAGCAATTTATCGCCAACATGCTGCCGATATTCCAATCCGCCTGCTCTTCGGTCATGCCCAGGATGCCGTCGGTGCATCCGACGTAAGTCTGGTGGCCAGTGGCACGGCGACGCTGGAAGCGGCGCTGATCAAGCGGCCGATGGTCATTACCTACAAGATCGCCAAGTTTTCGTACTGGTTGATGAAGCGTATGGCGTATCTGCCCTATGTGGGTTTGCCCAACGTCTTGTGCGGGCGATTCGTCGTGCCGGAAATCCTGCAAGATGAGGCGACGCCGGACAATCTGGCGGCTGCGCTGGTCAAACTTTACGAAGACAAGGACGCGGCTCGGGAAATAGAAGAAGCATTCACCGACTTGCACCTGCAACTCAGGCAGAACACCGCCGAGAAAGCTGCCCAAGCCGTCATTCGATGCCTGCGCTGATCGTTCCTGAAGGCCTGGTCTGCGGCATCGACGAGGCCGGTCGCGGGCCATTGGCCGGACCCGTGGTTGCGGCAGCGGTCATTCTCGACCCGGCGCAGCCGATCGATGGCTTGAATGACTCGAAGAAGCTGTCGGAAAAAAAACGGGCGGCATTGGCCATCGAAATCCGCGCCAAAGCGCTGGCTTGGGCGGTTGCCGAAGCCAGTGTCGAGGAAATCGACCAGTTGAACATCCTGCAGGCCACGCTGCTGGCCATGCAGCGTGCGGTGGCTGCGTTACCTGTCGCGCCGACCAGCGTCCTAGTCGACGGCAATCGTTGTCCCAAGCTTGCCGTGCCGGCCGAAGCCGTGGTGCAAGGGGATGGCAAGATCGCCTCGATTGCCGCCGCCTCGATTCTGGCCAAGACAGTCCGTGATGCCGGCATGCTGGTGCTGCACGCGCAATATCCACAATACGGTTTTGACCGCCACATGGGCTACCCGACTGCCGCGCATTGTGCGGCCTTGGCTGAACATGGTGCATCGCCCGTGCATCGGCGCAGTTTCGGGCCGGTGGCCAGGCAGTTGTCCTTGCTATGAAACTGATCCAGTCGCGGGACAATCCGTTTTTCAAGCAGTTGAAACGGCTGGCCGAATCGGGGCGCGAACGGCGCAAGCTCGGCCAGACGCTGCTCGATGGCGTGCATCTGGTCGAAGCCTGGGAAGCGCAGCGCGGGCTGGTTGAACAATTGATCGTGGCCGAGTCGGCCCTGCACCATGGTGAGGTTGCCGGCTATCTGGGTGACCGGGACTGCACGCTGTTGAGTGATGCGCTGATGCGCGAACTGGGCTTGGTGGAAACGCCGACGGGTCTGCTCGCTGTCGTGACCATGCCGTGCCCGAATGTTGCGGTCGACCTCGATAGCGACGCTGTTTTGCTTGATGGCGTACAGGACCCGGGAAATGTCGGCACCTTGCTGCGCACGGCTGCTGCTGCCGGGGTAAAACAGGTTCTCCTGGCGCCGGGCTGTGCGGCGGCTTGGTCGCCGAAAGTCCTGCGCGCCGGGCAGGGCGCCCATTTCGTCCTGGAGATTTTCGAGGACGCCGATTTTCCGGCTTTCATGGCCGAATATCGTGGCACGACCGCCGTGACTTGTCTGGATGGCGCACAGTCGCTTTACACCGCGCACTGGCAAGGTCCGCTGGCCTGGGTTTTCGGGGCGGAGGGTTTGGGCGTGCGTGATGAAATCATTGCCGCTGCCGGACTCAAGGTTCACATCCCGATGCCGGGTGCTGTCGAGTCGCTCAATGTCGGCGCTGCCGCCGCCGTTTGCCTGTTCGAGGCGGTACGGCGGCGTTTGGCTTGAATCTTCGTTACGCCGTGGCAGAGAGCCAGTGGCCCTCTGCCAGCGGATCTGCGCAGGTTTGGTGAAAACTCAGCGCAAATTCAGTTCCTGCAGGATGGTGGTCGAGATTTCCTCAATCGACTTGGTCGACGAATCCAGCCAGCGGATGCCTTCGCGGCGCATCATCTTTTCTGCTTCGGCAATTTCGTAGCGACAATTGGCCAAGGACGCGTACTTGCTGTCGGCGCGACGTTCTTCGCGGATCTGGTGCAGGCGCTCCGGCTGTATGGTCAGGCCAAAGAGCTTGGCTCGATGCTTTTCCAGCGTGCCAGGCAGTCGACCGCGATCAAAGTCTTCCGGGATCAGCGGAAAATTGGCGGCCTTCAGGCCGAACTGCATGGCCAGATAGAGCGAGGTCGGCGTCTTGCCACAGCGCGAGACGGCGACCAGGATCACGTCGGCTTCTTCCAGCCCGCGGTCGGTGATGCCGTCGTCGTGGGCCAGCGTGTAGTTGATCGACTCGATGCGTTTCTTGTAATCCGAACTGTCGGCCGTACCGTGCGAACGGCCGACGGTATGGCTGGATTTCAGTCCCAGTTCGATTTCCAGCGGTGCCAGGAACGTCTCGAAATACGACATGCAGAAGGCATCGGCCTGATGCACGATGCCGGAAATTTCTGTGTCGATCAGCGTGGTGAAGACAATCGGCCGCATACCGTCGGATTCACCTTGGGCATTGATCCGGTGGACCGCTTCCTGGGCTTTTTCGATGCTGTCGAGAAAGGGGATGCGGATCTGCGAAAAAACCACGTTCTCGAACTGGGTCAGCAGGCTGTGGCCGAGGGCTTCGGCGGTCAGGCCGGTACCGTCTGAAATGAAGAATACGGTGCGTTTGATGGGATTTGCCATGGCCGGATTCTAACCGCTGTTGCGCAGGCCGGAGGCGATGCCGTTGATCGAAAGATGAATGCCGCGAGCGACGCGTTCATCGGTATCGCCCGCCCGGTGGCGCTTGAGCAATTCGACCTGCAGGTGATTGAGCGGGTCCATGTAGGGCGCGCGCAGTTGCAGTGAACGCTTGAGCATCGGATTGTCGCCGAGGAAATCATCCTGCTGCAGGATATCGAGCAGGTGCTTTCGGGTCAGTTCCCATTCACCGACGATGCGCGTGAAAATACGTTCACGCAGCTCGACATCGACGACCAGTTCGGCATAGCGCGAGGCGATGGCGAGGTCGGTCTTGGCCAGCACCATATCCATGTTCGACAGCAGGCTTTTGAAAAATGGCCATGATTTGAGCATGCGCCGCAAGGTTGCCAAACCTGCCGGATTTGCCGTCAGATAGCCGTCGACCGCAGTACCGAAGCCGTACCAGCCGGGCAGCATCAGGCGACATTGCGCCCAGGAAAATACCCAGGGAATGGCGCGCAGGTCTTCGATGCGCTCCGATGCCTTGCGCGACGCCGGCCGGCTGCCGATGTTCAGCAGGGCGATTTCGGAAACCACGGTCGACTGGCGGAAATAGGTGGTAAAGCCGGGCGTTTCATAAACCAGCCCACGATAGGCATTGAAGGCGCGCGCCGACAATTCGTCCATCGCCGAATGGAACTGCTCAGCCGGCTCGACCTGGTTTTCGTGATCGGTCAGGCTGGCTTCCAGTGTTGCGGCGAGCAGCACTTCGAGATTGCGCCGGCCGTTGTCCGGGTTGCCGTACTTGGTCGAGATGACTTCGCCCTGTTCGGTCAGCCGGATCTGGCCGGAAACGGCGCCGGCCGGCTGGGCCAGGATGGCGTGATAGGACGGGCCGCCACCGCGACCAACCGATCCGCCACGACCGTGGAACAGGCGCAGGCGAACGCCGTGTGCGCGGAACACGTCGGTCAGCTCGATTTCGGCCTTGTACAATTCCCAGCCCGAGGTCAGGAAACCGCCATCCTTGTTGGAATCGGAATAGCCGAGCATGACTTCGTGCTCGTCGCCACGGCCAGCGATAAGCTGACGATAGACCGGCAAGGCGAAAACACCGGCCATCGTTGCCGCGCTCTTCTGCAAGTCCTCGATGGTTTCGAACAACGGGATGATGTTGACGTCGAGTTGTGGTGTCGTGCCCGGACGCAGCAGGCCCGATTCCTTGAGCAGCAGCGCCAGTTCGAGCAGGTCGGAAACGCCGTCGGTTTTCGAGATGATGCAGTTGGGCAGCGCGGCGGCGCCGTATTTTTCGCGCAATTCGCGGGCCGTGAAGAAAATGGCCAATTCGCCTCGCGTTTCTTCATCGTAGGTCAGCCAGGGCGAATACAACGGGCGTGGTGTGGCCAATTCTGCGGTCAACAGGCTGATCCGGGCATTTTCGTCCAGTGCCTCGTAATCCGGGCAGCGACCGGCGGCAGCCAGTAGCGCGGCGACGCTGCGGGCGTGCACTTCAGAGTTCTGGCGCAGGTCGATTGGTGCCAGGTGGAAGCCGAACACCTGCACTGCACGCAGCAGACGGCGCAGACGGCCGCCGGCCAATTTAGCGCCGCCGTTGAGTTTCAGCGAGTTGGCCAGGACCTTGAGATCGGCGCGCAGCGCTTCCGGCGTGCTGTAAGGCTCGCCGCTGGCAATTTCGTGGCGTACCGGTTCGATGTGGTCGAGCCGGCGGGCCGTCGCGGCGATGCGCGCATAGATGCTGGTGAGGGCGCGGCGGTAAGGCTCGTCGAGCCGCTGGGGCGACTGGTCGGGCGACTGGTCGGCCATCGCGCGTAATTCCGGCGTGATATCGATCAGCAGGTCGGACAGCGGCAGTTCGGCGCCCAGTTGGTGGATTTCGTCGAGATAATGGTTCAGCGTGGCGGCCGATTGCAGGCGCAAGGCTTCGCGCAGAATGTCGGCCGTGACGAACGGGTTGCCGTCGCGATCACCGCCGATCCAGCTGCCGACGCGGAAGAAGGGCGGCAGCGCCCAGATTTTTTCCGGGTAGCGTTGCTGTAGCTGCTGCGTTGCCTGGATGTAAAGACGGGGCAGTTCGGTGAAAAAAGTTTCCTGAAAATAGCTGATCCCGTTTTTGACCTCATCAACCACCTTGAGCCGTACCGGGCGCAGCATGCGCGATTGCCACAGGGTCAGGATCGCATTCGACAAGGCCCAGTCGTTTTCGGCTTCTTCTTCCGGTGTCATCTGCAGACGCTCGCGCTGGTCGAGCAGATGCGCGATGTCGCGGTGATTGCGGATCAGGCTCTGGCGCTGGACTTCGGTCGGGTGGGCGGTGAGCACCGGGGCAACCAGCGCATGGGCGAAGAAGTCGGCGATGGCTTCCGGCGAGACTTTTGCGGTCGACAGCGCATCGAGGGCAAAAACCAGGCTGCCTTCGCGCGGCGGCGAGCCGGCCAGATCGTGTGCCCGGCGCCGACGGATGTGGTGCTCATCCTCGGCAATGTTGGCCAGTTGCAGAAAATAGCTGAAGGCGCGGACGACCGTCTGGGTCGTATCGCGCGGCAAGGGATCGAGCAGGGCAGCCAGTTCGTCACGGCTCGCCGGGTCGCCGTCGCGGGCAAAGCGGATGGCCGTCTGGCGGACTTTTTCGACGATATCGAAAACGCTGTCACCTTCCTGGTCGCGTACCGTATCGCCGAGCAGTCGGCCGAGCAGCCGGATGTCGTTGCGCAGGGGTTCATCCTTGTTGGCGTCGTGTGCTTCGCGGTGCATTTAGTGCTTTCTGACGAGGAGTACGGAGGCCTCGGCGATTCTGGCCAGTTGTTCGGCCACCGAACCGAGGATCAGCGTGGCGATGCCGCGCTGGCCGTGGCGACCGATCACGATGAGGTCGGCACCGACTTCCTTGGCCTTGTCGGCCAGTACTTCCGAGACGCGCCGATTGCGTGCTTCGAGCAGCAAGGTTTCCGCTTCGATGCCGGTGGCTTCCTTGAGCGCTGCGTCGAGTAGCTTCTGGCCGGCATCGGCGATGGCTTGCAGGGCGTTGTCGATGTTCAGCGAGGTCGAGAAGGTACGGCCGTGCATGCCCATCAGCGTTTCGTCGGCAACGTGCGTGATGTAGAGCTTGGCGTTGCTGCTGCGCGCCAGATGCAGGGCTTCGGTGAGGGCGCAACGCGAGGTGTCGCTGTCGTCGATGGCAACCAATATCTTTTTGTACATGATGGTTTTTCCTGGATGTGTTGATGGGGCTTACTTTAGCAATTTGCTCAGGATTTTGCAGTCAGGCAAACGTCAACAGTTTTGTTGCGGTCGACTGCATTTTTCGAGCAAATAGGCGATGGATTGGTAGTTGATGCGGGTTTCTGCGGTCAGGCCGATTTCGCAGGTGCGGTTGGTTGATACGCCACAGCCGCAATTGGCCGGCAGTTCGGCGTGGATCTTGCGCAGTGCATGCCGGTTGAGTTCCGGTACGACGAAGCCTCGGTCGCCAGCAAAGCCGCAGCAGGTCACGCCGGCCGGCTCGATGATTTCTTCGGCACAAGCCTGGAGCAGGGTACGCAACTTGGCATCCGAACCGGTTTTGCGTACCGAACAATTGATGTGCAAGGCCACCGGGCCGGGCTGTTTGGTCAGCATCAGGCGCGGTAGCAGTGCATCGACGGCGAACTCGTGGAAATCGTAGAGCTTGAGGCGTCCGGCCAGATGTTGCTGCATGCGCACCGAGCAGGTGCTGGCATCCATGATCACCGGGTACTTGCCGTTCTCCGAGGCTTGCATCAGGGCGGCTTCGAGACGGTTCGACATGCCTTCGGCTTCCTCGGTCATCCCCTTGCTCGCCAGCATCTGGCCGCAGCACAGGCTGTCGAAGCCCGCGGGCAGGATGGCGCGGTAGCCGGCGCGTTCGAGCAACGCGATGATGACCTCGCCGAGCTGCTTCTCGCCAGTGTCGGCCGGTCCGAAGATGCGGCCGCCGCAGGTCGGGAAATAGACCACCGGGTCGCCCTGCGTCATGCGGGCGACCGGTACCTTGCCGGCGTGCGGCATGTCCTTCTTCCAGGCGCCGCCGGAAACGCGGGCCAGGAAGTTGTCGCCAAGCACGCCGGAAACGGCATGGCCGACTTTCAGGCCGAGGCGCGAGGCGCTGGCGAGCGCGCCGAAATGTTCGCCCGTCCAGGCGTTGACCGTGCGGGCGGTGTCGCCCATCTTGCGGCCGCGCAGGCGGCGGGTCAGGTCGCCGGTATCGATGCCGACCGGGCAGGCCGTCGAGCACAGGCCGCAACCGGCGCAGGTGTCGAGGCCCATGTAGGCGTAATCTTCGCCGATGCTGCCGGCCGGCTCACCAGCGGCAGCACGGCGCGACAATTCACGCACGCTGACGATGCGCTGGCGCGGGCTGAGCGTCAGCCGGTGCGATGGGCAGAGCGGTTCGCAGAAGCCGCATTCGATGCAGCGGTCGACGATGTCCTCGGCAGCCGGCATCGGCTTCAGGTTGGCGAGGTGGGCCTGCGGATCGTCATTGATGATGACGCCCGGGTTGAGCAGGTTTTCCGGATCGAACAAGGCCTTGATCCGGCGCATCAGGTCGGTGGCATCCTTGCCCCATTCCATTTCGACGAACGGCGCCATGTTGCGCCCGGTGCCGTGCTCGGCCTTCAGCGAGCCGTCGTACTTGCCGACCACCAGCTGGCAGACGTCGTCCATGAAGCGGGCGTAGCGGTCGACCTCGGCCGGATCGCCGAAATCCTGGGTGAACACGAAGTGCAGGTTGCCCTCCAGCGCGTGGCCGAAAATGATCGCCTCGTGATAGCCGTGATGGCGCAGCAGCGCCTGCAGGTCGAGCGTGGCGTCAGCCAGCGACTCGATCGGGAAGGCGACGTCCTCGATCAGCACCGTCGTGCCGGTGCGGCGCATCGCGCCAACCGACGGGAAGGTGCCCTTACGCACTTTCCAGTACATGTCGCAGGTCGCCGGATCGGTCGAGAAAGCCATCGGCTCGACCGTGGCAATGCCGTCCATGGCGCCGTGGACGGCTGCAATCTTTTCCTGCAGCAGGTCGGCGCTGGCGGCGCGGACCTCGATCAGCAGCGCCGCCGCGTCCTCGCCCAGCGCACGCATGATCGCCGGCAGCCCCGGTTTGTTCTCGACCGAGTGCAGGGCAGGGCGGTCGAGCAGCTCGACCGCTGCCACCGGCTGCGGCTTCAGCCGGATCACCGCTTCGCAGGCGGTACGGATGTCCGGGAAGAAAACCAGCGCCGACGCCTTGCACGGGTCTTCGACGACGGTCTGGTAAGTGATCCGGGAAATGAAACCGAGCGTGCCTTCGGAACCGATCATCAGGTGGGCGAGGATGTCGAACGGATCCTCGTAATCGACCAGCGCATTCAGGCTGTAGCCGGTGGTGTTCTTGATCTTGAACTTGTGCCGGATGCGTTCGGCCA
Organism: Azonexus sp.; assembly: GCF_030824335.1. Lineage (GTDB taxonomy): Bacteria > Pseudomonadota > Gammaproteobacteria > Burkholderiales > Rhodocyclaceae > Azonexus. The sequence continues at coordinate 155,394 of NZ_JAVBXX010000007.1, forward strand.
GCCGCGAGTTGTCGCGGGTATCGCGACCCAGCCGCTCCAGTTCGCCGAGCAGTACCGCGTGCGACAGCGAGAAGGCGTCGCGGCTGCGCGCATCTTCAGTGTCGAGCACGGTACCGTCGGCCAGCATCACACGCATGCCGGCCAGCGTCCGGTAGCTGTTCTGCGCCGTGCCGCAGCACATGCCGGACGCGTTGTTGGCGGCAATGCCACCGATCCTGGCCGCGCCGATCGACGCCGGATCAGGACCGATCTTGCGCCCATGCGGCGCCAGCCGCCGATTCACCTCACCCCCCACCATCCCCGGCCCAACCGTGACCTTGCTGGCATCGGCACTGATCTCGCAAGTGGCGAAACCTTCACCGATCAGCGCCAGCACCCCATCACTGATCGCCTGCCCGGACAGGCTGGTGCCCGCAGCACGGAAGGTGACCGGACGCTGGTTCTGCCGTGCTGCGGTCAACACCGTTTTCAGGTCATTTTCCGTTTCGATGATGGTGATGACCTCCGGTATCAGGCGGTAGAAGCTGGCGTCGGTGCCGTAGGCGAGGAGGCGCAGTTCATCGGTGATGACCTGGTTTTCGGGGAGGTGTTGGCGGAGGTGGTGGATGAGTTGGCTCATGGTTTTGGCTTGGTGTCTCGGGTTGTTATTTTGGGGTGCTGGAATTGGCTTGGGGTTCCGCCTTTAGGGCGGGCGTACTTTCTTTTGCTTCGCCAAAAGAAAGTAGCCAAAGAAAAGGCGACCCCAGGTTACGCGGTCGGCTGCGCCGACTTCCCTGCGCTACTCGAAACCGGCGGGGGCTGCGCAACTCGGCCCTGCGGGCCTCAAACAGTGCTCGCCCTTTTTCCGCCGGTTTCTCCGTTGCTCGGCGCTGCACATGGGGGCCCGGTAAAACCTCTCGGGGAATCGTGTCGTATTCGTTTTTGATGTTTTGCTGCGGTCGACCGCAGAAACAGGCATTTTCTTTATGCTCTTGGGTCAAGCCGTTGTTTTTTTGGCTGCAAAACTCGAATGTTTTTACTTCCCAGGCAGTGCCATCACACCGCAACGCTTTTCCGGGCCCCTTGAGAGGCGCTGAGCAACGCAGGAGTGCCGGGGGCAGTCTGCTGGCGTTGTTTGAGCCGTAGGCGAGTTTAGCCAGCAGCCCGGCATTTCGAGTAGCGCAAGGGACCGGGCAACGCCCGGCGCCGACCCAGGGGTCGCCTTTTCTTTGCTTACTTTCTTTTGGCGAAGCAAAAGAAAGTGAGACGCGCCGCAGCGCGGAACCCCAAGTGTAAAACTCGGAAACCATTACCCCCGTTCCCTTAACATATCCCGTAACCGTTTAGGCGCCGGCTTCAACGGCACGCGAACACTCGTCCACGCCCCTTGCTTCGACGGCATCAACCAGCCAAATCGGCTGCCCAGCCAGGTCACCACCCCGTACAGCGCCGGTGAGCGATAAACCGCCGCCCAGCTCCGCCAAACCGAAGTCATCAAGCGGCTATAACCCGCGCCCTGTCCCCGCATCACCGGATCAGCATGCGGCTTCGAAAAAGCCTCTTCCCGCAGACGCATCAGCAGTTCCGGAATCGGAATTTTCACCGGGCAGACCTCGCCGCAGGCGCCACAGAGCGACGAGGCGGTGGCCATGGATGAGGTTGCTTCCAGTCCCAGCATGTGCGGCGAGATGATCTTGCCGATCGGGCCGGGGTAGGTCGTGCCGTAGGCGTGGCCGCCGATGCGGGTGTAGACCGGGCAGTGGTTCATGCAGGCGCCACAGCGGATGCATTGCAGGGTCTTGCGCAGTTGTTCGTCGGCGTAGGCCTGGCTGCGGCCGTTGTCGAGCAGCACCAGGTGGACTTCTTCAGGGCCATCCTTCTCGCCGGGTTTTCTTGGCGAAGAGATCATGTTGAAGTAGGTCGAGATGTTCTGGCCGGTGGCCGAGCGGGTCAGCAGTGACAGCAGGGGCGGCACGTGTTCGAGCTTTTCGACGATCTTCTCGATGCCGGTGATGGCAATGTGGATCGGCGGCGCCGTCGTGCACATGCGGCCGTTGCCTTCGTTTTCGACCAGACACAGCGTGCCGGTTTCGGCGACGGCGAAATTGACGCCGGAGAGGCCGATGTCGGCTTCGAGGAATTTCTGCCGCAGCACGTTGCGGCCGATCTGGATCAGCGCGTCGACGTTGTCGGTGTAATCGACGCCCAGCACCTTGTCGGCGAACAGGCGGGCGATTTCCTCCTTGGTCTTGTGGATCGCCGGCATGATGATGTGCGACGGCTTCTCATTGGCCAGCTGGACGATGTACTCGCCCATGTCGGACTCCAGCGCGCCGATGCCGGCGGCTTCGGCGGCGTGGTTGAGCTCGATTTCTTCGCTGACCATCGACTTGCCCTTGACCATCAGCTTCGCCGAATGGCGCTGGCAGATGCCGAGGATGATGGCGTTGGCTTCGTCCGGCGTTTCCGCCCAATGCACCTGGACACCGTTGCGGGTCAGGTTGGCTTCAAGGCGTTCGAGCAGCTCGGGCAGTTTGGCCAGGTTGTACTGGCGGATGGCTTCGCCCAGCGAGCGCAGGCTTTGCAGTTCCTCGTCGTCGGGGAATTGCGCGGCGCGCTTGCTCATCAGGAAATCCATCGCGCCACGGAAGCTCTGGCGCAGGAAGGGATTGTCGACAACCGCCTTGGAGCGGGCGCGGAAGCCTTCGCTTGGCTTGAAATGGATGGGCTGGGCGTTCATTGTTCGCCCTCCAGCAACAGCACGATCAGTTCTTTCGGACCGTGCGCGCCGTAGGCCAGCGTCTGCTGGATGTCGGCGGTCTTCGACGGGCCGGAGATCAGCAGCGAGTTGGTCGGCAGGCCATCCTGCCAGCCTTCGGCGGTCATCGCCTCGTAGAAGGTGTTGTAGATCTTCGTTGCGTCGAGCAGCACGACATGCACCGGCGGTACCAGCGACATCAGGCGGGGTTCCAGTGCATCCGGCCACAGGATCAGCGTGCCGGTTTCGGCAATGGCGGCACGGGCGGCGGTCAGGCTGGCCGGCGTGGCGTTGAACATCTCGCTCTTCCAGGCTTCGATGGCCATGTCGTAGACGCTGCACTCGACGCCGCGCGGCGGCAGTTCGTCGAGCGCGACCTCGCCGTGCGGCGTACCTTCGGCGACCAGCAAACGGTCGATGCCACGGGTCTTCAGCGCGGCGTGCAGCGTGTCCAGCCAGTTATCGGCGGTTACCGCGTGAACTTCGGCATGCGCGAGTTCAATGAAATGGCGGAAACGGGCGACCTTTTCGGCGCCGGATTCAACGGGGCGATGGCCGGCGAACCAACTGGCGACGTCGGGCAGTGATTTTGCGGTCGACGGCTGGTTTTTGCGCAAATTGCCGAGAATGCGATCGCGGGCGCTCATTTGCTTGTCCTCCGCAGTAAAAAACTGGCGATGTGTTCGCCGGGCAGGCTCGGTGTCGTCCGGCCTTCCTGCGCGTCCTTCCAGGCGGCGTGGCCGAGGATGTTCATCAGGCAGCCGCAGTCGGCGCTGACGACGCGCTCGGCGCCGGTTGCCTTCAAGGCCTTGACCTTGTCTTCGACCATCGCGCCGGAAATTTCTGGCTGCTTGATCGAGAAGGTGCCGCCAAAACCGCAGCATTCGGATTCGTGATCCTGCTGCGCCAGGTTAACGTTTTTCAGGTCACCAATCAGTTGGCGTCCAGTCAGATGCACGCCCATTTCGCGGCGGGCCGAGCAGGAGGTGTGGAGCACGACGGTGCAGTCGCTGCCGCAGTCTTCCGGCTTGAAATTCAGTACGTCGACGAGGAACTGCGTCAGTTCGTAAACCCGTACCGACAGCTTTTCCGCCTGCGCCTTGCGTACCGGGTCGGCGGCGAACAGCATCGGGTAGTGGTGCTTCATCATGCCGGCGCAGGAGCCGGACGGGACGACCACCGGCCAGTCTTGCGGAAACAGCGTCAACTGGTGCGCAGCGACCTTGCGTGCCTCGTCGGGAAAACCGCTGGTATAGGCCGGTTGACCGCAGCAGGTCTGTTCTTCCGGGAAGTGCACGCGGATGCCCTGGCGTTCGAGCAGGGTGATGGCATCCATGCCGGCACCGGGATAAAACTGGTCGATCACGCAGGTGGCGAAAAAGTAAACGTCGGCCGGACGAGGCGGCAGAGTTTTGCTTTGGGTCATCTTGTCTCCGGTCTGGATTTGTTTATGGATCATTGGTAAGACCAATAATTCGTGGGGTGAAAATTTACGTGAAAACCGCGACTTGGTCAATGATAAGTGAAGATTCTGATGCTTGCACTTTCCAATTTTGCTGTTTAGAATGTGTTGGTCTTACCAATCAATGTGGTCATACCAATGCCAAGCAAGGTTCAGGTTCCGCGTATTTCAGATGCTGTCGCTTCGACGCTGGAGCGGCGCATTCTCGAAGGCTCTTTGAAGCCGGGTGATCGCTTGCCGCCCGAGCGCGAGCTGGCGCTGGAGTTTGGCGTGTCCCGTCCGAGCCTGCGCGAAGCGATCCAGAAGCTGGCTTCGAAGGGTATGGTGCAGAGCCGGCAAGGTGGCGGTACCTATGTCACTGCCGTACTCGAAGCGAGTTTCTTCGACCCTTGGCAGGAGATGATGGGGTCTTACCCGAATCTGCGTGACGACATCCTCGAATTCCGCCGCATGCTGGAAGGCCAGGCCGCCGAATGGGCCGCCGAGCGCGCTACCGATGCGGATTTGCTGCGTCTCGAGCAGGCCTTCCAGGCACTGCAGGACTCTTTTCAGGTGGACGACACGGAAAAACGTTCGGCTGCCGACATCGCCTTTCACCAAGCCATCGGCGACGCTGCGCACAATGTACTGACTGGCCATCTGGCGGGCGCCTTGCTGCGCCTGATGCACGACAACATCCGCCTCAATCTCGGTGAATTGAAGAGCGTGCCAGCTGCCGGCAAGTTGCTGATCAGCCAGCATGCCGCGATCTATACCGCGATTGTCGACAAGAAGCCGCAGGCTGCGCGTGTCGCGGCTGAAACCCATATCGACTTCGTGCGCGAAACGCTGGCCCAGACGCTGCGTTCCGTCGCCCGCCGCGAGACGGCCGAGCGCCGCCTGAATACTGATTTCTCAACCTCCTGATTTTTTCAAATTCCACCCCCGAAAGGACAATGCAATGGAAGCCCTGGTAATCCCCTTCGAAAAATTGCGCATGAACGACGTCGACCAGGTTGGCGGCAAGAATTCGTCGCTCGGCGAAATGATCAGCCAGCTCGCCGATACCGGTGTGCGCGTGCCGGGCGGCTTCGCCACGACGGCGCATGCCTACCGCGTCTTCCTGGCGCAATCGGGCCTGGATGCCAAGATCAACGCCGTGCTCGATGCGCTCGATGTCGAAGATGTCAACGCGCTGGTCAAGGCCGGCGCCGAGATTCGCCAGTGGATCATCGACACGCCGTTCCCGATGGACCTGACCATCGCCGTCACCGAGCAGTATCAGCGCCTGGTCGCCGATTCCACCGCCGACATGTCCTTCGCCGTGCGCTCTTCCGCCACCGCCGAGGATCTGCCGGATGCGTCCTTTGCTGGCCAGCAGGAAACTTTCCTGAACATCGTCGGCCTGGAAAACATCATGCACGCGATCAAGGAAGTGTTCGCGTCGCTGTACAACGACCGCGCCATTTCCTACCGTGTGCACAAGGGCTTTATCCACGCCGACGTCGCGCTGTCCGCTGGCATCCAGCGCATGGTCCGCTCCGACAAGGGCGCTGCCGGCGTGATGTTCACGCTCGACACCGAATCCGGCTTCCGTGACGCCGTCTTCGTCACCTCCAGCTACGGCCTGGGCGAAACGGTGGTGCAGGGCGCGGTCAATCCGGACGAGTTCTACGTACACAAGCCGATGCTGGAGCAAGGCAAGAAGGCCGTGATCCGCCGCAATCTGGGCTCGAAGATGATCAAGATGACCTTCGCTGCCGAAAAAGTCGCCGGCAAGTCGACGATCACCGAAGAAGTCGAGGAAAGCCTGCGTCACCAGTTCTCGATCAATGACGAAGAAGTCATGGAACTGGCCCGCTACGCGATGATTATCGAAAAGCACTACGGTCGTCCGATGGACATCGAGTGGGGCAAGGACGGCGTTGACGGCAAGCTGTACATCCTCCAGGCCCGCCCGGAAACCGTGCAGTCGCAGGCTTCTGCCGGCAAGCAGGAAAAATTCAAGCTGAAGTCCTTCTCCAAGGTGCTCGCCTCCGGCCGCGCCATCGGCCAGAAAATCGGCGTCGGCCCGGTGCGTATCGTCAAGGACCCGAAGGAAATGGATCAGGTCAAGCCGGGTGACGTGCTCGTCGCCGACATGACCGACCCGAACTGGGAACCGGTGATGAAGCGCGCTTCCGCCATCGTCACCAACCGTGGCGGCCGTACCTGCCACGCCGCGATCATCGCCCGCGAACTGGGCATCCCGGCCATCGTCGGCTGCGGCGACGCGACCGAGACGCTGAACGAAGGCGACATCGTCACGGTTTCCTGCACTGAGGGCGACACCGGCCACGTCTATCGCGGTAGCCTCGACTTCGAAATCACCACCCGCGACATCTCGGCCATGCCGGACGTCCCGGTCAAGGTCATGATGAACGTCGGCAATCCGGAACTGGCGTTCGAATTCGCCCAGTTGCCGAACGCCGGCGTCGGTCTGGCCCGCGTCGAGTTCATCATCAACAACGTCATCGGCATCCATCCGAAGGCCATTCTCGACGTCGAGCGCCTGCCATCCTCGAAGCGCGAAGAAATCAAGCGCCGCGCCCGCGGCTATGCCAGCCCGAAGGACTTCTTCGTCGAGAAGCTGGTCGAAGGCGTATCCACCATCGCCGCCGCCTTCTGGCCGAACCCGGTGATCGTCCGCCTGTCCGACTTCAAGTCCAACGAATACCGCAAGCTGCTCGGCGGCGACCTGTACGAGCCGGAAGAAGAAAACCCGATGCTCGGCTTCCGCGGTGCCTCGCGTTACGTCGCCCAGTCCTTCCGCGACTGCTTCGAAATGGAATGCCGCGCGATGAAGCGCGTGCGTGAGGAAATGGGCCTGACCAACGTGCAGTTGATGGTCCCGTTCGTGCGCACCGTCGGCGAAGGCCAGGCGGTCGTCGACCTGCTGGCCGAACACGGCCTGAAGCAGGGCGAACACGACCTGAAGCTGATCATGATGTGCGAAATCCCGTCTAACGCGCTGCTGGCCGACGATTTCCTGAAAATCTTCGACGGCTTCTCGATCGGCTCCAACGACCTGACCCAGCTCACCCTCGGCCTCGACCGCGACTCCGGTCTGGTCGCCAACCTCTTCGACGAACGCGACCCGGCCGTCAAGATGCTGCTGGCGATGGCGATTTCCGCCGCCAACAAGGCTGGAAAATACATCGGCATCTGCGGTCAGGGGCCATCCGACCACCCGGATCTGGCCGAATGGCTGATGGATCAGGGGATCTCGTCGATCTCGCTGAATCCGGATACCGTCGTCGATACCTGGACGCGGCTGGCGACGCATAAAAAGGGCTGATTTTTGCGGTCGACCGTGAAAATTCGGTAAAAACGAGAAAGGCCGGGAGCGATCCCGGCCTTTCTGTCATCGGGTGGTCAGGTGTTGGATGGTCGATTGCCTTGGTACTCCGCCCAAAGCCGGTCTACCAATTCACGGAAGCCAATGTCTTCGGGAATCGAATGTTGAGCGATGTCGTCGAGCGTACCTTTGTAGAGCATTTCACCGCCGTTCTCACCCGCAGCCAGCGCGTTGTGGAAAGCTTGTTCAACCGCCTGTGGCTTGCCCAGGAGCCATTGAACATAGGCCAGATTTCCCAAAGCCATTCCCCATTGCGGTTTTCTCTTCAAGCAACCTTGCAGGCTTTCCTTAGCCCACGTCAGATAATCGAGAGCGAGATCCCGGTTCGTCCAGTTTTTCTTGGCAAGCAATAGGTGACTAAAGCCCTTGCCATTCATAGTTTTGGCGACCAGTTCGCGGAGTGCGGGAGTTTTGTCGTCGGCGTAGGTGGCGATCAACTGGTCGTAGAGGGCGATTGCCTCTTCGTTTTTCTCCATTTTCCCGAGTGTGACCGCCTTGTTGGACATGGCTTTAGCGACTAGCTCGCGGAGTGCGGGAGTCTTGTCGTCGGCGTAGGTGGCGATCAACTGATCGTAGAGGGCGATTTCCTCTTCTTTTTTCTCCATTTTTCTGAGCCGGACCGTCTTGTTGAACATGGCTTGAGCGACCTGCTCGCGGAGTGCGGGAGTTTTGTCGTCGGCGTAGGTGGCGATCAACTGGTCGTAGAGGGCGATTGCCTCTTCGTTTTTCTCCATTTTTCCGAGTGTGACCGCCTTGTTGGATATGGCTTTAGCGACCAGCTCGCGGAGTGCGGGAGTTTTGTCGTCGGCGTAGGTGGCGATCAACTGGTCGTAGAGGGCAATTTCCTCTTCGTTTTTCTCCATTTTCCCGAGTGTGACCGCCTTGTTGAACATGGCTTGAGCGACTAGGTTGCGGAGTGCGGGAGTTTTGTCGTCGGCGTAGGTGGCGATCAACTGGTTGTAGAGGGCGATTGCCTCTTCGTTTTTCTCCATTTTCCCGAGTGTGACCGCCTTATTGGACATGGCTTGAGCGACCAGGTTGCGGAGTGCGGGAGTTTTGTCGTCGGCGTAGGTGGCGATCAACTGGTCGTAGAGGGCAATTTCCTCTTCGTTTTTCTCCATTTTCCCGAGTGTGACCGCCTTGTTGAACCTGGCTTGAGCGACCAGGTTGCGGAGTGCGGGAGTTTTGTCATCGGCGTAGGTGGCGATCAACTGGTCGCAGAGGGCGATTGCCTCTTCGTTTTTCTCCATTTCCCCGAGCAGGACCGCCTTGTTGCCCATGGCTTTGGCGACCTGTTCGCGGAGTGCGGGAGTATTGTCGTCAGCGTAGGTGTCAATCAACTGGTCGTAGAGAACGATTTCCTCTTCGGTTTTTCCCATTTGTCCGAGCGTGAATGCCTGGTTAAAGATCGCCTGTGCTGAGTTAACTAAGCTTGCCGTCGGGACTTTAGTTGCCTTTTCCCAATACAGGGTTGCCTCTTCCAGTTTTCCTGCTTTGTAGGCGGCGAACGCCCGTGTATTCCAGTCATCGAATGAATAGTTGTTTTCAGGAATGTCTTTTAGCTCGTCTGTGCGGCGAAGAAGTGTTTTGGTATCTTTGTCGTTATCTGGATTTGGCGATGTATCCGATTGCATAAGGCCAATGGTCTTCTGCGTTCTTTCAATGACGGCTTGTGCTTCTGTCGCGCTGTCTTGAACGCTCTGGACAGAGTGGTTGATGTTGTCGCGTGCATGGGAATGAAGTGAATCAATCTTGGCTCGTAGTTCTTTTTCGTTTTCAGCAAACCAGTTGCTAGCGGTTTCCTTAGCCTCACGCTTGGCTTTTGCGACTACTGAGAAATAGCCTACCAAACCGCCAGAAGCAAGAAGAACGGTGATCAGAATGCTGATCCACCCGCTGATAGCGGTGAAGCGGTCGACAGCGTTACCAATATCGCTCACCCGGTTTACCTGATCGTCAATCCGCTTGTCGATGGCATCGAGGCGCTTCCACTGTGCCTCGATGTCTTTTTGCAGCAACTCTCTACCACTATCGATCCTCAGTTGTAACAGCTCTTTTTGCGCATCAAGGTCATCCTTGTTTATTTCAGCAGCAACTGATGGCAGAGCACAGGTGAGCGAGAAGCTGATGATCATCAGGCGCACGAAGTTGAGTGGGGAGGGCATGATATCTGGGCGATTGTAGGTATCGCTGGGTATGACAAGAGCCACTGATTATGCCATCCGCTCAGTATTGGGTGCAGAAAGATCTGGTGCGCTTGGTTCGGATTCGTGAGACCGCCCGCAACTCTTGCACCTGGATGTTGAGCGTTTCGACGAGATGCAGCGGCTTGACCATCCGTCCCATGAGCTTCTCCTGATGGATAGTGAGCGTTACGACTTGCCGGAAGCCTTGCTTTCTGGTTGCCGCGGGACTGGGCAAACGAATCCTGTTCACCGCATTGCTGGCTGAAGACGCGGTTGGCGACGCACAAAAAGGGCTGATTTTCACGGTCGACCGTGAAAATTCGGTAAAAACGAGAAAGGCCGGGAGCGATCCCGGCCTTCTTTTGTCTGTTGGTTAATTGATAGCCTACCTCTGCTATTCGGCCAGAGTCTCCGCTAAGCTCGGTCATGCCGCATGGCCTGCGACTCACAGTTTCGCCAAATGTTGAGTCGGTGCTCCGCCCAGCGCCCGTTGCACCAGGCCGGATCCGGCTGCTAGTTAGTAGCCAGCCATATTGCCGCCCACGATACTGCCAAGCACCGCGCCAACTGCGGTACTTACGACGCGGCCATTTCCGTTGCCGAACTGGTTGCCAATAAGCCCACCCGTTACGGCGCCGATGGCTTGTCCCGCGAAGCGGTTCGTGTTGTCGTACTGATAGGGGGCGGGCCGTTCCACATAGCGAGGCGCTGGCTGCGAATAGACACGCGGCTCCTCTTGATAGTAAACCGGGCGATCGCGGTATACAACGCGTTCACGATAGGCCACGGGCGGAGGCGCATAGGCCACTGGTGCTGCCTGATAAATTACGTGCGGCGCCTCGTACATTGGTTGCACCATGACCCGCTCAATCCGATGACGATGGTGGCGCCCCCTGTGATCGCCGTCATCCCAACGGTGATCGGCAAAGACATTGGCGCTGAAAAGGGTGCTGGCGATTGCGGCTGGAATCCATAGCTTGTTCATGATTTTTCCTGAAAGAAAAAGGTGTCTGTCAGCTATAACGCACTCGCTCGGGGGTTGGCTTACAGGAGCAAGGTAAGAATTTGTAACCACGCTACCCACAAGTCGCATCCATCTGCATCTCCGCCAGATTTAGATGCGGCCGCCAGGCTAGGGGCCGAATCTGGTTTCGATGCGGTGGGCCAGTTAATGAGGGAGCGTCATTAATTACAACCCAGCCAGATCTTTGCGCATGCGCTCGATTCGCTGTTGTTCTACGTCGATCTGAACGCTGTATTTTTGGGTAACCGCCTGCATTTCCACGGAGATGCTTTGTTCCAGCGTTGCGCCGGCGAGGTTGTTGTTGGCTAGGGATTTTCGTGCCCTCAGTATTGCCAATTCACTATCCATCTGCTGTTCCAGGCCGGAGATGCGGTTCTCGCTGAGCTCTATTTCATAACGCAATTCTGCGCGACGTCTTTCCTTCTCTCTTGCGGCAAGGTACTCCTTGTCGCGCCGAAGTCGAGCAGCGGTTTCTGTTTCTTGCGGCTGAGTGGCGGGAGATTCAGGCGGTGGCGCCTTGGGCAAGGGCGAATCGGGTGGTGCCTGTGCAATGCATGGTTTGTCCTGATAAACGTAACCGGACGATTTCTTGCACTTGTAGGCGGCAGATGCAGGGAAGGAAAGCACACTTGCCAGCAATGCGGCGATCAGGGTTCTCGTGATCATTTATGGCCTCGTCAAGATGAGTCGATTATCCTCAGTAATTCTCCGCTCAAGCAATCAGCATTGGGTTTTTTACGATCCGTCTCATTTTTTGCGGTCGACGACAAAATACAGCCAAAAACCTCTGGGCTTCGAAAAATCATGGTTTTGCAAGTGTACGTACAAAAGGCCAGAATCCTTGGCACCCAAGGATTCTGGCCTTTGAAATTTTTTCAACTAGCTTATGGTGCTCTGGGCGAGACTCGAACTCGCACACCTTGCGGCACTACCCCCTCAAGATAGCGTGTCTACCAATTTCACCACCAGAGCTTTAATTAAGCATGCACCAAGCGGTGAGGACCGCCGGGAAGGGCGCGAATTCTAATGGAAATAAATGAAAAATTGAAGGGTTGCTCAGATATTTTTTGCTGAAAATAACAGTGGGGTTGAGTGTTCATGCTGTTTTTTGTGCTAACCAGTGAAGTATTAGCGCATAGAGTTCATCGACTTCGTAGGGTTTTGCGATGAAGTCGTTCATGCCGGCATCAAGACAGCGCTGGCGATCTTCGGCAAATGCATTTGCGGTCATCGCGATGATCGGCAAGTTTGTGCCTTGGGGCATTTGCCGTATTTTTCGAGTTGCTTCCAGACCGTCCATCAGTGGCATTTGCATGTCCATCATGATGAGGTCGTAGGGGTGATGATTCAGCTTGCTCAGTGCAGATTCGCCGTCTTCTGCAGTGTCGACCGCAAGACCGGCTTCTTCGAGAACAAGCTGAGCGATTTCCCGGTTGATGGGTTCGTCTTCCACTATCAGAATGCGTTGCCCTGCGTGTTTCGTCTGTAGCTGTGAGAGTGCATTTGCTGTGTTTTCCTGCAAGGCTGCCCGGTTAGTTATCGGACATTTTTTCAGGTTGACGGTGAACCAGAATGTGCTGCCAACGCCTAACTGACTCTCCGCGCCGGCATTTCCTCCCATCAGTTCGGCCAGCTTGCGCGCGATGACCAACCCCAGTCCCGTGCCGCCATAGAGCCGGGAGATGCTGGTATCTGCTTGTTCGAACGGGGTAAATAGTCGTGGCAGCGTTTCAGGTGCGATACCGATGCCGGTATCCTGAACCTCAAAACGCATCGTGGTATGTGTTTCTGTTTCGCTGACGACTCTTGCCCGCAGGACTATGCGGCCCCGTTCGGTGAACTTGATCGAATTGTTGGCGAAGTTGAGCAAGATTTGCCGGATGCGTGTTGGGTCCCCCGAAATATCGGCCGGGTCGTCTGCGCATTCGACGGTCAGGGAAAGTTGTTTGTCCTGTGCGCGATCATGCAGCATCGCTGCCGCTTCTTGTAGTAACGGGGCGACGTGCAAGGGAATTTCTTCGATGATGAACTTGTTGGCTTCGATCTTCGATAGATCAAGGATCGCATCAATGACACCAAGCAGATGTTGTCCTGCAGCCTCCAACTTGCCGAGTTTTTCCTGTTGTTCCTGCCTGAGTCCGGATTTTCGGAGCAGGTAGGCCATCCCTGATATTGCATTCAAGGGGGTGCGGATTTCGTGCGACATGTTCGCCAGAAAAACACTTTTGGCCACGTTGGCAGCCTCGGCTGCTGCTTTGGCCTCACCAAGTTCTTCCGTGCGCTGGGCGACCAGCAGTTCCAGATGCTGGCGATATTTCCAGAGTTCTTCTTCAGCCGCAATCTGTTCGGTGACATCACGCGAAATGCCGAATGTGCCGTAGGTTGAACCATCTTCACGATAGAGCGGCCCTTTGGTGGCCATGAAAATACGTGCACCTTGAGCGGTATCGACCCGTTCTTCAACGGTGATGGCAATATTTTCATCAATGATCTTGCGGTTGGTTTCCTGCAGCATTTGTGCCTGATCTGCCGGGAACAATGCTCTGTCGTTCTGCCCGATGATCTCGCTGGCAGGTTTGCCCAGGTAGCGGCTTGCTGCGTTATTGACCACCAGATAGCATCCCTCGCGATCTTTGGCGAAAATTGCATCGGACGATGCATTGGTGATTGTTTCGACTAGATTGAGGGCGGTCAGGCGGTCTTCAAGCGCTTTGGCATGGCGAGCCCAGGCGCGTTGTTGCAAGAGATAAAGCAGGATTGAAGTGACGGCGATGAATAGCAGTCCCTTGAGAATACTGAAGTAGGGTGTATCGGCCAGATCAACCGACTGGAAAAGAAGCTTGTCGGAAAAAATGATCCAGAGGGCTGCGACAACGGCGTAAATACCAACCACACGTCGTATGGCCTGATGGTGATCGTTGTCGAGTTGCTTGATTGGCATGGTGGATATTTTGACGCAAACGCTGGGCAATGGGGCTTAGGGTAGCTTACACGTCTATGCAGAGCGAACGGTGGACGATCATCCGTGAAACTCGCCTGACTTGAATATTCTCGCAACAATGCACCATAAAATAAGGGAATAATTCATTGCGAGATGATGTTGCGGCGCAGCATGGGGTGTTAGAATCACGCCTTTGATTTTTTTGGCCAAATTCGCTCCCATGTCCGCTCGTCCTATTCGCAACATTGCCATCATCGCCCACGTTGACCACGGTAAAACTACCCTGGTTGACCAACTTCTCCGCCAGTCCGGCACCTTTGCCGCTCACCAGCAACTGGTCGAGTGCGTCATGGATTCCAACGATCTGGAAAAAGAGCGCGGTATCACGATTCTTTCCAAGAACACCGCCGTCGAATATGAAGGCGTCCATATCAACATCGTTGATACCCCGGGTCACGCGGACTTTGGTGGTGAAGTCGAGCGCGTGCTGGGCATGGTCGATGGCGTGGTGCTGCTGGTTGATGCGGCTGAAGGCCCGATGCCGCAAACCCGTTTCGTGACCAAGAAGGCACTGGCCCTTGGTCTGCGTCCTATCGTGCTGGTCAACAAGGTTGACCGTGATGGTGCAGATCCCGATCAGGCAGTCAATCTGACTTTCGACCTGTTCGACAAGCTGGGTGCTTCGGACGAACAACTGGATTTCCCGATTGTTTATGCTTCCGGCCTCAACGGCTGGGCTGCGATGGAGCTGGATCAGCCGCGCGAGAACATGAAGCCGCTGTTCGACACCATCCTGCGCCACGTGCCGGCCCCGGATACCGATATCGAAGCACCGCTGCAGTTGCAGATCACTGCACTGGATTATTCGTCCTATGTCGGTCGTATCGGTGTCGGCAAGATCAATCGCGGCAAAGTCAAGACCGGTCAGAACGTGCTGGTCATGTTCGGTACCGAAGAAGAAGCTGCCGAACACGAGCGCACCCCGATCAAGGCCAAGATTGGCCAGGTTTTTGGTTATCGCGGTTTGAACAAGATTGAACTGGACGAAGGCCACGCTGGCGACATCGTGCAGATCACCGGTATTGAGGATCTGGTGCTGGGTTGCACCGTGACCGATCCGGAACAGCCGGAATCGCTGCCGCTGCTGAAGATCGACGAGCCGACCCTGTCCATGCAATTCATGGTCAATACCAGCCCGCTGGCCGGTACCGAAGGCAAGTTCGTCACCAGCCGCCAACTGCGTGACCGCCTGCACAAGGAACTGTTGACCAATATGGCGCTGCGCGTCCATGACACCCCGAATGGTGACGTCTTCGACGTGGCTGGCCGTGGCGAACTGCACCTCGGCATCCTGCTGGAAAACATGCGTCGCGAAGGCTATGAACTGGCCGTTGGTCGTCCGCGCGTCGTCAAGAAGACGGTCAATGGCGTCGAGTGCGAACCGTACGAAATGCTGACGGTTGACGTTGAAGAAGACACCCAGGGTGGCGTCATGGAAAGCCTTGGCATGCGCAAGGGTGACCTGCAGGACATGGTGCCGGACGGTCGTGGTCGTGTCCGTATCGAATACCGCATCCCGGCCCGTGGCCTGATCGGTTTCCAGGGCGAGTTCATGAACCTGACGCGCGGCAATGGCCTGATGAGCCACGTGTTCGATGAATACGCGCCGGTCAAGGATGGCAGCGTTGCCGAACGTCGTAATGGCGTGCTGATCTCCCAGGACAATGGCGAAGCTGTTGCCTACGCGCTGTGGAAGCTGCAGGATCGCGGTCGCATGTTCGTCAGCCCGGGCGACAAGCTGTATGAAGGTATGATCATCGGTATCCACAGCCGTGAAAATGACCTCGTTGTGAACCCGATCAAGGGCAAGCAACTGACCAACGTTCGTGCCTCCGGTACCGACGAAGCCGTTCGCCTGGTGCCGCCGATCCAGCTCAGTCTGGAAGCTGCAGTCGAGTTCATCGACGAAGACGAACTGGTCGAACTGACGCCGAAGTCGATTCGTCTGCGTAAGCGTTACCTGACCGAAATCGAACGCAAGCGCTCGGTGCGCGGTCTGTAAGCACGGCTTGGTATGATGCGCTTCTGCCAGCCTTGTCGGGGTTTGGTGCAGCGCCACAGAAAGGCGGCCCGTTGGGTCGCCTTTTTCATTGGACTGTCGATTTTCTTTACTTTGCTGGGGATGGTAACCGACCCGGTCAACGGCATCGGTTTCTGCAAAATTTATCCCTGATCGCCGAGTTATTCGCTGCTTTTTTGATTATTGCGGTCAACCAGGAATTTTTCGGCAAATTCATCGGCAGCAATCGGTTGGCTGATCAAGTAACCCTGAATGATGTCGCAATCCAGTTTTTGCAAGGCCTCCAGTTGTTCCGTGGTTTCAACACCTTCGGCAATGACTTTTAACGACAGGCTGTGTGCCATGGCTATGATTGCCTTGACCAGTGCTTGGTTGCTCTCTGCTTTGTCCTTGTGGGTCAGTTCCCTGATAAACGAGCGGTCTATCTTCAGTCTTGCGACGGGCAAACGTTGCAAGTAGGAGAGGGATGAATAGCCGGTACCGAAGTCATCCAGTGCGATGGTGATGCCCGCCGCACGCATGCGTTCCAGTTGCTCGATACTGTCGCCTTCGGGGTCAAGAACCACAGATTCGGTAATTTCGACTTCGAGTGCGGAGGTTGGCAGACCAGTGGCATTCAGCTTGTCGAGGATGAAATTCGATACGGATGGTCGCCAGAATTGCCTTGGCGAGAGATTGATTGCGATCGCCGGAATCTTCCCGAAGCGATCCTGCCATTGGGCTATCTGCTCTATGGCCTGAGTAATCACCCATTCTCCGATGGGGATGATCAAGCCGCATTCCTCGGCGACTGGAATGAACTGGTCTGGCGGAATTCTGGATGTTCCGTCACTCCAGCGCAGCAGTGCTTCAGCACCAATCAGTTGTCCATCAACGGCGGATACCTGCGGCTGGAAGTAGAGTTCGAACTGTCTTTTCTGCAGCGCCTTGCGCAAACGGGTTTCCAGCGATACGCGCAGGTGGATGCGCTGATCCATTTCTGAGGTATGCGTTCGAATGGCATTGCCGCCGGAGGATTTGGCCGCATACATCGCCGTATCGGCGTGGCGGAGCAGGGTCTCACCATCAATGGCATCATCCGGGAAAAGGCTGATTCCGATGCTTGCACTGGTAAAGAAGTCGAGATCACCACCGTTTAGCGGTTCTGCGATGCTTTCCTTGATTGACTGGGCAACTGCCATTGCATCGGCGGAGTCGATCATCGGGTTGAGCAATACGATGAATTCATCGCCCCCTTGGCGGTACAGGCAGCTATTGGCTGGCAAGTTTTGTTTCAGTCTCAGGGAAACAGCTTGCAGCATTTGATCGCCGGCGCGATGGCCAAGCGTGTCGTTAATGTTCTTGAAGCGATCAAGATCAATGAAGAGTACAGCCAGGCGCTGATCATTTTCATATCCATCATTGATCGCGCTTTGCAGATGTTCGGCAAATAGAAGCCGGTTTGGCAAGCCGGTAAGTGCATCGTGTTGGGCAAGAAACTCCAGTTCTTCCTGATGATTTTTGCGTTCGGTAATGTCGGTTACCGATCCGACCATCTGGTAGGCCGTTCCTTGCTGGTCGCGGACCGCCAGCCCACGAGATGCGATCCAGAGATATCTGCCATCGCTGGCCAATACGCGATACTCACAATAAAAATGGTCGGTTTCGCCTTTTATGTGGCGGGATACTGCCCGGTTGTAGTCGGCGACATCGTCAGGGTGTACCAGTTTTAACCAGGCATGAGTGTCGGGAAGGAAGTCTTCCCTGTAGCCGAGTATCTGCAACAGGCGTGTGCCAACCAGCAATTGTTTGGTGACCGGGTTCCATTCCCAGAATCCGTCGTGTGCTGCCAGCATGGCCAGGTTATAGGCGCGTTTGATGGAGCGAAAGTGGCGATATTCCAGATAGCCAAGTCCGGCAAGCGAAAGGCCTGTCAAGGCTAGTGCCAGGCCGGAAATCATGCCCGGTTGGAAAAAATTGAAAATCAGGCTGGCCAATACGGCTGCCAAAGCAAAAGTTGCCAGAAACGGGTGCTGGAGTGATGAGTTCCAGGGAAGGCGTGTGTTTGGCATCGGCTTGTGGCGGTTTTCAGCCGCCTGTCATCGACATGAAGCGGACAACTTGTGGGGCATCCATTTGTTGCGTGAAATCATGCCCAAAGGGTTTGATTCCCATGCTGTCTACGATCGCCTGACGTAGTGCCGCATCATCTGTGCCGGTGCGCAATACGGGCAACAGGTTGAGTGCATCATTTTGCCCCAGACAAGGATAGAGCTCCCCCTTGGCGGTGACACGGACACGGTTGCAGGTGTCGCAAAAGTTGTGACTGTGTGGGGAAATGAAGCCGATACGCGACTCGCTGCCAGGAATTCGCCAATAGCGAGCAGGGCCCCCTGAACTCTCGGTCGATGGAAGCAATTCGAAATGTCGGCCAAGCAGTGCAAGGGTTTCCTCGGACGAGATATATGTGTTGTTCCGGCCATGGATTTCGCCAAGGGGCATTTCTTCAATGAAGGATATATCCAGTTCTTTGGTCATGGCAAAACGGACCAGATCGACGAATTCATCGTCATTGGTACCCCGCATCATGACAGTATTGAGTTTTGTCCGTCGAAATCCAGCGTTTGTCGCCGCATCAATGCCGCGCAATACTTTATCTAGGTCACCAATCCGGGTGATTTCCTTGAATCGTTCAGGCTTGAGTGTGTCGAGACTGATGTTGAGTCGCCGGACACCCGCGGCTTTCAATGGTGCCGCAAAGCGCTCCAGTTGGGAGCCGTTGGTGGTTAGCACTAGATTTTCCAGGCCAGCCAAGGCTCCTAGCCGCTCAATCAGCCACATGACGTTCTTGCGTACCAGAGGTTCTCCGCCGGTAATGCGTAATTTCGTGACACCTAGATCGACGAAGGTTTTTGCGACTTGAAGTGACTCTTCCAGACTCATGACTTCCTGGCGCGGCAAAAAAGTCATTTCTTCAGCCATGCAATAAGTGCATCGAAAATCACAGCGATCAGTAATCGACAGGCGAACGTAGGTTACATGGCGCCCATATTTGTCGACCAGCGTTCCCGTCGCATGGCTGGCATTGCCGACTATTGGCGAGGAAGCAAGCGAGGCCGGGGAGAGTTCTGTATGGGGAGTTTCGTTACGCATGCTGCAGATTATCATTACTCGGCTGGAAGCCAACAAGTGGGTAAATCAAAAATGCTTGCAGGTCGCAGTGTGTTAAACCATATTCTGAAAAGCAAAAAACCCAGTCATCGACTGGGTTTTTTGCTTGAAACTATGGCTCCCCGACCTGGGCTCGAACCAGGGACCTACGGATTAACAGTCCGGCGCTCTACCGACTGAGCTATCGAGGAACAGAAGCGCGCATTATAAGAGTAGAATCCAGCTTCGTCAAACGTTTTTGGTCGATTACGGAATTGGAAATTAGTCGATGAATGCCGGTGTGGTCTATGCGAAAACCCCAATCGGAGAGGAGGCCGTTCGTCAGAGTACGCGGGTTGTTCAGCGTAACCTGAGAATGGTTCTGGTCCAGGTGGATGGAAAGCTCAGCGTCGGTGAGCTCTCGGCCAAAATCGGCAATGCCAATCTGGTTGAAGGTGCGATTTGTGAATTGGAAAAGGGAGGCTATATTGTTCCCTTGGCACAAGCTGAATCGGCTTGGGAGATGGGCTTGCAGGTTGTACGCAAGGAGCAGCTCTCGGCCAGTTCCCAGTTTTCAACTTTCGGTTCCGCCAAAGGACCGGCAAGTCTTGCATCGGCGCATAGTCAGTCGAGTAAATTCTCTTCATTTGGTAAGCCTGTACTTCCAGCGCCGGAAAGTAGCAACAAAAAGTCTGAGAGAGTCAAGGTTGCTGCGCTTAAAGAGTCCAACGATCTTGCGCCATCCGGGAATCATCGTTCCCTAATCGCCATGATTTTTGCTGGCTTGATGGCAATATTGCTGCTTTGTATTGTCGTTGCGGCGTTTTATCCGTATCAACGTCATAAGCTTGGTCTTGAGCAAACGCTTTCTGCTGCCTTGCAGATTCCCGTAAAAATCGATGATGTATCTCTGAAACTGCTGCCACGTCCGCATCTTTCTCTCCAAGGAATTCGTCTGGGGGAGGGGCAGGGCCGGCTTGCGGTGATTCAGATACATGAACCATGGAAGCTCATATTGGGTGGTATGGGTACAGCAGAAGAGATCTCCGTTGTTGATCCTGTGCTTCCCGTTCATTATTTGCTTGCTTTTGCAAACCTGACTACGGCTAAACCCTTTTCATCAAGTATGTTGCGTCGGATTGCCGTAAGTAATCTTGCGGTCAACACGGGGGCGTCGATTATTTTTGGCCCGTTGAATGGGAACCTGGATTTTGTTTCCGGAAAATTTTCCAGTGCAACATTGGAAACACCGGAGCGTAGTTTGCTGCTCAAAGCGCTGCCTGACGCTGCGGGTATTGCGCTTTCGATTGAAGGACGTGCCTGGCGCCCCGCAGGATTGCCGATCAATTTTGCATCGTTGCAGGCCAAGGGGCTTTTACGAGCGGATAAGTTGAGTGTTTCTGAAATTGATACCACGTTTCTTGGCGGCTTGCTCAAAGGGGACTGGACCTTGTCTTGGGGCAGCGAGTTGAGTATGAGTGGCATGGGGTTTCTGGCGCGTATTGATATGCGCAAGGTTTCTGCTGATCTGGCCCCATTGATGAACGTTGAAGGTGATTTGAGTGGAACTTTGCGTCTGCAGAGTCGAGGCGCTGATTGGGGGAGCCTGTGGCGTGCGGCAACAGCACAAATCGATGCAGAAATTGTCCGTGGCGTTATCCATGGGGTGAACTTGGGTGAAGCAGCGCGCGGGGCTGCGGGGACGACTGTACATGCCGGAATCACCAAGTTTGACAAGCTCAATGCTGGTATCAGCATTGATGCCAGCCATGTTGCTGTGCGAAACGTTCAACTGGATGCCGGCGTGATGACAGCAACAGGGCAATTCGTCGCAACCAGAGAGGGTAGTGTGGATGGTCGCTTGTTACTGATCGCCCGTTCTTCCGTTGCGAGTGCGCGTGTTCCGCTGGCCTTGAGTGGTCGTTTGCCAAACTTGACGCTTGTCACGGAAAAGTAAAAAGGGCGGGAAAACTCCCGCCCTTTTGGTTATTTCAGAAAGTTGTTACTTGGTTACAGTAGCGATGGCTTGGGCGACGTAACCGAGGTTCTTGGTATTCAGTGCCGCCAGGCAGATGCGTCCGGTCGACACGGCGTAGATACCAAATTCTTCCTTCATGCGTTCAACTTGAGCGGCGGTCAGGCCGGTGTAGGAGAACATGCCGCGCTGCTGGGCGACAAAGGAGAAGTCCTGAGGGCAACCGGTTGCCTTGATGGCTTCAACCAGACCGGAGCGCATGGCGCGAATACGATCACGCATGCCTGCCAGTTCAGCTTCCCACTGGGCACGCAGTTCGACTGATGCGAGCACGGAAGACACCAAGGCGCCACCGTGGATCGGCGGGTTGGAGTAATTGGTGCGAATGACGCGCTTGACTTGCGACATGACGCGCGCCGACTCTTCCTTGGATGCGGTGACGACGGACAAGGCACCAACACGTTCGCCGTACAGCGAGAAGTTCTTGGAGAACGAGCTGGAGGCGAAGAATTGCAAGCCGGATGCCGAGAAGGCGCGGATGGCCACGGCGTCATCATCGATGCCATCGGCAAAGCCTTGGTAGGCCATGTCGAGGAAGGGTACCAGTCCACGTTCCTTGCAGATGGCGACAACTTCTCCCCACTGGGCGTCGCTCATGTCGGCGCCGGTCGGGTTGTGGCAGCAGGCGTGCAACAGGACCACGGAGCCCGGTGCCATCTTGTTGAGGTCGGCCATCATGCCGGTAAAGTTCACGCCACGGGTGGCGGCGTCGTAATAGGCATAGTCCTCGACGATGAAACCGGCGGCTTCAAACAGGGCGCGGTGGTTTTCCCAGGACGGGTTGCTGATGTAAACCTTGGCATCCGGATTCAGACGCTTCAGATAGTCGGCACCAATTTTCAGGGCGCCAGTACCGCCAATGGCTTGTGCCGTGATGACGCGGCCGGCAGCGAGCAGTTCAGAGTCTTTGCCGAACAGCAGGTTCTGGACAGCGGTATTGTAGGCAGCCGCTCCTTCAATCGGTTGATAACCACGCGGTGGAGCAGCCTTCAGGCGGGTTTCTTCAGCGGATTTGACGGCGGCAAGCAGCGGAATCTTGCCGTTATCGTCGAAATAAACGCCAACACCCAGGTTGACCTTGGTATCGCGGGCGTCCGCGTTGAAGGCTTCATTCAGACCGAGGATAGGGTCGCGCGGGGCCATTTCTACCGCAGCGAAGATCGAAGATGACATAGAGACTCCGTGGAATAATATGAACTGATATGAACTGTTTCGTCCGGCACCTTTGCCGGACGTCAAAACCCTAAAATTTTAGCATGAGCGAAACCCAGACACCCGTCCCAGTTGTGACCTTCGAGGGCAGTCCTTACCGATTGCATCAACCTTTTCCTCCTGCTGGTGACCAACCAGAGGCGATTCGTTTGCTCGTCGAGGGCGTGGAGGATGGCCTTGCCTTCCAGACGCTGCTTGGCGTGACGGGGTCCGGCAAGACTTACACGATGGCCAATGTCATCGCCAGAACCGGCCGTCCGGCGCTGATACTGGCGCCGAACAAGACGCTGGCCGCCCAGTTGTATTCCGAGTTCAAGGAGTTTTTTCCGGAAAACTCGGTTGAGTATTTCGTTTCTTACTACGATTACTATCAGCCGGAGGCTTATGTGCCGTCACGCGATCTGTTCATCGAGAAGGATAGTTCGATCAACGATCATATTGAGCAAATGCGCTTGTCAGCTACCAAAAGTCTGATTGAGCGGCGCGACGTAGTGATCGTCGCCACCGTGTCGTGTATCTACGGTATTGGGGATCGTGACGAATATCACAACATGATCCTGACGATGCGTGTCGGTGACAAACTGGACCAGCGCGACATCGTCAAGCGCCTGACCGACATGCAGTACGAGCGCAACGACATGGATTTTCATCGCGGTATCTTTCGCGTGCGGGGGGACGTCATCGACATCTTCCCCGCAGAACATGCCGAACACGCCATTCGGGTTTCCTTGTTTGACGACGAGATCGAGAATTTGCAGTTTTTTGACCCGTTGACCGGACAATTGCTGCACAAGGCGCTGCGTTTTACGGTTTTCCCGGCGTCGCATTACGTCACGCCGCGTGCTACGGTGGTGCGTGCCATTGAGGCGATCAAGCAGGAGTTGCGTGAACGCATCGATTTCTTCACGAAAAATGACAAGCTGGTGGAAGCGCAGCGCATCGAGCAACGGACCCGCTTCGATATTGAAATGCTCGACCAGATTGGTTTCTGTAAAGGCATCGAGAATTACTCGCGGCATTTTTCCGGACGCAAGGCCGGGGAGTCGCCACCGACCTTGATCGATTATCTGCCCCGTGATGCATTGATGTTTATCGACGAGTCGCACGTCAGTATTGGTCAGGTTGGCGGGATGTTTAAGGGCGATCGCTCGCGCAAGGAAAACCTGGTCGATTACGGTTTTCGCCTGCCATCGGCACTCGACAATCGGCCATTGCAATTCAATGAGTTCGAGGCGCACATGCGCCAGACAGTGTTCGTTTCGGCAACGCCAGCAGATTACGAGAATCAGCATGCTGGTCAGGTGGTCGAGCAGGTGGCACGTCCCACTGGATTGATTGATCCAGAAGTGATTGTTCGGCCGGCAACGACTCAGGTTGACGATTTGCTGGGTGAAATCACCAAGCGTGTGGAAGTGGGGGAGCGTGTGCTGGTCACAACCTTGACCAAGCGCATGGCGGAAGATCTGACGGATTTTCTGGCCGATAATGAGATCAAAGTGCGCTATCTGCATTCAGATATCGATACGGTCGAACGCGTTGAAATCATCCGAGATTTGCGCTTAGGCGAATTCGACGTGCTGGTCGGGATCAATTTGCTGCGTGAAGGACTGGATATTCCTGAGGTTTCGCTGGTCGCTATTCTCGATGCCGATAAAGAAGGTTTCCTGCGCTCCGAACGCTCCTTGATTCAAACCATTGGTCGGGCGGCGCGGCACATTCATGGCACAGCCATCCTTTACGCTGATAGGATTACGCAATCCATGCAGAAAGCCATCGCCGAGACGGAGCGGCGACGCGAAAAGCAGATCGCATTCAACCTTCAGCACGGCATTGTTCCTCGTGGGGTGTCAAAGAAAATCAAGGACATCATCGACGGGGTATACAACGCCGAATCGGCCCAGACCGAGCTGAAGGCAGCACAGCAGCGTGCGGTCTACGAAGCTATGGATGAAAAAACCGTTGCCAGGGAAATCAAGCGCCTGGAAAAGCAGATGCTTGAGTGCGCAAAAAACCTGGAATTCGAAAAAGCGGCGGCGGCCCGTGACGAACTGTTCAGGCTCAGGGAGCAGGTATTCGGCGCGGCGCAGCACGACCCTGATGGAGAGGCAAGGAAATGAACTATCGCGTGCTACTTGTCTGCATGGGCAATATCTGTCGTTCGCCGACAGCCGAGTGTGTATTAAGAAAATTCATAAAAACCAATAGCTTGGGAAGCAAAATTGAAGTTGACTCCGCTGGAACGCACGGTTACCACGTCGGAGAAGCACCGGATTCTAGAACTCAGCGCGCAGCATCAATCCGCGGTTACGATCTTTCCCAATTAAGGGCGCGCAAGGTGGCTGGTCAGGATCTTGACTATTTCGACCTGATTTTGGCAATGGACAAAAGCAATCTTGATAATCTGCAGCGTATGGCAACGCCGGAGCAACTACCCAAAATTCGACTGTTTATGGATTACGCACAAAATTTTGACGACGATGAGGTTCCCGATCCGTACTATGGCTTGGGTCATGGCTTCGATCTGGTGCTGGACATGGTTGAGGATGCCGCAAAAGGCGTGGTTGATGATCTAAAAAAGAAGGTTGCAAGCGGTTGAGCTTGTGGTTTCTACTGCCGTAAAAAAGGGCGTCTCACGGACGCCCTTTTTAATGTGGTTGAAATTTCTTATTTCTGCGTTTCGACCAAAACCAGTGGTTCGGAAACTGATGCTTCATTGCTCTTTGGCTTGCGCTGGCGTCCCAGCTTGACCGGTGCCGGTTCAATCGAGGGTGCGACAAATTGCGATGTAGTTTGCACCATGACCAGACCACTGTCAGACAAGGTGGCTTCGATATCAATCGGAGCGCTGCTCATCTGTGAGGCTGCACGTGGGATTTCTTCGCTGACTGTTTCGATTGCCGTTTGTACGGCTGGCGCAAAGGCCTGAGGTGCGGCAAAGATTTCCTGGGGGGCTACTGCGACAGGCTCGCTGACTGGCAGCGGAGCGGTTTCCACCGGGGTGACGACTGGTGCTTGTTCAGCAATGGTGACAGCCGCTTCAGCGACAGCGACTGTTGCTGCAACCGGCGCTTGAGCTTTAGGCGTTTCGTTGATCTGTTCGGTTACAACGACTGGTGTTGTTGCAACAACCGTCGGATGTGACGTAGCTTCATTGCTTGCTTCTGCAGCGATGCTGGCAACGGTCTTTTCTGCAGCCGGGATGACGACGAGGACGGGTTCCTGATTGGCTGATTCCGCAACAGTAAATGGGAGGCTGGCTTCATTACTGACTCCGCCATCATTGCCGTTGTTTTCCTGCTCATTGCGACGTTCGCTACGGCCGCGTCCACCGCGGCGACCTCTGCGGCGACTGTTGCTTTGGTCATCGCTGGCCGGATTGTCGGTTTGCGTCGGCTGAGTGTTGTTCAGATCCTCTTGTTGTACCTGTTCGACGGCGAGCTTGCTTTCGCTGGCTACGGTCGGAGTGCGTTCGCGGCGTTCCTTGCGCGGACGACGTTCCTGACGTTCTTGGCGTTCCCCGTTCGGGTTTGCGGCCGCCTCTGACTCTTCGCGAACCGGCTTGTCGCCACGTTCGTTACGGTTACCGCCCCGTTCGCTGCGCTCTTCGTCGCGCCGGTTGTTGTTGCGTCCGTTACGACGATTTTCACTGCGACCTTCGCCGCGTTCGCGCCGGCCTTCGCCACCACGGGAGTCCCGCCCCTTGCGGGCAGGTGTTTCCGGTTTTGCTTCGACGATGACGGGCTTGGCCGGTGAGCGGAACCAGGAAACGATCTTGGCGAACAGACCAGCTTCCTGTGCTACCGGTTGCGGCGACTCTGTTGCTTCCTGCTTGTCTGCCATGATCGGCGCAGGCTGGTCAGGAGAAATGCCCTTGATGGCAGCTTCCTGGCGCGGTTTGGCATGTTCTTGCTGTGCGGCTTGCTTGGCGGCCTCTTCGATCGGCTGATCGACCATCTTGTAGGATGGCTCACGCACGTCGTCACCGTTCAGGTCATCATGGCGTAAACGGACAATCGTGTGTGCTGGTGTTTCGAGGTGCACATTCGGAATCAACAGAATGGTGACCTTGTGACGCAACTCGATGGCCTGGATATCCGGACGTTTCTCGTTCAGTAGGAAGGTGGCGACATCGACCGGAACCTGAACATGCACGGCGCCGGTGTTTTCCTTCATCGCTTCCTCTTCCAGGATGCGCAGAATGTGCAGCGCAGCGGATTCTGTGGAGCGGATATGGCCGGTGCCGGTGCAGCGCGGGCAGGAGATGTAACTGGTTTCGGCCAGGGCAGGGCGCAGACGCTGGCGGGAAAGTTCCATCAGCCCGAAGCGACTGATTTTGCCCATCTGGACACGAGCGCGGTCGAAGCGCAGTGCATCACGCAAGCGATTTTCGACTTCACGCTGGTTCTTGCTGTTTTCCATGTCGATGAAGTCGATGACGATCAGGCCGCCCAGGTCGCGCAGGCGAAGCTGGCGGGCCAGTTCTTCCGCAGCTTCCAGATTCGTCTTGAAGGCCGTTTCTTCGATATCGGCACCTTTGGTGGCACGACCGGAGTTGACGTCAACCGCAACCAGCGCCTCAGTATGATCGATGACGATGGCGCCGCCGGACGGCAGGTTGACCTGGCGCACGAAGGCGGTTTCGATCTGGTGTTCGATCTGGAAGCGGGAAAACAACGGCACATCGTCGCTGTAGCGCTTGACGCGATTGATGTTGCCCGGCATGACCGTGCCCATGAAGGCGCGTGCCTGCTCGTACACTTCATCGGTGTCGATCAGGATTTCCCCGATGTCCGGCTGGAAGTAGTCGCGAATGGCGCGAATGACCAAGCTGCCTTCGAGATAAATCAGGAAGGCGCCTTTTTGCTGATTGGCTGCGCCTTCGATGGCGGTCCACAGTTGCAGCAGGTAATTCAAGTCCCACTGCAGCTCTTCGGCTTGCCGGCCAATTGCTGCGGTGCGGGCAATCAGGCTCATGCCGCCGGGCACTTCCAGTTGATCCATGACTTCGCGCAATTCAGCACGTTCGTCACCATCAACGCGACGTGAAACACCGCCACCACGTGGGTTGTTCGGCATCAGGACCAGATAGCGGCCAGCCAGCGAAACGTAGGTGGTGAGGGCGGCGCCCTTGTTGCCACGCTCGTCCTTGTCGACCTGAACGATCAGTTCCTGGCCTTCTTTCAGGGCGTCCTGAATTCTGGCCTTGCCGGGTTCGACACCGGGCTGGAAAAAAGCCCGTGAAACTTCCTTGAAGGGCAGGAAACCGTGGCGTTCTGCACCGTAGTCGACGAAGCAGGCTTCGAGCGACGGTTCGATACGGGTGATGACGCCTTTGTAAATATTGCTTTTACGTTGTTCCTTGGCGGCAGATTCAATGTCGAGATCAATCAGTTTTTGACCATCGACAATGGCGACACGGAGTTCTTCCGCCTGTGTCGCATTGAAGAGCATGCGTTTCATTGTATTGGGGCTCCAGCGCGCTTGTGCACACTGCAACGAAACGCCCATGCAGGCAGCGACAGGTTCAGTTATCGGGTTGCGTCATGTTGGGAGGCAAAGGCGATGATGAATGTGCTGATCGTTAAATAATCGCGAGTCTTTTTGTGAAATGCGCGATCTGGAATTCCTGCGACGGGCGATCCGTGCGTGCTTATGGCGAGCTTATCCGATAACATCACTACTTTTGGTGAGTGAACTTAACCAGTCGTTTTACGTTGGTTTGTCCCGGGCAATTGGCACGGGAGAGACTTCGTAGCCTGCCGTATGGCGGTCGCGCATGGAGCGCGAGGGCGGACGGTCTGACGGTTCGACATCCCTTCAAACCGAGACGTAAAACGCAGGCAGTATATTAGAAAATGAATGGTGCAGGGAACAATTCAGTCACCCATGTTGTGATCGACGAAGAGGCTCAGGGCCAGCGCCTTGACAACTATTTGTTGCGGCACTGCAAGGGGGTGCCGAAAAGCCATGTTTATCGCATTCTGCGTAGCGGCGAGGTGCGGGTAAATAGCGGTCGGGTGGACGCAACCTATCGACTGGTGGCGGGTGACAATATCCGCATTCCACCGATCCGCATTGCCGAAAGGCCACAAAACGAAGTCGACGAAGCAGCCAAGCAGCGGGTTGATTTGCCAATTCTCTATGAGGATGAGGCCTTGCTGGTTATCGACAAACCCGAAGGCATCGCGGTGCACGGCGGCAGCGGTGTCAGCTTTGGCGTCATTGAGGCTTTGCGCCGTCAGCGACCACAAGCGAAATTCCTTGAGTTGGCACATCGCCTGGATCGCGAAACCTCCGGTATTTTGCTGGTCGGCAAGAAACGGCTGGCGCTGGTTGCGTTGCATGACATGTTCCGCGAGCATGGTGCCGGAGCAGACAAGCGCTATCTGGTACTGGTTCAGGGGCGCTGGATGAATACGACGCAGCACGTCAAGGCGCCGCTGCTCAAATACTTGACGGATAGCGGTGAGCGCCGGGTTTCAGTCAATACGGAAGGCAAGGCGTCGCACACAGTGTTTCGTTTGCTGGCCCGGTGGCCCGAAATGAGCCTGCTGGAAGCGCAGTTGAAGACTGGACGTACACACCAGATTCGGGTGCATCTGGCACATCTCGGTTTCCCTATTCTGGGTGATGAAAAATACGGTGACTTCAATCTGAACAAGCGCCTGCGTCCGGCTGGCTTGAAACGTATGGCCTTGCATGCCTGGCGGATGGCTTTTGTCCACCCGCTCAGCGGCGCCCCCATGGAATGCATCGCGCCGTTGCCGGAGGGGCTTCGTCGTTATATTTCTGCGGTCGACGCCCATCGGGGGCGGGAATTCGCCGCGGACAACCTGCAGCAGATTCTGGATGCTCGATGAAATACGAACTTGTGGTTTTCGATTGGGATGGTACTTTGCTGGATTCCGCTGGCGCCATCGTGCATGCCATTCAGGCGGCTTGTCGTGATCTCGATCTGCCTGTACCGGAAGATGCCCGGGCACGTCATGTGATTGGTCTTGGTCTGGCAGATGCCATGCGGCATGCGGTGCCGGACCTGCCGCCGGAAAGCTATCCGGTGATGATCGAACGTTACCGTTTTCACTATTTATCCGGTGACCATGATTTGCTGCTGTTTGATGGAGTTCCGGAAATGCTGGCCCGCCTCAAGGCGGCTGGCCACATCCTGGCGGTGGCGACGGGCAAGAGTCGGCTCGGATTGGAGCGAGCGCTGGATCATTCCGGTTTGCGGCCGCTTTTTTCGGCCTCGCGTTGCGCCGACGAATGTCATTCCAAGCCGCATCCGCAAATGTTGCAAGAGTTGATGCTCGAGTTTGCTATGCCGGAGGCGGCAACGGTGATGATTGGCGATACTTCCCACGATCTGTTGATGGCACAAAATGCTGGTGTTGGCGCCTTGGCAGTTACTTATGGCGCACATCCGCACGATCATCTGCTTGATCATGCGCCGCTTGCCTGTCTGCATAATGTTCCCGAACTTGACGCATGGCTGAAGAAAAACGCCTGATTTGCGCCTCGGGTGCGCTCGAGGATGGTGGAAAAGGGGTGCGTTTTACCGTTGACCGCAATGAACGTGATGTGCCGGCGTTTGTTGTGCGTTACCGTGGGAAGGTCTATGGCTACGTGAACGAATGCGGTCATGTACCAGCCGAACTCGATTGGCAGCACGGAGAGTTCTTTGACTATTCCAAGCTATACTTGATTTGCGCCATTCATGGCGCACTTTACGCGCCGGATACCGGGCGCTGCCT
The DNA here is from genome assembly GCF_030824335.1 of Azonexus sp. GTDB lineage: Bacteria > Pseudomonadota > Gammaproteobacteria > Burkholderiales > Rhodocyclaceae > Azonexus. The sequence continues at coordinate 185,327 of NZ_JAVBXX010000007.1, forward strand.
CGGTGGCCGTTGTCAGGGCAGGGGGCTGAAACCTTTGCCGGTGTGCGAGGTCGGAGAAAACATATTCTTACTGCTGGATAAGCCAAATGGACAAGCTTGAACCCCCTGATAACGAGCCCGGCTGGGAGCGCAAAACCTTGGAGAAGCTGGCTTTTGCCACGCTGGAAGAGCAGCGTTCGCGGCGGCGCTGGGGGATTTTTTTCAAATTTCTCGGTTTTGGATATATTGCGATCATTCTTTTTGCGATGGTCGAGTGGAACAAGGAAACCGTCTCGGATCGGCATGTTGCACTGATCGATTTGCAAGGGGTGATTGCCGCCAAGTCGGAGGCCAATGCCGAGGGGTTGATCTCTGCGCTGAATGCTGCATTCGATGCACCAAAGTCCGTTGCTGTGGTTTTGCGCATCAATAGTCCAGGGGGGAGTCCGGTTCAGGCCGGTATGGTCAATGATGAAATTCATCGTTTGCGGACCAAGTTTCCGGACAAGCCGATCTATACCGTGATCGAGGATGTTTGTGCCTCGGGGGGGTATTACGTGGCAGCGGCAACCGACAGGATTTACGTTAACAAGGCCAGCGTGGTTGGGTCTATTGGTGTATTGATGGATGGTTTCGGGTTTACCGGAACGATGGAGAAATTGGGCGTTGAGCGACGTTTGCTGACGGCTGGCGAAAACAAGGGGTTTCTCGATCCGTTTTCACCGCAGGCTGAGGAGCATAAGGCGCATGCCAAAGTCTTGTTGAGCGATATTCACGCCCAGTTCATCGAGGTCGTAAAAACTGGGCGCGGTCAGCGGCTCAAGGATGATCCGGAGGTTTTTTCCGGCTTGATGTGGACCGGTGCACAAAGTATCAAAATGGGTTTGGCTGATGATTTTGGTACCGTTGATTCTGTGGCGCGCGACGTGGTCAAGGTTGAAGATGTGCTTGATTACTCCATCAAGGAAAATATCGCCGAGCGCTTTGCCAAGCGACTGGGTGCAGGTGCGGTCGACAGTTTCTGGCGTGGATTTTCCAGTAGTGGATTTGGCTTTCGCCTGAACTGATTACGCCAGTAGCAGGAAGACTGTCGGACGCCGCTCGATTTCGGGCGGCGTTTGTTTTTTCCACTGGGCAATCGTGCGTGTCTGTATCGACTCGCCGGGTAAGGTCAGGTCTGTTGCGACGCACAGGCGACTTGCCGGTTGGCAGGTTTGCAGGATGGCATCGAACATGGCCCGGTTGCGGTAAGGCGTTTCGATAAATAGCTGCGTCTGTTTGTGCTTGCGCGAATCGGTTTCCAGTTCACGCAGGGCTTTGTTGCGGTCGACTTCCTTGGCGGGTAAATATCCCAGAAAAGCAAAGCGCTGACCATTGAGGCCGGAGGCCATGAGAGCCAGGAGCGGCGAGGAGGGGCCGACCAGCGGTACAACACGGATGTTTTCCTGTTGCGCCAAGGCAACCAGATTGGCGCCCGGGTCGGCGACGGCGGGGCAGCCGGCTTCGGACAGCAGTCCGACGTTGTGGCCGGCGCGTAGTGGTGCCAGCAGGCGATCGAGAGCGTCTGTCTTGGTGTGTTCGTTCAGTTCGTCAAGCTGCAGTTCCTGGAGTGGCAGATCGGTACCGGCGGCTTTCAGAAAGGCGCGGGCACTTTTCGCCTGCTCAACGACAAAGTGGGTCAGTGGCCGGATGGTTGCCAGAATATTGGGGTGCAGGTTGTCCTGGGGAGAGACCGGGCCGAGCGGAACGGGAATCAGGTAGAGCGTGCCTGTCATCACAGTATCCCCGTGCCTTGCTGGCGCAGCATGTCGCATAGGGCAATCAGCGGCAGGCCAATCAGGGCGGTTGGGTCGTCGCCGTGCATGGCGGCCAGCAGGGCAATCCCCAGTCCTTCGGATTTGGCTGAGCCGGCGCAATTGTAGGCGGGTTCTCGGCGCAGATAATTTTCGATTTCGCTGTCGCTGAGGGTGCGGAAGGTGACCAGTGTCGGCACCCCGCGAACGTCGGTTCTGCCGGAGCGGGCGTTATACAGGCACAGCCCGGTAAAAAAGTTGACGGTTTGGCCGGAGAGTTCGCGTAATTGTTCGACGGCTCGTTCGTGCGTCCCGGGTTTTCCGTAAATTTTGCCGTTGACCGTAGCAACCTGGTCACTGCCGATAATCAGTGCATCCGGGTGGGTGTTGGCAACCGCTCTGGCTTTCGCTTCGGATAGGCGTAATGCCAGCGCTTCCGGGGCTTCGCCGGGCAGGGCGGTTTCGTCGGTTTCAGGGTTGGCGGTGATGAACGGGATGCCAAGGCGAGCGAGCAATTCCCTGCGATAAGGTGAGGTTGAGGCGAGGATAAGGTTTTGCATGATGAAAGTTTTTGGCAACAAGGCCTTGCATCAATAACTTGAAGCAGCACTTTGTTTTGACTTGGACAGCCGAAAATAATATCATCTCGCGTTTTAGTCGGACCAGATTCAAATTGAAAAGGATAGCTGACGCTTTTGCCTTTGCTCGGGATGCACGTGTTCTGAAAGGAACGCTGGCGGTTTCGACGCTTGAACGCCTGCATGATCTGCTGGCTGATGTGAGCGGGGAGGTTTCCTGGTGCATCGAAGGTTTCAAGGATGAAGGCGGCGAGTTGATGTTGCAGTTGTCAGTTGGTGGTTGTATTCAACTGGCCTGTCAGCGTTGTCTTGAGGCAATCCCTTTCGAGCTGGATATCGATAGTCTGCTGGAAGTTGTTCCAGCAAGCGCCGATCTGTCGCAAGATGAGCTGGAAGATGATAGCCGGGATTTTTTGCCGGTGGAAAAAGAACTGGATGTGGCTGAACTGGTCGAGGATGAAATACTTTTGTCCCTTCCTGTTGCGCCACGGCACGAAAGATGTGGCTTGCCTGGTGCGGCCGGTGCTGGTGAGCGGGTTAATCCGTTTGCTGCGTTGGCTGAACTTAAAGGTAAGCCGAACTGATTTTTATTGGAGTTACAAAATGGCCGTTCAACAGAACAAGAAGTCCCCTTCCAAGCGTGGCATGCATCGCGCCCATGATTTTTTGACCGCTCCGCCGCTGGCCGTTGAGTCGACCACCGGTGAAACGCATCTGCGTCACCACATTTCCCCCAACGGTTTTTACCGTGGCAAGAAGGTTCTGAAGGCCAAGGGCGAGTAATCGTTCAGCAAAAGGCAGGTGGCTCCTGAGGGGGTAGCCTGCCTTTTTCTTTTGCCATGACAACCCGCATTGCCATTGATTGCATGGGGGGTGACCACGGTCCGTCTGTGACGGTTCCGGCGGCTATCCATTTTCTTGCAGAACACCCGGCGGCTTATCTCGTTCTGGTTGGTCAGGATGAGGTGTTGCGCCCGCTTCTTGGTGGCAAGGCGGATGATCCGCGCTTGCGTATCGTGCATGCCAGTCAGGTCGTTGGTATGGATGAGTCGCCTGCGCTTGCCTTGCGCAACAAGAAAGACTCTTCGATGCGCGTGGCGATCAATCTCGTCAAGGCGGGCGAGGCTGACGCTTGCGTGTCTGCCGGCAATACCGGCGCCTTGATGGCGATTTCCCGTTTCGTGCTGAAAATGTTGCCCGGTATTGATCGCCCGGCAATTTGTGCCCCTTTGCCAACCGTCAATGGGCATACGCACATGCTGGATCTTGGTGCGAATGTCGATTGCGGTCCTGAGCACCTGCTTCAGTTCGGCATCATGGGTGCCATGCTGGTTGCTGCAATGGAGCACAAGGATCGGCCAACGGTCGGCATCCTGAATATTGGCGAAGAAGAGATCAAAGGTAACGAGGTGGTCAAGGCGGCTGCCGAGTTGCTGCGCGCTTCCGATCTGAATTTTATTGGCAATGTCGAAGGCGACGGCATTTACAAAGGAGACGCGGACGTTATCGTCTGTGACGGCTTTGTCGGCAATGTGGCGCTGAAGACCTCTGAAGGTTTGGCGCAGATGTTGGCGTCTTCGTTGCGCAATGAATTCAAGCGTAACTGGCTGACCAAGTTGGCCGCGCTGATTGCCATTTCGGTACTGAATAACTTCAAGAAGCGCTTTGATCACCGTCGTTACAATGGTGCAATCCTGCTGGGCTTGAAGGGTGTTTCGGTGAAAAGTCATGGTTCGGCCGATGAGCTTTCGTTTGGCAATGCCATTTCCCGCGCTTACGATGCCGCAGAAAATCGCGTGGTCGAGCGCATTAGCGATCGCTTGGCTCAAATGAATGCGGCCCTTGTTGCCGCACAGGAGAACGTCTGAATGTACGCACGGGTGAGCGGTACCGGCAGCTATCTTCCAGGTAAGCCGGTCAGTAACGATGATCTTGCTGCGCGCGGGATTGAAACCAGCGACGAGTGGATTGTTACGCGCACCGGGATTCGTAGCCGGCATTTGGCTGAGCCGGGTGCTACGTCGAGCGAACTCGGTCTGATCGCCGCGCAGCGGGCGCTTGAGATGGCTGGCCTTGCGGCTGCTGAACTCGATTTGATCATCGTTGCCACGTCGACCCCGGATTACATCTTCCCAAGTACTGCTTGCTTGATTCAGGGCAAACTCGGCAACAAAGGGGCTGCCGCTTTCGATGTGCAGGCTGTGTGCGCCGGTTTTACCTACGCCTTGGGGATCGCTGAAAAATTTATTGCTTCCGGGTCGCATAAAAAGGCACTGGTCATCGGTGCAGAAGTGTTTTCCCGTATTCTTGACTGGAACGATCGCGGTACCTGTGTGCTGTTTGGTGATGGTGCCGGTGCTGTTGTGCTGGAAGCGACTGAGCAGCCCGGTATCATGGCAACCGCCATGCATGCGGATGGTAGTCAGAGTGGCATTCTGAATGTCCCGGGGCAGATTTGCGGCGGCCAGGTCACAGGTGATCCGTTCTTGCGTATGGATGGTCAGGCGGTATTCAAATTTGCTGTCCGGGTGTTGTCTGAGATTGCCGAAGAAGTTTGTCAGTCGGCTGGCATCAAAACAGCCGATGTGGACTGGCTGATCCCGCACCAGGCCAATATTCGCATTATTGAAGCAACTGGCAAAAAACTGGGTGTTGACCGCAGCAAGGTCATCGTAACAGTGGATCGCCACGGCAACACATCAGCTGCTTCGGTGCCGCTGGCGCTTGATGAAGCGGTGCGCGATGGGCGCATCCAGCGCGGCCACAAGGTGCTTCTCGAAGGCGTCGGTGGCGGTTTTACGTGGGGCGCAGCCCTGCTCGAATTCTGAACCAGGAAACCCTGAAAATGTCTTTTGCGTTCGTTTTTCCCGGCCAGGGCTCACAGAGCGTTGGCATGATGTCCGCTTACGGCGAGGCTGCCGTAGTTCGCGCAACTTTCGCTGAAGCGTCTGCGGCGCTTGGCGATGATCTGTGGGCCATGGTGGCCGACGGACCGGCCGAAGTGCTGACCCAGACGGTCAATACCCAGCCAGTGATGCTGACTGCTGGCATCGCAGCATGGCGTCTGTGGTGCGAAAAGGGCGGTAAATTGCCGGCGGTCGTGGCCGGTCACAGCCTGGGTGAATATGCTGCGCTGGTGGCTGCCGGTGTCATCGAATTCAAGGATGCCGTACCGCTGGTGCGTTTGCGCGCGGCAGCCATGCAGGAAGCGGTACCGATGGGTACAGGTGCGATGGCGGCGATTCTGGGTCTGGATAATGCCGGCATTATTGCCGCCTGCGAGGAGTCGGCGCAGGGCGAAGTCGTTGAGCCGGTTAACTTCAATGCCAATGGCCAGACAGTCATCGCGGGTCACAAGGCGGCTGTTGAACGGGCCATGCTTGCCTGCAAGGCTCGTGGCGCCAAAATGGTCAAGGCGCTGCCAGTATCGGCCCCCTTCCATTCTTCATTGATTCGTCCGGCTGCCGACAAGCTGGCCGCTCGTCTGGCTGAGTTGAGCTTCAAGGCGCCGGCCATTCCGGTGATCAATAATGTCGACGTTGAGATTGAGAATGATCCGGCACGCATCAAGGATGCGCTGATTCGTCAGGCTTACAATCCGGTGCGCTGGGTCGAGACCATCCAGAAAATGGCTGCCATGGGCGTGTCGACCATAGCAGAATGCGGGCCGGGCAAGGTGCTGGCCGGGCTGACCAAGCGTTGTGCGGATGGTGTTGCCGGCGTTGCGCTGGCTGATGCTGCTTCGATTGAAGCCAACCTGGGCCTGGAGTAAGCATGCTGAATGACAAGATTGCACTCGTTACCGGTGCGACGCGCGGTATTGGTCGTGCCATTGCACTCGATCTCGGCAAGCAGGGCGCCACGGTGATCGGTACGGCGACCAGCGAAGCCGGTGCTGGACAGATTTCTGCCTACCTTGCTGAAGTTGGCATCAAGGGCAAGGGTATTGTTCTTAATGTTACCGATGTCGCACAGACGGATGCTGCTTTGGCTGCTCTGGCCAAGGAATTCGGTGCCATCACCATTCTCGTCAACAATGCCGGCATCACTCGGGACAATCTGGCGATGCGTATGGGTGATGATGAGTGGGATGCGGTCATCGATACCAATCTGAAGGCGGTTTTCCGTCTGTCGCGCGGCGTCATGCGTGGCATGATGAAGGCGCGCTTCGGGCGCATCGTCAATATTTCGTCGGTGGTCGGCTATTCCGGCAATGCCGGGCAGGCCAATTACTGTGCGGCGAAGGCCGGTGTCGCAGGGTTGAGCCGTTCGCTGGCCCGCGAACTGGGTAGCCGCAATATTACGGTCAACTGCGTTGCGCCGGGCTTTATTGCCACCGACATGACGCATGCCTTGACCGAAGAACAGAAGGCCGCCATGCTGGCGACGATTCCGCTGGCTCGTGCTGGCACACCTGAAGACGTCGCCGGTGCGGTCGGCTTCCTGGTTTCTCCCGCTGCCTCGTATGTCACGGGTACCACCGTGCATGTGAATGGTGGCATGTTCATGGATTGATTTCACCAAGCCCCGGCTTTTGGTAGAATTAACACGTTTTTTTTCGTACCCCGAGGGGAAGGAGTTTTTCGAATGGATAACATCGTAGAGCGCGTCAAGAAGATCGTCGCCGAACAACTGGGCGTGAACGAAGCGGACATCAAGAACGAGTCCTCTTTTGTGGATGATCTGGGCGCGGATTCCCTGGATACCGTCGAGCTGGTCATGGCACTGGAAGAGGAATTCGAATGCGAAATTCCGGACGACCAGGCTGAGAAGATCACGACTGTTCAGCAGGCTGTCGATTACATCCTCGCTAACAAGCAGTAAACCAATTCCGGTTTCAACCAGGCAAGGCCGGCCACCAAGGCCGGCCTTGCTATTTTTGCTTTCGGAGTGCACATCTTGGCACGTCGTAGAGTCGTCATTACCGGCCTCGGGCTGATTTCCCCGGTCGGCAACAGCGTTGAAGAAGGTTGGCAGAACATCATTGCCGGCCGTTCAGGTATCGCCCCCGTTACCCGCTTCGATACTTCCACCTTTCCGGTCAAGTTTGCGGGCGAAGTGAAGAACTTCGACATTACGCAATACATTTCCGCCAAGGATGCGCGCCGGATGGACCGGTTCATCCATTACGGACTCGCTGCCGGCATACAGGCCGTGCGTGATGCTGGTCTGGATAAAGAAGGTGCCGCCGACCCGGAACGCGTGGGTGTGGCCATTGGTTCCGGCATTGGTGGTTTGCCGCTGATCGAGGAAACCAAGGAAGAATACATCGCGTCCGGTATCCGTAAGGTCTCACCGTTTTTCGTTCCCGGTTCGATCATCAACATGATTTCCGGCAACCTGTCGATCGAGTTCGGCTTCAAGGGGCCGAATCTAGCCATCGTCACGGCGTGCACAACCGGTACGCACTCGATTGGCGAAGCTGCCCGGATCATTGAATACGGCGATGCCGACGTGATGGTCGCCGGCGGTGCCGAGTCGACCGTGTCGCCGCTCGGCATGGGCGGTTTTTGTGCGGCGCGTGCACTGTCCACGCGTAATGACGATCCGACAACCGCCAGTCGTCCGTGGGACAAGGACAGAGATGGCTTTGTGCTGGGCGAGGGGGCTGGTGTACTGGTTCTCGAAGAGTACGAACATGCAAAGGCCCGCGGCGCGAAGATTTACGCCGAAGTGGTCGGTTACGGCCGCAGTGCTGATGCCTATCACATCACCGCACCGAACATGGATGGCCCACGTCGCTCCATGGTCAATGCACTGAAGAACGCTGGTATCGCGCCGTCTGACGTGCAGTACGTCAATGCCCACGGGACTTCGACCCCGCTGGGCGACAAGAACGAGTCGGATGCCATCAAGGCCGCCTTTGGCGATTCGGCCTACAAGATCGTCGTCAATTCGACCAAGTCGATGACGGGCCATCTGCTGGGTGGTGCCGGTGGCGTCGAGTCGCTGTTTACCGTATTGGCGATCCATCACCAGATTTCTCCGCCGACCATCAATATCTTCAATCAGGATCCGGAATGTGATCTGGATTACTGCGCCAACGTGGCGCGGCCGATGAAGATTGATATCGCGCTGAAAAATAATTTCGGCTTCGGTGGGACCAACGGCTCACTGGTTTTCAAGCGCGTCTAAGACGTTTTCGCCAGGAATCGAACGGTGCAGTTTCCGATCATCATCGGGCTGCACCGTTCGCGCTTTCTGGATTGTGCGGTGCTGATGCTGGTTCTCGGTATCAGCGGCGTAATGTTCGTATTTCCACGGTCGACCGCAATATTGGCAGGAATCCTGCTGTTCGCCTGGAGCGGGGCAGTGTTGGTCTGGTGGCAGTTAAAACCGGAAATTGCCTGCTTGCGTTTGCAACGTGACGGGCGTCTTGAAGTCCTGCTGCACGGTGCAACGGAGTTTCTGACCGGTCACTGCTTGCCTGGTGCGACAGTTCATCCCTGGCTGACGGCGGTACGCATTGAACTACCGAATGGTCAGCGACTTACCCTGCTGGCGACTGCCGATACGATGAGTCGTGAAGCATTCCGGCGCCTGCGCGTTTTTTTGCGCTGGCGGGCTGATTTCACTGCATTGCCGCTTAGCGGCCCTTGACAACTGTATCGCGAATTTTTGTACTGGTTTCCGGGTAGTCACGGGAATAATGGAGTCCGCGACTTTCCTTGCGGCGCAAGGCACAGCGCACGATGAGATCGGCAGTGGCAACCAGGTTGCGTAACTCGATCAAGTCGTGACTGACCCGGAAGTTGGCATAAAACTCTTCGATTTCACGCGTCAGCATGTCGATCCGGTGCTTGGCGCGTTTCAGTCGCTTCGTGGTGCGTACGATGCCGACGTAGTCCCACATGAAGCGGCGCAATTCGTCCCAGTTGTGGGAAATGACGACTTCTTCATCGGCATCGGTAACGCGGCTTTCGTCCCAGTGGGGTAGGTCGGGTAGCGTTGCTTTTGGGCTGCTCAGCATGTCGCCGACTGCGGCCTCCGAAAAAACCAGGCATTCGAGCAGCGAGTTGGAGGCCAGTCGGTTGGCGCCATGCAGGCCGGTGCATGAGGCTTCGCCGGCAACATACAAGCCTTCGACATCGGTGCGTCCGCGCAGGTCGCAGACGATACCGCCACAGGTGTAATGGGCCGCCGGTACGACCGGGATCGGCTCCAGCGTAATATCGATCCCGAGTTCCAGACAGCGGGCGTGGATGTTCGGGAAGTGATTCTTGATGAAGGCTTCGCCTTTGTGCGAGATATCCAGATAAACGCAATCCAGGCCACGTTTCTTCATTTCGAAGTCGATGGCACGGGCGACGATGTCGCGTGGCGCCAGTTCTTCGCGTTCGTCGTGTTCGGGCATGAAGCGCGTGCCATCCGGTAGCTTCAGCAGGCCGCCTTCGCCGCGCACGGCTTCCGAGATCAGGAAGGACTTGGCCTTGGGGTGGTACAGGCAGGTAGGGTGGAACTGGATGAATTCCATGTTCGCCACCCGGCAACCGGCGCGCCAGGCCATGGCGATACCATCGCCGGTCGAGGTGTCGGGATTGGTGGTGAACAGGTAGACCTTGCCGGCACCGCCGGTGCCGATCAGCGTATTGGTCGCACCAATGGTCAGTACTTCGCCGGATGCGCTGTTCAAAACATACGCACCATAGCAGCGATTCTCTCCCGTGCCGATTTTCTTGCCGGTAATCAGGTCGACCGCAATATGGTCTTCAAATACCGTGATATTGGGATGAACCCGAACTTTTTCAGTCAGCGTCTGCTGGACTGCCGCACCGGTGGCGTCGGCCACATGAATGACGCGGCGTGCGCTGTGGCCGCCTTCGCGGGTCAGATGGTAACCGGATTCGTCCTTGGTGAATGGGACACCCTGGTCAATCAACCATTCAATGGCGCGCCTGCCGTTTTCAACTACAAAGCGCGTGGCTTTCTCATCGTTCAGCCAAGCGCCGGCAATCAGCGTGTCTTGAATGTGCGCTTCAATCGAGTCTCGGTTGTCCAGCACCGCAGCAATACCGCCTTGTGCCCAACCCGAAGCCGAGTCTTCAAGTTTTCGCTTGCTGATCAGTGCGACGCGTGAGTTTTGTCCGGCAAGCCTAAGCGCCGCTGACTGTCCGGCCAAGCCGCTGCCGATGATGAGCACATCGAAGTTTTGCACTGGTGGGTCTCTAGAAAATTAGTTCCGCGCGAAATATAGCATGCAGGAAACGATCCATATCGTTACAGAAAATCACAATTAAGCCGCATGACTCGGTCGTGAGGTGAAAAGGCCTGCGTTATACTGAGCCTCAACAAGAACATTTCTCGGGAAACCAGAGCCATGAGCGAGCGCGAGGTCGATCAATTGTTGGTCGAGCGGGCGCAAGGCGGCGATCAAGGCGCCTTCGACCAGTTAGTAAGCAAGTATCAGCGCAAGCTGGGTCGCTTGCTGTCGCGTTACATCCGCGATGCGGCTGAAGTGGAGGACGTTTCCCAGGAAGCTTTCATCAAGGCTTATCGTGCCTTGCCATCGTTCCGCGGTGATAGTGCTTTCTATACTTGGTTGTACCGGATCGGGATCAATACGGCAAAAAACTATCTCGTGTCTCAAGGGCGCAGGGCGCCAACGAGTACGGAGTTTGATGCTGATGAGGCCGAAGGGTTTGAGGATGCCAGTCTGCTGCGCGATATCAATACGCCGGAAAGTCTGTTGATGTCGAAACAGATTGGGCAGACTGTGAACAGTGCAATGGATGCCTTGCCGGAAGAGTTGCGTACCGCGATTGTCTTGCGCGAAATCGAAGGTTTGTCCTATGAAGAAATCGCTGGTGTGATGAATTGCCCGATCGGCACCGTGCGTTCGCGAATTTTTCGTGCGCGTGAGGCGGTCGCCGGCAAACTTCGTCCCTTGCTCGACATCGCGCCGGATCGGCGTTGGTAAATTGAGTCAAAAATGAATCAGGAAGTGAATGTTGTCCGGGCTGTCGTCCGGCAGCTTGATGCCGGCGAGGCGCTGGTCGAAGTCGAGTCGGGTGGTTGCGGGCGTTGTCATGAAAAAGGCGGGTGTGGTGGACAGCACCTGACCCAGATGTTTTGCAGCGGTCCACGTCAATATCGGGTGGAAAATGCGCTTGGCGCAGCGCTTGGTGATCATGTGACCGTTGCGGTTGCTGCAGGCTCGTTACGGCGCAGCGCAAATCTGGCCTACGGTTTGCCGGTGTTGGTGCTGCTTGGCGGTGCGCTATGCGGCAATTGGTTGGCCGCTGATCTTGGTGCGATGGTTGGTGGTGTAGTGGGCCTGGTCGTGGCATTTGGGTTGGTCGTGCGAAAATCCGGGCGCGACGCTGGAAATTTTGACCATCGTCCCTACATTATTTCTCGTACGACACAGACACAGGAGGAGTGCAGTCAATGAAACGTTTCTTCGCTCTTTTTTCTCTGCTTTTTGTTTTCGGTTTGGCGCAGGCCCAAATGCGTGGTTTGCCGGATTTTACCGAGCTGGCCGAAAAGCAGGGGCCAGCAGTAGTCAATATCAGTACGACACAAGTAACGCGTGGCCAGACGCAGGCTCTGCCTTTTCCAATGGATCCGAACGATCCGGCATTTGAGTTGTTCAAACGGTTTTTTCCGCGCATGCCAGGTGGCACCGAGCCGCGTGAATTCGAAAATAAATCGCTTGGCTCGGGCTTCATCATCAGTAGCGATGGCTATCTCCTGACCAACGCTCATGTGGTTGATGGCGCTGATGAAGTGACGGTTCGTCTGACTGATAAGCGCGAATTCAAGGCCAAGACCATCGGGGCTGATAAACGGACCGATGTTGCCTTGCTCAAGATCGAGGCCAGCGGCCTGCCGGCGGTCAAGCTGGCCGATGTTTCGCAACTCAAAGTGGGCGAATGGGTTATTGCCATTGGCTCGCCTTTCGGCTTTGACAATTCGCTGACTGCCGGGATTGTCTCGGCCAAGGGACGTTCCTTGCCGCAGGAGAATTACGTCCCGTTCATTCAAACCGACGTGGCGATCAATCCGGGGAATTCTGGTGGGCCGCTGTTCAACATGAAGGGCGAAGTGGTTGGCATCAATTCACAAATCTACAGCCGTAGCGGTGGATATATGGGGCTTTCCTTTGCTATTCCCATCGATGTGGCAATGGAAATTCAGCAACAACTGCGGTCGACCGGAAAAGTCAGTCGCGGGCGCTTGGGTGTGGTCATTCAGGAGGTCAGCAAGGAGCTTGCCGAATCTTTGGGATTGTCACGTCCGATGGGTGCGGTGATCAACTCGGTTGAGCGTGATGGTCCGGCCGAGAAGGCGGGTATCGAAGCTGGTGATGTGATTCTCAAATTTGACGGCAAAGTGGTGAATAACTCAGCCGATTTGCCGCGGATGGTGGCTGTAACCAAGCCGGGTTCTCGCGCGACAGTGCAGATCTGGCGCAAGGGCAAGGTGCGCGATGTGGCGGTGCTTGTGGGGCAAATTGTCGAGGAAAAATCGGCCGCCCGCAGCGCGCGCGGTAATCGTGCGCCGGAACAGGCGGCCAATCGTCTGGGCTTGGTAGTGAGCGAGCTGACGCCGGAGCAGCGGCGGGAGATGCGCCTGGAGGGCGGTTTATTGATTGATGAGGTGCGCAGTGCGAGTGCGCGTGCCGATTTGCGTCAGGGCGACATCATCATTGCCGTGATCAGTAAAGGCGCGACGACCGAGGTACGCAGCGTTGATCAGTTGAACCGGCTGCTGGCGACGTTTGACAAGGCGGCCAGTGTCACCTTGTTGATCCGGCGTGGTGAAATGCAGACCTTCGTGACGATCAAGGGGTTGAATAGTGGGAGTTGAGTTGACCCTGATGAGTCGTGGTTACTGCCATCTCTGCCACGATATGGAGGTGGCATTGGCACCTTTGCTGGCCGAGTTTGGCGCGACGCTGTCGGTGCTGGATGTCGATGCCGATCCGGTGCTTGAAGCGAAATACGACGAACTGGTGCCGGTATTGCTGCATGGCGAAATCGAACTCTGTCACTACTTCCTCGACGAGGCCAAAACCCGTGAATATTTAGCGGAAATCCGCTAGAATTCAGGGTCTTCCGAATTACTAGGGCGCCGTTCGCGCCCTTTTTTACTGGCTGCAATGGACCACATCAGAAACTTCTCCATCATCGCGCACATCGACCACGGCAAATCGACGCTGGCTGATCGCATCATCCATCTTTGTGGCGGCTTGTCCGACCGGGAAATGGAGGCGCAGGTGCTCGATTCGATGGATATCGAACGCGAACGCGGCATCACCATCAAGGCCCAGACAGCTGCGCTGCAGTACAAGGCACGCGACGGCAAGGTGTACAACCTGAACCTGATCGATACGCCGGGACATGTGGACTTCTCCTACGAAGTCTCGCGCTCGCTGTCGGCCTGCGAAGGTGCGTTGCTGGTCGTCGATGCCTCGCAGGGTGTTGAAGCGCAGACGGTAGCCAATTGCTACACCGCGCTCGAACTCGACGTCGAAGTGCTGCCGGTGCTGAATAAAATCGATCTGCCGTCGGCTGATCCGGACAGCGCGCGTCAGGAAATCGAAGACGTGATCGGTATCGATGCGACCGATGCCGTGCTGTGCTCGGCCAAGACGGGTCTCGGCGTCGAGGACATTCTCGAAGCCGTGATTGCCCGCGTGCCGGCTCCCAGGGGCGATCTTTCGGCACCGCTGAAGGCGCTGATCATCGATTCGTGGTTCGACAATTACGTCGGCGTCGTCATGCTGGTGCGCGTGGTTGATGGCGAGCTGAAGCCGAAGGACAAGCTGCAGTTCATGTCGACCGGCACCACCCAGCTGTGCGAGCAGGTCGGCGTATTCACGCCGAAGTCGCTGCAGCGTACTTCGCTGAAAGCCGGCGAGGTTGGTTTCGTGATTTCCGGGATCAAGGAACTGAAGGCCGCCAAGGTCGGCGACACGATTACCCTGGCCGACCGCAAGGCGGCTGAACCGTTGCCGGGTTTCAAGGAAATCAAGCCACAGGTGTTCGCGGGTCTCTACCCGATCGAATCCAATCAGTACGATTCACTGCGCGAAGCGCTGGAAAAGCTCAAGCTCAACGATGCTTCGCTGCAGTACGAGCCGGAAGTCTCGCAGGCGCTGGGCTTCGGCTTCCGTTGCGGCTTCCTCGGCCTGCTGCACATGGAAATTATCCAGGAGCGCCTGGAGCGCGAGTTCGACCAGGATCTGATCACCACTGCACCGACCGTCGTCTATGAAGTGGTCAATCGCGACGGTTCGATCATCCAGGTGGAAAATCCGGCCAAGTTACCTGAACTCAGCAAGGTTGAAGAGGTCCGCGAGCCGATCATCACCGCAACCATCTTCGTACCGCAGGATTACCTGGGCAACGTCATCACGCTGTGTAACCAGAAGCGTGGCAGCCAGGTGGACATGCATTACCACGGCCGCCAGGTCAAGCTGATCTATGAAATGCCGATGGCCGAAGTGGTCATGGATTTCTTCGACAAGCTGAAGTCCTGCTCCAAGGGCTATGCCTCGCTCGACTACGACTTCAAGGAATATCGCGCGGCCGATGTGGTCAAGCTCGACATCCTGATCAACAGCGAGAAGGTCGACGCGCTATCGCTGATCGTTCATCGTTCGAACTCCCAGTACCGTGGCCGTGAACTGGCGTCGAAGATGCGCGAACTGATTCCCCGGCAGATGTATGACGTCGCTATCCAGGCGGCGATCGGCTCGCACATCATCGCCCGCGAGAACGTCAAGGCAATGCGCAAGGACGTGCTGGCCAAGTGTTACGGCGGCGACATCAGCCGCAAGAAGAAGCTGCTGGAAAAGCAGAAGGCCGGCAAGAAACGCATGAAGCAGGTCGGTAGCGTGGAGATTCCACAGGAAGCCTTCCTGGCCGTATTGCGCGTCGATAACTGAGAACCGAACAAACCCGATGAATTTTGCCCTGATCCTCCTTGTCCTGGTTGTCCTGACCGGCATTCTTTATGCGGTCGACATCCTGAAATTCCGGAAATTGCGCGCTGCCAATGACAAGCAGCCATTGTGGGTGGAGTGGGGCGCCGATTTCTTCCCGGTCATCCTGATCGTCTTCGTCCTCCGCTCCTTCCTGTTCGAACCGTTCAAGATTCCCTCGGGATCGATGATTCCGACGCTGCTGGTCGGCGACTTCATCCTGGTCAACAAGTTCGCCTACGGCATCCGCCTGCCGGTGATCAACACCAAGATCATCGACATCAACGAACCGCAGCGTGGGGATGTCATGGTCTTCCGTTACCCGGAAGATCCTTCATTGGATTACATCAAGCGGGTGGTCGGCCTGCCAGGCGATACTGTGGCCTATCAGAATAAGAAGCTCAGCATCAACGGCAACCCTGTCAAAACTGAACAGCTCGCCGATTTTTTGCACACCGAGCGGCTTTATTACTCCGAGCAGTACTCGGAAAAGCTGGGTGACGTCGAACATCGGATGCTTAATGATGCCGATGCGCCAGCGTTTATCCCCGGGGTGAGCGCCTTTCCTCATCGGGAGAATTGCACCTACAATGCAAGTGGCGTGATTTGCAAGGTGCCGGCAGGGCATTACTTCATGATGGGTGATAATCGCGACAACAGCCGTGACAGTCGGGCCTGGGGATTCGTTCCTGAGGAAAATATTGTCGGCAAGGCTTTTTTTGTCTGGTTGCATATGGAATCTCTTATTCCGCCCAGGGATTGGGACTTCTCCCGTATTGGTTCCTTCAAGTAAGGAGAAAATAATGAAAAATCAACGTGGTGTTGCGCTTTCCGGCTTGATGTTCTGGGGTGTTGTTTGCATCATGCTCGCAGTGTTGGGCATGCGGGTGGCACCAAGCGCCATCGAGTTTTACAAAATAAAAGCAGATACCAAGGCGGTGGTTGAGCAAGCTTCGCCTGATGCAACGGTGGCCGATCTGCGCCGTGCTTTTTCAAAGTTTGCCGAAGTTGACCATCTCGATTTCTCTCCAAACCAGCTCGATATTTACAAGGAGCGCGGACAGATCGTTATTGCATTTGCTTACGAGAAGCGGATTCCGCTATTTGCGAATGTCAGTCTGGTGATCGATTACAAGGGGTCCACCGCGGAGTAAGCATGACCGCGCAGACCATAGCCCAAGGTATCGGCCATCATTTTTCCGATCCCGCCCTGTTGCGCACGGCGCTAACGCACCGCAGTTTCGGTACGCCAAATAACGAGCGCCTGGAGTTTCTCGGCGATGGCATTCTCGATTGCGTGATTGCCGCAGCCCTTTACCACCGTTTTCCCGATCTGCCCGAAGGTGATTTGTCCCGGTTGCGGGCCAATCTGGTGCGCCAGGAAACTTTGCATGCACTGGCTTTGCAGCTGGATATCGGCAATCACCTGCACCTGGGTGAAGGCGAATTGAAGAGCGGTGGAGCAAGTCGTCCGTCCATGCTGGCTGATGCGCTGGAGGCCTTGTTTGGCGCCGTTTACCTGGATGCCGGTTTCGATGCGGCGAGCGAAGTCATCATTCGGCTTTACGCGAGCTTGCTGGACTCCTTGAAGCCCGGCCAATTCCAGAAAGATGCAAAGACCCGTTTGCAGGAATTCCTGCAAGGGCGCAAGAAAGCCTTGCCGCGCTACCGGTTGCTTGAAACCAGCGGTGCGGCGCATCTGCAGTCTTTTGTCGTTGCCTGCGAGATCGATCAACCGGCGGTCCGTACGACTGGTACCGGCAACAGCCGGCGTATTGCCGAACAAAATGCGGCCGAACAGGCCCTGAAAGCACTGAATACATGACCCAATACCATTCCGGCTACATTGCCATCGTCGGTCGTCCCAACGTCGGCAAGTCCACGCTGCTCAATCACCTGATTGGTGAGAAGATCAGCATCGTTTCGCGCAAGGCGCAGACGACGCGGCACCGTGTGACCGGCATCCTGACCGATGAGGCTTCGCAGTTCGTTTTCGTCGATACCCCAGGTTTTCAGACCAAGTATTCCAATGCACTGAACCGGGCGATGAACCGTGGCGTGACACAGACCTTGAGTGACGTCGATGTTGTGCTCTTTGTCGTCGAAGCCGGTCGTTACGATGCCAAGGACAAGGCAGTCGTGCGTTTGTTGCCGAAGGACAGGCCGGTGATTCTGGTGGTCAATAAAACTGATTTGCTGAAGGATCGCACGGCTTTGCTACCGTATCTGGCGGAAGTTTCTGCCGACTTCGACTATGCTGCCGTAGTCCCGGTCAGTGCCGCCAAGGGCCGGCAGACCAAGGATTTACTCGATGAAGCCCGGAAACATCTGCCCAACGAGGGCCTGATGTTCCCCGAAGATGATTTGACGGATAAAAGTGAGCGTTTTCTGGCTTCGGAATACATCCGGGAAAAGGTTTTCCGTCTGATGGGCGATGAATTGCCCTACGCCACCGCCGTCGAGATCGAGAAATTTGAAACGGAAGGCAATCTGCGCCGGATTTTCGCCGCCATCGTGGTCGACCGCGAGGGACACAAGGCCATCGTCATCGGCAAAGGCGGTGATTCGTTGAAACGTATTGCCAGTGAAGCCCGGCAAGACATGGAGCGGCTGTTTGGCGGCAAGGTCTATCTCGAAATCTGGGTCAAGGTGAAGTCGGGCTGGAATGACGATGAACGCCTGCTGAAGAGCCTCGGCTACGAGTAAACCATGAACCACCAGCGCAGCAAGGTGGACGGCCAGCCGGCCTTCGTGTTGCACAGTTATCCTTATCGGGAAACCAGCCTGATTGTTGAAGTGTTTACCCGCGACTTCGGGCGCATGGCGCTTTTGGCCCGTGGTGCCCGTCGACCGCGTGCCGCCATCCGCGGTCTGTTGATGGGCTTCCAGCCGCTGGAACTGGGCTGGGCTGGCAAGGGCGATGTGTTGACCTTGATGAAAGCCGAGTGGCAGGGCGGGCAACCCTTGCTGGCAGGTGAGGCGCTGTTTTGCGGCTACTACCTGAACGAACTGCTGATGCATCTGCTACCCCGTGAAGATGCCCACGAAACGCTTTTTGCCCGTTATACCGAGATGCTGCAGCATCTGGCCGCCGATGCCTCAGGCAAGCTACGCGAAGCCGACCTGCGCAGTTTCGAAAAAGCACTGCTTGAAGAGCTCGGCTATGGTTTGACGCTGGAATACGATGCAGCCGGTCAGCCGATCAGTGCCGATGCCTTCTACACCTATCGCATGGAACAGGGGCCGGTACGTCTGGAGCACGCAGCCGAGGCCGCTCAGGTGGTACGCGGCAAGACCTTGCTTGATCTGCATGGCGAAAATTTCTCCGATCCGCGCTCAAGGGCTGAAGCCAAAGCCCTGATGCGGACGTTACTGGCCTACTATCTGGATGGCAAGGAACTCGAAACCCGAAAGATATTCAAGGATTTGCAGGAGCTGTGATCACGCTGGGCGCTCGGTCAGCTTGAGCAGTATGTCGGCGTACCAGGCGCCGTTCAGTCCCAATGCCTCGTCCTTGATCAGATCGCGATTGCCGACATCAAAACGCGAGGAATGAATCCCCAGCAGCATCCAGGGCAAGTCACCGTGTGCTGGCAGCGGTTCGGTGATGCGCATTATCACTGGTGCGCCGCTGCTGCCGCGATGGGTTCGCGCATCGGTCAGGAAGAATCCCTCGCCCTGAAAGCGCAGACCGAATGACGAAGCGATGATGGCATGGCGAACGACTGGCGTGTGATGCAGTGCATCATGGAAGCCGAGTGGGAAACCGACGATAAGCAACGATGAGCCCACCTCAACTTGCGCCAGGCTGCTCAGCAGGTGTCGTGGACTGAAGGCACGATAAACGGCCGTTTTAGGCAAGGCCTTGCGATCAATTTCAACGACAGCGACATCGATGACGCCGGCAGCATCGCTGCCATGACGCCAGAGACTTTTGCCGTCGCGGTACAGCGGGATGGAAAATCCGGTGGATTCGGCGATGTTTTCGGCATTGATGTGCAGCTCGATTTCTATCCGGTCCGGATAATGTTTGCTGCTTTTGCTGAACAGCACATGGCGGCTGGTAACCAGAAACAAGCGCTCGTCACGCTCAAAGAAAAAGCCGCTGGCGTTGGTCAGCAGTGAGCTCTGGCTGTACGTCGAGATGCGGGCAGCGGTTAGCAGAATGGGTTCGATCATTGGCGGGCTCGCAGGCAAAGGGGGAATATTCGGGAGAAACAAGCGATGGCAAGCTTGCCGCAATTGGGGGCAGCGGGGTAACGCCCCAAGCGTAGCCGGAATTTCTTGGTAGCGGGGTTTAGATTGCATGGCCGCATGGCCGCATGGGCGAAATCCCTTGCTCGTCCCACGGCTTATCGACTCAGGCTAAAATGCCGGCCGATAAGTGCGACACAAAATTATTCGTTTCAGACACAAAAGGAATATCTCCCAGATGATCGAACTCGGCGTCAATATCGACCACATCGCAACCATTCGTCAGGCCCGCCGTACTTATGAACCCGATCCGGTCTGGGGCGCTGTCGAAGCCCAGTTGGGCGGTGCCGACGGCATTACCGTCCACCTGCGCGAGGATCGCCGGCATATCCAGGATGCCGATGTCCGCCGGCTCAAGGAAACGACGCAGATCAAGCTCAATCTCGAAATGGCGGCAACCGACGAAATGGTCGGCATCGCCTGTGGCCTGAAACCCGAGATGGCCATGCTGGTGCCGGAGGGGCGCCATGAGATCACGACTGAGGGTGGTCTGGACATCATTGGCCAGGAAGCCCGGCTGAAAGACATCATCGCCCGCCTGGCCGATGCCGGCATCACAACCAGCGTGTTCATCGATGCAGAAATCCAGCAAATCGAGTCGGCCGCGCGGATCGGTGCCCGGGTCTGCGAAATCCACACCGGCCCTTATGCGCACGCTTTCTACGACAAGGGGCGCGATGCCGAAGCGCCAGCGGTGCTTGCCGAACTGGACAAGATTCGCCGGGCCGGCCAGCGGGTGCAAGAACTGGGCATGCGTTTCAATGCCGGTCATGCGCTGAATTACTACAATGTGCAACCAGTGGCCCGGCTGGCCGGCATCCGCGAACTGCATATCGGCCACGCCATCGTCAGCCGTGCCGTCTTCGTTGGCTTGCGTGAAGCGGTGCGCGAAATGAAAGCCTTGATGCGCGAAGGCGCACAGCGGGCAGAAAAAACCGGCGAATGATCCACGGGATCGGCACCGACATTGTCGCGGTCGCGCGTTTGCGCGGCATGTGGGAGCGTCACGGCGAACGGGCGCTGGACAAACTTCTGGCGCCGCAGGAGTTCGCCGATTTTGCCCGGGCGGTGGACAAGGGGCGTTTTCTGGCCAAGCGCTTTGCCGCCAAGGAAGCCTTCGCCAAAGCTTTCGGTACCGGTGTTCGTCCGCCGGTCTTGCTGCCGGCCATGGCCATCGGTCATGACGACCTTGGCAAGCCGGTATTCGAATTTTGCGGTCCACTGGCCGAAATCGTCGAAAAACGCCGGTTGACCGCACATTTATCGATCAGCGATGAAGCGGATTACGCCGTCGCCTACGTGATTCTGGAGCAGGTATGACCCAATTTTCCCCCGACTCGCCAGCTTCGCTGCCCGGCCCGCTGATGATTGATATCGCCGGCACGGCATTGACCGAACTGGATCGCCAGCGTCTGTGCCATCCGCTGGTTGGTGGCATCATCCTGTTCTCGCGCAATTTTGCCAGTCGCGAGCAGTTGACCGCACTGACGGCAGAAATCCACGCCTTGCGCCAGCCGCCGTTGTTGATTGCAGTCGATCACGAAGGGGGCAGGGTGCAGCGCTTCCGTGAAGGCTTCACCCGCTTGCCCGCGATGCGTTCGCTGGGTTGTTTGTACGACCGTGATCCGGCTGCAGCGCTGGCTGCGGCACGTGATGTCGGTTTCGTTCTGGCGGCCGAACTGCGGGCTTGCGGGGTCGATTACTCGTTTACGCCGGTGCTTGACCTCGACTACGGTCCGTCGCGGGTGATTGGCGATCGCGCCTTCCACCGCGATCCGGCCGTCGTCAGCGCGCTCGCCACTGCCTTGGGCGAAGGTTTGAAACAGGCTGGCATGGGCACTTGCGGCAAGCACTATCCGGGACACGGTTATGTCATCCCGGATTCGCATGTCGAGTTGCCGGTGGATGACAGGCCGCTGGCAGCCATGCAGGAAGACCTGCTGCCGTACCGCAACGTGGCGCTCGATGCGGTCATGGCAGCGCATGTGATTTACGAGTGTATTGATTGCAATACTGCTGTATTTTCAAATAAATGGATCGATTATTTGAGAAACGACATCAAGTTTGAAGGTGTCGTTTTTACCGATGATCTGTCGATGGCCGGGGCCGGTGTCGTCGGTGACATGCTGGCCCGGGTCCAGGCGGCCTGGGGCGCTGGGTGCGATATGTTGCTGGTGTGCAATTCACCTGAATCGGTGGCGCTGGTTCTGGATAACTGGCAACCGGTCGCCGATCCAATACGCGGCCAGCGCGTGTTGAACCTGCTGCCTGAGGTTGCTGCGCCCGATCTGAACGCTGCGGTCTATCGCGCAGCCTTGGCCGGTGTGCTGAGTATTCCTGCCGCCTGACGGCAGGAATTTGGCTGACCAACCGGCTGGTCAGCCAACGGCGAGATGCTACTAATCGCTACCAGCGCGCCGACCCGCCTTGATCGCCGAACGACGGCCCTTTTCTTCAAGGCGACGTTTCACTGAACCGCGTGTCGGTTTGGTCGGCCTGCGGGCCTTTTCAATTTCGGCCGCGCTGGCCACCAGCCGCTCGAGACGGCGCAGCGCTTCGGCACGGTTCTTCTCCAGACTGCGAAATTCCTGTGCCTTGATGACGACCACGCCATCCTTGCTGATCCGATGGTCGTTCAGTTGCAACAGACGTTCCCGAACCCTCTCGGGGAGCGACGAGGTTTTGATGTCAAAACGCAGGTGGACCGCATTCGACACCTTGTTGACGTTCTGCCCGCCGGCACCTTGCGCGCGGATGGCGGTAAATTCGATCTCTTCGGGTGGAATGCTGTAGCAGGGATGCATGGCGGGACTCGGTGGACCGGCAACGATTGAAATCAGGGCGCCTGATTTTAATCGTTGCCGGCCAGCGCCGCCTGCAGCATTTCAATGAATGCTCGTGTTTTTGCCGGCATCAGGTGACGGCCGGGAAATACCGCCCAGGCCGTATGGGCAGGCAAGGACCAGTCAGGCAACACCCGGCGCAAGCTCCCTTGGCGCACATAAGGCGCAGCGAAATAATCGGGTACGGCAGCGATGCCGGCGCCGGCGCGTGCCAGGTTGATCAGGATTTCCGGTGAATTGGCGCTGGCCCGGCCGGGTGGCGTGCCTTCCCAGTGCCGGCTGTCGGATTGCAGTATCCAGCCCTGTGTTTCGCCTTGGCGGCCGGACAGGCGTAAGGCCTCGTGCTGTAAGAGGTCATTCGGCGTTTTCGGATCACCGCGCTCGGCGAGGTAGCTGGGCGCTGCGTACAGCCCTCCGGTAAAGCGGGTCAAGGCACGGGCGGCGAGCAGTGTGTCGTTGGGCAGGTCGCCCATGCGGATGGCCAGATCGAAATTTTCCCCCAGCAAATCGACCCGCCGCGGCGACAAGTCGAGTTCCAGCGACACCGCCGGATGCAGCGCGATGAAAGCCGCCAGCATGTCAGTCAGCAGCAAGGTGGCGAAATCGTTCGGCATCGATACGCGCAAACGGCCGCTTGGCCGGGCCTGGCGGAACTCGCTCAAGGCCTTGACGGCATCGACTTCAGCGGCAACCTGGCGGGCGTGCTCGAGCAGCAACAGGCCGAATTCGGTCAGGTTCAGGCGCCGTGTGGTGCGCAGCATCAGTCGCTCGCCCAATTCTTCTTCGAGCAGGGAAATCCGCCGCGATACCGTGGGTTTTGGCAGTCCCAGCCGTTCAGCGGCACGACTGAAACTGCCGGCATCGGCGACGCGGGCGAAGATGAAGAGGTCGTTGGGTTCAAATTGTTCCATAGGTGAAACAATTATATCCAGATAGCTATCTTCTGGAATATATCGCTGCGTAATACAGTGCACTCAACGCAAGACCTGAACCGAAGCCCAAGGAGAATGAAATGAACATTTTGCAAATCAACGCCAGCATTCGCAGCGATGCTGCCAATTCGACCCGTGTCGCCAACAGCATTGTGGCCCGCCTGCAAGCCGCCAATCCGGATGCCAGGGTGACGCTGCGCGATCTCGGCGCCAATCCGGCCCCGGTGCTTGACGGCGCGGCGCTCGGCGCACTATTCACCCCGGCCGAGCAGCGCAGCGCTGAACAGGCCGCCCGTGTTGCGGTCGACGACGTGCTGATCGCCGAAATCCAGGCAGCCGACGTCATCGTGTTCGGCGTGCCGATGTACAACTTCGGCATCCCGGTGCAACTGAAAAGCTGGATCGACGCCATTGCCCGTAACGGCGTGACTTTTCGCTATACCGCGAACGGTCCGGAAGGTCTGCTCAAAGGCAAGAAAGCCTACGTCGGCTTTGCCCGTGGCGGCCGTTACCGGGGTACGGATGCTGATACCCAGTTGCCCTATCTGAAAGCCATCCTCGGTTTTGTCGGGATCAGCGATGTCAGTTTCGTTCATGCCGAAGGTCTCAACATGGGTGAGGAAGCCGCGGCGCAGGGCTTTGCCGAAGCAGAAGCCGACTTGAACCGGCTGTTTTCCTGAGTCAACCCCCAGATTTTTGCGGTCAACCTGCTTTTCAAGGAGTTTTTCATGCCCCAAACGCTTATTCGTAACGCCGAATCCGTTGCCCGTTCCCGCCAGGTGGCGCAGCTGGTTGCCGGCAAGGAAACCTCCGATGGTGCCGGCGTCAAGCTGACCCGTGTGCTCAGCCAGTCGCTGCAGCGCCGGCTTGATCCCTTCCTGATGCTCGACGCCTTTGGCAGCGACAAGCCGGACGACTACATTGCCGGCTTTCCTGACCATCCGCATCGCGGCTTTGAAACGGTGACCTACATGATCGCCGGCCGCATGCGCCATCGTGACAGCGCCGGTCATGAAGGTTTGCTGGAAAACGGCGGCGTGCAATGGATGACGGCCGGGCGCGGGGTGGTCCATTCGGAAATCCCCGAGCAGGAAGCGGGAGTCATGGAAGGCTTTCAGCTCTGGCTGAATCTGCCGGCTCAGGACAAGCTGTGCGATCCCTGGTACCGGGATTTCGCCGCAGATGATTTGCCAGGCTTCAGCACCGAGAGCGGGGTGGCAGTCACCGTGATTGCCGGCACCAGTCATGACGTGACGGGGGCTGTTGTGCGCCAGGCGACGGCGCCGCTTTACCTGGACATTCATCTGCCGGCCGGCAGCCGTTTCGCGCAAGTCCTGCCGGTCGGTCACAATGCCTTTGTTCATGTTTATCGTGGCGACGTCACGATAGCCGGACAAAAGGTCCCGGCCCAGCGCATGGCCATCCTGGAAAACGCTGCCGAAGCGGATGGTGTGATCATTGAAGCCAGTACCCCGGCGCGTGTTCTGTTGCTGGCCGGCCAGCCCTTGAATGAGCCGATTGCCCAGTACGGCCCGTTCGTGATGAACAACGAGCAGGAGATTTACCAGGCGCTGAATGACTATCGCAGCGGTCGCTTCGTCGAATAAGCAGATTTTTGGCGAGGCAATTGCGTCATCCCCGCGTAGGCGGGGAACCAGTCTACTCAAATAGCTCAGCATGCGTACCTGCCCGCACGAAAATCACCAGTCCGTGTTTGCCAACATCCTCAAGCCGGTAGACCAGCAGAAATTCGCCTCCGATGTGACACTCCCCCTCCTTGGGACGAAGCATGTCCTAGCGCCCGGACAGCGTCAGCCGATCCCAATCTTTCCCTGGCCGCCCGGTCAAGCGCATCAGGCCAGCCAGTGTCGGGCAGCGTACAGACCCGCTCTCCCACGCTGACTATTCTTGGTTTGGATGTACTGAATACGTATCCGAAGTACCTTGGTCAAGCCAATTCTGGCGAAACCGTATTCATCAACAGGGAATCATCACCATGCCGCAAAAAGCCGAATACATCGCCAAGATGGAACAACAACTTGAGAAATTGAACCTGAAAATGACTGACCTCGCTGCTGATGCACAGACAGCGAAAGAAGAGGCGCGTGAAGCCCACAAGGAAAAAATGGCCAAGCTACGTCAGCAGTCGAAAGTTGCCGCAACAAAACTCGAAGAGTTGAAAGCCGCCAGCGAAGACTCCTGGGGAACGATGGTCACGGACATGGAAGAAATGCATGATGCATTTACCCATTCCTTTTTCTCGTTGTTTCAAATCCCGGTTGCAAGTGGGGTACAAGAAGCTACCGAGAAAAAACCACAGGCCGCCCATTCGACATCCGTAAAAAAATCTTAGCCCGAAAACTTCTCCAGCACCTGCAGCCGCACATCGACCGTCAGCGCCAGTTTTTTAAGTTGGGCGGCTTTTTCCCGGCCGGCCGGGCTGGCTCGGTAGAAGTGCGGGGTCATCAGCAGCAGGTCGGCGATTTGCGCGGGGTCGTCGAGCGTGATGCCGTAGCGTAGCGTTTCCTGGTGGCGTAGTTCGAAGCCGGATGGCACCTTGGCGGGTTGGTCGGGGCTGGTTTTGACGCAGGGGTAGATGATTTCGCGCAGTTCGCACAGATGATCCGGGCCGGCGTCGATCTGGATGATTCGGCCGCCGGGTTGCAGTACACGGGCGAATTCTGGATAGACCGGGAAGCCGAACAGGCAGAGCACGCGCTGTAACGAGGCGGGCGGAACGGGCAGATGGGCGTTGCTGCCAACAACCCAGCAGGTCGTTGCCGGGCGTTTGCCGCCACCATCTTGTTTGGCTGCGGCGAGAATGGCCCATTTGGAAATATCGAGGCCGAGTAGCGTTAGCGGGTGGTTTTCCTGGGTTGCCCGGCCGGCCAGTTTGCGCAGGTAATAGCCTTCGCCGCAGCCGGCGTCGAGACAGGCGAGGGCGTTTGCGTTGGGGTGAGATGCCGTTGTGTCGTCAGTCAGCGTTGCGCTTGCCGCCAGCTCGGCAATCGGCGCGTAATGGCCTGCCGCCAGAAAGCGCTGGCGGGCAGCGATCATTTCCTTGCTGTCGCCTGGGTCGCGCGAGCGTTTGTGCTGCACCGGCAGCAAATTGACGTAGCCCTGCGCGGCGCAGTCGAAGCGGTGGCCGGACGGACAAACCCAGCTGTTGCTCTCGGCTTGCAGCGGGTCGCCGTCGAGTGGGCAGGTGAGGGCGGTGAACGGCGTCGTGCTCATCGCCGGTGTCAGGCTGCCTTGAGTTCTGCTGCGGCTTCTTCGCGCACCCGCTTGGCTTCGTCGAGCAGGTAGCGCTGGTAGTCTTCGAGGTCGCCGTCGAAGGGTTCGACACCGCCCTTGGAGACCAGCCAGAATTCGTCGCAGACCGAGCGCAGCATGGCGCGGTCGTGGCTGACCAGCATGACCGTGCCTTCGAACTCGTTGAGCGCAACCGCCAGTGCTTCGCGGGTGTTGAGATCGAGGTGATTGGTCGGTTCGTCGAGCAGCAGCAGGTTGGGCCGTTGCCAGACCAGCATGCACAGCACCAGCCGGGCCTTTTCGCCGCCGCTCATGGTGCCGACCGGCTGCTTGACCATCTCGCCGCCGAAATTGAAGGTGCCGAGGAAGTTACGCAATTCCTGCTCGCGCCCCGGCACGTTGCTGCGGCCGTTGGCAATGGCTTCCTTGGCCAGCCGGATCATGTGTTCGAGTGGCGTGTCCTGCGGGCGCAGCACGTCGAGTTCCTGCTGTGCAAAGTAGCCGATGTTCAGCCCCTTGCCTTCCGTGACTTCGCCGGCAATCGCCGCCAGGTCGCGGGCGATGGTCTTGACCAGCGTCGATTTGCCCTGGCCGTTGGCGCCGAGGATGCCGATACGCTGACCAGCCATCACCGAGCGATTGATGCCGCGCACGATGACCGTCGGTGGCGTGCCGGCTGGCGCGTCCTCCGGCGGCGGATAGCCGATGGCGGTATCGACCATCGACAGCATCGGGTTCGGCAGGTTTTGCGGTTCCTGGAATTCGAATGTGAATTCGGCATCGGCCAGTACCGGTGCGATCTTTTCCATGCGGTCCAGCGCCTTGACCCGGCTCTGCGCCTGCTTGGCCTTGCTGGCCTTGGCTTTGAAGCGGTTAATGAAGGACTGCAGGTGGGCGATTTTCTCGGCCTGCTTGGCCATCGTTGCCTGTTGCAGCAGCATCTGCTCGGCACGCATGTCTTCGAACTTGCTGTAATTGCCGCCGTAGCGGACCAGCTTGGCGTTATCGATGTGCAGCGTGACGCCGGTAATCGCGTCGAGGAATTCGCGGTCGTGGCTGATCATGACCAGCGTGCCCTGGTAGCGCTTCAACCAGGCTTCAAGCCAGACCAATGCGTCCAGATCGAGGTGATTGGTCGGCTCGTCGAGCAGCAGGATGTCGGATGGGCACATCAGCGCGCGCGCCAGTTGCAGGCGCATGCGCCAGCCGCCGGAGAAGCTGTCGACCGGATTGTGTAGTTCCGAAACCTTGAAGCCGAGGCCGAGAATCAGCGCCTGGGCGCGAGATTCGGCGTCGTAGTCGCCGGCATCGTGCAGCGCCATGTAGGCTTCCGCCATGCGCATGCCGTCATCGCTGGCTTCGGCATCGTGCACTTCGTTGCGGGCGGCGAGCAGCGGCGTGTCGCCGTCGATGACGAAATCGGTCGCCGACTGGTCGGTTTCCGGCATGTCCTGCGCGACCTGGCCCATGCGCCATTGGCTGGGCATGGAAAAATCGCCGCCATCTTCATGCAGCGTGCCGTTGAGCAAGCCGAACAGCGTCGATTTGCCGGCGCCGTTGCGCCCGACCAGACCGACTTTTTCGCCCGGATTGATGGTGATTGAGGTCTTGTCGAGCAGCACTTTCGTGCCGCGGCGCAGGGTAACGTTTCTTAAAGTGATCACGAGCGATCCTTGGTGAAAGACCGCTCAGGACGATCTACTTCATGTTGAAAAATCAAAGCAGGCCGACACTTTCCTCAACGCCGAGATGCACGTTCATGGCTTGCACAGCCGCACCGGAGGCACCCTTGCCGAGGTTGTCCAGGCGCGCCATCACCAGCATGCGTTCGGCGTTGCCGAAGACAGCGATGTCCACGCGGTTGGTGTCGTTGTTGGCTTCTACGTTGTAGAAACCGCCTTCGGTGGTCGCAGCCAGATCGACCGGCAACACATTGATGAACGGCTCGCCGGCGTAATACTCGGCGATGATCTTTTGCACATCGGCCGGCGTGGCGGCGCGGGTGAATTGCTGCGGCTGCAGGTAGACGGTGACGGCCAGACCCTTGTAGAACGGACCGACGATGGGCTGGAAGATCGGTGCTACGGTCAACCCGGTGTAGGCTTGCATTTCCGGCAAGTGCTTGTGGGCCAGCGCGAGCGCGTAGGGGCGCGGCGCCTTCAGTTGCGTGGTACTGGCGCTGGCGGCCTGGTAATCGGCAATCATCGATTTACCGCCACCGGAATAACCGGTAATGGAGTTCGCAGCGACCTGCGTTGCTGCCGGCAGCAGTCCGGCGGCGACCAGCGGACGCAGGGCCAGGATGAAGCCGGTGGCGTGGCAGCCGGGGTTAGCAATGCGCTTGCTGGCGCGGATCTTCGCGCGCTGCTCGGCGCACAGTTCCGGCAGGCCGAACACCCAGTCCGGATTGACGCGGTGGGCGGTCGACGCATCGATGATGCAGGTATTCGGGTTATCGACCAGGGTGACCGACTCCTTGGCCGCATCGTCCGGCAGGCACAGGAAAGTCACATCGGACGCATTGATCAGGCGCTTGCGTTCAGCCAGATCCTTGCGCTTGTCGGCATCGATCTTCAGCAGTTCGATATCGGCACGTTGTGCGAGGTATTCGTTGATCTGCAGGCCGGTAGTGCCTTCCTGGCCGTCGACAAAGACTTTGTAGGTCATGGGGAGTCCGCTGTTTAGGGGTGGAATGAGGCAGAAATTCTGGCAGAAAACGATGACGGTTTGGCGAAATCGTTGTTTTTTACGGTCGACCGCAGAAATTGAGCAAAAAGTAGCCAAAAAGCAGCAAAGGCAGCCGAAGCTGCCTTTGCGCTACCCGGCAGAAAGCAGGAATTACTTGCTGCGGCTGCGGTATTCGTCGGTACGCGTATCGATTTCGATCTTGTCGCCGATTTCGACGAAAGCTGGGACCGGCAGTTCGAAACCGGTGGAAATCTTGGCCGGCTTCATGACCTTGCCCGAGGTGTCGCCCTTGACGGCCGGTTCGGTGTAGATGACTTCGCGGACCAGCGAGTTCGGCAGTTCGACGGAAATGGCCTTGCCGTCGTAGAACACGACTTCGCACGGCATGTCGGCTTCGAGGTACTTGAGCGCATCGGTCATGTTCTCGGCTTCGACTTCGAACTGGTTGTACTCGGCGTCCATGAACACGTACATCGGATCGGCGAAGTAGGAGTAGGTCACTTCCTTCTTGTCGAGCACGACAACTTCGAACTTGTCGTCAGCCTTGTAAACCGCTTCCGACGGGTTGCCGGACAGCAGGTTCTTGAGCTTCATCTTGACGACGGCGGAGTTACGGCCGGACTTGTTGTATTCGGCCTTCTGCACCACGAGCGGCTCGGTGCCGACCATGATCACATTACCGGAGCGGAGTTCCTGAGCGGTCTTCATGTGAGATATCCAAAAAAATCTGAAAGGGAAAAGCCCAAAATTATACCTTGACAGCGCAAAACCTGACGAGATTTGTCGCTAAATCAGGACTCTCGCTCAAGAAATCGCGCCAGCGGCGGGTGTGTTGGGCAATATTCGTCCGTTGCATCAGGAAGTCCTGCCAGGCCTTGGCGAAGTTGCCCTGGCTGGCGCGGTCATCGTTCCAGGCAGCAAATACCTGGCGCACTACGCTGGCGCTAGGCTCGTCCAGGCCGGCGCAATAGAGATCCAGAAATGCCGTCAATTTATCCAGGTGGGCATTGTCGTCCTGCCGGTAAATCTGCCAGATGAAGGGTTTTCCAGCCCATTGGGCGCGCACGAAAGAATCTTCGCCGCGCACGAAATTGATGTCGCAGCGACGCAACAGGCGGTCGTAATCGTCCATGGCCAGGAAGGGTATCGGTTCGATGCGGGCCATGCCAATTTGCCACGGACCATGGCCGCCCAAATGCGCGCTGACCGCTGCCAGCGGCTTGCCGGGCGGAACATGCAGGCGCACCGGGATGCTGGTCTGCGCAAGCTGGTCAAGCAATTCGCCAACCGGCGCGGTTTCGTAGCAGAACAGGCTGATGTCGAGTTGATTGTCCGGTGTGGCCGGTAGCGCTTGAGGCAAGCCGGATTCACGCAGCAA
This sequence comes from Azonexus sp., assembly GCF_030824335.1. Classification (GTDB taxonomy): domain Bacteria; phylum Pseudomonadota; class Gammaproteobacteria; order Burkholderiales; family Rhodocyclaceae; genus Azonexus. Next base: position 215,952 of record NZ_JAVBXX010000007.1, read on the forward strand.
TCCGCCGGTCGACCGCGAAAATCCGGGGAAAAAGAAATGTTTGGTCAGCGCCAGGGTGGGGTGGGGCGAGGCCATGCCGTGACAGCTTTCGGCCCAGGGCTCGGCGGTTAGGTATTCGAGATTGATCCAGCAGGGTGGGCGAGCGGCTTGGGCCATCGCGGCTACATAGGCCGGCGGCAATTCGCAGGCGAAGGCCTCAATAATCACCTCGGCAACCCGGTCGACCGCAAAATCGTTCGTCCAGCGCCGGATTTCGACGCCCTGGACCTGTTGTTGCGCGAGCAAAACATCGGTTTCCGGGCAAATCGGCGACAGGCTGGCCAGATCGTCGACCCACAGGCGCATTTTCTTGCCGTGCTCGCTGGCCAGCTGCCGGGCCAGTCGCCAGCAAACGCCAATGTCGCCGTAATTGTCGATGACCCGGCAGAAGATGTCCCAATGAAGCTGCATGGCCGGCATGTTAACATCTCGCCCCATGTTTACTCAGCCTCCCGCCTTTCAGGACCCATTGTCCTGCACCGCCTGTCCTCGTCTTGCCGAACACCTGGCGATGATTCGCCGGCGTGATCCGGACTGGCACGCCTTGCCGGTTCCCGCCTTCGGGCCACTCGATGCCGAGTTGCTGGTGCTCGGCCTGGGGCCGGGCGAGCGCGGCGCCAACCGGACCGGCCGGCCATTTACCGGCGACGTGGCCGGCGAGTTGCTGTATCCGGCCTTGCATCGTTTCGGTTTCGCGACTGCCGCCGAGGCGCTGGCCCCGGATTCCTGGGCCAATCCGCTGATGCAACTGCACAATTGCCGCATCACCAATGCCGTGCGCTGTCTGCCGCCGGCCAACAAGCCGGTGACGGCGGAAATCCGCCAGTGCAACGGTCATCTGAAGGCCGAACTGGCGGCGATGCGCCAACTCAAGGTCATCGTTGCGCTGGGCACCGTGGCGCATCAGGCGCTGTTGTGGAGCTACGGCCTGAAGCCGAAGGATTTCACCTTCGGCCACCATGTGCGTCATAACTTGCCGGATGGTCGCATCCTGATCGACAGCTATCACTGCAGCGGCTACAACTGGCGGACCGGCCGTTTGAGCCGCGAAAGCTTCGAAGCGGTTTTTGCCGACGTGACGACGATTTTGGCCTGATTGTTAGCGTCGACCGTGAAATTTGACGCAAAAGCCTTTCTCGCCTCGCTGACCGAACTACCCGGCGTTTACCGCATGCTCGGGGCGGACGGTGCGGTGCTTTATGTCGGCAAGGCCAAGAACCTGAAGAAACGGGTTGCTTCCTATTTTCGCGAGAACCTTTCCAGCCCGCGCATCGCGCACATGGTCAGCCAGATCGCCCAGATCGAAACGACGCCGACGCGCACCGAGGCGGAAGCGCTGCTGCTGGAAAACAATCTGATCAAGTCCTTGGCGCCGCGCTACAACATCCTGTTTCGCGACGACAAATCCTATCCCTACATTGTGTTGACCCACGGCAAGTATCCGCGCCTGGGCTTCTATCGTGGGAATCCGGATCGCAAGGCCGATTATTTCGGTCCTTATCCATCAAGCTGGGCGGTGCGCGATAGCATTCAACTGTTGCAGAAAATGTTCCGCCTGCGCACCTGTGAAGACACCGTTTTCGCCAATCGCTCGCGGCCTTGTCTGCTGTACCAGATCAAACGCTGCAGTGGTCCTTGTGTCGATCATATCGATCCGCAGGATTACGCGGCTGACGTGCAACTCGCCACGATGTTCCTGCTCGGCAAGCAACAGGAAGTCACCAAACGTTTGACCCTGTCGATGGAAGAAGCCTCTGCGCGGCTTGCTTTCGAGCAGGCGGCGATCTATCGCGACCAGATCCAGTCCTTGCACCAGGTCCAGGAAAAGCAGTTTGTTTCCAGCAGCAAGGGTGAGGACGTCGATATCATCGTCGCGGCCAAAGAAGCCGGACAACTGTGCGTCAACCTGGCCATGGTGCGCGGCGGCCGTCATCTGGGCGACCGGCCGTTTTTCCCGACCAATGTGGGTGATTCAAGCGCCGCTGATGCAACTGCGGCCTTCATTCGCCAGCACTACGCGGTTCATCCGGCGCCCGCCCGCCTGCTGGTTTTGCCCTTGCCGAGCGAGGATGAGGAGGGCACGACCGCTGCGCTGCTGGCCGAACTGGCCGGGCGTCCTGTGCCGGTCCTGGAAGCGCGCAGTATGAGCCAGAAGGCCTGGGTGGAGATGGCATTGCAGAATGCCCGCCTGGCCATCCTGGCGCGCAACCAGGCCACGGCGCAGCAGGAACAGCGTCTCGCTGCCTTGCAGGAAGCGCTGCAACTGGCGGAACCCATTGCGCGCATCGAGTGTTTCGACATCAGTCATACGATGGGCGAGAAGGCCGTGGCGTCCTGCGTGGTGTACGAAGGCAACAAGATGAAGAAAAGCGACTATCGCCGCTTCAATATTCGCGACATCACGCCCGGCGACGATTACGCAGCCATGCGCCAGGCGGTTACCCGACGCTACGACGGTATCGCCAACGGCGAAGGTATAGCACCCGATCTGATCCTGATCGACGGTGGCAAAGGGCAGGTCTCATCGGCCTGGGCGGCGCTCGCCGATCTCGGCTTGACGCATCTCAACATGATCGGCGTGGCCAAGGGCGAAGAACGCAAACCCGGCCTGGAAAGCCTGATTTTCCCCGATGGCCGGTCGGCGCTGAACTTGCCGTCCGATCATCCGGCCCTGCATCTGATTCAGGAAGTCCGCGACGAAGCGCACCGCTTCGCCATCACCGGTCACCGGGCGCAGCGGGCAAAGGCGCGCAAGACCTCGACACTGGAGAGTCTGCCCGGTGTCGGCCCGGCCCGGCGCAAGGCGCTGGTGGCGCGTTTCGGCGGCTTGGCCGGCGTCCTCGCCGCGACGCCGGAGCAACTGGCCGAAGTCCCCGGCATCAGCAGCGAGATGGCCGAGAAGATTCATTCCGCTTTACACTGACGCCTATGCCTTTCAATCTCCCCATTCTGCTCACCTGGCTGCGTATTGTGGCCATTCCCCTGTTGATCACCGTCTATTACCTGCCGGCTGATTGGGTAAACCCGCACGAGCGCAATCTGATCGCCACGGCGATTTTCATCGCCGCAGCCATTACCGACTGGGCGGATGGCTATCTGGCGCGCAAATGGAACCAGACGTCGGCATTCGGCGCCTTTCTCGATCCGGTTGCCGATAAGCTGATGGTCGCGGCTGCATTGATCATGCTGGTGCAGTTGGGCAGGACGGATGCGATCATTGCAACGATCATCATCGGGCGGGAAATCACGATTTCTGCGCTGCGCGAGTGGATGGCCAAGATCGGCGCTTCCAGGAGCGTTGCCGTTTCCATGCTGGGCAAGATAAAAACTGCGGCGCAGATGCTGGCAATCCCCTTATTGCTGTTTCAAGGCAGCCTGGCCGGCCATGACTCGATGATTGCCGGTAACTGGTTGATTTGGATAGCAGCTTTGTTGACGCTGTGGTCGATGGGCTACTATCTGCGCATGGCCTGGCCGGAAATTGCCCGGCGCAGCGCAGAAAAATAATCGCAAGGTGTTGACAACGCGCATGGCTGGTCTATAATGCGCGCTCTGTTTGACGCGGCAGTAGCTCAGTTGGTAGAGCGATACCTTGCCAAGGTATAGGTCGAGAGTTCGAGACTCTTCTGCCGCTCCATTTTTCTCAGGGAAGCGTAGCTTCCTTGTTGTAGCAAGTGTTAGTAGGCGTGGCGCGATAGCAAAGCGGTTATGCACCGGATTGCAAATCCGTGTAGGTCGGTTCGACTCCGGCTCGCGCCTCCAAGGTTTTTGCGGCAGTAGCTCAGTTGGTAGAGCGATACCTTGCCAAGGTATAGGTCGAGAGTTCGAGACTCTTCTGCCGCTCCAAATAAAAAAAGGGAAAGCGTATAGCGCTTTCCCTTTTTCGTATCGAAGCTTCGATACAATCCAAAACCCGCCCGGGTGGTGAAATTGGTAGACACAAGAGACTTAAAATCTCTCGGCTTATGGCTGTACGGGTTCGATTCCCGTCCCGGGCACCAAGGCTAACGATGATCATCTACGACCTGAGTTGCGACAACAATCACCGCTTTGAAGGGTGGTTTCGCAGTGCTGACGATTTCGAAAAACAGCATGAGCGCCATTTGGTGCGCTGCCCGCAATGCGATAGTGCAACGACCCGACGCATTCCCTCAGCGGTGGCCATAGGTGGACACCATAATCAGGAAGGCCAGGATGGTAATGCGGCATTGCCTGAAGTGTCAGCGAAGGGGGCGACAACCGCATTGATGCCGGCGGGGACTCAGTTTGCTTCAGCCTATCGCCAACTTATCCAGGCTATTGTGAATAGCAGTGAAGATGTCGGAGCTTCTTTCGCCGAGGAAGCCAGGAAAATCCACTACAACGAAGCCCCTGAACGTTCCATTCGTGGGCAGGCCTCTGCTGATGAGTGTGAGGCACTGCGCGATGAAGGCATCGATATCCTGCACCTGCCGATCGTCAAGGATGAGCACTGATCAAAATGGTGGTGGATGCTGGGCGTGTCTGACTGGCAAGCAGGTATTAGGTCGAGTGAGATACCGATGGCACGTCAAACAACAGTACGATTTTGTCGATATCTTCCTGCAGCACCAAGGCACGTAAGCCATTCAACCGAGTGCGGGCGGCAAGCAGGGGGGGCAGGGGATGGATGCTGGCGACTGGTAGTGCCTGTAGTTCGACCGGGCCGGCAACCAGGATTTTTCTGTCTTCAGCAGCGATTTGTTTGATATCCAGCCACTGAGCAGCGGTGGGCGGGCTGTTGTCTGGCGGTAGTCCAAGCAAGGCTGCAATATGCCCTTCCTGCTCATTCGTGGCACTTTGTCCTGCCGGGCGAGCACCGCGCACGCACCTGGCTTCGAAGCCGAGGCGCCATCCTCCGGCCGAAAAGACGACCACATCCAGAGTGTCGCAGGATTCTGTTTCGCTCATCCCAGCCCGCGTGCGTAGTCGGAAAACATCTTGTCCAGGTCGAGTACGGCAACGGGTTGTTCCTGAAACTTGAGCACGCCAAGCACCAGAGCTCGCATATGCTCAGGGAGTGTTGCCGGTGGTGGCTGGATACTGCTTTGTGGCAAATCCACGACGTCGACCATACGATCCACCCGAATGCCACTGCTCATGCCGCCGCCGTGCCCGAGCAGGATGGATGAAGTGCGGGAGGCCGTGCTTTCCGGCAGGTGCAGCATTTCATGTGGACGAATGACTGATTCGATGTCACCCCGGACATTGATAACACCTTCGAGCGAAGCAGGGCTGCCGGGAACGAAAAAGACATCGGCCTGGGCAAGAATTTCGCGGATACGTTCACCGTGAAAGGCAAAATACTGGTCACCCAGCGCAAAAATGACCAGTTTGACTGCCGGTTCATCAACATTGACGATATCTTGTCTGGCTTCGCGCCGTTGGCTGAGTACCTGGTCAAGCGTCGTTTCGCTCATGGGCTGGCTCCTAATCGACAACTACGCAGTTGCGGCCGCTGCGCTTGGCTTCGTAAAGCGCCTTGTCGGCTGCACCGCGCAGCAATTCCAAGCGCAGATGCGCGGGGTAGCTGGCAATGCCGGCGCTGAATGTGCAGTGAAATTCGCCGCTAGCTGAATGGAACATGACCCGACTGAAGTCGTCACGGAGTTCATTGACCAATTTTGCAGCCTCCTCAATCGCCACATCGGCCAGAATGATGGCAAATTCTTCGCCACCGTAGCGACCGACGACGTCCGAGTTACGCAGACGTTGCTGCAGCACGCGCGATAGCGCCAGAATGACCTGGTCGCCAACCGGGTGACCGTGGGTATCGTTGACCGATTTGAAGCGGTCGATGTCGATCATCACGAAACATAGCGAACCATTTTCGCGTTTCGCCGTAGCAATGGCACTGCCCAGCAGTTGCGTGGTTGTGGTGTGATTGAACAGGCCGGTCAGGCTATCGCGTGCCATCAAGGAGCGCAGCGTACGCATCCGCTCGGCGCGGATTGCCACGGCAGCCACGAGGTCTTCCGGAATCACAGGCTTGGTCAGGAAGCCTTCTGCGCCGATGCGCATGGCGGAAAACTGTTTTTGCCGATCGGTTTCGGATGACAGGTAAACAATGGGCAGGCCAACGTAATCCGGCATCTGGCGGACGATTTTTGCCAGATCCCGACCATTGCATTCCGGCATATACATGTCCATCAACACAATATCGGGGCGAAACTCCTTCAATACATCAAGCACACGGGTCGGTTCGCTCAACTGGTAGGTAACCATGCCGGCTTCCTGCAGAATGATGCCGTGATAGCTGGCAATTTCCGGTTCGTCGTCGACGATGAGAATGCGATAGCGTTCATGCTGCTGTTGCCGGGTCAGTTCATCCAGCATGGCCACCAGCTCCAGGGGACGTGCTGGTTTGTGGAAATAGGCTTCGCCGCCGGATTGAACGGCAGCCAGACGGGCGGCAAAATCGTCGCGGGCGGAAAGGACAATCGCCGGTACGGCCTTGCCGGTTTCCTGGCGCAAGGTAGCCAGCATCTCGGTACCGGCACATTGCCCATGCGGAAAATTGATGTCCATGATGATCGCATCAGGCCGCCGCGCCAGAACCGCATCGTGAAGGTTTTGCGGCTCGGTGAAGGTAACGGCTTCGTAGCCGAAGCAGGCAAGCTGGCTGGCCAGTTGCTCTAGCGTCAGGACCTCATCATCACAAATATAGACAACACTGCCGCGCGTGCCTGTGTCTTCTGGCATTGCCGTTGGCATGGTAAAGCTGGGTTCGTCCTTGATGGCATCACCACCCTCGGGTGAGCAAAGAACTCCGGCAATCATCTCGACGTAGTCGAGCGATTCCGTCAGTTTTTCCTGCCACTTCTCTGGCATGGCCTTGGCAGGGACTTCAAGCAGTTCACCGGCCAGGTCTTCGCCATGTGCGGCTGCGGTGCCGAGGTCACGAAAGCCGAAAGAGCGACCAGTACCTTTCAGGCTGTGCAGGAATCGATGTAATTCGACTGCTGCGCCATGGTCGGCCGGTTCGGCCTTCAGGCGTTCCAGCGTAGCCTTGGCCTGAGCCACCCGCATCGGCAACTGTTCAAGGAAAGTCGCACGCAGCTTGGCAATTTTGTCGCGTGCGCTCAGTGGTTTATTTCCAGCGTCGGTCATGTATTCATGGCCTGTGTCATGCTTTGCCGTAGCGCGTCAGTACGTCGTTCAGCAGCTGTGGCAGGCTTTCTTCCAGCGTGAAGTCCTTGAGCAGACAGCCATCGAGCCGTGGTTCCTGACGCAGCAAGCCCTCCGGTTCATCACCGGTGAGCAGGATGAAGGGCAGCGTATTGCCTTGTTCGCGCAGTTCGCGGAACAGGTCGATGCCACTGATCATCGGCATGTTCATGTCGCTGATCACCATTTCGATATCGGGATTGGCATTGAGCTTGTCGGCCGCCTCGATACCATCTTCGGCCAGCACTACGTCATGGCCCATTTCTTCAATGACCGCACCGGTCATTTCAGCCGCCATTGCATCGTCGTCTACTACCAATATCTTCATGTCTCTTGTCCTTTTTCTTTGCTTTAACCCAACAACGCGCGCAGCGTATCGACCAGACCGCTTTGATCGAAGTCACCCTTGACGATGTAGGCATCCGCTCCAACCTGCACACCACGGCGTTTGTCTTCTTCCTTCTCGCGCGACGTGATGATGATGATCGGTTTGCTGCGATATTTTTCTTCCTGGCGCAGTCGTGCCGTCAGGGTGAATCCATCCATGTTGGGCATTTCCACGTCAGTCAGCACTGCATCGAAATCACCATCCATGGCCTTGCGCAAACCGTCCAGACCATCTTCGGCCAGCGTGACATGGTAACCGTAGGCCTCCAGTACGTCCTTTTCGATTTCGCGCGTATTCAGCGAATCGTCCACCACCAGTACCCGGTAATGGCTTTCTTCGGTATGGCTTGCCGCCTCCACGCGTACTGCCTGAGTCCGGGCGCGCCGGGCCATTTCGAGCAGCGCCGGTGCGTGCAGCACGCTGACCAGTTCGTTCTTGCCGGTGGTGACGACGCCGGAAACCAGCGGCAGACGTCGCATGTGTTCCGGCAGGGGCTTGATCACCATGTCGCGCTCGTCGAGCAATTCATCGACCTGCACGGCGATTTTTTCGTTCCGCACCCGCAGCACCAGAAGCAGCATGCCGAGATCGTTTTTGCTCCGGTTTGCGCTGTCGACCGCAGAATTCAAGTGGGCCGGAATGCGTAACAGTTCGGACAGTGGGACAACCGGCACGAATTCGTTGCGGATGATCACGGCGTTGCGCTCGGCGACCGTCAGCATGGCGCTGCTCGGCAAACGCAGCAATTCTCCGACGTATTGGGCGGTGAAGCCGAAGGGCAGCCCGTCGACCTCCACCAGCAGTACCCGCATCACGGCCAGCGACAGCGGCAGGCGCAGTGAGAAGGTGGTGCCGGCGCCCAGGCGGGTTTCGACATTCACGACACCTTGCAGGTCGTCGAGAATGGCCTGCTTGACCACATCCATCCCGACGCCGCGCCCGGACATGTCGGTGATGATGCTGTTGGTCGAGAATCCGGGCAGGAAAATCAGGTCGATGGCTTCCTGATCGCTCAGCGCTGCGCCTTTTTCCGCACTGATCATGCCTTTCTTGACCGCCTTTTCGCGTACCGCGGCGAGCGGGATGCCGCCACCGTCGTCGCTGACGTCAATGACCACCCAGCTGCCATCCTGGCGGGCCGACAGGGTCAGTTTGCCTTGGGCTGGCTTGCCGGCAGCAAGGCGGGTTTCCGGTGTTTCCAGACCGTGGTCGATGGCATTGCGGATCAGGTGAATGATCGGGTCGGCGAGTTTATCGATCATCTGCCGGTCGAGCTCAATCTCTGTGCCGATGACGGCGCATTCCACTTGCTTGCCGAGCGACCTGGCCAGTTCGCGGACCATCCGGGCAGCGGGTTCGAACACGATGGAGAGTGGCAGCATGCGCATCAGCAGCGTCTTGTCGTGCAGTTCATCCATCAGGGCTTCCTGAGCCTGGACGTCGTCCTTGAGCAACTGGGCGAACTGGTGCAGATGGCTGGCCGCGTCCGGACCGGCGTTCTCGCTGAGATCACGTTCGATGCCACCGATGTCGAGCAGGCGCTGGCGCATCCGGGCGTGACTGGAAACCACTTCGCCCATCAGCTTGATCAGTTCATCTAGCTTGCTTAGGCGAACACGCACGGTTTCTGCCGTCTTCAGCTTGGGTTCGCCCAGGGGGGGCGGTGGCGCCGGCTTTGTTTGGGCGGGCAGAATCGCGGGTATATGGGGGGGAATTGGCTGGTTTGGTTTGTCGACCGCAGAATTGGCCTGATTTGGCTCGTTGACCGCAGGAGTGACTGCGTCTGGTGTGCTGGGTAACTGGCTCAACTGTCCGGCGCAAGCCTGCGTCAGGGCCGCGCACAAGATATCGTCCGGTGCGGGCAGGGCAGTTACATCATTGTTCTCGGCCAGCGTGTCAACCAGTCCGGATAGTGCATCGACGGCGCGATAGAGCAATTGTCCCAGCGTCGGGCTGAATTGCAGACTGCCGTCGCGCAGCCCGCCCATCACGTCTTCGAGCTTGTGTGCCGTTTCGGTGATGGTGACCAGTTTGAGCATCCGCGAGGAGCCTTTGATGGTGTGTGCCGAACGGAAAATCGTATTGATGACTTCCGCATCGCCACTGCCGGACTCCAGCGTAGACAGCCCATCGTTCAGACGATTGATATGGTCGCGCGCTTCCTCGATGAAGCGGATGACGAATTTCTTGATATCGATGGCCATGGCTTATTTTTGCCCCGCCGGAAGCTTGCCAGCAGGTAGCTTGGCCAGTTGATGTTCGCACAGGAAACGCACCTCGCTGGCTGGCAGGCCGAGGGGAATATGTCGGATGCCGGTATCCGGTTCACTGCCAGAGAGCAATTGGACGACCACCCGATAAGCGCGGCGGGCCAGTTCCTGTTCGCCGCTGTGACGGTACAGGTCGGCAAGATAGTAGTGGGCTGGCCAGCATTCATGTCGCGTATAGGCAGCCTGCTTGAAACAGCGGATCGATTCAGTGGTCTGTTTGCGCCATTTTGCCGCCAGACCGAGCAGCAACAAGGCGTCAATCGACCAGGTGTCAGCAGCCAGTACCCGCTGGGCCAATGCTTCGGCGGCGCCAAAATCCTTGCGGTTGATCAGTACGTAAGCTTTGAGCAGACGGGCTGCGGCATGTCCGGGGTCTATGCTGAGTACGGCATCAAGTTGGGGCAGGGCTTCGTCGTAGCGCTTGTCGCAAGTCAGTTGGCGAGCCAGTTCAAAATCGCCGACTGGCAAGGTGGAAATAGGGGGGGCTATGGGCAGTGGCGTTAGCGGAACGGCTGATGGGATTGCCAGCGGGGCAGGTGGCAGCGGTGCGGTCAATGCATCAAACGCCGGGCGCGCTACCGGAATGCTGGCAGCCGGCAGGGGGGGCTTGCCTTTGACGAAGTAGAACAGGCCGTTTTCTTCTACCTGCGGCAATACACCGAGGTCGTTGGCCAAGGTTTCTGCGGTGCCGATAACCAGGATGCCATCGTCTTTCATCAGCGAGGCCAGGTTGCGCTGGATGATCTTGCGCGTTGGCGTATCGAAATAAATCGAGACGTTGCGGAAGAAAATGATGTCGAAGTCATGCAAGGCCGGTGGAAATTCGCTGGCCAGCAGATTCAATTCGTGGAAGCTGACCAGACTCCTGACCTGTTCCTTGAGCACCCGGCCCCAACGATCCTTGTCGAAATAGCGCTGCTTGATTTCCTCCGGTACGCCGCGAAACGAAAAATCGGTATAGCGGGCATTCCTCGCCTTGGTCAGCACGGTACTGTCAATGTCGCCGCCAGCGAAAGCGAACAATTGCCCCACGCTGGTGCCGTATTTGTCGAGCAGCGCCATAGCCAGCGAATAAGGCTCTTCGCCTGACGAGCAACCGGCAGAAAGAATGCGTACCGGTGTCTTGCCATCATGTGCTGCGAGGAAACGCGGCGCCAGATGATCGACCAGCAGGCGGATTTGCTCCGGTTCGCGGAAGAAATAGGTTTCGTTGATGGTGAGCAGATTCACCAGCTCCTGGAACTCGCCGTCGTTGCCTTGCAGCATGGCGTAATAAGCCATCGAGGCGAGGGCATGCACCGCCATCCGTTCCTTCAGGGCATGGGCCAGCTTGTCCGTGCTGTCGCCTTCGAATAGCAGGCCGCAGCGTTCCTTGATCAAGACCTTGAAGGGTGAAAGATCGAAGCTCATACCGTGCTGCCAAAGACAAATGGATTGGCCAGCCGGAGCATTTCGGCGGCAATTTCGTCGACCCCCAAGACGCGATAGACCGCGCCAGATTCGATGGCAACCCGGTTCATGCCATAAATCACCGAACTGCTTTCATCCTGGCCGAGTGTCATGCCACCCCGTTCGTGGATTCGCGCCATGCCTTTGGCACCATCGCTGCCCATGCCGGTCAGGATGATGCCGACGGCCTGATGGCCGAATACCTCGGCAACGGCGCCCAGCAATACGTCGCAGCTTGGCCGGTAGACATCCAGCGGGCCGCGTTCGAGCAGCGCCACGCGCCGGGTTGGTGTGATGCTGAAATGACGTTCGGATGGGGAAATATGGATGACCCCAGCCTGTAGTAGTTCGCCCTCGGCCACCATCCGTACCGGCAGTTTGCACAAACGTCCCAGCCATTCGGCCATGCCGCCGGCAAAACCGTCTGAAATGTGCTGGGCAATGACGACCGGGCAGGGAAAGTCGGCAGGCAGAGCCGGCAATATTTGCGCTAGCGCTTGCGGGCCTCCCGTAGAGGAGGCAATGGCGAAAACGCGGGGATAGACGGTAGCGCTGATGCCGGCTGGTGATGGGCTGACCCCGGTTACGGCCGACTCAAGGCTGCTCGGGCTGGCCGGAAGCGGGGGCAACAGCGGCGCCTTGCGTGGCCGCATGCGGGTAATGACGGAAACGCCGGCCAGCAGGCGAACCTTGGCAACGAATTCAGCCGCTTTTTCCGGTGAGTAATCCGGTTTGCTGACTACTTCCAGAGCGCCGCGACTGACTGCATCAAGCGCATTGGCCGCATCGGCGACACTGCTCACGACAAGAATGGGAACCGCCTTGCTGCACATGATTTCCTCGATCGCTTCGAGGCCGTTCATGAGCGGCATTTCCAGGTCCATGGTGATGATGCTGGGTTTCAGTTCGCGCGCCAGTTCGACTGCCTGGCGACCGTTCATGGCTTCGCCAACGACCTCCATGTCGCCTTCGCCTTCCAGGAAATCGCGTAGCAGCCCGCGCGCCAGGCTGCTGTCATCCGCGATTACGACACGTATCTTGCCCATGGCGGCAGGCGTCAGTCTTTGTCGCTAAGCTTGAACTGTCCAACCAGTTCTTCCAGTCGTGCCGAAAGTCCGGACATTTCCTTGCTGATCTGGGAAATACGGGTGATCGAATGCGCCGTATGCGAACTGGCGGTGACAATTTCACGTAGCGCAACGACCACCTGGTTGCTGGCCGTTTTCTGTTGTTGCGTCGATAGCGAGATCTGCTGCGCCGCGCTGGTGGTGTGGGTGGCGGCATTAACGATCTCGCCCAGTCGGTCGGCGGTGTTGGCGCTGGCCGCTGTGCCGGCGGAGATGCCGGCAGCACCCTTTTCGGAGGTGATGACGAGGCGGCTGATCGAATCCTGAATCTCGCTGATCTTGGCTTCGATTTCGCTGGTCGAGTCGGTCACACTATCAGCAAGTCGGCGGATTTCGCCGGCTACCACCGAGAAGCGCTTGCCTGCTTCGCCCGCGCTGGAAGCTTCCAGCGCTGCATTGAAGGCAATCAGCTTGGTCTGGTCAGCCACCGCATTGATGATTTCCATGACCTTGCTGATCTGCTTGGACTTGGCGCCCAGATCGACGATTTCCTGCAGGCTATGCTGATTGTCGCTGCGGATGTCAGCCATCCGGCCGAGTACCGTCTGCATTGCTTCGGAGCCTTTGCGGCTGCCTTCCAGCGTCTGGTTGGCGATATCGACGACAGATTTGGAATGATCGGCAATTTGGGTCGAAGAGGCCGACAATTCTTCCATGGTCGACGTAATTTCGGCCACCGAAGACGACATTTCGGTCGATGTGGCGGCTTGACCTTCTACCGCGCCGGCAATTTCCTGGGCTGCGGCATGGACTTTGGCGGCATTGGCGCCCACCTCGGCGGCCAGATCGTGCAGCTTGCGGCGCATTTCGCGCGTGGCACGGGCCAGGTCGGCGATTTCGTCGCTGCCTTCGAGCGGTATGTCGGCCGACAAGTCGCCTTGGGCAACACGATTGACGCCATTGACGACAGTCGCGATACGGCGTACCAGATGACGGGCAATCAGCATGGCCAGTCCCAGGCCGACGATGATGGAGAGGATACCGATCAGCAGCGCATTGGTCCGCGCCGTACTCAAAGTCGCCTGATAGCTGCTGCTGTCCATGGCAATTTCAATCACACCGATGGCCTTGCCGGAAAAATCAGTGACAGCAGCGGCGTACACCGCGTTGAGCTTGCCGTTGATTTCGCGATGATCGAGTTGCGGCTCGCCGTGCATGGCTTTTTTCAGCAGATCGGTGCTGAGCAGGGGTTCCTTGCCGAAGGTTGCCGCCATGGTGGTGAAGCTGTCGCGGTCGAGAATGTGCAGGCCGGCATCAACGCCATTCTGCATTTTGAAGTTGTCAAAGAAGCCTTGGCCAAAACTCATCCCGAATTCAACCGAGCCGATATGTTTGCCGGCATGGAAAACCGGCACCATGCCACGGGCGCCCAGACCGGCGACACCGCCCTCAAGGCCACGCGTCGGTTTCTGATTTTTGTTGGTGGCGATCACGGTATGGCGGAAAGACGAGAGGTCATCGCCGAATTTTTCCGGCTTGTGTACCCGGAAGAAAGACGTGGCAGGCGGGGTATGAAATTGAAACTGTTCTACGCCGTATTCCTTGGCCAGGTGCTTGAAGCCGGGGGAGAAAAGCTCGGTCAGCGCCTTGCGGTCATCCGTATCGAATTTGCTCTGAACCAGCGGGATATTCGCGACTAGCGAACTCATTGCTTCGCCCAGTCGGCTTTCGGCGGCAATGGCGTTGTTGATCGCCTTGAGGTGTGCATCGAGCGCACTGCGTTCGGCCTCGCGCACCAGGCTGTTCATGCTGTTCAGGTTGGTGAAGGTGAGTACCATGCCGATACTGGCGATGGCTGCACCCATGACCACCGTGATCTTGGCCCACAAACGCAAGTTATGGAACATGGAAAACACCCTTGTTAAATGTTAATGCGGAGAATCATCGAGATGCTGCACATCGTCGCGTTCTTGTTGATTGGCGAGATGGCGCTGGCGGATCAGGTACATGATCGAGCTGACGAACAGTCCGAACAGCGTGAGTACCCAGTAAATTGACATGTCGGCCTTGATCATCACGTAGTACAGGCCGGTCATGATCAGGATGGACAGGTTTTCGTTGAAATTCTGCACGGCAATCGAGTGGCCGGCACCCATCAGGATGTGGCCGCGATGTTGCAGCAAGGCATTCATCGGCACCACAAAGAAGCCGGACAGGCCGCCGATCAGGATGAGCAACGGGATGGCCAGCCACATGCTGTGCACGAAATTCATGATCAACACGATGATGCCCATGGCGATGCCGAGCGGAATCACGCGGACCGATTTGCGCAAGGTGATGAAGCGGGCGGCGATGATTGCACCAGCGGCCACGCCTAGTGCGACCACGCCTTGCAACATTGATGACTGGGAAAGGTTGAGGCCAAGGGCAACCTCAGACCACTTGATGACGATAAATTGCAGCGTTGCCCCGGCACCCCAGAACAGGGTCGTGACGGCCAGCGAAATTTGCCCCAGGCGATCACGCCAAAGTAGTTTCAGGCAGTGATTGAATTCGTGAAACAGGTAAACCGGGTTTTTCTTCAGTGGCTTGTGGTCGACTTCGGTCTTCGGCACATACAAGTTGAATACAGCGGCGGTCAGGTAGAGCAGGGCGACAATGCACACGGCCATTTCGCCTGGGGTGTCAATGCCGGTATCGAGCAAGGGGAAATCGAAGGCCAGCAGTGAGGTCGATATGCCCGGCTGGATGAGCAAACCGCCGATGACGACGCCGAGGATGATGGCGCCGACCGTCAGCCCTTCGATCCAGCCATTGGCGACGACGAGCAGGCGATGCGGCAGGTATTCGGTGAGGATGCCGTATTTGGCCGGCGAGTAGGCGGCAGCGCCGAGGCCGACCACGGCGTAAGCGATCAGCGGATGTACGTCGAAGAACATCAGGCTGCAGCCAAAAATCTTGATCGTGTTGCTGATGAACATCACGCGTCCCTTGGCCATTGAATCGGCGAAGGCGCCAACAAAGGCGGCGAGGGCAACGTAGGAAAGCGTGAAAAAAGTCTTGAGCAGCGGCTCGTATTCGGTCGGCGCCTGCATTTCGCGTAGCGCGGCGATGGCGGCGATCAACAGTGCATTGTCGGCCAGCGCGGAAAAAAACTGCGCCGCCATGATGATATAGAACCCGAATGGCACGGAATTTTGTCTCTTTGATTATGACTTTGGGCGAGGTTTATACCACGGATTTCCCCTATTGATCAGGCTTGGGCATTGCTTTGCGTGATCCGTTTTTGCCCGTTTGCTACGGTCGACCGCAAAAATACCGGCCTTTTCTCACTGCCATGTCCGTGTATCAGTCATGCACCATTTCCGCCAGCGGCGTGGCGGCGAACGCTTCGTTTTTGCCTGGCAGGTGGCAAATCAGTTCAGCTAAATTGATATTCAATGTTTTTAGAGCAACCTCGGGTACCGCTGCCAGCGCTTCGGGGAGTACCCCTTCTGCTGGGCCAGGGAGTGCCGCAAGGGCTTTCAATCCATTACTGGCTAAACAGAGCCCTACACGCCTTTGATCCGCACTTTGCCGTTTTTTGCTGAGACAGTTTTTGGCTACCAGTTTCTCAACCAGCAGGCTGCATGTTGATTGGTGGATGCCCAGTCTTCCCGCAAGTTCGGTGATGCCGATTTCAGGCGTCCGTTCAACTTCCTGCAGTACCCACATCTGCGAACCTGGCAGGCCGCAACATTCTTCAAGTTCCCGAAAATACTGACGCATGGTTCCATAGATCACCCGGAACTGTTGCAAAACTTCAAGCATCAACTGGGGAGAGGCATTATTCATGGTGTAATGGCTTGCGCGAAAGATGGACTCAAATTATATTGATAACCAATGTAGTTTGAACTATTTGTTATACCAATCCTTTTCGACGAGGGTTTTTGGGGGCCTTGCCCCCCTTTTTTTTATGTTCAACTCGATTCAACTTTTTGGGCTGGTGTTGTTGGGTGGTCTGGCAGCCGGCGAGATTTCGAGAAGACTTGTTGCCTTGCCGCGGACGACTGGCTACGTGCTATTCGGTTTGTTGGTTGGTCAGAGCGGCCTGAACTGGGTGACCCTTTTGCATATCGAATCGGCTCAGCTTTTCATCGATTTGGCTCTGGGGTTGATTCTCTTCGAACTCGGCTATCTGGTTCCGCGTAGTGCCTCGCAGGATGGCCTGAATCGATTGCTTGCAGGGTGCGTGCTTTCTCTGCTGGCCGGGGTGACGCTGCTGCTGATTTTTATCTACTGGGGATTTTCAACCGGATCAGCATTGTTTGCGGCAGCACTTTGCGTTGCCACTTCACCGGCAATCACCATTGCCACCTGCAGTGACGTTGGGGCCAAGGGGGAGCGTACCGGTTTGCTTTACACGATGGTGGCGATCAATGGTGCCGTTGCCTTCGCAGCGGTAGTGTTACTCGTCACCTTCTTGGTCGACACTGAGCCGATGAGTGGCCTCGCCAGAATAAGCAGTGCGCTGGGAAGCATCGTTGGCTCGATAGTTCTTGGCGGAGCATGTGCCGGATTGGTCCTGTTGGGGGCCGATAGGCTGGATAAGCAAGCCGAACATCAACATCTTCTGATTCTCGGCACAATCGTGCTTGGTGTCGGAACCGCGATTTATCTGGGGATATCCGTTTTTCTGCCGATGCTGATTTTCGGCATTCTGGTTAGTACCATTGACCGCGAACGCAAAGTCATTGCCATACGAATTGCCAGTGATGCCCGTGTTTTTCTGGTGATTACTTTTGTCCTTGCCGGTGCTGCGCTGGATATTGCCTATCTGCGTGACTATTGGCTGGAAGCTGTTCTGATCGCTGCGGTTCGCTTCGCAGGACAGTTGCTCGCAATATTGCTTTGGCGCAAGTCAATTGGCTTGACTGCCCGTGAAAGCTTTTTCCTGAGCCTCGGTTTGCAGCCAATGTCGAGTATTGCACTGGTTCTTCTGGTGAATACCCAGATGCTTTATAGCGGGATGGATCCTGACCTCGTCGGCATGTTGATGGCAACCATCTTGTTGATGCAGTTGTTTGGTCCTTTGGCAACACAGACCGCAATTAGAGGTTTCGGCGAGGCGACCCGGCTTATCCCGTCAGTTAAAGCTGGGGTACCGGCAAAAAACATCGGAGGCACATCATGAGCAGACGTCCTTTGCGTATTGGTTTATCGGCCCGGATCTACCATCCTCAGCCTGGTGCTACAGGTCTTCAGTCCAAGTCGCTGCAGTATCTTGAGCAGTCTGTGGCGCACTGGGTCATGTCACGGGAGGTGATGGTTTTCATGATCCCTTCGGTGAGTGGTGACGGCATGGTGCACCGAAGCAGTATTCGTCTTTCCGATTACCCGCAATATCTGGATGGACTGGTGCTTCAGGGCGGGGCCGATATCAGCCCGCAAAGTTACGGCGAACAGGCGCTGAAAGTTGAGTGGTCTGGAGACCGCCTGCGCGATGCCTATGAGATGGAGTTGCTGCACGAGTTCATGGAAGCCGGCAGACCGGTGCTTGGCATTTGCCGAGGGGCTCAACTGATCAATGTCGCACTTGGCGGCACCTTGTACCAGGATATCGCCACACAGTACGAACAACCGGAAGTCCATGTGCACGAAGATTACGACAAGTATGCGCACCCGATTCGCTGGGAGCCATCAAGCGGCTTGAGCAAGTTGTATTCAGAAAGTGATGGCGGCAAGGTGATTTCGATTCATCACCAAGCCATCAAGGCTTTGGGCAAGGGCCTGCGTGTCGAGGCGCGTAGTACTGAAGATGGTTTGATCGAAGCGATTCGCCTTGAGGGCAAACCCTATGTGCTGGGTTTGCAGTGGCACCCCGAGTTTCACCCGCCAGGCGCCCCGGATTTGCTGAACTGCAATCCGATTCTTGACGAATTCCTGACTGCCTCCAGAAGTCATCGCTGGTAGTTCTTGGCAAGCGCATTCCCTTGCAGGAATGGGCTCCGTTCAATCTGGCCGAAAATCCCGGCTAAACACATGAGGTGGATATCGACTTATCGAATCCGAATCCGCAACACGAGGGGAAAATATGATTAAAGTTGGACTGGTGGGTTACGGCAAGGCGGGCAAGGCAGTTGCCAACGTACTTGCGCAGGATGAACGATTTGAGTTGTGCTGGATAGCACGACGCTCGAACAAACCGACTGCAACCGAAATCCCGGTCACTCGCCTCAACAAGGCGACATTCTCCGACTGGCTGGAGCAATATCCGGTCGACGCCATCGTGGACTTCTCCGACAGCGAAGCGGTACTGGAATATGGCGATGCAGTTCGCCAGCGCGGCCTTATCCTGGTCAGCGCCATTTCCAGCTATCCACCTGAAACAATGGCCTATATCCGTGACCTTGGCCAGGATATCCGGGTCATGAGTTCGCCCAATATTACGTTGGGCATCAATTTCCTGATGCTTGCCGCCCGCCTTTTGCGGCACATTGCTCCGTTTGCCGATGTCGGCATCGTTGAACAACATTTTCGCGACAAGAGTGAAGTTTCCGGTACGGCGAAGCGAATCGCCGAA
Organism: Azonexus sp.; assembly: GCF_030824335.1. Taxonomy (GTDB): domain Bacteria; phylum Pseudomonadota; class Gammaproteobacteria; order Burkholderiales; family Rhodocyclaceae; genus Azonexus. Next base: position 234,912 of record NZ_JAVBXX010000007.1, read on the forward strand.
ACGCTGGAGGTCGATGAAGACGACATCACCTCACTACGGTTGGGCGGCATCATTGGTCACCATGAGGTTATTTTTGGTTTTCCGCATCAAACCGTTCGCCTGATTCACGACTCAATACGCCGCGAGGCTTTCGGCACCGGCGCCGCTTTTGCGCTGACCCTCCTGGCTACGCGTCCGGCTGGCCTCTACTCCTACGAAGAACTGCTACTCGACATGCTGCGCCAGGAATTGCAAGGCAATGGCGAAATTCAGGGTGTCCATGCTTGACAGCCTGATCATGCTGCCGCGCCAGTTGTGGGAGGCGCTACTGGAAAACCTGTTTTTCCTGCCGCCTTTTCCTGAGCGGATCGACTCTCTCGCACTGTTCAGTCTATTGTTGGTCGTCGGCTTGCTGATTGGCGAGTGGCTGCATGCCAGGGTGCGCTGGCCACGAGTGATAGGCTATGTGCTGGCCGGCATGCTTTTCGGCCCATCGTTACTCGGCTGGATCAGCATTGAGGCCTTGGCGCAAGCGCGCCCGATTGCCGATGCGGCGCTAGGTTTGCTGATGATGGAGGTCGGGCGGCGTCTTGACCTGAGTTGGCTCCGCCGCAACCCGGAATTGTTGCGCAGCACCCTGGCTGACATCACGTTATCGTTTGTTTTTATTTTTATTTTTGCCCTTGGGCTGGTTGGCCTGACACCCGCCTGGGCGGCTGCTACTGCGGCCGTAACCATGGCCTCGGCCCCTGCGGTGGTCCTGCTGACCATTGAGGAAACCAGGGCGCAAGGGCAGGTGACAGAACGGATCATCCTGCATACGGCGATTGGTTCCGCTGCTTCCTTTGTCGCCTTCGCCGTCGTGCTCGGCATCGTTCACGCCGAACTGAGTGAAGACTGGTTGAATGCCATCGTGCATCCGTTGTGGGTGATCGTCGGTGCGTTTCTGGTCGGTGGCATCGGTACCTGGCTGGCGCTACGCATTGCCAGGACCTTGCCGAAAGGCTCGCTGGCCCAGGTTTTTGTCTTGATCGCCTGTGCCCTGCTGGCCGTTGGCATCGCGCGCATGCTCGCCGTGCCGGTCTTTTTGACCCTTTTCCTGATGGGGGTTCTGCTCGCTTCGCGTGACCAGCAACAAACCTTGCGTTATACCGCGTTGCCCGAGGGGCATTGGCTACTCGCCATCGTGCTTTTTGTCATTGTCGGCGCTTCCTTGCCCTGGCAGGACTTTACCTGGTTGACCGGGCTGCAGGCGTTTGGTCTGTTGCTGGTTCGCGCAGCGGCCAAAGCCGGGGCGATGACATGGTCGGGCGGTAGCTTACCCTTGCCCAAACGCCTGCTGGTTGGTATGGGTATCCAGCCGCTGTCGGCCACGGCCGTATTCATGGCCTATGAAATTGCCAGTCTGTACCCGGAAGTCGGGCGTTCGGCCCTGACCTTGCCCCTGTTCGCGGCTGCCATGATGGAACTCGTCGGTCCTGCATTGTGCCGTTTGGCGCTACGAAGATCGGGCGAATGTGAGGGCGGCGAGCATACTCGTGGAGGTATTGCATGACTATCAAGCCATTGGGTGATTTCAAGGATAGTGCCGCTTTATCGCTTGGCGTCGAACTCGAACTGCAACTGGTATCCAGGCGGGATTTCGACCTGACGCGCGGGGCAACTGACTTGCTCGGTAGCCTGGATTACGACGAGCGTTTCGGTGAGATCAAGTTGGAAATTACCGAAAGCATGATCGAAATCAGCACGTTGGCACGGTCGACCGTAGATGGCATTGCCGCTGACCTCGGCGGTCTGCGCGACACGCTGCGACAGCATTGCGCACGTAACAACATCGGGATCTGTGGTGGCGGCACGCACCCCTTCCATCGTTGGCCGGAAAGACGTATCTGTCCCGGTGACCGCTTTAATGACATCTATCAACGCTATGGGTACCTGGCCAAACAATTTACCGTATTTGGACAGCATATTCATGTCGGTTGTACTTCGGCCGATGAAGCCATCTGGTTGACCCAGGCGCTCGGCGTCTACGTTCCTGGCTTCATTGCCTTGTCGGCATCTTCTCCATTTGTTGACGGGGTTGATAGTTTTTACCAGTCGGCACGACTCAATTCGGTATCGGCTTTTCCGTTGAGCGGACAATGTCCGGCGTTGGGCAGTTGGCAGCATTTCGGGGAACACTTTGCCTTCCTTCAGGCTTGCGGTATTGCCCAAGGTATCAAGGATTTGTATTGGGACGTCCGTCCCAAGCCGGAATTCGGGACAGTTGAAATTCGGGTTTGTGACACACCATTGACCATCGAGCACGCAAGCTCGCTGGCTGCGTTGGCTCAGTCCCTTGCGCGCTGGCTGCTCAGGACCCGCCCGGTATTGCATACAGCCAAGCAGGCACACGTCATTCGTTACAACAAGTTTCAAGCTTGTCGTTATGGTCTGGAAGCGATGATTTCCGATCCCGTCGCCTTATGCCAAGTTCCCCTGAAACAAAGTCTTGCCGGCTTGCTCGAAGACGTGACCGAAGATGCTCGTGCTTTGAACTGTGAGCGCTGGCTTGATCCGCTCAAGTTGATGCTCAACGAAAATGCCAGCGATGCGGCTTGGCTGCGTAAAAAACAGAGCCAGCATGGAAATTTGAACGATGTAGTACGCGAAGCCAGTGAGCGATTGATGCACCAAGACAACCCACCCCCGGAGACGATACGATGATTCGCCGCATGTCAGTAGTCTCGCTGTTATTGACGCTTGCCACGGGCGCATCGGCAGCGACATCGACCTGTCAATTTGAGCGGGTGCCGGTCGGGGTACAAAAGCAGGGGGCCTGGATCGACAAAAGCAATTGGCTGGCGATCGAGCATCAGCGACTGAGCTTGCAGTTCGGTGAAGTGTTCATGCCAGCCTGGCGGATGGCCCCGTCCGGTGATGGGAAAACCGTTATTGCTAAACAACGTCCGCTTGACGATTTTCCGGTTACCGACCCGCTGGATGGTAGTGGTCGAGATCTCGGCTTTTTGCTTGATAGCCGACTCTACGCGGATGGGCTTGTTGTGCTGCGCAACGGTCGCGTTGTGGCAGAGCGCTATCGCAACGGGATGCTGCCTGACAAACCACGACTGTTACTGGAGGCGACTCGACCCTTGCTCAACCTCCTCGGTGCAATCAGCATCAGTCAGGGAAAACTGGCGGCCGACAAATCAGTCAGCCGTTTTTTACCTAGCCTGACATCCTCAGCCGGTCTGCGCAAAATGTCGATACGGCGTTTGCTGGAGAGCGAAGAGCATGCTGAATGGACGTCAGAAGAACTGGATGCCTGGCGTCGGGCCAGTGGCTGGACGAGTAGTCAGGGGGCGGACAATGTTCGTGCTTGGCTTTCGCAAGGGGGACGTTGGGACAAACCCTTGCGCGAACAGGGTATGAATGGGCTCAGTGCTACCCCGGAAGACGACTTGTTGGCTTGGGTATTGGCAGAGAGCAATGCCATGCCGCTCTCCCGGCTATTTTGTGAACAGCTATTGGTTCGTGCTCGCCCGGAACACCCCGTCCTTTGGCTGACCGACTCGCAAGGGATCGAGTTGGCGACGGGCCTGAGCTTGTCATTACGGGATTTTGCAAAATTGGGCCAGGTGTTGCTCGATACGCGCAACGGGCGCAATCGTGGAAAAATTCCGATGTGGTTTATCGAGACCTTGACTGCTTCATCCGGTTTGCGCACCGCGAAAATCAAGGGGCTGGCAAAGGGCAGTGAGCAACGCTATGGTTTCGTGCATCTCGGCGGGGCATCGAATCGGGTGGCCTTGATTGCACCCCAGGGAACGAGTCTGTATATCGATTTTGATAAACGACTGGTCGTCGCATTATTTGCGACCCGCCCCGGAGATAATGCACCGGGAATGCTGGCAACACTCGAGCAGCTTTGGAAAGGCATCGAGCAGGCAGGCCGCCGACAGGAAAAGGGCAGGAATCCATGAGTCCGAAAATGGCCACTCTACATCTTGTCAGGTAATGCACGAAGCTGACCGGTGATCATGTCTGGCGGCAAAACAGGCGAGGTTGGGCGGGTGTTTTTTTCTGAATTCTGCCTCTCCCGCTGTCTGACGATGCCTCTTAGTGTGGTTGAATATCAACCTCCCTCGAATTGCATACTGGAGTCAATCCATGGCGGACCGGCGCTTGCAGGTTTTTCATGCAGTAGCCAAGCATCTCAGCTTTACCCGAGCGGCAGATGCCTTGTTCATGACACAGCCGGCGGTGACCTTCCAGATCAAACAACTGGAAGAGCAATACGGCACGCGCCTGTTCGAGCGACGGCACGGCAGCATCCTGCTGACGCCGGCGGGCGAGGTGGTGCTGTCCTATGCGGAAAAGATACTGGCGCTATCCGACGAAATGGATACCCGGCTGTCCGAAATGACGGGTGAAATGCGTGGGCCGCTGCTCGTCGGTGCCAGTACGACCATTGCCGAATTCATGTTGCCGCGTGTCCTGGGCGAGTTCAATGCCTTGTACCCGCAGGTCAGGGCGCGGCTGATCGTGGCCAATTCGGAAAGCATCGAAGGCCGGGTGGCCGAATTGACGCTGGATGTCGGGATGATCGAAATGCCGGCCAAGCTTTCCGGTTTGACCAGCCAGATCTGTTGCGAGGACGAGTTGCAGGTGATCTGCATGCCGGATTATCCGCTGGCCGAGTTCGCCAAGCTGTGCCCGAACGATCTGGTCGACTACGAATTCATTTCCCGCGAACCCGGTTCCGGCACCAAGGAAATCACCGACAGTTATTTCCGCCAGCACGGCATTGCGCCGGAACGCTTGAAAACCCAGATGGAGCTAGGCAGCCCGGAGGCCCTGAAAGGCGTCGTTTCGACCGGTCTGGGCTTTGCCATCGTGTCGCGTGCGGTGGTGGCGAAGGAAAACCGGCTCGGCGAATTGCTCAGTATTCCGCTCGATCCACCGCTCAAACGCAATTTGTATCTGGTGCACCCGAAGGACAGGTTCCAGTCGAAACTGGTCGCTACCTTCGTCGACTTTGCCCGGCGAAAACTCAAGGAACAGGCTGAATGAAAACCTCCCGCCCCATCCGCGCATCGATTTCACCGGCGGCCATTCTCCACAATTACCGTCAGGCCAAGGCCTGCGCACCCGATTCCTGGGCTTGGGCTGTGGTCAAGGCCGATGCCTACGGTCACGGACAACAGCGAGCGGTCGATGCCTTGCAAGGCGAGGCCGACGGATTCGCCTTGCTCGAATGTGAAAACGCCGTGGCCCTGCGCGAACGTGGCATTCGCCAGCCCATCCTGCTGCTCGAAGGCATCTTCGGCGACAGCGATGCGCGGCAAGTGGTCAAACATGGGCTGCATACCGTCGTCCATTGCCTGGAACAGATTGACCTGCTGGCCGCCCATGCCCGGGCCGACCGGCCACTGAGTATTTACCTGAAGCTCAACAGCGGCATGAACCGGCTCGGTTTCGACGAAACCACGCTGGCCCGGGCCTGGGAGCGACTGAAGCAGATTCCTGCGGTCAACCTGACTTTGATGACACATTTCGCCGAGGCCGATGGCGAACGCGGCGTGCGTTGGCAACTGGCGCGTTTTCAGGCCATGGCTGGTGAGTGGCACGGCCCGGTCAGTCTGGGCAATTCTGCCGCCATCCTGCGCCATCCGCTGGCCCACGGCGACTGGGTGCGGCCTGGCATCATGCTTTACGGCGCCAGTCCGTTTGCCGATCAGCCGGCCGAAGCCTTCGACCTGTTGCCGGCCATGACGCTGGACAGCCAGTTGATTGGCGTGCAGAACGTCCGCACCGGTGAACGCATCGGTTATGGCGGTACATACACGGCCGAGCGGCCGATGCGCATCGGTATCGTCGCCTGCGGCTACGCCGACGGCTATCCGCGCCATGCGCCAACCGGCACGCCGATTGCCGTTGCTGGCAAGCTGACTCGCACCGTGGGGCGTGTTTCGATGGACATGCTGGCCTGTGATCTCAACGATATTCCGGAAGCCGGTATCGGCAGCCCGGTGACCTTGTGGGGCAAAGGCGCAGCCGGTTATGTACCAGCCGACGCGGTGGCGGCTGCGGCCGGCACCATTGCTTACGAGCTGTTCTGTGCGCTGGCGCCACGTGTGCCGGTGAGTGTCGTCTCTTAAGCGGCGCCGGACGAGGATTGGGTGACATAGGCTTCATCCATCGCACGCAGTCGGCAACTCAGGATGCGCGCGATGTTGCGAAAAATCTTCGCGCCGGCAAGCGGGGCGGACAGGCAGGCGTTTTCATTCAGGCGGAGCAGGATGCACGGGGAATCGGCAATGACAGAGGCCGAGCGTGGGTCTCCATCGATAAACGACATTTCACCGAAGCAATCGCCGGTGTGCAGCTTGGCCAATATTTTTCCGCCACGATTTTCGGATGATTTGAGCACCAACACCTGACCGGCGATAATGATGTAGAGGTAAGCACCGGTACCATTCTGGCGGACGATGGTTTCGCCGCTGCTGAAATTGCATTTTTCAGCATTGCGGAGCAGTTCGATCAATTCTTGTTGGCTCAATCCGTTGAATACGCCAATACGTTCGATAAGCTTGCCCATGAGCCGCTGATCGTCGTGAAAACTGATTTCTTCATTAGTCCAGGTCGGCATAGTGCAATTTACGGTCAGTTAGCCGCGTAGTGTATCCTTCGAACAACATGGCGAAAAGCAAAACCATCTATAGCTGCACTGAGTGCGGCGGCACCAGCCCGAAGTGGCAGGGCCAGTGCCCGGCCTGCAATGCCTGGAACACGCTGGTCGAAAGTATTGCCGAGAAACCCGGCAACCATCGCTTCGAATCGCTGGCGCCAACGGCCAAGCTGTTGAATCTGTCGGAGATCGAGGCGCGCGAAACGGATCGTATCCCGACCGGTATCAGCGAATTCGATCGGGCGCTCGGCGGCGGTCTGGTGCCGGGTGGCGTCGTGCTGATCGGCGGCGATCCGGGGATCGGCAAAAGTACGCTGCTGTTGCAGGCGCAGGCCCAGTTGTCGGCGACGCACAAGGTGCTTTATGTCAGTGGCGAGGAATCCGGCGAGCAGGTGGCCTTGCGCGCCCGCCGCCTGAATCTCGATACGCGCTCTCTGCAGTTGATGGCCGAGATCAATCTGGAACGCATCCTGTCCACGCTGCAGGCGGAAAAGCCGCAGGTCGCGGTAATCGATTCGATCCAGACGCTGTGGTCCGATCAGTTGTCCAGCGCACCGGGTTCGGTGGCGCAGGTGCGCGAATGCGCGGCACAACTGACGCGGCTGGCCAAACAGGCCGGCATCACGGTCATCCTGGTCGGGCATGTGACCAAGGAAGGCGCGCTGGCTGGGCCACGCGTGCTCGAACACATCGTCGACACCGTACTCTATTTCGAGGGCGACACGCATTCCAGCTTCCGGCTGGTGCGCGCAGTGAAAAACCGCTTCGGCGCGGTCAACGAGCTGGGCGTTTTTGCGATGACCGAAACCGGTTTGAAGGGTGTCAGCAATCCTTCGGCGCTGTTCCTGTCGCAGCACGGGCAGGAGGTGGCCGGTTCCTGCGTGATGGTGACGCAGGAAGGCACGCGGCCGCTGCTGGTGGAAATCCAGGCGCTGGTCGATACAGCGCACGGCAATCCGCGCCGGTTGACCGTCGGGCTGGATGCACAGCGCCTGGCCATGTTACTGGCCGTTTTGCATCGCCACGCCGGCATCGTCTGCTTCGATCAGGATGTCTTCGTCAATGCCGTCGGCGGGGTAAAGATTGGCGAGCCGGCGGGTGATCTGGCGGTGCTGCTGGCGATTACATCATCCTTGAAAAACAAACCCTTGCCAGAGAAACTTATTGTATTTGGTGAAGTTGGTCTGGCCGGTGAAATCCGCCCCGCACCACGTGGCCAGGAGCGCTTGAAGGAAGCGGCGAAACTCGGTTTCACGCGGGCGCTGATCCCGGAAGCCAATCGTCCGCGGACGCCGATTCCGGGCATGGAAGTGATTGCCGTCAAGCGGGTTGATGAAGCGGTAACGCGCATCCGGGAATTGCAATGATCTTCGGTTTAGCCTGGCGCATGCTCGGACGCGAATTGCGTTCCGGCGAGATGCGCTTGCTGTTTGTCGCACTGTGCATAGCCGTGGCGGCAGTGTCGGCTGTCGGCTTTCTGGCCGACCGGGTCGGCCGGGCGCTGGAAGTCGAGGCGCGGCAGATGCTGGGGGCCGATCTGGTCGTCGTGAGCGACCAGCCGCTGGATAAAGGCCTTCGGCAGGAAGCAGAAAAACGCGGCTTGCGCACGGCGCAGACGCTGGTCTTTCCGAGCATGGTGCTGGCTGGCGGGCGGTCGCAACTAGTCGAGATCAAGGCGGTCAGCGATACTTATCCCCTGCGCGGTCTGTTGCGCACGGCGACGCAGCCCGGACTGACCGATGTTGCGGTCAACCGGGGGCCGACGGCAAAAACCGTGTGGGTCGATGAGCGCCTGCATGGTGCACTCGGCTTGTTGCCGGAGACGCCGCTTCATATCGGACAACTGGTTTTGCCAGCGACAGCGCTGATCACCCGCGAACCCGACCGCAGCATGAATCTGTTCGCCATGGCGCCGCGCTTGATGATGCATATCGATGACGTGCCGGCCAGCGGATTGCTCCAGTTCGGCGCCCGCGTGCGTTACCGGTTGCTCATCGCCGGGCCGGAAAAAGCGCTTGCCGAATGGCGCGACTGGGCCAGCGGCAAGCTTGCGCGCGGTCAACGGCTGGAAGACATCGAAAATGCCCGACCGGAAATTCGTACTGCACTGGATAAGGCGCAACGCTTTTTGGGCCTGGCAACGCTGTTGACCGTAATACTTTCCGCGATTGCCGTGGCACTGGCGGCGCGCCGTTACATGCAGCGTCATCTCGATGCCTGCGCCGTGCTGCGCTGCCTGGGCACGACACAGGGCCGGCTGCTGCGCCTGCATGCCTTGTCTTTCCTGGCTATGGCGCTGGCCGCTGCATTACTCGGTGTCCTGTTCGGCTTCGCTGCACATTTCGTCCTGGTTTCGGCGATGGCTGATCTGGTGTCGAGCGATTTGCCCTTGCCCGGCATCCGCCCGGCGCTTGAAGGCGCTTTGGTGGCCGGTGTGCTGCTCTTCGGTTTCGCCATGCCGCCCTTGCTGCAATTGGCTCGCGTCCCGACCCTGCGCGTCTTGCGGCGCGAACTTGGGCCGCCGGCGCCGCTGGCGGTCATCGGTTACCTATTTGGTTTCTTGTTGCTCTGCGGGCTGATTTTTCGCGCCGCTGGCGACGTGCGGCTTGGCTCGTTGGCCATTGCCGGTTTCAGCGGGGCGCTGGCGCTGTTCTGGTTCCTCGCCTGGCTGGCGATTCGTCTGGCCAGTCGCTGGCGCGGCGGTATCGGCTTCGGCTGGCGGCAGGGACTGGCGACGCTGGCTCGTCACGGCACGGCCAATACCCTGAAAATCGTGGCGCTGGGCATCGGCTTGATGGCCTTGTTATTGCTCGGTGTGACCCGGCTGGAACTGGTCGATGCCTGGCAGAAATCCGTGCCGGCCGACGCGCCGAATCGGTTCGTGATCAATATCCAGCCCGAACAGCAGGTTGGCGTGGCGCAGTGGTTGGCCGGGCAGGGCATTGCCGCCGAGTTGGCGCCAATGGTCCGGGCGCGTTTGCTGCGCATCAACGAACGTTCGGTCAGTGCGGCCGATTTTCCCGATGATGATCGGGCGCAACGCTTGATCGAGCGCGAATTCAACTTGTCCTGGCGGGCGAGCTTGCCGGACGGCAACGAGGTCACCGCCGGTCGCTGGTTTGCTGCGGCAGCCGCCGGCAACACGGAGAAATCCGGGAAGCGTGGGGCCCAAGCAGAGGGCGAAGCATCGGTCGAAGCCGGATTGGCCAAAACCCTCGGCATTGCCTTGGGTGACCGGCTGGTTTTTTCGGTGGCCGGCGAGGAAAAAAATGTGGCTGTGACCAGTCTGCGCAAGCTCGACTGGGATTCGATGCGGGTCAATTTCTTCGTGCTGACGCCACCCGGCGTGCTCGACGATGCGCCGGCCAGCTATATCACCAGTTTTCATTTGCCGACAGAGCGACGCATGCTTGCGTCGCAACTGGTTGAAGCCTTCCCCAATCTGACCGTGATCGATATCGACGCCATCCTGGCGCAGATTCAATCGGTGGTCGGGCAGGTGGTCGGCGCAGTCCAGTTCGTCTTCCTGTTCACGCTGGCCGCCGGGGCGGTCGTGCTGTATGCCGCTTTCCTGTCGGCCATCGACGAGCGGCGTTTCGAACTGGCCGTCATGCGCGCACTGGGCGCCCGGCGTGAGCAATTACGCCAGGCTCTGCTGGTTGAACTGGCGGCCGTCGGAGCGCTGGCCGGGATGATCGCAGCGCTCGGTGCCGCCGGACTCGGTCAACTGCTGGCGCGTCAGGTTTTCCAGATCGAACCGGAATTTTCCCTGACTTCGCCGCTCATTGTGGCCGCCGGCTGCGCGCTGGCTACGACCTTCGCCGGCTGGCTGGGTATGCGCCGCCTGCTTGGCGTGCCGCCGCTGGAAGCCTTGCGCCAGGGCAATTAAGGGATTGCCCGGGCGCCAAGCCAATCATTCATTGCGCCCGATCAACTGATTCAGTTCTTGACTGATCTGCCGCAAGGGTTCGTGGGCTTCGGCACTGCTATCGAGGATGTGTACCATTTCTTCGGAGAAGCGGCTGATTGTGTCGCTCAGTTCGTGTTCCTGATCGTCGGTCAATCCCAGGCTGACAAAGGATTTGGCTAGTGCCTGTTCCAGACGCAGCATCAATTCCGAGGTTGCGGTGACTTCCTTGAGATAGGTTTGGGTCAGGCCGCTGGTGACGCTCTGGATGCGTTCGAGTACGTGCCGGATGCCGGAATCCTTGCGGTTGTTCGCGCTCTCGGTCTCGATAGCCTGGATGCGCGCTTCGGCCGACTCCAGTGCGATGCACAGGTGGTCGCGCAGGCGGCCGCAGTATTCCGGGTCGTGCAGCGGCAGATTGTTGATCATCAGCGTGATGTGTTCGAAATTGTGCACGCCGCGATTCTTGAATTCGAAAATACGGTCCATGCCGCGTACATGACCCAGCACCGACTCCTCCAGCGGCTGATTGGTCCCGCGCGGGCTGATGGTGATGGTCGTGGCCCGGGTGCGGACCTGGATCGCACCGTCGAGGTTGTAGCGCCGGATCATGTCCAGCGTGCAGTTGGCGATGCCCGTTTCGTCTTCGCAGGAAAGCAGTTCCCGCAGGAAGCGAACCAGTACGGCATATTCATCCATGTTTGCCATGACCAGTGAGGAAAGCATTTCTGCATCGTCGAGTTGCTGGCGGATCTGGCTGGCATTCTGTTCGAACTGGCGGGCGACCCGGACTTTGCGCTCAAGTTCTTCTGCCGCGAATGGCTTGACGATGAAATCGTCGCCACCGGCATCGTAACCGGTCAGACGGGCTTCGATGGTGTCCTGAGAGGAAACGAAGGTGACCGGCAGGGTGCGCAGGTGGTAGTCATCCTTGATTTCGCGGCAGAAATCGTAACCGTTGATACCGGGCATGCGGACATCGAGCAGGAACATGTCCGGCTTTGTCCCCTCCAGCCGAGCCTTGCAGGCTTCGACCGTCGGAAAGGTCTCGACCAGGCACTGACCTGCGAGTACAGAACCGATCAGGTCGAGTGCCATCGGATCGTCATCGACGGCAAATACAGTGAAGTCTTGTTTCATACGAGGTGTTCTCCAGGCAAACGTATTTTAGGTTGTTGGTGTCGCAGATCCGGTTGGTGGAATGGCTGTAGCTAGGGCGGTGTGGGGCAATTCGACTGCCTGCCGGATGTTCTCGCACATCGTTGCGGTCAAGGCGGTCAGTTCCTCAAGCAGCGCATCGGCAGGCTGGCCTGCTTCAATCGTCGTTTCGAGGTTGGCCGAAACCTGATGCAGGCGGCTCATGCCCAGCAGACCGCAGCGCCCCTTGATCATGTGGGCCGTCATGCTGGCCGTTTCCCGATCTTCGTCAGTCAGCGACTGGCGAATTTTTTCCACGGCAGCCGGACCTTCGGTCAGGAAATTGCGTAGCCAGTAAACGAAACGGTCCGCATCGTTGCGCATCAGACTGCGTACTTGAACCAGATCAATCCCCTCAACTTCCGGGAAATGGCCTGTTGTTTCGGTGGCGTCCGGGGTTTCCGGACTGCTGGATATGACAACCTGTTTCTCTGCCCCAATCCAGCGAGCGAGCACGCGGTAGAAAGTCGGTTCATCGAATGGCTTGCCAAGATGGTCGTTCATGCCGGCCTGCAATGTTCTCTCCCGTTCGTGCACCATGGTATGTGCGGTCATTGCGATGATCGGCAAATCCTGGAAGTGCGGTTTCTTGCGAATTTCATGCGTAGCGGTATGCCCGTCCATGACTGGCATCTGAATGTCCATCATCACGAGATCATAGTTTTTTTTGCCGTTGAACAGCATGTTCAGCGCTTGTTCGCCGTTGCGTGCCAGGTCGACCGCAATACCCACGTTTTTCAACAGAATCTCGACCAGCTCACGATTCATTGCCTGATCGTCGACCACCAGAACGCAGGTGTCGCGGTAGCGAATGTTCAGCGGGGTATCCGCTTCCTCATCCTGGTGCTGCAATTGTTCGCTATCGCCTTTGGTCAGCCACAGCCGGACGTCGAAACGCGATCCAATGCCGGGCTTGCTGCTGACTTCGATATCGCCATCCATCAGTGCGGCCAAGCGGGCACAGATGGCAAGGCCCAGCCCGGTGCCGCCAAAGCGTCGGGTGACCGAGGCATCGGCCTGCGAGAAAGGTTTGAAGAGCAGGGGAATCGACTCCTGATCGATACCGATGCCGCTATCTTCGACCGATATATCGATGCAGGCGCGCGCTTCGCGCATGGCGACGAGATTGATCCGGGTCCGGATATGGCCACGTGAGGTGAATTTAATGGCGTTGCTTAGCAGATTGAGCAGAATCTGCTCAATGCGCAGCGCATCGCCGATCAATACGTCGGGGACTTCCTCGGCGATACTTTCCTCAAGGATCAGGCCTTTTTCGCTGATCCGGTAGCTGATGACTGTATTGACGCGGCTAAGCAGGCGACGAATGCTGAATGGTTTTGCGTCGAAAGTGATGGCGCCGGCAACGATTTTCGACAGGTCGAGCAGATCGTCGATGATGTTGCCCAGCGTTTTCCCGGCCTCGATGACGCTATCCAGGTACTCGCCTTGCGTAGTCTGGTTGCACAACGGGCGGGCCAGCCGGGAAAATCCGATGACCGCCGCCAGTGGCGTACGCAGTTCATGCGTGATATTGGCCAGAAATTCGTCCTTGGTCCGCTCGGCCACGCGTGCTGCTTCAAGAGCCCGGCTCAGTTCGGCAGTCCGCGCCGCAACCTCTTCTTCGAGATGGGCGCGATGCTTGGCCAGTTCGTTCTCGATCTGCAATTTGGCCGTCACGTTTTCCTTGGTCGTGATGAAATGCGTGATGGTTTGTTCGGCATTGACGATGGGGGCAATCGAAGTGTCTTCCCAGATCAGTTTGCCGTCTTTCGTCCGGTTGCACAGCAAACCACGCCAGCTTTTGCCGGCCGCCAGGGTGCGCCAGAGATCCTCGTAAGTTTCCTCGGTCGTCAAGCCGGACTTCAGGAAACCCGGCCGCTGGCCGATGATTTCCTGTTTGTCGTAACCGGTCAATTGCGTGAAGCGCGGGTTGACGTATTCGATGACGCCTTCACGGTTGGTGATGAACATCGAGGTCGGGCTTTGTTCGAATGCCTGCAACAGTTGCGCCGATTGATGTTCGGCTTGCTTGGCTTTTTCTTCGGCTGCCTTGGATTGGCTGATGTCGACGTGCGTGATGACTGCGCCATCGGGTAGGGCGTTTTTGCCGGGGAGCGGCCTGGCCGTCATCGTAAACCAGCGTTTTTGCCCTGCCGAATCGCAGGTGTATTCCATGCTGAACACTGGCAATCGACCATCGAGTACCGCCTGGATGCCCAGTCGCGCCCGGCTGGCATCGTCGTCGTCCAGCCTGTCGGTCTGGCCAGTCGAAAAGTAGTTGGCCCCGGTCAGCGTGTTTGGCGTCGCCACATCCGGGAACTTGGCATTTTCCAGGGAAAAGCGGCGCCAGGGCTCGTTGACCGCAAGAATGACGCCTTGGCGGTCGATCACTGCGACTTCCGCTGCAACCAAGTCGAGAATGCTGCGCAGCAGCGATGCGTTATCGGCGCGCTTCGGTGCGCTGCTGAGCAGGTGCTGCAACGCCTGCGCTCCGGGCAGATAACGAAATATGCGAGCGACAAACGAGGTAGATCCCTGCATGTTGTTCCCTGTTGTTTTATCGCTTGGCGATGCCTTGTGAGGGCAACAGTATACGGTGTTTGGCTAGTCAATTGGTCGAGCGGCTTGGGCGCATAGACCTTACCCGGGAAGGCGCTATTGCGCCAGTTTGGTGCATCTCTTATCTTGCCATCGGGTAAAATGCCGCATGCTCAATCACGTACCACAGGCTGCACCGCGGCCACTCTTCTCCTATCGCAAGTTCTGGGCGCACCGTTTCGGTCCGGCACCTTTCCTGCCCATGTCGCGCGCCGAAATGGACCAATTGGGCTGGGACTCCTGCGACATCATCATGGTCACCGGCGATGCCTACATCGACCATCCCAGCTTCGGCATGGCACTGGTCGGGCGGCTCCTCGAAGCCCAGGGTTTCCGCGTCGGCATCCTGTGCCAGCCGGACTGGAATTCTGCGGTCGACTTCCGCCAGCTGGGCAAACCCAATCTGTATTTCGGCGTCACCGCCGGCAACATGGATTCGATGGTCAATCGCTACACCTCGGACCGCAAGACCCGCTCCGACGACGCCTACACGCCCAACGCCGAACCCAACAAGCGGCCGGATCGCGCCGTCACCGTCTATGCCCAGCGCTGCCGCGAAGCCTATCCCGGAACGGCAGTGATCATTGGTTCCATCGAAGCCAGCCTGCGCCGCATCGCGCATTACGATTACTGGTCGGACAAGGTCCGCCGCTCGGTGCTGCCGGATTCCAAGGCCGATCTGCTGATTTTCGGCAATGCCGAACGCGCGCTGGTCGAACTGACGCACCGCCTGGCGCGCGGCGAAAAGATTTCCGACATCCGCGACCTGCGCGGCACCGCCTTCATGGTGCCGACTGGCTGGCTGCCCGGCGACGACTGGGATGTGATGGATTCGACCGAAGTCGATACGCCAGGACCGTTGATCCAGCATGCTGATCCTTATGCGATGAACGATGCTGGCGCCGGCAAAAATGGCCAAAATTCGCGGTTGACGCTGGGGCCAGCCGTTGGTTCTATGGTCCCAGAAAATGGCCAAAAAACCGAACACGTCGTGCGCCTCGTCTCGCGTGAGGAACGCCTGGCCGCCCGCCGTGAGCGCCGCGCCCACACCGTGGTTCGCCTGCCATCCTACGAGCAGGTCAAGGAAGACCCGGTGCTGTACGCTCACGCCTCGCGCACCTTTCACCTCGAATCCAACCCCGGCAACGCGCGGGCTATGGTGCAGGCGCATGGCGAGCGCGATGTCTGGCTGAATCCGCCGCCGATTCCGCTGACCACCGAAGAGCTCGACGGTGTCTACGAACTGCCCTATGCCCGCCGGCCGCATCCGAGCTACGGCGACGCGAAAATCCCGGCCTGGGAAATGATCCGCTTCTCGGTCAACATCATGCGCGGCTGCTTCGGCGGCTGCACCTTCTGCTCGATCACCGAGCACGAAGGGCGCATCATCCAGAGCCGTTCGGAAGACTCGGTGATCCGCGAAATCGAGGAAATGCGCGACAAGACGCCGGGCTTCACCGGCATCGTCTCCGACCTCGGCGGGCCGACCGCCAACATGTTCCACCTGACCTGCAAGGACCCGCAGATCGAGTCCGCCTGTCGCCGCTTGTCCTGCGTCTATCCGGACATCTGCGAAAACCTCGGCACCGACCATTCGAAGCTGATTTCGCTGTACCGCAAGGCGCGTGACGTGAAGGGCGTCAAGAAGGTGCTGATCGGCTCCGGCCTGCGCTACGACCTGGCTGTGCGCTCGCCGGAATACATCAAGGAACTGGTCACGCATCACGTCGGCGGCTATCTGAAGATCGCCCCGGAACACACCGAAGCCGGCCCGTTGTCGAAGATGATGAAGCCCGGCATGGGCGCCTACGACCGCTTCAAGCAGTTGTTCGACCGTTTCTCACGCGAGGCCGGCAAGGAGCAGTACCTGATCCCGTATTTCATCGCCGCCCATCCGGGAACGACTGACGAGGACATGCTCAACCTGGCGTTGTGGCTGAAGAAGAACAACTTCCGCCTCGACCAGGTGCAGACCTTCCTGCCAACGCCGATGGCACTGGCAACGACGATGTACCACTCCGAAAAAAATCCGCTGAAGAAGCTGCACCGCACTGGCGGCGAGCATGTCGGAGCCGTGCGCAACGGGCGCCAGCGCAAGCTGCACAAGGCTTTCCTGCGTTACCACGACGCCGAAAACTGGCCGTTGTTGCGCGAAGCCTTGAAGGAAATGGGGCGCACCGACCTGATCGGCAATGGCAAGAAACACCTGATTCCCGCCTGGCAACCGGCGGGTACGGGACTGAAAAGCGGTTTGCTGCACAGCGATGCTCGCAGCAGTGCTCAACCGGCCGCAAAGCATGTGGGCAAAAGCACTGCGGGGAAAACCGGTAGTGGCAAAACTGGCCCACAGATGGCGTCGACCGCAGCAGTGCGTCGAGCCTCGCCAAGTGGACGGAGTGATGCCACCCGTCCGGTTAAAGCAGGCTTTGCTGCAGGAAAAAGTGCCAAACCGAGCAGTGGACCGCGGAAACCCGGTCCGAAAAGATAAAAACCAGCATAAAAGCAGGAGAGAAAATGGAAAGCAGCACCGTCACAACCTACGAAAAAATCGGCGGCGATGCCGCCGTCGGCAAGCTTTGCGACCGCTTCTACGAATTGATGGACACCGTCCCGCATTTTTCCGAATTGCGCGCCATGCACCCGGAGAGCCTGCAGGGCTCACGCGACAAGTTGTACATGTTCCTGTCCGGCTGGTTAGGTGGCCCGGACCTGTTTGTCGAGAAGTTCGGTCATCCCCGCCTGCGCGGTCGTCACATGCCGTTTGCCATCGGCATCAAGGAGCGCGACCAATGGGTTGCCTGCATGGTGCTGGCGATGGAAGATACCGGTGTCGAGGAGAGCATCCGCGCCAAGTTGCTGGAGAATTTCTTCAACACGGCGGATTTCATGCGTAACAAGGAAGGCTGAAAGCCCTCCTTGCGTGCGGCGGATGGGTCAAATGATCCGTTTGGTAGTTGATCCCTCGCTTTGCAGTATTTGCATCAACAGGATGACTTCCTGGATGACCGGAAGCGACAGGCCATCTCTGTCGCCACCCCGGTTATCGCGCAACAGATCCTCAAGATAGCGATAGCATGCCGGCGTTCCCCATAATTCGCCGATCTTGCGACAGACATGCGGCATTGCCTCAATGCTCTGCGCGCCATCCTGGGTAGAAATGAAGGAATTGCCGCCAAGAACGCGCTCCAGTTGTTCCGGGCCATCTTCCCAGCGGATCTCGTTAACATTGAAGCGTTCTTTCAGTTGCTGGGCAACCCAGCGAAACTCGGCTTCACTCCCCAAGCGCTGATAAGTCAGCAGCAGTTTCAGCCAAGGCGTCAAGGCAGCTTCCGGTGTGGCATCGACAAAGTCCCGGAAAAACTCGGCAGCGTGTGCCATGTGGCCGGTTTTCAGCAGGAAGTCAGCAATATCCGAATATGCCATGGGATCGGCGATCTGGACATCCGGGAGCGTGCCGGTTTCGGAAGGGGACGAAATCGTATCGAGAGCAGATCTCCTGGGGCTAGCCGGTGGCTTGTTCAAATTGATTTCCAGCCCCGTTTCATCAACCTGGCCTGACGCTGGCCGACGACGCCAACGTGTCAGCATGTTTTGGCCCAAATAGGCGAACGTGAGGCCCAACACGATACCCAGTGTGCCTGTCCCGACACCAAGGATGAGCTTGTCCCGGTTTGTCGACAGCGCCGGATTTTTGTTGGCAGGCAAGATGGCTGTCTCCGGCAGCGCAGTTCTTTCAAGCGGCATCTGCTTGACTTCGGCGACTGGTGGCAGGGGGCTTGACGGTATTTCGATCCTTTTTTCAGCAAGGCGAATTTGTTCCAGCGTTTCCTGCAGTACGGCCATTCGACGTTGCAAGGCAATCAATTCTGCTGTGTCGGTGTCGTTGCTCGGCGGTAGCGCCGTGTTGATGAAACGATGTAATTGCAGCAGCTCTTGCCGGCTTGCCTCGGCACGTTCATGGACCACCAGGTCACCTGGATAGGCGGTCGCATCGGTGACCTCCGAAACAACGAGGCGGTCACTGCTGCGCTCAGGGAGCTGTTGGGCGGTATACCTTTGGTCTGGTACTGGCAGTCTTGATGCAGGGAGGTCGTGTGCCGGCTTGATGATTTCGCCGCTGCTGGCTGCTATTGCAGCCGGGCTGTTGGCCAGATTCTGCAAGTCAGGCACAACCAGCACCAGCCCGGGGGGGAGCAGGTCACGGCTTGAATATTCCATGACCAGATCCGGGTTAGCCTGAAAAACAGCCTGGGTGAAAGCCTTGCGCATCTTTGCATTTTCCGGATACAGCGCACTGGCCAAGCCGGAAACCGACTCCCCATCGCCAATGATCCAGGTATGCGTTGGGTGTGCCTGTTTGAGCGGTTTCTGACTGGTTTTTCCTGCAATGCTGCTATCCGGTGGTGTTGCTGCCCGGGAGACTGCCTTGGCAGGTGTCAATTCAGTTGGCTTTGTGCTCGGCGCCGGTGAAAGCATCAACAGGTATTCGCGGGTGACATCGATACCGCAGCCAATCTGGATTGCCAGCGCGAGCATGGGTTCGTCGATGGATTGCGACGAAGTCAGCAACAAGCGGGCTTGCCCGGTACGCCTTTGCAAATTGACATGAATTTTAGCCAGCCACGGGAGATTCTGGCTTGCAGCATTCTCCGGCTTCACCGCACGAAAACAGCTGATCGGTAAATCCTGTCCGACAGGCTGGATCAACTCAACCGTACCGGAAAGGCGTTGTCCAAGGAAGGATGCAACATTCAGGTCACCCAGTGCCGCAGCAAATCCTGATGTCGAAATACTCCCGAAAAGACATGCACATATGGGCAGTATTAGCGTTTTTTTCATCTTGCCCCCAAGCAAAACTTTGGTGTCAGTGTGATGCTCACCAAACCAATTATTAACTACGCCTTTAGTCTTAGTGTAGTTGAATGGCCTGAGTGAAAAAATACAAAACTGCAAAAAAACTCAAAACCATTGCGCCAGATCAAACCTTGATGCCATGAAAGCAACACTGAACTTTTTGCCTTGTCTGGATTACGCTTGATCCCGGAATCAGCAATGGCTGTAAGTGAATGATTGAATCGGCAAAAATCACTACCAGTAGTGCAAAAACCCATCATTTGAACTACAGGTTGTGTACTGATTTATTGACAAGCCTTGTCCGCTGCCCATAGACTGCGTTCCATTGAAGGTTCCCCGCAAGGGGATTGAAAGGGAATCCGGTGCCAGGTCTTCGACCTGAATTCCGGGGCTGCCCCCGCAACTGTAATCGGCGAGCGTTTCGCCAACTCATGCCACTGGATGCGTCCGGGAAGGCGGGTGAAACGCGTTGAGCCGAGAGCCAGGAGACCTGCCTCAATGTGTCCTTTTCATTGATTTTGGGGCGGGGTGTCCCTGACGAGAGGTTGTTGCGTGGTTTCTTGCCGTTGCTTCGTCGTATCGCGTGTCTGCCGGGTGGTTTCCGGTGGCGTAGGTACGCGTCTGCCGGCCGCGCAAGTTCCCGGTTCTCCGCCCCCCGATACGGAGAATCGCCTTGTCACCCACCGCTCAGTCCGTCGTTCACGTTCATTCCGCTGCTAACGAGTTTGCGGTTGCCGCGCTGCAGGTCATCCGCCGCAACGGCGCGCTCGTCGCTTTCGATGCCGACAAGATCGCCGTCGCGCTGAGCAAGGCCTTTCTCGCTGTCGAAGGCAGTCAGAGCGCGGTGTCGTCGCGCATCCGCGAGGTCGTTGCCCGGCTGACGCAGACCGTCGTCCGCTCGCTGACGCGGCGCATGCCCGATGGCGGCACGGTGCATATCGAAGACATTCAGGACCAGGTCGAACTGGCGCTGATGCGCGCTGGCGAGCACGACGTAGCGCGGGCCTATGTGCTCTATCGCGAGCGTCGGGCGGCCGAGCGGGCGGCCAGCCATATCGAGGAAATCAGCGTTGCCGAGTTGCACGTGCTCGACGACGGCGTGCGCAAGCCGCTTGATCGGGCGTTGCTGCTGAAAAACTGCGAGGCTGCCTGCGCCGGCTTGGGTGAGCGGGTTTCACCGCGGACCATCTTCGAACACGCGCTGCGCAACCTGTACGATGGCGTGCCGCTGAGCGATGTCTATCAGGCGCTGATCCTCGCCGCACGCACGCTGATCGAGCGCGAGCCGGCCTACAACCAGGTCACCGCCCGCCTGCTGCTGGCCAGCCTGGGGCGCGAGGTACTTGGTCGGCTGCTGGCGCTGGATGAGCTTGCTGCCCCCCAAGGGGGCTTCCTGCGGGGCGCGGTTCAAGCCGAGTATCTGCCCGTTTTCATCAAGCAGGGCATCGCTGCCGAACTGCTCGACCCGCGTCTCGCCAGCTACGACCTGCCGCGCCTCGCTGCCGCCCTGAAACCCGAGCGCGACCTGCAGTTCGGCTATCTCGGCCTGCAGACGCTGTACGACCGTTATTTCCTGCACATCGAAGGCCGGCGCATCGAGCTGCCGCAGATTTTCTTCATGCGTGTCGCGATGGGGCTGGCGCTCAACGAAATCGACCGCGAAGTGCGCGCCATCGAGTTCTACGGCCTGATTTCCAGCTTCGATTTCATGTGCTCGACGCCGACCCTGTTCAATAGCGGCACGCTGCATTCGCAACTGTCGTCGTGCTACCTGACCACCGTCGCCGACGATCTCGAAGGCATCTATCAATCGATCAAGGAAAATGCCTTGCTGCAGAAATACGCCGGCGGGCTGGGCAACGACTGGACGCCGGTGCGCTCGCTGGGCAGCCGGATCAAGGGCACCAACGGCCAGAGCCAGGGCGTCATTCCCTTCCTGAAAGTGGTCAACGATACGGCGGTGGCCGTGAATCAGGGTGGCAAGCGCAAGGGCGCCGTCTGCGCCTATCTCGAAACCTGGCATCTCGACATCGAGGAATTCCTCGACCTGCGCAAGAACACCGGCGACGAGCGCCGGCGCACGCACGACATGAACACCGCCAACTGGATTCCCGACCTGTTCATGAAACGCGTCATCGAGAACGGCGAATGGACGCTGTTTTCTCCGGTCGACGTGCCCGATCTGCACGAAAAGTTCGGTGCTGCCTTTGCAGCGGCTTATGTCGGCTACGAGGCGCAGGCCGCCGCTGGGCAACTCAAGCTGCACAAGAAAATCCCGGCCGTGCAACTGTGGCGCAAGATGCTGACCATGCTGTTCGAAACCGGCCATCCGTGGATCACCTTCAAGGATGCCTGCAACCTGCGCTCGCCGCAGCAGCATGTCGGCGTCGTCCATTCGTCCAACCTGTGCACCGAGATCACGCTCAATACCTCGGATGCAGAAACCGCCGTCTGCAACCTTGGCTCGGTCAATCTGCTGGCGCACCTGAAGGACGGCCGGCTCGATCAGGAAAAGCTGGCGCGCACCGTGACCACCGCGCTGCGCATGCTCGACAACGTTGTCGACATCAACTTCTACGCGACGCCCAAGGCGCGCAACGCCAACCTGCGGCATCGCCCGGTCGGCCTCGGCATCATGGGTTTTGCCGATTGCCTGTACGAAATCGGCCTGCCGTACGCGTCGACCGCAGCAGTCGAATTCGCCGACAAGACCATGGAAGCCGTCTGCTACCACGCCTATTGGGCGTCGAGCGAACTGGCCCGCGAGCGCGGCCGTTATTCGAGCTTCACCGGCAGCCTGTGGGATCAGGGCATTTTGCCGCTGGATTCGATCGGCTTGCTGGAGGCAGGGCGGGGTGGTTATCTCGACGTGAATCGTGAATCCAGTCTCGACTGGGCCGCGCTCAAGGAACGCATCGCCCGCTACGGCATGCGCAATTCCAACTGCGTCGCCATCGCGCCGACGGCGACCATTTCCAACATCGTCGGCGTCTCGGCCAGCATCGAGCCGACTTACCAGAACATCTACGTCAAATCGAACCTCTCCGGCGAGTTCACCGTCGTCAACGACGCGCTGGTCCGCGACCTGAAAGCGCTCGACCTGTGGGACGAAGTGATGGTCTCCGACCTCAAGTATTTCGACGGCTCGCTGGCCCGCATCGAGCGCGTGCCGGAAGAACTCAAGGCGCGCTACGCGACGGCCTTCGAGATCGACCCGGTGTGGCTGATCGAAGCGGCCGCGCGCCGGCAGAAATGGATCGATCAGGCGCAGTCGCTGAACCTCTATCTGGCGCTGCCGTCCGGCAAGAAACTCGATGAAATCTACAAGCTGGCGTGGACGCGCGGCCTGAAAACCACCTACTACCTGCGCACCCTCGGCGCCAGCCAGGCCGAGAAGGCGGGCGGACGTGACGATTCGGTGGTGACGGAAGAAGTGCCGAAATTCTGCTCCATCGACGATCCCGAATGCGAGGCCTGCCAGTAAGCTTGCGGTTTTTCGCCTGACCGGAATCCGATGATGAAATCCAGATTGCTCCGTTACCTCGCCCAGGCTGCCTGCCTGTTGCTGGCCCTGCCCGTGCTGGCCGAAAGACCCGCCGTGCCGCTTCTGCCCGAAGCGGTGACGGCGAGTGCTGAACTCCTCTACGGCGAGCGCGACGGCTTCTGGGAGAAGACGCTGCTGGTCCGATTCCCGACGCCGCGCCGCGCGCTGTCGACCAGCGATGGCCTGGTCGACGCCCGCGCCGCGATCAACCACGCCGGGCATCCGCTGCTCTGGGTCAAGCTCGGCGCCGCCGGCAAGGCCTACAGCGAGGGCGTACGCGATGCGCTGGCCGAGCGGCTGGGCGTCGCCCACGCGGCGGTGGCGCAGATGGCGACGGCTGCCGACATGGACAACCTGGCGGTCGTCACGCGCAGCCATGGGCCGCTGACGGTGACCGTGCTGGCCACCGCCGGCGCTCGCAGCAATGCGATCCGCACCGGCGTCGACAGCGGCAGCCATATCGAAGGCTGGGACGAGGACAACAAGCCGGCCGGCACCATCAACATCCTGGTGCTGACCAACATCGAACTCAGCGACGCGGCATTGGCCCGCGCGCTGATCACCGTCACCGAAGGCAAGACGACGGCGCTCGCAGACCTCAAGGTGGAAAGCACCTACACGCCGGGCGTGCAGGCGACCGGCACCGGCACCGACAGCATCATCGTCGTTTCCGGCACGGCGGCCCCGCGCGCCAGCTACACCGGCGGCCACAGCCGCATCGGCGAGCTGATCGGCAAGGCCACCCACGCCGCGGTGATCGAGGCGCTGGGCAAGCAGAACGGCTATTTCCTGCCCGGTGCCAAACGCTTCCCCGATGCCGGCGGCGGCCCGGCCAAGGCCGATGGCGACCTGCGCATCGCCTTGCTCCATCTCGATCCGGTGCCCGGCGACATCGCCGGCAACCGCGCCCGCATCGAAGCCGGCATCCGCGCCGCGGCACGCCAGGGCGCCGACTGGGTAGTGACGCCGGAGCTGGCCGAAACCGGCTACAACTTTGTGAAGCACGTCGGCACCGGCTGGATCGCGCCTTTCCCCGATGCCTGGATGCACACGCTGGCGGCGATCGCCCGCGACAACGGTATCGCGCTCTTCGTCGGCTTCGCCGAACGCGAGAAGGGCAGCGGCACGCTGCACAACAGCGTCGCTGCCATCGACCGCGCCGGCAATATTCTCGGCAGCTATCGCAAGCAGCGCCCGGTCGGCCGTGCCGAGGCGTGGTCGGTGGCCGGCGGCGACGGCAAGCCGTTTACCGTCGATGGCATCCAGGTCGGCACGCTGATCTGCGCCGACGCCTGGCGCCCCGACACCGCCGCCCAGCTCGCCGGACGCGGTGCGCAGATCCTGCTGTCGCCGGCCAACTGGCCGCCGGTCGACGGCATGGGCCCGGGCGACGTCTGGGAACAGCGCAGCCGGGAAACCGGCCTGCCGCTGATCGCCGTCAATCGCGGCGGCAAGGAACCCGAACTCGATTTCTCGACCGGCGTCAGCGCCGTGTCGGTCGATGGCCAACGGCTGTTCAGCTTCAGCGCGCCGGCCGGTGGCATTTTTTACGTGGACTGGGATCGCCGTCAGCGCTTCCGTGAAGTCCGTCCCTGATCTTTTCGTCAAACAGGATAGAAACTCATGAAACTCCGTCACTTCCTGGCCGTTTGCACGCTGCTGCTCAGCACGCTGGCCCAGGCTGCCGATTGTCCGCGCATCGTCAGCCAGTCGCCCTATATCACTCGGACGCTGGAGTGGCTGGGTCGTGGCGACTGTATCGTCGGCGTCAGTCGCTACGACCCGCTGCCGCTGGCGCGCACTGGCGGCGTAATCGATCCGGACCCGGTAGCGATTGGTGACCTCGAGCCAGATGTCGTCATCTATTCCGAATGGACCTCGGCCGATACGGCAGCGCTGGTCACACCGTCAGGTGCTGTGGCGCTGCGAGTTGGTGGTTTCAAGGGGATGGCCGGGGTCGAAAGCATGCTGCGCGAGATCGGGCGCACAAGCGCTGTCGGCGACATCGAAAAGCGTGTCACGGCGTTTGCAGGGGACTGGCGTGCCGCCGCCGCTCGTGTCGACAGTCGACAGCGTCGTATCCTGATCCTGTCGGCGTGCAGCAATGCGCCGTATTCCTTTGGTCGGGGGACGACGCTGTTCGAACTGTTTACCGCCGCCGGCTTCGTGGTCGTCGCCGACCACGAAAACATCCGCAATTTCCGTCCCGAGCAGCCGGATGGCGACGTTGCCGCGTGGATTGCCGAACGTCGGCCGGACCTGCTCTTTGCCTTGCAGGACCGCCGCTCGGAGAGTTGCAACCCGGCGATTGCCCAGCCCGGCGTCCCGATCCTGCCACTGACCGGTGAACACTTCACTCACCCCGGTCCGGGTTTTCTCAAGGGGCTCGAGGAACTGCGCCAGATGATTGCCGAATTCGGCGCCTGAACCAAGGAGAAGAGCATGAATGCAGCTTACCGTTTCGACGACTGGGAAACACCGGCCCAGGAAAGCGCCGCCACTATGCCTGCGCTCGATAGTGGAAAAACGCCAAAAACCGGGGTTGACCGCAACATTCCCGCGACGCCAGCGTTGCCGCCGATCAATGCCGCCGACAAGCGCATCGTCAACGGCAAGGCCGACATCAACCAGCTGGCGCCGTTCAAATACCCGTGGGCCTGGGAGTTTTTCCTCAAAGCCAACCGCAACCACTGGACGCCGCTGGAAATCGGCATGGCGCAGGACGTGCACGACTATCACCACAAACTCAGCCCGGCCGAGCGCCACGTTTTCGAGAATGTGCTGGCGTATCTCACCACCTCCGACATCCTGGCCATGCGCAACATCGGCCTGGCGGTGATGGAGAAGATGACTGCGCCCGAACTGCAGATCTACCAAGCCCGCCAGGTTTATGAGGAAGCCTTGCACACCTGGACCTACCAGCACTGCATCGAAAGCATCGGCCTCGACCAGCAGGAAATCTACAACCGCTACCGCGTGGTACCCGAAATCCACGGCAAGATCGCACTCGCCAACCGCCGGCTGGAGCGCGTCATGCGCGCCGATTTCGATCTGGAAAACCGTGCCAACCTGCATGAATTCGCGCTGTCCTACTTCTTCTTCGCGGTGATCTTCGAGGGCTGTTGGTTCTACAACGGCTTCACGCCGATCTTCGCGCTGCAGCGGCGCGGCCTGATGAAAGGCGCCGCCGAGCAGTTGCAGTACATCATGCGCGATGAAGTGCTGCACTGCGCCTTCGGCATCCGCGTCGTCCGCGAACTGCTCAAGGAAGAAAACCTGACGCTCGACCCGCAGGCGCTGCGCGAACTGTGGGACGAAGCCGAAGCCGCCGAGCGCGCCTACGCCGGTTACATCCTGCGCGAACCGATTCTCGGCTACAACGCCGAACTGCACGTCCAGCAATTCCGCTTTGTCGCCAACCGGCGGGCCAGACAGGTCGGTGTCGAGGAACCTTTCCCGAGCGCCGAGAACGTCCTGCCCTGGCTCGACGAACAGGCCAATCTGCGCAAGGAGAAGAACTTCTTCGAGACGCGCGTCACCGAGTACCAGACGGGCGGGGCGCTGGCCTGGGATTGATCGGTGATGTCAGAGCCCGTTGCCCCGCACCATGTTCATGATCTCGCTTGCGTCCAGCGTCTGGGCGCGCTGCTGGATCTGCGGCAGATACTGGCTCTGCATCTGCTTGGCCGGGCCGAGCAGCCCCTGGAAACTGTCCTGCAGCAATTGCGTGCTCATCTGGCGGCCACCAGCGTAGTAGCGTTTGGCGACTTGGCCCAGCGCGTAGGTCGTGGCAAATGAAAAGGCCATGCCGGTTGCCGCCTGCCCAAGCTTGCCAGCAGTTTTTCCGGCCATTTTTCCGAGCAGGCCGCCAAGCAGCTTGCGGCCGAATTGTTCGAGGTATTGCGAGGTCAGTCCGACGCCGACGGTGGCCAGAAACTCCTTGATGTGCCCTTTGTCGAGTTCGTTGCCATAGGCTTTGCCGATGCGGTAAACCATCTTGATCTGCAGCGGGATGATGGCGACTGAAGCCCACGACTGCGGCAGCAATTCCAGCGCGCCGTTGAGGATGGCATGGTTGAGGATGGACTTGTCGAGTTCGGCATCGCTGATGTTCGCTTGTGCGGCGACAGGGGCTTGCGCGGTGGGGGGGCTGGATGCTGCGCTGGCAATCCCGGCCGTTGCCGCAGCGGCGGCCAGGGTATCGGCCTGCGTGGCAAAAGCCTGGCTCTCGGTATCGCCATCAAGGGTGAGCAGGGTTTTCAATTCAGCCAGGAAACGCTGTTCGCTGGCGCTTTGCACGCCATCTGCATCGCAGACACAAACGGCCATTTCATAGGCAAACTGGCGCTGGCCGAGTTCACTGAGCGCCTGAACTGCATCGCCCAGTTTGACGCGCTTGAACAGGACATCCTGATACAGCTTCGGTAAATCCGGGGCTTCGGTCCCCATCGATTCAGCGAAACGACGGATGTGTTCGCGTTCCCGGTCGTCGTTGCTGCCGTCGGCGAAAGCGGCAAGGAGGCTGATGGTCAGGATGGCATTTTCAGGCGTCATGGTCATGTTTCCGCGAATTGAGATCGCGCCATTGTGCCGTCAGGCCCCCGGTTTTTACAGGGGCTTGATGTAACGGTGTGTTGCAGTTCTGCGGCTTCAGCGGGTAAAGCTCTCCGGCATCTGCACGGCAACGACCTCGCCGCGCGCCGTGGCGACGCCTTCAGCGTAAACGGTGGCTTCGACGATGACCTTGCGGCCGCGAATTTCCTTCACCTTGCCACGGATTTCCAGTTCCGGGCCGAGCGGTGTCGGTTTCAGGTAATCCACATGCAGCGATCCGGTGACGAAACGAAAGGCCGGTTCACTGTCCATCGGCCGATTCTCGGCACGGTACATCGCCGCGGCCGCAGTGCCGGTACAGTGGCAGTCGATCAGCGAAGCCAGCAGGCCGCCATAGACAAAGCCGGGAATGGCGGTGTGCTCGGGGCGTGGCGTATAGCGGGTGACACTTTCATCGCCTTCCCAATGCGTCCGGATCTGATGGCCATGGCCGTTCAGCCGGCCGCAGCCATAGCAGTGGGCGACGTTGTCGGGGTAGAAATCCTGAAATGCGGTCATTTGAGTCTCCTTTATGTTGTGCCGGCGATCATAGAGGGGGCAGGGCGATTCGGCGATTGTCCAAGCCGCCAGCCTGCATGCAAAACCCGCCAGTCGTTTGGCGATTGTTGCGGTCAACTGCCTTCAACTGGGCATTCTTGATGGAAATCAATCACTTGATCGATACCCCGTCGATATAATCCGGGCAAAGCTCAAGGGGGATTCATGCTTAAAATCAGTCACTTGTTGTTCAGTCTGGCGATGCTGGCAACACCACTGGCCGCGACAGCGCTGGATGTTGAGAAAGCGAAGGAGGTTTATGGTCCTTGTGCGGCCTGTCATGGTCAGTTCGGCGAGGGCGGCAAGAAAGGGGAATACCCGCGGATTGCCGGTCAGCATGCCCGTTACACGATGGAGCAACTAAAAAACTTTCAGAGCCAGCACCGCCTGAACTTGCCGATGTTCCCTTACACCAAGGAACGCGAGTTGCCGGATGAAGACATGAAACTACTCGCCGAGTGGCTGGCTGGTATCGAGTTACCGACCAGGATGCCGACTTTTCGCGGCGACGAGGATGCGCTGACCCGCCTGAAAATGGTCGAAAAAGTCATGATTGTTCCTCGTGCCGAGGGCAATGTTGAAGCGGGTGGCAAGGTTTACCAGGAAAATTGCGCGACTTGTCATGGCAAACTGGGTAAAGGGCGCGGGATGTTCCCGATGATTGCCGGGCAATATTCCAATTACCTGAAAAAACAGATCGATGCGTATTTGCGGGCCGAACGGCCACATGAGGAAGAAACAGCAGCGGAAGGCATTCTTTATGAACTGTCAGCCGACGATGTCCAGAACATCCTGGCTTACCTGACGACCCTGCAGAATCCGGACGAATCGACGGCCAAGCCTGTGTCGGCGGGGGACTGACGGCGCCGGGCTTCTCGGGCACAATGCCGTTTAAGGAGGAGCTTGCGATGGGAAACGGCAGTCTGGTCAGTAAATTACGTTCATTGATTGGGCCGGAAGCGCGGCGTTCGTCGCTGACGGCCAAGGGTCTGGAGCGCTTGCGGGGACAATTGCACGAATGTGCGGCGGGCCAGGGTGGCGAAGTTTCGGCCCGAACACGGGCTGCACGCCTGGCCGAAACCTATCTGGCGCTCGACGATGCCGGGCGCCAGCAATTTCTCAAGCTGATCGCGCTGGAATTCGGCCCGGACCCGGCTAAGGTAGCGGCAGCGCATGCCGAGTATCAAGCTGCCGTCGGTACGCCGGGACAATGGAAGGCGGAAGCCGCCTTGCGCACCGCCATGCGCTCGTCGCGCATTCGCATCATGACCCAGTTCAACGCCATTCCGCAGGGCGTGAAGTTTCTCGTCGACCTGCGGGCCGACTTGCTGCGCTACCTGGAAAACGACCGCGAACTGGCGGTGCTTGACCGGGAACTGGAGTCGCGTCTCAGCGCCTGGTTCGACGTCGGTTTTCTCGAATTGCAACGCTTGACCTGGCATTCGCCGGCGGCTTTGCTGGAGAAGTTGATCGAATATGAGGCGGTACATGAAATCCAGTCGTGGACCGACCTGAAAAACCGTCTTGACGCTGACCGCCGGCTTTATGCTTTCTTTCATCCGCGCATGCCGGCCGAACCCTTGATTTTTGTCGAAGTCGCACTGACCGACCATCTGGCCGGCAATGTTCAGGAATTGCTCGATGAGAACGCCCCGGTCTTCGATCATCGCAAAGCCGACACGGCAATTTTTTATTCCATTTCCAGTACGCAGCTTGGCTTGCGCGGCGTGTCCTTCGGTAATTTCCTGCTCAAGCGTGTCATTGATGATCTGAAGCGAGATTTTCCCAAACTGGACAAATTCGCCACGCTGTCGCCGATTCCGGCACTGGCCAGTTGGGTGAAGCGCAATCCGCAGGTCTTGGCCGAGGTGGGCGTGGATTTGACGCTGGAACAGTTGTCGACCGGAGAATGGGCGGCCGAGCGCGAACAGGCGCGTCGCTTGCGCGATCCTTTGACGCGTCTGGCGGCGCGTTATCTGGCATCGGCCAAGCGGGGCGGGCAGAAGGCTAGCCAGGACAACAATCAGGATAGCGGCCCGCCTTATGATCCGGTGTCGCGCTTCCATCTTGGCAACGGTGCCCGGGTCGAGCACCTGAATTATCTGGCCGACACATCAGCCAAGGGATTTGCCCAGTCGTTCGGCTTGATGGTCAATTACCGTTACGAACTCGACGAGATTGAAAGCAATCTTGAAGCCTTTACGGGCAGCGGGCGTATTGCCATGTCCTCGGCAATTCGACGCCTGGCCCGGGCCTAGTGAATAGCGCGCGGAAAAAACAGCAATAATGATTCGGGCCGGACAAGCCGGCCCGAATCATTGGCTGCATTACGCTTCAGACGCGCAGCAGCGCCTTGACCAGGCGTTCAGACAATTGCTCTTCGGTAAATTGCGGCTCGTTGGGCGGGTAGAGTGAGTTTTCATCGATCTCGAATCCGTGTTCCTGAGCCAATGCACGCAGTTCCTTGATT
The DNA here is from genome assembly GCF_030824335.1 of Azonexus sp. Lineage (GTDB taxonomy): Bacteria > Pseudomonadota > Gammaproteobacteria > Burkholderiales > Rhodocyclaceae > Azonexus. The sequence continues at coordinate 265,285 of NZ_JAVBXX010000007.1, forward strand.
TTCTGGCAAGCACGCAACTGCTCCCCAAGTGCGGAGTCGGTTCTGGCTTTATCGGAAAAAGCCTTGATGGGGACGATCGACATCGGTAGTTCTCCTGGTCAACGTTGTTGTAAAAAAAAGGATTCAGGCGGGGTAATCAATGATCTGTGGTTCGCCGCTGCCATCGTCGATCTCGGCCTGGGCCAGACGACCATCCGGGTGGTAGCTGTAGCGATGGCGGAACTCGGTTTCGCCGTAGACGATCTTTTCGCAGCAGACCAACTGGCCGGCAGGGTCGTAAGTGCCGCGAAAATAGGTGTTGCGATTGCGCATGTCGGCTTCGTCCAGTTCGCCGACCAGCTTGAGGGGTAACTTGATGCCGCTATAACTGGTGAAATGGCGGCAATCTTCAATAAGCGCTGACATCATGGCCTCGTTGATTTGTTGGATAAACGGGAGGCATGCGTCTAGCTTGTCGCGTTGTCGACAACAAAGCAGGTGATTTCCCCTCGTTCTTCAGAGCAAAGCAATTCCAGGGCCAAAGCGTATTCGCCGCTTGGCTGCACGATGTTGCAACAGGTCTGGTGACTGATTTTCCGGGGGCGAAAACCGGGGCGATTGGCCCCGGCATTGGCGGATCAGGCGCTTAGTCGGCCCGAAGGGAGGTTGATCTTCGCCATGGCATGGCGCAACTTGCGGCTCAGTGCGGCGAGTATTCGGGCAATGTGTTCGACGGTGTCGGGCTCAAAACGCACACGGGCATCACCGCCGATGCTTTCAATGACGACGCGGCCAGCGCTGCGAATTCGATGGCTTTCACCGGGGATCAGAAAAATGTCGCCGGTTTCACCGGTAATCGTCAGCCACAGACTACCTTGGGTACAGCGTACGGCAATACCCGACGCATCCGACAGACGAAGCGGGGTGTTTTCCCGCAGGTAGAGCTCACCATCGCGCAGATCGATTTTCATGTTTCTTTCTCCTTTCATATCGCCTGCACAGTTTAGGGGTGGGGAAAATACTGATACAGTCACACGGAAACAAAATTGTGACCATTACAGTTTGCTGTATTCAAAACTGTATTGCTCGCTTTGAATGACAACTGTATCGGTGAGTCCATGTCCGAAGAATTGCTGCGTTACGAAAAGCTGGCCGGTGAATTGGCTGCCCTGATTGGCGATGGTGTGTTGACGCATGGGGACCGATTGCCGTCGGTCAGGCGCTTGGCCCAAGAGCGGCGCCTGTCGGTATCGACCGTGGTCCAGGCTTTGCGCCAGCTTGAAGAACGCGGCCTGGTCGAAGCCCGACCGCAATCCGGTTATTTTGTCTGCCAGACGCTTGCGCCACGCTCACAGCCACAGGCACGTCCGACACCGGATGCACCAATGCCGGTCGACATTTCCCAGCGTCTGGTCCATGTATTGCAGGCTGGCGCCCGCCCTGGGGTCGCCCCTTTATCGGCCGCCTTGCCAGCCAACGAACTGTTACCGATCGCGGCCTTGCACCGGCTTTATGCTGGCGTGGCGCGGCGTCATCCGCGCTTGCTCGAAGCCGGTAGCCATGTGCACATGGACCAGCCCGCCCTGGTCCGGCAGTTGGTACGCCGTTCACTCGCCTGGGGCGGACCGCTGGCAGCAGAAGAGTTCGTCATCGTCAATGCCTGTACCGAAGCACTGAGCCTGTGTCTGCGTGCCGTGACCCGGCCGGGCGATACGGTGGCAGTCGAGTCGCCAGCTTATTACCTGATGTTGCAGTTACTGGAAATGCTGGGCTTGAAAGCGCTGGAAATTCCCTGCGATCCGCAGACCGGGATGTCGGTCGAAGCGCTTGAACTGGCTACCCGCAACGGTGGTGTGGCGGCTTGCCTGTTGGTCGCCAACGGTAGCAACCCATTGGGCAGCGTGATGAGCGACGAGAAAAAGCGCCGTCTGGTCGCGTTGACCGCAACACGGGGCATTCCAGTCATCGAGGATGATATCTATGGCGATTTGTTCCTTGGTAACGAACGGCCCTGGCCGCTCAAGGCTTTCGATACCAGCGGCAACGTCATGCTTTGTGCCTCATTTTCGAAGTGTCTATCGCCATCGCTGCGTGTTGGCTTTGTCGCCGCCGGACGTTACCGCGCCGCCATTGCATTGCAGAAAACGATTACCAGCGGCGGCACCAACCCACTGACCCAGATCGTCCTGGCGGAATATCTTGAGTCTGGCGCCGTGGACCGTCATTTGCGCAATCTGCGCCGCCACTACCAGTCCCAGGTAAAAGCCATGCAGGCGGCGGTTGCCCGCTATTTTCCACCGGCCACCCGGATCGCCCAGCCGCAGGCTGGTTACGTGCTGTGGGTCGAACTTCCCGAGGGAGTCGATACCACGGCCATGCATGCCGCAGCCCTGCGCGAACGCCTGTCCTATGTGCCGGGTGAGCTTTTCTCGGCCAGCGGCATGTATCGCAATTGTCTGCGCCTGAATTGCGGCAATCCCCACACGCCGGAAATCGACGATGCGATACGTCGTCTTGGATTGATTTTCGGCGGAGGCGAAGCGGGCGGGGGATGACCAAGTACGGTATCATTGCACCCTTTTTGGGCAAGGTTTGCCTTGCCTCTCTGAACGTATTCGAAGGATTTTCTGCTCATGTTCGACGCAGTCCGCAACAACAAGAAGATCGTCCAGGTATTTCTGGTGCTGATCGCCCTTCCTTTCGCCTTTTTCGGTCTTGATTCCTACGTCAATAGTGGCGGCATGGGGGCCGATGTAGCCAAGGTGGGTGACATCTCCGTCACCCAGCAGGATTTTCAGCAAGCCATGCGCGAGCAGCAGGAACGCCTGCGCAGCCAGTTGGGACAGATCGATCCCAAGGCGATCGACACGCCGGTTTTCCGCAAGGCCATTCTCGACAACCTGATCGATCAGCGGCTCCTGGCTCTGGAAGCGTCGAAACGTCGCCTGTTCGCGACGGATGATGCGGTTCGCCGGACCATCGGTTCGATAGAAGCCTTCCAGCAGGATGGTCGTTTCTCAAATGAGCGTTACGAATCCCTGCTGCGTGCCCAAGGCATGTCACCGGCCGGTTTCGAAGCGCAAATTCGTCAAGACATGACCTTGCAGCAACTGGCCGGCACGATTGGCCAGACCGGCATGCTGCCGCGCACGGTGGGTGAGCGCATTCTGGCGCTGCAGACCGAGCAGCGCGAGGTACAGGAAGTCCGTCTGTCGATTGAAGATTACCTGGGCAAGGTCAAGCTGGCCGATGGTGCCGCACGGAAGTTCTACGATGACAACGCCAAACAGTTTGAAACGCCGGATCAGGCCCGTGCCGAGTTTATTGTTCTGTCGATGGACAGCCTGGCGATCAAGGTCAGCGAAGAGGAAATCAAGGCCTGGTATGACGGCCACAAGGATCGTTACCAGCAACCCGAAGAGCGCCGGGCCAGCCATATCCTGATTGCTTCGGAAAAGCTCGGTAAGGACAAGGCCCGGGCCAAGGCCGAAGAAGTGCTGCAGGAAATCCGGAAAACGCCGGCAGCCTTCGCCGATCTGGCGAAAAAGCACTCCAATGACCCCGGTTCTGCCGCTCAGGGTGGCGATCTGGGTTTCTTCGGTCGCGGCATGATGGTCAAGCCGTTTGAGGACAAGGCTTACAGCCTGAATGAAGGGGAGATCTCCGACGTGGTTGAGTCGGATTTCGGTTTCCACATCATCAAGCTGCTCAGTATTCGTGCCGCCAAGGAAAAGCCGCTGGCCGATGTCCGTGGCGACATCGAAGCCGAGTTGAAAACGGCCGCCGCCTCGCGCAAATTTGCCGAAGCTGCTGAAGCTTTCAGCAATGTGGTGTACGAGCAGTCCGATAGCCTGAAACCGGCTGCCGAACAGTTCAAGCTCAAGGTTCAGCAAAGTGCATGGCTGGGGCGTCAGGCCAATCCGGCCAACGGCCCGCTGGCCAATCCCAAGCTGCTGGCAGCCTTGTTCTCCGATGATTCGGTGAAGAGCAAGCGCAATACCGAAGCGGTGGAAATTGCACCGAATACGCTGGTTTCAGCCCGTATCGTTGAATACAAGCCGGCAGCCCTGCAAGCTTTCGACAGCCTGAAGGGCAACATCGAGCAAATGCTCAGTCGTCAGGAAGCCCTGAAACTGGCCAAGGCCGATGGCGAAGCTCGTCTGGCCGGTTTGAAATCCGGCGAGGATAAACTGGCCTGGGGCGCCGCCAAGCGGGTGTCGCGCATGGATGCTCGGCAGTTGCCGCCGTCGGCTGCGCAGGCCGTGTTCCGTATCGATTCGAGCAAACTGCCGGCCTACGCCGGTGTCGAATTGCCGGGTAGCGCGTATGTCCTCTATCGCCTGAACAAGGTCAGTGCCGGTGAAAAGCTGGATGATGTCCGTCGCCAGGGGCTGCTCGGTCAGTTGAGTTCGCTGGCTGCGCAGGAAGAGGTACAGATGTACCTGAGCGCTCTGCGTAGCCGCTACAAGGTGGAAATCAATCAGAAGGCACTGGAAAGTGGCGACAAATAAGCCGCGATAACCAGTCTTTCGACTGCTTCGACTGCTTCGACCGCAAGCGGGCCCTCGGGTCCGCTTTTTTATCGCCGGGAAAATTATCGCCGCCAAAAGGCCGGCGTCAGGACGACGAGCAAGGTGAAAATTTCCAGTCGGCCGAGCAGCATGCCGAAGATGCAAATCCAGGTCTGGAAATCGCTGAGCACTTCGTAGGTGGTCGATGGGCCGACCTGGCCGAGTCCGGGGCCGGTATTATTGACGCTGGCGACGACGGCGGTAAAGGCCGTGGTTATCTCCAGGCCGCTGAAGGCCATCAGCAAAGTCAGCGAGACGATGCTGACCATGTACATGAAGCCAAAAGCCAGCACGGCGAACAGAATCGATACCGGGGCCGTCTGGCCACCGATGCGCACGTTGTATACCGCGCGCGGATGGATGGCCAGCACGATTTCGCGATATACCTGCTTGTAGAGTAGTAGCGCGCGCACCATCTTGATGCCGCCGCCGGTCGATCCTGCACTGGTGACAAAACTGCTGAGAAACAGCATCCAGAGTGGGGCAAAGATCGGCCAGAGCGCATAGTCGACGCTGGCATAACCGGTGGTTGTGGCGATCGATATGACATTGAACGTAGCGTGCCGCAAGGCTGTGCCGAACTCATCGTAAACATCGTTGCGCCAGATGAAAATGGCGATAACGAATACCGAACCGAGGCAGATGGCGAGGAACCAGCGAGCTTCCGGGTCATCGATATAGGGCCGTATGGAGCGTTGGTTGATGGTCAGGAAAAGCGTGCCGAAATTCATCCCGGCGATCAGCATGAAAATGATCGCAACCATTTCGATAGCCGGCGAATCGAAATAGCCGAAACTGGCATCGTGCGTTGAAAAACCGCCCAGACCCATGGTCGAGAATCCGTGACAAAAGGCGTCGAACCAGTTCATCCCGGCTTGCTGGTAGCTGACGATGCAGGCCGCCGATACCAGAACATAAACGAGCCACAGGCCTTTTGCCGTTTCGGCGATGCGCGGCGTCATCTTGGTGTCCTTCATCGGGCCGGGGGTTTCCGCCTTGAACATCTGTCGACCACCGATGCCCAGCAAGGGCAGGATGGCGATGGCCAGCACGATCAGGCCCATGCCGCCGACCCAGACCAGCTGGTGGCGCCATAGATTGATCGACATGGGCAACTGGTCCAGTCCGGAAAATACGGTGGAACCAGTCGTGGTCAGGCCCGACATGGCTTCGAAATAGGCATCGGTCGGACTGGCTCCCAGATACAGCATGAACGGTAGCGCAGCAAACATGGGCAGCACGGTCCATACCAGGACGACCATCAGGAAGCCATCGCGTACGTTGAGTTCGCGCTGGGTATGCCGGAAGCGATACCACAACCAAAGCCCGCATAGCATGGTCAGAACAAAGACTTCGTCATAAATAGTCTGGGCACCATCGTCGACCACGTAAGACAGGGTCAGCGGCACCAGCATGGTCAGCCCGAACAGCATGATGATCATGCCAAGCGCCCGAAAAACGGGAGAGAAACGATTCATGGTAATTATTCTGGTTAATTCTGGAAGCGGTAGCCGACGCCGGTTTCCGTCAGGAAATACACCGGTTGCGTCGGATCGTTTTCGAGTTTTTGTCGCAGGTGGCCGACATAGACGCGCAGGTAGTGGCTGCTATCGACATAAGACGGTCCCCAGACTTCGCGCAGCAGGGTGCGTTGCGTCATGACCTTGCCGGGCTGACTGATCAGCAGGCTGAGCAGGCGGTATTCGATGGGTGTCAGGTGAACCTCCTGACCATTGCGCAAAACTTGCCGGCGCGACAGGTCGACCGCAATATTGCCGAATTCGATCAAGGGGTTGTCGTCGCCGCTGCGTTGCCGGCGGCGCAGCAGGGCGCGGACGCGGGCGCGCAATTCGCCGACGCCGAAGGGCTTGGTCAGGTAATCGTCGGCACCGGCATCGAGCGCTGCGATCTTGTCGGCTTCCTGCAGGCGGGCGGAAAGAATCAGTACCGGCATGTCCGACCAGGTGCGCAGATTGCGGATCAGGTCGATCCCGTCACCATCTGGCAGGCCGAGATCGACGATCGCCAGATCGGTTTTCCGGGCGCCGGCTTCACTCAGCCCGCCAGCGACGCTATCGGTTTCGACGACCCGGCAGCCTTCTTCCTCGACGGCGGCTTTGACAAAACGTCGGATGGTCTTTTCATCCTCGACCAACAGGACAACGGGCATTTCCGTGGGGGTTTCCGGAATCATTGAATTTCGGCCTCAAGTTCTGGCGGAGTGCCGGCAGGCAAGGTGAAACGGAGGCAGGCTCCGTGTCCGGCCGACGGATTTGGGGGGGGGGCTGTTTTTGCGACTTGTATCGTGCCGCCATGGGCTTCGACGATACTGCGGCAGATCGCCAGGCCGATGCCGCTACCAGCGGGCTTGGCTGATTTTCTGGCGGATAGACCGGCTGTTGTAGCATCCCCGCGCACGAATAGATCGAAAATAATCTCCTGCTCGTGTTCGGCAAATCCCTGGCCACTGTCGCAGACGTCGATTTCGACAAAATCCCCGGCCTGGCGGGCAGTAATCAGCACCGGGCTACCGGCTGGCGCGTACTTGGCGGCATTGTCGAGCAAGTTGCAAAAAACCCGTTCGATCAGCACGGCATCGAATTCGAGTAAAGGCAGGTCGTCGGGCAGGGCGACGCGCACGGGATGCTCAGCCAGCGCCGCGCCCAGCAATTTGATACTGGAGCCGATGACTTCTTCCAGTGGCTGCCATTCGCGGCGCAGGCTGATCCGGCCGGCATTCAGGCGCGCCATGTCGAGCAGGTTGCCGACCAGCCCGGCCAGACGCAGTGCTTGTTCGTGCATGGCCTGGGCCGTATCCAGCGCGACTTGCGGCAAGGGCGGCTTGATCAGGAAGAGGGATTCGGCCAGCCCGCCGAGCGCCGTCAATGGCGTTCTCAGGTCATGCGACAGCGCGGACAGGATGGAACTGCGCAGGCGTTCGGTGACCATGTCGAGCTGGGTGCGCTGGGCCACGTCGACGTAATGCAGGCGTTCGACCGCGATGGCAATCAGCGCAGCCAGCGCCTCCAGCAAAGCAATATTTTCCGGCTTGCGAGCAGCTTCAGGCAGCGCCAGGGCGAGGACGCCGCGCACTCGCATCGGCGCGCAGAGCGGCAGGTACAAAGTGGCATAGGCCGCTCGCCCGGCCTGGTCTTCGATGGTGCGGCGCGACGCTCTCGCCCGTTCAACCAATACCGGATCAGTTCGCAGGACTGCTTCATGGATGGTTTGGGCCGACTTGATGGGCAATTCAACGGGTAATTCGCCTGTGGCAGACGTGTCATCGCAGAGCATCAGATGGGCGGCCATACCGAACTGGTGGTGCACAAAAGCATTGGCAATTCCGGCGACCTGTTCAATGGCGAGTGCCCCGGCCAGTTGGCCGGCGGTTTGATAAAGCGCATGCGTCCGCTCTTCGCGAATTTCAGCTTCCCGTGCCTTCTGCTTCAGACCCGCCGCGAGGTGGGTTGTGATCAAGGCTGTGGCGAGCATCACCACAAAGGTGATCAGGTACTGCAGATTGCTGACGGCCAGCGAAAAATGGGGGGGCACGAAGAACACATCGAACAGGACGACGCTGAGCAATGAGGCGAGGATGGCGGCCTGACGTCCGAGACTGACGGCAACCAGCAACACGGTGAGCAGGAAAAGCATGACCATGTTGGCCAAGTCGAGCACGCCGCGCAGCGGTGCCGCGAGGAGCGTCGTGCCGGCGCACGCCAGTACGGCGAGGATTAACCGCTGGCCGAGCGTGTAACGATCTTCGCTATCCAGCGCTTTCCTGCTTTCCAGCTTTTCCCTGTTCATCGCCCGGCTCCGGTGGGGTGCAATGCATTATTGCTGCGCATTGTGGCAAGCCGAAGATAAAAATAGTGTAAAAATCGGGCGGCAAAGGCGATGCCAGCAGGGCTGGGGATCAGATTTCCTGCTGCGGCCCTGATGCCGCCGCGCCGGAAAGTGTCTCGAAAGCGTCGTTCACCGCAAGAAAGACCTGCCCGGAGAGCGCGGGCCACAGCGGCGAACGGCTCAGCCGATCCTGCACCGGCCCCTTGATTTCGGCCAGATGCAGGCGCCGGCCACGTTCGGCAAAATCGCGATTGATATCGCTTAGGACCTCCATGGCCGTCGCATCGACGCGATTGACCGCGCTCATGATCAGTACCACGTCGCGGATTTCCTCGGACTTGTCGCCCGATTTATCGAGTTCGGCGGCCAGGCGGGTTTCGACGGCATTCAGATTGCCAAAAAACAGACTTTCGTCGATACGCAGAAAAAGTACGCCGGGTATCGTCTCAACCGCATGGCGTTCGACATTGCGGAAGTGCTCGCTGTGCGGAATCCGGCCGAGGACGGCAATGTGCGGCGTGCTGGCGCGATAGAGCAAGGTCGCCAGCGAAAACAAGATGCCCAGTGCGATGCCCGCTTCCAGCCCGAGTGCGCAGACGCCGGCCGCTGCACCCAGCGCGGCCAGGCCATCGGCCCGGTCGTAATCCCAGGTTTGGCGCAAGGCGCGCAGGTCGATCATGCTGATCGCGGCAACGATGATGCTGGCGGCCAGAACGGCCAGCGGCAAGCGGGCAAACAGCGGTGCGGCACCGGCCACCACGGCCAGCATGGCAAAAGCCGAAACGATGCTGGCCAGCGGCGTTTGTGCCCCGGCGGCGACGTTGACCGCAGAACGCGAGACCCCGCCACCAACCGGCATGCCGCCATAAAAGGCAGCGACAATATTGGCGCTGCCCAAACCCAGCAGTTCGGCATTGGCATCGATCCGTTCGCGACGCTTGATGGCCAGTGCCTGGGCCATCGAAATATTCTGCACCATGCCGATCAGCGCCATCAGCAGAATGGGGACAACCAGCAGTTTCAGTTCGGCCAAACCGGGCAGGAAAAGCTGAAAACCGGGCAGGCCTTCGGCAATGCGGCCGACCACGGCTACGCCGTAGCGGCTGTCGAGTTGCCAGCCGATGACTGCCAGCGTGCCACCAAGGACGACAAAGAGCGGCATCAGGCGCACGATGAATGCGGTCGACGTGGTCGACAGGCCGATTTTGCCGAGCAGACTGGCCATGCCCCAGCGGGCAAAAGCCAGCAGGACGATGGCTGCGAAGCCGATGGCTGTACTCGCGTCGATGCGGGTTTCTGTCAATAACGCACCAGCCAGATGCCAGGCATCCGTACTGCCGCTCGTCAAGCCAAACAAGTGCTTCAACTGGCTGAACACGATCAACACTGCCGAGCCGGAAATGAAGCCACTGATCACCGGCCGGCTGAGCAACTGGGCGAGAAACCCCAGGCGTAGCAGGCCGCCGGCCAGCAATAGCAACCCCGAACCCAGCGCCAGCGTGGCGGCCAGGACAAGGTATTCGGCCGAGCCCGGCGGCGCCAACGGGGTGAGCACCGAGAAAGTCATGATCGCGGTGATCGCCACCGGGCCGACCGCCTGCACCATGCTGCTGCCGAACAAGGCATAGGCAATGACGGGAAAAATGCTGATATACAGACCGGTTTGCGGCGGCAAACCGGCCAGCAGCGCGTAGGCAAGACTTTGTGGAATGACCAGGATGGTCACGATGATTCCGGCCAGCACATCGCTGCCCAGGTGCTGGCGCGGGTAGGGTGAAGCCCAGTGGGGCAGCAGGCGGCACATCATTCGTCTGGCTGGCGCGCCCGAATTCGACTCAGGCTATGTGGCAAGATAGTGGCCAAGAAAAACGCCGACCGGGCGATACCGGGTCGGCGTTTTGTGCTGCATTTGCGCAAATCTGGCGCGTTGACCGCAAAATTTCGATCAGGCTGGCAGCGGTTCGGCGTTGCCGAGTGCAACCGTGTTCATGCCGCCGTCGACGTACATGATTTCACCGGTGATACCGCTGGCCAGATCGGACAGCATGAAGGCTGCGGCATTGCCGACTTCATCAATGGTCACATTGCGGCGCAGCGGCGCATGGTGCGAGTTGTACGACAACAGTTTGCCGAAATTGCCGATACCGGAAGCCGCCAGCGTCTTGATCGGACCGGCCGAAATGGCGTTGGCGCGGATGCCTTCAGGGCCGAGGCAGAATGCCAGGTAGCGGGTGGCCGCTTCCAGGCTGGCCTTGGCCAGGCCCATCGTGTTGTAGTTCGGCATCGTGCGTTCGGCACCGAGGTAGGACAGGGCGAGCGCAGCGCTCTTGCGTCCCTGCATCATCGGCCGGGCGGCCTTGACTAGCGCCGGGTAGCTGTACGACGAAATTTCGTGGGCGATGCGGAAGGCATCGCGCGAGATGCCGTCGAGGAAATCGCCCTCAATGGCTTCGGTCGGTGCGTAGGCAATGGAATGCATCAAGCCGTCGAGGCCATCCCAGTGCTTGCCGAGTTCGACGAACACATTGGTGATTTGTTCGTCGCTGGCGACATCCAGCGGAATGGTGATGTCGCTGCCAAACTCGGCGGCAAACTTCTTGATGCGGTCTACAAAACGCTCGTTCTGGTAAGTAAAAGCCAGTTGAGCGCCTTCGCGATGGCAAGCCTTGGCGATGCCATAGGCGATGGAATGCTTGGACAGCAGACCGGTGATCAGAATTTTCTTGTCGGCGAGAAAGCCCATGTGTTGTTCTCCCTGAGGGGTTTAGCCGCGAGATTATAAACCGAGAAAGTGCCGTTCGCTGCGTTGCATCAATCCGGTTTACATATTCGGATAGGTTGGCCCTTCGCCGCCCTGCGGTACGACCCAGTTGATATTCTGGCGCGGGTCCTTGATGTCGCAGGTCTTGCAATGCACGCAGTTCTGCGCGTTGATTTGCAGCCGGGGATTGTTGCCGGCTTCGTCGCGCAGGATTTCATAAACGCCGGCCGGGCAGTAACGTTGTTCCGGTGCGTCGTACACAGCCAGGTTCACATTGATCGGCAGCGTCGCATCGCGCAATTGCAGATGGCAGGGCTGGTCTTCTTCGTGATTGGTGCTGGACAGGAATACCGACGACAGGCGGTCGAAGGTGATGACGCCATCCGGCTTCGGATAGTGGATCGGCGCAAAATCAGCAGCCGGTTTCAGTTTGGCGTGGTCCGGCGTGCTGTGGTGCAGCGTCCACGGTGCCTTGCCGCGCAGCAGTAACTGGTCGATGCCGAACATCAGCGAACCCAGCCACAGCCCCTTGCTCATCCACGGCTTGAAATTGCGTGCTGCATGCAGCTCGTCGTACAGCCAGCTGTTGCGGAAGGCTTCCGGGTAGGCCGTCAGTTCGTCGCGTTGGCGGTTGCAGGCGAGGGAGGCAAAGCAGGCTTCGGCAGCCAGCGCACCGGTCTTGATCGCGCAGTGCGAACCCTTGATGCGGGCGGCGTTGAGATAACCGGCGTCGTCGCCGATCAGCACACCGCCGGGGAAAATGGTTTTCGGCAGCGATTGCAGACCGCCAGCGGTCAGCGCCCGGGCGCCGTAGGCCACGCGCTTGCCGCCTTCGAGAAATTTGCGGATCGCCGGATGCGTCTTGAAACGCTGGAATTCCTCGTACGGCGACAGGTGCGGATTCTCGTAGCCAAGCCCGACGACGAAGCCGACGGCGACCTGGTTGTTTTCCAGGTGGTAGAGAAAACCGCCGCCATACGTATCCGATTGCATCGGCCAGCCACCGCTATGCACGACCAAGCCCATCTGATGCTGTTCCGGCGTGATGTCCCACAATTCCTTGAGGCCGATGCCGTAGGTTTGCGGATCGGCATCCTTATTCAGGTCGAAACGCGCCATCAACTGTTTGCCAAGGTGGCCGCGACAGCCTTCGGCGAAGAAGGTGTATTTGCCGTGCAGTTCCATGCCGGGCTGGAAATTCGGGCCTTCCGAACCATCGTGCAGGCGGCCCATGTCGCCGGTGGCGACGCCCTTGACCGCACCGTTTTCATCAAACAGCACTTCGGCGCCGGCAAAACCGGGGTAAATCTCGACGCCCAGCGCTTCTGCCTGTTCACCAAGCCAGCGGCAGACGTTGCCGAGCGAGATGACGTAATTGCCTTCGTTATGGAAGCAGCCGGGGAGCAGGGCGTTGGGAATTTGCTTGGCGCCGGTTTCCGACAGGATCAGGAAGCGGTCTTCCGACACCGGGGCGTTGAGCGGTGCGCCATCCTGTTTCCAGTTGGGCAGCAGTTCGTCGAGGGCGCGCGGATCGATCACCGCGCCGGAAAGAATATGGGCGCCGATTTCGGCGCCTTTCTCGATCAGGCAGACGGCCAGTTCGCTGCCGTTTTCCGCCGCCAGTTGTTTCAGGCGGATGGCCGAAGCCAGTCCGGCCGGGCCGCCGCCGACAATGACGACGTCGAATTCCATTGATTCGCGTTCCATGATGTCTCCTCGCTTCGTTGTGAGCTTTTTTTCAATACGGTACAGTATGGAAACTTATTGATCAACCCCTTTTGAATTCAACATCATGGAACATAAAAAGAAGCTGATTCACGTCACCAAAATGCCCATCCGCTGGGGTGACATGGATGCCTACGGGCACGTCAATAACACGGTTTATTTCCGCTACATGGAGCAGGCGCGGGTCGAGTGGGTCGAGGGCATGCAGGTGCCGGTCCGGCCGGGCGGCGATGGGCCGGTCATCATCAACGCCAGTTGTACTTTCCTGATCCCGATGAACTATCCGGGCACGGTCGAGGTGCGGACTTTTGTTGGCGCGATTGGCCGTTCCAGTTGCGAAACCCACGTCGAAATGCGCCTCGAAGGTGATGAGCGCATCTATGCCGAAGGGGCAGCCAAGGTGGTCTGGATGAATATGCAAACCGGCAAGTCGGTGCCTTTGCCCGATCATGTGCGGGCTTTGCTCGAAGCAGAGTAAACTCGCCGGCCATAGAACAAACCACGACGCCTTCGTCGGACAGGTCAAGCATGGACAAACGAAAAATCTGGGAAAAACTGCTGTCGAGTGAGCGCCTGGGCGCCGGCAAGGCGCCGGGATCAGCCGAACGCACGGCCTTCCAGCAGGATTACGACCGCATCGTCTTTACCTCGGCCTTTCGCCGGATGAAGGACAAGACGCAGGTTTTCCCGCTGTCGAAAAGCGACTATGTGCGTACCCGGCTGACCCACAGCCTTGAAGCCAGTTGCGTCGGCCGTTCGCTCGGTGCCGTGGTCGGCCGCGAGATCATCGCCCGGCACGGGCTGAAGGATGTCGAATCCGGTGATTTCGGCGCCATCGTGGCCGCTGCCTGCCTGGCGCACGACATCGGCAATCCGCCGTTCGGCCATGCCGGTGAGGATGCGATCCGCGAATGGTTCCGCACCTCCGGTTTGCTCGACCGGCATGATTTCACGCCGGCCCAGCGCGCCGATTTCGAGCGTTACGAAGGCAATGCGCAGGGATTCCGCATCGTTTCGCGCCTGCAAAGCCCAGCCAATCCGGGCGGGCTGCAACTGACCAGCGCCGTGCTGGCCACCTTCACGAAATATCCGCGGCCGTCGCATCTGGCCAGCGAGCTTGATGGCAAGAGCGGCAAGAAATTCGGCTTTTTCCAGCAGGATCTGGACAATTTTCGGCGCGTTGCGCGGTCGACCGGCCTTGTCGAGCGAATTCCGGATACCGCGTGGCGCCGCCATCCGCTGGCTTTTCTGGTCGAAGTGGCGGACGACACCTGCTACCTGATCGTCGATCTGGAAGACGCCGCCCGTCTCGGTTTCGTGCCTTACAAGGATGCCGAATGCCTGCTCGCCGATCTGGCCGGCAATAGCGCCAGCGGTGGCCGGCTGGATCGCCTGCACGATCCGAAGGAACGTCTGGAATACCTGCGCGCCAAGGCCATCGGGCGTTTGCTGGAAAGTGCCGCTGGCGTCTTTCTGGAAAACGAGGAAGCCATCCTCAAGGGCGAATTCGACGACGAACTGCTCGCCCAGTCGCCGGTTTCCGTCCCCTTGCAGGCGGTCCTGCATGTCGCCAAGGAAACCATCTACACGGCACGGCCGGCGCTGGAAATCGAAACCGCCGGCTTCGAAGTCCTCGGCGCCTTGCTGGCCTTGTTTACCCAGGCGGTCGAAGCCGGGGCCGGGGTTTCCGGCACCCGCTGCACGACCCGCGAAAAGATGTTGCTGAAGCTGTTGCCGACCCAGTTCCTCGGCCACAACGGCCAGCCTGACGCCGATCCCTACGTGCGTCTGCTGCAGGTTGCCGATTTCGTGGCCGGCATGACTGATTCGTACGCGGTGGACATGTATCGCAAGCTCAAGGGTTACGCCTTGCCAAGCTGATTATTTCAGCGCAGCAAAAAACTCGTCGCGCGCCTTTTCCAGTTCGGCATGGGCGGCCGGGTCGGTCAGGCGCTCGCTGGTCCGGTAAAAACGGTCGAAAGCACTGCGCACCGTGGCTTCGGTCAAGCGGCCGCGCAGCGCGTTTTTCGTTTCAGCGACCGGCACATCAAGCGGTTTGAGCACGGCATAGCGGGGAATGAGCTGTTGCCCGCCGGTGTCTGAAGACGCGGTCAGCGGGCCGGTTTTGACGAAAATCTTGCCTTCGTATTCAAAGCGGTCGCCGACGGCGAGATGCTGGAGTTTCATGGGGAGTCCTGTTGCGGTTCAAGTCCGGATCACACCGGATATTAGTCGATTTTCCGTGCAATCTCCGCTTGCCAAAACACGATTACTGTACAAAAATACAGGCAACCGAATTTGCCGGAGCAAGCCATGAAACTCACACCGCGTCAGCAGGAAATCCTCGACTTCATCAGGAATACGGTCGAAGTACTCGGCGCACCGCCGACCCGCGCGGAAATCGCCACGGCCTTCGGTTTTGCCTCGCCGAATGCGGCGGAAGATCACCTCAAGGCACTGGCCAAAAAAGGCGCCATCAATCTCGAACCCGGTTCGGCACGCGGCATTCGCCTTGTCGAACAGCTTGGCCTGCCGCTGATCGGTAGCGTGGCCGCCGGTTCGCCGATTCTGGCGGTAGAAAACGTGCAGGGACGCTATGCGCTGGATGCCGGGATGTTCAATCCGAAAGCCGATTTCCTGCTCAAGGTGCGCGGCCTGTCGATGATCGACGCCGGCATTTTCGACGGTGACCTGATCGCCGTGCACAAGACGAATCAGGCGCGTGACGGCCAGATTGTCGTCGCCCGGCTTGACGAAGAAGTGACCGTCAAGCGCTTCGAGCGCAGCAGCAACCAGATCCGGCTGATTGCCGAAAACCCCGATTTCGAGCCGATCATCGTCAATCCCGGTGAAGTCGAGTTCGCCATCGAAGGCATTGCGGTCGGTCTGATTCGCGGCGCCATGTCGAAACTCTGACCAACGCCGAGTCCAGCCGGTGCTTGCCGTGGCGTCGTCGAGTTTCCCCGCCCCGGCGCTGGCTGACGTGCTGGCACGTGGCGATATCTGGCGCGGCGATGCGCTGGCCAGCTTGCCCGAAACAAGCATTCCGAGCGGCTATCCCGAACTGGATGCCGAATTGCCGGGCGGCGGCTGGCCAAGGGGAAATCTGACCGAATTGCTGGTCGACCGCAGTGGCATCGGCGAAATCAGCCTGCTGCTGCCGGCCTTGGCGAGTCTATCTGCTGCAGGTGGCTGGCTGGCCCTGGTGGCGCCACCGTATTTACCCCATGCGCCGGCCTGGGCGGCGGCAGGCATCGCGCCGGAACGTTTGCTGATCGTGCGTTCCGGACAGCAGACGGCGTGGTGTCTGGAACAGTTGCTAAAAAGCGGCGGTCTGGCGGGTGTGCTGGCCTGGCCGGACGCCGGGATTGATGCCCGGGCTTTGCGGCGTCTGCAGGTGGCGGCAGAAGGCCAGCCGGTTTTTGCCGCTTTGTGGCGGTCGACCGCCGCCGCCGCCATGCCGTCGCCAGCACCGCTGCGCGTGCAACTGGAAAAGGGCGAGGCAGGGAAGGAAGAAAGTTTGCGCGTGCGTATTCTGAAACGCCGTGGTCGCCCGGCATCGCAGGCTTTGGCGCTTACGATTGCGCGTCCGGGAAGGAACAAGCGTGTTGTGGCTGGCCCTGCATTTTCCGTTATTGACGCTGGAAGCCCTGCCGCTGCGGCAGTCGCCTGAGGGTTCGTCCGCCTGCGCCGTCGCGGCGCGTGGGCGCATTCTGCTGGCCGATCCGGCAGCTAGCAGCGCCGGCATTTTGCCCGGTCAGAAGCTGTCGACCGCACTCGGCCTGCTGCCCGGATTGCGCATTTTCGAGCGCGAACCGGCGCGTGAGACGAGGGCGCTCGCCGATCTCGCCTGCTGGGCCGGGCGCTTCACGCCGACCCTGAGCCTGGCGCCGCCAGCCGGCCTGTTGCTTGAAATCGGCGGTTGCCGGCGGCTGTTCGGCGGCGTTGCGGCGATTGTCGAATCCGTGCTCGACGGTTGCCGGGCACAAGGCTGGAGCGCCGACTGGGCAGTCGCGCCAACGCCGCTCGGCGCTCGCTGGCTGGCCCAGGCCGCAGCCGCTTGCACGCTCGAATCGATAGCCGCGCTGGCCCCGGCACTGGCTGCCTTGCCATGCACCGTGCCCGGTTGGCCAACCGATACCGTCGCCCGCCTCGAGTCCTTCGGCCTGCGCCGCCTCGGCGATCTGGCCGCACAACCGGCCGCCGGCCTGCATCGGCGCATCGGCAATGGACCGCTTGATGACCTGTTGCGTGCGCGTGGCGAAATCCCCGATCCACAGCGCGCTTTCATCTTTCCCGAGCATTTTGCCGCCGGCCTCGAACTGCCGTCGCGCGTCGAGTTCGCCGAAGGCCTGGCCTTCGCCGCGCAGCGCCTGTTCGCCGCATTGGCCGGTTGGCTGCAGGTTCGCCAAGGGCTGCTGCGCGCCTGCACGCTGCACCTGACCCACGACGACGGCTCGCTCAGCGCGTTGCCGCTGCGCTTCGGCGAAGCTTGCGCCGACGAAAGCCGCTTCCTGCGCCTGCTGCGCGAACACCTCAGCCGCCTGCAACTGGCCGCGCCGGTCGAAGCCCTGCACCTGACCGCCGACGAAGTGATCGCCCGACCCGGCGCTAGCGCCGGCCTGTTCGAACAAGCGCCGAACGGCGAAGGCGCCGCCGCCTGCATCGAACGCCTGCGCGCCCGGCTCGGCGACGATGCGGTACAGAGTCTGGTGCTATACGCCGACCATCGCCCGGAATGCGCCACGCAGCCCCGTGATCCCGCGAGCATTTTGACCGCAAAAACGACGTCGACCCGAGAATCGGCAGGTGTTTCAACAGCCCTGGGGTCAGCAGTGGTTTCTATGGTCGCAACATGCGCCGCGCCGCGCCCACTGTGGTTGCTACCCGCGCCGCAGCCGCTTGCCGAACGCCCGGACGGCCCGCACTGGCATGGTCCCCTGCAACTCCTCACACGCGGCGAACGCTTGGAAAGTGGCTGGTGGGACAGCGGCGAACCGGGAGGGATCGGAGACATCCGCCGCGACTACTTCGTCGTCCGCAACGGCCAGGGGCAGTGGGCCTGGGTTTTTCGCGATGCCCAGGGCTGGTATCTACAGGGGGTGTTTGCGTGAATAATGTGCGCTGACTCATCCCGCTCAGTGGAGCATGCCTGCATGAATCGACGCCATATCATCCTCGCTACTCTATTCGCCGTCGTCTTGCCTGCCTGCGGCAAAAAGGCCGCTTACAGCCCCGTGCCGCCCGGCAGTACGGTACTGGCATTTGGTGACAGCGTGACCTTCGGTACAGGAGCCGGCCCCGGTGAGGATTGGCCGACCCGGCTCGGTGCTTTGACCGCTTGGCAAATGATCAATGCAGGTGTGCCGGGTGATACGGCACAAGCCGGGCAGGCGCGGATTGGAGCGTTGCTGGGCGAACATGCGCCGGCACTGGTGATAATCGAAATCGGCGGCAATGACTTCCTGCGCCGGCGTTCCGCCGCATCGGTCAAAGAGGATTTGCGTCATTTGATCCGCGTGAGCAAGGCCGCTGGTGCCCTGGTCGTGCTGGTGGCGGTTCCCGAGTTGTCCTTGCTTGCCGTCGTCGCGGGCAAACCGGATGATTCACCGATCTATCGGGCGCTTGGCGAGGAGGAGGGCATCCCGGTAATTGCGGATGTTTTCTCGGATGTTTTGTCGAAACCCGAACTCTGCGCCGACAAAATCCACCCCAATGCCCGAGGCTACGAGGTGATGGCAACGGGGATGTTCGAAGCGCTGAGAAAGTTTGGGCTGGTGGGGTGAGTGCTTGCATCACGGTGTGGACGGGTAAACTCCTTGGTACATGTAAGTAGGGATGGCACAATTGTGCTTCTAATGCTGTTCGGGTGAAGTTAAGCCTATCCGATTTGGCAGAATCACGCAAAAATACGAGCCTGCCCCCTTTATTTCGAGCTTTAATTTTATGGGTTTGGTATTGATTAATATCAGCGATATAATATATGTTCGATATCGCTATACACAACAAAGAAGGAAAATATGTCTCAGGAAAAATCGGATTGGTTCGATGATTACGCTGAAGGCGCAGATGATATTCAAATTGGAGAGTACGATATTACAGCTACTCCAAATGATTTCAACGTAATGACACTAAATAGTTTTGTTGAGTCAGGAGCGGTAAGAATTCCAGGATTTCAGCGAAATTTCGTATGGGATATAGGGAGGTCTTCTAAATTGATAGAGTCTCTCTTGTTAGGGTTACCTGTGCCCCAGTTATTCTTATACGAGCAAGATAGAAATAAATTCCTCGTAATTGATGGACAACAAAGACTAATGTCCATTTTCTACTTCATTAAAAAGCGCTTCCCTCGAAAGGAGAAACGGACGGAGTTAAGAGCCATCTTCGATCAATATGGTGGCATTCCTGATGAAGTTCTTCATGATGACACCTATTTTCAACCTTTCAATCTGAAACTGCCTGGACAACTGCCGAACCATGAAAACAAGTTTCGAGGATTGAATTACTCTACGCTTGGTGACTATAAGACGCAGCTTGATTTGCGGCCAATAAGAAACATTGTCGTCAAGCAAAATTCGCCATCTGATGATGACTCTTCTATGTATGAGGTCTTCAACCGATTAAATACTGGGGGAGTTAATTTGAGGCCTCAGGAAATACGTACAAGTATGTATCATTCAAGATTTTACGATATGTTATATCACGTAAATATTAATGATAAATGGCGGAAACTTATAGGTTCATCTGAGCCTGATATTCATATGAAGGACATTGAAATATTGCTAAGAGCATTTGCAATGTTGATTGATGGTGAAAAATATAGCCCATCAATGGTTAAATTCTTGAATCAATTTTCGAAAAAGAGCGAAGCAAATACAAAAGATCAAAATGATTACCTTTCTGCTCTTTTTGAATCGTTTATTTTGGCTTGCAATGATTTTCCTGACGATATTTTCTTAAATAAGACAAATAGGAGATTTAATATAGCCGTTTTTGAGGCCGCATTTAATGCTGCCAGCAAGTCAGCGTTTGCTGAACGAAAATTGATCGAAAAAAATATTAGTGAAGAGAGTATTCGCAGATTAGCCGCTGATCCGGAATTTTTAGAGGCCTCTCAAGAAGGAACAACAAGAAGCACGAATGTCGAAAAGCGACTGAACAGAGCGCGCATAATAATAAATTTTGAATAGAGGTTGTCAATGTCGAGCACTTCAATTGACCGCATATACAGAGACATCGACCAATTATTGTCGCTTTTAGCCAGTACGGGAGAAATATCGCTTAGAAGTTCTGCGGATGACACCTATCGAAAGTCTCTTCTGCTTTCGATAGCAAGTTATTTTGAGTCACAGCTAACGCAAATAGTTATACAATTTGCGGAAGATAAGACATGTAAAAGGCATATTCTTGTGTCCTTGGTTAGAGCTAAAGCTATTAGCAGGCAGTACCATACTTGGTTTAACTGGGATGGAAGTAATGCAAATACATTTTTTTCATTATTCGGCAACGAGTTTAAGGATATTGTTTCCAAGGTGGTAAAGGAGGATCAGGGTCTCGAGGCTTCAATTAAATGCTTTTTGGAGCTCGGTCGGGATAGAAATCGACTAGTACATCAAGACTATGCAAATTTCCCGCTAGAAAAGACATCTGGGGAGATTTACCAAAGCTATCAATCGGCGCTTCGTTTCGTGGAGTGGATTCCGGGTGCCTTAACAGAATATGCAGTTCCGGCTGAAACTCAGACTTGAAGCTATCAAACTAGATCTATTAAAAGATAGCGTCACCGCTATATGCTTTCCTGAGGCTGAGGTGTTACGGTTCTGTCATTTCCAATGAGCGAAGGACTGCTTAGGGCTGCGTGAGTCAAGCAGCTTCACGCTTCTACTCACTATGGAAGAACCCCGCCCTTTACCCAGCGCCGCCGTTCCCCACGGGTGATGTAATATAACTGTGTATAAACACAGTTGTAAAATCCCCTGCACACCACCTCCTCAAATCCCCTGGCGCTCCCCGATTACGCCGAGTTGCACTGCCTGTCCAACTTCAGCTTCCTGCGCGGCGCCTCGCACCCGGAGGAACTGGCGGCTCAGGCGGTGACGCAGGGCTACGCGGCGCTGGCGCTGACCGACGAGTGTTCGCTGGCTGGCGTCGTGCGCGTGCATCAGGCGTTTCGTGCACTGGAAAACCCCGCCGATTCTGCGGTCGACCGTGAAAACGGGGCAAAAACGCCGCGCCTGTTGATCGGTAGCGAGATGACTACGGTCGACGGCATGAAACTGGTCTTTTTGGCGCAAAACCGGGAAGGTTACGGGAATCTTTCGGCCTTGATCACGCTGGCTCGGCGGCGGGCGGAGAAGGGCGCTTATACCTTGCAGCGCCACGATTTCAATGCAGTTTCGCCGAGCGGCGCGGTGCCGGATTGTCTGGTGTTGTGGGTGCCGGGCGCGGTGCTGTCGGTTGAGGATGGGCGCTGGCTGGCTGGGTGTTTTCCCGGGCGCTTGTGGATCGCCGTTGAGCTGCACGCCGGGCCGGACGATGCGGCGCGGCTGGCGGAATTGCGGGCGCTCGGCGCCGCTTGCGGGTTGCCGCTGGTGGCGGCGGGCGACGTGCATATGCATGTGCGGGCGCGGCGGCCGGTGCAGGATGTGTTGACCGTGCTGCGCCTGAAAACTTCGGTGTTCGAGGCGGGGCATGCGCTGTTTCCGAATGGCGAGCGGCATTTGCGTTCGCGCTTGCGGCTTTCCCGGCTGTACCCGCCCGAGTTGCTGGCCGAAACCTTGCGCGTCGCGGCGTTGTGCACGTTTTCGCTCGACGAGTTGCGCTACGAGTACCCGGAGGAAATCGCGCCGGCCGGGCATACGCCGACGTCGTGGTTGCGTCACGAGACCGAGGCTGGGTTGCAGCGCCGTTATCCGCAGGGCGAGCCGGCGGCGGTGCGCGAGCGCATCGAGCATGAGTTGCGCCTGATCGCCGAGCTGCAATACGAAGCGTATTTCCTGACGGTCTACGACATCGTCTGTTTCGCCCGCAGCGTCGGCATCCTGTGCCAGGGACGCGGGTCGGCAGCGAATTCGACGGTGTGTTTCGCGCTCGGCGTCACCGAGGTCGATCCGGCGCGTTCGGCGATGCTGTTCGAGCGCTTCGTCTCGAAGGAACGTGGCGAGCCGCCGGACATCGACGTCGATTTCGAGCACGAGCGACGCGCCGAGGTTATCGCCTATATCTATGGAAAATATGGCCGCGAACGCACGGCGCTGGCCGCCGCCGTGATCACCTACCGGACCAAGGGCGCGCTGCGCGATGCGGGCAGGGCGCTCGGTTTCGATATTGCCCGTATCGACGCGTTGACCGCGTCACTGGCCTGGTGGGACAAGCGCGAGCAGATGCCGGAACGCTTTGCCGAGCAGGGGTTGGACCCGGCGTCGCCGCGCGTCGCCAAGTGGCTGTGGCTGGCCGAGCAACTGCGCGGCTTTCCCCGCCACCTGACCCAGCACGTCGGCGGCTTCGTCATGTCGCGCGGGCCGCTGGCCCGGTTGGTGCCGGTCGAGAACACGGCGATGGCTGAGCGCACGGTGATCCAGTGGGACAAGGACGACCTCGACGCGGTCGGCCTGATGAAGGTCGATGTGCTGGCGCTCGGCATGCTGTCGGCGCTGCGCCGGATGCTGGCAATTGTTTCGGATTCATGTGGTCGACCGCTGGATTTGAGCAAAATCCCCGAAGGCGATGCGGCAACTTACGACATGTTGTGCCGGGCCGACAGCATGGGCGTTTTCCAGGTCGAATCGCGGGCGCAGATGAGCATGCTGCCGCGTTTGCGGCCGCGCCAGTATTACGATCTGGTGGTTGAAGTGGCGCTGGTGCGGCCGGGGCCGATCCAGGGCGATATGGTGCATCCTTATCTGAAGCGCCGGCAGGGCCGGGAGCGGATCGAGAAAATCTCGCCGGCGGTTGATGCCGTGCTGGCCCGGACGTATGGCGTGCCGATTTTTCAGGAACAGGTCATGCAACTGGCCATCGTCGCCGCCGACTTCACGCCCGGCGAGGCCGATGAATTGCGGCGGGCGATGGCGGCCTGGCGGCGCAAGGGGAATCTGCAGCGCTACCAGGACAAGCTGCGCGCCGGCATGGCGAAGAATGGTCTGCCGGCGGCCTTTGCCGAGCGCATCGTGGCGCAGATTCAGGGCTTCGGCGAGTACGGTTTTCCCGAATCGCACGCTGCCAGTTTTGCCTTGCTGGTTTATGCCTCGGCCTGGCTGAAGCGGCATTACCCGGCGGCTTTCCTGTGCGGCCTGCTGAACAGCCAGCCGATGGGTTTTTATTCGCCGTCAATGCTGATTCAGGATGCGCGCCGGCACGGTGTTGTCGTGCACCAGCCGGACGTGACGGCCAGCGATTGGGATAGCCGCGTCGATGCCGATGGCTCGGTGCGCCTCGGCTTGCGTGAAATCAAGGGGCTGCGGCGTGAAATTGGGCTGAATATTGCGACCATAAAAACAACGGCTGGCCCCAGGGTCGACCGTAAAAATGGGACATTTTCCAGTGTCGCCGACCTGGCGGCACGCTGTCGCCTGACGCGTCGTGACCTCAATTGTCTGGCCGCTGCCGATGCGCTCGCCAGCCTGGCCGGCGAACGTCGTCAAGCCGCCTGGCAGGCCGCTGGTGCGGCGATCCAGGGCGATCTGTTCGCCGGTACGCCGCCGGCCGAGAGCCAGCCGCTGCTGCCGGCGATGAGCGAAGGCGAAAACCTGATCGCCGATTATCGCCATCTCGGCCACACGCTGCGCCGGCATCCGCTGTTGCTGCTGCGCGACCGGCTGGCGGCGCGGCGCTTCCTCTGTGCCAGAGAACTCGAACGCTGCGGCGACCGGGCGCCGGTCCGCGTTGCCGGCATCGTCACCGGGCGTCAGCGGCCGGGCACGGCGACCGGGGTGGTTTTCGTCACGCTGGAAGATGAAACCGGCTGGATCAACGTCATCGTCCAGCCGGCGCTGGTCGACACGCAGCGGCGCGAACTGCTCGGCGCGTCCTTGCTGGGGGTCTATGGCCAGTTGCAGTGTGCCGATGGTGTCGTGCATCTGCTCGCCCAGCGGCTGGTCGATTTGTCCGCCTGGCTGGGCCGCCTGGAAACCAGCAGTCGGGATTTCCACTGAACCTGACGGACGGTGGCCCGTTATTCAAAAATACATCCTTGTTTCATTAAAATATTTTTTATTTTACATAATACAAATTATGCGAAATATGATTGGCGATAAAAAAGACACCGGTGTGTCACTGATCTCCTGATGGATTTCATTGAGGGCCTCACAAATATCTCTTTTCCCTTTCTTTGAGATACAAAAATGTCCTCCGCGAGGCCCAACGCAAGATATTTTTGCAGCACAGGAACACGATGTCACCATGGATGGTCTGGCAGCCTTGACCCCTAAAATTTTTGCTGCAAAAGCACCTGGCGAAAATAGAAGAATAAGCGCAGCAAGTAACGAGCGCGGCATGTTCAATGCCCCTTTATCATCATTTGGCAAAGCTCAGCCGAAGCTCTTTCAACGAATTTCAATGTGAACCGATTTCCCTGATTTTCCACCGGCAGCACGTAGAAGTTCTCCGATATCGGTATTTTTGAATTTCAGCGCGATATCCAGTGCTGTTTCACCAGAGTCCATCTGCTTGTTGATATCTGCTTTATGGCGCAGCAGCGTACGTACAAGCTCCATGTATCCGCCTCGGGATGCGGCCATCAACGCGGTAGTTCCGTTCTCACTGGCGGCATTCAGATCAGCCCCTTTGCTGATCAGGTAAGCTGAAATATCGCCATGACCATTGAATGCGGCGTAAACCAGCGGTGGCCAACCGGGAACATCCAGTGCTGCGCCAGCCGAGACCAGCAACTCTACGACTCGCAGATGCCCACGCAACGCAGCCAAACCGAGTGCGGTATCGCCAGCGGCATTTCGAGCATTGAGTTTGGCCCGGTTGTTGGCCAGAAACTCAGTCAATTCGGCATGACCATCGCGAGCAGCCAGCATGAGCAGGGTGTTGCCGTCGATATCCGTGGTGTCCAGCGATGCCCCCTTGGCGGCCAAGGTACGGATTTCACGGGTATCGCCCATTTTTGCACCAGTGATCAAGTCATCATAGGTGCCGGCAATGGACTGAAAAGGGAAAGCCAGAGCGAATACGGCGGTCAACAGGGATTTTTTCATGATTCTCGGTTTTTCAGCTTGCTGGCTTTGAACAGCCGGATGAAATTTTCGGTACTCGCTTGAGCTACGGCAGAGAACGGAATCTCTCTCAGGAGCGCAATTTCTTCCGCAACGTAGCGCACGTACGAAGGTTCATTCGGTTTTCCCCTGAATGGCGTGGGTGCTAGATACGGTGCATCGGTTTCAACAAGAAGCCGGTCCAAGGGGCATTTTTTGGCAACATCCTTGACGATTGCGGCATTTTTGAAAGTCACAATGCCGGAAAACGACAGATAAAAACCAAGGTCGAGCGCTTGGCAGGCAATTTCCCAGTTTTCGGTAAAGCAATGCATCACACCGCCCACCTGCTCGGCCCCCTCTTCCCGCAAAACTTGCAGGGTGTCTGCTGCAGATTCCCGTGTATGGACGATTAGCGGCTTGCCACACTGACGAGCGGCACGGATATGCGTGCGAAAGCGCTGCCGTTGCCATTCCGGCTTATCCTTGTGCCAGTAATAATCGAGTCCGGTTTCGCCAATGCCAAGTACCTTGGGGTGATTCGCCAGACTGAGCAAGCGTGCTTCGTCCGGTTCTTCGACGTCCGTGTATTCCGGATGAACGCCCACGGTGGCATAGAGATTGTCTGCCTGTTCGGCGATGGCGAGCACCTGTGGAAAGTCTTCCAGATTGACGCCAATGCACAAGGCTGCGCCCACGTCGCGGGCCTGCATCGCCGCCAGCACATCAGGCAAGCGCTCGGCAAGCGCCGGAAAATCAAGATGGCAATGTGAGTCGACCAGCATGCTGTCGATCAGAGCGTGTGTGTCGGACGGGCGGATTGCAGGACGCCACCGAGCAGACCTTCGATCTTGCGCCGGGCTTCCTGGCCGCTTTCGTCATTATTGAAATGCACACCAATACCTTGTGCCCGTCCGTTCTGGGCGCCCGCAGGGGTAATCCAGATAACCGATGCGGCAATTGGCAACTTGGTGGGGTCGTCCATCAGGGATAGCAGCATGAACACTTCGTCGCCCAGCGAATAGCTGCGCGTTGTCGGTATGAAAATACCGCCGTGGCGCAAATGGGGCATAAAGGCTGCGTACAAGGCAGATTTCGAATTGATGTTCAGCGACAGGACACTGGGGCGCTGGGGGGCGGTTTTAGCTTCGCTCATCCTCAATCAACGACTAAACAGGGCTCGATAATCGAGAAAAACACCTTCCAGAAAGAGTCGCCCATTGAGCGGTTGTTCAGCTTCCTGGCGGCGCTGGTTCATGGTTCGATAGAGTTGAATCACTCGAACGGCTGAAATCATATCAGCCAGCGTCTGCATTTTGTTCTGTTGGGACAGAAAATATCTTATTGGCAAATTGTTCTGTAGCAGCGTCAAGTCGACCAACCATTTTTGCAGCACCTCAATCACCTGTTTGAGTTGCAAGCGCCCTTTGCTGTCCTTGACGATTTTTTCGAGTTCGCCGGCCACCCCAATTGGATCGATGTTCTTTCCGCTGGCCAAGCGGTTGGCCATCAAATCAAGCCAGCTACCCTGCCCGGATGTTGCCATTTCCGCCGCAAATCGTGGCGATCCGCCGCTCAAGGCCAGCCAGCGTTCAGCATCGTCAATGCCGGCTGCACGCAAAACCTGGATTGCAGCAGCTTGTGCGGGCACATCAATGGGCACAGCCTGGCAACGGCTGCGTATCGTTGGTAGTAATCGGGATGGTTCACTTGAAACCAACAAAAACAATATACTTGCGGGCGGTTCTTCAAGTATTTTAAGAATTGAATTTGCCGCATTTCGGTTCATGGCTTCGGCCGGATTGACCAGCACAATACTCAAGCCGCCCCGATGGCTGCCGACGCCAAGGAACTCATCGAGACTACGCACCTGGTCGATGGTGATCTGCTGGCTGGGCTTCTTCTTGCCCTCCTCGGCCTCTGCTTCTTCTCCCAGAGCATCCGGTTGCAGCAAGCGAAAATCCGGATGATTGCCCTGGCTGAACCAGTTGCAGGCCATGCACTGGCCGCAGGCATGGCCGTCGGCTGCGGCATTTTCACAGAGTAGTGAAGCCGCAAACTCGCGAGCCAAGGCATATTTACCCAAGCCTTTCTGGCCAATCAGCAGCAAGGCATGAGGCAACTGCTGACGCCTGGCCTGCAGGTTTTCCCAGTTTGTTTTATGCAATTCTAAAATGTTCATTAACAGATACTTGCAATAACAACTTCAAGTTGTTTGCGAATATTTTCCAAGGTATTGTCGGCGTCGATGATACGCATGCGCGACGGATGTGCATTGACGCGTTCAAGGTATGCCTGGCGTACCCGCTCATGAAAATCGGCACGTTCCTGTTCGAATTTGTCCAGTACTCGGTTGGCCAGCACGATGCGCTCACGCGCCACCTCGAGTGGCAGGTCAAACAGCAGGGTGAGATCGGGTTGCAGGTGTTCATGTACCCAGTGTTCCAAAGCCAGGAACTTGTTCTTGTCCAGCCCTCGCCCGCCACCCTGATACGCCCATGTCGCATCGCTGAAACGATCACAGATCACCCACTCGCCACGGGCCAGCGCCGGCTCGATCAGACGGGCCAGGTGTTCGCGGCGCCCGGCAAACATCAACAGGGTTTCTGTTTCGAGATGCATGGGTTCGTTGAGCAGCAATTCGCGCAATCTTTCGCCCAGTTCGGTACCGCCAGGCTCTCGGGTAACTTGCACGCTCAATCCCTTGCTGCGCAGCAATTCGGCCAGCCATTCGACGTGACTGCTCTTGCCGGCACCGTCGATGCCTTCGAAGGTAATGAACTTTCCCCTCATTTTCCGCCCCTTTGGTATCTGTTGACCGCACGATTATGGTCATCGAGCGTTCGTGAAAACTGACTTGTACCGTCGCCGCGCGCCACAAAATAGAGTGCGTCGCTGACGGCCGGTGCAAATGCGGTGCGCAATGCTGCCAGGCCCGGCATGGCAATTGGTGTTGGCGGCAAGCCCGTCCGCGTATAGGTATTGTACGGGGTGTCGGTCTGCAGATGGATCTTGCGCAGATTGCCATCGAAGCTTTCGCCCAGGCCATAAATCACCGTCGGGTCGGTTTGCAGGCGCATGCCGATGCGCAACCGGTTGATGAAGACTGCGGCGACATGCGTTCGATCTTCTTCCCGGCCGGTTTCCTTCTCGATGATCGACGCCATGACCAGCGCTTCGTCCGGCGAGCGGTAGGGCAAGCCGGGGGAACGCAGTTGCCAGGCTTCGTCGAGTCGGCGCTGCATGGCGTTGACGGCGCGGACCATCAACTCAAGGTCGCTGGATTCCTTGTCGAACAGGTAAGTATCGGGAAACAGTCGGCCTTCCAGACTATTCATGGATAAATTGAGACGACGGATGATTTCCGCCTCACTCAGCCCCCTGCTATCGTGTTTTAGTTCCGGATGCGCATCCAGGCGTGCCCGGAACTGGCGGAATGTCCAGCCCTCAACCAGCGTGATGCTGGCTTGGCTGACTTGCCCGGTGGCCAGTTTTTCCAACAGGCTGAGCGGGGTTTCACCGGCATTGGTGGCATAGGTGCCAGCCTTGATCGCACCGCTGTTACCTTGCCAACGGGCGAGCAATATGAATAACTCGGCCTGCACCGGAATCCCGGCTGCGTTGATCTGGCGAACTGCGGCGCGCAGGCTACTGCCTGGCGGCACGCGGAATTCAACATCCGTTCCCGGCAAAACGATGGCTTGCTGCGACCACCAGAAAAATCCGCCAACCAACAGGGCAACGGTAATCAGCAACAGGGAGAAAAGACGAAATATGAAACGCATGGGAACTCGTGGGCGACGGATGTATCTTGTCCGTCGAAAATCAGCGTTGAAGCAAGCGCGAAAATGTGTCGCAAATTGTGTGGCAAAACGGGCGATATAATAGCCCAAACCTCAAGGAGCCTTCATGAACCCCCATTGGCGCAGCTTTCTCGAATCGACCGAAGCAAGCTTTTCCGGCGATGCTTCAGACATCCTCAATTTTGGCGATGCACAAGGTGAATTGCTGGCAGCCAGCCAGCAAACCGTCCTCGTTCCGCTGGCCCATCTGGCGCTGATCGAAGCCACCGGCGAAGATGCCAAGACCTTCCTGCACAGCCAGTTCACCAATGACATCAATCATCTGGCCCAGGGCCAGGCGGAACATGCCGGCTGGTGCACCGCCAAGGGCCGCATGCAGGCGAGTTTCGTTGCCTGGCACGAGGGCGATGCCTACCGTTTGATGCTGGCTGCAGATTTGCTGGAAGCCACGCAAAAACGCCTGCAGATGTTCGTTTTGCGGGCAAAAGTGAAGTTGACCGCGCAAAACGATCAGATTTTGCTCGGTATCGCCGGCCCGCAAGCTGTCGAAGCGCTGGCCGACGCCGGTTTGACGGCACCGGGCGAGGTCATGCATTGCTCGACTGGCGATGGCGTGACGGTTATTCACCTCGACACGCAACGCTATGTGCTGGCCGCTGCCGAGAGCGCAGCCCCCGGCCTGTGGCAAAAACTCTCCGTCAAGGCGCGTCCGGCCGGTGTGCCGGTATGGCGCTGGCTTGATGTGCAGGCCGGTTTTCCGCTGGTTACGCTGGCGACCAAGGAAGAATTCGTCCCGCAGATGGCCGATTTCGAAAAAATCGGTGGCGTCAGTTTCCACAAGGGCTGCTATCCGGGTCAGGAAATCGTCGCCCGGACGCAATACCTGGGCAAGGTCAAACGCCATCTCTATCGCCTGACTGGCGATGCTGCCTTGCAGGCTGGCGACGAACTTTATTCGCCGGACAACCTGGAACAGGCCAGCGGCAAGGTCATGAGCGCGGCGCCCTCACCCACCGGCGGTTACGTGGCACTGGCAGTCGTGCAGTCCAACTTTGCCGAAAACCTGCGTCTGGCATCTCGTGAAGGGCCGGTGGTTACGGCGGCTGCGGTGAACCCGGCCTAAACGCGCCGCATAAGCACAGCCGAACAGCAAAATGTGCCTGATCGTCGTCGGCTGGCGGGTGCATCCGGATTACCCGCTGGTCGTTGCCGCCAACCGCGACGAATTCCATGCCCGGCCAACGGCGTCGGCCGCCTATTGGCCCGCCGCCGATGCGTTAACGCATTGCCCTGAGCCGCCAGCGCATGGCACTGACCAGGCCGCCATTTTCGGTGGCCGCGATCTGGAAGCCGGCGGCACCTGGCTGGGGGCCACGACGGATGGCCGCTTTGCGGCGGTGACCAACGTCCGCGAACCCGGTGCCATGAAGGGAAAACACTCGCGTGGTGCGTTGACCGCAGGATTTTTGCGGTCAACGCTGTCCGCCAGCGATTTTGCCGATGGCCTCATGGCCGACGACTATTCCGGTTTCAACCTGTTACTGGCCGACCGGGATTCGCTGGTCTATGCCTCCAATCGCGATACGCAGAGACAAGTGTTGGCGCCCGGTATTTACGGGCTGTCCAACCATCGTCTGGATAGCCCCTGGCCCAAGCTGCTCAAGGCGCGCGAGCGCTTTGCCGCAGCGCTGGCGCACTTGCCGGACGAGCAGGCTTTTTTCGACTTGCTGGCCGATCGCGAAATCGTACCCGATGAACGTTTGCCGGATACCGGTGTGCCGTTGCACTGGGAGCGTTTGTTGTCAGCGGTGTTCGTGCAATCGCCGGATTACGGCACGCGTGCCTCGACACTGTTGCTACGCGATCACGCCGGCCGGATCACCCTGCAGGAAAACAGCTTCGATGCCGAAGCCCGTGTCGTTCAATCCTCGCGGATGTCCACGGCCGCATAACAGGGCACGAGGTCGAACAATTCGATGATGTCGGCGTTCTTCATGCGCACGCAGCCATGCGAACCCGGTTTGCCCATTTCCGCCGTATCCGGCGAACCGTGGATATAGACGTAACGGCGCATCGTATCGACACAGCCCAGACGGTTATGCCCGGGCACGCAACCGGACAGCCACAGGATGCGCGTCAGGATCCAGTCGCGGCCGGGAAATTGTTCAGCCAAGGCCGGTGTCCAGATTTCGCCAGTCGGGCGGCGGCGGACAAACACCGTATTGGCTGGCTGTTCGGCACCGATTTTGGCCCGAATGATGTGCGGGCCGCGCGGTGTCTGGTAACTGCCGGAGATTTCGCCGACCCCGGCTTTTGCGGTCGACACCGGATACTGGCGCAAAACGCTGCCGGCTGGGTCAATGAGCTGCAACGTCTGGGCAGCAACCGAGACAATCAACTGCATTGGGTTTTCCGGCGCCGGCCGGCAAAGAAAGCCGACAGCATGCTGCTGCATTCATCGGCGAGGATACCGCCTTCGACCGTCGCATGATGATTCAGGCGCTCGACGCCGAACAAATCGACGACGCTGCCGTGCACGCCGGTTTTCGGATCGCGCGCACCGTAGATCACGCGGCTGATTCGGGCATGCATGATGGCGCCGGCACACATCGCGCAAGGCTCCAGCGTGACGAACAGCTCGCAACCCGGCAGCCGGTAGTTGCCCAGAGCACGGGCGGCATCGCGCAAGGCGGCGATTTCAGCATGCGCCGTCGGGTCGTGTTCGCCGATCGGCGAATTGAATCCGCGGCCGACAATTTCGCCATCGCGCACGACGATAGCGCCAACCGGCACTTCACCCAGACATTCGGCCGCACGGGCCAGTGAAATGGCTTCGCGCATGAAATATTCGTCGCTCAGGCCGGGCGGCAGGATGTCTACAGGTTTTTCCGAAGTCATTATTCGATCAGGGCAAGCTGGGCGGGGACGATAGTATACCGCAGCGTTTTGCTCTCCTTGGCCGATACCTCGGCCCCCGAGGTGCCCCGATCATTTTATGGTGTAAAAAAATCATGCTCGAACATGTTCTGATGTTTACCCTCGGGCTCGTTGCCCTGACCATCGGTGCCGAGTTGATGGTTCGTGGTGCGGCGCGTCTCGCCCTGACCTTTGGCATTTCCCCTCTGGTGGTCGGCCTGACCATCGTTGCCTTCGGCACCAGCGCGCCGGAAATGGCGGTTTCGGCTGGCGCAGCGCTCAGCGGCTCAGGCGATCTGGCGGTCGGCAATGTGGTCGGCAGCAACATTGCGAATGTCCTGCTGATTCTTGGTTTGTCGGCGCTGATTGTGCCGCTGGCGGTCAATGAACAGATCATTCGCCAGGAAATCCCGATCATGATCGGGGCCAGCCTGCTGTTTCTCGTGCTGGCACTGGATGGCAACATCAGTCGTGGCGAAGGCGTCCTGCTGTTTGCACTGGTGATCGTCTACACCGTTTTTCTCGTTACCCAGTCGCGCCGTGCCAGCAAGGCGGTCGAGGCCGAGTTCGCCGATGAAATGCCAGATACCGGCAGCCGCTGGGATGCCCACTGGAGCGTTCAGGGGCTGCTGGTGCTTGGCGGGCTTGCCTTGCTGATACTTGGTGCCGACTGGCTGGTCGATTCTGCTGTCGCCGTCGCCCGCGCTTTTGGCGTCAGCGATCTGGTCATCGGCCTGACGGTGGTTGCCGTCGGTACCTCGATGCCGGAAATTGCCACCTCGCTGGTCGCCGCCTTCCGCGGTCAACGCGATATCGCCGTGGGCAACGTGGTCGGCAGCAATATTTTCAACATCTTTGCCTGCATGGGCTTTGCCGGACTGATTGCCGACGGCGGCATCATGGTTTCCGAGACGGCACGCAATTTCGATCTGTGGGTCATGCTGGCTGTGGCTTTCGCCTGTCTGCCGATTGTCATTACGGGTCGGGAAATTGCCCGCTGGGAAGGTAGCGTCTTCCTCGCCTACTACGCCGCATACACGCTCTATCTGGTCCTGGCGGCAAGCCAGCATGAAAGCCTGCCGGCCTTCTCCACGGCGATGCTGGGTTATGTCCTGCCCTTGACGGTGATTACGCTGATCGTCAGTTTCGTGCGCGGAAACGCTAAGACGCCACCGACAACTCCATGATCCTGGCGGGGCTGCCAGTCAGCCCCGCCCCGAGAAAATCCATCAACACCCGCACCCGGTGCGGGACATGGCGGTTGCCTGGCAACATCGCGTAGATGCCGAGTTCCGGAACGGGAAAATCGCCAAGAATGATCTCAACCCGACCGGCCGCAAGCGCTTCGCTGATGATGAAATCAGGTTGCAGGGTAATTCCCATGCCCTGTATTGCGGCTTCGACCAACACATCACCATTGTTCGCATGCGTCCGGCTGCGCACTGGAAAAGCACGCAATTGCCCGTCGGCCATGAACTGCCACTGCTGCGGGGTATTACCCGCTGTATAGCCGAGGCATTCGTGATGGAGCAATTCTGCCGGATGCTGCGGACGACCGTGACGCGCCAGATATTCCGGTGCGGCAACGACGTGCAGGCGGCTGCTGCCGATGCGCCGTGCCACGTCGCCACCGGCCAGCTTGCGCGTGATGCGCACCGACAAATCAATCCCTTCGTCGATCAATTTCACCTGGCGGTCACTGAAATCCATGTCGAGAGCGACTTCCGGATAGCGCCTGGCGAACTCGAGCAACAAAGGGGCCAGACGTTTCAGACCGAAACTCAGTGGCACGCTGAGGCGAATATTGCCCCGTGGCGTAAGACGCTCTTCGGCGACATCGGTTTCTGCCGCTTCGACCAGATTCAGGATGACCCGGCATTTCTCCAGGTAGGCCGTGCCGGCCGAGGTCAGCGTCAGGCTGCGCGTGCTGCGAGCCATCAATTTGACCCCGAGATGGGCTTCCAGTCCGGCGATCTGCCGCGTTACCACGGAACGGTCGATACCGATTTGCTGCGCAGCGGCGGCAAAGCTGCCCAGTTCGGCCACCCGGACAAACAGGTGCATGGCTTCAAGTCGATCCATTGTTGCAATTCCAGCAATAATGATTTGCGTATTGTCGGCTATTTCGACCACGAGAAGATGATTAAAGTGAGCCCATCGCAGCAGAACTTGCCAACAGACCGGCTTATCGAGACTGACCAAAATGACCTCCAGCTTAACGCCACTATTTGTTCCGCACGGCGCACCGACATTTGCCTTGCAGCCCGGTGCAGCCGGTGCGGCATTACGCCGGATCGCCGCATCCTTGCCCACCCCGCGAGCCATCGTCGTGCTCAGCCCGCACTGGGATACCGCCATCCCGACAGTGGGCAGCGCCGATCGACTCGAAACCATTCACGATTTTTACGGCTTTCCGGCTGAACTTTATGCCTTGCGTTATCCAGCCAGCGGTTGCCGTGAGGCGGCGGCCGAAGTTATCGCAGCGCTGGAAGCCGCCCACCTGCCCGTGGCCGAAGACAGGGTGCGCGGTCTGGATCATGGCGCCTGGGTGCCCTTGCGCATGATGTTTCCGGACGCTGACGTACCGGTCATCCCCGTATCGATTCAGCCGCACGGTGGCGTCGCGCAGGCTTTCCGGCTGGGTCAGGCATTGGCCCCGCTGGTCGAGCGCGGCTTTCTGATCGTCGCCTCCGGCAATGTCACGCACAACCTGCGCGATTTTCAACGGGCCCAGGCCAATGCCGGCCAGACGCCGGCTTACGTCCGCACATTCTCCGACTGGCTGGCGGCGCGACTGGCCGAGCACGATATCACGGCGTTGCTCGACTACCGCCAGCTGGCACCGGGCGCCGTACAAGCCCATCCGAGCGATGAACATTTGCTGCCGCTTTTTGTCGCATTGGGTGCGGCAGGCGATTTTGCCAAGGCGGAACGTTTCCATGTCGGCATCGACCACTACGTCATCGCCATGGATGCCTATTCATTTTTGCCCCAATAAGGAGGTCGACCGTGAAATCCGCTCGAAATACGACTTACACCACAACCGCCAAATCCTTGCATTGGTTGATGGCAGTTTTGCTGATCGGCCTGCTTGCCCTCGGCTTCTACATGCAGGGGCTGCGACTGTCGCCAGAAAAACTGCAGCTTTACGCCTGGCACAAATGGGCCGGCGTCACCGCCTTCCTGCTGCTTCTATTTCGTCTAGCCTGGCGTGTCACGCACATCCCGCCTGCCCTGCCGGCCAGCATGCCGAAGCTGATGCAGTTTGCTGCCCACGCCGGACATCTGGCGCTGTACGGCTTGATGCTAGCCATCCCGCTATCCGGCTGGCTGATGAGTTCGGCCAAGGGCTTCCAGACGGTGTGGTTCGGCGTCTTGCCGATTCCCGACTTGCTGGACAAGAACAAGGAACTCGGCGACTTGCTGCAGACCGTGCATATGAGCCTCAACCTGTTATTCGTTGTCACCATCGCCGGTCACGTCGGCGCCGCCCTGAAGCATCACCTGATCGACAAGGACGACATCCTGACCCGCATGTTGCCCGCCCATACCAAGGAGCACTGAAATGAAACGCATCGCCCTCGCCACCAGCTTTTCCCTGCTCGCCCTGAGCGCCAGCCTTGCCGTCCATGCAGTCGAATACAAACAAGTCCAGACGGCCAAAAGCAGCATCCATTTCACCTATAAACAGATGGGGGTTGCGGTCGACGGAAAATTCAAGCGCTTTTCCAGCCAGCTCAGTTTCGACCCAACCAGGCCAACAGCCGCCAAGGCGAGCTTCGACGTCGAACTGGCCAGCGTCGACACCGGCGCACCGGAAGGCGATGAAGAAGTCGCCGGCAAGCCGTGGTTCAACACCAAGGCATTCCCGACCGCACGTTTCGTTTCCAGCAGCGTCAAAGCGCTGGGCGGCAACCGTTACGAAGTGGCCGGACAGTTGAGCATCAAAGGCAAAACACAGGAAGTGCTTGTTCCCGCCACCTTCACGGCGCAAGGCAACAGCGCCGTATTCGACGGCAGCTTCACCATCCGTCGCGCCGATTTTTCAATTGGCGAAGGCAGTTGGGCCAAGTTCGACATCGTCGCCAACGACGTCCTGATCAAGTTCCGCATTACCGCAGCAAGCCAGTAAATCCCGAATCCATATACCCCAAACCGGAGAATCACCATGCAAAAACTCAACAAACTCGCAACCGCCCTCGTTCTTGCCGCAGCAGTTTCCGCACCGGCGCTGGCCGCACCGGAAACCTACGTCCTGGATAGCACGCACACCTTTCCGCGTTTCTCGTACAGCCATTTCGGTTTCTCCACCCAACTCAGCCGCTTCGACAAAACCAGCGGTACCGTAACTTTCGACAAGGCCACCAAGACTGCTGCGGTCGACATCGTGATCGACACGAAATCCGTCAATACCGGCTACACCACCTTCAATGAACATATTCAGGGCGAGGACTTTCTCGATACCGCCAAGTATCCGACTGCCACCTTCAAATCGACCAAGGTGGTTTTCCAGGGTGACAATCCGGTCAGCATCGACGGCAACCTGACGCTCAAGGGCGTGACCAAGCCTGTCACCCTGACGGTTACTTCGTTCAAGGCCATGCCACATCCGATGCTGAAGAAGGCGGCTATCGGGGCAAACGCCTGGACGGTGATCAAGCGTTCCGAATTCAACGCCGGCAAGTACGCCCCCAATGTCGGCGACGAGGTACGCATCGACATCGCCATCGAAGCGATCAAGGAATAAGCTGCGTACAAAACTGCTACCAGCAGTTGCAAACCGTTACTTGAATTGCGCCGGATACGCCCGTATCTTGGACACATGCGCTGACCGACATCAGCCTGACGGCCAGGTCCCCTCCCCCTGAAGTGGCCGTCCCGAAAGCCTCGCTCCCTCCCCCGGTGCGAGGCTTTCACCATTTCAGCCACGGCAAAATGCATCTTGTGTCTTATCCGGCAGGATAACGGGCCGGACGGTTTGGTACCATCAAAAAACTGCAGTCACCCAGGGAACGTCAGGCGTGTTTGATTTCAATTGGCTTCGTAAATATTTTTCCAGGAAAAACCTGCCCACAGATGTTTTCCTGGCGAGAAAGTTGATTTCAGCGATAGATCGGGGCGGTATTCCACTCAATCCCGCCAAGGTCAATGCCATCGCTCGCGATCTGGGTCTGGAGGTTTCAACGCGTGCCCCGGTAGAAGAAACCATCGCGCGAATTCGGGCATATTTGCAGCGGATGTAAGGTCTCAATGCGCCAAACCCTTTTTGCGCCCGCGCATAGCGAGCTGCTGATCAAGAAAAGCCGTTTCATCGGCTGCGTGCAACCGATGACGGATCGCTCTGACGCCCAGCAAGTCGTTGCAGAATTGCGTGCCCAGCATGCCGGTGCAGCACACATTTGCTGGGCTCTGCTGGCGGGTGGGCAGTCAGCGGCAGTCGATGACGGCGTGCCGAGTGGAACCGCTGGCCGACCGATGTTTGAAGTGCTACGCCAACAAAGTCTCGAAGGCGTGCTGGCCACCGTGGTTCGCTACTATGGTGGCGTCAAGCTGGGAGCCGGTGGTTTGGTCCGTGCCTACACCGATAGCGTCGCACAGGCGTTACTGACGGCGCAAAAGATCGCTATCGTCAAACAATGCCCGCTGCGCTGCCTTGTTCCCTACGATATGGAGGGACGTGTGCGACGTGAGCTTGAAATCGCCGGGGCAAAACTGGATCACGTTTTGCACGATGCATTGGTCGATTTTGTTTTTTCTTTGCCTGATGAAGCAGCCCCTGCGCTGATGGCTCGTCTGAACGATGCGGGATCAGGCCGCATTGCTTGGGTGAAGGACTGAAGCATCGGCAAGTTTATGGGTAAGCCAGACCAGAAAAAACCCCTCCGGCACAATGCCAGGAAGGGCTTCGGAAATCGGTTCGGCTTGATTCTGCGCCTAGAGGAGCAGACGGATCATTCCCACTCGATCGTCGCCGGCGGCTTGCCGCTGACGTCGTACACCACCCGGTTCAACCCACGGACTTCGTTGATGATGCGGTTCGACACCCGGCCAAGCAGTTCGTACGGCAGGTGCGCCCAGTGCGCGGTCATGAAGTCACTGGTGACGACGGCACGCAGCGCGACGACGTTTTCGTAGGTGCGGCCGTCGCCCATGACGCCGACGCTCTTGACCGGCAGGAAGACGGCGAAGGCCTGGCTGGTCAGGTCATACCAGGTCTTGCCGATATCGGCCTCGGTGCATGCACCGGCGGCGACATCGCGCTCGGTTGCTACGGTCGACCGCAATTCATCGATGAAAATGGCGTCGGCGCGTTGCAGCAGGTGTGCCGCCTTCAGCGTCACTTCGCCAAGGATGCGCACGCCCAGGCCCGGTCCGGGGAACGGATGGCGATAGACCATCTCGCGCGGCAGGCCCAGGGCAACGCCGAGTTCGCGGACTTCGTCCTTGAACAGTTCGCGCAGCGGTTCGAGCAGCTTGAGGTGCATGTCTTCCGGCAGACCGCCGACGTTGTGGTGGCTCTTGATGGTATGAGCGCCCTTCTTGCCCTTGCCGGCCGACTCGATCACGTCCGGGTAGATCGTGCCCTGGGCCAGCCATTTGGCCGACACCAGCTTCTTCGATTCGGCCTGGAAGACCTCGACGAATTCCTTGCCGATGATCTTGCGCTTCTGTTCCGGGTCGGAAACCCCGGCCAGCTTGCCCATGAAGTCGTCGACAGCATCGACGCGGATGACCTTGACGCCGAGATTGCGCGCGAACATGTCCATGACCATGTCGCCTTCATTCAGGCGCAGCAGGCCGTGATCGACGAAGACGCAGGTCAGCTGGTCGCCGATGGCGCGATGGATCAGTGCCGCCGCAACGCTCGAATCGACACCGCCGGACAGGCCGAGGATGACGTCATCGCTGCCCACCTGGGCGCGGATCGAGGCCACCGCTTCGGCGATGTAGTCGCCCATGATCCAGTCAGTGCCACAGCCGCAGATGCCGTGCACGAAGCGTTCGAGGATGGCCCGACCCTGCAGCGTATGGGTGACTTCAGGGTGGAACTGGACCGCGTAGAACTTGCGCGCCTCGTCAGCCATCGCCGCGATCGGGCAGGACGGCGTCGACGCCATGGTCTTGAAACCGGGCGGCAGTTCCATCACCGAATCACCGTGACTCATCCACACCTTGAGCATGCCGTGACCTTCGGCCGTGGTGAAATCGGCGATGTCCTTCAACAGCGCCGTATGGCCGTGCGCCCGAACTTCCGAATAACCGAATTCGCGTGCCTTGCCGGCCGCTTCGGCGGTCATTACCTGGCCGCCGAGCTGCTGCGCCATCGTCTGCATGCCGTAGCAGATGCCCAGCACCGGGACGCCCAGTTCAAAGACGACCTTCGGTGCGCGCGGCGTGTCGCCTTCGGTCACCGAGTTCGGACCGCCGGACAGGATGATGCCCTGCGCGCCATAGCTGCGGATGAACTCGTCGGAAACGTCGTACGGATGGATTTCGCAGAATACCTTGGCTTCACGTACGCGACGGGCGATCAGTTGGGTGACCTGGGAACCGAAATCGAGGATGAGGATTTTCTGATGGGACATTTTCAAAACCTTGAATGAAAAAGGCGGCTGAATTAGCCGCCCTTCTGGACACAGGAACGATCAGTCGAGGTGATAGTTCGGCGCTTCCTTGGTGATCTGCACGTCGTGGACGTGGGATTCGCGGATGCCGGCCGAGGTAATTTCGACGAAACATGCATTTGCATGCATGTCGGCGATGCTCGGCGTACCGAGGTAACCCATCGACGAACGCAGGCCACCCATTAACTGATGAATCACGGCGAGCACCGAGCCCTTGTACGGCACACGGCCTTCGATGCCTTCAGGGACAAACTTGTCGACATTGGCGGTGGCTTCCTGGAAGTAGCGGTCAGAAGAACCGGCCTGCATTGCCCCCAGCGAACCCATGCCGCGGTAAGACTTGTAGGAACGGCCCTGGAACAGTTCGACCTCGCCAGGCGCTTCCTCCGTGCCGGCGAACAGGCCGCCCAGCATGACCGTATCAGCCCCGGCAGCAATCGCCTTGGCGATGTCGCCGGAGTAGCGGATACCGCCATCGGCAATCATCGGCACGCCGGTGCCCTTGAGCGCTTCGGAAACATTCTGGATGGCGGTGATCTGTGGCACCCCAACACCGGCAACGATGCGCGTGGTGCAGATCGAGCCAGGACCGATACCGACCTTGACACCGTCGGCCCCCATGTCGAGCAGGGCACGCGCCGCATCGGCCGTAGCGATGTTGCCACCAATGACTTCAATCTGCGGGTAGTTGCGCTTGACCCACTTGACACGATCAAGCACGCCCTGCGAGTGACCGTGTGCCGTGTCGACGACAACCACAT
The DNA here is from genome assembly GCF_030824335.1 of Azonexus sp. GTDB lineage: Bacteria > Pseudomonadota > Gammaproteobacteria > Burkholderiales > Rhodocyclaceae > Azonexus. Next base: position 305,472 of record NZ_JAVBXX010000007.1, read on the forward strand.
CCACACCGGCTTCGGCCAGCAGCTCAACGCGCTCTTCGGTGCCAGCACCGACACCGACCGCCGCACCGGCACGCAAACGCCCGGTGGCATCCTTGTTGGCCAGCGGATGTTCGGTAGACTTCAGAATATCCTTGACGGTGATCAGGCCGCGCAGATGGAATTCAGCATCAACGACCAGCACACGCTCCAGTCGATGAAGGCGGATCAGTTCCTTGGCATCCTCGACGCTGGCTTCTTCGTTGACCGTCACCAGTCGCTTGCGCGGCGTCATGATCGATTTGACTGGCTGGTCGAGATTGGTCTCGAAACGCAGGTCGCGATTGGTCACGATACCGACCACCTTGCCCGACTTGTCGATCACCGGCAGACCGGAAATGCGGTGCTGGCGGGTGATCTCGATGACATCGCGAACGGTCATGTTCGGCGTTACCGTGAACGGATCGCGCAGGATGCCGGACTCGAAACGTTTGACCTTGGCCACTTCGGCGGCCTGGGCACGAGCGGAGAGATTCTTGTGGATGATGCCGATACCCCCCTCTTGCGCCAGCGCGATGGCCAGACGACCTTCCGTCACGGTATCCATGGCGGCAGACAGCAGGGGCAGGTTCAGGGTAATGTTTCTGGTCAGTCGCGTGGCGAGGCTGACGTCGCGGGGAAGAACTTCCGAATGCGCGGGGACGAGCAGTACGTCGTCGAATGTCAGGGCTTTTTGCAAAAGTCGCATTGCCTTTGATCCAAAGTCACAAAATCGTATTATACAGAAATCCTTCGCAAAGCCCGATGACCATGAACAAAGCCCTGATTTTTGCTATTGCAGCCGTGTTGACCGCAACCGTCATGCCGGCCCATGCCCAAACCTATCGCTGGAAGGATGCCAGCGGAAAAATCGTGATTTCCGACAAACCGCCACCGGCAAGCATGAAAGACGCGCGCTCGATTGGGGTGCGCCAACCCAGTGTGGTCGTTGGAAAATCGGACGAAACGACAACGGACAAGGCTGCCGATGCGCCCAAAGCGGCGGATGCACCAAAAACAATGGCTGAAAAAGAAGCCGATTTCAAAAAGCGGCAACAGGAGGCGCGGGACAAGGCCAGCAAGGAAGCTCAAGATGCCTCGTTCGCCAAAGAGCGCAAAGATGCTTGTGAACAGGCCAAGCGCAATCTGAACGCCATTGAATCCAACCAGCCTATTGCCCAGTTCAACGACAAGGGAGAGCGCCAGCTGCTGGACGACAACCAACGGCAACAGGAACGGGAACGCATGCTCCGCATCATGCAGGAAGCCTGCAAATAGGAATCCCCGGATTCAGCCTTCGACGGCGTCGGTATCACCGGCGCCTTTTTTCATGACCTTGCCCTCGGCCGCACGCTGTTTGCGGACCTCCTTCGGATCGGCAATCAGCGGCCGATAAATCTCGACGCGGTCGAAGTCTCGCAGCACGGCATCCGGTTTCGACAACTTGTTCCAGATGCCGAACTTGTTTTTCTTGAGATCGATTTCCGGGTATTTCGTCAGCAAACCTGACGTTTCCAGTGCCTGCTGAAGGGAACTGCCTGCAGGCAACTGGATCCGGATTTGTTCCTGCTTGTCCGGCAAGGGGTAACAGACTTCAACGGCAATCAAATCATCCGCCATGGCTGGCTCCATAAACCTGTGCGGCCCGGCGCACAAAGGCATCGACGAAGGTGTTGGCAATATGGCTGAACACCGGACCGATCACCTTCTCAAACAACTTGCTGGAAAACTCGTAATGCAGGCGAAATTCGATCTTGCAGGCATTTTCTGCCAGCGGGCGAAAGTGCCATGAACCTTCGAGACGACGAAAAGGCCCATCGACCAGGCGAATGTTCATCAGCGTCGGAAACTGTTTGTCGTTTTCCGTCGTGAAGCTGGATTTCACCGCGTGATAATTGATATGCAGCGTGGCGACAGTTTTAGCCGCATCACGAAACTTCAGTTCGGTACGGTTACACCAAGGCAGGAAAGCCGGGTAATCCTCGCAGCGATCCACCAATTCAAACATCTGCGTCGCAGAATGCTCAATCAAGACTGTTTTTTCGACCAGAGCCATGCCGCGGCAGCATTCCTGTAATCCTGTAGAATTGCCAATTTTAATGGATCAAGCGGCAGCATGAGCATTACGGTCAACAAAAAAGCCTTTCATGACTACTTCGTTGAAGAGAAGTTCGAGGCCGGCATTGTCCTTGAAGGTTGGGAGGTCAAGGCGATTCGTGCTGCCCGGATGAACATCAAGGAATCCTACGTCATCATCCGCAGTGGCGAACTGTTCCTGATCGGCATGCACATTTCCCCCCTGCCGATGGCCTCGACCCATAACCACCATGACCCGGTGCGCACCCGCAAACTGTTGTTGAACGCCCGGGAAATCAGCAAGCTGATCGGCAAGGTCGAACGGGCTGGTTACGCGCTCGTGCCAATTGACCTGCACTTCGTACGCGGCCGGATCAAGCTGGAAATTGGCCTCGCCAAGGGGAAGAAACAGCATGACAAGCGCGCCGACCAGCAGGAAAAAGAAGGCAAACGCGAAGCCCAGCGGGCGATGAAGGACCGGTTGCGCTGAATTGAGCATGGACGCCCTGCTCTACTGGGTCGGCATGGCTGCCGTTGCCGTCAGTGCGCTGACCGGTGTTCTCGATTCCGGGCGCAAGCAAATGGATCTGATTGGCGCCTTGCTGGTAGCCGTAGCAACGGCCTTGGGCGGCGGTACGGTGCGCGATCTTTTGCTCGATCGCAACGTTTTCTGGGTGGTCGACCAAACCTACTTGATGGCTGCGCTAGGCACCGGACTGCTGACATTTTTTGTCGTGCGCAGCATTGATCTTCCCCCAAAACTCTTCCTGATCCCGGATGCAGTGGGGCTAGCGCTATTTACCGTCATCGGTACCCAGGTTGCCTTGCAATGGCACACCCCCTGGCTGGCTGCCAGTCTGATGGGGGTTATTACCGGTGTTTTCGGCGGTGTATTGCGTGACATCCTGTGCAATGACGTGCCCAGTGTTTTTCTGAAGGGAGAACTGTATGCCACCGCTGCCTGGCTCGGCGCGCTATCGCTGATCGGTTTGCAGGAACTCGGCACCAGCCCGGTAAATGCAGCCTGGGCGGCGATGGGCATCATTCTCGTGCTGCGCTTGCTGGCCCTGCGTTTTGGCTTGACCCTGCCCACCCTGGGGCAAACCCGTTAAACCAATGATTGGCTGGCCGCACGCAATACCCGGCGGGCAAACAGCAAATCCTCCCAAGCCTTTGCCTTGTCCGGCAGATTACGCAGCAGATACGCCGGGTGGTAGGTCACCACAACCGGGATGCCGGCATATTCGAGACGTTGGCCACGCAAGCTGCCCAGCGCCTTGTCTTCCTTGAGCACGGCATGTACGGCGGCACGCCCCAGCAGAACGATGATTTTCGGTTTGAGCAGCGCAATCTGGCGCTCGAGCCACGGGCGGCAAGCGGCCATTTCCGCAGCCTCCGGGGTACGGTTACCGGGGGGGCGACACTTCACTGCGTTGGCGATGTAAACCTTGTTGCCACGCGCCATATCGAGCGAATCAAGCATGGCATCGAGCAGCTTGCCCGCCTGGCCGACAAACGGTTCGCCGCGCACATCTTCTTCCGCACCCGGCCCTTCACCAATGAACAACCAGTCCGGATTCAGGTCGCCGACACCCGGCACCGCCTGTTTGCGTTGCTCGCAAAGCTGGCAGGCTCTGCACTCAAGAATGGCGCGTTGCAATGCCGGCCAATCAAGCGAGTTGACCGCAGAAATATCCGCTGCGATAGACGACGTAGAGACCGGCGACGTTGAGACCGCAGACAGGTCGAGCCCAGCCGGCTGATGCGCTGCTTCTGCCGGCAAAAGCTTGGCGGGCAGTGGTTCCGATGCCGCCGGGACGTGCCCAGGTGCCTCATGTGCTGTTTCCAGCGGCTCATCACGCAGTACCCAGAGAGGCGTAATGCCCATTTCAACCAGCATTTGCTCGCGGCTCAGACTCATCCGAGTTCCTTCTCGAAGACCAGCGCGTCTTCACGCCCGACAACCGCCGGATAATAAGCTTTGCGCAGACCGATCTGACGAAAGCCGAAATGCTGATACAGCTCGACCGCCCGTGCGTTACCCGGCCTTACCTCAAGAAACATCCGGCAGGCACCGGCCAGGTGCGCGCATTCCATTGCATTACGCAGCAAGCGGGCGCCGTAGCCCTTGCCTTGATATCGCTCAGCCACGCCGATGTTGAGCAGATGCGCTTCATCCAGGACGCGCATCACAACCGAAAAACCGATGAGTTCCCCACCGATACGGACAACCCATACGCTGTAACCCGACAGGAGGGAGTCAGCGAAATTACCGCGCGACCAGGGGAAAGTCTGCAACCCTGCCTCAAGGACAGCGACAGCGTCGAGGTCGCGTTCCCCCATCGGGAAAAACTCCACCGCCAACGGCAGTTGCACGCCTGGGGTACTCATGCCTTGCCACCTTCGCTCAGACGTTCAGCTACCGTCTTGGCCACCTTGTCACGAATGTAAAGCGGGACCGCCTGGGCCGGGTCCATGCCTTCTCCGCGAGCCAGGCGCGGTGCGGCAAGCCGGGCTACCCAACTGGCATCAGGCAAAATATCCGGCAATACGACCAGCCCGGCCAGCGCAGCCCGCTCGGCAAGCACCGGATAAGCCTTGAGTGCATTGCCGCAGGCCAGCCAGTCAGCGGTTTTTGCCGAAAAATCGATGTCGACCGGCGTACCGACGCGAATTTCGCCCTGCACCACCCAGCCGACCTCGCTTGCCACATAGGCGGCCGAATAAACTTCACCCATGCGCGCATCGAGCAATGCCAGAACCTGCTTGCCGCCACTGGCCGCAGCCATGGCCTCCAGGCTGGTAATCGGGATCAAAGGCAAATCGGCGCTAACGGCCAAGCCTTGTGCTGCACCGCAAGCCACACGCAAACCGGTAAATGCACCAGGCCCGACACCAAAGGCAATGGCATCGAGTTGGCTGATCGTCAGCGCCCCCTCAGCGAGCAATTCACGCACCAGCGGCAACAAGGTTTCCGAATGCGACCGGCCAGCAGGACAAGAGCGTTCGATCAATTCGCCGTCGCGCCACAAGGCGCAGGAACCGGCTTCCGTGGAGGTTTCAAGGGCGAGAATCTGCATGGCCGCTATTCTACCGGAGCAGCCTCGCCAGCGCTTCTGCCCATGCTGTCACTCATCGCGCCTGTGTCTTCTGTTGCGCCGCTCATCCTGACCATACGGTTCGCGCCCTTGCTGCTCACGCATTTCTTCGCGCAAACGGCGGCGCTCATCCGGCGACAGATCCCTCCGGTGCGGTGAATTGTCACTATTGTACAAACGCTGCGGGCCGGTGTTTTCCCGTTGCCAATGTTCACGCATTTGCTGGCGCATTTCGCGCCGCTCCTCGGGGGCCAATTCGCGCCAGCGCTCATCCGACCACGCGCTGCCCGCTGACAAAGACAGCATGAGCAAAAGCAGCGAGGACGAAGTTCGGATATTCATGGTGTGAGGTATTTTATCCGGATTGATGGCCTGACCATTCTCCGGTGGCGTCGGCAAGTTGTGGCGCCATAGTTGTAATCGAATGTTTCCTGGAACCGCGCCGAGATCATTTGTTACGATTGGGCGCAATTCTTCTCCTGACAAGCAGCTATCCTTGCCGCATGAACGATACCAACCAGCACATTCTTGTCGTCGATGACGACGCCCGCCTGCGTGACCTGTTGAGCCGCTACCTCGGCGAACAAGGGTTTGCCGTCAAGGCCGTCGGAGATGCCATGCAAATGGACAAAGTACGCAGCCGCGAACACTATCACCTGATCGTGCTCGACCTGATGCTGCCGGGCGAAGACGGTTTGTCGATCTGTCGCCGTCTGCGCGGCCAGGGCGACCGCACACCGGTGATCATGCTGACCGCCAAGGGAGACGAGGTAGATCGCATTGTCGGATTGGAAATGGGCGCTGACGATTACCTCCCGAAGCCGTTCAATCCGCGCGAGTTGCTGGCCCGCATCCACGCCGTGCTGCGCCGCCAGGGCAACACGCCACCGGGCACGCCGGAAGACCTCCCGGAAAACACGCGTTTCGGCAGCATCGAAGTCGATTTTTCGGCCCGAACCCTGAAACGCGGCGACGAAACACTCCCGTTGACCACCGGTGAGTTTGCCGTACTCAAGGTGCTGCTCCAGCACCCGCGCCAGCCCTTGTCGCGCGACAAGCTGATGACCTTGGCCCGTGGCCGCGAACAGGGGCCGTTCGACCGCGCCATCGACGTCCAGGTTTCCCGGCTACGCAAGCTGATCGAAGCCGACCCGTCCCAGCCGCGCTACCTGCAAACGGTCTGGGGCTTTGGCTACGTCTTCATGCCCGATGGTACGCCGCGGGAAAACTGATGCCGCGTTCGCTGCTGGCTCGCACCTTCCTGCTGCTTGCCTTGCTGGTGCTGCTCAGTACGGCAGGCTGGCTCAGCTTGCTGCGCCACATCGATATCGAGCCACGCGCCCGCGAATCGGCCAACATGGCAACTTCTGCGGTCAACCTGATCCGGGCCTCGCTTTTTGCTGCCGCACCGGACAAGCGCCCGGGCTTGTTTGCCGAGTTTTCCTCACGCGAAGGCATACGCCTGCTCCCCGCCGAACCCCAGGACGAGATCCTGGCCATGCCGGACTCCCGCTTTCAAGCCTTGCTGAGCGAGGCTATCGTCGCCCAGTTGGGCCCGGCTACCCGCATCGCCATAGAGGTCAATGGCGAGCCCGGATTCTGGGTCAGTTTCCGCCTCAATGAACGCGACGACGACGAATTCTGGCTTGTTCTGCCGAGAGAAAAGGTCAAGCGCAGTCTGGCTTCGCGCTGGTTAAGCTGGGCTGCATTGGCCGTTGGGCTGGCTTTGCTGGTTGCCTGGTTGATTGCCTCGATGATCAGCCGGCCGCTCAAGGCCATGGCCGGCTCAGCACAGGCGGTCGGCCGCGGGCAGATACCGGAGCCGCTACCCGAGGACGGCGCCGAAGAAATCCGGGCGCTGGCCAGCGCCTTCAACGCCATGGCCAGTGACCTGGCCCGCCACGAGCAGGATCGCTCGGAAGTCCTGGCCGGTATTTCGCACGATTTGCGCACACCACTCACCCGTTTGCGCCTGGAAGCCGAAATGAGCGTTTCCGACGAAGCGGCCCGTCAGAGCATCGTCGCCGACATCGAGCAGATGGAAGCGGTCATTTCCCAATTCATGGATTATGCCCGGACCGAATCCGGAGAAATGCCGGTGCCCACCGATCTGGCGGCCCTGCTGTCCACGATAGGAGAACGCCAACTGGCCATCGGCCGGCCGCTGGAAATTGATCTCGACGGCGTGTCGACCGCAATATTGCGCCCCAAGGCGATCAGCCGCGCCGTCGGCAACCTGCTCGACAACGCCTGGAAATACGGCGGTGGCGCCGTTCTGCTGCGCGCGCTTGCGGTCGACCACGAAATCCACATCGAAATTGTCGATCACGGCCCCGGCATTCCGGCGCATGAAACGGAAAGCATGAAGCGCCCGTTTACCCGTCTGGAATCGGCCCGCACCAACGCCACCGGAACCGGTCTCGGGCTGGCCATCGTTGACCGTATCGCCCGTTTGCACAACGGCCGGCTTGAACTGCTGGTAAACCAGCCCACTGGGTTACTCGCCCGACTGATAATCGAGTCGGGCTGAGCCTTACCGAGGCGGCATGATGCAGCGTCGTCTCAGCCGATAAATTGGCTGATATCGACTTCGTCGATCTGCTCAGGCTTCAGGTAACGCGCGGCATATTCCCGATAAACCCCGGAGGTCAGGAACAGATCGAAAAGAACGGGATCGATGTGCCGATCCTTTTTGAAGAAAGACAAGATCTTGATCGACTCGGACAAGGTCTTCATCGGTTTATATGGCCGGTCGGAAGCGGTCAATGCTTCGAAAATATCGGCAATTGCCATGATCCGTGACGGAATCGACAAATCCTCAGCCCGCAGCTTGCGTGGATAACCAGTCCCGATCATCGTCTCGTGATGCGTACCGGCATATTCCGGGACGCGGCGCAGTTGCTTGGGCAAAGGCAGGCGTTCGAGCATCAGGATGCTCTGGATGATGTGCTCATTGATCTTGAAACGCTCTTCTTCGGTCAACGTTCCCTTGGCAATGATCAGGTTATATACCTCACCAAAGTTGTACAGGTCTTTCGGCACGCTGACTTTCCAGCCGTTTTCGGAGGCGTAGGCCTGACTGCTGCCTTCGCGTGCCACGACATGCCAAGGCTTGTCCGTCAGTAAATTCTCCTGCACCGGCAAGGTTTCTTCCAGCTCACCGGAACGTCGGCGAAGTTCATCCTGCGACAGCCCTAAGCGATCGTCGAAGTGACGCAGCCAGGTTTCTTCAGCAATGCGTCGCACACGGGCGATCCGTTCCGGTGCCATGAATTCGCCACCCATGTTGGATTCAGCAAGAAATGCAAAATCGTCCAGCAGGTGAGCCTTGCGCTCGGCAAACCGGGCATCGGCCGCTGCATGCGCCTCTCCCCGCTCGTGAATAGCGCGCAATCGATCGATTTCGGCATCGCGCAATAAAACCTCGAAACGCATCCGCACTTCGTGGATACGGTTGTAAATGGTTTCCAGTTTGGTTGCCTTGTCTACGACATATTCAGGCGTCGTGACCTTGCCGCAATCATGCAGCCAGGCACCGATACGAAACTCCCGCCATTCATCCTCAGTGGAAAAATTAAAATCCGCGAGCGGGCCATGATCCTGCGCATCCGCTTCGCGGAGCAGCATCATTGCCAATTCAGGCACGCGCTCGCAATGTCCGCCGGTATAGGCACTTTTTGCATCGATGGCACCTGCAACCAGCTTGATCAGCGCATCCATCAGCACCTTTTGCGCCTCAAGCAGGTTCTGGTTCTCCAGTGCAATCGCGGACTGCGCCGCCAAAGCTTCAATGAAACCAAGAATATCCGGGGGAAAAGGAATGATCTCGCCGGTATGCGGATCCTGTGCATTGAGCAACTGGATCAGTCCAATCACCTCCCCCTCACGCGGGCTGAGTGGTACGGTCAACAACGAAATCGTACGAAATCCACTTTCTTCGCTGAAGCGCTTGGTGCCGGAAAGATCAAAGCGGGTTTCGGCGTAGACATCGTCAATGACCACCGTTTCATTCCGCAAGGCGGCGTGGCAAACGACGTATTTGTCGTTTTCGGAACCATCTGCCTGATACAACGGAATTTCAAATGCGGGCAGTTCGTCGTCATGGGTCCGATGAGCAAAAGCCAGCGTATCGCGTTCTGTTTTCAGGAACAGCGTGGCAGCGGCGCAATGGGCAATGTGCTTTGCCCCAACCAGAATATGCTTCAACAAGGCAGTGCGGTCTTGCTCACGCGACAGGGAAATACCGTACTCAACAAGACTGGCCAGTTTTTCCTGCGCAATCGCCAACTCCCCTGTTCGCTGTTCAATGGCTGTCTGCATTACCCCCTGAGCTTCGCCAAGCGCATTGATTTCGTACAAAAACGTTTGCGGCGCCTGCGATTTGACTGAGAAATCCAGATGTTTCAGGCGTTCCGAATCCTTGGCCAGCGATGTCAGCGCCAGTACGACCCGACGTGATCCGATGTAAGCCAAAGGAATCAGGAAGAGCAACAGGATCAAGGTAATCTGGATGACGTTGCTTTTTGCCTCGGCAAATGCCCCCAGAAAATCACTGAGCGGCGCCAGCACCACCACACTGAAGCGCGTTCCCCCGATGGCTTGGGAAACCATGCGGGTCAGGACGACTTTCTCCAGCCCTGTCCCGCTGTTCAACTCAACGATCCGCGACGCCTCATCGGAAATTGTTTGCCGCAAGGGTTGCAAATTCGGATTGTCGATGCGCTCGGCCGGTGTCAGTGGCGCCAGCTTCACCCCTGCATAACGGCCTCCATGGCCGTGAAATGCCAGTATCTGCCCGGCGCTGTCCTGCACCGCAATTGCCCCGTTTTCGGAAATTGGCAAACCTTCAACAAAAGTCTGCAAGGACGCCAGGCTGATGTCGCTTGCCACAACACCGGCGCCGGCTGGCAAGGGGGCCGCCACCGTTATCCCGAGTTCATCATTGGAGGAAAACAGATAAGGCGTGGTAACCATCAGCCCCTGCCGCTCGGTCGCCCCGGCAAACCAGGGACGACTGGTCGGCACAAAGCGCGCAGCCTGCTCGCGCTGCCCCAACACGGCACGCCTGGCATCGAGAAATTGCCATGACTCACGGCGTACACCGTCAGCACCTTGAACGATCCGGCGCACGGCAAATACCGTTTCGGCCGGCGCCTCCAGGGCTGCGATTACCTTGGGATTGGCGCGTACCGCGATGACTTGCAGAAACTCATCGTTCGCCAGGCCGAAGAAATGCGAATAAATTTGTGGGTTGGCTTCCAGCGACCCGACAAAGGTCGACACCATGTCGCGTTGATTGATTCGTCCGGCGACCACAAACTGCTCGGCTTCCGCCCCTGCCTGTGCCATGACGAAACGGCTGCTCTGCTGGATGATTGAATCCAGTTCGGACCGGGCCTGGCTGGCAATCAGCGAAAATCGCCCCGACGCCCCCGTTTCAGCCATGTCGCGAAAAGTCTGGAAAACCGTCAGCAAGACTGCCGCCGAAAGCAGCGAGACTAGCAAAAAGGTTGAACCCAGAGCCCAATGCTGAAAACGGATATTCAATTTGACTGGCATGACACGCCCTCCTGCAGGAGGTTTCAGGCGGGGAAAATCCCCGTTAAACCATCAGCGCAACGAAATCTCGACCCGCCGGTTACGAGGTTCCGGTGTCTCGTCCGGCGTCTGGATCAAAAGATTACGTTCGCCATGCGATTCAACGATCAGGGCATGTGCCTTCAGCCCCTGTTGTTGCATCAATTCGGCAACTGACTGCGCCCGTTTCAATGCCAGGGCACTGTTCTGCTCGGCATTCCCGCTGGTATCGGTGTGGCCGATGATGGATACGTCGACTGCAGGACGACTTGCCGCATTGCGAATGATTTGTGCCAGCAATGCCTGTGACTCTGCCGTCAGGGTTGCCCCGCCCAGTTCAAAATACAGCAGGAAGCGCTCGGGCAATTGCGGACGCGCCGCCATGGCTGCGCCAAAATCCTGGCGAATCCGGCTTTCTTCGATGGCCGCCGGTTGCTGAGATCCATCGAGCGCTGCGCCATGCATGGACTTGTCAATCAGCTGCTCGCCCTTCTCGCCGCGTACGACAATCTTGCCGGTCGAACCATCCGGATTGTCGAGCAACACCACATAGGATTTGCTGGCGCAACCGGTGAGCAGCATGCCGAGAAACCCCACCATCAACGCCTTGCGGATCATGCTCATGGCTCACTCCTCAACCTTGACCAGAAAATTCGTGCCGCGCACACCAATCGTGCCGGTCGGTGTCTTGACCGAAACCGCATCGGGTTGCAGTTTGGCAATCACGCCGGACACGTAATTCATGCTGCCTTTGCTCAACTTGCTGCCCAGCTTCAACTTGCCCTGGCCGGGGGCATAAAGGTATTCATCAACCGTCAGTTCGGTATTCGGGCCGAAGGACATCACCGTTTCGTCACGGAAGGTCACCCCCATGCTGCCGCCCGAGCCGGTCTTCAGTATGGAGCCGGTAAAGATCGGCGTGCCGACATCGGCCTTTGCCACGTTTCCAGCACTTGAAACCGATGCCTCACCGGCCACATTCTTGACGAAACCGATGGCTTGGGATTCAGCCTGCACCCCCAGCGGCAGCAACAGCGCCAAGGCAAATAGTGTGCGATTCATTGTCATCATGTCCTCCTGTTTTTGTTTGAGATGAATCTGGACATCGTGTGATCAGCGACGAAGCTATCATATGCCGGACTGCGCCAATAATATCCTCCCTACATTCGTCAGCACATTGATCGCATGAAAAAAAACGCTCGCTGGACCTTGCTGCTACCCCCACTGGTCATCGCGCTGATCGTACTTTTCCAGCTCCTTGCCGAACAGCCGAGGACGATGCTGCGCAATGCCGTGTTCGATCAATTTCAACGCTGGCAGCCCAGGACTTACACAGAAACGCCGGTCCGCATCATCGACATTGACGAAACCAGTCTGACCCGCCTTGGTCAATGGCCGTGGCCGAGAAATCGCCTGGCCGAACTGGTCGACCGCCTGACAGCCGCAAATGTCGCGGCCATCGGCTTCGACGTAATGTTTGCCGAAGCCGACCGGACCTCACCGGCTCACATGGCTGATCTGTGGCAACTCGACAGCGCGCTGCGCCAGCAGATTCTGGCCTTGCCAGACCATGATCAGCATTTTGCCGACCGCCTGCGCAAAGCAGATGCCGTGGTCGGCTTCGCCCTGGAGCGTGGCGAGACATCCGGGCAAAAACGCCCGGCCGGCAAAGCCAGTTTCGTCAATCTCGGCGAAGCACAAAATCGCTGGCTGCATGCATTCACTGGCGCGATCACCTCGCTGCCGGTGCTGGAATCGGTGGCCAAGGGCAACGGTGCATTGAGCTTCGTTCCCGATAGTGATGGCGTTATCCGGCGCATTCCGCTGCTCTTTCAGATGCCGGACGGCCCGGTACCGACGCTGGTCAGCGAAACGCTGCGGGTGGCACAGGGCGTGCCGGTTGTCATGCTGCGCAGTGCCGGTCACTTGCAGCACCTTACCGGGGAAAAAGACAACGCCGGCCTCGGTGAGATTCGGATTGGCGACTTTACGATTCCAACCACCCCGCAGGGGGAACTGTGGATTCATTACACCCCGCCTCGCCCCGAACGCAGCCTGCCCGCCTGGCAAGTATTTTCCGACGAAGCGGCGCTGGCTGGCCTGGCCGGCCATATTGTGCTCGTCGGCAGTTCCGCCCAGGGACTGATGGATCTGCGCTTTAGTCCCTTCGGGCTGATGCCGGGGGTTCAAGCCCATGCCCAGGCATTGGAGCAGATACTGAGCGGTCATTTCCTTGAGCGACCAAGCTGGGCGATTGGCAGCGAATTCACGGCACTCGTCGTTGGTAGCCTGATTGTCGGCTTCATCGCCTTGCACACCGGTGCGCTGGCAGCTGCCGCAGCCTGTATCGCACTGGTCGCCGTGACGGCGGGCGGTTCATGGCTGGCGTTCACCCACAGCCGGTTGCTCATCGACCCGAGTCTGCCGGCCATCGGCATCCTGCTCACCTTCCTGATCTGCAGCCTGACCCATCACTTCATGGCCGAACGCGAACAACGCTGGATCAAAGGCGCCTTCGCCCGTTACGTCTCGCCCAACCGGGTCGCCCACCTGATCGAGCACAACGACGACATGGCACTGGGCGGCAAACGGCAGCAATGCAGTTTCATCTTTACCGACCTGGCCAGCTTTACCAGCCTGATGGAAGGCATTGATCCCGCCGCAGCCGTGGCGTTGCTCAACGACTATCTCGACGAAATGATCGCCATCGCCTTCCGCCACGAAGGCACGCTCGACCGGATTGTTGGCGATGCCGTGGCAATCATGTTCTCGGCCCCCGTGCCGCAGCCCGATCACTGCGCCCGCGCGCTGGCCTGCGCGCTGGAAATGGACGCTTTCGCCAGCGCCTATTCGCGCAAACTGATTGCCCAAGGCATTCCATTCGGGGCCACACGCATCGGCGTCCATGCGGGTGAAGTCATCGTCGGCAACTTTGGCGGCAAGACCATGTTCGACTACCGCGCGCTGGGTGATCCGGTCAACACGGCGGCACGGCTGGAATCCGCCAACAAGCACCTGGGCACGCAAATTTGCATTTCGGAAGCGATCCTGGCCGAAGCCCCAACCAGCAACGTTCGCCCGGTGGGCAAGATCATCTTCAAGGGAAAAACCCGGCCACTGGCAATTTTTGAAGCCCTTGGCCAAGGTGAGCTGGACGGACGCGCGCCACTTGACGCTTATCTGCCCGCCTATCAGTCACTGGAAAATGACCCAGCCAACGCCGGCTCCCTGTTTGCCGACCTGCATGCCCGCTACCCGGATGACCGCCTCGTCGCGATGCATCACGCTCGCTTGCAGGATGGGCAAACCGGCGATTTGATCGTCCTGTCGAACAAGTAGCGCCGACCTGGCCGGCGTACTTCTCTTGCGTTTTCCTGCACCGTTTCACCGTCCGGTAGTTTCGTCGCCAGAGCGCTTCGCTGTCCTTAAGCCAGCGCCGGATTTGGCCGGGTTGAACGCTGCACCAGCCTTGAAGCAAAAACTGCCGGAAACGAACGTCGACCGCAGGATTGCGAATTCAATCCCCGTTCCGGGCAACGAGCACGACGGCCTGCGCCTCGATGGCTTCCTCGCGACCCAGATAGCCCAGTTTTTCGTTGGTCTTGCCCTTGAGATTGACGCAATCTTCGGCAATACCGAGGTCGACCGCAATATTGGCGACCATCGCCGCGGCGTAGGGCGCGAGCTTGGGTTTCTGGGCGATCAGCGTGGCATCGACATTGACCACCTGCCAGCCCTTCTCCGCCAGCAACGCGACGGCAGCCCGCAACAATACGCGGCTGTCGGCCCCGGCATAGCGCGGATCGGTATCGGGAAAATGCCGGCCGATATCGCCCAGTGCGACGGCGCCGAGCAGTGCATCGGTAATCGCATGCAGCAGCGCATCTGCGTCGGAATGACCGAGCAGACCGGTCGTGTGCGGAATCTCGACGCCGCCGAGAATCAGTTTGCGCCCGGCGACCAGTTGATGCACGTCGTAGCCCTGGCCGACCCGGAGGTTGATTGGCGCATTCATTGGCTTGCTCATTTACGTCCTCTAAGAATCATTGCCGCCAGCGCCAGATCGGCCGGAAAAGTGACTTTCAGGTTGGTCGAATCGCCGCGCACCAGTTTGGGTTGCAGCCCCAGCGCCTCGATGGCGCCGGCTTCATCGGTCACGGCGCGACATTTTTCCAGCGCTTCGACCAGGCTACCGTAGCGGAACATCTGCGGCGTCTGCGCCTGCCACAAGCCATCGCGCGATTCAGTCGCGGCGACGCGCTGTTCGGCATCGGCGCGTTTCAGCGTATCGGCGACCGGCACGGCGAGAATGCCGCCGACCGGATCGTCAGCCAGTTCGTCGAACAGTTCGTCCAGCATGCTTTGGCTGATGCAGGGTCGAGCCGCGTCATGGACCAGCACCCAATCGTCGTCGGCTGCCGACATGGCGGCAGCACGCAAGGCATTGGTCACGCTGTCGGCGCGCGTCGCGCCGCCACAACGCACGGTTTCCAGCTTTGGCCCCAGTGCCGACCAGTCGTAATCCGGCCAGAACGGATCATCCGGCGCCAGCACGACCCACACCCGGTCGATGGCCGGATGCGCGGTCAACGCCGCCAAAGTATGAAAAATCAGCGGCCGACCGAGCAGGTCGAGATACTGTTTGGGCTTCTCCGCGCCGAAGCGGGAACCGCTGCCGGCAGCGGGAACGATTGCGTAATAGCG
This sequence comes from Azonexus sp., assembly GCF_030824335.1. GTDB lineage: Bacteria > Pseudomonadota > Gammaproteobacteria > Burkholderiales > Rhodocyclaceae > Azonexus. Next base: position 320,942 of record NZ_JAVBXX010000007.1, read on the forward strand.
TGGCATGCCTTAATTTTAACGAAGAACACCAAAAAGAGAGGAATCCCATGACCTTCGTCGCCCCGGAACTGGCCGCACCTGTCGAGGCATTTTCGACCGCGCTGGGTATTGGTCTGCTCATCGGCATGGAGCGCGAACGGCGCCCGGACGCCGCTGCCGGCCTGCGTACCTTCTCTCTCGTGTCGATGCTCGGCTGCCTGTTTGCGATGCTCAGTGAAAGAACCGGCGAACCGTGGTTGCTGGCGGTTGGCCTGATGGTGCTGGCCGCGTCGATGGTGGCGTCCAATTTTTCCTCGAAACAAGAAGAACAGTTTCGCGGTTTTACCTCCGAGGCGGCAATCATCGTCACCTACGGGCTGGGTGCCGCCGTCTGGCTGGGCTACGCCACGCTGGCCGTCATGCTGGCCATCGCCACGACGGTGCTGCTCTATTTCAAGGCCGAACTGAAACAATTCAGCGAGCGCATGACGCCCAAGGACATCAATTCGATGTTGCAATTCGGCGTGCTGTCGCTGGTCATCCTGCCCATTTTGCCCAATGAGGATTTCGGCCCTTACGGCGCAATCAATCCGCGCCAGATTTGGTGGATGGTGGTACTGATTTCCGGGCTGGCACTGGCTGGCTACCTCGCACTGCGCATCGTCGGTGCCCGGCACGGTGCGGCGCTGCTCGGCATTTTTGGCGGTTTGGCCTCGTCGACCGCAACCACCATGATGTTTTCCCGCCATGCCGCCGAACACGGCCATCTGGTGCGCATGTCGTCCATCGTCATCCTGATCGCCAACGTGATGGTGATGATCCGCCTCGGGCTGATCGCCAGCGTCGTTTCGCCCAGCCTGCTGCAGCCCATCGCCATCGTCTTTGCCTGCGGCATCGTGCCGGGGGTGGTCATGGCGCTGTACGGCTGGAAAATACTCAGCGCGGCCGGCGAATTGCCGATGCCCGAAGTGAAGAACCCGACCGAACTGAAAACCGCCGTCTCCTTCGGCCTGCTTTACGCCATTGTGCTGCTGGCGGCGGCCTGGTTACAGGATATCGCCGGCAGTAGCGGTCTCTATATCGTCGCCCTGGTCTCCGGCCTGACCGACGCTGACGCCAGCGTGCTGTCCACGCTGCGCATCTTCAACCTGGACAAAGTACTCGCCACCGACGCCGTCGTCGCCGTCACGCTGGCACTGGTCGCCAACCTGATCTTCAAGATCGGACTGGTCATCAGCATCGGCGGCAAAGCGCTGGCCCGGCACGCCCTGCCCGGTTTGATCGCGATTGGCAGCGGCATGGGAATCGGGCTGCTGCTGGTTTAAGAGATCACCATGAACACCATTCGCCCACCCGCCGTTGCCGGCCTGTTTTACCCGGCCGAAGCCGCCTTGCTGCAATCGACGGTCGACCAGCTTCTGGGCGATGCACTCGTACAAACCGCAAAGTCCACGCATCCCGCGCAGCAACCCAAAGCCTTGATCGTGCCGCATGCCGGCTACATTTATTCCGGATCGACCGCAGCCCGGGCCTATGCCGAACTGGCCCCGTGGCGGCACAGCATCCACCGCGTCATCCTGCTCGGCCCGACACATCGGGTGGCGGTGAACGGTCTGGCCCTGCCTGAAACCGACACCTTCGCCACGCCCCTCGGCAAGATTCCTGTCGATCCGGCAGCCAGGGCCGCCATCATCGACTTGCCGCAGATTTGCAGCAGCGACCGGGTGCATGCCCAGGAACACTCGCTGGAAGTGCACCTGCCCTTCCTGCAGCGCGGACTCGACGATTTCACCCTGCTCCCCCTGGCCGTAGGCGAAGCCTCGCCGGAAGACGTGGCCGAGGTCATTGATCGGCTGTGGGGTGGCCCGGAAACGCTGTTCGTGATCAGTTCCGACCTGTCGCACTTCCTGCCTTATGCCACCGCCCAAGCCGTCGACCGCAAAAGTTGCGGGAAAATCCTCGCCTTGGATACAACGCTGCACCCCGAACAAGCCTGCGGCGCCTTTCCGATCAACGGGTTGTTGCTGGCGGCACGGCAACGTGGCCTGCAACCACGGCAGCTTGCCTTGTGTAATTCCGGCGACACCGCCGGTGAGCGCAGCCGGGTCGTCGGCTATGCGTCTTTTGCCCTTTATGAGCCGAACGAAAGCCATCATGGATGAATTGGGTAACACCCTGCTGCGTCTTGCCCGTAACGCGATCGGCGAAAAATTCGGCCTGACACCCAAACCTGCGGTCGACCTGCCGACGCTGCACGAAAACGCTGCCACCTTTGTCACGCTGACCCAGCAAGGCGCCTTGCGCGGCTGCATCGGCAGCCTCGAAGCCTGGCGGCCCTTGCTCGAAGATGTACAAGCCAACGCCCGCAACGCAGCCTTTCACGACCCGCGTTTCATGCCCTTGAGCGCCTGCGAATTTTCCTACACGCATGTCGAAGTTTCCCTGCTCACGCCGGCCGAAGCCATGCAATTCAAGGATGAAGCCGATGCCCTGAGCCAGTTTCGCCCATTGATCGATGGCGTAATCCTGTCGAAAGGCGGCAAACGCGCCACCTTTTTGCCGCAGGTCTGGGAGCAATTGCCCGAGCCCGAGGTCTTCCTCGCCCATTTGAAGGAAAAAGCCGGCCTGCCGGCCAATTACTGGGGCCAGGACTTGTGCCTGTTGCGTTACACGGTCAAAAAATGGAAAGACGGGTAATGCCGCACGCCGAAACTGCGCATCACCATCCAGCCCGCTGGTGGCACGCACTACCCGAGCAACGCATCCAGTGCGACCTCTGCCCGCGCGACTGCCAATTGCACGAAGGCCAGCGCGGCGCCTGCTTCGTCCGCCAGATGCACGATGGCGAAATGGTGCTGACGACCTACGGCCGTTCATCCGGCTTCTGCATCGACCCCATTGAAAAGAAGCCGCTCAACCATTTCTACCCCGGCAGCAGCATCCTGTCTTTCGGCACCGCCGGCTGCAACCTGACCTGCAAATTCTGTCAGAACTGGGATATTTCCAAGTCGAAAGACATGGACAGACTGATGGATGCCGCCAGCCCGCAAGCCATTGCCGAAGCCGCATTGCGCCACGAGGCCGACGCCGTGGCCTACACCTACAACGATCCGGTGGTCTTCGCCGAATACGCCATCGACACTGCGCAGGCCTGCCGCGAACGGGGCATCCGCAACGTTGCAGTGACCGCCGGCTACATTCACCCGGCGCCGGCCCGCGAATTCTTCGCTGTCATGGACGCCACCAATGTCGACCTCAAAGCCTTCACCGACGACTTCTACCGCAAACTGTGCGGTGCCCGCCTGCAACCGGTGCTCGACACCCTGGCCTATATTCACCACGAAACCGACTGCTGGCTCGAAATCACCACCCTGCTGATCCCTGACCAGAACGACAGCCCGGCGGAAATCAACGCGTTGGCCAACTGGATCGCCGGCGAACTCGGCCCCGATGTACCCCTGCATTTCACCGCCTTCCACCCGGACTGGAAAATGGGCCAGACGCCGCCCACCCCGCCCGCCACGCTCACCCAGGCCCGCCGCATCGCGCTTGATGCCGGCTTGCACCACGTTTTCACCGGCAACGTCCACGACTGCGAAGGTGGCACGACCTTCTGCCCGAATTGCCACGCCGCCTTGATCGTGCGCGACTGGTACGCCATTCGGCGTTACGAAATCCAGCCCGACGACAACACACCGCAAGGCCGCTGCCCGCATTGCCAGACGGCCATTGCCGGATGCTTCGGAAAAGCACTCGGCCGCAACGGCCAAGCCTTTGGTCCCAAGCGCATACCGATTCGCATCGCACCATGAACGACACCCCACAATGCATCACCGCATGCGGCTTGACCATCCATACAGCAAACGGCCACCTGCACGGCCAACTGCGCCTGGCCACCACACCACGGGCCAGCCTGCTTGTGGTCCACACGCCGAATTCTGCGGTCGACCGCCTGGCCACGGACAATCTCGCCGCATACGGCTACAACATCCTGAGCATGGACCTGCTCACCGTTCAGGAAGCCAAATTTGCCGATGCGGCAGAAAACATCCCGCGCCTCACCCAACGTGTGATCGATCTGCTCGATTTCGCCCGGCGCGACGCCAATCTGGCGCAGCGACCGCTGGGCATCCTGGCCACCGGCAATGCCTGCCCCGCCGCCCTGCGCGCCACCGCCCGGCGCGACACCCAGCTTCTTGCTCTGGCCTGCCATAACGGACTGATCGACCGAGCCGGCAAAGAATCCCTCGAACTCCTGACCGCCCCCCTGCTCACGCTATGCGACACCGACGACAGCCCGGTCAAAGCCTCCTACGACCGCGCCCGCCCACACCTCACCGCCCCGCACGAATTCCACCAGATCAGCCCAGCCGAAAACCCGGCACAGCGCGTAGCTTCATGGTTTTCTGTCTATTTGGGGAGTTGACCGCAAAAATGCACGCGCCCCATGGCTGAATATCGCCTGACCTGTCCCTCACCAAACAGGACTGACATCGTGCCCCACTTTCCGGATTCCTCCATGGGCGCCCCGCCACACGTTGCGCGGCTCAAGCGGCTTGTTGCCGAATCAAATTGGCTGATGCAAGCGCTGCGCACGGTACAAGCGATCGGCCTAAAATCATGGTGCATCGGTGCGGAAGCCATTCGAGGCTTGGTTTGGGATCACTGCATGGGTTCGAGATTCACACGAAGACTCCTGATGTCGACATGGTGTTTTTCGACTCACAAAACTGTTCGTCGAGCCATGAACAAAACCTGAAGAACCGGCTAGACAACGCACTCCCAGCTCTATCGCGAACGCATTGCACAGAAGCCCTTCCCAGAACGTTGGCCTTTGGTCAAGGTTCAGCTGGAGGAGAACACGCTAACCCCGCGTAAGCATTTTCCGGATGATCCCCCGCAGCCGTACCACTACCCGGCACCCAGGGCTTGCCCCCCCGGTGAAGCGGCTATAATGCTCGCCCCACCATGCTGCTTCACCCCGCGCCCACGTGTCTGCTCCCCAACCGCTGCTTCCCCTCGCCGCCCTGCCCAAGCCCGGCGCCCGTATCGATCTGCCGCCGCTGACCGGCTCTGCCGATGCGCTGGCGCTGGCCGAAATTGCCCGCCACAGCAAGGCGCGCATGCTGGTGGTGGTTACCGCCAGCGCGGCTGATGCACAGCGTCTGCTGGAGGAAATCCCGTGGTTTGCGCCGGCTTTGAAAGTACGTTTGCTGCCGGACTGGGAAACGCTGCCTTACGATCACTTTTCGCCGCATCAGGATCTGGTTTCCGAGCGCCTGGCGACCTTGTGGTCAGCTTTGCAGGGTGAGGTGGAAATCCTGCTGGTGCCGGCGTCGACCGCAATAAACCGGCTGGCGCCGCCGGAATTCATGGCCGCTTACACCTTCGAGTTCAAGAAGGGCCAGACGCTCGATGCCGAGAAGTTCCGCAGCCAGGTCACGCTGGCCGGCTACGCGCACGTCACGCAGGTGGTTTCGCCCGGTGAATACTCGATTCGCGGCGGCTTGATCGATCTCTTCCCGATGGGTTCGCAACTGCCTTACCGGCTCGACCTGTTCGACGACGAGATCGAAAGCATCAAGACCTTCGACGTCGATACCCAGCGCACCGTTTATCCGGTGCCGGAAGTGCGCCTCTTGCCGGCGCGCGAATTCCCCATGGACGACAAGGGCCGCACGCATTTCCGCCAGGCCTTCCGCGAGCGCTTCGACGGCGACCCGGCCAAGTCCGGCATCTACAAGGACATTTCGACCGGCATCGCCAGCGCCGGCATCGAGTATTACCTGCCCCTGTTCTTCGACAGCACGGCGACCATTTTCGATTACCTGCCGAAAGACGCGGTTTTCGTCACGCATGGCGACACGCCGGCCGCCATCGCCGCTTTCTGGAACGACACCCGCTCGCGCTACAACCTGCTGCAGGGCGACAAGGCGCGGCCCTTGATGGCGCCGGATGAGTTGTTCCTGACTGACGAAGCCTTCTTCATCGCGGCCAAATCCTACGGTCGACTGGCCCTGGATGCCAAAAACCCGCAGGCCGCCGGAAAACTACCGAATGTTGCCGTTGACCGCAGAAGCGACGATCCGCTGGGCGCGCTGAAAAATCATCTCGCCAGCTTCCCGGGCCGGGTTTTGCTGGTCGCGGAAACCGCCGGCCGGCGCGAAACGCTGGCCGCGATGTTCGCCGAACACGGCCTGAAACCGGATGCCTGCACCGACTTCGCCAGCTTCATCGGTGGCAAGGCTCGTCTGGCCCTCGGTGTCGGCCCGCTGCAAGCCGGCTTTGCGCTCGACGCCGTAGCCTTCATTACCGAAACCGAGTTGTTCGCCGGCACGCCACGGCGCACCCGGCGCGAAGCGGCCAAGAAAGCAACGTTCGACAACTGGCTGAAAGACCTGACCGAACTCAAGGTCGGCGATCCGGTCGTGCATGAAAGCCACGGCATCGGCCGCTATCAGGGCCTGGTGCGCATGGACCTGGGGCTGGGCGAACAGGAATTCCTCGAACTGCATTACGCCAACGACGCCAAGCTGTTCGTCCCGGTGGCCCAGTTGCACGTGATTTCCCGTTACTCTGGCGCCGATCCGGAAAGCGCCCCGCTGCATACGCTGGGTTCCGGCCAATGGGACAAGGCCAAGCGCAAGGCAGCCGAGCAGGCGCGCGACACCGCCGCCGAACTGCTCGCACTGTACGCCGCCCGCGCCGCCCGCCAGGGCCATGCCTTCGACTTCCAGGAAAACGATTACGAAGTTTTCGCCGATGGTTTCGGTTTTGAGGAAACCCACGATCAGGCGCAGGCCATCGCAGCCGTCATCGAAGACATGCGCTCGGGCAAGCCGATGGACCGGCTGGTTTGCGGCGACGTCGGTTTCGGCAAGACCGAAGTCGCCCTGCGCGCTGCCTTCTGCGCGGTAGCCGGCGGCAAGCAGGTCGCCGTGCTGTGCCCGACCACGCTGCTCTGCGAACAGCATTACCAGACCTTCGCCGACCGCTTCGCCGACTGGCCGGTCAAGATTGCCGAAATCTCGCGCTTCAAGACCGCCAAGGAAACGACGCAGGCCTTGCAGGAACTGGCCGAAGGCAAGATCGACATCATCATCGGCACGCACAAGCTGATCGGCAAGGACGTCAAATTCAACCGTCTGGGCCTCGTCATCATCGACGAAGAACACCGTTTCGGCGTGCGCCAGAAGGAAACCTTGAAGTCGATGCGCGCCGAGGTCGATGTGCTGACGCTGACCGCAACGCCGATTCCGCGCACGCTGGCGCTGTCAATGGAAGGTCTGCGCGATTTCTCGGTGATCGCCACCGCGCCGCAGAAGCGGCTGGCCATCAAGACCTTCGTCTCGAAATTCTCCGACGGCATCATCCGCGAAGCAGTGCTGCGCGAACTCAAGCGCGGCGGCCAGGTGTATTTCCTGCACAACGAAGTCGACACCATCAACAACATGCAGGAAAAGCTGGAAAAGCTGGTGCCGGAAGCGCGCATCGTCATCGGCCACGGCCAGATGAACGAACGCGAACTGGAGCGCGTGATGCGCGACTTCACCGGCCAGCGCGCCAACGTGCTGCTGTGCACGACGATCATCGAAACCGGCATCGACAATCCGCACGCCAACACCATCCTGATCAACCGCTCGGAAAAATTCGGCCTCGCCCAGTTGCACCAGTTGCGCGGCCGGGTCGGTCGCTCGCATCACCAGGCTTACGCCTACCTGCTGGTGCAGGACGAAAAGGCGCTGACCAAGCAGGCCAAGATGCGCCTCGAAGCCATTCAGGCGATGGAAGAACTCGGCTCCGGTTTCTACCTGGCGATGCACGATCTGGAAATCCGCGGCGCCGGCGAGGTGCTGGGCGACAACCAATCGGGCGAAATGCAGGAAGTCGGTTTCACCATGTTTGCCGACATGCTCAACCGTGCCGTCGCTCACCTGAAACAGGGCAAGCTGATGGACTCGCTGGACCTGACCCAGCCGATCGGCGTCAGCGGCGAGATCAACCTGCGCACGCCGGCCCTGCTGCCCGATGGCTACTGCCCCGACGTGCACGAACGCCTGACGCTGTACAAGCGCCTGGCCAACTGCGACACCAGCGAGGAAATCGACGCACTGCAGGAAGAATTGATCGACCGTTTCGGCGAACTGCCGCTGCAGGCGCAATCGCTGCTCGCCACGCACCGCCTGCGTCTCTTGGTCAAACCGCTTCTGATAGCCAAGCTCGACGCGACCAACGACCAGATCACCATCCAGTTCAGCCCGGAATTCACCAAGAATCCGCCTATCGAGCCGATCAAGATCATCAATTTGATTCAGAAAAACCGCAGCTATAAGCTAGCCGGACAGGATAAAATTTCCCTCTTACGCCACTGCCCGACCCTGAACGACAAAGTCGCCGCAGTGAAAGACATGATTCGCGAGCTGACTAAATGACCACCAAAATTGAAAACGTAAACGTATCCGCCTTCGACACCATGCCGACGCCGGCCGAAATCCATGCAAAATTGCCGTTGACCGCAAAAGCGGAAACTACGGTCGGCGAAGGTCGCGAATTGCTGCGCAACATCCTCGACCGCAAGGATCACCGCCTGTTCGTCGTCGTCGGCCCCTGCTCGATTCACGACCCGGTCGCCGGCCTGGATTACGCCCGCCGCCTGAAAGCACTGGCCGATGACGTCGGCGACGTGCTGCAGATCATCATGCGCGTCTATTTCGAAAAGCCGCGCACCACGGTCGGCTGGAAGGGTTACATCAACGACCCGTTCATGGACGATTCCTTCCAGGTCAATGTCGGCATGGAAAAGGCCCGCGAATTCCTGCTCGCCGTCAATGAACTCGGCCTGCCCGCCGGCACCGAAGCGCTCGACCCGTACGGCCCGCAGTACTACGGTGATCTGATCACCTGGACCGCCATCGGCGCCCGCACCACCGAATCGCAAACGCACCGCGAAATGTCGTCCGGGCTATCCACGCCGGTCGGCTTCAAGAACGCGACCAGCGGCGACCTGAGCGTAGCCACCAACGCCATCCTGTCGGCCTCCAACCCGCACTCCTTCCTCGGCCTGAACAACGACGGCCGCGTCGCGATTGTGCGCACCACCGGCAACGCCTACGGCCACGTCGTGCTGCGCGGCGGCGACGGCAAGCCGAACTACGACACCGTGTCGGTCACCGTGGCCGAACAGGCACTGGCCAAGGCCAAACTGCCGGCCAACATCGTCGTCGATTGCTCACACGCCAACAGCTCGAAAAAGCCCGAACTACAACCGCTGGTCATGGCCGACGTGGTCAACCAGATCCGCAACGGCAACAAGTCGCTGCTCGGCGTGATGATCGAATCGAACATCGAAGCCGGCAACCAGCCGATCCCGGCCGACCTGTCGCAACTGAAATACGGCTGCTCGGTGACCGACGGCTGCGTCGGCTGGGAAACCACCGAACAGATGATCCGCGACGCAGCAGTCCTGTTGCGCGACGTGTTGCCGGAACGGCTTGCCTGAGTCGAAAGACGATGCCGACTATCAGCCAACCCCAGCCTAACCCGCTGGGGTTTTTTCATACCTGCAGGTGTTGACCGCAACATTGCCGCTCGACAAGGTCGAACACAAGTTCAGACGTGCGACAATTCACCGATCAAGTCGGTAAAAATGCCCAGCCCTGAAGATCGGAGATATTCCATGGCACTGGTTCAATTTCGTGACAGCGTATCCGTTGCTGACTATCTGGCCGACGAAGAAGCAGCCACTGAAAAACATGAATATCTGGCCGGCGAAGTCCATGCCATGAGCGGTGCCAGCGCGCGGCATAACCTGATTTGCGGCAACCTCTTTGCCGCCTTGCACCGGCATCTGGCGGGCGGCCCGTGCCGGGTTTTCATGGCTGACCTGAAAGTTCGCCTGTCGGTCAATGACGAGGACTATTTTTACTATCCGGACATCATGGTTGCCTGCAATCCGGCGGATCAGGCCAGCCACTTTCGCACGCAACCGTCGGTGCTGGTCGAAATCATGTCACCCAGCACCGAGCGTATTGACCGCCGGGAAAAACTTTTTGCCTACCGCACGCTCGATTCCCTACGCGAATATGTCTTGATCGAACAAGACGCGCCGGTCGCCTTGGCCTATGTCCGCACCGAAGACCGTTGGACCACGCAACGCCCGGAACCCACCGGCGTGCTCACCCTCCCCAGCCTGAATTTCTCCATCCCGGTGGCAGAGTTGTATCGGGGAACGGAAGGTTTGTAGTCCAGCATCGTCATCCAATAAAGATTCAGATGCGAGTGATCCATCAATGATAGTCGCTCTCGCGCTGATGGCGCACCGCCAGTATCGTCACCGTCTCGGCATCGTCGATTTCAAAAAGCGCGACATAACCCGCTGCGCCGAACGGAATCACCAACTCACGCAAAAACGGCGAATCGGTCGTAGCCTTGCGGCAAGTGAACGGCATTTGCTCCAGCGTGACCATGCCCGCGCGTATCGCCTCCAGCGCTCGCTCAGCCAGCGTCCAGTCTGCGGCATCCCGCTCAAGAATGAACTCATAAAGCCTGACCAGATCGGCCTCGGCCTCCTGGGTAAAACGAACCCGAAACGTCATGCCTGGGATTTGCCAGCCTTGGCTTTATCAAGCATTCCCTGGAGTCGATCAAGCACAGCAGAAGCCTCGACATAGTGTCCGGTCTGTCTGGCCTGATCGCGCGCCACCAAACCGCGTACGACAAACTCCTTTTCAGCCTGACGATAGGCGATGGTCTTACGGATCGCATGCTCGACAAAGCCCGACAAGCTTTCCCCCTCATGCAAGACGCTTTCTGCGGAACGACGCAGTTCCGGATCAACCCGCAAGGAAGGAATCGTGGCAGTTTTCATTGAGGCACCCAATGCGTTGTATTTGCGATGCATTGTGCCGATATATCGTGGAGTGGGCAAGTCAAGGCTATCGCCCGTGCCAAAGGCGTCTTACAGGCCGCCCGCGATGCCGCGTCCTTATCGGGCCTGTCGATCAGATAAAAGCGAAGATAGCACTATTCCCCCTCGGAAATCGCCGACCTGACAGGAAAACGCTCACCAACGATCTTTCTGGAGATCCTGATTCGCTGGCAGCCGATTCTGGACAAGCTGAAACTGGATGCAGCAGCCCCCGGGGAAATGCTAAATAAATATTGCCACCCAAAAAACCAAGCCACACCTTGTGTCTTAGCATCCATTCTGGGTAATATTCCTGCCATCCCTTGCATGAACCTGCTATGCGGATTTCTTCGGCTGAAGCATTGCCACGGATGAATGGCAGTTTTCCAGAATACATGCAGGATATGCTGCCAACTATAAAGTTTCGAAAATCGAGCCTAGTCCCTTTTTTTATAGAAATAGAATTGAAATGAGGCCTCCCCAATTTTTTAACGGTATTTATATTTTTATATCACATTATTAAAATTAAAGAAGAAAATATGAACTCAAAAAATGCACTGCTTTTTATTGCTGGTTTGATCGCGACATTGGTAACGAGCCCCGCTGCGGCACAATCATCAGAGTCATTAAGGTGCAACAACGATCTGGTCTATGCCGGTGACAGTAAAGCGGTCGTGTTGTTGAAATGCGGAGCCCCGACTGTCAAGGACTCGTTTTGCAAACCAGATACTAGGGGTAGGGTTTGCGAAACAGTCGATGAATGGACATACAATTTGGGTGCTGGACAATTCATCCGAACACTTCGGTTTGAATCGGGCAAGCTTATTTCAATATCATTCGGGGATTACGGAAAGTAATCACGGGCCAAGGCAATCAAAGGGGCCGGAGCCGAATTAAATTTCGGCCATTTTTTCAGTTGACCGTGAAAGCCTCTGCAAACCGATCCTGATCGGCTAATTATTGTGAAACATATATTAATTTCCGCTTTATTTTTACTGAGCAACCCGGTCGCTGCTCAGTACCGCTGCCTTGTCAACAAAAAAGTGATTTTTCAGGATGCCCCATGTTTCAACCATCCTCAATACATTGAAGAAAAAACCAACGCAATTCAACAAAACCAATATTCATTGCCTAACAGAAATATCCAACATATTGGGCCAATTGAGGCTGGAATGCAGCTTTGCGCAAGTGATGCTGTAAAATTTGTAGCATGGAAAGACCCAGGAAGCCTACAGATCGGAAAAATTCACGGTGGGAAGATGGATACATTCCGGATTTCCGGGACACTGCATGGAGGACGAATATACTTCATACCTGTTAATGCAAAAAACGGCTTTGGCGGTTACAATGGCTTCAAACCAATTATTTGCATCACCAGCGAAGATGGGCTTCGCATAGTACAAATCAACTCGGATGCACACCGCTAATGATTATCTGAATAAGTCCAGATTCTTGCTTCAGGTGAGTAGAAAATCTTTGATTTTCTTGTGTGGAAATTTTGGGCTACCTGCTTGCTCAGATAATCCCCAAAAAAAACTAACAAAATCATTTATTAAAAACAAGTTGCACACAGTTTATTTGCACGATCTGGTGCAAATTTTGTTACAAAAATTTATTTTCACAAACCCACAAAGAAAAATAATATCTTGACATTTGAAATTATAAAAACACAAGCACCAAAAACCCACCGTGCACGCCTTTTTTCGCATTAACTAATTTCTGCATTGGTGCTGACGTAGTGGTTTTTTGATATATAAACCATCATAAACGAAACGAAAATTTTATAAATAAATAAAAAATTTCAGCCATCTCGCGCCAAAGAAAAACCCATTAGAACCCCAATCAACAATACAGGCAACCTCATGAGTATACGAGACAAAAAGATAAACTATATTGCTTACACAATAATATTATTTTTGGCTTTTATTCACAATCCATTCTCCGGATACTGGGATACAACAAGCAACCCATGGCTTAATGGAAAATTGATTACCGAATGCGCAACAAAAGGAACTAGCTATTACTGTGAAACATATAAACTGCCATTTTGGGGCTGGAGATCAACTGGGGCACTCATAGATTGGTTTTCAACAATTCAGAATTTTCTTTTATCCATAGCAATAGTTATAGGCACTGCGGGAGCAGTTCGCGGATATTTAAATATAAAAGAAGACTGAAAATTAAATTTCATAAAATTAACAACCGAAAAACTTACGACTTTCCTTGCACATAGAAACAAAACACAACTCCGTTAATTCAAATTTAGTCTAACCCATTTTTATTAATCAACGGACACCCCCCAAGACAGAATGGGCCGTCTGCCTCACAGAGTTCGTAGCATGGTCCCGCCAGAACAACCCGACCACCATTTCACTCGAGGACAGACCACTTGACGGACGAAACAACCGTGATCCGTCCCCTGTTTTCTGAAAGGCTGCTTGAAAACATGACTGCTCCGACACCCGACAAAACCAAAGTATTTGCCGAGGCATCGCGCCTAGTTACGTTTCACAATTTTGACTTACCGAAAGCAGGTCAGTATCTGGAGACGATTCACCGCTATCACGGACCAGATAGCGAAGTTCGAGAAAAACTTGAAGCCTTCGGAAGAGAGTTTCGAAACAGCGAAGTGCTGTATAACAAGCTGGTCGGCTATGTTCTGGAGTGTTATGCACATTATTTCTACTCAAAAGAATGTGCATTCGATCAAAACCGCAAGCACCCCGATTTCGAAGAATACTTTCAGCATTGGTTTTACTCCCAAGCGGATTACGTAGAAAAATCGGCACGTAGCTATTTCCAGCAACGAATCAAACAGCCGACCAATCTGAAAATTCAAACTGGTAAGACCATCTGGCACTTTCGACGACAGAACCCACGATAAGCGGCCTTGGCTCATTGTTCGTCCCATTTTTCACACCTTCGCGGCCTACTCCTTCACGCCAACACCACACGAC
>NZ_JAVBXX010000030.1 GCF_030824335.1 Azonexus sp.
GAATCATCGTCGTAACTTCCGGCAAGGGCGGGGTCGGCAAGACCACCACCAGCGCCAGCTTCTCCACTGGCCTCGCGCTGCGCGGCTACAAAACCGCCGTCATCGACTTCGACGTGGGCCTGCGCAATCTCGACCTGATCATGGGTTGCGAACGCCGTGTCGTCTATGATCTGGTCAATGTCATCAACGGTGAAGCCACGCTGACCCAAGCGCTGATCAAGGACAAGCATTGCGACAACCTGTATGTGCTACCGGCCTCGCAAACCCGCGACAAGGACGCGTTGACCGAAGAAGGCGTGGAAAAAGTCCTGAAGGAACTGGAACACCAGGCCTTCGATTTCATCATCTGCGATTCGCCGGCCGGCATTGAAACCGGCGCCGTGATGGCGCTGACCTTCGCTGACGAAGCCATCGTCGTGACCAATCCGGAAGTCTCATCGGTGCGCGACTCCGACCGCATTCTCGGCATCCTGCAGGCCAAGTCGCGGCGCGCCATCGAAAACCGCGAACCGGTCAAGGAACATCTGCTGATCACCCGCTACAACCCGACCCGCGTCGAAGCCGGCGAAATGCTGTCGTACAAGGACATCCAGGAAATCCTGCGGGTCGCCATCATCGGCGTCATTCCGGAATCGGAAGAAGTGCTGCAAGCCTCCAACCAGGGCTCGCCGGTCATCCACCAGAAGGAAACCGACGCCGCCGAAGCCTACCAGGACGTCATCTCCCGCTTCCTCGGCGAAGACAAACCGCTGCGCTTCGTCGACTACGTCAAGCCGGGCCTGCTGAAGCGCCTGTTCGGAGGCAAATAAAATGTCCTGGCTCCAGAAACTGTTCGGCAACCAGCCGAAAACGGCCCAGGTGGCCAAGGAACGACTGCAACTGATCATCGCGCACGAACGCGACGGCGGCGGCAGCAGCGTCAATTTCCTGCCTGACCTGCAGCGTGAGTTGATCGCCGTGATTTCCAAGTACGTCAAGGTCAATACCGAAGACATCCGCGTTTCGCTGGAAAAACAGGGCAATTACGAGGTATTGGAAGTCAATATCGTATTGCCGGAAAAAGGCTGATTTTTCACCGTTGACCGCAGAAGCATCAGAGGCCGCCAGTCAGCGGCCTCTTTTTTGTCCGCATTGTCGCAAAGGCAACAACGCGATATAACAACAAGCCATTGATTCAATGGCATTTATAGCTGGCACTTCCCTTGCAAGGGTTCTCCCATCATTCAGGAGAACAGCATGCCAAAACCCAAGAAACACGTCCTCGTCTGCACCCAGGGTCGCCCGGCCGGCCACCCGCGCGGGTCTTGTCAGGAAAAAGGCTGCGGCCCGACCTGGCAGGCCTTCTCGGACGAGTTCACCGCCCGCAACCTGTGGGCTTCCGGCTTCCAGCTGACCAACACCGGCTGCCTCGGCCCCTGCCATCTCGGCACCAGCGTCATCATCTACCCGGAAGGTACGATGTACGTCGGCGTCAAGCCGGAAGATGTCGGCACCATCATCGACGAACACCTGATGTTCGATCAACCGGTCGAGCGCCTGCTGGCGCCGGCCGACGTCTGGGCCTGAGATCATGGAAACCGTCCAATACGAAATCGGCGACATGGTGTTCGCCGCGGAAAACATCTACAACGATGGCGGCATGCCCGGCGTCGACGATGAAGACGGCCTGCTCGTCCCGGCCGGCGCGCGTGGCGTAGTCGTGCATTTCGGCCACACCGAGTTGAATCCGGAACAGGAAATCTACCTGGTGCGCTTCGAAAGCGGCCCGGATGACCTGCTCGGCGACCCGGTCGGCGTGCTGCCCGAGGAATTGACGCAGAATATTGCGGTCGACGCCTGAAAAATGGGAAAAATCGGCATTTTCTTCGGCACCGACACCGGCCGCACGCGGCTGGTGGCCAAGCAGATCGCCAAGAAACTCGGCGACGCTGCGGCCACCCCGGTCAATATCGGGCGCACGACGCTGGCCGATTTCCTCGCCCTTGACTGCCTGATCGTCGGCAGCCCGACGCTCGGCGACGGCGAACTACCCGGCGAATCGACCGGGCTGACCCAGCCGAGCTGGGAAGAATTCCTGCCGCAACTGGCCGGCGCCGATCTGAGCGGCAAGACCATCGCCATCTTCGGCCTCGGCGACCAGAAGAAATACCCGGATGAATTCGTCGACGCCATCGGCATCCTGCACGATGCCTTCGTTGCCGGCGGCGCCCGTGTCGTCGGTCGCTGGCCGACAGCCGGCTACGAATTCAACGCCTCGCAGGCGGTCGACGGCGAGCACTTCCTCGGGCTGGCCATCGACCAGCACCACCAGGGCCTGCTCACTGAACAACGCATCGATGCCTGGCTGGAAATAATCAAACCGGCCTTGCTGCCATGAATACCAATCCCTGGTCCCTGCCCAAGGATCGTTCGCTACGCCGCTTGCTCGTCTCGCTCGATGAAAAAGTCGGCACCAGCTGCGATGTCGCCCCCGACGACGGTGCCGATCCGTGCATCGTCACGCTCTACCACAGCGAACTGGTGAACCTGCGCGCCCACATCTACCTGCACGGCCAGCGCCCCGGCACCTACGGCGTGTTCTACGAATACCCGCATCCGGTGCCCGGCATCATCGAAACCGAAGAAAACCTGCCGCTGCCGAAAGCGCTAGCCAGCCTGAGCATGCACTTCGACGCCTGAAACGACTAGGTTTCGCTGCGTCCCTGTGGATACCGGAACCCCAGGATGTAATCCTTGGCCACATCCGCCGCCAGCGGCTTGCTGAACAGATAGCCCTGGATCCACTGGCATCCGATACGCGAGACGAATTCAAGCTGGGCCTCGGTTTCGACGCCTTCAGCGATCACTTGCATGCCCAGCTTCTGGGCCAGCAACATGGTCATTTCACAAATGGCCGCGTCGTTTTCATCGGTCTCGATATCCTTCACGAAGGAACGGTCGATCTTGATGATGTCGATGGGAAACAGCTTCAGATAGGCCAGCGACGAATAGCCGGTACCGAAATCGTCGAGCGCCAGTTTGACGCCGATATCGGCCAGCGCCTGCATCATGATGATGTTCTCTTCCGGATTGCACATGGCCATCGATTCGGTGATTTCCAGATGCAGCAGATCGGTCGGCAAGGCGAATTTTTCGATGGCCTGCCTGACCAGGGCGGGCAGGTTCTTGTCCTGGAATTGGGCCGGACTCAGATTGACCGACATGTGCAGATCGGACAAACCCGCTTCGCGCCACAATTTCAATTGCTGGCACGCTTCTTCGAGCACCCATTTACCCAGCGGAACAATCAGTCGGGTTTCTTCGGCCAGCGCGATGAAGTCGCCGGGAAAAACCATGCCGCGCGCCGGATGCTGCCAGCGCACCAGCGCCTCGACGCCAACCACGCGACCGGTATGCGGTTCGACCTGAGGCTGGTAATGCAGCACGAACTGCCCTTTTTCCAGCGCGATTTCCAGTTCATGCTCGACCGTCACGCGCTCCGCCACCTCTGCCCGCATGGCTTCGGTATAGAACTGGTAGTTGCCGCGTCCCGAGGCTTTCGCGTGGTACATGGCGATATCGGCATTTTTGATCAGCTCACTGGTCTCACCGGCATCTTCGGGATAAAAACAGATGCCAACACTGGGCGAGGTGCGCAGCTCAGTACCGGCAATGCGATAGGGTGCGGCAAGCTGCGTCACGATCTTGCCGGCGATTTCAGCAACGTCGCTTTCGCTGTCAATTCCGGCCAGTACCACGACAAATTCGTCGCCCCCCAGGCGAGCCACGATATCGCTCTCGCGCACCGCCTGCTGCAGGCGTTTCGCTACCAGAACCAGCAACTGGTCGCCCACGTTGTGGCCGAGCGTATCGTTGATCGTCTTGAAATGATCGAGGTCGATCAACATGACAGCCAGCGACTTGCCGTAACGTCGCGCAAAAACCATGCCCTGCTCCAGGCGCTGGTAAAGGCTGAAACGGTTGGGTAGCCCGGTCAACGCATCGTGATGGGCCAAAAACAGGATCTTGTCTTCTGCCGCCTTGCGATCCGTGATGTCTTCGAAGGCACCGATGTAATTGACGATCTTGCCGGCATTGTCGCGCACGACGGAAATCGACAAGCGTTTCGGATACGGCTCACCGGTTTTGCGTCGATCCCAAAGTTCGCCCTGCCAATGATCGCTGCTTTCCAGCGCGGCCCACATGTCGCGATATATTTCCGGCGTCGTATTCCCCGCCGACAACATACGGGGGTCCTGGCCGATGGCTTCTTCCTGACTGTAGCCGGTCAGCTTGGTGAATTCATGATTGACGGCAAGAATCCGGTTGTTCGCGTCGGTGATCAGGATGGCTTCACCACTATTGGAAAAGACCCGGGACATCAGATGCAGGTTGTTTTCAACCCGCTTGCGGTCCGTCATGTCGCGACCGATCCCCAGCACGCCAATCACCTGCCCGTTGAATCCGGGCATCGGCGTCTTGATGGTTTCGAGGAAAATGACCTGCCCACTCTCGGCGTGAATCAGCCACTCTTCATTGAGCTTCGGCTCACCGGCCAGCAGGGCTTCCTGATCTTTTTGGCGGAAAAAATCGGCCAGTTCCTGCGACGTAAAGTCGTAATCCGTCCGCCCGATGATCTCGCTGGCCGGGGCACCAAACAAGCGGCTGAACGCCTGGTTGCACGCCATGAAGGTGCCTTCCGTATCTTTCAGCCAAACCGGATCGGGTAGCGCGTTGATCAGGGTTTCCATCTGACTGCGACTTTCATTAAGGCGCAGGTTAGTCAGCGAAAGATGGGACAGATAAGATGCCAGACCGACGATGAGCCCCATGATCCGGCGCACGCGTTCGCGACTGAAGCGCGGCATGTCGTGGATGGCTTCCAGATAGGCTATCTTGTCGAAACCATAGCGTTCGGCCTGGGCGATGAAGAAGGCGTCGTCGATTTCGTCGTCATCGTAAAAAAACTGCCCGCAATAAAGATTCCCCAGATGTTCCGTGCCGACGAAGACCGGCGTCACGACATCCCACAAACCGTTCTTGCATTTGTAATCGATGAACTCGCCTTCTTTCAGATGGCTGGACAGAAACAGGTCGCTCTCGGTGCAATTGGCACACGAACTGGGTGTGGCCCGGTGAAAGGCCGTGCAGGCTTTTTGCCAACCGGCGCTCTGGAGAATATTGCCGGAGGGATCAAGCAGCGCAGTCGGCATGCCAACCAGCAGCGTCAAATCGTCAAGCAAGGTGCTCAAGGCTTTGATATCGATCAGCGAAGCCACGTGCGTATCCGATACGGCGTTAGGCGCCCTGCTGCTGGCCAGATCCGGCGTGACGCCACTATCCAGACGCCCTGGATACCACTTCACCACAACGGGATCATCAACCTTGAAAGTCCCCATTTCGATTACGTCTCCTGATATTTGAGTCACGCCAACGAAATTCGTGTCGCAGGTCTTTTCCCTTCATTATAAGAGGGACTTTAGCAATGACATCAAGCATCAAGGGAAAGTATCCGGCCTGGAAAACGGCGGAGAACGCTAGCCCAGCGCATGAGCCAGCAACACCGCAACGTGCACCGCATCACGCCCGCTACCGTCCTTGATCTGGTGCCGGCAGGAAAAACCGTCGGCAACGATCAAGGCGTCATCCGGCGCCGCACGCACCGCCGGCAGCAAGGCCAGTTCGCCCATCTGGCGCGAGGCTTCGTAATGCTCGGCCTCCAGCCCGAAACTGCCGGACATGCCGCAACAACTGGCATCGACGATGTCGAACTCGAATTCTGGAATCCAGCCGAGCACTTTTTTGACCGACTTCATCGCGCCGAAGGCCTTCTGGTGACAATGCCCATGCACGACGGCCCGGCCGCCGGGAATCGGCTTCAAGTCGAGTTTCAGTCCCTTGTTGCCTTCGCGCATCAGGAACTCCTCGAACAGGAAGGCCTGTTTCGATAGTTGACCGACCTCGGGACCGAGTCCGAGGCTGTAGAACTCGTCGCGCAACGCCAACAGGCAGGAGGGCTCCAGGCCGATGATCGGCGTGCCGGCGGCCAGCGCTGGAGCCAGCGCCGCCATGACCCGCTGCGCTTCCACTTTGGCCTCATCGACCATGCCCTGCGACAGATAGGTACGGCCACAACACAGCGGACGTTCGGGTTCGGCATCGGTTTTTGCCGGTTCGAGCACGTCGACCGCATAACCGCCGGCGCGCAATACCTTGATCGCCGCCTCGGCAATTTCCGGCGTGTAGTAATGCGTGAAGGTATCGACAAAAAGCAGCACTTTGCCGCGTTGACCGCAGGATTCTGCGCTTTCGGCACGAAAACCGTCAGCCACGATTGCCGGGATTGGCCGTTGCGCTGCAATACCCAGCCAGCGCTCGGCCAGCTTCGCCACCCAAGGCGAAGCGTTGCGCAGCCGCACCAGCGCCTGCAGCGTCGGCCGCCTTTCGTGCAGCCAGCGCGGCAAGGCGGCGAACAGCCGGGTCCGCCGCGAAACACCAAGACGGGCATTCTTCTGCGCCAGGTATTCGGTCTTGATCAGCGTCATGTCTACGGCGCTCGGGCATTCCTTCTTGCAGCCCTTGCACGACACGCACAGATCCATCGCCGCGACCAGATCGGGATGGGCGAACGGGTCGTCGCCAAACTCGCCATTGAGCGCCGCTTTGAACGCCTTGACCCGCGCCCCGGTCGAATGCGCCGGATCGTGCGTGATGCGATAGCTCGGACACATCACGCCCTTGCCGTCGCGCTGGCACTGGTGATTGTTCATGCACACGGCAACGGCCTTGGCATAGTTGCCGCCGGTCGCCGGAATGCCGGCGTAAGCGTCGCCGACGCCATAGGTGTCGTAGGCCGACCAGTCGAGATAGGTTTTCATGGGTGACAGCCAAGCAAAACCGACGCCACAAACTATGCTTTTAAAATCAACATATTGAGAAACGCAAGGCATGTCGGGATCGCGACAATGCTGGCGTCTAGTGGGCGAGTGGGTCGCGTTTGCCGCTGTGCTGGTGGAAAACCAGCGTGAAAGCACGACCGCTCAGGCTGCGAAAATGCAGGGCCTGCATGGCACCGCTGAAACCGCGATAACGGTGTGGCTGGCCATCGCTCGTGACGAAGTCGACCTCGCCGATACCGCGGTCGCGGCCGACGATCAGTGCCGGCCATTCCGGCTTGCCAAAGGTACCGACCGGAACGAAGCCCGCCGCCTTCTGCGCCTGCACGACACTGCGCTGGCTATCGTGGAAAAATCCACCGCCAGCCCGAAACACCAGCAGCACGGCGGCCAGGACGACCAAGGCCAGCGCCGTAACCCACAAACGCGTCCGTCCGGTGCTGCCGAACAAGGTGATCAGCATTCATGTCCCCGATAACTTTTCGACCGGCCGATTATCGATTGAACTACGGGCATGCGTGTACCGCCGGTGTAAGAAATCCCCCCGCTGCCACGACCAATCTCCAAACCCAGGAGAAATCATGCTCGAAACCCTTTCCCCGGCCGTCCTCGGCCTTGCCTTGCTGGCCGGCAGCCTGACCACACTCTCGCCCTGCGTCTTTCCCGTGTTGCCGCTGGTGGTCGGCGGCGCTGTCCAGCAGAACCGGCTGGCGCCAGTGGCAATGGGCGTCGGCATGGCGCTGTCGTTTGCACTGATCGGCATATTGCTCGGCGCGCTCGGCCCGGCACTCGGCATCGACGGCGAGCATGTACGCACTTTCGGTGGCGTACTGCTGCTGACCTTTGGTCTGGTCATGCTGGTGCCGGCGCTCAATGCACGCTTCACCGCCTGGATGCTGCCCATCGCCAGCCAGGCCAATACTGCATCGTCACGCTTCAATGGCGGCTCGCTGGGCGGCGCCTTCCTGCTTGGCGGAGTCCTCGGGCTGGTATGGAGCCCCTGCTCCGGCCCGCTGCTCGGCGCAGCGCTGAGCCTGGTCGCGGCGGAAGGCGGCGCCCTGCGCGGTGGCCTTGTGCTCGGTCTGTTCGGCACCGGTGCGGCAATACCGCTGGTCGCTGTGGCCTACGCGTCACGCGCCGGCTTCGGTCGCGCCCGCGGCTGGGTCATGCAGCACATTGAGCGTATCAAGACGCTATTCGGCATCCTGTTGTTGCTCACCGGCATCGCCATCCTGAGCGGTGCCGACAAATGGCTGGAAGCGATCGTAGTCGAACGTTTGCCGGATTCATGGGTCCGAGTCACCACACTGTTCTGAAATTTTCTGTAAGAAATGCGGCCCCTGCGCCGACGAAACAACAGGCAGACTTTCTGCCATCACCCCCACCTCAATGGAGACCATCATGAAAAAACAAACACTCACCGCGCTGGCCATCGGTTCCGCCTTCGCTGCCGTCGCACTGACGCCGGTCACCCATGCGGCCGACAATCCTTTCGCCGCCAAGCAACTATCGGCCGGCTATCAACTGGCGCAAGCCGATACCAAGGGCAAGGAAGGCAAATGCGGTGAGGCCAAGTGTGGTGCCGGCAAGAAAGCCACCGAGAAAACAAAGGATGGCAAATGCGCCGCCGACAAGAAGGCCGAAGGAAAGTGCGGTGCCGACAAGACGCCGGCCGATAAAAAGAAAGACGGCAAATGCGGTGAAGCCAAGTGTGGTGCCAGCAAGTAAATTCTTAGTCCCCCGGGCCGGTGAAACCCACCGGCCCTTTTGAAGGAATCCCGCCATGCCGCAATCCCTGCTGCCCCGCCAGCCCATCCCGGCGCTCGACGTAGCGCTGCTTTCCGGCGCCCGCCTGAGCCTCACCGCTGGTGATGCACAACATTTCACGCTACTGGTCTTCTACCGTGGCTACCACTGCCCGCTGTGCCGCACTTACCTGAGCGAACTGAACCGCCTGCATGATGACTTCACGGCGCGCGGCGTAGCCGTCAAGGTGCTGTCGTCCGACACGCAGGAGCGCGCCCGCCGCGCCACCGACGAATGGTCACTCGACCGCCTCGATCTCGGTTATGGGCTGGCCGAAGCCGACGCCCGCGCCTGGGGCCTGTACATCTCGACCGGACGCGGCCTGACCTCGACCGGCGTCGAGGAACCGGCCCGCTTTTCCGAACCCGGCATTTTCCTGATCCGCCCCGACCTGACGCTGTACTGGGCCAACGTCCAGACCATGCCCTTCGCGCGGCCGCACTTCAAGGACATGCTCGGCGCCATCGACTTCGTGCTGGCCAAAGACTACCCGGCACGCGGAGAAGCCTGATGCAAGCCCGCACCGCGCACGGCGCCGGCCTCGGTTTCCGGCGCGAGCTGATCGCCCCGCTGCAGGCCGGCATGCCGGCCGCCATCGACTTCTTCGAACTGGCCCCGGAAAACTGGGCCGGCATGGGCGGGCGTTCGGCGCGGCAACTGCGCGAATTCAGCGAACGCTACCCCTTCGTCTGCCACGGGTTGTCGCTGTCGCTGGGCGGCCCCGGGCCGCTCGACGAGACGCTGCTCCACCGCATCCGCGATTTCATGCGCGAGCACGGCATGACGCTGTACACCGAACACCTTTCCTGGTGCGCCGACGACCGCCAACTCTACGACTTGCTGCCGATCCCGCAGACAGAGGCAGCAGTGCGCTGGACCGCCGAGCGCATCCAGCGGGTGCAGGACATCCTCGGCCAGCGCATCGGCATCGAGAACGCTTCGACCTACGTCGCGCCGCCCGGCGCCGAGATGAGCGAAGCCGAATTCATCACCGCAGTCGTCGAAGCCGCCGACTGCCTGCTCCACCTCGACGTCAACAACATCTACGTGAACAGCCGCAACTTCGGTTTCGACGCGCATGAATTCCTCGCCGCGCTGCCTCTTAAGCGCACCTGCTACATCCATGTCGCCGGCCACTACGTCGAGCCGGACGGGCTGATCATCGACACCCACGGCGCGCCGGTGATCGACCCGGTGTGGTCGCTGCTCGCCGATGCTTACGCGCGCATCGGCGGTGACGTACCAACCTGCCTCGAACGCGACTTCAATTTCCCCGATCTGGCCGCGTTGACCGCAGAAATCGACATCATCGCCCGCCTGCAGGCTGCGGCCCCGTCCATCCAGCGCAAGGCAGCCTGAATCATGGCCTTCCAGACTTTCCAGCACGCCTTCGCCCGCCACCTGCGCGACCCGCAACGCACGCCGCGCCCGCCCGGTGTTCCGGCTCGCGGCATGGCCGTCTACAACGAACTGGTCGGCAACAACCTGCGCAGTTTTCTCGACAGTGGCTTTCCGGTGTGCCGGACCATCCTCGGTGAAACGCGCTGGCAGCGCCTGGCCCGCCGCTTCCTGCGCGACTGGCCGTTACGCACGCCGTGGTTCCGCGAAATCCCGCGCGAGTTCGTGCATTTCGTGACAACAACGCCGGGCCTGCGCCTGCCGCGCTGGCTACCGGAACTGGCGCATTACGAATGGGTCGAACTGGCTGCCGACATCGCCGATGCGGCAATTCCGGTGCACGACCCGGCCGGCGACCTGCGCAGCCGCCCGGTGGTCCTCAACCCGGTGCTATTCAACCTCGCCTACGCCTGGCCGGTGCACCGGATCGGCCCTGACCACCGACCGCGCCGACCGGCAGCGACGCATCTGCTGATCCATCGCGATCCTGAGGACATCGTGCGTTTCAGCGAAATCAACCCGGTCACCGCCCGCCTGCTGACGCTGCTGGCAGCAAGCCCGCAAAGTGGCGAAGCCGCCTCCCGGCAGATCGCCGCCGAACTGCAGCACGCCGACCCGCAACGTCTCGTCGATTTCGGCGTCGACCTGCTCAACGACCTACGCCGGCAAGGAATCGTCCTCGGTACCGTGTAAGTTTTGCGCCCCCTGCGCCGACTAATCCTCACCCCCTAATCTCACCCGGTGCTACACCATGAAAACCATCCGTCTC
The DNA here is from genome assembly GCF_030824335.1 of Azonexus sp. Taxonomy (GTDB): domain Bacteria; phylum Pseudomonadota; class Gammaproteobacteria; order Burkholderiales; family Rhodocyclaceae; genus Azonexus. Next base: position 10,849 of record NZ_JAVBXX010000030.1, read on the forward strand.
CTCGCCAGCCTCGCCTTTGCGACTGCCGCCAGTTTCGCCCACGCGCTCGACATCGCCCCCTGGTCACCCGCCGATTTTGCCGAGCAGCAGGCACAGGGCAAGGCCGTCGCCTTGCATTTCCATGCCGACTGGTGCCCGACCTGCCGGGCGCAGGAAAAAGTTTTCAACGGCTGGCGCGGCGACGCCACCGTGCCCGGCCGCCTGCTCGTCGTCGACTACGACAATGCCCGCGAACTGCGCCGCCAACTCGGCGTGCGCATGCAATCAACGCTGATCGTCTTCAAGGGCAAGAAGGAAGTCGCCCGACTGGCCGGCGACACCGACCCCGCCAACCTGAGCACCGCGCTGGCCGCCGCGCGTTGAGCTACCATGGCCGCATTCCGGCCCGTGCCATGGAGGCTGCCATCACACCCACCGCCCTCATCGACAACGCCTTCGTCGAACAAGTCCGCCGTGACATGCTGGCCTTCGCCCAACTCCAGTTGCGCGACGCCACGCTCGCTGAAGACGCCGTGCAGGATGCGCTGACCGCCGCGCTCACCGGCGGCAAGGACTTCGCCGGGCGCTCGGCGCTGAAAACCTGGGTCTTCGGCATCCTGCGCCACAAGATCGTGGACCTGATCCGCCAGCAATCCCGGACGACGCCGATCTCCGCCTTTGGCAACGACGAGGACGACATAGACCAGACCTTCGACGCGCTGTTCAAGGCAAATGCCCACTGGCAACCGGCGTGCCGGCCAGCCGCCTGGGCCGACCCCGAAGCCGCGCTGCGCGAAAAACACTTCTGGGCCATCTTCGACGCCTGCCTGACCCACCTGCCGAAAAACACCGCGCGCGTCTTCATGATGCGCGAATTCCTCGAACTCGATACCGGCGAAGTCTGCGCCGCCGCCGGCATCACCACCAGCAACTGCCACGTCATCCTGCACCGCGCCCGCAGCGCCCTGCGCGACTGCCTGGAAAAAGGCTGGTTCCTCGCCGGAGAACGCCCATGTTGAACTGCAAGGACGCCACCCACCGCATGTCGGAAGCCGAAGACCGCGAACTTGGCCTGGGCGAACGCGTCGAACTGAGCATACATCTGGCCATGTGCAAAGGCTGCCGCAACTACCAGCAACACCTGCACATCCTGCGCGATGCGTGCCGGGGTTACCGGGAGCATTTACTGGGCACCGATGGTGACTTGCTTCGTCCAGAACGAAAAGGAGAGTCGTGATGAAAACAAACTGGCTGCGCCGACTGGGTTTATCCAGCCTTCTCGCTTTTTCCGCCCTGCCACCGGCGCAGGCTCAAACCGCCTGTCCCGGCTTGCTGGATCATCAGTTCGTCAATCTGCAGGACGGCTCACCGATGCCGCTCTGCCAATACGCAGGCAAGGTCATTCTGGTTGTCAATACCGCCAGCAAATGTGCCTTCACCTCGCAATATGAAGGGCTGGAAAAACTCTACGCCCGGCTGAAGGATCGCGGCCTGGTCGTACTCGGTTTTCCGTCAAACGATTTTGGCGAGCAGGAGCCGGGCAACGACAAGCAAATTGCAGAGTTCTGCCGCCTGACCTATGGCGTCGAATTTCCAATGGTCGCCAAAACCATCGTCAAAGGGCCGGGCGCCAACGCGTTCTATAAACAATTGGCCGAACGCACCGGCAGCACGCCGAAATGGAATTTCCACAAATACCTGATCAATCGCGACGGCAGCGAAGTGGTGGCCTACACCAGCCTGACCTCGCCAGATAGTCGGAGTTTGTTGAAGAAGATTGAGCAGTTTCTTGGTCAGCATTGATTAGGCAAGGCGGGGTTTGTTGAGGAATTTGGCCAAGGGCTGGAAGCGACCGATTCTGTTGAAAAACTCAAAACCGTGCTTTTCCAAGGTATGTCGAAACCTTCCCGGTGGCGAAATCGTCGAATACAGAGCGATTGTGCGCGTCGAATTTTTTGGCCCAAGCTCCCTTTCCACCAGAAAGCGAGTTTTTCAACACCATCAACCGATTTCGGACAATCGCGCTTTCAGTAAGCCGTCGTTTGGAAGTTAAAGGTTTGGGATCCGATTATCCGCGGACAAGATATGCTAGAAGATGAGCAAGAATATGGGCAATGATCGCAGCCTCCAAGCCGTACCGCCAATAGAGGCAACCGGCTACCACTCCAAAAATCGCATTCACAATCACGACGTAGGCAAAAGTCATCGCGGGTACTGTGCCCAGTATTGCTGCGGTGGCCGGCACGTGTGAAACTCCGAACAGCAAAGCGCTTAGACAAATTGCCATCCAAACCACGCTCGAATGCGGTTTTTCGCTCGCCTGCTGAAAAATGCGCCAACCGACCCAAACTAGAAGGGTCATCAGGCCCCAACGAACTAGGACTTCTTCGGTGATCCCGCCATACAAGACTCGGACCGACAGTGGAATAGCCATTTTCCCCTGGGTAGCGGCAAGTTCGCTTGGCGAGTAGGCGTGGAATCCGACAATCACCACGGCACCAATCAGTCCCCCGATGACGCCGGGCATCCACAGAGGGCGAGATGCTGAAAGCATGTCACCTCGATTTGCAATTGCAGACAAGACTGGAGCACCAAGACCTACCATTGGACCAAGTCTTGTGCCTGCGACACTTGCTAGGATGACCAATAAAAAGCTTTGGCTCATTGTGGCGAACTGCAATGTCTCAATTGGAACCGGCAGACTTTGCGATTTAGCAAACAGAGGCAGAGCAAGCAAAGCGATTGCGACACAGCCTGGACTAGCCATCAATGCGATCAGTATTGTTTGTTTCCAATTATTCAAGTCCGCTCAACCTGATTTCACGTTGTCGAAGAAGTGTATAAAGAACCTGGTCGATCAACTGACCGTCTTTATAAGCGCTCTTGTGGAGAACGGCCTCGCGCACGAAGCCAGCTTTTTCGAGAACACGCATTGAGGCGGGATTCCATGAAAATACTGGTGCCTCTAAGCGCTCCAAATTATATTGGTTGAGGCAATATTGAGAAGCAATGCGCACAGCTACCGACATAATCCCGCGCCCCCAGAAATGCTCTCCTAGCCAGTAGCCGAAATGGCCTGTTTTGACGAAGATATCCTCACCAAGGTCAACGCCAATGCCGCCAGCGGCAACGCCATCAACTTCAATGGCCCACTGCGACGGTTCAGACGTCGTTTGAAGGTGGGAAAACCAAGAGCTTGCATCGGCGTCCGTATAAGGATGGGGAAACCGATCTTGGAGATTTAGCCAAATTTTTCGGTTGTTCGCCGCAGAAATTAGCTCCTCCGCATCGCGAGTCTGCCATTCTCGAATCACACACAAGCCGCAGTCTATTCTCATGTTTTCAAACGGGCTCCCAGGCCCGAAGTATATGTGGTCATAGATCCGGTAAGTATAGCAACGGCAATCTAACCCCAAAGAGCGCTCGTCCTAACCTGGAAGTTGCTCGTGGGGCCGCTGTGGGCGAAGAATTTGACTGACCGCTCTTGCCCGAACGTTGTCGAAAGGCCATTCACACGACTTGACCCTAAACCGCCCAGGGCGACGGCATCAAACGCGAGAAATTGGGCGCACGACCAGGACGTTCTTCCCCTGCACGGGAGTCCCCATGTATTCCAAGCCGACTTCTTCTGCGGAGACGAGCGCCAGTTCCACACGTCCTTGATACTGGGTTAAGAAGCGCTCAATGGCTTCGCCTTCGTCGCATCCTCTCTGGAATTTCCAAAACCCTGCGGGACTGGTCTCGGAAGTGGGGCCGAACATGCTGAGTACGGCCCAGCCTTGGTGCGGGTTCTTGACCTTGTAATCGCTCATGGACTCCAAATGGGCGAGACCTGCAAGCTCTGAAAGTAAAGACATAGTGGCTCCGTGACACACTTGTTCGGGGTTGCCGACTGAAGTGTTGATGCTTTTGCGCCGCGCAGTTTACCCGAGGAAGCGCACTTCCACTGTGCAGACGTCCTGCCATTCGCTGAAGAACGGATTCAACAGGTGATTGCCGGGCTGGTCAGTCAGATGGTGCGGCGCAAATCGGATGACATTGAGGGCAGCTGGGAGGACATTGAAATCGAGCTGACAGGAGAGTATGGCTGGATGTCTCTGTCTGATTTGCGACAAGTGACCCGACAAGGGCTAGTGACGATTTTTACAGGTTATTGATATAAAAGAATAAAACCTACTGGCACAACGATTGCTGAAATAGCTCCGAACCGTTTTCGTGGAGCCCTCATCGTGGAACTACCCGTCATCAGCAATAACGCACCGGCCGCCGAAGGTGGTGGTTGTTCATCCAGCGGTTGTGGCACGGCACCGGATGCGTTGGGCCATTTGCCCGATCATATCCGGGCCAAGGTGCAGGACCATCCCTGCTATTCGGAAGAAGCGCATCACTACTTCGCCCGCATGCACGTTGCCGTGGCCCCGGCCTGCAACATCCAGTGCAACTACTGCAACCGCAAGTACGACTGTTCCAACGAGTCGCGCCCCGGCGTCGTTTCGGAACTGTTGACGCCGAAGCAGGCGATCAACAAAGTGCTCGCTGTCGCTGCCGCCATCCCGCAGATGACGGTACTCGGCATCGCCGGTCCCGGCGACCCCCTGGCCAACCCGGCGCGCACCTTCGAGACTTTCGAACAGCTGTCGGCGCGCGCTCCGGACATCAAGCTGTGCGTATCGACCAACGGGCTGACCTTGCCGCAGTACGTCGACGAAATCGCCAAGCACAACATCGACCACGTGACGATCACCATCAACTGTGTCGATCCGGAAGTGGGCGCCAAGATTTATCCGTGGATTTTCTGGGAGAACAAACGCATCTTCGGCATCGAAGGCGCGCGGATTCTCATCGAGCAGCAGCAGAAGGGTCTGCAGATGCTGACCGACCGGGGCATCCTGGTGAAGGTCAATTCGGTGCTGATCCCTGGCGTCAATGACGAGCATCTGAAGGAAGTCTCGAAGATCGTCAAAGCCAAGGGTGCTTTCCTGCACAACGTGATGCCGCTGATCGCCGAGCCGGAACACGGCACCTACTACGGCATCATGGAGCAGCCGGAACCGACGCCGGAAATGCTTCAGGACTTGCAGGATGCCTGCGCCGGCGACATGGCGATGATGCGCCACTGCCGCCAATGCCGCGCCGATGCGGTCGGCCTGCTGGGCGAGGATCGCGGCGACGAGTTCACGATGGACAAGATCGACGTGATGGATGTCGATTACGAAGCCGCGATGGTGCGCCGCAAGGAAGTGCACGACTCGATCATCGAGCAACTCGAAGCCAAGCGCGGCAGCAGCGCGCCGAAGGTCGAGGAAGTCGGCATCCCGGCTGATTCCCGGCCGGTGCTGATGGCGGTCGCCGGCAAGAACGGCGTCGTTGCCGAACACTTTGGTCATGCCCGCGAATTCCTGATTTACGAAGCCTCACCGGCTGGCGTGCGCTTCATCGGCCACCGCAAGACCGAGTTGTACTGCGGCGGCATGGATGCCTGCGGCGATGGCGACATCGTCGACGAAGGCGCGACGGAATCGCTGCTCGAACGCAACATCCGCATCCTCGAAGGTTGCGAGGTGGTGCTCTGTTCGAAGATCGGTTACGAGCCGTGGGGCAAGCTGGAAGCCGCCGGTATCGCGCCGAATGGCGAACACGCCATGGAGCCGATCGAGGACGCCGTGCTGGCGGTGTACAAGGAAATCGCGGCGACGGGCAAGTTGAGTCCTGCGGTCGACAACAAAAAGGTGGCGTGATGTACAGCCCCCGCTTACTACGTTCGCTGCCCCCCAAGGGGGTGCAGGCCGCCTTCGGGGCGGCCCTTCAGGAGGCCTGAGATGGCACTGCAAATCACCGAATCCTGCGTCAATTGCTGGGCTTGCGTCGATGTTTGCCCGAACGAGGCGATCTACGAAGACAAGCCGCATTTCCTGATCGACGACAGCAAATGCACCGAGTGTCTGGGCGATCACGCGGTCGCGCAATGCGCCGCGATCTGCCCGATTGAAATGGCCATCGTCGACGAACTGGGGGCCTTCCTGAATCCGCCCGGTTCATTGACTGGCATCCCGATGGAAAAGCTGAAGCAATTCGGCCTGTGGAAGGAAGCTGCCTGATGGCTGTCATCACGTTTTACGAAAAACCCGGCTGCAAGGGCAATCTGCGCCAGAAAACCCTGCTCGCTGCAGCCGGCCACACGGTGCAGGCGAAAAGTCTGAAAAATGAGGCGTGGACCGCAGAATACCTGCTCAAATTCGTCGGCAAACTGCCTGTCGCCGAATGGTTCAACCCTGCCGCCCCGGCGATCAAGGCCGGGGAAATCGTCCCGGAAAATCTGGGTGCGGAAGACGCTTTGCACCTGCTGCTGCAGAACCCGCTGCTCATTCGCCGGCCGCTGATGGAAATCGGCGACGAACGGATGGTCGGTTTCGATATTGCTGCGGTCGACGCCTGGGTCGGGCTGAATAACGTCGAGTTGCCGGAAGGCAATATCGAAGCCTGCGTGCACGGCCCGGAAGGTCATGGCAGTTGCGGCAGCCATGCCCACGACGCAGCGGAAGAGGAAAGCGGCCATGGTCGCTGCGGGTCTCACTAAAGACGCGGTAGAAATCGCCCCGGGCGTCCACTGGGTGGGCGCCCTCGACCCGCATCTGCGCAGTTTCGACATCATCCTCAAAACCGCCAACGGCACCAGCTACAACGCCTATGTCGTGCGCGGCGAACATGGCGTGGCGATCATCGACACGGTGAAGGAAAACTTCGCCGACGACTTTTTCCGTCGTCTGGAATCGGTAGCCCGTTACGACGAAATCACGACCATCGTCCTCAACCACCTGGAACCGGATCACAGCGGTGCCCTGCCAGAACTGCTGAAACGTGCCCCGCAGGCCAAGGTCTACCTGTCCAGCCGGGCGCAGATGATGCTGAAGGCGCTGCTCAAGCCATCCGGCGAAAAGCCGCCCGAATACATCCCGGTGACCACCGACGACGAAGTCGATCTCGGCGGCCGGACACTGCGTTTCCTGCATACGCCTTACCTGCACTGGCCGGATACGCAATGCACCTACCTGGTTGAAGACGGCCTGCTGTTTACCGGCGACATCTTCGGCTGCCATTTCTGCGATGCCCGGCTGTTCAACGACCGGGTCGGCGACTTCCGTTTCTCGTTCGAGTATTACTACGCGCACATCATGCGCCCCTTCCGCGAGTACGTGCTCGACGCAGTGGCGTTGATCGAGCCGCTCGATCTCAACCTGATCGCCCCGGCGCACGGCCCCATCCTGCGCCACCAGCCACGCGACTACGTGCATCGCTACCGCGAACTGGCGACGCCGCGCCTGTTCAACGAAGCGCGCAGCGAAAAAACGCTGGTCGTCTTCTACATTTCCGCCTACGGCAACACCCGGCGCATGGCCGAAGCGCTGGCCGCCGGCGCCGAAACCATCGGTGGCGTGCGCGTCTCGCTGTACGACCTGGAAGGCGGCGAGTCGGGCATTTTCACCGACCTGATCGAGGAAGCCGACGGCCTGGCCTTCGGCAGCCCGACGATCAACGCCGACGCGGTCAAGCCGATCTGGGACGTGTTGTCGTCGCTGACCACGGTCAACGTCAAGGGCAAGCTCGGCGCCGCCTTCGGCTCCTACGGCTGGAGCGGCGAAGCCGTGCGGCTGATCGAGGACCGCCTGCGCGGCCTCAAATTGCGCGTGCCGGTCGATGGCCTGCGCATCAAGCTGGTGCCGGATAGCGGCGAGCTCGAACAGTGCCGTCTGCTCGGCGAACAACTGGCCCGTCACCTGACGGGCCAGGTCGAACACCGCGAGATCGATTTCAGCCAATTACAGGCGTCGACCGCATAACGAGGAAAAACCATGCCCAAAGCAAAAGTCACCTTCGAAGATATCGGCGTTTCGGTCACCGTGCCGGCCGGTACACGCCTGATTGAAGTGTCCGAAAAAGTCGGCGCCGGCATCACCTACGGCTGCCGCGAAGGCGAATGCTGCACCTGCCTGACCAAGATCATTTCCGGCGGTGAAAACCTCGCCCCGCCGAGCGTACTGGAAGACCAGGTACTCAAGGACAACATGGCCCCGCGCGGCCACCGCCTGGCCTGCCAGGCCCAGATTCTTTCCGGCGACATCGTCGTGAAACCCGCATAAGACTAAAACCAATCAGCCAACCGCTACAGAGAAATCCAACTCAACCCGCTCTTCTGGAGAACCCAAAAAATGGCACTCATCACTTTCAGCAGCCCCATGCACAAGGACAAGACGGTCTACGCCGTCGCCGGCAGCCACACCCAGACCATCCTGGCTCTGGCCAAGGAACATCACATCCCGATCGACTTCGGTTGCCAGGAAGGCAACTGCGGCACCTGTCTGGTCAAGGTCTCATCGGTTGACGGCAAGCGCCGTCCGATGGGCGGCCCGCTCAATGTCCGCGAAGTGGCTGCGCTGACCGAACTGGGTCACATCACCAAGGCCGAAATCGAACAGATGTACGTCGATGACATCCCGCCGACCCAGTGGCGCCTCGCCTGCCAGATGATCGTGCGCGACGAAGACATCCTGGTCGAGTATCCGAGCAAATGAGTCCGAGCAAATAAGTCCGATCCCGTCATCGGAAAAAAGGAAACGGCCATGAACGGTCCGGATCGTCTGCCCCTGCGGGCTACTCTGTTTGCCGAACTGCTGGCCGCGCCGGCAGTCGGGACAGCGGCATGCGATCCGAACCGGCCGTTACTGGCCAGCCTGTTTGCCGGACAGGCGACAGGCGCCGGTTGCCTGCCTTGGCATCTCGGCCTGGGTGCCGCACGCTGCGCGCAGGTCATGAGTACTTACTTTCCCGGCCAGGTGCTTGAACCGGCCGGCACACCTGCGGTCGACCTGCCGGAATTCGAGGAATTGCAGCGTCTGCTGCTCGATCACCGGGCCGGAACCAGCGATTCCGAATTGTGGATGGCCGACATCCTGTGCACTGCCTGCATCGGCATGGATCACCTGTGGCAGGATCTGGGCTTCACCGGACGCGACGAGCTGAGCCGGCTGATGAACATCAATTTCCCCCCCCTGGCGCGCGCCAATACCGGTGATATGAAATGGAAGAAATTCCTCTATCGCCAGTTCTGCTCACGCGAGGGCATCTATGTCTGCCCTGCCCCGTCCTGCGGGGTTTGCAAGGATTACAGCAAATGTTTTGGTCCGGAGAACTGATTGCCCGTTCCGCTCCCGTGCGTCGCCGTTACACGCCGGAACGCCTGCCCTTGGCCGAACATGCTGTAGCCGCCTATGTCGGGCTGGCGATTGGCGATGCGCTGGGCGCCACCGTCGAGTTCATGACGCCAAACGAAATCCGGGTCCAGTACAAGGTTCACGAAGACATTACCGGGGGCGGCTGGCTGCGTCTCAAAGCCGGCCAGGTCACCGACGACACGACGATGTCGCTGGCCCTTGGCGAAGCCATTCTGAAGAAAGGGCGAGTCGACGCCCATGCCGCAGCCGAGGCATTCGATGCCTGGATGCGCGCCAAGCCGGTGGACATCGGCAATACCGTACGGCGCAACCTGGTGACCTGGCGCAAATCCGGCAATCCGGAAGCTGAGTTATCGCAACACGATGCCGGCAACGGCGCCGCCATGCGCCTGCTGCCGGTAGCGCTGGCCTGCTACGGTCAACCGCCGGAAAGCACCATTTTGGCCAGCCGGGCCCAAGCCCATGTCACGCATCACAACACCTTGTCCGACGCTGCCTGCGAAACGCTGATCTTCATGGTGCAGGATTTTCTCGCCGGTCGGGATGCCATCGAAGTCGAACGCGAACGCGCTGGCCAACTGGTGGAAAAATTTCCGGTTTTTGCCTGGGATCGCAAACGCAGCGAAAACCCGAGCGGCTACATCGTCGATACCATTCAGGCAGTCTTTCAGTCGCTGTTTGCCACCGAATGTTTTGAAGATTGCCTGATCGACGTGGTCAATCGCGGCGGCGATGCCGACACCACCGGCGCCATCGCCGGCATGCTGGCCGGCGCCCGCTACGGGCTGCAAAGCATCCCCCGACGCTGGCTGCGCGGGCTGGATGAACTGACCCGAGTGCGCTGCGAAAAGCAGGCGGAAGCATTGATTGCGCTATCCGGCGCAATCCAGGAAAGCCTCAATCGTTAGTCGACGGCAGGACTGTCCTGGCCACCGCGTTCCACTGCAAGACCGGCTGGCGCAAGCACTCGCTCATTTTTCCGGCTGGCACGGGCCGGCCGAACAGGTAGCCCTGCAGGATATCGCATGCATGATCAACCCCCAGATACTCCGCTTGGGCAATCGTCTCGACTCCTTCGGCGATCACTTCGAGTCCCAAGCGATGCGCCAGTGCCACGGTCGCCGCACTGATTGCGGCATCGTTGGCATCGGTCTCGATATCGCGAACAAAGCTGCGATCAAGCTTCAGTATCTGGATCGGCAAGTTCTTCAAGTAAGCCAGGGATGAGTAACCGGTACCAAAATCATCAATTGCCAAGTAGACCCCAAGCGCCCGTAAACGCTGCATCTGGCCAATCGCCGCCTCGGGGTCCTCCATGGCCACTGACTCGGTGATTTCAAGCTCCAGATCAGCCGCCAGCAGACCATGCTGACGAATCGATTTGGCCACCAGATCGACCAATGCGGGGGAACGTAGCTGGTGAGCCGACAGGTTGATCGCCATGCGGATATCGCCAATTCCCTGTGCCTGCCACTCGGCCAGTTGGCGACACGCCGTATCGAGCACCCAGGCACCGATTTCCTCGATTTGCCCAGACTCCTCGGCGACCGGGATGAAGCGGTCGGGCGGCACCATGCCGCGTACCGGGTGATGCCAGCGTAACAAAGCCTCGACGCCCCGAATACGCAAGCCCTGTACGGCAACCTGCGGCTGATAGAACAACTCCAGTTGGCCGGCCGCCAGTGCGCCGCGCAATTCATTTTCCAGAGCCATCCGCTCGCTGGCGATCGCGGTCAACTCGGCAGTAAAGAAGCGCACATTCTTGCGTCCCTTCTCCTTGGCCGAGTACATCGCCGTGTCGGCATTGCGCAGCAATTCGGCAACGCTGTCGCCGTCCTCCGGACAGACTGCAACACCGATACTCGGGCTGGAATGTAGTGGATGACCGGCAATCTGGTAGGTTTTGCTCAGTCGGCGCAATATCTTGTGCGCAATCGGCATTGCTTCGTGCACTGACTCCAGCGTATTCAGCACCACGACAAACTCATCGCCCCCCAAACGGGCAACGATATCGCTCGCCCGCACACAGCGCTCCAGGCGTCGCGCTACCTCGATCAGCAACTGGTCGCCAATGGCGTGGCCCAGCGTATCGTTGATATTCTTGAAACGATCCATGTCGATGAACAGCACGGCAAGGTGCCGATTGTCACGGCGCGCACTCAACAGAACCTGCTCAAGGCGGCTTTCCAGGCTGTAACGATTGAGCAGACCAGTCAATCCATCGTGGTGTGCCAGACGCTCAATACGCGCTTCTGAAGCTTTGCGCTCACTGATATCGGAGAAACAGGCAATATAATTACTTACCGTTCCGCTGGCATCCCGTATCGTGGAAATGGATGCCCATTTCGGATAGATGCTGCCATTCTTCCGTCTGTCCCAAAACTCTCCCTGCCAATGGCCAGACGCTTTGAGCGTAGCCCACATGGCGGCATAGACTTCAGGCTGGGTTTTACCCGAAGCCAGCAAACCGGGGTTACACCCAATGACATCTTCCGGCGAATAGCCAGTCAGTTCGACAAAAGCCGGGTTGACCTCAATGATCCGGTTGGCGCAATCGGTAACCAGGATGGCTTCGCCACTGTGGCGGAATACGTTGGCGTAAAGACTGAGACCGGCTTCGGCCGCCTCCCTGCGTTTGATGTCCGCCGCCTGCTCCATCTGCTTGACGCGCAATTTGAAAAACAGCGCCACAACGACCAGACAAAGAAAAATTGCCAGCATGGCCTGACGCAGTAAATTGTCGCGTACGACCCGCAGAGCATCGGTCTGAGCAAAACGGACCACGTAGGCAACCAATTTATCATCCAGGCCACGGACCGGCAGGAAACTGACCAGATAGTCCAGACCATCGTGCTTCAACGGGATAACCAGCGACTCACCGGCACTCATCTGGCGCTGGACAACGCGATTTTCCCGCAATGCAGGTTCGAGTGCCCGAACCACGGCAGATTGGACGAAATCCCGCGTCACTTTTGAAATCGCCGGATTTTCCTGGGCAAACTCAGGATGAATCGCCGATTCGATAAACCTGTCACGACTATCTGCATCCACCGACGCCAGTACCGAATCGAGCTTGAACAACAAGCCGAACTCCCCTGCCTTGAGCAAATGCAGCAATCTGTCCTGGATGACATCGAAGGTCAGCGCGAATTCGACACTACCCAAATGTCGCCCGTCGCGCACGACCGGGAAAACGTAGCGAAAACCCGGCATGCTGCGGCCGATTTCCAGCCCGAATGCCGGCCGTTTTTCCTGGTTCGCAATACGTACGGATGGCCGATACTGGAACAGGGCATCGCCAGCACTCTGCGGCTTGTGGAAGCGCAACAATACGCGGTCATCTGCCAGATGGAACATCAACTGGTGCAGTCCGAGTTGTTGCAATTCGTCGTACACCGGTTTCATCAGACGAAACAGGCGCCCTCGGATCAAAGGTAAATCCTGCGCCTCGGCCAGCAGCGCTTTTTCCATCAAGTCCGTGACTTCTGGACGCATGATCTGCAAGCGAAAACGGGTTTCCACATCAAGACGATAGACTTCAATCGTCGCCTGATACGCCACGTCAAGGGCCTGTGTGTGCTGCTCAGCCACCAGTGTTTGCTGGCTGCGATATTGATCGAGAAAAAAACTCGCCACCAGTAGCAGGCCCAGCAACATGCCAGCCATTTCCGGTAAATGAAAGCGCCGCAGTCTGGCCAGTTTATCCCGCATCACGCTCAGTCCTTCTTGCCTTGAGGAATCTCGGCAGGATCGCCAAAAGCCCGCAGACTGTCGAAATCCGTCTCGGAGGCCATGCTCATACCGTGCCGGATGCTGCCCCCCCACTGCCCGTAGATTTTCTGCGGCGTCGCCAGCAAGGCACGACGCAAATCCTTGAGCGTGGCTGCATCGAGCCGTCGCTGACTGGCGAACAGGCCTGTTGCCGGCAGCCAGTCGGAATAAACCAGGGTCTGCAGGCCAAGTGGCGCAAACTTGGCGGCAAATTCATCCTTCACGCTACCGATCTCCGCTTCGCCCGAAATGACGGCCAAGGCTACCGCTTCATGCGACCCCAGGTAACGATATTGCATGTCCTTCAACGAAATGCCGACTTCGTGCCGCAGCATCGCGTTGGCGCCAAGATAGCCGCAGGTCGACAACGGCTGGGTGAGTGCAATGCGCTTGCCTCGCACGCTGGCTAACTGTGCTGCGTCGCCCGCAAAGGCCACCAGGGCACAGCGATAGCGTGCCTGACCATTGGCTTCGCGAAAGAACACCAGCGGCTCAACCGCTGCCCCACGCTGGCGCAATGTGACATAAGGCAAGGGACCGAGGTAGGCAAAATCCAGTTCGCCACTTTCCAGCGCGGCGGCGATCTCGCTGTTTTTAGCGTAATAGACCAACTCGACCGGCTGTTGCAAATGCTTCTGCAAATGGACAACCAGTGGATAGAAAGCCTTGACGGTGCTTTCCCGACTTTCCATCGGCAACGGCGCGAAGCGCAGCGGCTCGGCAGCCTGCACGCCTGACAGACAAGACAACAGCACCAGCGCAAGCAGCGGGTGCAATGTCCTTAAGCAAGACAGGAACGGGTGATATTTGAAAAGCATGATGGATTATAGCCACAGCTTGCCGCTACGCCAGTAGTCAGCAAGCCAGGCAACAGCCCGCCAAGGCCGGATATTGCGGTCAACCGCCTGTACCAGCCTTTTTCAGACAACCGGCCAGTGCGGCATCCATCGTCGCCAGGTGGGTCGCAAACCAGGCCGGCAGATTCTGGGCATAGTTGCGCGCCATATTCAGCCGTCCGGCGGCAACGCCGCGCCCGAAATGGGCCAGCTCGCCAAGTACGCGCAAATGTTCGCTGTTGTGTTCGCCGATAGCTGGAAAACGGCATTGCTTCATCAGCTTTCCTTCGTGCTCGAAATGCCGCCGGGTATGTTCCTGCAGGCTGGCAAAGAGCACCGGGAACTCGTCATCCGAGGCCTGCAGCAGGGCATCGGCCATGTCGACGAATTCCCGGTGGGTGGCATCCATATCCGCCACCCCGAGCGCAAATTGCTCATCCCAGGGCATCAAATGGCGCCGTGGTTTTCACGCTTGTTGGCGTTGGTCTTGGTCAGTGCCACGTCAAGGGCCTCTTCGGCGTACTTGAACTTGTTGCCGACCAAAGCCTTGTACAGCGTCAACACTTTGTCGGCGGCGCTCATGCCCTTGAAGTCACCCTTGTCGAGCGCCACGATGTCGCTCAGCTCGTTCCAGACCATGCCCTGGACCATCGGGATGAAGACCAGCGAAGCGCCGTTGAGCGTGGAAATGAAAGGATTGTCGATGTTGACCGTAAACAACACGACGATGGTGCCCGGCTTGATGTCCGGACCATATTTTTCCAGCAGGGCCGGCGCATACTGCAACTCGTCGATCGAACCGGAGAGCAGCTTCAGCTCATCGCCGGCGGTGAGCAGGATGGCCTGCTTCATGACTTCGACCGGCGGCTTGCGGCGGCCCTGGGCATCGGCGACTTCGCCTTCCTTGAGCACCAGCTCGCCGCGATAGGCGACCCAACCCGCATCGCTGGCGGCTTCCTTGAAGTTGGAATTGAAAAACAAAGACTCGTAACGATCCATCAACATGGTTTTATCTCCCTATAAAAAATCGGTCAGGCAGCGACGGCTGCCCCAATGAATTCGAAGACATCGGCTTCAATGATTTCCAGCCCGATGCGTTTGCAGAAGCGGCGCTCCTTGGCCGTCGGTTCGGCGATGAATACCCAGCCAGCCGGCGTCGCTGCGGCGTAGATCATGTCGGCCATCACCATGCGTTCGGTATCGCGGTTCAGGCGCATGCCCATCAGCAGATATTGCTTGTCCTTGCGCAGGGTTTTGACCTCGGGCGGGATCGAAAAACCGCCCATCAACTCGGTGATGAAATCAACGTAATCGGCGTCCGAGGCGATGTAGTTGGCTTCCGGCTTCGGCGTGCCCATCGGCTTGAAGAGAATGGGCAGGGCCGGGTTGATCTGCTGGCTCTTCTGGTAGGTCTGGCCATCCCAGAAATACAGCTTGTAGCGAAAATCGGTGCCGCCAATGCGCGCCACGCCGACAATCAGGTTATGCGGCACGCCGGCGTAGGAGTCCTGCAACTGGGTATCGCGGTTGATATCGATGACGTAAGGCGGGGAAATCTGCTGCAACCAGTCGTGGACCGCAGCACGCGTCCATTGCGTGTCGCCATAGGTGGCATTGAGGAACTTGGTGACCGCACTACGCCCGCGCTTGAGTTCGATATTCATTGCAGCGCGCGGGAATTCGTACATCAGCTTGGGGGCCATCGGCTTGCCGCCGTTCATCGCGATGATCAGCGAGTCGCTGTCAGCCGGAATCGGCGCACCGGTTGCCACGTTTTTCACATCGGCCAGCACACCGGCGCCGAGGTAGGGAACGATGCTGCCATCCTTGAGACCAGAGAGCAGTTTTTCGCGCAGTTCGGGGTTCATTGTTTTGCTCTTGAATTGGGGTGAACCCCTATTCAGCAAAATCCAGGCCTGGCAAAAACCACGTAAAGACGGGGACTGCAGCCGACAGACAAGGAGGAATTGTCGGCTTTACGACAGCGCATCGCTGCATTGCAAAGCACCGGGCCGGCGCCCGGGTTGCCTCAATCGTTCGTGTTATCCGAGCGCAAAGCGGCCAGCAAGGTCGTGTACAGCACCTCCAACGGCACCGGTTTGGAAATAAAGTCGTTCATGCCAGCCTCAAGGCAGCGCTGCCTGTCCTCGAGAAAAGCATTGGCCGTCATGGCCAGGATCGGTGTCCGGAAATGCCGGGGCAACAGGCGAGTCTGGCGTGTTGCGGTCAACCCATCCATATTGGGCATTTGCATATCCATCAAGATGAGCCGGTAATCATGATGCGCCGCCATTTCCACAGCCTGCACACCATCCTCTGCCTGATCGACGACAAATCCGACATCCTCAAGCATCATGCGCGTGATTTCCCGATTGATCGGTTCGTCCTCTGCAACCAATACAAGAAGCCCCGGATAATCGCGCTTCAGGATGACTTCCGGCGATTCGCTTCCCTGAGGCAGGCGCGATAGTTCGCTCACCCCGTGCTTGGCCAGCCGTGCCGTAAACCAGAAAGTACTCCCGACACCCGGAGTACTCTCGGCCCCGGCATCGCCCCCCATCATGCGAGCAATTTTCCGGGTAATCGCCAAACCCAGGCCGGTCCCCCCGTATTTGCGCGCAATCGAGCTGTCGGCCTGCTCAAAACTATTGAACAAACGCGACAAGGCTTCCGCGGCGATACCGATCCCGGTATCCGATACAGCAAAGCGCAACAACGCACTATCGTCATTCTCTTCAAGCACCTCGACACGCAAACTCACACTGCCCTCGGCCGTGAACTTGATCGCATTGCTCAGGTAGTTGAGCAAGGCCTGGCGCAATCGGGTGGCATCGCCCACCAGGTTCCCCGGCAAAGGCTGCACCAGACTAAGCAGCTTGAGTTTCTTTTCTTGCGCCCGCTCTTCCATCATGGCGAACAGATCAGCTGCCATATCCGTGACCCGAACCGGGGTTTCCTCCAGCGCCAGTTTGCCCGACTCAATTTTGGAAAGGTCGAGAATGGCATTGATGATCCCAAGCAGATGCTCGCCGGCCGCCATGATCTTGTCGAGTTTGTCGCAGACCTCCGGTTCAGTGGCGCGTCGCCTGAGCAAGCCGCCAAGGCCAAGAATGGCATTCATGGGGGTGCGAATCTCGTGGCTCATGCTGGCGAGGAAGGTGCTCTTGGCCACAGCCGCCGACTCCGCGGCCTCCTTCGCCCGCTGCAATTCCATTTCCGTCAGCTTGCGCACCGTCAAATCAATATGCGTCCCGACCGCGCGCACCGGGTGACCATCGGCATCCCGCCGGGCCACTTTGCCGCGACTGAGTATCCATTTGTAGCTACCATCTTTGCAACGCAGGCGGAACTCGATTTCATAGTGACCATCCTGCTCAAGACGCAACAAGAGCGTATCGAGAATGGACTCCCTGTCATCGGAATGCAACAGGTCGGTAAAACAAGCATGCACCTTGTTCCCCAGTTCATCGGGGGCATAACCCAGCATTTGGCTGTAAGCCGGATTGGTGACACAGGTTCCAGCCTCAATGTCCCAGTCCCAAATACCGTCACGGGTTGCTTCGAGCGCGAAACCATAACGCTCTTCATTGATCTTGATCAGCGCCAGCGCATCCGCCAGCGCCTTGGTACGCTCACTGACCAAGGCCTGCAGGTGCGCCCGATGCAGATTTAGCTCGATTTCCGCCTCTTTTTTATCGCTGATGTCGATACAAAACCCGATGTACCCGAGAAACTCGCCCCGACTGTCATAGCGCGGACAACCATCGTCGCGAATCCAGCGATAGTCACCGCTGGCATGACGTATCCGGTATTCCATGCTGAACGTCTGGTGTTGCTCGAACGCACTGAGATAAGTCTCCCGGCAGGCTGCCAGATCATCGGGATGGACGCTCTCGGTCCAGCCATCAGCAGCTTCCTGTTGCAGGGTTCGTCCGGTAAAACGCAGCCAGGGTTCGTTGAAGTAATTGCGCGGCTTGTCGATACCGGATGTCCAGATCAGCGTCGAACCACCATTGGCCAGCGTCCGATAATGCTGCTCGCTTTCACGCAAGGCCAACTCGGACTCATGGCGCCGGGTCACATCGTGGGCAATCCCAAGAATACCGATCAGACTGCGGTCACTGGCATAAATCGGAATCTTGCTGGTTTCAAGCAAACCATTGCGACCATCCGCCGCGTAGGTAATCCATTCTTCGTTTTGCACACTGCCTTTGGCCAGCAGCGTGGCCAGATCTTTCTCGCGAAAAAAATCGGCTTGTTCGCGCGAGACAAAATCGTAATCCGTCTTGCCCACAATGGCCGATTCCGGCGCACCGAAAAACCGCTCGAATGCCGGATTGCAACGCAAATAAACCCCCTCGGCACTTTTCAGCCAGACCAGATCGGGGATGCTGTGAATCAGTACGTCGAGTTGGCTACGCTCCCGGTCAAGCTGGAGATAGGGACTTTTGACCCCGTCGCGAAACAGCGCACGATAGATGATCAGATAAGCAATCGCCTTGTATATGTGACCGAGTACATTGAAGATATCCGTCACATCACCGTAGAGCGTGAAAAACATCTCGGCCAGCCCGAGTATCCACGCCGCCATGGCCAGGGCTTTCAGATTCTCATCACATTGCCTCAAGCCAGTCCGGTAAAGCGCCAGCGCCGCCATGGCATAGAGTCCAGCCAGCAGGTATTCCGCACCGATCTTGAACGAGGTCAAACCCTCCCCGACGATGAAGGTACGAGGCAACCAGTCCATTTCGGACAGTTCAATCCACCAGACAAGTCCCGTCAACACGACGGCGGCGATAACGATGCTGCGACAACGGAACGGAGACCAGTGGGTAACGGGACGCAGGGCCACCAGCAGCAAGACCGCAGCGGCGATATAACGCGCAGCCAGCCAGAAGTTGATGGCCTTCTCCGGGCTGCTGGGCGTAACGAAATCCGGCATGCCGGCATAGGACAGCATGTGCGCCACATCAATCAGCGCCACGGCCAGCAAGCCCGCACCAAGCAACATGCGATGACTGTTGTTGGCTTGCCAGCGCAAGCTCCAGGCAAGACCAAAAACCATGCACGACACGACGATGGACAACAACTCCAGCAGGGTATGCATGGGCAGGTAATCGTTCGGTGAAGCAAAAAACCGGGTCGCCGGCAAAGAAAAGCCAAACAGCAGCAGCAAGGTCAGGACAATGGTCAGCCAAGCACCGGGCGAAGCTTGACGTATCCCGACAAACCAGCACGAGGCGTCCGCCGGGGAAGAACACTGCTCAGAAAATGATGTTTGCTTGTTCATGCTGATCAATATAGTTGTTTTCCGAATCAGACTGACGCCACCGCCTTGCCACGCCAAAGACATACTACAGCCAAGCACGCACGTTTTTATCTCTTGATTGGAGAGCGATTGGACCACGACATTTTAAACCCTGCTATCAGCCAAGGTTTGCCCTGAGCGAGATAAGATGCAAACACAAACGTCATGGAAAAAACACTTTCTTTTCGTAGAGGCGAATCTTAGAATAATAAAATCGCAACAAATAAACAAAAACACAAAATACAACAAAACCTTAAGGGAGGTTAGTTGCCATGTCTGCGGATAGTCGTCCCACCATCCTTGTCGTCGACGACACCAAGGACAACCTGATCGTCATCGGTGGCATCCTCGAAGGGGAATTCCGTGTTCGCGTGGCCAACTCCGGCGAGCGAGCACTCAAGGTGGCAAGCAGCGAACCGCGCCCGGAATTGATTTTGCTCGACATCATGATGCCAGGCATGGATGGTTATCAGACGCTGGAAAAGCTGCGTGCCGCCCCGGCGACGCGGGATATTCCGGTGATCTTCGTCACCGCACTCGATGCCGATGAAGACGAAGCCGGCGGACTGCATCTCGGCGCAGTCGATTACGTGACCAAGCCCATCCGGCCAGCGATTTTGCTCGCCCGCGTGCGCACTCAGCTCGAACTCAAGGCGGCGCGCGACCTGCTGGCCAACCAGAACGAGATCCTCGAAGCCCGTGTCGCCCGGCGTACCCGTGAAGTCGAATTGATCAAGGACATCACCCTGCACGCGCTGGCGACGCTGGCGGAAAAACGCGACAACGAAACAGGCAATCATCTGGTACGCACACGCAGTTACATCGAACTGCTGATGGAAGACCTGAGCAGTCACCCCGAGTTCGCCGAACAACTGACGCCTGTGCGACGCCGCCTGATTGCCAAGGCTGCACCGCTGCATGACATCGGCAAGGTTGGCATTCCCGACCGTATCCTGCTCAAGCCCGGCCGACTGACGCCGGATGAGTTCGAAATCATGAAAACCCACGCCGAAACCGGGGCAATGGCTTTGACCGAAGCCATCGACCGGGTTCTTGCCGAGCGCAACCGCCTTGAAGTACAGGAAGAAGAGCGCTACTCACTGGCCTTCCTGGAAACCGCCCGCGAAATTGCCGGAGGGCACCATGAAAAATGGGATGGTTCCGGTTATCCACACCATCTGGCGGGCGATGCCATTCCGCTATCCGCTCGCTTGATGGCGCTGGCTGACGTGTTCGATGCCCTGATCTGCAAACGACACTACAAGGAAGCCTTTTCGCTGGAACAGACGCTGAACATTATCCGTGAGGGTCGCGGACGCCATTTTGATCCCCGCATCGTTGACGTCTTTCTCCTGCGCATCGACGATTTTGCAAACATCGCCCTGAAACACGCCGACCATCCCTGAGCCCAAGAAGGAAAAACCATGCGACGCCGCATCCTGCTCTCCATCATGTTTTGCCTTCTGCCGGCCAGTTTGTTCGCCCAGACCCCGGTTACTGCGGTCGACAGCCCTTTTGTCGAAAAAATGGCCACCCGAGAACAACTGGCACAGTTACGCCAGGGCGGCTTTGTGCTTTACATCCGTCACGGCAACACAGACAACAGCCGTCCCGACCAATTTCCCAAGGTCGATCTGAACGACTGCAATACCCAACGCCCGCTGAATGACGCTGGACGCCAGTTGATGCGCGAAGTCGGCAAGGAAATTCGGGCGGCCCGCATACCGGTCGGTGAATTACTGGTCAGCCCGATGTGCCGCACGCGCGAGTCGGCCAACCTGGCTTTCGGCGACAAATTCACCGTGACCGAATCGTTGATGTATTCGGCCAACATGACCAGCGAAGAAAAGAAACCCCGGCTGGCTGCCTTGAAAAAGATTCTTGGCGAGCCGGTAGCCGCCGGCACCAACCGTGTCCTGCTGGCCCACGCCCCCAATCTGGCTGACCTGATCGGCTTTTTCGTCAAACCGGAAGGCACAGTAGTGATTTTTGCCCAGCGCGGCCCGAACAACTATGAATACGTGGCCAGCATTCCACCGGCCTTGTGGTCAAAACTCAGGTAGCCCAAGCGATGCGCCGCCATACCCAGTTCCTGCTGATTTTTTTCCTGCCGGTGGTCATTGGGATTGGCACCGCCTTTCTGTTTGGCTTGCATCAATTCTCCGAGTTCGGCAAGCAGCATAGCCAGTTCGCCGCAACCCAGGCGACTGACCTGCAAATGAATGGCAGCGCCAGTGGGCTGGCCCACGACATGCTCGACCTGCAAGTCAAGCTGGCGCATTTGCTCAAACAAGCGCAGGCAGCGCAGATTGATGAAGCCACGGCATATCGCTTCCATAGCCAACTGATCGATACGCTAGCTGAGATGAATGCCAGATTCACGGTACTGCACACAGCAAATCCTTACCCGGAACTTGAAGCGGAGTTCCAGAAAGCACACGACACATTCCTCGAATATCGCCGCCTGACCAGCACCGCCACCGATATTGTCGCCATCGATCCGCGCTTGGCGGTGAATTACGTCGAAGCGGCAAATTTGAGTTATTTCGACTTTGCCATGCACATGTTCCACGTCAGACAGGGCATCCTGCAAGCAACCCAGCGACGGATGGACAAGGAAGAGCAATTGCTGCAGGTCGAGTTGCGTAACTCCGCATCGACCGCCTTCTTCAGTTTTTTGATCATGTCGCTGCTTTGGCTGGTCATTGTCAGGACTACGGCGCGCTATCTGTCCGACATTTCCGACAGCATCAATACCATTGCCGACAACAAGGCGCTGGAAGCCGGCCAGACGAGCCGACTGAAACAGGTCAAAGGTTTTTTCCTGAAAGACCTGGCCAGCACCGCCATGGCATTCGACGCAGCCAATCACGCACGCCGTGCTGCGGTCAACGAGCTACACCGTGAACAACAGCAGTTGACCCTGCTATTGCAAAGCATGCCTGACATGGTCTGGTTCAAGGATGGCGAAGGACGTTACCTGCGTTGCAATCCGCGCTTCGAAGCCTTCGCCGGGCGGCCTGCCGAGCAACTGATCGGGCACAACGACCTCGATATTTTTCCGCCAGAAGATGCCGCCAGCCATCGCGAACTGGATGCGCTGGCCATACGCAGCGAACAATTGATCAGCAACCGGGAATGGCGCACTTTTCATGATGGTCATCGCGAGCTGATCGAAACCCACAAGATTGCCGTACGCGACACAGACGGAAAATTATGCGGCGTCCTTGGCGTGGGGCGCGATGTCACGGCAGAACACAAATTACGCCAGCGCGAAGAAATTTTTTCCAGCATCGTCGGCCAGGCCGACAGCGGGACGATGCTGGTCAACAGCGAAACCTTGGCCTTTATCGAATTCAACGATGCCGCATGCCAACACCTTGGCTATAGCCGGGACGAATTCTCCCGACTGACCATTTTCGATATTCAGGCGGATCCGGCCGGTTATCAGGCCGCCGAGGCAAACCGGCAAAAAACGCTGACGCAAGGTGGTGCCAGCTTTGAAAAAACCTACCGCTGCAAGGATGGCTCCTTGCGTTATTTCTGGGTATCGGCCAAACCGCTGGAGTTGGGCGGACGGCGACAATTGGCCATCGTCTGGAACGATATTACAGAACGCAAACAGGTCGAAAAGGATCTCGAGAACTACCGCAACCACCTCGAAGAGCTGGTTGCCGAACGCACAGTCGAACTCGCGGCAGCGCGCGATGCAGCGCAAAAAGCCAGCCGTTCGAAGAGTTCTTTCCTGGCTAACATGAGTCACGAAATCCGCACGCCGATGAACGCCATCATCGGTCTGACGCACATGCTGCGGCGCGACTGCAGCGATCAACGGCAAAGCCAGCAACTCGACAAGGTTGCCGGCGCAGCGAACCACCTGCTCGGCATCATCAACGACATTCTCGACTTTTCAAAAATCGAGGCGGGCAAACTTTCGCTTGAACCCGTGGATTTCGATATCGACCATCTGGTGAGCAACACCTGCGCCTTGCTGGCAGAAAAAGTGCAGGAGAAAAACCTTGAACTGGTGGCCGATATTTCCAGCCTGCCACCCATACTGCACGGTGACAGTCTGCGTCTCGGCCAGGTGCTGCTCAATTTCCTGAGCAATGCGGTCAAATTCACCGAACAAGGTAGTGTCGTGTTGCGCGGCAGCATCATCGAAGATCGTCCGGACAGCATTCTGACCCGCATCGAGGTACAAGACAGCGGCATCGGCATGGACGACGAGCAACAAGGCCGGCTGTTTGCAGCGTTCGAACAGGCCGACGCATCGACAACACGGAAATATGGCGGCACCGGTCTCGGGCTGGCCATTTCCAAACGCCTGGCCGAGTTGATGGGCGGCCGCCTTGGCGTGCGGAGCACGCCGGGCAAAGGCAGCACTTTCTGGATCGAAATTCCACTGGGCAAAGTGACCGGCACAGCACGCCGCAGCACCGAATTGGTCTTGCCGGAGGGCAGCCGGGCGCTGGTGATCGATGACATTGAGGATGCCTGCAACTCACTGGCTTCGGCACTGCAGGAACTTGGTGCGCGGCCGGATAGCCAAGCTTCGGCCATTACAGCCCTGCACGCCGTTCAGGATGCCGAGCAAGCCGGCGATCCCTACCAATTGATCCTCGTTGACTGGCAAATGCCGGAAATGGATGGTTTTGCCTTTGGTCAGGCGTTGCGCCAACTGCCGCTAAAACACCGCCCAACCACTTTCCTGGTCAGCGGCACACTAGGCGCACCACGCGAAGCACTGGAAGAGAACGGCTTTGCCGGCTTCATCGCCAAACCGATGACCCCCTCGGCCCTGCTCGTTGCACTCGAACGCTTCCATGACCAGTTGGGCAGTGAAAGCGCCGCACCCCCCCGCTTGCCCAGCAGCACACACATGGATCGTGACACGCTGTGCCGGCGCCTGGCCGGACACCGCATCTTGCTGGCCGAAGACAATCCGCTGAATCAGGAAGTCGCCCTCGACATGCTGCATGACGTTGGCCTGTTAGTCGATATCGCCAATGATGGTCAGCAGGCCCTCGACATGGCCAGCGCCTGCGCCGACTACGAACTGATCCTGCTTGACGTGCAAATGCCGAAAATGGATGGATTGGAAGCCGCCCGGCAGATTCGCCAACTGCCTGCCTACCAGACAAAACCGATCATCGCCATGACGGCCAATGCCTTCGAGGAAGACCGCCAGACTGCACTGGCCGCCGGCATGGATGATCACCTGGCCAAACCGGTGGAACCGGATATTCTCTATGCGTGCCTGAGCCAGCGACTACCCGGTGCGCTAACGCCAAGCACAGAACAGAGGCCGCCAGTGAACGGGCCAGTCCCGGCGGCGGTGAGCGACAGCACGCTTGATGCGATTTTTGCCACGATCCCCGGGCTCAACCAAAAGAACGGATTGCGGTCCACCCTCGGCCAACCGGAAAAACTGCTGCATTTTCTCGAAAACTTTGCTGAAACCCACTGCCATCAAGGCGAAGTCCTGACATCTGCCATCCTGCGCAATGACACGCAACAAATCCGCCTGCTTGCCCACACCTTGAAAGGCACGGCAGCCACACTGGGGCTTGAGAAAATCGCCGCCAGCGCCCAGCGTATCGAACAAGCCTTGGATAGCCAGCACAGCACCGATGAACAAATAGCACGGGTCCGTGACTTTTCCCTTCATCTCAATGAATTCTGCAAGGTGATGCTCAGGCCCAAGACCAATATTTCGCCACGGGATATTCCTGACGCCGCAGGATTGGAAAAGCTGGCAGAAGAATTACACGTTTTACGCCAATTGATCAGCACTGACGACATTGCCGCAATCGAAGCCTACAACCACCTGAAACCGGACTTTGTCGCCATTGCCGGCCGCTCGGCCGAACGCTTGGGCACGGAAATCGAAGACTTTGCCTACGATGAAGCACTGGCCACGCTCGATGCCATCATTGCTGCCGATCCCAGATTGCACAACAACGAAGCGTAAATCGGGCAAAACCTACGGTTGACCGCTAACCAGTGCCTCAGCCAGCGTAGTCACCGCTGCCAGACGCGGCGATTCGCGCAGGGAAATCATGCCGGTGGGCACGTGGGCAATCTCAGGCGGCACGGTTTCTATCACCAGATCGTTGACGTGCAACGACTGTTCGACGACTCGTCGTGGCATCAGCGTCCAGCCCAGACCAACGGCCACGCAACCGAGGATGCCTTCCAGCGTACCGAACTCCATGGCGTCAGCCACCGGATGTCCCTGGCTACGCTGCCAGGCCTGCGCCCGTGCACGGTAAGCACAGCCTTCGCGAAACAGGATCAGCGCTTGCCGCAGTGGATTGCTGCCGACGGCATGAACCTGGACCAATTCCTCAACGATCAATTCTTCAAAAACCAGCGCTGGATGACTGACCGGCCCGGCAATGAAAGCGCAATCCAGTTTGTGATGAATCACCTTGTCGGCCAGCGCCGCACTGGTATCGGCAAAGACCCGCAACTCCATCCCCGGATGCAAGGCACGCACGGCTTTCAAGGCTTTCGGCAGATGTAGCGCAGCGAAGGTTTCCATCGCTCCGATGCGCAACTCGCCACTACTTTCACCCACCTGCCGGACCGCCGCCGCGGTCTGCCGTTCCAGCATCAGCATGCGTCGCGTGTAGTCGAGCAAGACGCGCCCCGAAGGCGCCAATTGAAGACCGCGCCCCTGGCGGAAAAACAGTTCGGTGCCGAGTTCTTCCTCCAGCTTGCGGATACGCCCGGTCACATTGGACTGCACCGTATTGAGCTTGCGCGATGCGGCCAGAATCCCCCCCTCTTCAACCACCGCTTGAAAAGTCTTGAGCGCCACCAGCTCCATATAATCTCCAAAACAGAATGATTCGTTCTTGATAAATCAATTGTTGAGATAGCTTAGCGCGTCTATTGTTCCAACACCAATAAAAAGGAAACAAGATGGACGACCAGAGAGAACGCCTGAAGGTACTGAGTGCGGGCATATTCAGCCTGTTGCTGGCGCTCGGCGTGGCCCGCTTTGCCTACACCCCGCTGCTGCCGCTGATGCAGCAGCAAGCCGGACTGGGCATTGCCGATGCCGGCTGGCTGGCGGCGATCAATTACGGCGGCTACCTGAGCGGTGCGGTGATCGCGTCACTGATCAGCGATCTCGTGCTCAAGGACCGGCTGTACCGGGTCGGCATGCTGCTGGCGATTGCCAGCACGCTGCTCATGGGGATGACCAACGATGTCACCATTTGGGCGCTGTCGCGCTTCGTCGCTGGCCTGAGCAGTGCTGCCGCCATGTTGCTCGGTACCGGGCTGATCCTCAACTGGCTGATTCGCCACCAGCATCGCAGCGAATTGGGCATCCACTTCGCCGGCATCGGACTCGGTATCGCCGGCTGCGCTGCCGCTGTCGAAATCATGCATCACTGGCTGGACTGGCGCGAGCAGTGGTTTGTCCTGACCGCAATCGGTTGTCTGCTGGCCATTCCCGCCTTGCGCTGGCTACCGGCACCGGATCGCAGCGGGCTGAACAAAAGCGGGCAAAAGATGGAGGACAACCCACCTTCCCCGCTGTTCATGCGCCTCTTCATGGCCGCCTATTTCTGTGCCGGCATCGGCTACGTCGTCAGCGCCACCTTCATCGTCGCCATCGTCGACCGACTACCCGGTCTGTCGGGTAACGGCACGCTGATTTTCCTGGTCCTCGGTGTATCAGCGGCACCGGCCTGCATCGTCTGGGATTTTGTCACCCGGCGGACCGGTGAACTCAATGCACTGATCCTGGCGGCCGTGCTGCAGATTGTCGGCATCTTGCTCCCGCTGAGCGGCAACCTGTTCGGGGCCATTGCCGGGGCCATGCTCTTTGGCAGCACCTTCATCGGCATGGTCAGCCTGGTCCTGACCATGGCCGGCCGCTACTACCCGACACGGCCAGCAAAAATGATGGGCAAGATGACGCTTTCCTACGGTGCGGCGCAAATCCTTGGCCCGGCCATCACCGGCTGGCTGGCCGCCGGAAAACAAGGCGATTACGCACTCGGCCTCTACCTGGCCGCTGGCGCCATGCTCATCGGCACCTTGCTGCTTTTTGTCCTCAAGATCGTACAAAAGCGTGATGCGCATACCGCCGCATCACGCTTTTCGGGGGCAGTAGACGCAGTTAGCTGAGCATCCAGTCCGCCACACCTATCATCGCCACCTGCGCTGGCGTTGCCGCCGTGAAGAAATCGGTGATGGCGTACTGCACGCCCGTCACCACCACCGGATGATCGGCTTTCACCTGGCCGAACATCGTATCGCCGAACTGCAGCAAGTCGATATCGCGGATCACGTTCTGCGCACCGCTGTAGCGATTCGACACGACAATCTGCTGCGCATCACTGTTGGCAATCTGCCAGTCACTGACATGGCCGAAGAAGACCGCCAGATCGGTGCCGACACCGCCATCCAGTACGTTGTTGCCGCTGCCGGACACCAGCACATCGTTACCGGCGCCGCCGTTGAGCAGGTCGTTGCCGCCCTCGCCCGACCAGCCGCTTTCCTTCAGCGTCCAGTCTTTGGCCAGTTTCTGCCGGCCTTGCGCATCGCTGATCGCTTGCGTGTTGTTGGTGTGGCGCGCCAGGTACAACAGCGCTTCGCCCCAACTGCCGCCCTGATTCAGATGTGTGACACCGGCCTGCACCAGTGCAGGATCGGCGGTGCCGCCCCAGAC
>NZ_JAVBXX010000013.1 GCF_030824335.1 Azonexus sp.
TACCTGGCGCGGCATGAGAACAACAGCGGCCAGATCAAGGATGCGGCTGGCCGGCTCAAGCTCGCCCAGGACTGGACGCTGAAGGAAACCGGCTGGTCGGGCGATGGCGGTAACGACCAGCTATTGGGCGGTGCCGGCAACGATGTGCTGGTCGCCGGGAGCGGGAACAACGTGCTGGATGGTGGGGCGGGGAGCGATCTCGCGGTGTTCTTCGGTCACGTCGCTGACTGGCAGATTGCTGTTAATGAAGCACAGCAGATCGTCGTGTCGAACCGCTACAGCGGTGCACAGACTGTGATTCGCGACATCGAGTTGCTGCAATTCGGTGATATGGTCTTCGGCCAGATCAAGCCGGATCATCCGCTCATCGTAACAGGTGTGCAGTACGCGATTACCGACTTCTTCGCCCTGGCCAGCAACCTCCAGATAGCAGCAATCGGCGTAGCCGACTGGACGGTAACTTGACCCCTCGCTGAGTCAGCTGCAAACACGATGGCCCCGGAAATTTACTGGGGCCATCTTTATTGTGGTGCGCTTCGTTGTGCCTACGACAGCGCCGTTGCAGTCAGCGATTCGACACCTGTCAATCCACCGGCTGATTTAGCTTCTGAAACCGAGGGAGATTGCAAAGTCGCCACGCGTTGCTGAGCGGCAGCTAATCGGCGACTGGCTGTCCGATTCAGGTCAGAGATCCTAAGTCGGCTTTGGCTGGAGGCTGTGTGAAAACATCCGGACGGTGTGTAGTCCAAACGGGGTTGATGCGCTAGACCATCCATGACAAATGGTTTTCTGAGGCTAGCATGAAGCGCCTCATTGAGGGTGACAATCGGCAGCAGATTACGCTCCTACCGGAATCACTTGATGAGTATATCGATGCAGAGAATCCGGCCCGTATTATTGATCTGTTTGTCGACGGTAATCACCCCGTTTGTTTCGAAGCCCATGACTTCCTTGGCCAAAGCAAATGGCCGATTCGATAAGGAGGATTTCGTCTTCGAGCCAGAGACTGGTGAGTATCAGTGTCCGGCCGGCAGCCGACTGATCTGGCGTTTCTCAACCGTTGAACGTGGCGCACTGATCCATAAATACTGGAGCTCCGATTGCCCACGCTGCGCGATGAAGGAGAAATGTACGCCGAGCCCCTATCGGCGCGTTGCTCGCGGGGAATATGAATCTAGCCTGGAAGCGATGCAGAAACGCCTCGATAAGAAACCCGAAGCCATGCGGACGCGACGACAGACTGTTGAGCATCCATTCGGCACGCTGAAGGATTGGATGGGTGCCACCCATTTCCTGACCCGGACCCTGGATCGGGTCAGTACCGAAATGAGCCTGCATGTCCTTGCCTACAATCTGAAACGAGTCATGAAGATCATCGGCGTTGCAGATCTAAAGGCAGCCATGCAGGCCTAACCAGGCCTTTTTGCCCTTCCTATTCAGAATGCCAACCGGCAAACCCGAAATTGGCGGGCAAAATTCCTGCCTCCGATCTGTAGCACCCAAAGTTTCCGAGCGTTTCCACACAGCCTCGCCGAAAAGCAGCAACCAACTAGAACGCGACTCACCCAATCACGATACCAGCCATCAAGTTGGTTAATCACAACGAGTTCGTTGTCGCCAATCGCTCAGTTTCAGCGCGGACTCAGAACAACCCTCAGTGAATATCGCACCTGGCGTTATCGCCATCCGTGCAAAGCAGGCATTCCTGTGCCCAGCAAAACTGACCACGACCGGCGTCTTTCGCTTGGTACATTGCCTGATCGGCGGCGATCAGCAATTTATCGGTGGAACACTCACCGTTGCCGATGGCGATACCGATTGAGGTACCCAAACGGCAATCCTGGCCCCGGATCACGAAAGGTTGGCGGAAGACTGCCAGACATTTGTTGGCAACAAACTCCGCCGATTCCCGCGCCCGATCGCCCAAATCAGACAGCAAAACGACGAATTCATCGCCGCCGACCCGAGCCAGCGTGTCCTCCCGACGAATGGCTGCGCTCAAGCGATCCGCCACTTCACGCAAGGCAATATCGCCCGCTTCATGGCCGAGGCTGTCGTTGATCGGCTTGAATCCATCCAGATCAAGGAACAATACCGCGACCTTGCCATGCTTGCGCTGCGCGCGGACCAGTGCTTGTTTCATCCGGTCGGCCAGTAGCTGTCGATTGGGCAAAGCGGTGAGCATGTCATGATGGGCAAGGTGGTCCAGTTCGGCACGACTTTCCAGCAACTTTGAGAGAACCCGGTTGAATGCTGCCGTCAAATGCCCCACTTCATCGTTACGCACTACCGGCAGCGGCTCCAATGGCATTTCGCCTTGCGTCATGCGATCGGCGTGCCGGGCAGCATTCATCAAGGGGCGCATGAGATGGCGCATCGTGAAGAACATGACGAAAAAGAAAATGGGCAGGATGACTGCCGTGTTTTTCAATACAAAACCATATAAACGGGCAACCGGTGCAAATGCCTCACTGGTTGGCAGACGAGCCACAACAAACCAGCCACTGCTCGGCACCGAGGCCGCGGCCGCCAGTTCTTCGACGCCACGCGCATTAATCGTTATGCCGGGCACCCGGCGGCCTTTCATTACTTCGTCATGCAACAGGTTCACCCCTTCCGGCGGCGTTTCCCTTAGGATCATGCTGGGATCGGAAGCCCCCACGAAGAGCCTGTCGCGTGGAGAAATCAGCAATAGCCCGCCGGTATTGCCAATTCGGGTGGCGTATAAAGCTTCCATGAAATTCGGGGATTGCAAGGCGGAAATGCCGACCAGAACCGCCTGTACCTTACCGGCACTGTCACGCAAGGGCATGGCCATGGGCAGTACGGGAACCTTGGCATAGCGTCCAACAATCGCCCGGCCAATCGCAAACTCGCCGCGCATGGCTTGCTGAAAGTAATCGCGGTCTGCATAAGAAGCACCAGAACGATCCGGCAATACCGGGAAATCGGCCAGCACAACGCCGCGTGGATCAAGCACGAACATACCCAGGGAGAATAGCGGATTGATGGCCTGTCGCTCTCCCAGCCATTCCTGCAATTCCAGTGGTTTGCCCAGCAAGCGCAGCGGCAGACGCTCAACAACATGCTGCAAAAAGTCCCGCCGGGCCACAATATCGCGGTCCACATCCTGCGCGACATAATTTGCCATGGTACTCAATTGGGAAGCCGTCAGTTCGGTCAGATCTTCCCGCAGATAATCCGTCAGGAAAAAAAGCCTTCCCAGCGCCCCAACGATGAGAAACATCACACCCAGCAAAATGATGCGTGTGGTCAGGCTGTTCAGGTTGGGGCGAAAAGTCATGGTCGGGGACATTTTATGCAAAAAAACCGGGGATACATGAAATGCTTCGGATATTTCCGCCCAGCTTTTTCAGGATAAAAGAAAACGGAGACCTGAATCGCCGTTTTCTCCAGACAAATCCTCGGCCAAATTCCCGATTACTGAGGCAGGAAAAAAATAGTCCGTCGGATGCGTACTCGCCATCGAGGATTCACGCAACGGCCTGCAGGCTGAACTCCGTGCCGGCCTGCGATTTTTGGTAAGTCATAACGCTATACCCGCGATGAGGATTTCAGCGGTGCTTGGTGGCTGGTCGACGCACTCGAGGGCTTACGCGCCGACGAACTCTAAGACCGATTTGGTCGATGGCCTGTTTTCGGATGCTTTTACGGTTGGCCGCAGATCCACATCTCCCTAACCCAGCACCGCGAGATCGCCAGGTTTTACCTTCTTGCTGAATGATTTCAGGATACCGGATTCTCGATGGTTTTCCGTGTTCACCGCAGTTGTCTGTCGGGCTGAGTGGTGTGCCAATACTGCCAGCGTGTAGTGATATTGGCAGCGGCGACGCTGCCATATGTAGTTTAATTATTGCCAAATCGTTGCAGGTAGCGGAATTAGGCAATTTTCTCTGGGTGGCATGGTAATTGATTAGAGGTCTCTAATATGCAAGGAGGCCTTATGTACAAAAAAATGTGGCGAATGTTCACCGGGGGGTGCATGGTTGTCGCGGTCAGTCTGGCCGCGCAGGCGTCACCACCGCCCGTATCAGGGGTTGTGGCACCTGCCGTACCGCCGTCGGCCAAGGAAAAGTCGACCGCCGACCACAGTCAGCTTGAAGCCCTCAAGGGTCCGTTCACCTCCGGCCCGGAGGTGACCAAGGCCTGCCTCACCTGCCATAACAAGGCCGGCCATCAGGTGATGAAGAGCATCCACTGGACTTGGGAAGCAACCAACACCAAGACCGGTAAGAAACTGGGCAAGCAGCACGCCGCCAACAATTTCTGCGGCTCAATTACATCCAACGAAGCGCGCTGTACCAGTTGCCACGCCGGCTACGGCTGGAAGGACAAGAACTTCGACTTTGCCGATCAGAGCAATGTCGACTGCCTGGCCTGCCATGACACCACCGGCACCTACCGCAAGTTCGGCACCGATGCAGGTCACCCGCTCTATATCGACCGCGAGTTCGAGCCGATGGAAGGCCCGCCGGGCAAGAAGCAGTTCAAGGCGCCGGACCTGACCAAAATCGCGCAGCACGTTGGCAGTCCTGGCCGCAAGAATTGCGGTAACTGCCATTTCAACGGTGGTGGCGGCGATGCGGTCAAACACGGCGACCTCGATTCCTCGCTGCTCAAGCCCAAGCGCGAACTCGATGTGCACATGGCTTCGGACGGCGCCAACATGGCCTGCTCTGACTGCCACACCTTCAACGCGCACCAGCCTTCCGGCAGCCGCTATGCGCCGACGGCCAAGGACAGCCATGGCATGGACCTGCCCAAGGACGACCACAACCGGGCGACGTGCGAATCCTGTCATGGTGCCAAGCCGCACAAGGAAGCGAAGATCAACAACCACGCCAACAAGGTGGCCTGCCAGACCTGCCATATTCCCGAGTACGCCCGCGGCGGTGTCGCCACAAAGATGCTCTGGGACTGGTCAACCGCCGGAAAGAAGGATGCCGACGGCAAGCCGCTGTTCATCAAGGATGACCACGGCCACCTGACCTATTCCGCAGCCAAGGGTGATTTCAAGCTCGGCGAAAACGTCCGCCCCGAATACAAGTGGTACAACGGCGTCGTTCAACAGATGGCGATCACCGACAAGTTCGACGACACCAAGGTGCTCGAAATGAACCGCATCGAAGGCTCGGCCAGCGACCCGAACGCCCGCATCTGGCCGTTCAAGGTGATGCATGGCAAGCAGCCCTACGACAAGGTCAACAAGACGCTGGTGGTAAACCACGTGTGGGGCGACGACGATACCGCTTTCTGGAAGCACTACGACTACGCCAAGTCGATCAAGTCCGGCATGGAAACCGCAGGGCTGCCCTACAGCGGTGAGTTCGGCTTCATCGAAACACGGATGAACTGGTTCATCACCCACATGGTCGCGCCCAAAGAAAAGGCCGTGCCCTGTCAGGAGTGCCACACCCGCGCGACCGATGGCCGGCTGGCGGCGATCACCGATATTTACCTGCCCGGCCGCGATACCAAGGACTGGGTCGATCTGCTCGGTGGTCTGATGATTGCCGGCGCCATCGGCGGCGGCCTGCTGCACGGCGGCATCCGCTTCGCCACCCGTCGCAAGGAGAAGGCAAAATGAGCGAACGCATCTATATCTACAAGCGTTACGAACGATTCTGGCATTGGTCGCAGGCGCTGTTGATCATCGTCATGATGATCACCGGCTTTGAAGTGCACGGCAGCTACACCTTGATCGGCTTCCAGAAAGCGGTGCAGTTGCATACCCTGGCGGCCTGGACGCTGCTGACGCTGTGGGCCTTCACCATCTTCTGGCAATTCACCACCGGCGAATGGCGGCAATACCTGCCATCGATCAAGAATGTCGGCGCGATGATCAAGTATTACACCATCGGCATATTCACCAACTCGCCGCATCCCTTCAAAAAGACCGTGGTGCAGAAGCACAACCCGCTGCAACGCTTGGCCTACCTCGCGCTACTCGCCTTCATCTCGCCGCTGATCTGGGGCACCGGCATTTTCTACCTGTTCTACGGTGACTGGGAGCAGCTCGGCATCGACCAGAACCTGTCGCTGGAATGGGTCGCTACCCTGCACGTGCTCGGCGCCTACATGATCACTGCCTTCTTCTTCATCCACGTCTACCTCACCACCACCGGCCACACCATCTTCGCCCACATCAAGGCGATGATCACCGGCTGGGAGGAGGTCGACGAACACCACTGATTTTCCGTTCTTAGTCACTTCCTTGCGTGACTTTTTTGGCGGGGCTCGTCCCCGCCATTTTTTTGTCTGGCATCGCACTGGTCGCAATTTTTCCAGCCGGGGCTAGACTGAAGTAAACTCGAAAAACAAGGCGTTTGGATCATGCGTCGATTTCTCCTCTTTATTGGGTTGATCTGCTTTGCCGCTACGCTACGTGCCGAGGTGGTGCTGGAGGTGTATTGGTCCTTGAAGTGCCCGCATTGCCTGGAGGCCTTGCCGCAGATCGAGGCGATGGCGAAAGAGAACCCCTGGCTGCGGGTCGAAACGCGGGAGATCACCCGTTCGCCGGATAACCTGCAGCGCTTTGTGGCTCGCGCCGAGGCGCTGGGCGGCACGGCGCAGGCGGTGCCAACCCTGATTTATTGCGGGCAAATGGCGGTTGGCTGGGATGACAACGCCGCTGGCCGGGAAGCTTTGATCGGGCGCCTGCGGGCCTGCGAGTCGGGCGAACCGGCACCGGCCGGGGTGGCGACACCTTCACGTATCGCCTTGCCGTTGCTGGGCGAGCTCGATCCGGCGGCACTCTCGCTGCCGGTGCTCACCGTGCTGCTCGCCGGGCTGGATGCCTTCAATCCCTGCGCATTTTTCGTCCTGCTCTTCCTGCTCTCGCTGCTTGCCCATCAGCACCAACGCCGGCGGATGCTGCTTATTGGTGGGGTTTTCGTCAGCGTTTCCGGACTCATGTATTTCGCGTTCATGGCGGCCTGGCTCAATCTTTTCCTCGTCGTCGGCAGCCTGCCGTGGATCACCGCCGCAGCCGGCCTGCTGGCCCTGACGGTGGCGGGGATCAATATCAAGGACTTCTTCGCTTTCAAGCAGGGTGTGTCGCTGTCAATCAGCGAGCGCGGCAAGGCGGGCCTCTTCCAGCGGGTAAGGACGCTGATGCAGGCCGACAGTCTGCCGGCCATGCTGGCCTCGACCGTGCTGCTGGCGATTGCCGCCAACTTTTATGAATTGCTGTGCACGGCCGGTTTCCCGATGGTGTTCACCCGTGTGCTGACCCTGCGCGAAAATGATCCCGCCACGCATTACCTCTATCTGGCGCTGTACAACCTGATCTACGTGCTGCCGCTGTTGCTGATCGTCATTGGCTTTGTCCGCACGCTTGGGGCGCGCAAGCTGAGCGAGCGCGAGGGGCGCCTGCTCAAGCTGCTCTCCGGGCTGATGATGCTCGGTCTCGGCATCCTGCTACTGCTGATGCCGGAACGCCTCGACAGCCCCTTGATCGCCGTGTTGCTGCCAGCTGCCGCGACCTTCATCACTTGGTTGGGGGCCCGGCTGACGCGCACTTAGCGGTATAAGCCCGGTTACGCGTCGCTGCTGTTTTCGTGTCGGCCGAGGCGCCGGTAAAGCGTACGCTCCGACATGCCCAGATGGCGCGCCAGTTCCTTGCGGCTGCCGGGAAAGCCGGCGGCAATGTCGGCCAGCTCGCGGTCGCTGAGTTTGCCGGCGGACTTGCGGTTTTGGGCACTTATCGGCGTTGACCGCAGCAGGGGGGCCGCCGCGCCGGCCGGAAGATGGCGCAAGTCGATGTCGTCGCTGTCGCAGAGCAGGCAAGCGCGTTCCAGCAGGTTGCGCAACTCGCGGACATTGCCGGGGAAGCTGTAATCGCGCAGCCAGCGGATCGCTTCGTCACTCAGACGCAGCTTGCGGCCGTTGCTGACGCGCGGCAGCAAGGCTTCCGCCAGTACGGCGATGTCGTCGCGGCGTTCGCGCAGCGGCGGCAAAAAGACGGGGAAGACGTTGAGGCGATAAAACAGATCCTGACGGAAGCTGCCGGCCTCGACCATCTCGGCCAGCGGCCGGTGGGTGGCGGAAACGACCCGGATATCGGCCTGCTGAACCTCGGTCGATCCTACGCGGCGGAAGGTGCCGGTTTCAAGCAGACGCAGCAGCTTGACCTGGATCGACAGCGGAATGTCGCCAACTTCGTCGAGAAACAGCGTGCCGCCCGAGGCAGCCTCGATCAGCCCGATCTTGCGCGTGACGGCACCGGTAAAGGCGCCGCGCTCGTGGCCAAACAACTCGCTCTCGAACAGGGTTTCCGCCAGCCCGGAGCAGTCGACCGCGACAAAGGGTTTTTCGGCCCGCCGGCTCATCTGGTGGATGGCACTGGCCACCAATTCCTTGCCGGTGCCGGACTCCCCCTGCAGCAGCACGGCCGCATCGGAAGGCGCGACGCGCGCCACCATGTCCATCATCGCCATGAAGGTCGGTGAGCGACCGATCAGTCCCCGGGCGTGTTCGTCGGTGCGCGGCACCGGCAGCGGGTCGATCTTTTCGATGAAATAGGCAATCTCGCCGCTGGCATCGCGGATCGG
Organism: Azonexus sp.; assembly: GCF_030824335.1. GTDB lineage: Bacteria > Pseudomonadota > Gammaproteobacteria > Burkholderiales > Rhodocyclaceae > Azonexus. The sequence continues at coordinate 8,574 of NZ_JAVBXX010000013.1, forward strand.
TGACAGTTCGATGTTCTCGAAACGCTCGCCGTGCGGCGTGTGGTGCAGATGCACAACCCGCTCACGTTCGCCGGAACGCAGGCTGCGCTGTAGCGGGCAGGATTCGCCAGCCTGATCGCAGGGCAGCTTGTAGCGGTGCGACACCTCGTAACAGGTGCGGCCGACGATGCGCTGCTGGCCCTCCCACTTGTCGCGGTAGGCCTTGTTGGCGGCCAGAATCCGGTAGTCGCGGTCGCACAGGATATGCGGCTCGCTGAGCGATTCGAGAAAGGACACCAGTTCGACGGGGGCGTTGGCGGCTACTGTCATTTGTCTGCCATGGCATGAATTTGGACTGTCAAATACTGCCACACTGCCATCGCTTCCGCCATGAAAGCCCTGCGGCAATTTGCCACAGGGCTTTCAGTCAATTGTTTTTAAATGGAAAAATAAACATGGATCGGCTGGCACGAAGATTGATAAGCAAGTACTGATATTAATCCAAACCTCGCTTCCGATGTCACAAGGAAACACCCGCCTCCGCCGAGAAATCTACGCCATTGTGATCATCAAGTTACTGATCATTTTTGGCCTGTGGTGGGCATTCATTCGCGACGCCCGGGTCGAGGTGGATGGTCAGCGCCTTGCCGAACATCTGGCCCAACCGGCAAGCGCGGCCACCCAACGTCTTCATTCAGGAGAACCCCATGCTCAGTGAGCAACTCGTCGATCTCTCGCGCCTGCAGTTCGCCGTGACCGCGATGTATCACTTCCTGTTCGTGCCGCTGACCATCGGCATGACCTGGATACTGGTCATCATGGAGTCGGTCTATGTGATGACCGGCAAAACGATCTACAAGGACATGACCTGCTTCTGGGGCAAGCTTTTCGGCATCAACTTCGCGCTCGGCGTGACCACCGGTATCACCATGGAGTTCCAGTTCGGCACCAACTGGGCCTACTACTCCCACTACGTCGGTGACATTTTCGGTGCGCCGCTGGCCATCGAGGGCCTGATGGCCTTCTTCCTCGAATCGACCTTCATCGGCCTGTTCTTCTTCGGCTGGGATCGCCTGTCGCGCCGGCAGCACCTGCTGGTGACCATCCTCATGGCCGTCGGCACCAATCTCTCGGCCCTGTGGATACTGATCGCCAATGGCTGGATGCAGAACCCGGTCGGCGCCGAATTCAGCTACGTGACGATGCGCATGGAAATGGTCGACTTCTGGGCCGTGCTGTTCAATCCGGATGCCCAGGCCAAGTTCGTCCATACCGTATCCGCCGGCTATGTCACCGGCGCCATGTTCGTCCTGTCGATCTCGGCCTTCTACCTGTTGCGCGGTCGCGACGTCGAATTTGCCAAGAAAAGCTTCCGCATTGCCGCCGCCTTCGGCTTTGCCTCAATCTGCTCGGTCATCGTCCTCGGCGACGAATCCGGCTACACCGTCGGCGAAGCCCAGCAGACCAAGCTGGCTGCGATGGAAGCGATGTGGGAGACCGAACCGGCACCGGCCGGCTTCAACCTGATCGCCATTCCCAACGAAAAAGAGATGAAGAACGACTTTGCCATCGAGATTCCGTGGGTCATGGGCATCATCGGTACCCGTTCGCTGGACAAGCAGATTCCCGGCATCAAGGAGATTCGCGAGAAAAACCGTGAGCGCATCCTGTCCGGCATGGAAGCCGTTGTTGCCCTCGAAGCGCTGCGCAAGAACCCGGCCGACGCCGCGATGAAGGCCGAATTCGAGGAGCACAAGGCCGACCTCGGCTTTGGCCTGCTGCTCAAAAAATACCTGGTCGATGTCCGTCAGGTCACCCCGGAAATTCTCGAAAAGGCAGTCGCCGACACCATTCCGCGGGTCGCGCCGCTGTTCTGGAGCTTCCGCCTGATGGTCGCCTTCGGCTTTCTGATGCTCGGCCTGTTCGGCGCGGCACTGGTCTACTCACTGAAAGGCAATTTCGCCGACAAACCCTGGCTCCTGCGTTCCGCCCTGTGGATGCTGCCGGTTCCCTGGCTGTCCTGCGAACTGGGCTGGTTCGTAGCCGAGTACGGTCGGCAGCCCTGGACCATCTACGGCGTGCTGCCTACCCATATGTCCGTGTCGACGCTGTCGGTGAACAGCCTGTACGGCTCGCTGGCCGGCTTCATCGGCTTTTACACCATCCTCCTGATCGTCGAGATGTACCTGATGGTCAAGTTCGCCAAGCTGGGGCCGGGCAGTCTCGGTACTGGCCGCTATGACAACGAATACGCTCACGCCTGAGGAAACACAATGAAAACCCGATTCACCACCCTGTTGGTCCTGTTCGCACTCAACGCCGCCCCGTCCCTGGCCGAAGCACCGCACGAGGTGCACATGAAAGCGGAGACCGTCGATTACGCCTTGATTCTGCCAGCCAACCTGCCGCATATCCTGCGCACGGCCAATGGCCAGGCCGGCAAACTGGGCCTCAATGAAGCGCAAAAGCAACTGGTCCGCGAGCTGATGGCCGAAGCACCGCTGCAAGTCATGTCCCGTCTGCAAAAGGCGGAAAAGCTCGAACAGGCGATCGCCAGCGACGTTCTCTATCAGCGCCAAAGCGTGACCGACATCAAATCCCGGCTGGATGAACTGGTGCAACTGAAACGCGAAGCGACAGAAGCGCAGATCGCCACGGTCAACCGCATTCAGGCGGCCATTTCCGAAACCCAGTTCCGCAAGTTGCTCAAGCTTGCCATCGCCGATGCCCAATGAGCAGCACGCCCCAACCTCGACTCACAAGGAAAGAACATGCTTGACTATCCAAGCCTGAAAATCATCTGGTGGCTGCTGGTGGGCGTCCTGCTCATCGGCTTCGCGATCATGGACGGCCACGACATGGGCGTCGGAACCTTGCTTCCCTTCGTCGGTCGCGACGATGTCGAACGCAGGATCGTCATCAATACCGTCGGCCCGCACTGGGACGGCAACCAGGTCTGGTTCATCACCGGTGGCGGCGCCATCTTCGCGGCCTGGCCGCTGGTTTATGCCACTGCTTTCTCAGGTTTTTACTGGGCGATGCTGGCGGTGCTCTGGGCACTCTTTTTCCGCCCGGTCGGCTTTGACTACCGCAGCAAGATCGACAACCCGACCTGGCGCAATACCTGGGACTGGGGCCTCTTTATCGGGGGCGCCGTGCCGCCGCTGATCTTCGGCGTTGCCTTCGGCAATCTTTTTCTCGGCGTGCCCTTCCAGTTTGCCGACAATTTGATGTCCACCTACACCGGCACGTTCTGGGCGCTGCTCAATCCCTTTGCCCTGCTGTGTGGCGTGGTGTCTACGGCGATGATCACTTTCCACGGTGCGATTTATCTGATGCACCGTACAGATGGCGCGGTCTACGCCCGCAGCCGCACCGCCATGATGCTTTTCGGCGGCCTGCTGTTGCTCTCGTTCTCTGTGGCAGGCCTCTGGCTGTGGCAGGGCATCGATGGTTACACCATTACGTCTGCGGTGACCCCGGAATCCTTGCCCAATCCGCTTGACAAAACCGTTGTCCGGCAGGCGGGTGCCTGGCTTGCCAATTACGAACGCTACCCGGCAACGATGGCGCTTCCAGCCATCGCCTACGCCGGCATCCTGATCGCCATGCTGCTGGCAGCGCAAGGGACGACACTTGCTGCCTTCGTCGCCTCCTCGTTCGCCATTCTCGGCATCATCGGCACAGCAGGGGCTTCGCTGTTCCCGTTCATCATGCCTTCGTCGTCTGATCCTCGCGCCAGCCTGACGGTCTGGGACAGCGTTTCCAGCCAACTGACGCTGAACATCATGCTCTGGGCGACGGTGATCTTCATGCCCATCATCATTGCCTACACCAGTTGGGCCTACAAGGTCATGGCCGGCAAGGTGACCGCCGCCTACATCCGCGAAAACGAACATGCGGCTTACTGAGGAGAATGCCATGTCCGAATATGCCTGCCAGGGTCCGTCCTTTACCGCCTGTGACAGTTCTGCCCGCCGCCATTGGCTGATGGCAACGGTGGCTGCCGGGGGCGTGCTGGGCGCCACTACCGTGATCCCCTTCATTGCCAGCCTGACGCCGTCGGATCGGGCCAAGGCGGCCGGGGCGCCGGTCGAAGTCGATATCGGGAAACTGCAGCCGGGCGAAATGATGGTCGTCGAATGGCGAGGCAAGCCGGTCTGGATTCTCAATCGCACACCGGAAATGCTGGCCGCGCTGAAAAAAGCCGAGCCAATGCTCGCCGACCCGACATCGGAAAAACCGCAACAACCGGCCTATGCCCGCAATGAAACCCGGTCACGCACACCGGCATTGCTGGTCGCTGTCGGCATCTGTACCCACCTCGGCTGTTCACCTTCAGCCGCTTTTACCCCGGGCGAGGCGGCGTTGGGTGCCGATTGGCCTGGGGGCTTTCTCTGCCCCTGCCACGGCTCGACCTTCGATTTAGCCGGCCGTGTCTTCAAGAACAAGCCGGCACCAACCAACCTTGAAGTGCCACCGCATCAATATCTCTCGGATAGCCGCCTGATCATCGGCGCCGACGAGTTCGACAAGACCTGAAAGGAAAACATCATGTGGTACTTCGCCTGGGTTCTCGGTATCGGTTTTGCCGTGCTGCTGGCCATCCTGAATGCCCTTTGGGGTGAAAACGAGGCCGCCCGAGCTGGCGCGCGAGGCAATGAACACGACCAGCACTGAGTGCGATCCCAAGCTGTTGGCCGGTGTCGGCTGGCTGCCATTGCTAATCGCGATGGCCATTCTCATGGTCATGACCATCCTGCCGAGCATCGCCACTGATCCGGCCGGTCGGGCTGATCATCCGCTTGCCACGCTGCTTTTCGCCGCGATGAGTGCTGGCTTCGTGCGCGGGGTCGGCTTCATTCCGCACAACCGGGTTCTGCGTCTTTTGTTATCCACGCCCGCCACACTGCTTTTTCTGGCACTGGCAATCTGGCGAATGATGGCACTTGGGCGTACTTTTATTTTGCATTAGGATTTACTTATGTACATTGCCGTGACTAGCCAGAACTCCCGCAACATCACCGGTCACGCCGGCAAATGCCACAGGTTCTGGGTGTACGACATCGAGCAGGGCAGCGTGAAGGGCAAGCAACTGCTGGAGCTTCCCATCAAGATGCCCCTGCACGCGCAACAAGACGTCTGGCCTGAACCTCTCGCCGGGATCAACGTCCTGATCAGCGGGGGCATGGGGTCCGGGCTTTATCGCCGCTTGATACAGAGCGGCATCCTGCCCGTCATCACCGTCGAGGATATCCCGGATCAGGCGATAGCCGCCTTTCTCGCCAATGCGCTGGAGCGTTTTCCGCCACAAAGCCATCACCCATGTCATGACCATGCCCACTGAACCAATACTCAAGCTGCACCTGAGCATCTTCCCGATAGAGGGTTACGGCTTGTCGAATAATCCGAAAGTGATGGGGCCACCGAAGTATGAGGACAGTGCTTTTGATTTCCGGCTACCGGAAATGCGTATCTTGGTTAAATCTTGACTACTGATTCATGAAGCGATGAGCCAAAACCCTGTGGAACAAAATCCCCCCCGCCTCAAATATTTTCCCGTGTCGTGGTTTTCCACGGTGATGGGCTTGTCCGGCCTGTCGATTGCCTGGAATCGGGCCGAGCACTTTCTTGACTCGGGGTTTTGTATCAGCTCCGTCCTGCTTGCCCTGACCAGTATCTGGTTTTTCCTACTGCTCTTTATCTACGCCCGAAAAATCATCAACTATCCGGAAGATGTGCTGGCAGAAGTGACTCATCCGGTGAAACAGGCCTTTGTCCCAACCCTCTCAATCAGCCTAATTCTTCTCTCCATTGCGTTCATGCAAACCGCACCGGAGTTTTCCTACTGGTTATGGGTGATCGGTGCGCCACTCCATCTTGGCCTGACCTTCTATGTACTGTCTTCGTGGATGCATCATGACAAGTATGAAATCGCCCATTTGAATCCGGCCTGGTTCATTCCGGTGGTCGGCAACATTCTGATCCCGATTCCCGGCATGCAACATGGCATTCCGGAAATTTCCTGGTTTTTCTTCAGTCTTGGCCTGTTCTTCTGGCCAGTGCTGACGGCCAGTATTTTCTATCGACTGATCTTTCACACCGCTCTGCCAGAGCGGTTGATGCCAACTTTATTCATTTTTATTGCCCCGCCGGCCGTTGGTTTTGTCTCGTGGGTTAACCTGACGGGCGGAGTGGATGCCTTTGGGCGCATTCTGTATTCCATCGCCATGGTGTTCACCCTGCTGCTCTTGTGTCAATTCCATCACTTCCGGCGTATCCAGTTTTTTCTGTCCTGGTGGGCTTATTCCTTCCCGCTGGCCGCCATGACGATTGCCAGCTTTCTCATGGCCAAAACAACAGGACAAGGCATGTTCCTCTGGATTGGCGGTGGCTTGCTTGCCCTGCTGAGCGCCCTGGTTTTTATGTTGATCTGGCGAACCACGGGTGCTGTTTTGCGGCGGGAGATTTGCGTGCCGGGACACTGAATGTGTTCTTGAGTTATGTGTTTAAAGACTGAAATTTAAAAGGAGAACTGCCATGGCGTTAATGATTACTGAAGAATGTATCAATTGTGATGTGTGCGAACCGGAATGCCCGAATGAGGCCATTTCGCAAGGTGCCGAGATCTATGAAATCGACGCGGGGAAGTGTACCGAATGTGTCGGCCACTATGATCAACCGCAGTGTGTTCAAGTCTGTCCGGTAGACTGTATTCCGAAAGATCCGGCCCATGCCGAGTCGGAAGAGCAGCTCTGGACGAAATATGAAACACTCACGGGCAACGCGCGCCCCTGATCAATACACCGGAAGGACATCAACCCGTGTTTCTGGTCTTCATCTTCCTGATTCTTTCTGCTTTGGGTGCTTACCTTTTTCCAGATTTGTCCTGGATCACCGTGCTGCTGACTTCCATTTTCAGTGTCGCGGTCTTCCGTTTGTTTCTGTTTTTTGTCGAACGAGGCGGCACAAGACAGTAGCAAAACGCTTGAGCACGAAGATCATTTAAGAATGGTTGTAATGTGATGATCAACCATCGGGCCGATCAGGAAATAGACATAACGGCTATCCGTGGATCTCACGGACCGTCATGCCGCGGGCAGTGCGACAGAATCTTGTAGTCGAAACCCGTCCAGCGGGTCTGGTGCTTGGGAATCAGCTACGGCTCGACAGTGCCGTGCCGGTCGCGGAGGATTTCAATCGGCAGTTCGCCGAACTCAATAGACCCATACAGCTTATCGACGGGAACGTCCGGAACTCGACCGTTTACTGACTTCTATTTTTATGGTGTCAGCGACAACTTTGGCCGAGAAGTAGATGTCCAGATAGTGCTAAGTCCGCCAATAGCACTTGCCGGACTTAGTTGCCACATGATTTCGATGGACTTTATTTTCCGCAATCATTACCAGCTCGGTTCGCGCTCCGGCGTTGCGGTAATTTGGTGGATGCTCAGGTCAGCTCCCTGATATTCGTCTTCCTGATCGAGGCGCAAGCCGAAAACCCGCTTGAGCAGGCCGTATACCGCAAAACCGCCGGCCAGTGCCACAACAATGGCCAACGAGGTCATGATCAACTGCGACATGAAAGATACGCCGCCGGCACCACCCAGCGTCTGGCTACCAAAGATCCCGGCAGCGATTCCACCCCAGGCACCGCACAGGCCATGGAGCGGCCAGACGCCGAGTACGTCGTCGATTTTCCAGCGATTCTGGGTCAAGGTGAACATGATGACAAACAGTGCGCCGGCAACAGCGCCAACCACCAACGCCCCCATCGGGTGCATGAGGTCTGAACCGGCACAGACAGCCACCAGGCCGGCCAAGGGGCCGTTATGCACGAAACCCGGATCGTTTTTGCCGAAGACCAAAGCGGCCAGGGTGCCACCGACCATCGCCATCAGGGAATTAATGGCGACCAGACCGGAAATGTTTTCAATGGTCTGCGCGCTCATGACATTGAAACCGAACCAACCCACGGTGAGAATCCACGCGCCCAACGCAAGAAACGGGATGGATGAAGGTGGATGTGCCGAAATACGCCCATCCTTGGTGTAACGGCCATAACGCGCACCAAGCAGGAGCACAGCCGGCAGCGCAATCCAGCCACCCATTGCATGCACCACAACGGAGCCGGCAAAGTCGTGGAACTCTGCACCAAAAGTTGCCTTCAGCCAGGCCTGAACACCGAAAGCCTGATTCCAGGCGATTCCTTCAAAAAAGGGATAGACGAAACCGACCAGCAGAAAAGTGGCCATCAATTGCGGGTAAAACTTGGCGCGCTCGGCAATTCCACCGGAGATGATCGCCGGGATTGCCGCGGCAAAAGTCAGTAGAAAGAAGAACTTGGTCAGTTCATAACCATTCTTCTCCATCAGGGTTTCGACACCGGAGAAGAAGTTGATGCCGTAGGCGATGCTGTAGCCGATAAAGAAATAAGCAATGGTCGACATGCTGAAGTCGGTCAAAATCTTGACCAGCGCATTGACCTGATTTTTCTTGCGGACCGTGCCTACCTCAAGAAAGGCAAAGCCTGCGTGCATGGCCAACACCATGATGCCGCCCAACAAGATGAACAATACATTGCTGCCGGATTGATAGCTTTCCATCAGACTTCCCCAAATGAAATTTTGGAGCAGGAAAAGCAAGCACCATTCCAGTGCGCAAAAATCGTTTCAAATCAGTGCAGTGGAAAATAATGCACCAATATATACAGCACCATTACCGTGCATCAATGCAAGCGATGCCCCGGTATCGTGCGCGAAGATCAGTTCGGGCTGTATCCCTTGGGTAACAACACCCACATCCGGCCATTTTGTTTCATGCGCCCCGCCAGTGCGCCGGCCTCTTTACCAAAGCCCCAGAAGAAATCGGCGCGCACCGCCCCCTTGATCGCACCGCCGGTATCCTGAGCCATGACCAGACGATTCATGGCTTGCGTCGAATTGGGCCGGGTCGTTGCCAGGAACACCGGCGCCCCCAAAGGCACCGAACGAGGATCAATGGCAATGCTGCGCTCAGCCGTCAACGGCACGCCCAACGCCCCCTGCGGGCCATCGTCGCTGGCCGGCATTTCACGGAAAAAGACGTAGCTCGGATTGGCGTTCAACAACTCATTCAGACGTGCCGGATTGGCCCTTGCCCAAGCCTGTATGCCCTGCATCGAAGCCTCTTCCAGCTTGAGGTCACCGCGCTCGACAAGTACCCGACCAATCGAACGATAAGGATGGCCGTTCTGATCCGCATAGTTCACGCGCATCAGGCTGCCGTCGGGCAGGCGAATCCGCCCAGAACCCTGAACCTGCAGGAAGAACAGTTCGATGGGATCATCCACGTAAGCCAGCGTCCTGGCTGGCAGCTTGCTGCCCTGGGCAAGAATCTCGCCGCGCGGCCAGTAAGGCACCACCTTGTTGCCCTCGACCCGGCCACGCACCCGCTTGCCTTTCAATTCGGGGAAAAGATCGCCCAATTCAATCGTCAACAAGTTGTCCGGCACTGCGTGCAAGGCATGGGCAAATTTCTTGCCGGACTGGCGACTGCCGTTCAGCAGCGGTTCGTAATAGCCTGTCACCATGCCGTCGACCGCAACATCGGCCGCTGAAATGCCATGCGGCTGCAGGTGTTTTTCAAAAAACTCGCGCACCGCCTTGTCCGATTTTCCATCGACCTCGGCGCTCAGGGCGCAGACCGGCCGCCAGGCTTCGGCGCCGGCCCGATTGCGCAGACCACGGCAACTTTGCAGGAATGCCGGCCAAGCTGCCGAATGGGCGTCATCCTGCCAGCCTGGCAATGCCGACCAGTCAGCAGGCGTCAGCGTGCGGGAAAACTCCACTGGCGTGACCGGCTTGCCGGGTGCCGGGCAAACCGGACAGGCCACACAGACCGGACAAGGCGCAGGCTTCTCCGCTGCCTTCTCGGTCGGCGCCCCTTTCGAGGGAAGCATGGAACAACCCGCCAGAAAAAGGCTGACGGCAAACAAGGTAACTTGGAGTTTTCGCATGGCTTTCGTTAGAGTGGGCAACTTTGTCACGCAGTATACCTTTCCCCATGATCGACTCAGTCCAACTCGAACGCCTGCTCTCCCGTGCCGAACACGTTCTCGGCCGCCTGGAAGCCGCCCTGCCACCAGCCCCGCCGATGCCTGACTGGAAAGCTGCCGTTGCCTTCCGCTGGCGCAAATCAAGCGGGCGCGGCTGGTTGCAGGCGGTAGCGAAGCCACATCCGATCCGGCTGGCGGATATCGAAACCGTGGACGACCAGAAAGCCCGTATCGTTGCCAATACTCGCCAGTTCGTCGCCGGCCAAGGGGCCAACAACGTGCTGCTGACTGGTGCCCGAGGCTGCGGCAAGTCTTCGCTGGTCAAGGCGGTACTCAATGAATTTTCGGGCGAAGGTCTGCGCTTGATCGAAGTCGACAAGAACGACTTGATCGACTTGGCAGACATTGTTGACCTGCTTGACGGTCGACCGGAGAAATTCATCATTTTCTGCGACGATCTATCGTTCGAGGCGGGAGAAACGGCCTACAAGGCGCTGAAGTCCATCCTTGATGGCTCGGTCGCCGCGCCACCCGACAATGTGCTGATCTACGCCACATCGAACCGGCGCCACCTGATGCCGGAATATTTTTCGGAAAACCTGGACACCCAGCGAGTTGATGACGAAATTCATCCGGGCGAAGCCGTCGAGGAAAAAATCTCCCTGTCCGAGCGATTCGGCCTGTGGATTTCCTTCTACCCCTTCTCGCAGAATGATTATCTTGCGGTCTACGCGCACTGGGCACGGCAATTCGGCATTGCCGAGGCCATCATCGCAGCTTGCGAGCGCGAAGCACTGAACTGGTCGCTGTCACGCGGCTCCCGTTCCGGTCGGGTGGCCTGGCAATTTGCCCGCGATCTGGCGGGACGCCACTCGTCAAACAATGGAAATACCCCATGAGCCCCGTCGTTGAAGTCGCTGCCGCAGTGATGCTGCGCGCCAACGGGCAGGAATTCCTGCTTGCCCAGCGCCCGGAAGGAAAGGTCTATGTCGGTTACTGGGAGTTTCCGGGGGGCAAGGTCGAGCCGGGGGAAAGCATTCGCGCTGCCTTGATTCGCGAACTCCATGAAGAACTCGGCATTACGGTCACCGAATGCTCGCCCTGGCTGATCCGGGAATTCACCTATCCGCACGCCAAGGTCCGGCTGAATTTCTGGCGTGTCACCGCGTGGACCGGAGAAATCGGCATCACCGCGCCATTGGAGCATTCTGCGGTCGACTGGCAGCAATGCGGCAAAACCGCCAACGTCGCCCCCATCTTGCCAGCCAATGGACCGATTCTGAAAGCCCTGTCATTACCCGACACCATGCTCATCACGATGGCGGAAATTGAAGGCGAGACGATGCAGATGCAACGCCTGCAAGCCGCTCTCGAGCAGACGAAAGACAGCGGACCAAGCCTGATCCAGATCCGCGACAAACAACTGCCCAGCGAACAACGCCGGGCGTTCGCGACGAATGTCATCAAGCTGGCACGCCAACACGATGCCATCGTCGTCATCAACGACGATGCCGAACTCGCCCGCGCCTTGGGTGCCGATGGTTTGCACCTGTCGTCGACCAGCTTGGCAAACTGCACCGAGCGTCCAGACTTCAACTGGGTTGGGGCCTCTTGCCATACGAACGAAGAAATCAGACGGGCCGGCGAACTGGGGCTGGATTACGCCGTGCTCGGCCCCGTGCTGGCGACCCCCAGCCATCCGGAGAATCCGGGCCTGGGCTGGACAGAGTTTGCCACGCGTTGTTCAGGTAACGCGTTGCCCGTATTTGCCCTGGGTGGCATGCGCAAGGCGCTTCAGGAAACGGCAACCCAGCACGGAGCACACGGCATTGCACTGATGCGCGGCTGGTAAGCAGGAATGCTAGCGGTTTTGCTCGAGGAAATCAGGCCCTGGCGCACCGAGTTCCTCGTCAGTGACCTGACCGGGAATGCAATAGCTTTCGGACGCCCAGGCACCGAGGTCAATCTGCTTGCAGCGCTCGGAACAAAACGGCCGCCAGGCATTCTCCGGCGACCACAAGGCATCTTTGCCGCACTGTGGGCAGCGAACGTAACGCGGCTTGCTCACAGATTACAGAACGTCAGGTCGAACTCGACATCGCGCTCGCAACCACGTGCTTTCAGCTCATTCACTGGCGGCTTGGTAAAGCGGATGTTGAGAAAATATTTATTGGCACTGACTTCCGGCACGGCGGCTTCGTTGGCCGACAGAGAAACGCGCACCATCTGGGCCGATGTACCGCCGAGATTCAATTGAAATTGCCCGTTGACCGCAGTATGCGTTTGGGGATGCCCGCTTGAGCGCAGCAAGCGCAGCACAATCGCCGACGCATCGCGCAGGGCGAACAAAGGCTTGCTCCAGGCTTCGAGCGCTGTCCGGCGCACTTCCACCGAACGATGCAACCACCAGTGGTAGGACGGCAGATCGAATTCACACACGCCACCCGGAATGGCTGCCCGACTCTTGATGCTCATCAACCAGTCGTTGTCACGCAAATACTGGCCAATCTTGCCGCTCATGCCCAGCAAAGCCGCCGAGGATTGTTCGATTTCGTAAAGCGCGCCAGATAGCGCCTCTTCGGAAATATCGGGATTATTGCGAAAAGCCAGCAGCGTCTGACGCTGCCTTTCGAGTTCCTGGATCAGATCCATCTTGAGATCGGCGCGACCGGCTGCCTCAAGAATTTCAAACAGGGTCACCAGTGCTGCGTGGTGCTCGTGCTGACCATCGGACTGTGCGAAATATGCCGTCTTCTCGAAGAGATCTTCGAGGCGCAAGAGCGTTCGGATACGCTCATTGAACGGATATTCGTAGGTGATCACGCAGCTTATGTCCCGGAATTTTGAAAAAATTTTCTTTATTCTGAGCCATTTGCATGCAAATCTCAACAGCTTGCTTTAAGTTTCTTCGCCGCAAGTTGCAGATATTTCCGGTGCAAATCCCCGATTTGCCCTGCTACAGCGGCCAACCCGCTGTCATTCAGCAACACATCATCGGCAATTGCCAAACGCTGGGCACGCGTTGCCTGTGCCGCCAGAATTGCCCTGACTTCATCGACAGTCATACCATTGCGCCTCCGAACCCGCTCTATTTGCAAGCTTTCCGGGCAGTCGACCACAAGAACCCGGTCGCAGCGCTCACGGTAAGTCCCGGACTCGACGAGAAGCGGCACAGCCAGAATGACGTAAGAGGATTCCGCCATCCGGCAGCGCTCGGCTGACAGCGTCCGGATCAGCGGGTGCAGGATGGCCTCAAGTCGCTCCCGCATCTCAAGGTGGGCAAAAACCAGGCGCCGCATCGCGCCCCGATCCAATGCCCCATGTGCATCCAACACACCAGTGCCAAATGCCTCGATCAAAGCCGGCATGGCAGCCCCCTCTGGGGCAGTCAGTTCGTGGGCAATGGCATCGGTATCGACCAGCACAACCCCCAGAGCAACGAACATATCCGCGACGGTGCTCTTCCCGCTGCCAATCCCGCCCGTCAAGCCGACAACGTAATCGCTCACTGGCAATCTTGCGGTTTATTCTTGGGAATCGCCTTGAGCACGGCTGCCAGCAGTGTTTCACGCGCATCTACAGGGCCTCGCACCTCAAGGCGTACGTTCCCATCCTTGTCCGGCCGAACGCCAAGCCGTGCGGAACGAACCCCCTGCGCCTGCAATTGGTTCAGCCGTTCCCGAGCACCTTTTTCGCTGCTGAACACGCCAAGGGAAATTGCATTCCGGCCGGGTCCATCCTGAACGATGAAGTACTCATTCACGCCAAGCGCCCGCAACTCACCCGATTTTTTGTCTGCAGCAGCCCGATCGGCAAGGGGCGGAATATGTACCCACCACCCGGTACCCTCACCATTCGTTGCTACCTGCTGCAGCTTGAATTCGGGAAACCCCCGGCTGACCACACGGGAAACACGCTCAGCCTCGACTTGTGCCAAAGCCCCCCAAGCCAGGCAAACCAAGACCGGCGGAGCTTCAGAAACAGGCGGCGGCTCACTTACAGCCGGAGGCTCAACCAGCTCTGGCAGCGGCGGAGGTTTTGCCACAGATTCCGGCAACACGGGCAGTGGCGGCTTTTCTCCGCGCGACACGATGCGAATACTTTCCGGACTGACCTGCTGCTCAAGATGCACGGCGTCATGCGCAGCGGAGCCTCCCAAATGGCCGGCCGAAAAAGCATAAAAAATCAAGTTAGCCAGAACGAGCAAAAAAATGAGCGGTTTCACGGAATCAACCAAACTAGGGCAAAGACTTCAACGACTCGACGATGGGTACAGCTGGGTATCTTGCAAGGTCCACCAGTTGCCCGGAGAAATACGGGGCATTCGACACCATCGCGAACTGATCATGCGCAATGGTGTCACGAAATCCATCTCTCCGAACTTTTTTGCTTCGATCAGTGACCGGGCACAATCTTCAGCGCGTCAGCGGGGGCTAAAAGAGCCATGCCCCACCAACGCTCCGACCTCAGCCTTTGACCTGGAAGAAGTTGGTCAAATCCTGCAACTGGGCAGCCTGTCCACCCAACTCTTCCGCTGTCGCGGCAAGCTCCTCGGAGGCAGAAGCATTTTGCTGGGTTGCATTATTCAGCAAGCCCATGGCGCGATTGATCTGGCCGACGCCTGTCGTCTGCTCCTGCGAAGCAGCGGCAATTTCCTGCACCAGATCGGAGGTTTTCCTGATATTCGGCACCATATCCTGCAACAAGACGCCCGCATGCTCGGCCAATTTGACGGAGGAAGCAGCAACCTGGCTGATTTCCTGTGCCGCCACCTGGGAACGTTCGGCCAGTTTTCGCACCTCGGCCGCGACCACCGCAAAGCCCTTGCCGTGTTCACCTGCGCGTGCCGCCTCGATAGCTGCATTGAGCGCAAGTAAATTGGTCTGGTAGGCAATGTCATCAATAATGCCGATCTTGCCGGCAATTGACTTCATCGCCGCTACCGTCTTGCCGACAGCCTGGCCGCCCTCATCCGCCTCGCTCGCTGCGCGCGCCGCCATACTGTCGGTCACCTTGGCGTTATCCGTATTCTGGGTCACCGACTCGGTCATTTGATCCAGGCTGGCCGTGGTTTCCTCGACGGATGAGGCTTGCTGCGACGCCGATTGAGACAGTGACTGGGCAGTCGATGAAATTTGACCCGCCGCATTCGACAACGCATCGGCGGCCACAATAATCTGGGCAATTGTCGTATTCAAACGGTCCAGCGTATTGTTGATCGTCTCCTTCAGCGTGGCAAAGTCACCCTGATATTGACCGCGCACACTCTGCGTCATGTCCCCCTTTTCCATCGCCTGCATGATTTTCTGAATTTCTCGCACAGGGGAAACCACGGCATCCAGCGTGGCATTGACGCCTTCTACAATGCGCCGGAAATCACCCCGATGCTGGCTGGCATTGGCCCGGGTCTCCAGACGACCGGCCACTGCGGCATCCGACAGCAGGTTGGCATCGTCCACCAGGGCCTTGATATTGGCGCGCACTTGCTCAATGGTGTCGTTGATCGAGTGCTTCTTGCCCGGAAACGACTCCAACGGCGCGTCCATGTTGCCTTCGCCGAATTCATGCACGCACGCCATGGCCTTTTCACTGAGCACAATGTGCCCGGCGACCATCGCGTTCACGCCACTGGCCATTGCCTGATAAGCGCCCTCAAAACGTTTCTCGTCGATCCGGACATCGGTTTCGCCAGCATCATGCTCAGCCGACATGCGGTTCATCTCTTCGATCAGGGTATTGAGCGAGGCGATACACGTGTTGAGATTGTTTTTCAGCGTATTGAAATCGCCATTGTAGTTATCGGTGATGGCCGGCGGAATATCACCGCGGGCAATCCGGTCGACATAAGATGCCGCCACGTTGAGCGGCCCGATCACTGCATCCAGCGTTGCATTGAAACCGGTCACGACTTGCTGGAAGCCACCGTGATGCTGCGCGACATCGGCGCGCGTCGACAACCGACCGGCAATGGCCGCCTCGGTCAGGGTCGCCACTTCTGCCCGCATGCCTTGCAAGCTTTTCTGCACATGCTGGGTGGCCACAAGAATATCGCCCATCTCGTTCTTCAGCACGACATCGGCGGCGTGATCGAAATCGCCCTCCGCGAGCTTGTCCGTCGCAATGACCACCTGGCGAATGGAACGCGACAAATCGCGCATCAGCGACAGGGCAAAAGGAATGATCAGCGCAAAGATCACGACAGCGATCAGGGCTTGTACCTTCGATTGCCGGATCATTTCCTGATCCATGTCTTCGATATAAATACCGGTACCGATCACCCAGCCCCAGGGCGCAAATCCCTTGACGTAGGACAGTTTGGCTTGCGGCACATCCGAGCCGGGCTTCGGCCACATGTAATCACTGAAACCTGCACCGTCACGGCGGACAATTTCGATGAACTCGGAAAAGAAGTGCTTGCCGTTCGCATCCTTGAGCGCGGACAGATCAGTGCCATCCATCTGCGGCCGGATCGGATGCATCAGCATCTTGTTCTGCATGTCGTTGAGCCAGAAATACTCGCTGCCGTCATAGCGCAGCTTGCTGACCGCACTCATTGCCATTTGCTGTGCCGCTTCTTCGCTCAGGCGGCCAGCCTGCTGCTCGGCATGGTAATGCCCGAGCAAGGCATGAACGGTTTCAACCACGTTTCGCGTCTTGTTTTTGCGGTCTTCAAGAAGATTGTCCCGCAGGGTAAACAGTCCGACAACAATGCTGAGGGCGATGCCAAGCAAGGCGATCAATACAACAAGTCGGGTTTTAGTCTGGATTTTCATGAGTACCCCAGAGGAATTGCAAAAAAAAGGAGAAATTTCCGCCGCAACCGGGATGCTATCCGATCAAACCAAACAACAGAAGGCAACAGTCCCGGCAGACTGGGTTAAAGTACCGCCACGCTACCAATTCCAGCGGCCAAACAAAACATTCATTTGTCGTGCAGGTTTTACTTCCCTCCCATTCCGCAACGCATTTCCCGGATAACCATGTCGAAGCCAGCGTGACTGGCGGAGAAAATGGCCTTTGCCGCATGGTTTATCGCATTGTCGCCGCCTGCCGGAAGAACACTGAGTGCCTGAGCCTGCCAGCCGCGGTTGGAGAAAGCGGATTTGCCGACGAACTCTGGCAAGACACCTGCTGCGAAGCCTTTGTCGCCTTACCAGACCGAACGGCCTATCGCGAGTTCAATTTTTCCCCCTCCGGGCAGTGGGCGATCTATGACTTTGCCGATTACCGCCAAGCCATGCGCCGACACCTGCCGGACGCCCCCCCAAAAATCGACTGCCAGCCGACTCCCGATGGCTTCGTATTGACGGTTGATCTGCCGCGTAGCCTGCTCGGCCCGCCGCCCTGGCAAATTGGCCTGAGCTGCATCCTGAAATACACCGACGGTTCGGTCGACTACCGGGCGCTCAGCCATGCAGGCGAGCGCCCGGACTTCCACCAGCGCGCCAGCTTCACGCTGCACCTGGATAGTTTGCCCCCAAGTTTTGACTCCCCAGACTCCTTTTGAATCAGTCCTTTTGAATCAGGCTTTCATCATGCAATTCGGTATCGACCGCCTCATCGCCGACCCTGCCCTGCGCGCCCCGCTGGCCGGTCGGCGCATCGCCCTGCTGGCGCACCCGGCATCCGTCACGGCCGATCTGACGCACAGTCTCGATGCGCTGGCTGCGCTGCCCGGCCTGCAACTGAGTGCAGCCTTCGGCCCGCAACACGGCATACGCGGCGACAAGCAGGACAACATGGTCGAGTCGCCGGATTTCATCGACCCGCGCTACGGCATTCCGATCTTCAGCCTGTATGGCGAAGTCCGCCAGCCGACCGCGGCCATGATGGAAACCTTCGACGTGCTGCTGGTCGACCTTCAGGATCTCGGCTGCCGCATCTACACCTTCATCACAACGCTACGTTACGTGCTCGAAGCCGCTGCCGCGCATGGCAAGAGCGTGTGGGTGCTCGACCGCCCGAATCCGGCTGGCCGGCCGGTCGAGGGCTTCACGCTGCGGGCCGGCTGGGAAAGTTTCGTCGGCGCTGGCGAAATGCCGATGCGTCACGGCCTGACGCTGGGCGAACTCGGCCGCTGGTTCATCGACCGGTTGCAACTCGACGTGGATTATCGCGTCATCGAAATGCAGGGCTGGCAGCCCGACGCTGCACCCGGTTACGGCTGGCCGCTCGGCGAGCGGGCCTGGATCAACCCCAGCCCGAACGCCCCCAACCTGAGCATGGCCCGCGCCTACGCCGGCACCGTGATGCTTGAAGGCACAACATTGTCGGAAGGCCGCGGCACCACCCGGCCGCTGGAACTGCTGTTCGGCGCACCGGACATCGACGCCCGCGCCGTACTCAATACAATGCAGCAGATGGCGGAAAAATCGGCGCCGCACTGGCTGGCCGGCTGCAAGCTGCGCGAATGCTGGTTCGAGCCGACCTTTCACAAATTCTGCGGTCAACTGTGCCACGGGCTGCAAATCCACTGCGAAAGCCCGCATTACGAGCACGCCGCCTTCAAGCCCTGGCGCCTGCAGGCACTGGCCTTCAAGGCCATCCGCCAGCTTTACCCGGATTATCCGATCTGGCGCGACTTCGGTTACGAATATGAATTCGACCGGCTGGCCATCGACCTGATCAACGGTTCGCCGCTGCTGCGCGAATGGGTCGACGATCCGGCAACCACCCCGGCCGACCTGGAAAGCGCGCTTCTGGCCGATGAAAGCGCGTGGACCGCAGCCCGCGAGCCGTATTTGATTTACCGCTGATCAAGCCCCCGCAGCGCCCTAATCCAGTAGCTGTCACCGACTGCGAAATATCACCTGAGTTGACCACCTGAAGTCATCGGAGCTGACCATTGATTATCGATATCCTGAGCAGCAATCCATTTGGCAACATTCGGCCCTCATCGGTCGTTCAGCAAATTTTTCCAAAACTGACACTCAGGATGACAATTGCATTGAGCGTGTCAGTACAATGCAACTTAGCTGGGCTCGGTTGCGTGCTCACATGTCGCAGCAAGCCGCACCAGTTAAGAAAATTCAAATACTAGGCATCAACATGAACACCCAGCCGCAGTTGTCTGAAGACACAGATCAACTCTTTCGAGCTATCGGACGGGTCGTTGTCCAGTTTCAGTTGTTGGAACTCTGGGTAGCAGAAGCGCTGAGTTCGAAATTGAGCATGACGTCTGAAACCGATCGCCACCTTATTTCAGCCGCGATGAGCTACCGGCAAAAAGTTGACCTTCTTTTCGAACTCTATGCCAGACATGGACAGCCAAGTTCTTCGTTCAACCAAGTGATTGCGAAGAAAGCACTGGTTACGGCAGAGGAATTCCGTAATCGCATCGTTCACTCACTCTGGTCCGTAAAGGGAGAACCTCGACAGTGGGTACGAACGAAAGCAAACCTTCGAGGTCGAGATGGATTCGTTTTGAGGGCTAGCCCAGCCCAAACCACTCTTCTCGAAGAGGCAGCGAGCGCCATGACAAGAGTTCGCGCATGGGAAGAGGGCAATGAAAGCGCGCTGAATGAGGCAATCCGACTACTGTCCTCACAAGAAACTGATGCCTAACCCTCCGGTTTAGGCATGGTTTTGCCGTTAGGACTCTACGCTGGGCAAGCATAGCAGTACGCGAAGATTTGAGCCTGGCCCCTTTGGCACTTCAGGCGCCGCTCTGGTCGTTGCGGTAACGGATGTCGACGAGGGAAAGGTCGAATTCGTGCTCAAGCAGGTGATGCACGGCATGCTCGAAACTGCCCGGCAGCAGCAGCTTCTCCAGATCCACCGCCAGGAACCTCGGGCTGGTGTCGATTGCTTTGTAGCGTGCCATCGCCGTCTCCTGAACTCGTCTTCAGGTTTGAACCTTGTTATTCCATATGGTTCACGGCACGATGCCGGGATGAACACTATTTTTCTACAGCTTCGTTGGGTTTTTAAGGAGATTATCTTGGCAACACGAGAAGAACTACAAGACTGGGTTGTTGAAGCAATTAGTGCGAAGGGGGGCTCAGCATCAATTGTTCAAGCGGCAGAGCACATCTGGAAAAACCACGAGAAAGAATTGCGCGCCTCTGGCGACCTTTTCTTTACATGGCAGTACGACATGCGGTGGGCTTGTACTCGCCTTCGTGAGCGCAAAATTGTGCAGTCTGCGGAGCTGTCAAAACGTGGCGAGTGGCGTCTTGCCTAACATCCCGCTCCAGCCGACTGTCAGCCACCTGCGCTGCCTGCCGTCGGCTGAGCTAGCACGTTGAATGTCCGCTTTTCCAAGCTACCAACTTCCGCATTGGGTCGAAACGAGCCGATCAGGCAGACGCGATTCGGTGGTCAGGTGAGTGCGATTTCACTACCGGCTGCACGATGGTATAAATCATGAACATGGCCCCCACCGTACTCCGCGAAGGACAGTTCCGCCTTTTCTTCTTCTCCCGCGAGGAAGCGCGCATTCATGTGCACGTTTCTCACCCGGAAGGAGAGGCGAAATTCTGGCTGACGCCTGAAGTTTATCTAGCGACGTCCACCGGACTGAATCAAAAACAGCTTCGCGAAGCGCAAGCCGTTATCGAAACCCATCTCGGGGAGATCAAAAATGCCTGGCACCGTCATTTCGGCACCTGAAGTAACGCACATTTCAAAACACGGTCTGTGGTTGTTGATTGCCGACGAAGAAATCCTTCTGCCGTTCGAGCATTTTCCGTGGTTCCGGCAAGCGACCATCGAACAGATATCGCACGTTGAAGCGCCAACCCCGGCGCATCTTTATTGGCCTGCGCTGGATATTGACCTTTCGGTCGAATCGATTCGCCACCCGGATGCCTTTCCCTTGGTCGCCCGCTGAATCCGGCAAACACATCAGTCATTCTTGAATCTCGATCTCGCCGCCCCCTTCCTGACCATCGAGCAGCACCCGCTGCAGACGGCCATCGTCGCGATCTTTGCCGTCGTCTACCTCGGCATGTTCCTCGGTGGCTTGCCCAAGCTGAAGCTCGACCGCAGCGGCGTGGCGCTGCTCGGCGCCATTGCCGTGGTCGGCATCGGCGCCATGACGACCGATGAAGCGGCGCGCGCCATCCACCTGCCGACCATCCTGCTGCTCTTCGCTTTCATGGTCGTGTCGGCACAGATGCGGCTCGGCGGCTTCTACACCGAAGTCACCCGCCGCGTCGTCGCGCTGCCGCTCGGCGAACGCGGCCTGCTCGGCGTGCTGATCCTGGTCGCCGGTGCACTGTCGGCGGTGTTCTCCAACGATATCGTCTGTCTGGCGATGACGCCCATCGTCGCCCATCTTTGCCTCGAACGCGGTTATCCGCCGGTGCGCTGGCTGGTCGGTCTGGCCTGCGCCGCCAATATCGGCTCGGCCGCAACGCTGATCGGCAACCCGCAGAACATGCTGATCGGCAGCGTGCTGCAACTCTCCTTTGGCGACTACCTGCTGCACGCCTTGCCGCCGGTCGCCCTCGGCCTGCTCGCGCTGTGGCTATGGCTGGTTTTTGCGCCGGATTTGGCCCAAATAACCCAGTCGACCGCAAAAATTGAAAAATTTGCGGTCGACGAGGAAAAACTGCCCATTTTCGACCGCTTCCAGACCATCAAGGGACTAATCGTCGCTACGGCGCTGCTCGTCATTTTCCTGTTCACCGACTGGCCGCGGGAAGTTGCCGCACTGGTCGGTGCCGGCCTGTTACTGCTCTCGCGTCGCTTCCATTCATCGCACGTGATGGGCTTTGTCGACTGGGAACTGCTGGTCTTGTTCATCGGCCTGTTCGTGGTCAACCACGCTTTCCAAAGCACCGGGCTGGCCGCCCTGGCCGTCGGCTGGCTGACCGGCCACGGGATTCATCTCGGCGACACCGGCCCGCTGTTCGTCATCGGTGTCAGCCTGTCCAACCTGGTCTCCAACGTACCGGCCGTGATGTTGCTGCTGCCCCACCTGAAAACCCCGGAAGCCGGCGTCACGCTGGCGCTGGTCAGCACGCTGGCCGGCAACTTGCTGCTCGTTGGCTCGATTGCCAATTTGATCGTCGTCGATCTGGCGCGCCGCGCCGGTATCCGCATCGACTGGCGGCAACACTTCGCCATCGGCCTGCCGGTCAGCTTGATTACCTTGGCCATTGTCTGGCTCTGCCTTTGAGGTTGCCGGCTCTATAATCTTAAGGACCCGCCTCTCTGCCCGAGATTTCGCGCCCATCATGCAAGCACAACCCTCCCGAAAAGCCGGTCGCAATGTTCCCCGGATCATCCGATTGCGGCGCTGGTGGCTGCTGCCGCTGGCACTCTGGGCGCTGGGCAGCACGCTCTATTACTTGAACAACCAGCGCCAGGTACGCGAACAAAGTATGGCGATTGCCATCGAAGGTGCGCGCAACATGTTTCGCATGGTGGTGCTGACGCGCAACTGGAATTCTTCGCACGGCGGCATCTACGTACCGGTGACGCCGCGCACCCAGCCCAACCCTTATCTCGAACATCCCCGCCGCGACCTCATGACAACGGACGGCGTGGCGCTGACCATGATCAACCCCGCCTACATGACCCGCTTGATCGGTGAAATGGCCGAGTTGAATGCCGGCGCGATTTTCCGCTTGACCAGCCTGCGCCCGATGCGCCCGGCCAATGCCGCCGACGCCTGGGAAGCACGGGCTCTGCAGCATTTTGAACAGGGGCAACGCGAAAGCTGGTCGGTCGAAGCCAGTCCGACAGGCCCATTGCTGCGCTACATGGCACCACTGCTGATTCAGGAAAGCTGCCTGCATTGCCACGCCAAGCAAGGCTACAAGCTGGGCGACGTGCGCGGCGGCATCAGCGTGTCGCAAAAATACGAAGCAATCGAGCAAGCGGTGGCCCGGCAAAGCCACGAAACGCTGATTGCCACCTTGAGCACCTTCCTGTTGATCAGCAGCTTGGGCTGGCTGTTGCTGGAATTGTTGCGTCGCCGCTGGATGGAACTGGCGAGCCAATTCCACGAGCTGGAAGAAACCCAGCACCAGTTGCTGCAGGCGGAAAAGCTGGCCAGCATCGGCCAGTTGGCAGCCGGCGTCGCACACGAAATCAACAACCCGGTCGGCTTCGTCAATTCCAATCTGGGCAGCCTGCGCAACTACAGCCAGCAGATGATCGCCCTGCTCGAACAATGCCGTGCCGGGCAAGGCAAGGAAGCCGATTTCGTTGCTGCCGACTTCGATTACCTGCGGCACGACGTGCTCGATCTGCTACAGGAATCACAGGATGGGCTGGGACGGGTCACGCGCATCGTCAATGATCTGAAGGACTTTTCCCGCGTCGACCGGGCAGAGGAGCAGGATTTCGACCTGAATGGCGGGTTGGACAGTACGCTCAACGTCGTCTGGAACGAGGTGAAATACAAGGCTGAGGTGGTTCGCGATTACGGCGAAATCCCGCTGCTGCGCTGCGTTGGCGCACAGATAAACCAGGTCGCGATGAATCTGTTGCTCAATGCCGCCCACGCCATCGCCGAACACGGCACGATCACGCTGCGCACCGGACACGATGCGCATACGGTCTGGTTCGAAGTCGCCGATACCGGCAGCGGCATCGCCCCCGAGGTGCTTCGCCGGATTTTCGAGCCCTTCTTTACCACCCGCCCGGTCGGCAAGGGGACCGGGCTCGGGCTATCGGTGTCCTACGACATCGTGCGCAAACACGGCGGACAAATCCACGTCAACAGCCAGCCCGGACAGGGCAGTTGTTTCCGGGTCAGCTTGCCCAAGGAAAAGCAGACCTCACCGGAGCAACCCGCCGCTTAATCAAAACTGCGCAAGGACAGGCTGACCGACAATTGTGCGCCTAGCCAGCCGAGCAGCGCGCCCAAGCTGGCCAGCAGCATGACTTCGCTGCCTTCCGGCGCATGCAGCGTGAAACTGCCACCGTAAAGTGCTGCCAATTCACCAATCGGTGTGGCCAGCAGATGCAGCGCGCCGAGCACCAGCAAGGCGGCAAGCAGACCGCCCAAGGCCCCCTGCAGGGCGCCGAAGTAATAGAAGGGACGGCGGATGAAGGCATCGGTCGCCCCGATCATCCGCGCCACCTCGATCTCCGCCGCCTGCGCCATGACCTGCAGGCGAATGGTGTTGAAGGTGACGGCCACCAGCCCGGCGCCGAACAGCCCGGCCAGCATCAGCACCGCCAGCTTGCCGAGGCGCAGGAAAGCGTCGAAACGTTTGACCCAGGCCGAATCGAGTTGCACATGTGCGACCTTCGGCCAGCCGGCCATTTCCTGACGCAAAGCTTCCAGCGTGGCCGGCGCGGTGTCGGCCGGATCGACGATGAAGGCATCGGGCAGGGGATTGCGCGGCAGGCTGGCGACGATTTCAGTCATCTCCTCGCTCTTTTTCAGGCGCTTGAGCGCCTCATCGCGCGGCACGAAGGTGATTTTTGCGGTCGACAGGGCTTGCAGGCGATTTTCTATCGCCGCCACTTCGGCTTTTGTCGCTCCGACCTCCATGAACAGGCTGATCTGCTGCACACCGGACGCACTGCGCCCCAACTCGCGCAAGTTGTCCAGCGCGACGTAGCCAAAGGCCGGCAAGGTCAGCGCAATACCGATGGCCAGCAGGGACAGCAGGGTATTGAACGGCGTCGCCCACAAGCGGCGCAAGGCCAGCCCGAGGGCGGCACGATGCTGCGACAGCCAGGGATTCATATGAGCCTCCCGTGATCCAGGCGCAGCACGTTGCCCTGGCAATATTCGACCCAGGCCTGATCGTGCGTGGCGACGACGACCGTTACGCCGACCCGGTGAAAATCGGCAAACAGTTCCAGAATATCCTGCGCCGACTCCTGATCGAGATTGGCCGTCGGCTCGTCGGCCAGCAGTACGGTCGGCCGGTTGACCACGGCCCGGGCGATGGCCAGACGCTGCTGTTCGCCGCCGGACAAGGCAATCGGATTGGCTTTCTCGCGGGCCAGCAGGCCGACCTTGTCGAGCGCCGCCTGCGCACGCCGGATGGCGTCCTTGTGCGACAGGCCGGCGATGTGCAGCGGCAGCATGACGTTATCCAGGGCGCTGCGGTCGAACAGCAGTTTCTGGTCCTGAAAGATCAGGCCGAAGTGACGCCGTACGTAGGGAATCGCGCTACGCCGCAAGGCCGACAGGTTTTGTCCGTTGACCACCAGGCTGCCCGAAGTCGGTCGTTCGATCGAGGCAATCAGCTTGACCAGCGTGGTCTTGCCGGCGCCGGAGTGGCCGGTGATCAGCACCATCTCGCCGGCGTCGATTGAAAAGCTGATATCGCGCAGCGCTTCGTAGCCGCCGGGATAACGCTTGGTCAGATTGCTGGCAACGATCATTGGTCGAACAGTGCGTCGACGAAATCTTTGGCGGAGAACGGGCGCAGGTCATCGATCTGCTCGCCCACACCGATGAAACGGATCGGCTTCGGACACTGCCGGGCAATCGCCGCCACCACGCCGCCCTTGGCCGAACCGTCGAGCTTGGTCAGGACAAGGCCGGTCACATTGACCGCCTTGTCGAAAGCGCGCACCTGCTGCAAGGCGTTCTGGCCGATGTTGGCATCGAGCACCAGCAAAGTTTCATGCGGGCCAGCCGGATCGATTTTCTGGATCACGCGGCGCACCTTGGCGATTTCTTCCATCAGGTGCAACTGGGTCGGCAGACGACCGGCGGTATCGGCCAGCACGATGTCGATGCCGCGTGCCTTGGCGGCGGAAATCGCATCGAAAATCACGGCTGCCGGATCGCCGGACTCCTGCGAAATCACCGTCACGTTGTTGCGCTCGCCCCAGGTCTGCAACTGCTCGCGGGCAGCGGCGCGGAAGGTGTCGCCCGCCGCCAGCAGCACGCTCTTGCCCTGTTGCTGGAAATATTTGGCCAGCTTGCCGATGGAAGTCGTCTTGCCGGCACCGTTCACCCCGGCAATCATGATCACGTACGGCTTGTGGGTACTGACATCGAGCGGCTGCTCGAGCGGCTGCAGGATGGTCAGCAAGGCGTCGGACAACGCTTTTTGAATGGCTTCCGGCGTTTCCAGCTTGTCGCGCTTGGCCGCCTTCTTCAGTTCGTCGAGCAGATGCGTGGTCGCCTCGACGCCGACATCGCTGGTCAGCAGCAGGGTTTCCAGCTCCTCGAGCAATTCGTCATCGACCTTGCCGCGCGAGAAAATGCCTTTAAGCTTGCCACCGAGCTGGGCTCGGGTCTTGGCCAGCCCCTTGAACAGACGTTCGCGCCAGGACAGCTTGGCGGCAGGCGCCTCGGCCGCTGGCGCAACTGGGGCTTCAACCGCGTTGTGCGTGGCATCAACGACGGGCACCGCCGGCGCGGCAGCCTCGGGTTTGGATTTTTTCAGGAAACTGAACATGGGTGTTAAGGTCTCAGGCCTTGCTGACAGGTGGACAGGCAAGCATTAAGATGCCGTCCAATTTTGTGCAAAAACAGATGCAAAAAGCGATGCAAAAACAGCGTTGAATTCTAGCAGAAAGCCCACACCTCCCATGACCATGCGACACCTGCTTCCCGTTTTACTTGCTCCCTGGCTGTTGACCGCAGCTTTAGCCAATCCCTACGAGACCACGCTGGACAACGGCCTGCGCATTATCGTCAAGGAAGACAATCGCGCCCCGACAGCCGTGCACATGGTCTGGTACCGGATCGGCAGCATGGACGAAGTCGATGGCACCTCCGGCGTCGCTCACGTACTAGAACACATGATGTTCAAAGGCACGCCAAGCGTCGGCCCCGGCGAGTTCAACAAGCGCGTCGCGGCCGCCGGTGGGCGTGACAATGCCTTCACCAGCCGCGACTACACGGCGTATTTCCAACAGATTCCGAAAGAGAAGCTGGACGAAATGATGCAGCTCGAAGCTGACCGCATGCGCCACCTGACGGTCGATCCGAAGGAATTCGCGCAGGAAATCAAGGTTGTCATGGAAGAGCGCCGCATGCGCACCGACGACAATCCACAGTCCAAGCTGTTCGAACAGATGAACGCTGCCGCCTTCCAGGCGCATCCGTACCGCCGGCCGATCATCGGCTGGATGAGCGACCTGGAAACGATGACCGCGGCCGACGCCAAGGCCTGGTACGACACTTGGTACGTGCCAAACAATGCTTACGTCGTGGTGTCCGGCGACGTGAAGCATCAGGAAGTCTTCGCCCTGGCAAAAAAACACTACGGCGCACTGCCCAGCCGTGACTTGCCGCCCCGCAAGGCGCAGGTCGAACCGCGCCAGGAAGGCACGCGCAAGCTGACGGTCAAGGCGCCGGCCGAACTGCCGGTGCTGATCATGGGCTACAAGGCACCGATCATCCGCGACCCGAAAACCGATCAAGACCCTTACGCGCTGCAGATTCTCGCCGCCATTCTCGACGGCCACGACGCCGCCCGCTTCAACAAGAAGCTGGTGCGCGAAGACAAGGTCGCCCTGTCGGCCGGCATCGACTACGACAACACGGCACGCGGCCCGGGCATGCTGTTCCTTTACGGCAGCCCGTCGGAAGGGCGCAGTGTCGATGATCTGGAAGCTGCGCTGCGCGCCGAGATCAAGCGTATCCAGGAAACCGGCGTCAGCGAAACCGAATTGAAGCGCACCAAGGCGCAACTGGTCGCCGGGCAGGTCTACAAGCTCGACTCGATGTTCGGCCAGGCCATGGAAGTCGGCCAGATGGAAGCCGTCGGCCTGCACTGGAAGGACGTCGACGTGATGCTGGCCAAGTTGCAGCAGGTCAGTGCCGCCGATGTTCAGGCCGTGGCGAAAAAGTATTTCAACGACGATGCGCTGACCATCGGCATCCTCGATCCGCAACCGCTGGACGGCAAGCCACGCCGCCCCGGCGTCGCCATCCGTCATTGAGCAAAATCATCATGAAACCACTGTTGACCGCAATATTTGCCCTTTTCATCAGCCACGCCGCCCAGGCCGGCGTCGCCATCGAACACTGGACCACCGCCAACGGCGCCCGCGTCCATTTCGTCGCGGCGCGCAGCCTGCCCATGCTCGACGTGCAGATCGATTTCGCTGCCGGCTCGATGTTCGACCCGGCCGACAAAGCCGGGCTCGCCGCGCTGACCCGGGGCATTCTCGACCTTGGAGCGGCTGAGCGGGACGAGACCTTGATCTCAGAACAACTGGCCGATCTCGGCGCCGTCCTCGGCGGCGGTGCCGACACCGACCGTGCCAGCGTCACGCTGCGTACCCTGTCAGCCAAGGACAAGCTGGAACCGGCATTGGCCATCCTGCGCGATATCCTGCGCCAGCCGCGCTTCGATGCTGCCATTCTCGAACGCGAAAAGACCCGCACCATCACCAGCCTGAAGGAGGCGATGACGCGCCCCGACAGTATTGCCGGCAAGGCTTTCTGGGAAGCGCTTTATCCCCAGCACCCCTACGGACGGCAAGCCAGCCCGGAAAGCGTTGCGACATTGAGTCGCGCCGATCTGCTCGGCTTCCATCAGCGCCTGTACACCGCCGGCAACGCCAGCATCACGCTGGTCGGCGACCTGTCGCGTCAGCAGGCGGAACAGATTGCCGCACAACTGAGCACCGCCCTGCCCAATGGTGCTGCGCCGACGCTCCCGCCGCCCCCCGCCCCAGCCAAGGCGACGAGCCAGGCGCTGGCCCACCCGGCCAGCCAGGCCCACATTTATCTCGGCATGCCGAGCATCGAACGCGGCCACCCGGATTATTTCCCGCTGCTCGTCGGCAATTACACGCTGGGCGGCGGTGGATTCGTCTCCCGGTTGGTCAAGGAAGTGCGCGACAAGCGCGGTTTCGCCTACAGCGTGTACTCCTACTTCGCCCCGCTGCGCCAGACCGGCCCTTTCCAGATCGGCCTGCAGACGCAGCGCAAGCAAGCGGGTGAAGCCATCAAGGTGGTGCGCGAAGTGCTGGGCGACTTCGTCAACAAGGGGCCGAGCGAGGAAGAACTGGTCGCCGCCAAGGCCAACCTGAGCGGCAGTTTCCCGCTGCGCCTGGACAGCAACAGCAAACTGCTCGCCAATGTCGCCGCCATCGCCTTCTACAGTCTGCCACTGGATTATCTCGACCAGTACCAGGCCAAGGTGCAGGCAGTTACGGCAGGCGACGTCAAAGCGGCATTTTCCCGCCATGTCCGACCGGCCGACCTGGTCACCGTGACGGTAGCCGCAGATTGAACTCGGTCCGCATCGTCGGCGGCGAATTCCGCCGCCGCGTCCTGCGCTTTCCGGACAGCGAAGGCCTGCGCCCGACGCCGGACCGCGTGCGCGAAACGTTGTTCAACTGGCTCGGCCAGGAACTCGATGGACTGCACTGCCTCGACTTGTTCGCCGGCAGCGGCGCGCTGGGCTTCGAAGCGGCATCGCGCGGCGCGGCGCGTGTCGTCATGGTGGAAAAAATACCGCGCGTGCTGGCAGCGTTGCATGAAAACCACGAATTGCTCGATAAACCGCCAGCGATAGAGATCAAACGCGGGGATGCGCTACAATATTTGGCTTCCGCCAATACGAAGTTCGACCTGATCTTTCTCGACCCACCCTACCACAAGGGCTGGATTCCCCGCTTGGCACCGTTGCTGCCGGGGGTCACGAAGGAAGATGGAGCGCTCTACGTCGAAGCGGAAAACGAAATCGAATCGCTTGGCGAGTGGCACACGGTGCGCCACGGCAAGGCGGGGGAAGTCCACTTTCACTTGTTGCGGCGACTGACAGATTGAACAAACTGAACCATCGCGTAGCGATCTATCCGGGTACTTTTGACCCGATTACCCGCGGCCACGAAGACCTCGTGCGCCGTGCCGCCACCCTGTTTGATACGCTGATCCTGGCGATTGCCGAAAGCCCAGCGAAAAAGCCACGCTTCACGCTGGCGGATCGTGTGGAATTGGCGAAAGAGGTGCTGGGCGATGTGCCCAACGTACGAATCGTCGGCTTCAACACGCTCTTGATGAGTTTCGTGCATGAAATGGGCGCCAAGGTCATCGTGCGCGGCCTGCGGGCGGTTTCCGATTTCGAATACGAATTCCAGATGGCAGGGATGAACCGAAGCCTCTATCCCGAGGTCGAAACGGTGTTCCTGACGCCGGGCGAGCAATACATGTTCGTCTCGGCCACCATGGTCCGGGAAATTGCGCGTCTGGGCGGCGATGTAGGAAAATTCGTCCATCCTTCTGTAGAAAAACGCCTGCGGGCAACAACCACTGAATAAACGAGAGAGGAACAACAGCATGTCTCTGATTATTACCGACGAGTGCATCAATTGCGACGTATGCGAACCGGAATGCCCGAACGAGGCCATTTCCCAGGGCGAGGAAATCTACGTCATCGACCCGGCCAAGTGCACCGAGTGCGTCGGGCACTATGACGAACCGCAGTGCGTGCAGGTTTGCCCGGTCGATTGCATCCCCAAGGATCCGGACCACGTCGAATCCGAAGACGTCCTGTGGGTCAAGTATGAAAAGCTGACCGGCAACGCCCGTCCCTGAACGCAGTCACAGACAAAAAAACCCGCGATGAAAATCGCGGGTTTTTTTGCGTGGACCGCAGCATCTGGTCAAACTCAGGCGGCGCGCAACTCTTCCATCTGTGCGGGGGACAACAAGTCGCGGATACGCAATTCAAAGTCGTCGAGCATAGCCAACTGCTGAGTCAGCACCTTCTCGACACTTTCCAGCTCGGCAATCCGGTCTTCCAGCGTATCGGTCGCCTGGTGAATGCGCTTGATACTCTCCAGACGTCGCTTCAACTGGATCTGATGCTCGCGCACCTGGGTTTCCATCGGCGCCATGATCGCCCGCAGCCAGACTTCGGCATCCTTGTTCGCCCGTTCAAAGGCCCGCCGAACCTGAATGGCCACTTCCTCGAAGAAAGTCTGCGTGATGTTTTTCTTGTCGTGAGTCAGCAAAGTCACCATCGTGTTCAGATGGCTGTCGCACCAAGCCTCCAGACGATCCAGTTCCTTCTCGTAGCGCAGCAGGGAAAAGGTCGTCGGCGAACCGAGTTTTAGACCATGCTCTACGGCAAACTTCTTGTACACCGCCTCCATCATGGTCAAAATCTCGTTGATTTCGTGCCCGGACAGACTGAAGGCCTCACGCGCCTGAACGAAGAAGGTGCGCATGGCGCCCGACAGGCTTTTCGAGAAACTCGCCTCAAGCATCAGTTCGCGGGTTTCTCCGGTCAGTTGGCGCAGGCGATCCAGACCGAGATGACCAAAGAGATTGTTGGTCAACGTCGAAAAAACGCTACGCACAGCGTAGTAGCGCTGCAGACCGGACTCGAACTCTTCCTTCTCGGCCCGCACCTTGCCCATCATGTACTCAACCACACCCTTGTTCTTGCCGCGCAACTCGGTCAGTTCGGTCAACTGTTCGCACAAGCCGCCCATCCGCGAATCAAGCAAGCCACGGATGCGGCGGCTGACATCGCCGAATTCACTCTCGGCGCTGTCACAAACGATTTCACGCTTGGCCGGAATCAGTTCGCCCGACAGGGCAGATTCCAGCTCAGCCAGACGACTGCGCTCCAGTAGCACGGCATCGTTGTTGATCTTGGCGACCAAGCCCTTCTGGGCCGACACGGGAAATACCTGGTTGACCGACAAATCGAGAATACCGGCGCAACTTTGTACCTGCCGGCTGATTTCCGCGTCGATTTCCGCTTCGGTTTTCAATTCATCCCATTGCCCGTCGATCTTGTTGAGCACGACCATGCGACCACGTCGCGCCGAAGCGCCGGTGCAGATGTGCTCCTTCCAGATCGTCAGATCGGACTGGGTTACTCCGGTGTCGGCGGCCAGGATAAACAATACGGCATGCGCATTCGGCAACATCGACAGGGTCAGTTCCGGCTCGGCACCGATGGCATTGAGGCCCGGCGTATCGAGAATGACCAGCCCCTGCTTGAGCAGCGGATGCGGGAAGTTGATCAGCGCATGACGCCAGCGCGGCACTTCGACCATGCCGTCTTCACCAACCCGATACAGGTCGGAAGCCTGACCGACTTCAAAGCCGAGGCGCCCGGCCTCTTCCGGCGTGACACGAATGGTCTGGCTGACATGACGCAAGGCGTCCTGCATGCCTTCGGGCGAATCAACATCGAGCGGCAATACGGTCCACTCTTCCGGAAAGCGCTTGTATTCGCTGATGCCGGAATGCGATGCCCGCGTCTGGATAGGCAGCAATTCAACAGCCGGCGGCTTGCCGGCATCGTACAAAAGTTCGGTCGGACACATGGTGGTGCGCCCGGCCGAAGAGGGCAACATGCGGTCGCCGTAGTCGGCGAAGAAGATGGCGTTGATCAATTCCGACTTGCCGCGCGAGAACTCGGCGACGAAAGCGACGATCAGGCGGTCTTCGCGCAAACGATCCTGCAACTGGCTCAGGCGCAGATCGATTTGCCCATCGGATAATTCATTCTGGCCCAACCATGCCTGAAATTGGGCGATGTCGTTGGACAGCAGCGTGCGCCACGCGGTGTAAACAGCAAATTGGTTGGCGAGCGACATTAAGAGCGACCCCGGCTACATACAGGGGGTTCAATTTAGCATAAAAGTGGCCATCTTCAGCCGCCTTTCAGTGCTGGCAGGCATTGCAGTAATAGGTACTGCGTCCGGCCTGACGCACCTGACGAACCACGCCGCCACAGCGCAAGCAGGGTTCCCCGGCACGATCATAGACGCCGGCCTGGATCTGGAAACATCCGGCACCGCCATCGCTATGGACGTAATCACGAATGCTGCTGCCGCCAGCCGCAATGGCATCGGACAAGGTCGCCCGGATCGCCTCGAACAGCACATCGTAGCTCAGGCGGCTGATCCGGTTGGCTGCCCGCAAAGGGGAAATCCCCGCGCGAAAAAGGCTTTCCGAGGCGTAGATATTGCCGATCCCGACCACCATATGGCTGTCCATCAAGATCGGCTTGACCGGCCCCTTGCGCCGCGAAATCGCCGCGTAGAAGCCGTCGACCGTAAAATCGGCCGACAAGGGCTCGACACCGAGCACCGCAATCAGCGGATGCGTCGCAACGGCAGATGGCGGCCCGGGCTGCCAGAGCACGACACCGAAACGGCGCGGATCGGCAAAACGCAAAATCTGGCGATCCAGCACCAGATCGAAATGATCGTGTTTTTCCGGCGCCAAGTCGGGCGGCACGAAGCGCAGGTTACCAGACATGCCTAGGTGAATGATCAGCGTGCCTTCGACACCGTCGCGCCGGCAATCAATCAACAAATATTTGCCGCGCCGGCGCACCGCGACAATCAGGCAGCCCGGCAAAGCCTCGCGCAGCAACGGCGGAATGTCGTGGCGCAGCTTCGGCACGCGGATTGCCACGGCGCGAATCAGCGCCCCTTCGAGCTCCGGCGCGATCCCCAAACGACATACCTCGACTTCCGGCAATTCCGGCATGGCTTGTTCCTCTGCACAATCCCAAATAACATCGCAAACTTAACCGTTATTATGCGTTCAAACACGCACCCCCATCCGGAAAGCAGCCATGTCGCCGAAGCATCTTGTCATCGCCCTGTCACTGGCTCTGAGCCTCGCGCCAAGCCTGCCTGCGCGGGCCGCCGAACAATCCACCGAAGACCTGCTCGGGCGCACGGTCTTTCAGGTGCTGATCGGCGAAATGGCCTTGCGTCAAGGCGCAGTCGACCTGAGCCTTGACGCCTGGTCCGACCTGGCCGAACGCACGCGCGACCCTCGGGTGATCGCCAGAGCGGTCGAAATTGCCGGATTCGCCGGACACAATGAACGCGGCCTGCGCCTCGTCCGCCTCTGGCAAAGCATCGAACCGGATTCCGAAAAAGCCCGGCAAGCGCAGGTTGCGCTATTGATCCAGGCACGCAAAATCGATCTTCTGGCCACCCCGCTGAGCGAACTGCTCAAAACGGACAAGGAGAATCTGCCGACCAACCTGCTGCAACTGAACCGCATGCTGGCGCGCATCACCGACAAGGCAGCCATTTTTGAACTGATCGAAAACCTGACCGCCCCCTATCGGGCAATACCGGAAGCGCATTTCGCCATGGCCCAGGCTGCCTTGGCCGTCGGCGACGAAAAGCGCGCCACTGAAGAAACCGAAGCCGCCCTCAAACTGCGCCCGAACTGGGAAATCGCGGCGATTGCCCATGCCAAGCTACTCGGCCGGGCAAACATGAAAATCGCCATCGACCAGTTAACACAATTTGTCGAACGCAACCCCGGCGCCAACGATGCACGCCTGGCGCTGAGCCAGATTCTGGTCAGCGAAAAGCGCTTTGCCGAAGCACGTCAGCATTACGAACGACTGCTCAAGAACAATCCGGACGAACCCAGCATTCTCTACCCGACAGCCATCCTTGCCCTGCAGAGCGGGGACATGGCAAGTGGCCGAGTCCAACTGGAACGTTTGCTGGAAACTTCCTTCCCGGACAAAAGCAACATCCACTATTTCCTTGGCCAAATCGCCCAGGAAGCGGAGCAAACCGACCGGGCCATGGAACACTTTCACCAGGTCAGCACGGGCGAACGCTACATCGCAGCCCGCGCCCGCCTGGCGATTCTCCTGCTCAAACAGGGAAAACGCGACGAAGCACTGGCCTTGCTGCGCGACACACGCGGTACCAACCCCGCCGAGCGAACCCAACTAGCCCTTGCCGAGGCACAGTTGCTGCGCGAGTCTGACGACCAGGCAGGCGCCTACGCCGCACTGGAAAAGGCACTGAACAACAGCCCGGACGACCCGGAACTGCGCTACGACGCTGCATTGACCGCCGAACGACTGGGCCGCCACCAAGCACTGGAAGTCCACCTCAAGCACCTGCTGAGCCGCCACCCGGACCACCCGCACGCCCTGAACGCGCTCGGTTACTCGCTGGCCGAACGCAACGTTCGACTGGACGAAGCCGAAACACTCCTCGCCCGCGCCCTGGCGCTGGCCCCGGACGACGCCTACATCATGGACAGTATGGGTTGGTTGCAATACCGCCAGGGCCTCCTGCCCGAAGCCCTGAAAACGCTGGAAAAAGCGTATCGCATCAAGTCCGACCCGGAAATTGCCGCGCACCTGGGTGAAGTCCTGTGGGCACTCGAACGCCGCGACGAAGCCCGCAAGGTCTGGCGGGAAGCCCGCCAGCGCAATCCGGAAAACAGCGCACTGAATGCGACACTGGAAAAATTCCAGCCTTGAAAAACCTGCTGATCGGGTTGTTGACCGCAAGTTTCCTTAGCGCCTGCGCCGTTGCCCCGACGCTACCGCATACACCGCGCGACGAAATCCGGAATTTCGCGGTCGACGGCCGTTTTGCGCTGAAAATCACCCACGCCGACGGACAAAACGAAACCTCGGGTGGTCGCCTGAGCTGGACACACGAAAACCGGATGGACCGCGTGCTGCTGGCCAACCCTCTGGGTATCGGCTTGGCCGAAATCGAAATAACACCCGACAAAACCCGTCTGCGCACCGGTGATGGCAAGACATTTGAAGCCGACGATCCCGAACGCCTGATCGCCGAAGTCACCGGCCAACCCTTGCCAATCAGCCATCTGCCGGCCTGGCTGCTTGGCCGCCCAAATGGCGATGGCCACATCGAGCGCGACCCGCAGGGGCGTCCGCTCAAGCTGCAGGAAGCCGGCTGGCACATCGAATACGCCTATGAAGACGACAACCCGGACACAGCGCCGAGCCGTTTGAGCGCTTTTGGCGAAGGCATGGAACTGCGCCTGCGCATCGAAACCTGGAAAACCACCCCGTGAACGACTTGAACCCGTGCTGGAACTGGAACAGCCACTGGCCGGCACCGGCCAAACTCAACTTATTCCTGCATGTGGTCGGTCGGCGGGCCGATGGTTACCACCTGCTGCAAACCGTATTCCGTTTCATTGATCGCGCCGACACACTGTCCTTTTCTCCGCGCGACGACGGACAAATCGTACTCGCCACGCCGATTCCGGGCGTCCCGCCCGACAGCGACCTGACCGTGCGTGCCGCACGCTTGTTGCAACAGCACACGGCCTGCCGGCAAGGCGCCACCATCCATCTCGACAAACAACTGCCGATGGGTGGCGGGCTGGGCGGCGGCTCATCCGATGCTGCCACCGTATTACTCGCCCTCAACCACTTGTGGCAAACCGGTCTCGAGCGCCAAACACTGGAACAACTGGGACTGACACTAGGCGCCGACGTCCCGGTATTCGTCCATGGCCGCAATACCTTTGCCGAAGGCATCGGTGAAAACTTCAGCGACGTCGATCTGCCGGCCGCCAGCTACCTGGTCCTGCATCCTGCAGTCAACGTGCCGACGGCGGCCATTTTTGGTAGCAGCGAACTCAAACGCGACACCCCGGCCATGCAAGCGGCTGACTGGCGCCCTGGCATCGGCCACAACGACCTGGAAGCCGTCGCCTGCACCCGTTTCCCTGAAGTTGGCGCACATCTCGCCTGGCTGAAGCAGTACTCAAGCAACGCCATGATGACCG
Source organism: Azonexus sp. (assembly GCF_030824335.1). Taxonomy (GTDB): domain Bacteria; phylum Pseudomonadota; class Gammaproteobacteria; order Burkholderiales; family Rhodocyclaceae; genus Azonexus. The sequence goes on from NZ_JAVBXX010000013.1 coordinate 44,989, forward strand.
GCTCAGGCGCCTGTGTTTTCGCCAGCTTTACCGGACGCGCAGCGGCCGAATCGGCACTCTCCAGACTACCCCAAGGCATGACAGGCTGGATTGCCGAAGGCCTCGCCGAACATCCATTGGCAAAAATTCCATAAAAAGACTGGACAACAGAAGAATCGCACTATAGAATTTGCGCCTCGTTTGAACGCGAACCCGTTCAACGACCCGCTGGGGAGTCGCCAAGTTGGTCAAGGCACCGGATTTTGATTCCGGCATTCGAAGGTTCGAATCCTTCCTCCTCAGCCAGTTTCCTTCGGGCAGGTCGCAAGCCTGCCCGATTTTCATTGTGGCGGACGAAAAGCAAGCCTATGCAAAAAGTCCGGAGGAATGCGGTAATGGCCTACAACAGCCTGATGGTCTTCACCGGCAACGCCAACCCAAAACTGGCCGCCGACGTCGCAGAACAACTCAACGTAGACCTTGGCCGCGCCAATGTCGGCCGTTTTTCCGACGGCGAAGTCAGCGTTGAATTGCAGGAGCATGTCCGCGGACGCGACATTTTTGTCCTGCAATCCACCTGCGCCCCGACCAATGACAACCTGATGGAACTCCTGGTCATGGTCGACTCGCTGAAACGCGCTTCAGCCGGCCGCATCACCGCTGCCATCCCCTATTTCGGTTACGCCCGCCAGGATCGCCGCTCGCGTTCCTCACGCGTGCCCATCGCCGCCAAGCTGGTCGCCAACATGCTGGCTGCCTCCGGCGTTGACCGCGTGCTGACCATGGACCTGCACGCCGAACAGATTCAAGGCTTCTTCGACATTCCGGTCGACAATATTTACGCCCTGCCGATTCTGCTTGACGACATCATGAAGCAGAATTACGTCAATCCGATGGTCGTCTCGCCGGACCACGGCGGCGTCGTACGCGCCCGCTCGCTGGCCAAGCGCCTCGAATGCGACCTGGCGATCATCGACAAGCGCCGCCCGAAAGCCAACGTTTCGGAAGTCATGAACATCATCGGCGAAGTCGACGGCCGTACCTGCATCATCATGGACGACATGGTCGACACTGCCGGCACGCTGTGCAAGGCCGCCACCGCGCTGAAAGCCAATGGCGCCAGCAAGGTCGTCGCCTACTGCACGCACCCGGTGCTGTCAGGCCCGGCGATCGAACGCCTCAACGACTCTGATCTTGATGCCCTGGTCGTCACCGATACCATTCCGCTGCGCGACGATGCCGCTGCCTGCCCGCGCATCCGCCAGCTTTCCGTGGCCGACATCATGGCCGAAACCATTCGCCGGATCAGCAACGACGATTCCGTTTCGTCGCTGTTCATCGACTAAGTAGCTAGCAAGTTTTTTTAACTTCCTGTTCTGGTCGCGGAACAGGAATCCATTCTGGAGCATCAACATGCAATTCGAAGTCATCGCCAATGCGCGCAATCTGCAGGGAACGAGTGCGAGCCGCCGCCTGCGTCGCGCCGGCACAGTACCGGGCATCGTTTATGGTGGCGAAGCCGCCCCGATCGCCATCGAAACCGATCACAACACCCTGTTGCTGAAGCTGAAGAAGGAAGCCTTCCACTCTTCCATCATCAACCTCGTGATCGACGGCAAGAAAGAACAGGTTCTGCTGCGCGACTACCAGACGCACGCCTACAAGCCGCTGGTACTGCACATCGACTTCCAGCGCGTTGATGCGACGCACGAACTGCACATCAAGGTACCGGTGCACTTCGTTAACGAAGAACAAGGTCCGGGCGTCAAGCTCAACGGCGGCCTGGTCAACCACGTCAATACCGAAATCGAAATCCATTGCCTGGCTGGCGATCTGCCGGAATTCGTCGAAGTCGATCTCGGCGCAATGAACATTGGCGACAACATCCACGCTTCGCAGGTCAAGCTGCCGAAGGGCGTCAAGCTGGTTCAGCACGGTGGTGAAGACCCGATCCTGGTCAGCATCGTCGGCAAGGGTGGTGCTGTTGCTGCTGAAGGCGTCGCTGCCGCCGAGTAATTTCGGCGCTCCGCTATACTGGCCGCCGCAGGCTTTTCGCCCCGGCGGCCTTTTTACGTACTGAAACCATGACCACGCCCCGCCTCATCGTCGGCCTCGGCAATCCCGGCCCGGAATACGAAGCCACCCGGCACAATGTCGGATTCTGGTTCATAGACCGACTGGCCAGCCAGCTCAAGGTAACACTCACCCCGCAAGCCAAGTTTTTCGGCAAGGCGGCGCGCGCTGGCGAACTCTGGCTGCTGCAGCCGAGCACCTTCATGAACCGCTCCGGGCAATCGGTGGTGGCACTAGCCAATTTCTACAAGATTTCTCCGACCGAAATTCTCGTCATTCACGATGAGCTCGACCTGCCGCCCGGTGGCATCCGTCTCAAGCAGGGCGGCGGCAACGGCGGCCACAACGGCCTGAAGGATATCCAGGCCCGACTCAGCACCCCCGACTTCTGGCGCTTGCGGCTTGGCATCGGCCATCCACGCACCCTGAATCTTGCCCAACAGGTGGTCGACTTCGTCCTCCACCCGCCGCGCAAGGAAGAAGCGCCCGATATCGAACAGGCCCTGCATCGCAGTCTGCTGGCCTGGCCCAGAATTGCCGCCGGCGACTTTGCCGGCGCCCAGCAACAGTTGCACGGCAAAGCCGTCTGACCGGACTCCAAAGGAAAAACCATGTCACTCAAATGCGGTATCGTCGGCCTGCCCAATGTCGGCAAATCCACCCTGTTCAACGCCCTGACCAAATCAGGCATCGCGGCGGAAAACTACCCGTTCTGCACCATCGAGCCGAACGTCGGCATCGTCGAAGTGCCGGACAAGCGGATGGCCCAGCTGGCTGAAATCGTCAAGCCGCAGCGCATGCAGCCGGCCATCGTTGAATTCGTCGACATCGCCGGTCTGGTTGCCGGCGCTTCCAAGGGCGAAGGCCTAGGCAACCAGTTCCTCGCCAACATCCGTGAAACCGACGCCATCGTGCATGTCGTGCGCTGCTTCGCCGACGACAACGTGATCCACGTTTCCGGCGGCGTCGATCCGCTGCGCGATATCGAAGTCATTGATACCGAACTGGCGCTGGCCGACATGGCCTCCGTGGAAAAGGCGCTCAACCGCTACCGTCGTCCGGCCAGCTCCGGCGACAAGGAAGCGAAGATCCTGGTCGCCGTGCTGGAAAAGTGCTTTGCCCAGCTTGATCAGGCCAAGGCCATCCGCGCCCTCGATTTCTCCAAGGAAGAACTGGCGCTGTTGAAGCCGTTCTGCCTGATCACCGGCAAGCCGGTGCTCTACGTTGCCAACGTCGCCGAAAACGGCTTCGAGAACAATCCGCTGCTCGACGCTGTGCGCGCCCATGCCGCGACCGAAAAGGCTGAAGTCGTCTCGGTCTGTGCCGCCATCGAAGCGGAAATCGCCGACCTCGACGACGAGGAAAAGCAGATGTTCCTGGCCGACCTCGGCCTCGAAGAACCCGGCCTCGACCGCCTGATCCACGCCGGCTACAAGCTGCTCGGCCTGGCCACCTACTTCACCGCCGGCGTCAAGGAAGTCCGCGCCTGGACCATCCACCAGGGCGACACCGCACCGCAGGCAGCCGGCGTCATCCACACCGACTTCGAGCGTGGTTTCATCCGCGCCCAGACCATCGCGTTCGATGACTTCATCACCTACAAGGGAGAGGCCGGCGCCAAGGAAGCCGGCAAGATGCGCGCCGAAGGCAAGGAATACATCGTCAAGGATGGCGACGTGCTGAACTTCCTGTTTAACGTCTAACAATACTGTCGCCAACGAGCTTGTACCAAACCTCGCCGAACCCCGCAAAGCGCAGCTTTAGCGGGGTTTCTTACGTCTGGGCCATCTCAGCCCATGACTTCCATCGCCATAATTTCTTCGACCACTTCAGCGCAAACCGACTACACCGTACCGCCTTAAGCTGATGTTCAGCTTGGCGTTTTATGCTCTCGACTTTTGGCGGGAGATGGTTGATGCGCCCAAGTATCGCCAGAAAGCTTTATTACTCGTTGATTCTCCTGCTGCTTGCGCTGTGGCTGGGCGTCGTTGCTTCAGTGACCTGGGTGCTTGAATATGAAACCAATGAGGTTTTTGACAGCAGTCTTCAGGAGACCTCGCAGCGGATTTTGTCCCTCGCGGTGCGCGAGTTGCAGTTGCAGGAATCGAACCGGCAATTGCCACTCGCGGAACCCGGCGATCATGACGAGTATCTGACTTACCAATTATTCAGTCAGGACGGTGCAATGCTGATGCGCTCGCATATTGCGCCAGAGACAGCATTTGCAGCCCCCCTGAAAGTTGGCTTTTACAAAACAGACGATCAGCACTTCTATGTCGAATCAAGCAAGGATGGGGCTTACTGGATCAAGCTGGCGGAGCGCAAGGGGCATCGTAAAAGTACCTTTTACAGCACGCTGAGGCTCTTGCTTCTACCCTTGGGTGCGCTATTGCCGCTCGCTATTCTGGCGGTCTACTTCGCAGTCAGAACGGTCCAGAAATCAATTTTCAAACTGGATAACGAACTTTCAACCCGCGGCAGCAGAGACCTCCACCCCCTCGACACCAAGGTGTTGCCCCGTGAATTGATGGGTCTGGGCAATACCGTCAACCTGTTGATGGCGCGACTGAAAGTTGCACTTGAAGCCGAACGGACCTTCACGGCAAATAGTGCCCATGAATTGAGAACCCCCATCGCCTCGGCAATGGCCCAACTGGATGTACTCAGGGAGGAATTGACTTGCCCGTCCGCTCAAGCTCGCGTAGCCGACGCCAAAGGCATGATGGAGCGGCTGCAGCAGATGACGGTCAAGTTGTTACAACTGGCCAGGGCCGAATCAGGGGCTGCATTCAATGTGGAAAAAATGAATTTGAGCGCGCTGATTGAAATGCTTGTGCGTGACCTTTCATTCAGATCGCCACGTTCAGTACAGTTTGCCAGCCCGAAGCACGCCGTGTGGGTCATGGGTGATCTCGATGCGCTAGGTATCGTCATCCAGAATCTACTGGAAAATGCGGATCGCTATGCCTCCCCCGACAGCCCATTGCAGATCAAGTTGTCGGCCGATGCTACCTTGAGCATCAGGAACGACTGCGCCGCAATACCGGATGAAATATTAAAAAACCTGTGTGATCGATTCGTTCGAGCGGACCAGACGAAATCGGGCTCCGGTATCGGTTTATCCATCGTAGACACGATTCTTGGGCAATGCGGCAGGCAATTTTCCCTCCACTCACCCTGTTATGAAAATGGCAGAGGTTTTGATATCCGGATTGCCTTCCCGGCCGCGTACGAACAGATCAGTAATGCATAAAACCCCGAGGAAAAAAGCATGCTAAGAAATCTCACGATCAGAACGCGTTTGGCGCTGACTTTCTTCCTGCTTTGTCTGGCCATGTCGGCTGTTGGCGGGCTTGGCATTTATGGCACGGTCGTCAATCACAAAGTCACTGAGCAGGTGGTCGAAGACGAATCGGTGATCGTTATCGTCGGGCGCCTTAACGTGAAGGTTTTTGACTCGCGCCTGCATCTGGCTCAAGCGCGCAATAACACCGATAGCGCCAATCTAGTCAAGGAAGGCAAGGTGCTGAGCGAAAACAATCAGGAAACCCTGCAGGACATCGAGGCGCTTAAAAAACTCGCTGACCGAACCGACAACGGCGTGGTCATCCGGGCGTTTGTCAGCACCGTCAGTACGTTTATCGAGAATTACTTGCGCCCGGTTGAGCAGGCCCTGCTCGCGGGTGATGCAGGGCGCCTGAACGAACTGATCAACACGGTGGGGAACAAGTACTACAGCCCGATCAAACAAAGCAGAAACGATCTCATGGCAGCAATCGAGTCCTCAACCCAGAAAAAACGCCAGGAAGCCGACGCAATTTACCGCATGACCCTCAATCTGATTGCGACCATCATCGGCGTGGGGATTCTGACGGCCATTGTGTTTGGCGGCGCAGTACTAAAAACGATTAGTCGCGATACGTTCGAGCTGCTGGATGGCATGCTGCAAATCGAGCGAGAACACGATTTGACACAGCGACTTCCCGTCAAGGGGTGCGACGAACTCTCGGATATTGCCCGAGCGGTGAATAAACTTCTTGAATCGATGCGCCAGTTTGCCAATTCCGTCAGGACACAAAGTGAGCAAAATATCGTGTCGACCGCAATACTGCTGGATAAGGCGGCATCCGTCGCGGCGAGTGCAGGACAACAAAATCAGGTGACACGTCAGGCTAGCGAGCAAATTTCCGAGATTGTCGACAATATCCACGCCATCGCTCAACGAGCCGCCGAAACGCAGCAACTTACGCTCTCGGGCGCCAGACTGGGCCACCAAGGCAGCGAAATCGTCAAAGGCACGGCAGCGGAAATGAGCAAGGTGGCGCAACAAGTCCAGATCGCAGCCAACGACATCCGTGAACTGGATAAAAAATCGGCCGAAGTCGATGCGATTGTTTCCGCTATCTCCGAAATTGCCGATCAAACCAACCTCCTTGCGTTGAATGCCGCCATTGAAGCTGCGCGGGCCGGAGAGTCAGGACGTGGATTTGCCGTTGTCGCCGACGAGGTCAGAAAACTGGCCGAGCGGACGCGCCACTTCACCGGAGAGATCCAGAAAACCATGGGCACAATCCGCCAGGAAACCGCCTCGGCAGCAGCTTGCATGGAAGCTGGACGAGATTTTGCCGAGAGTGGCGTAGCAACGGCCGAGTCAGCCGCCCGCATGATCATCGAAATCCATAGTGCGCTGGATTCGATTAACGCCGCCGTCGGCGACATTACCCAGACAGTGATCAATCAGGAAGTTGCCGCTGACGTAGTGGCGAATCAAATTGACCGCATTGCCCGACTCTGTGGCGAAAATGCCCAAGATGCCGAATCGTCCTGGCGGCTCGCCAACCAGACGGAAGAAAGTAGCAAGAGCCTGGCGCAAGCCGCCTCTTTGTTCAGAGTGTGAATCTTGTGTAATTGCCTGGTTTTCCAACGCCCGCCTTAGACAACACCCGGCACATCAACACTGTGCCAAGTGCGGCAACTCGCTACAAGTCCGCCGTACTGGCACAATGGCGGTTTGTCTGAGAGCGTAGTAATGAAAACATTGGCAGGTACGCAAGCATCGTGACTGACGCGGATGCACTCGCCGTCGGACAAGCAGTAGCCGGACTTGCCCCAGCCGTCCTGCAGCGTTTTTTCCTGCAATCCGGCGAGGCTGTCCTGATCGCCGATGGCGAAAACTGCATCATTGCCGCCAACTCGGCCTTCCTGCATCTAAGCGGTTATCGACTGGACGAAATACTCGGCCGCAATCCGCAGATCCTGTTCGCCAGCCGCAACACCCCCGAGTTCTACTGCGCGATGCAACAAGCACTGCATGAATCTGGCATCTGGACCGGTGAAATCTGGGACCAACGCAAGGATGGCAGCGTCCATCCGGTCTGGCTGGTCATTTCCGAAGTCCGCGATGAGGCCGGGCAGCTAACCCATTACGTGGCAACCTTCACCGACATCGGCGAACGGATGGCGGCAAGCCAAAAGCTGCTGCACCTTGCCTACCACGACCCGTTAACTCACTTACCCAACCGTCTGGCTTTCGAGTCTCAGACCGAACTTGCCATTCGTGGATGCGAGCGCGCCCACACCAAGCTCGCTCTGATGCTGATCGATCTTGATCACTTCAAGGCGGTAAACGACACGCTCGGCCATGCAACCGGCGACGAACTGCTGAAAAGTGTTGCCACCCGTCTGCGCGAATGTGTACGAAGCAGCGACATCGTGGCCCGTCTTGGCGGCGATGAGTTCGTCATTGTGCTGCCCGACATTGACGGCATCCTGATGGCGTCCTCCATGGCCGGCAAAATTCAGCGCTATCTCGCCGAGCAATCTCACACCATCGGCCCGCACGGCCTGTATGCCACACCGAGTATCGGCATCAGTCTTTACCCGGATGATGGCGTGGACCGCGAAACCCTGCTGCGCAACGCCGACGTGGCGATGTATCACGCCAAGGATGCCGGGCGGAACAACTACCAGTTTTACGCCCACCAGATGAACGAGGCTGCCGGCGAACGCCTGCAAATGGAAAATGCATTGCGTCAGGCGCTGGCCAGCATCACACCCCAGCATTCACCATTCATGTTGCATTTCCAGCCACAAATCAGTGTGGCTACCGGCAGCATCTGCGGCCTCGAAGCATTGGCGCGCTGGCACGACCCGGTTCTTGGCGAGATATCCCCGGTGCGCTTCATCCAGATCGCAGAAGAAAGTGGCTTGATCCAGCCGCTGGGCGACTGGATTCTCTGGGAAGCTTGCCGCAACATCCGAACATTGCATGATGCCGGCTTGAATGACCTGCGGGTTGCAGTCAACATTTCTGCCCAGCAATTGCGTCACGAAAATCTGCCGCTGATCGTACGCGGCATCCTGGACTGCTACGAACTGGCACCCGGCGATCTCGAACTCGAGATCACCGAAAGTACCGCCATGCAGAACCCGGAACTGACTCGGGACATCCTGCAACAATTTGCCGATATGGGCATCACGCTGGCCATTGACGATTTCGGCACAGGCTATTCGTCGCTGGCTTACCTCAAGCACCTGCCCATTCACCGGCTCAAGCTTGACCGTTCCTTTGTCAAAGACATCGAAACCGACACCAACGATGCGGCAATTTGCTCAGCCACCGTCGCACTGGCGCATAACCTGGGGCTGGAAATCGTTGCCGAGGGGGTGGAGACCTGCGCCCAGCGAGACTTCCTGTCCCGACTCGGCTGCGATGCCCTGCAAGGCTTCCTGTACAGTCGGGCACTGCCGGCTGCCGACATCATTGAATTTGTCACAACACAACGTAACGCAGCAGACTGAGCCCTGGCCGGGCAACCCCGACCAATACCCGCAAGTCCCTGCCGCCAATAGTAAACTTTCCCTGCCCCCCCCTGTTTCTGCGAAAATAGCAACCCTTTTTCGCCTCCCCGGAATCCCATGCCCCCGCATCCCGCCATTGCCTCTACCGAAGAAATCGTTGCCGAACTGAAGGCCGGCCGCATGGTCGTTCTGGTCGATGAAGAAGACCGCGAGAACGAAGGCGACCTCGTCATGGCCGCCGAGCACGTCACCCCGGAGGCAATCAATTTCATGGCCAAATTCGGGCGCGGTCTGATCTGCCTGACGCTGACCGACGCACGCTGCAAGAAGCTTGGCTTGACCCAGATGGCGCGCAACAACAAGACCCAGTACGGTACCGCCTTCACCGTCTCGATTGAAGCCGCCGAAGGCGTCACCACCGGCATTTCCGCAGCCGACCGGGCGCATACCATCCGCACCGCCGTCTCCCGCCAGGCTGTCGCCGACGACATCGTGCAACCCGGCCACGTTTTCCCGATCACCGCCCGCGAAGGCGGCGTGCTGGTCCGTGCCGGTCACACCGAAGCCGGTTGCGATCTGGCCGGCATGGCCGGCCTGGAACCCGCCTCGGTGATCTGCGAAATCATGAACGACGACGGCACGATGGCCCGCCTGCCGGAACTGATCGAATTCTCGAAGGAGCACGGCCTGAAGATCGGCACCATTGCCGACCTGATCCATTACCGCGCGGCCTCGGAAACCCTGGTCGAGCGGATTGTCAGCAAGACAGTAGCGACCGCCCACGGTGATTTTTGCCTGCACGCCTATGTCGACCGCGCCAATGGCGCAACGCATCTGGCACTGGTCAAGGGAAACATCCCGGCCGATGGCGAAACGCTGGTTCGCGTCCATGAACCGCTGTCAGTACTTGATTTCCTCGACCCCGGCAGCAAGGTGCAATCCTTCTCGATTGACGAAGCCCAGGCGGCCTTGGCTAAAAACGGCCACGGCATCATCGTGCTGATGCATCGCCCGGAAGATGGTGAAGCCCTGCTCACTCGCCTGACCGGCGAAGCCCATGCAAAATCCCCACGGGCGCAGCAAAAGTGGGATCCGCGCAGTTACGGCATCGGCGCACAAATCCTGCGCGACCTGGGCGTGACCAAGATGCGCCTGCTCTCCAGCCCACGCAAGATGCCATCCATGACCGGCTTCCAACTGGAAGTCACCGGTTTTGTCTCTTCTCCCGCCGAGCTTTGAACCATGTCCCGCTTTGACAACGTTTACGAATACGACAACAACCTGAACGGTACCGGCCTGAGCGTCGGCGTCGTGATGAGCCGCTTCAACCTGCCCGTCTGCGAAGGCCTGCTCTCTGCCTGCATCGCCGAACTCAAGCGCCTCGGCGTGGCCGATGACGACATGGCCATCGCCACCGTTCCCGGCGCCCTGGAAATCCCGCTGGTCCTGCAAAGCATGGCGCAAAGCGGCAAGTTCGATGCCCTGGTCGCCCTCGGCGCCGTCATCCGCGGCGACACCTATCACTTCGAGGTGGTCTCCAACGACGCCTGCCGCGCCATCATGGAATTGCAACTGCATACCGGCGTGCCGATCGCCAACGGCATCCTGACCTGCGACACCGACGAACAAGCCGAAGTCCGCATGCTGCCCAAGGGCACCGATTGCGCCCAAGCTGCCATTGAAATGGCCAATCTGCAGAAAGCACTGACCCAATGACCGATCACGATCAAGACCAGACCCCGAAAGCCCCGCCCAAGTCGGCTCGTCGCCGGGCGCGCGAACTGGTGCTGCAAGGCCTCTATCAGTGGCAAGTCGGCGGCGCCGACGAAGCCGCGATTGAAGCCTACGCCCCGGAAATGGAAGGTTTTGCCAAGGCTGACCGCGAGTTCTTCGTCGGCACCTTGCGCGGCGTCATCAACCAGCGCGCCAACCTGATCGCCCAGATCGCCAGCCACATCGACCGGCCTTTTCCCGAACTCTCGCCGGTTGAAGCCAGCGTGCTGATGATGGGCTGTTTCGAGATGATCAACCATGCCGAAACGCCGTATCGCGTGATCATCAATGAAGGTATCGAACTGACCAAGGCCTTCGGCGGCACCGATGGGCACAAGTACGTCAATGGCGTACTCGACAAGATCGCTGCCGTGATCCGTCCGGACGAAGTCGCCGCCCGCCGCAAGGGCCGTTGAAACGATGCCCGGTGAATTTGGCCTGATCGCCAAATACTTCTCCCGGCCAACCCCGGCAACGGTGCTCGGCCCGGGCGATGATTGCGCGCTGATCGCGCCAAGTCCGGGCAAACAACTGGCCGTCACCACCGACATGCTGGTCGCCGGCACGCATTTTCTGCCGGACACAGACCCTGCCCGCCTGGGCTGGAAGGCGCTGGCGGTCAATCTCTCCGATCTCGCCGCGATGGGCGCCAAACCACGCTGGGTCACGCTGGCCGGAGCCCTTCCTGTCCCCCAAGGGGACTTGAGCCCAAGGCCCCGTAGCTTTCAGGGCGTGGTCGACGAGGCCTGGATCGCAAAATTCGCCGAAGGTTTTTTTGCCTGCGCGGCGGAATATGGCGTCGATGTGATTGGCGGCGACACTACCAAGGGACCGCTGAACGTCTGCATCACGGCGATTGGCGAAATCGAACCGGGACAGGCACTGCGCCGCGACGGCGCCAAGGCCGGCGACCAGATCTGGGTGTCCGGACGTCCCGGACTGGCCAGCCTGGGCCTCGCCCAATTGCAGGGCCGGATCGAATTGCCGGAACCCTGGCCGCGCCTATGCATTGCGGCACTGGAAAAACCCCGCCCGCGCGTCGCGCTCGGTCAGGCACTGATCGGCGTCGCCAACGCGGCCATCGACATTTCGGACGGCCTGCTCGCCGATCTGGGGCATATCTGTGAACGTTCCGGCTGCGCGGCCATCGTCAAGCTGGTTCAACTGCCGCATCTGCCCAAGGGTGAAAGCTACAACGCCGACCTGCGACGCATGGCACTCGAATGCCAGTTGAGCGGCGGCGATGACTACGAACTGGTGTTTACCGCGCCGTTCGAGCAGCATCTCGCCATCGGCCAGATTGCCGCACGGCTCGAATTACCGCTGTGGTGCATCGGCGAAATCAGCGCAGGCACGCCGGGGTCAGTCACCGTACTCGACCCGGACGACAAGCCCGTCGAGTTTCCCCGCACCGGATACGACCATTTTGCCCAAGAAACCGCCTAGCCTGCGTTTCCTGTTCGCCCACCCGGCGCACTTCTTCGCCTGCGGTTTCGGTAGCGGACTGGCCCCCTGGGCGCCCGGTACATTCGGCACGCTGTTCGCCTGGGTGACTTTCGGTTTTTTCCAACCACTGTTCACCGACGGCCAGCTGCTTTTCCTGCTCGCCGCTGCCTACCTTGCCGGTATCTGGTTCATTGATGTGGCCGGCCGGGCGCTCGGCGATCCGGACCACGGCAGCATCGTCTGGGATGAAATCGTCCCGTTCTGGCTGATCCTGCTGCTGACACCGGACGGTTGGCTGTGGCAAGCCGCCGCTTTTGTGCTGTTCCGCTACTTCGACATCACCAAACCGCAACCCGCACGCTACTTCGACGAACACGTCAAAAACGGTTTTGGCGTCATGGCCGACGATCTGGTTGCCGCCGGTTACACACTGCTTGCGCTGGCCCTGCTGAAAATCACCCTGACCTGACGGTCGACCGCAAAAAGCATAAAATGGCTGTATCCATTTCCGGGAGCTTAGCCATGAGCCACAAGCACGCCCACCTGATGCGCAGCATCTTCGTCGATCCCCTGCCGGCCAATGTTCACTGGCGCGAAATCGAATCCCTGCTCACCCACCTCGGGGCCGATATCCAACCCGGCCACGGTGCACGCTTCAAGGTCACCCTCAACGGTATCGAAGGCATCCTGCACCACCCGCACAACAGCACCACCTGTAGCCGCCAGGACATCAAGGCGGTGCGGGATTACCTGCTGCATGCGGGAATCACACTGGCCGCTTACGAGTCGGCACCATCCTGAACGCACAGCGCGCCAGACTCGCCCAATACGCAGAGGCAACAGTCAATCGGCGATCTGATAACCGCAGCCACGCACCGTCCGCAACGGCAGGAAAACCCCCTGATCGCTGGCTTTCTTGCGCAAACGGCTGATCAGTGCATCGAGGCGATGAAAATCGGACTCGTAAGGGTCTGCACCGATGGCCAGCATCAGGTCTTCACGCACAACCGTTTCTCTGGGATGCGCAAAAAGAGCCTTCAGAAACAGGCTCTCCTGCACGGTCAGCAACATTGAGCGTCCACTCGAGTCGATGAATGACCAACCATCAGCAGAGAGGCGGCTCAAACCGCTAGGCGCATGATTGGGGGGCGGGGCAGAGATTGCATCACTGCCAACGACGCGGCGAGCCAGACTCAGGACCACGGCCTCCAATTCAACAAAATCCACCGGTTTGACCAGATAGACATCGGCGCCTGATTGCAAACCCAGCAAACGATCATCCATGTGACTGCGTGCAGTCAGCATGATGATGCCAATACTGCCCAGTTCGCGCAGACGCGTAGCAATGGAGAATCCATCCTCCCCAGGCAAGCCGATATCCAGAATTGCGATGTCGCAACGCGCCATCAGCAAAGAAGCATATAGCTCCCGCGAGGCGGGGAAGCCACGCACATTGAAACCTGCCTCCTGCAAGGACTCGACAATTTCCTCCCGCAGATCCTCCTCATCCTCGACCACGCAGATTTCCAGTCGCTTGCCTGCCCAGTTCCCCACCGTCCATTCCCCTTTGTTGCCATATACCGAAGCATTACATGAGTGACCGCCTGGCTACACACGAAAGCGGACTCTCCCCTTCGTGGCACAATCCGCGAATGATAGTCGACTCCGCAGATGACCTGAACCCTTCGCTTGCCTCGGCACATGACTCAAGAGGCAAGCCAGGTCGGCAATACCGGATTTTTCGCCATCTCTTGGCACTACTGTTGCTCTGCGTCCTTCAGGTAACGCCCCCCGCCCACGCAACGACCTGCCCACAAACCGGCACCCAGGAAAACAGCCGGATAGCGCACCAGGACATTCAGGGGCAAGCGCTACTGCGAGACCCCGGCGGACGACTGAGCATCGAGGAAATTGTTTCCCCTGCACAGTCTGGCGCATTTATTCCCCTGGCGGGGCAGTTGACCGGAGGATTTACCCGCGACGTCCTGTGGCTTCGCTTCTGCCTGACAGGCGCAGACGATGCACAGCCAAGCAACTGGCTGCGAGTATCTCCAGCCCAATTGGACAAATTGACGCTTTACCTGCCACGCGGCGACAACTACGAAGTTCGCCAGAGTGGCGACAAGCTGCCATTCAGCGAACGGGAATGGCCTTATCGTCTATTTACCTTCTCGATACCACCCGACATCGACAGCAGTCGGCCTGCTTACCTGCGCATTGAAAGTAGCGACCCGAGCAGCCTGCACCTCGACCGCTGGACGGACAGCAGTTTCAAACAAATGCTGGCGCTGGATTACCTGATCTACGGCATCAACGGCGGCACCATCCTGCTACTCAGCGCTTTTGCACTCATTGCCTGGCTGCGACTGCGTGAGTACATCTATCTGCTTTACGGCATCAACGCTTTGGCCAGTGCCATCCTGCTATTGGTCAACGCGGGCTTTGGTAGCCAGTTCCTTTACCCGGCATCGGGCAACATGAACGATCTGGCTCAGAGCTGGCTGACCGGCCCGGTGATTGCCGTGCACTTTTTGTTTTTCACCTACATCTTTGCCATTCGGCGCAACCTTCCCTGGCTTTATCCGGTCATGCTGGCCCTGGCGGCTTCTTACTTTATCTCGGCACCACTCAGCCTCGTACTTGACTGGCATGACATCCGTCACATGCTGAATTTCGCCGGACTGCCGATTGCCGCCCTGGGAATTCCACTGGTTATCTACCTGGGCTGGAAAGACAAGGAACGGCGCTTGTACTCACTCGCCTTCATGCCATGGCTAGGCAATGCGCTGATGCATCACTTGCACCGCAGAAACTGGCTGGACAGCAATTTCCTGCTCGAATACGGCACCGAAACAGCCACACTGGTTCACCTGATCATGTTTCCCGCATTGCTGATTCATCGAACCTGGCGAATCGAGCGCGAAAAAGAGGTGGCATGGACACGGGAAAAGATGAAAGCGCAGCGCATCGAACATGAACTCGAAGAGCGGGTCACGCAACGCACAGCGGAACTGCAAAAAGAAATCCAGACCCGCAGCGTGCTTCAGGAACAACTGGAAGAGGCATTGAATACCGAGCGATCCGGCCTGGCCAGGCAACGCCAGTTGGTCGCCATGCTGTCCCACGAATTCCGGACGCCACTTGCCATCATTGATGCAGCAGCACAACGGCTCGACCGAAACCTGGTGCAACGCGAACCGGAACTGGTCGGCAAAACCAGCAAAATCCGCAAGGCAGTGAGCCGCTTGCTCAACCTGCTGGAAAACTGCCTGGCGGATGAGCGCCTGACCGCCGACGGGGCAAGTTTACGCCTGGAAGAAATTGACGTGCGAGCCTTTATCCAGGAAACCCATGGCGATGATGCACTGGCCGGCGCACGCCGCATCCAGCTGGAACTCCCCGACACCCCGATTCTTTTGCGCTGCGACCGACACTTGTTCGATGTCACGCTGAACAACCTGGTCGATAACGCTCTCAAATACTCGCCCAAAGACCGTCCGGTGCTGATCAGCCTCATGCCGAACCTGATTCCCGGCATGATTGCCATCCGTGTACGCGACTACGGCGAAGGCATTCGTCCCGAGGACCGCGAACGGGTGTTCGACAAATTCATCCGGGCCGACGGCTTGACCGGCATATCCGGTGCCGGTCTCGGCCTGTATCTGGCTCGCGAACTGGCCCGGCGTCACGGCGGAAATGTCGTGCTGGAACCGGCCACACCGGGTGAAGGGGCCTCATTCATCCTGAGCCTGCCCGCTTGAGGTACGAGACCGTAGCCCCCTGAAACGACAAAGCCACCGGTCCGGTGGCTTTGTCGCGATGGCAGGCTATGCGTGCTCAGACCTTGTCAGCATCTGCATCATCCTGCGCCAGGAAATGGTCCAGACGAGCATCGGGATTGGCAAAGTAGCAATCGAGCGCCTCGCGCAAATTGGCGACGGCATCCTCTTTGCTGTAGCCGTCAGTCGTAATATCCAGCTCGATGCAGCGGGCGATAAAGATGCCGTCTTCTTCGTCGACCGTAAAATTCAGTTTGCGTGACATGGATTTAAGTTAAATAAGCCGCAAGAAAATTGGCGGCGAATATACCACCCGCCGGAAGCGCCAACAACAAACACCCGACCGGCAATCAACTCAGTTTTCCGGCACCCATTCCAGAATGTGCTGAGCGACAGTTTGCCAGTTGCTATCGATCGGCAGCATGTGACCGGCCTGCGGCACCCGGATCACATTGGCCTGCCAGGGCAGCGCGACAAAGAACAGATGCGACGGCGGGAAAATCGCATCCGCTTCGCCGCCAATCACCAAAACCGGCAGCTTTTGGCGGCGCGCTAGCGGACGAGTGGCCAACATGGCCATTTCCATCACCGCCTGCTGTGACTCCGGGCCCACTGTAGGTAAAAACGCCAAAACATCGTCGCCCGTCGCATCCGGCGAAAAATAGATTTTCGCCATCAAATCATTGTTTTCCTCGGAGAAGATACCGCTGACCACTTCGTCAAGCGCTGCAAAATAACGGGGAAAACGCATTGCCAGTTGAGCCGCACTGCCCGTCGTCCCGGTCACCGGGACCGGCGCCAGAAACACCGCCGCACGCGCCGAACCCTGTTCCAGGTAACGCTGCGTCGCCAGACAGCCCATCGAATGCGCAACAATCGTCACCGGCTGATCGATGCGGCTAACTGCATGCGCAATATCTTCGGCGTAATCATCGATCCCGAACTCGTCCAGCCGCTCCGCCCCCTCACTCGCCCCGTGCCCTGACAAATCCAGCGAAAAACAGTCGAATCCCTGTTGCCGGAAGAACGGAATAAAGTTGAATTCCCAATAAGAGGAATGCGTGTAGGCACCGTGCACAAAAAGCAAGGCCCCACGCTGTGGCCCATCGACCGCCGGATAGTTGTTGATTTGTATGTGATGACGTTGCATGGAAGCTCATGTCTGATCGTATGAAAAGACACACGATAGCAGCGTAATTTTTCAGGAATGTTCAGGGCAAAAATAAAGCCACCTCAGTGGGTGGCTCTATTTGTCAAATAACTGGCCCGCCCGGCGCGATTCGAACGCACGACCCCTGCCTTCGGAGGGCAGTACTCTATCCAGCTGAGCTACGGGCGGAAAGGCGTGATTCTAACCTCTTGAAGGTACGCCGTCCATGCCGGTTTGCGGCTTATCTTGCGTCGGGCAAAGCCGCGGTGCCGGCAAAGGCGCTGGCTAAGCACAACAACGCCGATCAGACAAACCCGTCTTTCAGTCCAGCAAGGTGCGCGCTGCTTCGAAGCGCTGGGCAAAGTAGCGATTGGTCATTTGCTCGATGCGCACCCGGCCGTTGGTCGACGGCGCATGAACAAAGCGCCCTTCACCAATATAAAGACCGACATGCGAGAAGGAACGATTCATGGTGTTAAAAAAAACCAGATCGCCGGGACGCAATTCATGGCGTTCGACGGGCCGCCCACGCCGGGCGATGTCAGCCGCACTCCCCTGCACCTTGAGACCAGCCGCCTGATCGAAGATGTAGCTGACCATGCCGCTGCAGTCGAGACCGGCTTCCGGATTCTTGCCGCCAAAACGGTAGCCGATATCGATCAATGACATGGCATACATCACCACCTCGGCGGCCTGGCCGCTGACCGCTCGCGGGGCTTGGGTTATAGTTCTCTCGGCCAACGGCGGACGTGGTGCCGGGCTGCCGCAGGCAGCAAGCAACAGAACCGGGAACAGGACAGCGAGCAGCGAGGAACGGCGCATTGGTTAAAGCCATTTCTTGGAAGTAACGATAACTTAACGTTTTTACAGGATTTTTCAAGACCATGAACTTGCAAAACAATGATCTTCTGCGGTCGACCAACCTGATCGATGGAAAGTGGGTCGCTGCCGACAGTGGAAAAACGCTGACCGTCATCGACCCGGCAAGCGGTCAGGCCATCGCCGAAGTGCCGTGCTGCGGGATGGCTGAAACACGCCGCGCCATCGACGCGGCCAATGCCGCCTGGCCGGCCTGGAAAGCACTGACGGCACGGCGTCGGGCGCAATTGCTGCAAGCCTGGAACAAACTGATTCTCGACAATGCCGACGACCTGGCCCGCCTGATCACTGCCGAAGGCGGCAAGCCGCTGGCTGAAGCCAAGGGCGAAGTCATTTACGGCGCGTCCTTTGCCGAATGGTTTGCCGAAGAAGGCAAGCGCACCTACGGCGAAAGCATTCCCAGCCCGGCGGCCAGCACGCGCCTGCTCGTCGTCAAGCAGCCGATCGGCGTCTGCGCCGCAATCACGCCGTGGAACTTCCCGCTTGCCATGATTACCCGCAAGGTTGCTCCGGCGCTGGCAGCGGGTTGTCCGGTCATTGTCAAACCGGCCGAATCGACCCCGCTGACCGCGCTGGCCCTCGCCGTGCTGGCTGAGCAGGCCGGTTTTCCAGCGGGCGTTTTCAACGTCGTCACCGGCAATCCGGCGGAAATTGGCGGCGAACTCTGCGCCAACCCCATCGTCAGAAAGCTGTCGTTTACCGGGTCGACCGCAGTCGGCCGCCTGCTGATGGCCCAATGCGCACCGACAATCAAGAAACTGTCGCTCGAACTCGGCGGGAATGCCCCGTTCATCGTGTTCGACGATGCTGATGTCGATGCTGCGGTCGACGGCGCGATGGCGGCAAAATATCGCAACACCGGCCAGACCTGCGTGTGCGCCAACCGCTTCCTCGTGCAATCCGGCATTTACGAGCAATTTGCCGCCAAGTTCGCCGAAAAAAGCGCCCAGCTGAAAGTCGGGCCGGGCAGCGAGGCCGGCGTCACGCAAGGGCCGCTGATCAATGCCGCCGGTTTGAGCAAGGTCGAATCGCATGTTGCCGATGCACTCGCCAAGGGCGCCCGCGTATTGTGTGGCGGCGCCCGCCACGAACGCGGCGGCAACTTCTTCCAGCCGACGGTACTGGCCGATGTGACGAAAGACATGAAAGTGGCACGCGAGGAAACCTTCGGCCCGCTCGCCCCGCTCTTCCGTTTCGACAGCGAAGCCGAAGCGGTAGCCATGGCCAACGATACCGAATTCGGCCTGGCCGCCTATTTCTTCACGCGCGACATCGGGCGTAGCTGGCGCGTTGGCGAAACGCTGGAATACGGCATGATCGGTGTCAATACCGGCATGATCTCGAACGAAGTCGCCCCGTTCGGCGGCATCAAGCAATCCGGCATCGGCCGCGAGGGATCGAAATACGGCATCGAGGAATATCTCGAGGTCAAATATCTCTGCTTCGACGTGCGCTGATGAAATTCGTCCTGTTTGCCGCATTCCTGCTCTTGCTCTGGCTGGCCTGGCGCAAGTGGCAGCAGGCCGGACGCGCCCGCTTCATCGAAGACTTCGCGCTCGTTGAACGACTGGATCACCGGCTAGCCGCGCGGCGCCCCGAACTGGATGCGGCTCAGCGCGCCCAGGTATTCGATGCCTTACGCGATTATTTCCGGATCTGCAACGCAGCCGGCCGGCGCATGGTCGCGATGCCGTCGCAGGCGGTGGACGATGCCTGGCACGAATTCATTCTGTTTACCCGGCAATACGACAGCTTCTGCCGCCGGGCTTTCGGCCGCTTCCTGCACCATACGCCGGCCGAAGCCATGGCGTCACCGCGGGTTGCCAGCGACAGCATCAAACGCAGTTGGCGACTGGCTTGCGCCCACGAAGGCATCGACCCGAAACAGCCGGCGCGGCTGCCTCGACTGTTTGCCATCGACGCTGCTTTGGGCATCGCCGGTGGTTTCGTTTATCAGCTCGACTGCCGCAGCGGTCACAACAGCGCCAGCGGCAGTGGTTTCTGTGCCAGCCACATCGGCTGCAGCAGCGGCTGCAGTGGCGATACGGGAAGTAGCGGCAACAGCGGAAATACCAGCGATGGAGATGCCGGCGATGGTGGCGGCGGAGGATGCGGCGGTGGCGGCGACTAAGCCGCCCACGCATTACTGCGGTCAACCGAGTTTTTTGAGTAATTCCGCTTTCTTCGCATCGAACTCGGCCTGGGCAAGTATTCCTTTTTCGACCAAGCCGTGCAGCTTTTCCAATGTCGCGACGATTTCATCGGCCGACAAGGTCGCCGCAGCGCCGCCATTACCTGGTGCCAAGGCACTCGCCATCGACTGGCCGACTACCTGACCAAAACCGACCCCGGCGCCCAGACCAACGCCCATCGCGGCCAACCCGCCTTCGTTCTTCGCCGCATCGGGAATGCTGTTGGCGACCTGGAACTGCGTGTACCGCTGCATGTCGCCGATCATGTTCATGCCGATGCGTTGATCGAGCACTTTCTGCAATTCGTCGGGCAGGGAAAAGTTCTGCACGACCAGCGAATCGAGTTGCAGGCCGAATTCGGCAAACAGCGGCGCCGCCTTCTCCCGCATGGCCTGACCCAGTTGATCCTGATTGGCCGCCAGATCAAGGAAGGGAATGGCCGAACTGGCAAACAGATCGCTCAGGCCGGCAACCAGACTATTGCGCAACTGGCCTTCGAGTTCCTCGCGCCCATAACGCTCACGCGTCCCGGACACCTTGCGATAGAAAATCTTCGGGTCAACGAGGTGCCAGGCATAAATACCGAAAGCGCGCAGGCGTACCGCGCCGAAATCCTTGTCGCGAATGACGATGGGCGTCGGCGTGCCCCATTTCTGATCGAGTTGCTGGCGCGTCGAGTAGAAATAAACGTCGCTCTTGAACGGCGAATCGAACAGCTTGTCCCAATTTTTCAGGTTGGTCAGCAGCGGCAAGGTATTGGTCGTCAGCCGGTAGCGGCCGGGTTCAAAGACGTCGGCAATTTGACCTTCGTCGACGAACAGCGCCAGCTGCGACTCGCGTACCGTCAGGCTCGCGCCATTCTGGATTTCCATGTCCTGCATGGGATAGCGCCAGGCCAGCGTACCGTCATCCTCTTCGGTCCACGCCACAACATCGATGAACTGCTTCTTGATGAAATCCATCAGGGACATGCGTTTCTCCTTGGCGACGACTTGCTTGGATTCAGGTTTGACGAGCCATTTCCTTCAACCCGTACAGCGGCAGATTCTCCATCTGTACAGCCGGCATGGCAAGGTGCTGCGCCAGCATGGGCGCGTTGCCGCCGGACAGCAGGCAATGCCGTTCGCCAATCGGCAAGCGCTGCCAGGCCCGCTCGATGGCACCGGCCTGGGCCTCGATGGCACCGCTGACGATGGCGTCCTCGGTATTGCGCGGCAAGCCGGCATATTGCCCGTCGGCGAAAGGCAGCGCGGCGGTATCGCGGGCCAGTGCCGACAACATCAGGTGCTGGCCGGGCAAGATGAAACCGCCGAGGAAATTGCCCCCGGCATCCAGCGTATCGATCGTCGTCGCTGTTCCCGCCATGACCACCAACAGCGCGCCAGCATAAAGACTGCGCGCACCGATCAAGGCGCACCAGCGGTCAACGCCCAGCCGTTCGGGATATTGGTAATGACTACGCACCCCGCACGCAGCGGCCGAACTGCGCACGACCTCGATGGATTCGGCCCAGGCTGCCAGTCCCTGGCGAATATTGGCCTCGGCGGCGGGGCCGGCCACATTGGCCAGCATGATGCGCGTCGGCGTCGACCAGCGGGCAACCAACTGCCCAAGCGCCGGCCAGTCAGCATGCACCAGTGCACCGCTGTCCAACCAAACACCGTCGGCCCAAAGACCATACTTGATGCGGCTATTGCCGCTGTCCAGACAGAGAATCATGCGGCACGCAGACTGAGGTCGCCGGCCAGTATGCGTTCGATGCCCACCGACGTTTCGAGCAGCAGCGCGCCATCGTCATCGACCCCGCGACAAATGCCGCTGCGGCTGTGCTCGCCATCGGCCAGCAGATGCACCGGATGATCCTGCCAGGCATGCCGGGACTGCCATTCGTTTTTCAGGCCGGCAAAGCCGTTGACCGCAAAAGTATCGAGTACCTCGATCAAGGCCAGCAAAATCGCCGCCAACACGGCATGACGATCGACCGGACCGGCCAGCGTCTGATCCAGACCGGCCGCCGCTTGCGCTAATTCAGCTTCCGGCGTTTGCAAATTCAGACCGATACCGATGCACACCTGGACGCCACGCCGGTCACTCGACAGTTCAATCAATATCCCGGCCAGTTTGGCGAACTTGTCGCCAAGTTGTGCCGAATTCACGCGGTCATTCTCGAACAAAACGTCGTTCGGCCATTTGAGACGCACACCGCGGGCCCCCAGACTTTCCAGCCCGCGCGCCACAGCCACGCCAACCGCCAGCGACAAGCCGGACAAACCGGCAGCGCTGCCCGGAATACGCCACAACAGGGAAAAAGTCAGACTCGATGCCGGCCCGGAAAGCCATTGCCGACCGCGCCGGCCACGCCCGGCACTTTGCTCGTCGGCGACAATCACCGTGCCCGACGGCGCGCCCCGCTCGGCCCGACGCAACAATTCGCTGCTGGTCGAATCACAGGCAGCGAGGGCATCAACATCAAAACGCCCGGCCTGGGTTCCCAGCCGGGTCTTGAGCAAGACAGGATCGATCAGAGGCATCGCGAGATTCTACTCTCCCGCTGCCTCCTTGCCGCCATCGATCCCCAGATCGGCGATCTTGCGCGTGATGGTATTGCGCCCGATACCCAATGCCTGCGCCGCCTCGATCCGCCGGCCGCCGGTATGGGCCAGGGCACGCGAAATCAGGATGCGCTCGAAGGTCTGCGACAACACGCCATGCACATCGGGCACGCCGCGCGCCAGCAGGCGGTCAACCTCGCCTTCGAGGGATTTTTCCCAGTCGCCGGCCAGCATTTGCGGTGGCGCTTCGCGC
This sequence comes from Azonexus sp., assembly GCF_030824335.1. Lineage (GTDB taxonomy): Bacteria > Pseudomonadota > Gammaproteobacteria > Burkholderiales > Rhodocyclaceae > Azonexus. The sequence continues at coordinate 67,866 of NZ_JAVBXX010000013.1, forward strand.
AATTCGCTAGGCAGATCGCCGATTTCCACCTGCTGCCCCGGCGCCATGACGGTCAGCCAGTGGCACAGGTTTTCCAGTTGCCGGACATTGCCCTGAAAGTCCAGACCGCACAAATATTTCAATGCCGGCTCGGACAGGCGCTTGGTTTCGACACCCAGTTCGCGGGCACTTTTTTGCAGGAAATGCCGGGTCAGCAGTGGCACGTCCTCGCGCCGCTCGCGCAGCGACGGCAGACGGATGCGAATCACGTTCAGACGATGGAACAGGTCTTCCCGGAACAAACCATCCTTGACCCGGCTTTCCAGATTCTGGTGCGTTGCGGCAATCACCCGGACATTGGCCTTGATCGGCGAATGGCCGCCGACTCGATAGAAGTGGCCGTCGGACAGCACGCGCAGCAAACGAGTCTGCAACTCGGACGGCATGTCGCCGATTTCGTCGAGGAACAGCGTACCGCCCTCGGCCTGTTCGAAGCGGCCGCGCCGCTGCGCCTGGGCACCGGTAAAGGCGCCGCGTTCGTGGCCGAACAGTTCGGACTCCAGCAAATCCTTCGGAATGGCTGCCGTGTTGATCGCCACAAAAGGCCGCTCAGCGCGCGGGCTGTGTCGGTGCAGGGCACGGGCGACCAGTTCCTTGCCGGAACCGGACTCCCCGGTAATTAGCACGGTGGCATGCGACAGCGCGAGCCGGCCGATGGCACGAAACACTTCCTGCATGGCTGGCGCTTGCCCGAGAATCTCCGGCACCAGCCCCTCTTCCTCAGCCGCACCGATCTGGTGCATCGACTCGTCAATCGCTCGACGGATCAATTCCAGTGCCTGATCGACATCAAACGGTTTGGGCAGATATTCGAACGCACCGCCTTGAAACGCCGCGACCGCGCTTTCCAGATCGGAATAGGCGGTCATGATGATGACCGGCACACCCGGATGGCGGGTCTTCACTTCCTGCAGCAACTCCAGTCCCGACTGGCCAGGCATGCGGATATCGGACACCAGCACCTGCGGCGGCTCGCCGCCGGCCTCCAGACAGGCAATGGCTTCGCTGGCCGAGGCATAGCTTTCGAAGGCAATACCTTCACGGGACAACGTCTTTTCCAGCACCCAGCGTATCGAACGATCATCGTCCACAATCCAGACCGGTTTCATCGTGATTTGTCTCTTTCTATCTGCATATTACGCAAGTAAAAGCAAAAGTCAGACCGGCTCAACCGGCAGGCGCAGCGTAAATACCGTTTGCCCCGGTCGACTCTGGCAATCGATGCTGCCGTGATGGTGCTGAATGAAGTTCTGGGCGATGGTCAGACCTAGCCCGTTACCGCCCTCACGACCGGAAACCAGCGGGTAGAACATGCGCTCACGAATGACTTCCGGGATCCCTGGGCCGTTATCGATGACCTTGATTTCCATGGCCAGGCGATAGCGCTTCTTGGCCAACGTGACCTGCCGCAAGGCACGCGTCCGCAGGATGATTTCACCCTGCCCGGCCATCGCTTGCGCTGCATTGCGCCCGATATTCAGGACCGCCTGGATGAGTTGTTCGCGATCCCCGACCAGCTCCGGCAGGCTGGTGTCGTAATCGCGTTGTACATGCAGGCCTTCGGAAAATTCGGCGGTCAGCAAGCTGCGCACGCGCTCGAGAATTTCATGGATATTGACCGTTGCCGGCAGCATCGCCCGATGCGGCGTGAGCAGTCGCTGCATCAAATCCTGCAGGCGATCCGCCTCCTTTATGATGACCTGGGTATATTCCTTCAGTGACGGCGCATTGGACAGACCGGCGAGCTCATGCTCGAGCAATTGCGCTGCACCGCGAATTCCACCCAGCGGATTCTTGATTTCGTGCGCCAGATTGCGGATCAATTCACGATTTGCCTGCTGCTGCTCAAGCAATCGCTCTTCACGCGTTGCTGCCAGATGATGGTCGATCGGCTGCAATTCGAGCAGCAGGCGCATGCCGGCCGCGATATCCGGACGTAGCGGGGTCACCGTGCAGTTCAGATGCAGCATCTCGCCATCCGCCCGCCCTAGTGCGATGTTTTGCCCGGTATAACCCCAGTTGTTGTGCAGCCCGTTATCAATGGCCGACTGCAGGGTTGATGAGCACTTGCAGACCTCACCCAATCGGCGGCCCAGAACGGCCCGACTACTCACGGCGAGCAGGTTTTCCCCGGCCGGGTTGAGGTAGCGGATATTTTGTCCGTCATCGATCAACAGGACTGCGGAAGCCAGCAAATCCAGCCCGGCAAAATTGGCATGTGTCACGTTCATGATGCTATTTCTGCAATAACTGCCGCGAACTGCCGGGCCTCGGAACAGGAAGCACCACCTATCCTGAAGGCATTACCCCTCCAAGACATTGCTTGCTTTAATGACCAAGCACTCACTATCATCCAAAGACTCCTTTTGACCTAACCCCATGCGCCCCGCCGAACGTTTTTTCCTACCCCTGCTGTTTGCCGCCCTGGGTTTACTGCCGGGCTGCAACCGAGACACAACGCCCACGGACATCAACCGCACCGTTTTAGTGCATGTTGCCACAGACGCACCATCGAAGGGCAGCGTCTTTACCGGGGAGGTGCGTGCCAGACACGAAGTAGAACTGGCTTTCCGCGTGGGTGGAAAAATTGTCGCCCGATTGGCGGATACCGGTAGCGAAATCCGTGCCGGCCAACCGCTGGCCCGCCTTGACCCAACGGACCTTCAGTTGGCCGCCAGCGCAACCGCCGCACAATTGAGCGCAGCAGAAAGCGAAGTCGCCACCAGTGCAGCCGAACGTGAACGCTACGCCGACCTGCTGAGCAAGAAATTCGTCAGCCAAGCTGCCTACGACGCCCGTCTGCATGCCTTCAACAGTGCCCGCGCCCGCCTTGAACAGGCGCAGGCGCAACGCCGCATCAGCAGCAACCAGGCCGACTACGGCACCTTGAGCAGCGAATTCCCTGCCGTGATCAGCGCGGTTCTGGCCGATGCCGGACAGGTTGTCGCCGCCGGACAAGCCGTTTTCCGGGTCGCCCGCCCGGAAGAAAAGGAAATCCAGATTGCCGTCCCGGAAAGCCGGATCGACGAAATCCGGGCGGTGCAGAATTTTGCGGTCCACCTGTGGGCCGATCCGAAAACCATCATCGCCGGCCGCTTGCGTGAATTGGGTGCGGTGGCCGATGCGCAGACACGCACCTATCCGGCCCGCATCCGTCTGATCGATCCTCCACCCCAGGTGCGCCTGGGCATGACCGCCCGTGTCATGCCGGAGAGCACAGACAAGCCGACCCAGGCATTACCGCTGATTCCGCTGGCCGCACTTGGCGACCAGGGCAAAGGGCCGTTCGTCTGGGTGGTCAAGGCAGGCAAACTGGAGCGACGAGCGGTTCGCGTCGGCGAATTCAGGGAAGACGGCGTCAGCATTGCCGAGGGCCTGCAGGCGGGCGAGTCCGTCGTCGTTGCCGGGATTTCCCACCTCGCTGATGGCCAGGCCGTCATCGCCAAAATCGCGCCCGCGCCGGCTGCCCAGCGATAAAGGAACCCTGCAGTGAGTCAGCGCTTCAACTTGTCCGACTGGACCTTGCATCACCGCACGCTGGTCGGTTACTTCATGTTTGCCCTGGCCCTGTTGGGTATTGTTGCTTACGGCAAATTGGGGCAGGCAGAAGATCCGCCCTTTACCTTCAAGGTGATGGTGATCCGCACCCTCTGGCCGGGCGCCACAGCGCAACAGGTGGAGCAGCAACTGACCGACCGGATCGAGAAAAAGCTGCAGGAGCTGCCTTCCCTTGATCGCTTGATCAGCTACTCGCGAACCGGCGAATCGACCGTCATGTTTTTCACCCGGGAAGCCATCCGCTCAAAGCAAATGCCCGAGGTGTTCTACCAGGTCCGCAAGAAGATCGGAGATATTCGCCACACGCTGCCTAACGGCATTCAAGGACCGTTTTTTAACGATGAGTTCGGCGACGTTTTTGGCAATATTTATGCGTTGACCGGAGAAGGCCTGAACGATGCGCAATTGAAGGATCAGGCCGAACGCCTGCGCGACGAACTGTTGCGCGTCAGCAATGTCGGCAAGGTGGAGATATTCGGCATTCAGGACGAAAAGATTTTCGTCGAGTTGTCCAATGCAAAACTGGCCACGCTAGGTATCGATTTTGCCGCGATCACCCAGGCGCTGGCGCAGCAAAATGCCATGGCCGGCGCCGGCTTTTTCGAACTGGAAGAGGAACGCATCCAGATTCGACCGGGCGGTGCTTTCACCAGCGAGCAAAGCATCGCCGACACGCTGATCCGGGCCAATGGGCGCAGCTTCCGCTTGGGCGACATCGCCACCGTGAAACGCGGCACCAGCGACCCAGCGGGCGTGCGCGTGCGCTATGCCAACCAGCCGGCACTGGCCATCGGCGTGGTCATGGCACCGGGCGGCGACATCATCACCCTTGGCCAGGCATTGGAGCAGCGCCTGAACGAACTGCGGCCGAAGCTGCCGGTCGGCGTCGAAATCAACGAGGCAGTCAGCCAACCGATTGCCGTCAAGCGCTCGATTCAAGCATTCGTGATGGCATTGAGCGAGGCCGTCATCGTCGTCCTGCTGGTCACCTTCATCAGCCTCGGCTTGCGCACCGGGCTGGTCGTGGCGATTTCCATTCCACTGGTGCTGGCCGCGACCTTCCTTGCCATGCACCTGCTCGGCGTCGGTTTGCACAAGGTTTCGCTCGGCGCCCTGATCCTGGCGCTCGGCCTGCTGGTCGACGATGCGATCATTGCGGTCGAAATGATGTGGGTCAAGATGGAGCAAGGCTGGGAACGCACACGCGCCGCCTCCTTCGCCTACACCAGCACTGCCGGCCCGATGCTATCCGGCACGCTGGTCACGGTCGCCGGTTTCATTCCCATCGCACTGGCCCAATCATCGACAGGCGAATACGCTTTTGCCTTTTTCCAGATCAATGCGATTGCCTTGATCATTTCGTGGCTGGCCGCCGTCATCGCCATTCCGTGGCTGGGCTACAAATTGCTGCCCAACCCACAAATTGTCCACGAACCTGGCACGATCGGCAAACGCTGGCCGATACTCGCCCGACTGGGGCAACGACTTGGTGTTTACGGACCCAATCAGGCGGCGGACCACGACGTCTACGGCACTGCGTTCTACCAACGCTTCCGGGTTCTGGTCGGATTCTGCGTCAGGTATCGCTGGTGGGTTATCGGTGGCACCCTGGCGCTGTTCGCGCTTTCCATGGCAGGCATGGGCCAGGTACAGAAACAGTTTTTCCCCAACTCAACCCGCCTCGAACTGAATATTGAACTGCGCCTGCAGGAAGGCGCTTCGCTACCGGCCGCCGAACAGGCAGTCAAAACACTGGAGCAATGGCTGGAGCAAGACAGGGAACAGCACGACGACTTTGCACAGTATATCGCCTGGATCGGCAGCGGCGCCCCTCGCTACTTCCTGGCACTGGACCAGCAATTGCCGGCCAGCAATGTCGGCCAGTTCATCATTTCGACACGCAGTGTCGAAGCGCGTGAAGCCTTGCGCGGTCGACTGATCGAATATTACAAAAACGACCCGTCCGGCGTACGCGCCAACATCGCCCGCATCGAAAATGGCCCACCAGTTGGCTACCCGGTGCAATACCGGGTGTCCGGCGAAGACATTGGCACATTGCGCGAGATTGCCGAGGAAGTTGCCGCATTGATGCGTCAGGAAACAACGCTTTCCAATATCAATTTCGACTGGTACGAGCTGTCAAAATCCATCGCCATCGAGATCGACCAAGATAAGGCAAGACTGCTCGGTGTCTCCAGTCAGGATATTGCCAATCTACTCGGCATGTCGTTGCAAGGCTATACCGTCACCAATCTGCGCGAAGGCAGCAAGCAGATCGATATCGTTTTGCGCGGCAGCACAGAAGAGCGTAGCCGGCTCTCCGCCCTGCCCAGCCTGATGTTGCCGAGCAGCAGCGGCAAGAGCGTGCCGCTCAGCCAGGTGGCAAGGATCAAACCCGCATTCGAACCCGGCCTGATCTGGCGTCGTGACCGCTTACCCACCATCACGGTGCGCGCCAACCTGTACGGCGACACACAACCGGCAACGGCAGCCAGCCACCTGCAGCCTGCGATGGCCGCCCTGCAGGCCCGACTACCGGCCGGCTACAAGGTAAGCACCGGCGGCTCGGTGGAAGAATCAAGCAAAGGCGCTGGTTCGGTGATGGCAGGCATTCCGCTATTCATCCTCGCAGTAATCACCATCCTGATGATTCAGTTGCAGAGCGTCTCACGCGTCATCATGGTCTTGCTGACCGCACCGCTCGGCATTATCGGTATCGTGCTGTTCCTGCTGCTATTCAACAAACCTTTCGGTTTCATGGCGTTACTGGGCACCATCGCGCTGTTCGGCATGATCATGCGCAACTCTGTCATCCTGGTCGACCAGATCGAACAGGATCTGGCAGGCGGCCGGGCGCGCAGCGAAGCAATCATCGAAGCCACGGTGCGTCGCTTGCGACCCATCGTTCTGACCGCAGCGGCAGCCGTTCTGGCGATGATCCCGCTATCACGCAACGATTTCTTCGGCCCGATGGCGATTGCCATCATGGGTGGCTTGATCGTAGCCACTGCGCTGACCCTGTTTTTCCTGCCGGCACTCTATGCGGCATGGCACAAAGTCGGCGCGCTGGATCACAGCCCCATGCCAGCAACTCGCCCCTGACGTTAGCGCAGATTAGTCAGCTCTTTCTGTATTGCCTGGATATTGCGCTCAAACTGGGCGACCCGATCGCGGTAAGAAGCAGTCCGCTCCACCGAACCTGGACGCATCGCTTCCTGCTCGGCAAGCTCCTTGCGCGCCTGATCGAGATTGCGCTGCTCACCGGCCAGCTCTTGTTCAAGGATATGGCGCCGATCATTGTCACGCGCCTTCTGCGCACCTTCCTGGACGCGGGGAAAGCCCGCTGGCGTCGGGTTGGCCGAAGCCTTGGCCGCAGGCGCACGGGGCGCCGGAATGACGGCATGCTCTTCACTGACAATCGCCTGGCAATTCTTGTTTACGCGACTGTTTGAAATCAGGACGCCGCCAGCGGCATCCGTACATTTGTAAATTGTCTGGGCGGCTAGCGTCAACGGCGTGAGCGCAATGCACAGGATAAGCAGCTTACGTGTCATCGTCATCGTTCCTCTTTGGCTCCCGAGTCTACCGGACTTAAGGACTGACGCAGAAAAAAAGAAACAAAAAAAGGGCGAGGAATCCCTCGCCCTTGCTGAGCTGAGCGCCGGAGGCTTAGCAGCTGTAGTACAGATCGAACTCGACCGGGTGGGTCGTCATGCGAACCTTGTTTACTTCATCCATCTTCAGGGCGATGAAGGCATCGATCCAGTCGTTGGAGAAGACGCCACCACGGGTCAGGAACTCGCGATCCTTGTCCAGGTTTTCCAGGGCTTCCTCGAGCGACGCGCAGACGGTCGGGATCTTTGCATCTTCTTCCGGCGGCAGGTCGTACAGGTTCTTGTCAGCCGGATCGCCCGGGTGGATCTTGTTCTGGATACCGTCCAGACCAGCCATCAACAGCGCGGCGAAGCACAGGTACGGATTGGCGATCGGATCCGGGAAGCGGGTTTCGATACGACGAGCCTTGGTCGAGGCAACGAACGGGATACGGATCGAAGCCGAACGGTTCTTGGCCGAGTAAGCCAGTTTGACCGGTGCTTCGTAATGCGGGACCAGACGCTTGTAGGAGTTGGTACCCGGATTGGTGATCGCGTTCAGCGCCTTGGCGTGCTTGATGATGCCGCCAATGTAGTACAGGGCGGTTTCGGACAGGCCGGCGTACTGGTCGCCGGCGAACAGGTTCTTGCCGTCTTTCCAGATCGACTGGTGCACGTGCATGCCGGAACCGTTGTCACCAACGATGGGCTTCGGCATGAAGGTAGCGGTCTTGCCGTACTGGTGGGCCACATTGTGCACCACGTACTTCAGCATCTGGGTCTGGTCGGCACGCTTGACCAGCGTGTTGAACACGGTACCGATTTCGCACTGGCCGGCATTGGCTACTTCGTGGTGATGCACTTCAACCGGGCAACCGATGGCTTCCAGGGTCAGGACCATGGCAGAACGGATGTCGTGCAGGCTGTCGACCGGCGGAACCGGGAAATAGCCGCCCTTGACCGTCGGACGATGGCCGGTAGCACCATTGCCGTCGCTCTTCTCACCGGAGCCCCAAGCCGCTTCAGCGGAATGGATCTTCAGCGAGCAACCGGACATGTCGACAGACCATTCGACGCCATCGAAAATGAAGAATTCAGGTTCCGGACCGAAGTAGGCGGTGTCGCCAATACCGGAGGCCTTCAGATAGGCTTCGGCGCGCTTGGCGATGGAACGCGGGTCGCGGTCGTAACCACGGCCGTCAGCCGGATCAACGACGTCACAGGTCAGGACGACGGTGGTTTCGTCGTAGAACGGATCGATATAGGCAGTTGCCGGATCCGGGTTCAACTGCATGTCGGAAGCTTGGATACCTTTCCAGCCGGCGATGGACGAACCGTCGAAAGCGTGACCGTTTTCGAACTTGTCTTCGCTAAAGGCGGAAACCGGCACGGTGACGTGCTGTTCCTTGCCACGGGTATCGGTGAAGCGGAAATCGACGAACTTTGCGTCATTTTCCTTGATCAGCTTGATCACGTCTTGCGGGGTTGCCATAAGCGTTAGTCTCCTAAGAAAGCAGCTAGCCGGCGATACCGGCGATAACCAAAAAAATCACAACGAGCGGAAGTGAGCAGAAAGCATGCCAAGGCCGGCTCGAGTAATTCGATATTGTGCCACAAGGGCTTGGCCGTGCAGGCTCGAAAACAAATGCACCAAAACAATGCCGCCACACACGCACGGCACCACTATGGTGCATTAAAGCAATTCAAGCGCAGAGTGCACACCATCGGCAACTCGCGCAGACGCGTCGCAAGCAGTGACTCAGCCTGTCGCATGGCTTCAGCACTGGCAAAACAGGACTGCTCGAAATAGAGATCAACTTCAATCCGGCCCTTCAGATAATGCAAAACCACCTTTTCCGGTGCTGGCAGGCCGACAAGCAGTGGTACGAGCATGGGCAGCAGCGCCTCGCGACCGGGCAGACGCAGCGCCCCGACATCCGGGTCGACATCATCCTCGGGATCGATATGCACCAGCACATCAAGCACTTCGGCGTGTTCACGCAACACCCGGGCACGCGCCGACTCGGCAATGCGATGCCCTTCCGACACGCTGATCCGCGGACTGACCTGGACATGGGCATCAACCAGCACCTGATGCGCCATGCGCCGCGTCCGCAATTCATGCAGACCAAGGACCCCCGGCGTGGCCCGCAGCGTCGCCCGGATAGCCTCAACCTGCGTTTCTTCCAGCCCGGTATCGATCAACTCCTTGATCGCCCCCCAGGCCAGGCTCGCCCCCATGCGCAGGATCATGAACCCCATCAAAACCGCAGCAAGCAGGTCAAGAAAGCCCCAGCCCAGCAAGGCACCGCCAATACCAACCACGACCACCAGCGCGGATGCTGCGTCAGCCCGCGTATGCAGGGCATTTGCGGTCAACAGTTGGGAACGCTGCTTTTCCGCCACACGGATCAAGTAGCGATACAAACCTTCTTTGGCGACCACTGTCAGCACGGCAATCCAGAATGCCATCATTTCGATGACGGGCAAGCTTTCGCTATGCTGCAGACGCAAACCGGAATCCCAGAGGATGCCCGCACCAATGAGAACCAGCGAAATTCCCAGCGCCAGCGTCGCTGCCGTTTCAACGCGACCATGACCATACGGGTGCGCCCGATCGGCCGGCAAGGCACTCTGCCGACTGGCCCAGATGACCAGAAAGTCGGACAACAGATCGGAAAAGGAATGCAAACCATGGGCGATCAAAGACTGGGAATGAGCCAGCCAACCGACCACCAACTGGGCAACAGTCAGTGCCAGATTGACGACCACACTGACCCAGGTTGCCTTTTGTGCCTCGGCAGCGCGGTCGACCGCAGAAGCTTGCGGTGCTTGATGTCCGTCTCTCATGTACTCTGTCCTATACTGTAGCCCCCTCGATTCTAGCAGCGAACCATCATGGGCAAACTCGCAGAAATCCTCGCCATTGCGCGGACCCGCGCCGCAGGGCTGGAACGCCCGTACCAAGGCGAACTGACGCCACAGGAAGCGTTCGACCTGTGGCAACTCGCCCCCGGCGCCAAACTGGTCGACGTCCGTACACGTGCCGAATGGGACTGGGTCGGCCGCATTCCCGACGCGGTCGAAATCGAATGGAACCAGTACCCCGGCGGCGTGCGCAACCCGCACTTCCTGGCCGAACTGAAACGCCAGGTCGATCCGGAAGCGCTGGTCATGTTCGTCTGCCGCAGTGGCGTTCGCTCCATTGGCGCGGCCGTCGTGGCCAGCGAAAATGGCTACAACAACTGTTACAACGTGCTCGAAGGTTTCGAGGGCGACAAAGATGCAAATGGTCAGCGCAACCGCATTGGCGGCTGGCGCAAGACAGGCCTGCCTTGGCACCAGGGCTAAAAAAGCAGGAAAATTGCGGTCGACCGTGGAATCCCCCCATTTTCCAATGGTCGCAAAAATCAGGAATTTTCGAGAAAACAGTATGCAAACAGCGACCATCTCCTTCGATAACTTCAACACGCTTTCCGACGAAGCTTGCCAGGAGCGCATTCGCGTCGCCCGCGCCAAGCTCGGCAAACGCGCAGTCATTCTCGGCCACCACTATCAGCGTGCCGATGTCTATCAGCATGCAGACTTGACTGGCGATTCCCTGAAACTGTCCAAACTCGCCGCGCAGACCGATTCCGAATACGTCATTTTCTGCGGCGTGCACTTCATGGCCGAAGTGGCCGACATCATGACGGCACCGCACCAGATCGCCATCCTCCCCGACCTCGCGGCCGGTTGCTCGATGGCCGACATGGCGAACCTGGCCAAGGTAGAGCGCTGCTGGCGCGAACTGAACGAAGTACTGAATGCCGAAGCAGAGGTCACACCGGTCACTTATATCAACTCTGCGGCCGACTTGAAGGCCTTCTGCGGCGAACACGGCGGTATCGTGTGCACATCGTCGAATGCCGGCACCATCGCCAAGTGGGCCTTCGAGCGTCGGCCAAAAGTTCTGTTCTTCCCGGATCAGCACCTAGGCCGATGGACCGGTCACCAGATGGGTTTCCCGATGGATGAAATGGTCGTCTGGGACCCGGACCTGGAAATGGGCGGTCTTACGGTCGACCAGATCAAGAAGGCAAAAATCCTGCTATGGAAGGGGCACTGCTCGGTACACCAGATGTTCCAGAAGTCGCACATCGACGCTTTCCGCGCCAAGCACCCGGAAGGAAAAGTGATCGCTCACCCCGAATGTAATTTCGAGGTCTGCGCCGCATCCGATTACGTCGGTTCGACCGAGCACATTGTCAAAACCATCAAGGAAGCACCGGAAAACACGCGCTGGCTGGTTGGTACCGAATTGAACCTGGTCGACCGACTGGCCAAGGAGGTATTGCCACAGAACAAGATCGTCCAGTTCATGGCCACCACCATCTGCATGTGCTCGACGATGCAGCGCATCGATCCACAACATCTCGCCTGGACCCTGGAAAACCTGGCCGAAGGCAAGGTGGTGAATCAGATCAAGGTGCCGGAACACGAAGTCAAATTCGCCCGCCTGGCCCTTGACCGGATGCTGGACATCTCGTAATAAATTTGCATAACCACGGACAATACCCGTGAGTTAGCCGTGAATTTCCGTGAGTTAGCTGCAAGTGTATTTCACGGGCTTTTCTACTATGATGCCTGCGTCGTCATCAAGCCAAGCGCAGCGAATCGAGAGATATGCTCAGCTAAAAGGGCATCGCATATCTCTTCGCCAATCGTATTCCAGCCCACGTGTCCTTCAAGAAACTGCTTTTCCTGCTGGCTTTAGTCCTCTTCGCCACAAGCGCCAGGACCGCACCTTCCGTTGCCCTGCATTACGGTACCGACATCCCCATCGAAGACCTGCGCATTTTCGACATCCTGGTTGTTGAACCCGACCACGGGCATCGCCCGGAAGTGTTGCGCCAAACGGGAACCGAACCTTTTGCCTATGTTTCGGTTGCAGAAGTTCAAGCCTCCCGACCATATTACAAGGACATTCCGGCGCAATGGAAAATGGCGCGCAATGGCGAGTGGAATGCAGAAGTCATCGATCAGACACCAGCAGACTGGCCGAACTTTTTTGCAGAACGCGTGGTCGGCCCCTTGTGGCAAAAAGGCTACCGGGGATTTTTCCTCGACACGCTCGACTCCTATCGCCTGGCCAAAAAATTTGACGAAGCTGCCCAACAGGCCGGCTTGATTAAAGTCATCGAAACGCTACACAAGCGCTACCCAGGAATTCGCCTGATCCTCAACCGGGGCTTTGAAATTGTCCCGAACTTGCGCGGCAAAATCGAGATGGTGGCTGCAGAGTCACTATACCGACGCTGGAACGCAGGACAGAAGCGCTACGAGGCTGTCCCGGAAGCAGACCGCGAGTGGTTGCTCGGCCAGATGAAGAAGGTACGCGACGAGTCCGGCATCCCGGTACTTGCCATTGACTATGTAGCGCCGACCGATCGTGAACTGACACGCGAAACAGCCGATCGCATCAAAGCTGATGGATTTACCCCTTGGGTCACCGACTGGGCACTGACCAGCGTTGGCATCGGGCAATTCGAGCCTGTCCCCAGACGTATTCTCATTATTTACGACAGCGCCGAGTCACCGGCCTTGCGCTATTCGAATGCCCACCGCTTCCTGCAAATGCCGTTGAATCATCATGGCTATGTGGTTGACTACCTGGATGCACGCCAACCCCTGCCCACCCACATTGGGCGTGATCGCTACGCGGCAATCGCCACCTGGTTTTCCGGACAATTACCAGAGCAAGCCGGGCGACGCCTAGGCCAATGGATTCAAGCGCGCATCAAGGACGGACTTCCGGTCGCCATGATCGGCGACCTGGGTTATTCATTAACCCCCGCCCAGGCTGGGAACCTGGGGCTCATCCTGCAACCGGAAACCGCCCAAGGAGAGTTGGTAATTTCCCGACAGCACACCATGCTGGGCCTGGAAAAAAAACCCCAGGCACAGCGCAACGAAATTCCACCCTTCCGCTTGCGCAACGAAAGTGCAGGCGAAAACCTTGTCGAGCTGAGCGACCAGGCCGGCAAGAAATTCACCGCTGGTGCAATACTGCCTTGGGGCGGCTTCATTCTTGACCCATTCGCCGTTGAAGAAGTACCTGGAACAGGGCGAGCCCGCTGGTCTATCGATCCGTTTGCTTTTCTCATTGCCGCGCTAAAACTCGAGCAGCTTCCCATACCCGACGTTACGACCGAAAACGGCCGTCGACTCTTCTTCTCGCATATCGATGGTGATGGATTCCCCTCTCTTGCTGAATTTCCAGGCAGCCCACTGGCGGCACAAGTACTCCTGAGCGAGATTCTGGAGAAATACCGCATTCCTACAACGATGTCCGTCATTGAAGGCGAAACTGCACCGCACGGCCTGTTCCCAAAACTCAGTCCTCAGCTGGAAGATATCGCCAGACGCATGTTCCGCCTGCCCCATGTGGAAATTGCCAGCCACACCTATGCCCATCCCTACCTGTGGAATGTCAACGCCCGCCACGGACTATTCCTGGATGACCCGGAAGCCGAATATCACCTGGAAATTCCGGGCTACAAAATGGATCTGACCCGGGAAATCATCGGTTCCATCGAATACATCAAAACCCGTCTGGCGCCACCAGGCAAACCGGTGAGTATCCTGCTCTGGTCTGGTGACACAGCTCCCGGCACGGATGCAATGAAAATCTTGCAGCGTGCCGGACTGCTGAACATGAATGGTGGCGACACCTCGATCAGTCACGCCAATCCAACGCTGACCGCGATTGGTGCTCACGGCCTGCTCAGGGATGGCTTACTGCAAGTCTACGCACCGATCACCAACGAAAACATCTATACCAACCTGTGGCGCGGCCCCTATTACGGTTACGAACGCGTGATCGAAAGCTTCACCATGACCGGACACCCCCGTCGAATCAAGCCGGTCGATATCTACTATCACACCTATTCGGCAAGCAAGCGTGCTGGCTTGAAGGCTGTACAAAAAGCCTTGGACTGGGCACTGAAACAACCACTACATCCAGTTTTTGCCTCAGAGTACATCCGCAAAGTGCAAGATTTCCACAGTCTCGCGCTAGCGCGTGAAGGCAAGTTCTGGCGTGTCCGCAGCAACGGCGAATTACGCACACTCCGTCTCCCGGCTGCGCTTGGACGGCCAAAACTCGACAGCAGCACCGGGGTTGCCGGCTTCTTCGATGGCCCCGAGGGAAAATACATTCACATGACGGGTCAAACCGCCAGTTTCGAAACCACACAAGCCCCCACAGCAGAAGCCCCTTACCTTGCAGAAGCCAATGCTCGACTAAACAACTGGAACGCAGACCAGCGCAAGAACAGGATCGAGTTCACCCTGCAAGGCCACGTAGCACTGCAATTTGCCTTGGGCGCAAGCGATACCTGCCGCGTCCAGGCCAATAACCGCGCCATTCTGCCGGCCAGAAGTGAAGCTGCCGCACAAGGCACGCTTCGCCATTTTCGCCTGAACGATGTCACAGCAAAAATCCGGATCGACTGTCCGGCCCGATAAGCGGCCAAACCTTGCCCCGAACTGGCTGATCGGCCTGTTCGCTGGTATGGCTTTGCTCGTCCTGCTTTTGCTCTATCCACGCCTGGATCTTGAGCGGCGCCTGTCGCACACCCCCGATACAGCGCTCTCCGTCGCTTATCTGGACAATCTGCTGCGTAGCGACCCGAACAATCCACAATTACGCCTACTCCTCGCCCAACGCCAGGTTTTGCTCGGCGACAGCGCCAAGGCGATGGAGACTTTAAAGCCGGCACTTGAAAGTCCATCACCGGAAATTCAACAGAACGCTCAATGGGTAATTTGGGAAATTGCCGAACTTGAATTCAGCCGCATCCCCAAGAATGACGCCTCCCGTCCCAGCAGACTGCAGGCATTAAAACAACAATTGCAGCGCATGGCCGGGCTGAAATGGGAAGCCGAACGTATCTCGCAGCTTGCTGCGAGCGCCTTCAAGTACGATTTTTTTGCCTTGGGCCATCAGTTGTACAAGCAGTTCTCTCAAGTAATTGGCGACCCGCAGCAGGCCATACAGGTTTACGACAAGGCTGCCAGTAAAGCATTGGCTAGCGGCAATTATCGCAACAGCAGCGAGTTATACATGCTCGCCCGTCACAGTGCGAACGATCCACTGCTTGCCCGACGCTATTTCCACATTGCCATCAAGACACTGCAATCTGGAAACCAGCCCGGTACCGCGCTCGAACTCGCTGAACGCGAACTAGGCGACCTGGCAAACGATCAGGAAACGCTGATCCTGATCACCAATCTGGCCCGGGCCGCCGGGCGACCAGACCGCGCTGACTACTATGCCCGGCAACTTCTCCGCCTGTCCCTGTTACGGCAGATTGAACTGGCCAAAATCGCCAATGCCTGGGGCCAAGGCAACTTCCAGCCGGTATCGATGAACGCAGGGCAAAAGGGGCCGGAACTCCCTTTTGACGACAAGATATACAAATTGGGCTACGACGTTTTCCTGGAAAATCAAAAGCCGGAAGATGCCTGGAAAGTCGCCGACGCTGCCGTCCGTCAGGCACCGGATAATTTCGAATGGCGAAAACGTCTGGCCGAAGTTTCCGAATGGACGAGTCGCCCGAAAATTGCCCTCAACCAATGGTTGGTCATGGCCCGCAAGACCGGCGATGACAGCGCCTGGCAATCGGTTCTCCGCCTGGCTCCGGGACTATTCGACGACCCCGCGCTGATTGAAGGTTTACGCTACCAGATAGGGCGACAGCCAAACGACCTGCAGTTGACCACTCAACTGGTTTTTACCTACGAACGCATTGGCGAACCCAAGCCAGCTATCGCCTATCTGCAAAAATTGATACAGCAGACTGGCCGGCCCGAATACCTCGAATTATTGGCCGACCTGTCGGAGCGAGCAGGCGAAACGGGGATTGCCATGACTAGCTGGCAAACCTTGTTCCGCGACCCGGCACAAATCACCACCGCCCGAGCCCTGCGCGCCGCCATCCTGTTCCTGACTTATGACAAAGGCCGGGAAGCGCTGACTTGGCTGGAAATGGCCAAACCGGGTTCTGACGCGGGATCCTCCGAAGCAAACATCGAAGCTCTCCGCCTGACCGGACAACTGGCAGAGCGTGAAAATCAGGACAAGCTGGCAATCACGGCTTTCCGGAGCCTGATCGAAGCAGAACACGCAGAATTGAGCGATTACGATGCGCTGATCCGCCTGCTGGTCGATACTGCGCCACTCGAAGCAGCCAAAGTGTCCGAGCTGGCTTGGCAACGCTTTTCCGAACCGCGTCATCTGCTGCAAACCATGACACTACTGTTTGGGCGCAATCAATGGACGGATATTGGACGCCTGATCAAGCAACTGGATCCCGCCCCGGAAGCGACAAAGCACAGTCTCAGGAAAATGCAGGCCATTCCCGAATTTTTGCGCTTAACCGGCTCTTGGCATCAAAACGCCGGACGCTTTGCTCAGGCGCGGCATGATTTCCAAACCGGTCTGCGCCAGGCCCCCGATTCGACGGCAATGCGTCAGGCGCTGCTGTGGCTGTTCATCGACACCAACGATGCTGCTGCAATTCGCCAACTACTCGCCGCCCACGAAGCCGAATGGAGTACCGATCCGGCACTTCATGACTCGCTGGGCTCCGCCTACCAAGCGCTGTCGCTGCCCCAAGTCTCGCTACAACGTTACTTGACGCCTCAGCTCGCGGCAAAGCGCAACGACTTCCTCTGGCTGATGAACTACTGCGATGCGCTGGATCAAAATCAGCAAAGTGATCGCGCCTGGCGTCTGCGCCGTTATCTGCTGTCCAGCGAATGGCAAGCCGCCCGGGAACAATCCGGGGCCACGACTGCCCAAGCCGCGCGACGCAACTGGCTGACCGAAAAGGGACTGGAGCAAACCCGGCGCAATGCGCGTGCGCGTCTCATGCTGACCCAGAATCGCGGTGACGTCGGCACAGAGACCCTGCGTGAATTGCTCCGACTCGACCGTGATGCTCAGGGAAATTACTCCAACGCTGCGGCAGAAACAGCCATCGGCTGGTTCCAGGACAGTGCAGAATTCACCGCCGAACGCGGCTTCCTGTGGCATCAGTACGCACGAAGCCGCAGTCTGCGCACCAACCGCCCGCTCTGGGCCGACATTACCGTGGCACTAGCCGAAGACGACAGGGCCGCCAGCGGCGACCTGCTTGAAAGTTTTGACGAACGCCTGCCCCGCTATGACCGAGTCAATGCCGCCCGTGCCGTCCACGATATCCGCTTGGCCCAATCCGCTGCTTTCGAAGCACAACAGGACCAGGTAGACGACAACCCGACACACTTGCAGTTAACAGAAAACCTGCTGATGTTCAGCGATCATGCCGGCTTCGAAATGAGCCAGCAAAAACTCAGCGGACTGGATGAACAACAGGGGTTCAGCGACTTTCACCTGGCCATCGACCCACAAATTTCGCTCGATCTGCAAGCCGGAAAAATCCGCCGCGAAAGCACGGACGAAGCCATCGTCGTCAGACCACCCAACGAAACTTTTTTCAGTGCCCGCATCAACTGGCGGCGTGACGCAAACGAAACCGTTTTCAGGCTGGAACAACGCAAGAGTTTTGATACCTACACGCCTGTTGCCATCGAACACGAACGAGTCATCGACAGTCGGCTATCGCTACGCATCGGCCTGGCTGTCCGACAACCCACGCAGGAAAGCCTGGCCCTTCGTATGGCCGGGATGAAGGACAGCGCATCAATCAGTTTGCGCTACCGGCCAACCCGCATGGATAGAATCTTTCTCGACCACGCCAGCGAACGCTACGCACTCCAGACAGGGGGACGTGTCGGTAGCGGCCAGCACACCTCATTGACCTACGCGCATACCTATCGCCAGGAAGCACGCGATCTCGAACTCAGCGCATTCTGGTCCAATCACCGGTACAGCAGACCTAGCGACCTGTCCGACTTGAATTCGCGGGACATGGCTTACGTCAATTACTTTCCCGACGGCTATACCCCCGGCCCGACCGACTTCCTGCCGGAAAATTTCCAGCTTTACGGATTACGGGTATCCACCGATGTCCGTTACGAACAGGAATACACGCGGGCCACCCGGCCATTCGCCAGCGTGGCAGCCACCTGGCACAGCGAACAAGGTGCCGGCTACGACTTGCTATTCGGGATTGCTGGCAGCCTATTCGGCGCCGATCATCTGAGTCTTGCCTGGCGCCTGGGCAAAGCTGGCACAACAACCCCTGGCACCACACGAAATTTGCAATTGAAATACCGAATCCATTATTAATTACCCTTACGAACCCACTGGAAACGCCATGACCATTGAAATCTCCCATCTGCGGCGCCTGACGGCCACCCTGCTGGTCAGCCTCCTGACACTTCTCGCCGGCTGCTCTACCCTCGACCGGGGAACACCGCCGAAGTTGGCAGGCAATGCCACTTGGGCGGTACTGCCATTCGCCAATCACACTGAAACCCCGCTGGCCGGCAATCGGGCCGAGGCAATCGCTGAGTCCCTGCTGCGCACCCAGATCACGGCCAAGGTCAAACGCTATCCGGCAAGCGCCCAGCAGGAAACGCTGTTTGACGGCACTGAACGCAAGCAGGATGAAGCTTTGGCCTGGGCCCGCGAACAAGGCGCCCGCTACGCACTCACCGGCTCGGTCGACGAGTGGCGCTACAAAGTCGGCGTCGATGGCGAACCGGCAGCCGGCGTCACCCTGGAAATCATCGATGTCGCTTCAGGCGAAGCCCTGTGGAGCGGCGCCGGCGGCAAGAGCGGCTGGAGCCGCGAAGCACTCTCGGCAGTTGCCCGCCAACTGATCCGTGACCTGCTGCGTGCCGGTCTGTCAGACGTACATTAAGCATTGTTGCGGTCGACATGAACCAAGGATCGCTTTTGCGTGATCGCCTGGATATCTCCAAGCAATCCGACCCGACATCCTCTCCGGGCGCCATGCTCGGTCGGCTGAGCACGCCCGAAACCCGGCCAGCCACCATCATCGGGGAAATCCTGATTTTGCCGCTGGTCGTGATCGCCCTCGGCTTCCTGCTCAGCCCGGATGACCCGTTATGGATGCACTCAGGATTTCCCTGGGCCTGGTTCGCCCCGACCATCCTCGCTTTACGTTACGGACCGCTCGCCGGTCTGGGCGGCGCCGCAGTCATCCTGCTGGCCTGGCTGTCGATCAATTTCGGTCACTACGACACCTTTCCGAAACTGGGTTTTCTGGGCGGTCTGATTCTCGTCATGCTGGTCGGCGAGTTTTCCAGTATCTGGGAAGGACGTACCCGCCGTGCAGAAATCGAGCAGCGTTACCACGAGCAACGGATGGAGCACCTGACGCGCAGCTATTACCTGTTGCGCCTGTCCCATGATCGCCTCGAACAGGACTTGATCAGCCGCCCGATGTCGATGCGTGACGCACTGCAGGCACTGCGCGACCATCACGCTCCCGGCAGCCCTGAAGGCACTCTCGCCCTGCTGCGGCTGTTGGCACAATACTGCCAGCTTGAATCGGCAGCACTTTATCCGGTTGAAGACGAAAAGCTGATCACCACGCCACAGGCACGTATCGGCCAAATTGACCACATTGCAGCAAAAGACCCGCTCGTTCTGCAAGCACTCGAAACCCTTCGTCTTTGTCATGTCAGCAGCGGAGATAACGATACCCATCCGACCCGCTACCTGATTGCTGCGCCTTTGCTCGACCTCTCGGGCCAGATTTACGGCTTGCTGCTGGTGGAAAAAATGCCGTTCTTCTCGCTGCACGAAGAAGCATTGCAGACCATCAACCTGCTATTGAGCTATTACACGGACGGTCTGGTTGCCGAAGCGCTGGCCAGACCGCTACTCGAAAAATACCCGGACAGCCCGACGCATTTTGCTTTCGAAATCCGGCGCCTGCTGCATCTTCACCAGTCAACCGGCATTGCCAGCATCGTCGTCGCACTCGAGTTTTTGCCACGCGCCATCGCCAGTGACATGCCACAACAAATCGACCGGATGAAACGATCACTCGATGAAAACTGGCTCCTGGTCGGCAAGGAAAAACAAATACTCGCCACCCTGATGCCACTCGGAGAATCATCCACGGCCGAAGGTTATATCGCACGCCTGGAAAACTGGGCCAACCAGAAGGCAGGCGAATCGCTGGCTGCTGTTGGCATATTCCCCCACATCATCCCGCTCACCAACACCTCGGCCGAGAATTTGATGCAACGATTGCAAGACCTGAGCAATGGCTAGCTACAAGCTCGGTATCTATGCGATGCTGCTTGAGTTAAGCGCCTGGAACGGGGCCTTTCTCATGGCCTCTTATCCCCGCGCTGCATTCGCCTGGTATTTGTTGACGCATGCCGGGGCCAGCCTGCTTCTGTCAATGTGCGCCAACCTTTTCCTGCCACTCGGCAAAGGCACACGCGAGCGGACCGCCATCATTGCCCTGATGACGTCGATCAGCTACGCCATCCCGGTTTTCGGTTTCATTGGTACAGTGCTGGCCACTATCCTGTTGCGGGTTTATCACACCCCTGCGCATCGCGCCGATTTCAGTTCCCTGCTCCTGCCGGCTTTCGACCCCCACCAGCGCCAAAGCGGCGGTTTCCGGCAGGCCGGGCTGAAAACCTTTTTAAGCAACAGCCAGGTCCCAATGAACGCACGGCTCGGTGCCATGGTTGCCTTGCAGTATGTACCCGGGCGCGTTTCCTCCCCGCTCTTGCGCGATGTCCTGAGTGACCCGAATGAAGACATCCGGCTGCTCGCCTACGGCATGCTCGACAACAAGGAAAAGCAGATCAACCGCTCAATCGACGAAGCATTGCGGCAGTTCAATGCAGAAACCCCCAACGTTTCAAGTAGCGACAAAACAGATGCTGCGCATCGCCTGTCCGATCTCTACTGGGAGTTGATCTATCAGGAACTGGCACAAGGCGACCTGCGTGACTACGCCCTGCACGAATCCCTGAAATACTGCGACTTGGCCCTCGAAAAACAGCCGGAAACACCGCCGCTTCACCTGCGCCGCGGACGCCTGCTGCACGAGCTACAACGTCCGCAGGAAGCCGAACTCTCCTATTTGAAAGCACGGGATCTCGGCATGCCAGCCACCCGAATCCTGCCTTATCTAGCCGAACTTGCGTTTGATCGAAACGACATCCCGGCCACCCGCAAACTGATGCGAGAACTGAGCCAATGGAGCGGTCTGCCAAAACTGCGCCCGGTCGTTGACTACTGGACTGCCACATGACTTTTCCCAAAGCCCGGGAAGCAGATATTGCCCTGCTACTCGAAGGAACCTTCCCCTATGTCAGCGGCGGCGTGTCGAGCTGGGTCAACCAGATCATTCGCGCCTATCCGGAATACCGTTTTGCCATCGTGTTCCTGGGAAGCAGACGGGAAGATTATGGTGAGCCAAAATATGAGTTACCAGACAATGTAGTGCACCTGGAAGAACACTACATTTACGATACACCGACCATCTCCAGTATCCCGCGCTCACGCGCCGGAGATGCCGAAGCATTTGCGCTTTCCACCAAAATGCACGAACGCTTCAAGGTGATCAACGGACAAGCCGGCGCCCTGGAAACTTTTCGCGATATCGCGCGTGCCATGCTGCCTGGCGGCAAACTGACCATCGACGATTTCCTGCACAGCGAACTGGCTTGGGAATCCATTTGTGAGCACTACAGGAAGCACTGCTCCGACCCGTCTTTCGTAGACTATTTCTGGACGGTACGCATCATGCACCAGCCGCTGTGGACGCTGGCCCATCTGGCAGACCAGTTGATTCCAGTCAAGGTCCTGCACTCCGTATCCACCGGTTACGCCGGTTTTCTCGGCGCCTTGCTGCACCAAACGCGTAACCTGCCGCTGGTACTCTCGGAACACGGGATCTATACCAAGGAACGCAAGATCGACCTGTTCAAAAGCGAATGGATTCGCGACAACCGCAATGTCTTTCAGCGCGACCCCACCGAACTATCGTATTTCCGCCAACTCTGGATACGCTTTTTTGAATGGCTTGGCCGGATGTGCTACGACTCGGCCGACCCGATCATCGCGCTTTACGAAACCAACCGGCTACGCCAAGTAGCCGACGGTGCTGCGGCTGAACGCACCTTCAACATTCCCAACGGCATCAGCCTGAAACGTTTCGCCCCGCTGCGCGACTTGCGGCCGGCAACACCACCGCCGGTGCTCTGCCTGATCGGCCGGGTCGTACCGATCAAGGACATCAAGACCTTCGTCCGGGCCATGCGCCGGGTAGTCAACCAGATGCCCGATGCCGAAGGCTGGATCGCCGGACCCGAAGATGAAGATCTGGCTTACGCAGAAGAATGCCATGACCTGGTGCGCAGTCTGGGCCTGGAAAACCATGTCCGCTTCCTGGGTTTCCAGAAAGTGGAAAACCTGATGCCCAAGATCGGACTGACCATCCTTTCCTCGATCAGCGAAGCGCTGCCTCTGGTCATTCTGGAAGGCTATGCGGCTGGCGTACCGACAATTTCGACCGATGTCGGTTCGTGCCGCCAACTGATCGAAGGACTCGACGAAGAGGATCGCGCCCTGGGCACCTCCGGAGCCGTGGTCAATATTGCCGACCCACAAGCCTTGGCCGATGCCGCCATTGCCTTGCTCGGCGACCCGGCTGCCTGGCAAGCCGCCAGTCAGGCCGGCATTGCTCGCGTCGAACGCTACTACACCGACGAACTGATGTTCGGGCGCTACCGCGAGGTCTATCAAAAGGCCTTTGCCCAAATACCGGAAAAGCACTGATGGCCGGCATTGGATTCGAACTGCGCAAACTGCTGCGCAAAAACACGCTGATCGGGCTGATCGAAGCCTACGCCTACGCTGGTGTGATTGGCTCCGGCCCTTGGGTATTCTCCATTGTCGGCATCCTGCTCGTCGGTTTGTTCAGTGTCAGTGTCGTTGTCCCAGCCTTCATGGTCACCCAGTTCCAGACTTCGGTCACCTATCTGGTTGCCACCAGCCTGATCTTCACCGGCCTGGCTCAACTGGCCTTCACCCGCTTCATTTCCGATCGGCTGTTCGAGAAAAAACGCCATCTCGTATTGCCCAATCTGCACGGTCTTCTGCTGCTGATGATCGGCCTGGCAGGCATCCTGGCAACCCTGGCCCTGTTCATTGCGCTACCCGACGAAACGCTACTCTATCGTCTGCTCATGCTGGCCGGCTTTGCCTCGATGAGCGGAGTCTGGCTGCTCACCGTCCTGCTGTCGGGAATGAAGCGCTACAAAGCCATCGTGACGCTTTTTGCACTGTCCTACGCCTTGATCGTCGTCAGCGCACTTCTCTTGCGTCCGTGGGGACTGAACGGTTTGCTCGGCGGCTTTGTACTGGGCAATTTCGTACTGCTGGCCGGCATGTGGATCATGACCGTCCGCGAATTCAGCCTGCAAGGCCCGTTGATTGCTTTCGACTTCCTCCGCCCGGAACTGCTCTACCCATCGATGATTGCCATCGGCTTCCTGTACAACCTGGGCATCTGGGTCGACAAGTTCATGTTCTGGTACTTTCCGCCCACCTCGGATGCCATCATCGGCAGTTTGCGTGCCTCACTGATCTACGACCTGCCGGTATTCCTGTCCTACCTGTCGATCATCCCGGGCATGGCGGTTTTCCTCGTTCGCATCGAAACCGACTTCGTCGAGTTCTATGACAAGTTCTACGATGCCGTGCGTAGCGGCGGTTCGCTGGAATACATCGAAACCATGCGTGACGAAATGGTTTATTCGATCCAGCAAGGTCTCAGCGAAATTGCCAAGATCCAGACGCTCGCCGTCCTGATCACCTTCGTTGCCGGTCCTTCCCTGCTTGATCTGCTCGGCATTTCCCAGCTTTACCTGCCACTGCTCTACATCCAGGTGATCGGTGCCGGCCTGCAAGTTGGCCTGATGGCCATCCTGAACGTATTTTTCTACCTCGACCAACGACGGATCGTGCTCTTTCTTTGCCTGGAGTTCGTTATCCTGAATATCGTGCTGACCGGCATCAGCCTGGTGGTGGGTGCCGCCTTGTACGGCTATGGCTTTGCGCTATCGGTGCTGATCACGCTCTGTACCGGCCTTTATCTGCTGTCCCGGCAACTTGATCGTCTGGAATACGAAACCTTCATGCTGCAATAAAGCGCCATCCTTGATAATCTGGAGAGCCGGCGCGGCATCTTCCTGCGCCACTCCCGATCGGACAGCCAGATTTTGACTCAGCCCTCTCTCCATATTGCCACCTACAACATCCACAAGGGCTTTTCACAATTCAACCGGCGGATGATGGTGCACGAACTACGCGAACGCCTGCGCGAACTCAACCCGGATATCGCTTTTTTACAGGAAGTTCAAGGCCTGCACCTGTTGCATGCAGAGAAACATGCCACCTGGCCAAGTCGACCGCAACACGAGTTTCTCGCCGATGAAGTCTGGGAGTCAGCCTACGGTCGCAACATGATTTACGACCACGGCCACCACGGCAACGCCATTCTGTCGCGCTTTCCCATCCTGCACGCGCACAACCAGGACGTCACCCACCTGCATTTCGAAAAACGCGGCATGCTGCACTGCCGGATCGAGTTACCGAATGGTCCGGCAGCACACTGCGTTTGCGTACATCTCTCGCTGTTTGGACGTTCGCGCAACCGCCAGATGGATGCGCTGGCCGACTACCTCGACGCCCTCGACGAGCCCGATGCACCGTTGATTGTCGCTGGCGACTTCAACGACTGGCGCAACCAGGCAGGCGAACACCTGGCGCGCCGCCTGCACCTGCACGAAGCTTTCTCGCATCATGCCGGCGGCCGACCGGTCCGCAGCTTCCCTGCGGCAATGCCGATGTTCCGGCTGGACCGCATTTACGTCCGCGGTTTCACCATCCGGCAAACCACTGTACATCACGGTGCGCCGTGGTCCGCCATTTCCGACCACGCAGCACTCTCGGCTTATCTGACGAGGCATGGGCACTGAGTTTTTCCCGGGCAACCGGCTGACGCTGCTCAATTCCGGACGCGAGTACTTTCCTGCGCTGCTGGCAGCCATCGCCGGTGCGCAAATGGAAATCCACCTGGAAAGCTACATCTTCGCCAACGACCTGGTCGGCCACGAAATCGCCACCGCGCTCTGCCTTGCCTCCCAGCGCGGCGTACTGGTCAATGTTACGGTCGACGGCTTCGGGGCACGGAATTTCGCCACCGACTTCCAGCCACGGCTGGCCGAAGCAGGCGTCCGCACATTGTTCTACCGCCCGGAAATCAGCCCCTTCCGCCTGCGCCGCCATCGCCTGCGCCGACTGCACCGCAAGCTAGTCGTCATCGACGGCCGCATTGCCTTTGTCGGCGGCATCAACATCGTCGATGACGACAACGCCCCGCTCGACATGCGCCCACGCTACGACTATGCAGTCCGGGTCGAAGGACCGGTACTGGCGGACATTCACCACGCCGCCCGACGCATGTGGGAAATCGTTACCTGGGCCAATTTCAAACGACGCTTCCGCCTGACACCGGTCGCCCGCCCCTGCTGCGCACCTGCCGGCGACCAGCGGGCTGCCTTCCTGATCCGCGACAACATCCGCCATCGCAACGACATCCTGCACGCCTATCTCGCTGCCATCGAAACTGCGCGCGACGAAATCCTCATTGCCAATGCCTATTTCCTGCCCGGCCTGCGCTTCGGTCGCGCCCTCTACGCCGCCGCCCGGCGCGGCGTAAAAATCACCATCCTGCTGCAAGGAAAAACCGACCATCCAGTGATGCGCTACGCCGCGCAAACCCTTTATGCCACCGGGCTGGCCGCCGGCTTCCGGATTTTCGAGTACGAAAAAAGCTTCCTCCACGCCAAGGTCGCCGTCATTGACGGTGAATGGGCAACCGTCGGCTCATCCAATATCGACCCATTCAGCCTGCTGCTCGCCAAGGAAGCCAACCTCATTGTGCGCGACAAGGTGTTTGCCGGAGAACTACGGGCCAGCATCCACGATGCCATGCACGATGGCAGCCGCGAAATGCGCCGTGACGAAATGTGGCAACACGCATGGCATTCACGCTTCCTGCGCTGGCTCAGCTACAGCACCGTACGCCTGCTGGTCGGGCTGGCCGGCTATGGCGAACGCCACTGGCAGGAGGAAGAGCGGATCAATCCGCCGAACGACTCAAGTTCGCCGCCACGCTGATCGCCAACTGCCGGGGGATCGCGGCAAACGACCAATGGGCCAGCGCCCACTGCCAGACCTCGCCCACCGCCGCACCGGCCAAGCCCGCTGGCGTCCTCTGCCCGAGAAAATTCAAGGCCCGTACCAGTTCACCCGCCGCTTGCGTTGCGACGATTGCCGGCGCCAAGGTCTGCTTCGACCATTTCTCGCCTGCGGGATTCGTCGCTACCGGCAAATGGGCATAACGCGGCACGGCATAACCGAGACAAGTTTGCAGCCAGATCTGGCGCGGCGTCGAAGCAAGCAGATCGGCCCCGCGCACCACGTCGGAAATCCCCTGAAAATGATCGTCGACCGCAACAGCCAGTTGATAAGCAAACAAACCATCGGCCCGCCGCAACACAAAGTCGCCGACATCGGACTCAAGATGCTGGGCGATCCGCCCCTGCACACGATCATCAAATGCCATCTCACGATCATCCACCAACAAGCGCCAGGCCCGCGGCTGTTGCCCAGCCGCCAGGCCGGCACGACAGCGTCCGGGATAAACCAGGCCACCATCGACAGCCTGACGCCTTGCCAACTCGGCAATTTCCTTGCGCGAACAGGCGCAGGCATAGGCCAAACCAAGCGACTTCAGCTTTTCCAGCACCTCGGCGTAGGCCGCCAAGCGTGCACTCTGGTAAAGCACCGGGCCATCCCAAGCAAAGCCAAATGCCTCCAGCGTACGCAGAATATCGTCAGCCGCGCCGGGCACATTGCGTGAGGTATCGACATCCTCCATCCGCACCAGCCATTCGCCACCATGGGCACGGGCATCCAGGCAACTGGCCAGCGCCGCAACCAGCGAACCGAAATGCAACGGTCCGGTCGGCGATGGCGCAAAACGACCGCGGTAAAACGTGAGCTTCATTTCTTCAGCATGCTCGAAAAACAATTTACGCAATCCTCTCCGGCAAGCACGCTGCAGACATGCGCATCAGACTCAAGCCAGCGAGGTAGCGAACGCCACAGAGAACCAGAAGGTACTGCCGGCACCGAGCTGACTATCCACCCCGATGCTGCCGTTCATTGCCTGCACCAGTTTCTTGCTGATTGCCAAGCCCAGCCCCGTGCCACCGAATTTCCGGGTAGTCGATCCATCGAGTTGCTCAAACGCCGAGAACAGACGGCCTTGCTCTTCTGCCGGGATACCAATCCCGGTATCGGCAATTTCAAAGCGCAAAACAACATGCGTTGCGTCTTCCTCCCTGACAGCGGCGCAAACGGTGACTGAACCGGCAGCCGTGAACTTGATGGCATTGCTGATCAACTTCCCGAGGATTTGTTCAAGACGCACCGGATCTCCACGCAAGCCACGCCCGGCCAAAGCAGGGTCAAGCACCACCGCCAGTAGCAGATCCTTTCGCTGCGCTTCCGGCTTGAAGCGATGGACGATACGTTCCAGCGAGTCGCCAAGCGTGAAAGTCTGTTGCTCAAGATGAAGCTGATTGGCCTCGATATTCGACAACTCTAGAACGTCATTGATGATTTCCAAAAGCTGGTTCGATGCAAGCAAGACTTTATCCAGCAGGGAAATTTGTTTGGCATCCGTCGAGCTGCGTCTGACAATACCAGTCAAGCCCATGATGGCATTCATTGGCGTGCGCAACTCGTGGCTCATCGTTGCCAGAAAAATGGTCTTGGCCCGGTTGGCAGCTTCCGCCGCATCCTTGGCAATCAAAAGTGCTGCCGTGCGCTCCTGCACCAATGCTTCCAGGTGATTCCGATGCTTTGCCAACTCGGTTTCGACAAGCTTTTGTGCCGTGATATCCCTGGCAATCGTCGAGATACCGACGATCTCACCAGCGGAATCGAAAATAGGAGAAATCGTTACCGAGATTTCCACTTTACGCCCATCCTTGTGCAGCCTGACCGTTTCAAAATGCTCAGTGGGCTCGCCGCGCTGAATACGGCCAAGAATCTCCGCCTCCTCCACCTGTCGATCCTCAGGAAAAAGACACTGCATGGAACGGCCGATCATTTCATCGGCAGCAAACCCGAACAGCAATTGCGCCCCAGGATTCCAGCTGGTCACGATGCCATCGAGAGACTTGCTGATGATGGCATCTTCCGATGACTGAATAATCGACGCGAAATGGCGCAACGCCGCCTCAGCTTGCTTGAGCGGTGTAATGTCGGAAATCAGGACATAAAATCCCTTCACCTGATCTCCCTGACGATCAGGCAGACAATAAGCGTAGGTAAAGCAGGTGCTGCCGTCCGGCTTGGTTAGCGTACTTTCAAAATGTTGCGCCTCGCCGCGAAGTACGGCATTGATGCAATCCTCCTGCTGCCGAAATGCCTGCGCTCCGATCAACTCCCGCATGGTGATGCCTTGTATCTCGGCTTTTGTCTTGCCGAAAAACTCCTCATGCTGAGCATTGGCGAACTCGCAGCGCAGCGCCGAGTTCCAATAGGCCACCAAGCCGGGAATATGATCGGTCACCATCTGCACAAAGCGCACGCTTTCCTGCAATTCAACAGTCATTTCCCGTGCCAGTCTCAAAGCACGAGCACGACTGGTCGTCAGCAGCCAGGAAAGCAAGGTCAGCAGCAAGCTAAGGCCGACACCACTGATAGCAATCAACGGCGCATCGCTACGGCCAAAGCGTTCGGCAAATTCGCCAGAAGCCATCACGGTCAGCGCCCAGGTACGCCCGCCAACTACCAGGTATTCATGCGCAGTCAAAATACTGGCAACCGGTGCCACCTGCTGCTCTGACTGATACAGCAAGCTCTGCCCGGAAATTTCTATCCCGTCATGCAAGGAAAAACCGATGCCGGGAGGAAGCTGGCCATAGAGGCTGGCCATCAAATCGTTCATCCGAAACGCAGCAAACACCCACCCCTTGAAGTGGCGACGACGCTGCTCCAGCGTATTGCTCGGCTGGCCGGATGCATAAATCGGCAAATACATGATAAAACTGGGTTGCTCGACCGGCTCGGTTTCAGTACTTAGCCTGACCTTCCCGGAAATAGCCGCCATCCCGGAATCGCGCGAGCGCTCCATTGCAAGCTGCCGCATCGGTTCGGCCCAGCCATCAAATCCGAAAGCAGCCTGGTTACGGCCGATGTAGGGCTCACGTTGCACGACCGGTGCGTAAGCGTCACGCAGACCTTCAGGGCGAATGGTGTAGTCGCTGAATCCAAGGCGCTGCATTTTGCCCAGATGTGCAGCCTTTTGCTCGGCTAACACCCAGTCAACCTGGCCGATCGCCTGCACACCGGAAAAATTGGCATCCAGCTGCAACAAAGCCACATAATCTTGCAAACCCTTGCGATCAATCTTGCCCATTGCAGCGTATTGAGCCTGCACGCCGCGCAACATCTGCTCATAAGCGCCCATGCGCTGTTCAATACGGCTAGTCGTTTCAAGCAGTGCGTGCTCGAAATGGGTCTGCAGTTGCCGCTGAGTACCAAGCCGCTCATGATTCCAGACCTGCCAGGTGACCCCCAGGGTAACCATCAGTATCCCCAGAGGCAACCACCACGTTCGATTCATCGGCATCAGGGGGCCGAAAACTCAAGCATGGACGTAGCGATATCCGCCTTGAAATAGCGCTCGAAAATGCGCTGCATGGAGCCGTCGGCACGCATCTCTTCAATCAATGCACGCCACTTTTCCCGTGCCTCCTGCGACAAGGCTTTTTTTGACATGATCAGGCCGTGCGGCACAGGTGGATCATTGAACTCAACGATATTCGTAACGTCACGAATACGCCTGGTTTCGATCGCCGGATAATCGAAAGGCTCGATGATCATGCCCTGGATCTTGTTGGCCAACAGCAACTCGTACAAAGGCAACAAGCCACCAGCCTGACTGACTCGATTCGCCCCGGTAAGCCGATCAACCAGCAAATTGGCATTGGCGCTGTAGCGAAAACTGCGGATCACACCAAGTTGCAACTTGTCGTTCCGTTCGAAATCGGAGATTTGCCCAATCGCCGCATCCTTGCGCGTCAGCAGGTAATACTTGTTACTGACATACCAGGCAAACGCAGCAAAACGCTCACGTTCCGGATTGGTGATGCCGGACAAGCTGAAATCAAGGGCCCCGGACTCGATCAGTTGCCATATGCGGGCACGCGGCATCAGGCTGACATTCACCTTGCAAGCGCTACGTCGAATCAACTCTTCGGCAATATCCTTGTCGATGCCCTTGTCGGTTTCGGCCGAATAGAGCAGGCCGTGATCATGCAAAGCCAGCGTATAAGTCCGCCCGCAATCCGGGCCGGCGAACGTCAAGCCGCTATGCAAACCGCAGATGAGCAACAATGCGTGACAGAGTGTTCTCAATTGCACCACCGATGTATGACGATTTGAGCCAGGGACTATATGCTAACTATTTCCGCATGCGCGAAAAACGAGTTTTTGGTTTTTTTACCAATTACCAAGCACGCTCAGGATAGACAATTTATCACCACCCCGGAAACTCTTTCGACAACTTAGCACTCTGATGCAGCGAGTGCTAAAATGAATCAAATCAGTTGAAGGAGAATTTCACGCTATGACACATGCCCTGGCGCTTCCCGTCCCCTTGGCCGTTGGCAACATCGATGCCTACATTCAGGTCGCGAATCGTTATCCCATGCTCTCCGAAGCAGAGGAAATCGGGCTGGCCGAGCGTTTCCACAACGATGGCGATGTGGAAGCGGCGCGTCAGCTGGTGCTTTCGCATCTGCGGCTGGTCATCTCCATTGCCCGCGGCTACTTAGGCTACGGCCTGCCGCATGCCGACCTGATCCAGGAAGGCAACATCGGCCTGATGAAAGCGGTAAAACGTTTTGACCCAAGCCGCGGTGTACGTCTTGTTTCCTTCGCCATGCACTGGATCAAGGCGGAAATCCACGAATACATCCTGAAAAACTGGCGTCTGGTCAAAGTCGCAACGACCAAAGCGCAGCGCAAGCTGTTCTTTAACCTGCGCGGTCTGAAGGCGGGCTACGAAGGCGTCGATACACTGAACGGCACACAGGCGGCCGAAGTCGCAGCACGTCTGGGCGTCAAGCAGGAAGAAGTCGTCGAGATGGAAACCCGGCTGTCCGGGCGCGACATGGCGCTCGACGGCAGCCCCGATGACAGCGATGACGCTTTCGCGCCGATCGACTACCTGGCCGACTCCCGCTACGAACCGACGCGCATCATCGAAGACAAGGCGCAGCACCGCCTGCACAACGAAGGCCTGCACGAAGCGCTGGAAACGCTGGATCCGCGCAGCCGCCGGATCATCGAGGCACGCTGGCTACACGATGGCGAATCGGCGACACTGCACGACCTGGCGGCCGAATTCTCGGTTTCAGCCGAACGCATCCGGCAAATCGAAGTCAAGGCACTGCAAAAAATGCGTGGGGCGCTGTTGCCGGCCTGACCCGGAACCATTTGCTGGCATCGCGGATGCCACCAAATCTGCCAGCCAATACAATTCGGGCAAATTCTGCGGTCGACCGCAGAATTTGCCCTATATTTCCGTACCCGCAAAAACACCAGAACTCCGCCTCTGCCGCTCAAAGCAGAATGTCCGCCAGCGACAGCTCACTGACGCCGATCAGGGCAAGCGAAAACTCGGCCGCCTCGTCGGTATCGATATTTCCGTATAGCACGCCATTAACGAAGCGTAGCTGGCCCGGCACGGAAAACTCGGTGTAATCAAGCAACAACTCAAAAAACGGCTCGTCCCAATCCTTGCTGCTATCCGCACGGATCGCCGTCAGATCAATCATGTCCTGCCCGCTGGTGAAATCCGTAATAGCATCGCGCAAAAACACCTCGGTAGACGATTCCGCGGCCATTTGAAACAGAAAAATATCGTTACCTGCTCCGCCAGTCAGCACATCCGAACCACTGCCCCCCAGCAGAATATCGTTTCCAGCGCCACCACTCAGAAAATCGTTACCGCTACCGCCAGCCAGTGCGTCATCGCCGAAATCGCCATACAGCGAATCTGCACCGTCAAACCCAAGCAAAGTATCGTTGCCCGCGCCGCCCAGAATCTCGTCATTGCCAGTCTGCGGTCCATTCTGCGGATTGATGATGGCGGTTACAACATCCCCGGCGGCTGCCACGGCTGGCCAGATGGTCTGGTCCGGCGAGACATACAGCGGCAGCAACAACCTGCCGCCATAAGTCTGGGCCAGCTCGACCTGTTGGTCAAAATGCACGGACAAGGAATCCCACGGATTACTTGTGCCAGCACCATCCTCTGTCGCATAAACATAGCCGGCCCCGCTGGCAAACAAACGCGACACATTGCTCACAACCGCCGATTCGGCAATCCCGTATTCAAGCGCGGCCATTTTCTCGGATGGATAGCCCAGCGCCCTGCCCGTCGCAAGAATGGGCGAAATGTCTTTCTGTCCCTCGCCAAGCACAATGACTTCCGGCAAATACAGGTAATCAACATGGCTGGGTACCTTGCCCGGATTGAAAATCACCGACAAGCCAAGTCCATTCGCGTGCTCGACCACAATGCGATAGGTCTCGAGATCAAGCATCTCACCGGAAACCTCATCAATGAAAACCGACGTCATGGCACTGAATCCCAATTTCATCCAGCTGATATCCAGACAGATTTCCAAGGCTGACCGGGAACCGTACCCGGAATACACATAACCGGAGATGTTGACGCCCGCGTCGACCAATTCACCCACCCGATCGACATAGGTCTGAGCTGCCTGGCCGCCAATCAACAAATCATCGGCCACTGAACCAACAAGCTGGTCCGATTTATCACTACCGAAAAGCATATTCACATCCGACTCCTGTCTGTACTCCCGCAAGGCCACATCTGCACTTCAACCCCAAGGGCAGCTTTTGTTTCCATGATCGTAAAAAAGCTCAAAAATCCCCGAATACAGCACGCGCATTAGCGCTCGTCTGCGCCACCAACGCGGCCAGAGAAACACCGCGCAAGCCGGCAATTTCTGCGGCAATACGCGGCAACTCAGCCGGGGCATTGCGCCCCCGATTCAGCCAGGCCGGCGGAATATCCGGTGCGTCGGTCTCCAGCACGATAGCCTCATCCGGCAAGGTCGCAGCCAGTTGCCGGATACGGGTCGATCCAGCATAGGTCGCGGCCCCGCCAAAACCCAGTTTGAAACCCAGTTTGATGAACTCATCGGCCTGCTGGCGACTGCCATTGAAAGCATGCGCAATGCCGCCACGTACCCGAATCCGGCGCAGTTCCTTCAGCACCGCATCAATCGAGCGCCGCACATGCAGGATGACCGGCAAATCGAACTCACGAGCCAACTTGAGTTGCTCGACGAAAAACAAGGTTTGCCGCACCGGATCATTGCGGTCAACGTAAAAATCCAGGCCAATTTCACCCACCGCCAACGGCTGCTCACGCACCAGCCAATCGCGCACTATCGCCAGATCGTCAGCCCCGGCCTGCGGTACATACAGCGGATGAATGCCATAAGCAGCCCGACAGCCAGACAAGCTGGAAACGGTGTTTTTTAACCGATCAAAGCCGTCGACCGCAACACCCGGCACGATGATGCGCGAAACGCCTGCCACCAGTGCAGCCGCATGCACAGCACCCCGGTCAGCAGCAAACTCGGCCGCATCGAGGTGGCAATGCGTGTCGATCATCCGCGCAGGAAGGGAAATTCGGGAGCCGGTCGCCGCCCGCCGATCAGGTCGGCCAATGCCGCCCCCGAACCGCAAGCCATCGTCCAGCCCAGCGTCCCGTGGCCGGTGTTAAGCCACAAATTGGGCAAATGGGTACGCCCGACAAACGGTACGTTGGACGGTGTCGCCGGACGCAAGCCACACCAGAACTGCGGTTCGCCGGTAATGTCCAGTTGCGGGAAAAGTTGCTTGGTCCGGTTGATCAGCGCCTGGCAGCGCACCGGATTGAGATCGAGGTTGTAACCGTTGAACTCCGCCGTACCAGCAACCCGCAAGCGATTTCCCAGCCGCGAAAACACCAGCTTGCGCTCATCGTCGGTCAAACTGACGCTCGGCGCGATTGCCCCATCAGCCAGCGTCAAGGTCACTGAATAGCCCTTGGCCGGAATGATTGGCAACGAAACACCGAGCGGCCGCACCAACAAGGGCGAATAACTGCCCAACGCCACCACGTAAGCATCCGCCGTCAGCAATGCCGGGGCAGTATCGTCATGCACCACCACCCCGGCGACCCGCCCGCTGGCGGCGGCGATACGCTCGATATGTGTGGCATGGCGAAACGTGACGCCGGCAGCGGCGGCCCGCTCGGCCAGCGCCCGGGTAAACAAATGTGCATCGCCGGATTCATCGGAGTCGGTGTAATCGCCCCCCACCAACAAATGACTTGCCCCGGCCAGCGCCGGCTCGAGGGCAACGCACGCTGCAGCATCCAGCATTTGCCGCTCCAGTCCGTAACGCGCCATCACGCTGGCCGCCTGCATCGCGCCGGCCAACTCGTTGCGATCAGTGTAAATATGCAGGATACCGCGCTGCAATTGCTGGTAATCCAGCGCCAGCTCCTGGCGCAAGGCTTGCAATTGCTGACGACTGTACAAGGCCATGGCCAGGATCGCATTGATATTGGCCTGCGTGCGTCCGGGCAAACATTCAAGCAGGAAACGCAGCCCCCACGCCCACTGCGCCGGGTCGGCACGCCAATGCCAGAGCAACGGTGCATCGGCGCGCCCCAGCCACTTCAGCAGGCGCGGCAAAACATGCGGGTTAGCCCACGGTTCGGCATGCGAAGCGGAAATCTGCCCGCCATTGGCAAAGCTGGTTTCCATGCCGGCACCCGGCTGGCGATCGATCACCGTCACTTCATGTCCGGCTGCCGCGAGATACCACGCACTGCTGGTGCCAACGACCCCAGCGCCCAGAACAAGAATTTTCAAGCCTCGCCCAGCCTTTCGCGGGAAATCCGGCTCACCTCGGGCAAATGGCGGATCGCCCGCATAACGACCGCCAAATGATTGCGATTGGCGACCTGGATGGTGAAATGCAGCGTGGTAAACAAACGCTCCGGATCAGCTTCCATCGAAACGTGCTCGATATTCGAACCGGCATCGGAAATCGCTGCCGCCACCAAGGCCAGCACTCCGCGCTTGTTCTTCATTTCGACCCGAATGCGCAACTCGAACAGTTTGCCCTCTTCCGGCTCCCACTCGACATCAATCCACTTTTGCGGCTCGGTCGAGCGAGACTTGCGAATTGCCGGGCAATCGTGGGTATGGATGACCATCCCGGTCCCCTTGCGGATCGAACCGATGATCGGATCCCCCGGAATCGGCTGACAACAGGGCGCCAACTGGATCGCCATGCCTTCGTTGCCATGAATCGCCAAGGTCAAGCCGCCCGGCACCACCGCCGACATATCCTCACGCGCCAACAGACGGCGGGCAACCACGGACGGCAAGCGCTTGCCCAGACCGATATCGGCGTAAATCTCTTCCAGCGTGTGCTGCCCGCTCACCTTGACCAGCGCATCCCACGCCTGGGTCGGAATCGAAATCGGCACTACCCCGAGCGTCAGCAACTCCTGGCGTAACAAGCGCTCACCCAGACGGGCCGACGCTTCATGCTGGGTCGTGCGCAGGAAATGACGAATCTTGCTACGCGCCCGCCCGGTCTTGACGTAAGTCAGCCACACCGGATTGGGCGTCGACTCTACGGCAGTGATGATCTCGACCAGATCACCATTTTTCAGTTCGCTGCGCAGCGGCGCCAACTCGTGGTTCACCCGGGCCGCAGAACAATGATTACCGACATCGGTATGCACCGCGTAAGCAAAATCGACCACCGTCGCACCTTGCGGCAAGGCCATGATCTTGCCCTTGGGCGTAAAGATATAAACCTCGTCCGGGAACAGGTCGATCTTCACATCCTCGAAGAACTCGGCCGAATTACCCGACTGCGACTCCAGCAAGGACTGCAGCCATTTATGCGTCTTGATCTGCAGGTCGGCGCTACTCTCGTTGCCATCCTTGTACAACCAGTGCGATGCCACGCCATCCTGCGCGACGTGGTGCATGTCGCGCGTGCGAATCTGCACCTCGACCGGGGTACCGTACGGGCCGATCAAGGTCGTATGCAAGGACTGGTAACCATTGGCCTTCGGAATCGCCACGTAATCCTTGAATTTGCCCGGCACCGGCTTGTACAGGCTGTGCAAGGCGCCGAGCGCCAGATAGCAACTCGGCACATTATCGACCACCACGCGGAAACCGTAGATATCGAGCACCTGCGAGAAGGAAAGCTGCTTTTCCTTCATCTTGGTGAAAATCGAATACAGGCTCTTTTCCCGCCCGAACACCTCGGCGGTCAAACCGGCATGGGCCAGCTTGTCGCAAATTCCTTCCTGAATCCGGGTCAACAACTCCTTGCGGTTGCCCTTGGCGACACGCAAAGCCTTGGCCAGCACCTCGGCACGGTGCGGATAGATCAGCCGAAACGACGTGTCCTGCAACTCGCGGTAAAGCTTGTTCAAACCCAGGCGCAAGGCAATCGGCGCGTAAATCTCGAGGGTTTCACGCGCGATGCGCGCCCGCTTGTCGGCCCGCATCGCCGACATGGTCTGAATATTGTGATGACGATCCGCCAACTTGATCAGCACAACGCGCAAATCGCGCGCCATTGCCATCAACATCTTGCGGAAATTTTCCGCCTGCGCCTCCTGATACGAGGCAAATTCCATCTTGTCCAGCTTGGACAAGCCATCGACCAGTTCAGCCACCGGCTTGCCGAATTTCTCGGCCAGTTCCTGCTTGGTCGCGCCGGTATCTTCCATCACGTCGTGCAGCAGGGCGGCGCAAATCGCGTCGGCATCCATGCACCACTCGACAACTGCACCGGCAACCGCCAGCGGATGGGTAATATAAGGTTCGCCCGACATGCGCTTTTGATCCGCATGGGCCTTTGCAGCAAAGGCGTAGGCAGCCTTGATGCGTTCTACGTCGACCGGGGCGACATAATCAAGACTATCGAGGAAGACCTGATAAGCGTCTTCCTCATAAGCGGGCGGGAGTGAAGGCGCTTTGGCCAAAATCTCACCGCCCTGCGCAATCAAGCCTGACCGCGGTTCAACACTTCCACACCGATCTTGCCCAGCGCCATTTCACGCAGGGCAACGACGGTTGGCTTGTCCTTGTCCACCTCGACCAACGGCGTCGCGCCATTGGCCAGTTGACGGGCGCGATGCGCAGCAGCCAGCGTCATCTGGAAGCGGTTCGGGATTCTTTTCAGACAATCATCAACAGTAACGCGAGCCATTTTTAACCTCTAGTCATTCTTCAAAGTTCGTGCTTCAAAGCAGCTTGGCAAACAACGCCGGATGGTTCCTGCGTTGCTTGCCCAAATTCAGGCTGGCACTGCGCACCACGGCGCGCAAATCATCCAGAGCCTGGTCAAGTTGGTCATTAATAATAACATAGTCGAATTCGCCAACATGGCGCATTTCCGCCTCTGCAGCGGCAAGGCGGCGCTCGATCACATCCGGCGCATCGGTCCCGCGACCAACCAGACGGCGGGTCAATTCGTCAATTGACGGTGGCAAAACAAAAATCCCGATCGCCTCCGGGAAAAGCTTTCTCACCTGCTGCGCCCCCTGCCAATCGATTTCCAGCAAAACGTCGCGTCCTGCGGTCAACTGATCGCCAATCCACTTTTTCGACGTGCCATAAAAATTGCCATGCACTTCGGCCCACTCAAGGAACTCATCGCGGGAAATCATCGCGCGGAAGGCGTCGACCGCAACAAAATGATACTCGCGGCCATTTTGTTCGCCGGGGCGGGGGGCACGCGTCGTGAAGGAGATGGACAACTGCACGCACGGCTCACGCTCAAGCAGCAGGCGAACCAAGGTTGTCTTGCCAGCACCGGAAGGCGCAGCCACCACATAGAGATTGCCGGTCATCAATGAACTCCTGACTCAATACCTGCCGGGGCAAGCCAATCGAAGGGAGCATTATTTTACCGAAAGCGTTCTGTCGATGAACGCAGGCACCATAAAAATGGTGCCCATGGGCAGGATCGAACTGCCGACCTCTCCCTTACCAAGGGAGTGCTCTACCACTGAGCCACATGGGCATCTTTTGATGCGAAGGCGCGCATTCTACATGCCGGAAGCAGAAAAACACCAACTTCCGGCAAAAAAGTTTGCACGTCCCGACAAAAAACAAACAGAGACCTGAAAATCAGACCAGACCACCGAGATTAATCGTCTCGCCCTTGTTCAGGAAATCAAGATTGATCTCACCCGTTGCCGGCGCAATGCTAGCCGGCTGAACCGCCTGGGTTGCCTGTGCATTTGCGTGGATTTCCGCCAACTTGCCGAGCATTGACAAATGCTGCATGGAAAGTAGCTGGCAATACGCAATACTCAAGCCACCAGCATTACGCACCTCCAGCAGGGCCTCGGCCGAAAGCTGGTTCAATGCGGTCTCGTCAATCCGGAACAAACCATCGACCGTCGTTTCGCCCTTGTCCGTCTTTAACGTAATGGGCCACGGCTGAATCAGCGCATGCTTGGCCAGCAACGCACAACCTGCTGCCGCAGCCTGACGCCCCTGCTCCAGCTGGGTCAAAAACCCCATCACATCCAGCACCGCCTTGGCCGGCTCGCCGTTTTCATCGAAAAAAGCCTCGCCATCGGGGCCATCCGTTACCAATCCGGCATCCTCATCGATACACAGCACCGGCTTGCCATCTTCGGTCTTGCCCAGAATAAAAGGATAGCTCCGGCAAGCAGCGGGAACATAAGGCCCAACCCACTGGCCGTTCGGCGCCACCAGCAGGTTCTTGCCCGGCTGGATATTCATCATGGCGGCGAGATAAAAAGCATCCCCCTGACGAATGAAGCAAATCGGCAAGCTCATCACAGCCTTTGGCAACTCCGGCACGGACAACGGCATGACCGCCTCGCGCTCGGCATGGGCATAACTCGTATAGCGCAACCAGCGCTTGTTGCCATAATGATTTTTGGTGATCGCTTGATAATTGGGCATAAAAAATCTCGGAAAATAAGGTCTGAATTTACTTTACACGAAAGCAAGGGAACACTGCCAACACCGCAGCCAAGGCAAGGGGCGCGATTTCGGCAGATTTTGTATTATCCTAAGCTGTTCATATTAGTCTTCAAACATAGGCAAAGTCAGAATGGATAATAAAATCGCTGTCCAACGCTTGTTTCGGGGTGTATTACTGCGCACGCCAAGCAGCAGCGAAGAAAAACTGTTTACCAAGTTTTTCGACGACCGTTCGCTTTCCTACGATCAACTCGCCGTTCTCGGATGGCAATCCTCGGATTTCATGGCCAAGGTAGCACCCATCGCGCTGCTCGACTATGCCTTGTCCGGCGTCATCGACGGGCAACGCATCATCGGCTGGTACAACAGTCCGGCCGGCGCTCCTCTCGCCCCGACCGGCACCGATAACGTACTGACCGCCATCGAAGTGATGCTCTCGGGCTACGGCATCTCATCCCAAAAAAGCCAAGCCGCCCTTAGCGCCTCGCTCTACCAACTGGCCACCAGACTCGGCTACTCGACCCCCATGGCCGCAGCGGACAACCTCGCCAGCATAGTACTGGCGGGCAACATTGATCTGGCCTCCCTGCTCAAATCCGCCCTGCTGGAAACCATCACCCTGCGCCCGGAAGTCATGTACCAAGTCGGCGCCGGACTTCTGGTCTCCGTTCTCGGTGAAAAAACCACACTCCCCGGCAGCAATCAGCCCCCCATCACTCTCGCCGAAACCATCATTAATCAATATCTTGCACCCAAGCTGCAGCCCGCCAGCGGCACCACCGTATACGAAAGCAGCGCCAACGACGGCAGCCTCGACGCCATCAGCCTGGATTTGACCGGTGTCAGTTGGCGCGGCCGCGTCGGAGACAC
The DNA here is from genome assembly GCF_030824335.1 of Azonexus sp. Classification (GTDB taxonomy): domain Bacteria; phylum Pseudomonadota; class Gammaproteobacteria; order Burkholderiales; family Rhodocyclaceae; genus Azonexus. Next base: position 108,095 of record NZ_JAVBXX010000013.1, read on the forward strand.
CGTCAGCGTAACGACAACCCTGCCCACCGGCCTGACCGCCAAGGTCGTCATCAGCGGCGCCCAGACTGCCGAAGTCACCTTCTCCGGCAAGGCACGCGCCCACGATGCAGCGGCCTCCACCACCATCGCGCTGAAGTTTTCCGATACCAACTTCAACGGCGCCAAGGCAGTCGACGTCGAGCCGATGGTCAAAGGCGTACTCACCCTCGACCTGCAGTTCTACAACAACAACCCCTGGACAATCTCCGGCAACGAATTAACGGTATTCGGCACCCAGAGCACCGCCAGCATCGATCTCAATGCCGGCACCGGCCAAATTGGCCTGTTCAGCTTCGCCAGCGGCGAACTGAGCGGCGTCACCAGCATCGATGCACGCGGCATCAGCGGCACTGTCGTCAGCCTCACCGGCTCGTCCAGCGACGACACGCTGTACGCCAACCACCTCGGCAGTACGATACGCGGTGGCGCTGGCGACGATACCCTGTTCGGCGGCAGCAAAGCCGCCAAGGACACCTTTGTCTTCGAAGCCGTCGCCTCGCCCGGCACCTTTTTCACCCCCGGCAACGGCATGGACAGCATTCACAACTTCCAGGTGGGTGCTGCCGGCGACATCCTCGACTTCCGCAGTTTTCTCGGTACGCCGACTTTCGTCGCCACATCGGTTGCTGCCTCGGCATTCGCGGGGACGACCTGGGCCAATGGCGATATCCGGATCGTCACGGAAGACGGTACCCCGCTCAGCACACCGGCAGAAATCGCCGCTATCTTTGGCGCACCGACCGCCCCGGCCAAACTGGTCATCATCACGGCAGGCGTACCCGCCCCCGGCGACCCCGGCATCGCAACGGTGTGGTTCATCAGCAACCGTTCGGCTGCCGGCAGCGTTACCGCCATTGAAGCCGCCGACGAAGTCGTCAAGGTCGCCGAACTCGTCGGCATCAACAACCTTGCACTGCTATCCTTCCAAGCCGACAACTTTTTAGTCTGACAAATCAACCTTCCGGTCCTCAGGCACCGGACGGACGTTCACAACAGCAACGCCCGCATCAGCGCCGTTGGCGCGCCCCTACTTGACCCCGGATGCCGCAGGTCCAAGGCGCCCCGTCAGTCCATGCTTCACGCCGAGCAACATCAGACGGCAATACTCGAAGCGGGGAGAAGCAAACAGAGAGAAAAAAACCAGACGCATCAACAAACCGCGCCAGCAAACCCGGCGCCAAGCAGCGGGTGAATGGTCAAGCGTGCGCAAATAAAGCGTATTCCGCAGGATGTAATACTGCCGCAGCGGCCCATGCAAATGCAGCTGGCGCCCGCAAAACGACACAATCCGGTCACCAATGGCGTGCAACAAGCTCGCCCGCTCAATGCCATACAAGCGAAAGCCCGCCGCACGGCAACGCCAACTCCACTCCAGATCCACGCCGTCGATAAACAACTCCGCCAGCATCGGGCCAATCTGCTCGATCACCGCCAACGGAAACAGGCAGCCGGAGGTAATCAGATGATCGACCTCCAGCACTTCGCCAACCACCGGCAGCACCCGCTTCCAGCCCTTCTCTGCGGCAGCCACGAAAGGCGTAGGCAACTGACTTCGGCGATCAATCTGCAATGGCCCCAGCGCCCCGACACGAACACCATCCTGCTGTAACTGGGCATACGCAGCCAGCAAGCACGCCACCATATCCGGTGCGGGCAAGCTATCCTGGTCGAAAGTCACGACCATCGTCGCACCGGCCTGTCGCGCCCACTGCATGCCAACATTAACGGCATTAGCCACGCCGGTATTCCCCGGCAGGGAAATAACGTGAATGCCGGCCCCCGCACGCGTCGCCAAAAATTCCGGTAAAAATGGGCCAGAACCGTTGTCGACCGCAACAATTGACGCAACCTGCGGGCGCAAGCGCTCAAACAACGCGCTCAGTGCATCAAGATCGGGATGATAGGTAACAACAACAGCAACAACAGACTCGGCATTAATCAACGGACACCTCGAAAAACACCGAGCTGGTTAGCATGGGAAAAATACAAAACAGACAACGGAACAGAAAGCCCGTCAATCCAGTTACTGCTTCTTCACCTTCGCGCTCGCCCGCGCCGGTTTCTTCGGCTTGACGACCTCACCCTGCTCCAGGTCAGCCAGCAAACCCTTCAGATAAGCATTGCGCGCCGTATTGAAAACTGCCAGTTGGGCATTCAGACGCTGGATTTCAGCATCGGCAAACTGCAGGCTGGCAAGCTGGGCCTTGGCATTCTCGGAAAGCCCATCCAGGTCGTAGTCTTTCCCGTTGATCGTAAGCTTGGCCATATTGCCTCCTTAAAAAATAAAAACCGCCCACAGTGGGCGGAAACATCGAATAGACACATCCGGCAGGCAAATACCGCACATACCGGATGGGCCGACATTTTACTCATTTAAGGGCAATTCATGTAGCCGGGAAGCGCACAATGAACGCCAATGGATCAAGCGAGGTAATCCATCCCGTTCTGCTGCAGACCGACCAGATTCACCGTCAGGCCCATCTCCGCCACCTGCGCCAGCACATTCGCCTGGCCCGCATCATCGACAAACTTAGTCAATGTCGCCAATTCTGCGGTCGACGCCGCTTTTTTGAATATATTGGCATACAAGGCACCGATGAAATCGCTGTTGTTCCGCGGCAACAAACCCAGATCAACCACCTGCTGGGCAAACGCCTGCATCGTCAAGCCGCCATCGAACATCGACAGCACCTGCCCGCGCACACTCAGGTTATCCGCCAGCGACGGCGCAACCAGACTGACGATCTGCATCGTCTTCAACGCATTGCCCCCGGCATCGATATCCAGCGCCACCGACTTGTCGCTGAAACTCAAGCGCTCGACCATACGCAAAGCCTTCGAACCATCGCGCCCCGCCACCGTATCGACCACCTGGTAACCGCTGCCCGCCAAGTTATCCGGCATCCACACATAATCGCTCCAGCGCACCTGATACTGCGCCGCCGAACCCCGAAAAACCGCCGTATCGATCCCGTCGCCACCATAGAACTTGTCCATGTTCGACGAACTGCCGGTCGAAGGCGCATAACCATAAAAGGTATCGTTGCCGGCATAACCATGCACGCCGTCGTCGTCCCCCTCGCTATTGCCCTGCTCGGAACCATAGAAAACATCGTTCCCGGCAAAATAACGGGTTAGCGCAGCGCGATCCGTCTGCAGCATCGCAGCAAGCAAATCCGCCACGCTCACCGGCGTGGAAAAACTGGCCGTCTCCATCACGCTTCCGCGATGCGAAAGCTCATAAGCCGACACCGTCGCCCCGGCCGAGGCCACACCCGACAAATTCCCCGCAGCCAGCGCAGACTCAGGAAAACTACCGTTCAAGCGGAACACCACACTGCCGCCATCAAACTGGAAGCTGCTCACCAACTGCGTCGTCGAAGCCTCACTAACGGGCTGCGCCCCCCAATTGGGACCGTCATGACTATCCTCAACAAAATTCGATACGGTTTGATCGCTACCGTAAGCGCGCAAAGTAACCCCCATTTTTCCTCCCTTTTTTAGTTAAAAATATTCGGCAATAATTAACGAAATCAACGGAAAAGTCGAATTTAGAAACGGGGTCAGACACGATTTTCAAGCTTCCTTGGTCGCCCCACCCCTTTTGACGCTGCCCGGCGTTTCGACAACGCCTCGATCTGCTCCCTGAAACGCTCGCCCCCCAGCGCCCACCCCTTGTGGGTCGATTCGCGGATCGCCGTCAAATCCGGTTCGGATAGACCTGTCTGGAACAAGGCCCGGTAGGAACTCTGCCGCTCGTCCACGCTTTGCCCCAAGCGCAGGTATTCCTCGTGCGGGGTCAGCCAGTCAGCCTTGATCCCCATCGCGTTGAAAGCATGACTAGACCACGGATAATCCCCCGGATGCACCACCATTCCGGCGCGCACCGGGTTAAGTTCGATGTAGCGCATCAGCGTCAGCAAATAATGCTCACTATCGACCACAGTCGCTCGATAGCGCCCCTCCCACAGCGTACCGCTGCGCTGGTAGGAATGATTGAAATACTGCACATAACGCCGTCCTGCGGACTGAAAAACCTTGCTGATGCTGTCGCTCTCCCCCGGCGTGGCAAGCAGGTGAATGTGGTTGGTCATCCAGACGTAAGCATGAATGGAGAGATGGTGCTTGCTGGCGGCCTCGGCCAACGCATCCCGGAAAAACAAGTAGTCCGCCTCTGCGGCAAAGATCGCCTGCCGGTTATTGCCACGCTGGATGATGTGTTGCGGCTGGCCAGGAATGATGTAGCGAGGAAGGCGCGCCATGACTGCTCCGTGGTGCAAGGAAAAACAGACAATATATCGTGTCTGACCCCGTTTTTGGACCCGTTTTTCCGTTCGAGCATCTTTGTGATACAGTGAATACATATATCACAAAGGAGACTCTGACATGGCCACCTCGATTCGCCTCGCTCCTGAAACCGAGCAAAGGCTTGACTACCTTGCATCCCAAACCGGACGAACAAAGGCTTACTACCTGCGCGAAATCATCGAGCAGGGCATTGAAGAAATGGAGGACTACTACTTTGCCGCTGACGTGCTGGAGCGTATCCGCAAGGGGCAAGAACAGGTGCATTCCGCTGCTGACGTGAGGAGAGACCTTGGCCTGGACGATTGATTACGCCGACACGGCCAAAGGGCAGTTACGCAAGCTCGACAAACAGACGGCACGGCGCATCGTTGACTTCATGGATGAGCGTATTGCCGGACTGGAAAACCCGCGTAGCACTGGCAAGGCATTGACTGGCCCACAGGGTGGCCTCTGGCGCTACCGGGTGGGCGATTGCCGTGTGATTTGTGACATTCAGGACGGCGCTTTGCGCGTCCTTGTGGTTCAGGTTGGCAACCGGCGCGAGATTTACCGATAAATTGCACTATCGCACAGAGTTTTGGGCATTACGTAAAAACGGCGAAGAAAGCACATATCGTGTCCAACCTCGTTACTGCGTTGAGCAGCCGTCGATTTTTGCCATTTATTGCGGTCGACCGCAATAAAACGGGAAAAACACGCAGTCATTCCCTGGCTCGGGACAACATATCGTGTCTGACCCCGTTTTTGCCGTTTTTGACCCCGTTTTTGACCCGTTTATCCGACCCCGTCTATCTTCAGGCCACGTGCTTCAGTCGCTCGATATGGGGCCGCCGCCTGTTGCGCTCGGCTTGCCACAGATCATAAGCCACCTGCATGCGCAGCCACATTTGCGCATTGATGCCCAGCCAATCCTGCAAACGCAGAGCCATATCCGCACTGATGGCAGCATGACCATTGAGTATCCGCGACAACGCCGCTCGCGTTACGCCAAGCTGCTTTGCCGCTGCCGTAATCGTAACTTCAGCCGGCCAGCCTTCCTTGAGGACTTCGCCGGGGTGGGCCGGATTGTGCATGCCATTCATCGTCACTCTCCTAGTGGTAATCCAGATAATCAACCAACTCCGCATCTTCGCCATCAAATCGAAAGATCAAGCGCCAGTTGCCATTCACGGTAATGGCCCAGAAACCGGACAATTCCCCAGTCAGCGGATGCAGACGCCAGGCGGGGAAATTCATCTCCTCCGCACAGGTAGCAGAATCCAGTGCAGTCAATTGTGCGTGAAGTCGATTGCCGTGATGGGGCTGAATACCGGCTTTGCTACCTCTGCGATAGAAGGCTTCAAGTCCTTTGTGACGAAAACTTCGGATCATGCCTCATGGTATAGCGTAGCTATACGAATCGCAACTGCTTATTGCGGCTGACAGTGGTCAGTACGCAGATTTTTGGGCATTACGTAAAAACGGCGAAGAAAGTACATATCGTGTCCAACCCCGTTATTGCGTTGAGCCGCCGCCGATTTTTGCCATTTATTGCGGTCGACCGCAATAAAACGGGAAAAACACGCAGTCGTTCCTGGCTCGGGACAATATATCGTGTCTGACCCCGTTTTTGTGCTTGGCGGAATCAGCGAACTTCGTCTCCCAATTCGCCCTGGTCGCGTTGAACCCCATGCAATCAAACGAAAACCGAAAAACCATCAACTGCTCACCGTGACAAGAGACGTCGCACGAGCAACTATCCTCCGTGCTCGGAGAAAATCAAGCTTAAGGTAGTGCCATGGGTGTCTGACCCCGTTATTGCGCTCTGTTCTTTGCTAATCCTTTCTCAACGAGGCATCTCCGTTGCGCTCTCCCCCTCCAGAAATTGGCTTGGTAGTGCCAGACGAATAGCTTCGCTCATCCAGTAGAGCGCCCGCTCATTCAAATGCTCTTTTGACAATAAATTCAGCTCGGTCAAGTAATCAAGGGCCTCCAACGAAAAAGCTTCTTCATGATTTGAAACACTAGATGCTTCATGAAACTCTCGGCAATAAAATTTGCTCCTCGCAAGATATTTCAAGGCTGCCATAGATGGCTCCTTCAGAAGGAATTTATCCTCCTTCTCCCATGAGCGCTTGCTCGTTGTAAAAACCTGGATCAAATCTCTTGCCACACCACGCTCCAGGTCTTCCGCATCTGTTCCGCGACTATTGTTATATGCCGAATAAATCGGATAGCGTGCATCTTCGACAATACGCGGCCAGATTGCCGACAGCAAAGCGATATAGTCTGGGTTCCTGAGATAAAACTCATACCCCACTCCAAAGCTTGTTACCGGATAGGGCTTGAACTGAAACTCGTGCACAGGCAGCAGATTGAAGTCATCAAAAATATTCAGCCGCGCTTTCACTGGTATTCCCAACTGGGATGCCGATGCCGCGATCGTTTTTTCAGCCGCCTCCGCAACTTCCCCGGACTCCGGGAGCAGAAGATGGAACCATTCAGAATCCATGCTTATCCGAGACAAGCGCAGCATCGGCTCCGGTGCCTGTCGCAGGTTATATATCAACTTGTATTTGGCGGTGCTTTCCTGCCCCCAGCACAACGGCTGAGGATTCAAGGCATCAAGCAGGAAACCGCATATTGGTCTCTTGATAAGAGAAGTAATGAAGCTGCGCTCGTTCAGCAACAGACAATCATACGGAACAACCAAAATCTGATTTGGAAAAATTATGCTCGGCGACTCTCTTGGCTCCGGCGCAGCACTTTGCAAATCAGGCACAAAACCTTTAGGAAAGTCTGGCGTAGATGCTGCCAAAGGCAAAATATTGGTGGTGTTCTGGATGACGATTGTTTGTTTCCCTTCGTTAGCCCGACCGTAAAAAAACCCGTATATCGCATCAAATATACGACTCAAAAAATCCATCGCCCCCCCAATCCTTAAACACCTTGAAAATTACTAGAAAAATAAAGCACTGTGCCCGGATAGCATATTGACGCCATTCTTGCCTGAGGTCTACACGCCCGAACCGATCATCTCCTTAGCTCGAAAAAAAATGCCTTCGCATAAAAAAATCTCCGGGGCGCTTCGGCCGGCGGAGATTTTTTGGGTAGCAGCACGACAAACCCGTGCTTAGGGCAAATGCTTACTGCTTGTTTGACTGCTTGGCGTCTTGCTGATCGAGTTCGGACTGCAGTTCACGCATGTAGGCATTGCGGGCGGTGTTCAGCACGGCGGTCTGCGACTTCAGGCGCTGCAGTTCGGCTTCGACGAATTGCACGCTGGCCAGTTGGCCTTTGGCATTTTCGGTCAGCGCGTCGATCTCGTATTCCTTGCCGTTGAAAGTCAGTGTGGCCATTTTGGCTCCTTGAAAAATCACGAGGGATAAAAAACCCCCGCCTCCTTGCGGAGACAGGGGTTTGTAGGCTTGCACCTGCACCCCTCGACGAAGCGAGGGGTGTCTCCGTTTCGGGAGATTAGGCGATGATAGCCAGGTTTGCACCAGTGAAAGCGCCGCCACCGGTAACGGTACCGATAACGACAGCACCAACACCGAAGGCACCGTCCAGGTCGTAGGAAACCGCACCGGTATCGGTGGCGATTGCCAGAACAGCACCGGCGTTAGAACCAGCACCAACCGTCAGACCAGCGATATTAGCAGCGGTATCGACCACAACGTGGTTTGCCCAAGCACCAGCGCCCAGAAGAGCAGCAGCAGCAGCATTGACGGCAGTAACAGCACCAGCAGCGTAGTCAGCGGCATTCAGGGTCAGACCAGCAACGCTGAATTGCAGAACGTCGTTTGCAACCACGAAGTTGGCGATGGTATCGGCATCAGCATTCAGAGCACTGTTGATGACCACGGTATCGATTGCAGCATCAGCGATCAGATTGATCGTGTCAGCCAGAGCACCACCCGTCACGGTATCAGCACCGCTGGTACCAACGATGGTGTCAGCAGCAGCAGTACCGGTCAGGACAACCGTACCTGCATTGGTACCCAGAACACCCGTCAGATTCAGGGCGGTCGAGGTGACCGTTGCACCAACCGAAACGTTGAGCGTGTCGCCAGAGCTCAGATCAACGATGGTGGAAGCACCAGCAGTAGCGTTGAACGTATCGTTACCACCGTTACCGGTCACGTTAGCGCCGGCAGTGATGGTGTTGAAGGTATCGTTCTGAACCGTACCGACAACCGTCGTGCCGTTAACCGTGTAGGTCAGACCGGTCGTGGAGTTGATGGTCGGGCCATCGGCATACACGGTCGGAGCGATGAACGAAGTGATCGTGGTCAGCGTGTTCCAGTTGGTATCGGCCAGATCAATGGTGCCCAGTTCCGTAACGGTGATGTCGTTAGCGGCGGTGCCATCAACGATCTGATACACGGTACCAACGTTATGGCTGCTAACAGCAACGTAGACCATCTTCTTGGCAGTGCCAGCAACTTCCGTTGCGAACAGTTCCTTGACATTGACAGCGTTGTCGTTTTCGGTCGCGACGACATCGGTTGCCGCCGTGAACAAGTCTTCGATGTAGACGTGACCATCGGTAACGGCCAGAGCAGCGGAGATAGCGGTACCCATGTCAGCAGTAACACCACCAGCAGTCTTGGCACCGATGCCATCGAAGCCCAGGTAATCCATACCAGCACCAGCAGCGGTGAAGTTCAGGACCACGTCCTTACCGAATGCGCCAGTGTAAACAACGACTTCGTTGCTGGAGGATTCAACTGCAGCACCAACCGTGGTACCCAGAACGATCAAGTCGTCGCCTTCGCCAGCCGTGATGAAGTTGTCGCTGGTCGAGGTGCTTGCTGCACCAACGATATCAACGGCACCGTCGGTAGCCATATCCTTGACGTAGTCAGCATTGGTCGTGAAAGCGGCCAAGCTAACAGCAGCGCTGGCACCTGCGAAGGTTGCACCACCACCGTTGGTCATGTAGGTCACTGCGTCAGCAGCAGTTGCAGCGGCCGGGGTGGTAACGCCCCAAGCAGTTGCAGCAGCCAGCAATTCGGCAGTACCCAGAGCGGAAGCAGCCGGTGCCGTCAGGGCGACGGTCAGTGCGGAAGCAGACTGGTTACCGTCGGTCAGGGACTCAACGATCAGGGAGTTAGCCGGGCCATCCTTGGCAACCAGCAGGTTCTTCAAGGTAGCGTCATTGTTGATGGCGTTCTTGATGGCCTGGTTGATTTCCAGATCGGTCAGCTTGTAGGTCGTGGTGTTAGCCAGATTGATCTTGGCAGAATCCAGACCACGGTAGCTCACAACCAGATCAACCTTGTACAGGTTGTAGGTTTCGTTGGAATCCGAACGCAGATCGTTGATGTCTTGCGACGTCAGGATGTTGTCGTTCTGGTTGGCGGTGTTGAAAACCCAAACTGCGTTGCTGGTACCGGTACCAGCGCCGGCAGCGAAGCCCGGGTTGGTCAGAACGGTAGCGCCTGCATTCAGGGTCAGCGTGCCTTGCTTGCCGGTGTTGTCAGAGAACACCAAGTCATTGCCTGCACCAGCATTGATGGTGGTATCGCCAGCACCCGGGATACGGATGGTGTCGTTACCTTCGCCAGCGTTGATGGTGATGTTGTTGTTCAAGTTCTGGTTGTTGTACCAGTCTTGAGCAGAACCAGCCATACCCGTCGTATCAACAACGGTCAGGGTGATTGCGTCATTACCAGCGCCGCCTTCGACGTTGAAGGTGAAGTCAGACTGACCGGAAACAACCGTGCTACGGCTGCCGGCAACGCCACCGTCGACGACAACGGTCAGGGTGTCATCGTTGGCACCACCACGGTAGTCAAAGTTTGCGCCCTTGACGTTGTAGTTAACATTGCCGGTACCGGCGACATCAGCCGTCGGGCTGGCAGCGGTATCAACCAGGGTGATGTACTTGCTGATGGTGTTGCTGGAGATTTGAGCATCGAAAGCCAGCTTGCCGGTCATGGCAGAGCCGTCGATCAGGCGGACATCGGTGAAACCGTAGTTGCCATGAACGGTGGAATCAACACCCGGCAGTGCGGCGTTACCAGCAGCAGAACCAGCATAGCCATTAACCGTCAAGTTGCCCTTACCGGCAACAGTCGGGTCGTAAACACCAGAGTTTTGGTCGGTGTTGGTGGTATCGCCATTCTTGATGGTAACTTCGCGCAGGGCGTTGTTGGTAGAAGCGATGGTCTGCAGCTTGCTGTTGTCGCGAACTTCAATTTCGAAGCGCTCGACACCACGCGAGGTGGAGGTAACGCCGGTAGACAGGCCACCAACGACCAGATCGCCACCCGTAGAGCCACGGCCCACATCATCCAGAATGATCGTGCTGGTGACCAGTTCAGTCTGGGTCAGCGCGGTATCGGCGTAGGTGGTGTAGATGTTGGAGGTCGGCGGAACAGAAGCGCCGGTGGTGTTGTACCAGCCAGAGCCAGTCGGTGCGGTAATCGCAACACCCGTACCGCCGGTCAGGACGATTGCCTTGCCGGTAACGGAGCTGTTGGAGATCGGATCGGTGATGGTGAAGTCAGCACCCAGGGTAGCGACAACGCCGGTACCAACCAGTGCGTTCTGGAACACGGTCAGCAGGGCTGCGTAGGTGTCAGCAGCTGCAACAGCGGTCTTGTCCAGTTGAATGGTGGTCAGAACGCCGTTGATGCCCAGCTTGAACTGGTCGTACGGGTTGTTCAGCAGCGGGGTAGCGGCAGTAGCGGCAGTAGCGGCAGCGCCCGTGTCCATCAGCTTGATGGTCAGGGTGGTGTTGCCGGTAGAGGAATTGCGCAGGGAATGCTGGTCAAAGTAGACGCCGAAGTCGACGTTACCCGGATCGGTGCTTTCCATGACGATGGTGACGTCCTTGGTCTTGGCGCCATCGGCGATGCGGACATCTTCAATAACCAGATCAGAACGGCTGTTGGTGTTTTGCCAAGTGGTAACACCTTGCATGTACTGTGCGTCAACCTGAACGATGTTGGAAGAAACACCAGCACTCGGGTTGTTACCGTTGGTGTCGTCGTTCGGAATGGTTTGAGCTTGAATCTTGATCGTTTCGACGCCGTCGGTACGAGCAGTGATTGCGAAGCTGGCAGAATCACCCAACTGTGCAAACAGGGTGTCAACACCGGCACCGCCGGAAACGACATCACCGGACTGCAGGGTGTTGCTGTTGTTGATGATGTAGGCGTTGAACAGGTCAGCGCCGCTGGTGCCGGTCAGCTTGTCCTGGGTAACGGCCAGTTCGAAGCTGGTAGCAACGGCGGTCAGTGCTGCAATGGTGGTGCCAACGTAGTTGGTGGCAACAACAGAGTAGTTGTAGGAAGCATCGATACCGGTGTTGTAAGCAGCCTTGGCAGTTGCCAGAGCAGCGTCGGTGGTGGTAGCCAGCACGTCAGCAACAGCGAAGATAGCGCCAACGCGGTTGGAAGCGTTTGCAGCCAGGAAGGCTTCGGTGGTGGACTGGGTAACGACAGCGGTCAGGCCCAGGTTGGCACGGATGGCGGAAGCCAGGTCAGCATTGGAAACGTTGGCGAACAGGCTGTTCAATGCGGAAACGTAAGCATTTTGGCCATTGGCGGCAACGAAAGCGCGGTGTTCGTTGAAAGCGGTGCTGCCCGGAGCAGCGCCAACCAGGGAAGCGTAGGCCTTCAGGACCAGGCTGTCATTCGGAAGACGAAGAGATAGTGCCATTAAAGATTTCCTTTCGAAAGAAAATAAAAAAACTTACGTCACACAGTTAGCATGCATAAGCGTGGCCGAAATTTAACTGGTGGACCAGCTTTTTACAAGTGACGGGGATCACACATTCCCGATAATTGTGGGTTTACTGTCACAAACCTCACTATATGTGACGAAGCCCGATAGTGGCAGCGGGGGGCTTACGGACTTATAACAAGCGTAGATCGGAAAAAGCCTGGCCGAACAAAAGTGATTGCCCGGCGTTGGTCAGGCCACCTCTGCCTGCAGGCTGATTCGATTGGCTGTCGCCCGGACTTCCTTCATGCGTCCATGTCCAGGTAGTACCTTAGCGGATGTGTCCTACTTGAATAAAACATCGAGTTATACTTTAACAGTACTTTTGACTGACAGGAGGTTTGAATGCTGCAAACCCTACGCAAAGCTGGCGGCTCGCTGGTAATGACCGTGCCCAAGATGTTCATTGACCAAAATGGTCTGAGCGAAGGCTCCCAGGTAGAACTGCATCTTCTGGGCAAGAAGATGACTGTTGAGGCACCGACCCGCCCGCGTTACAAACTGGCTGACCTGATGGCTGAAATGCCGGAAGGGTTGCCGCGTGTTGAAGGCTGGGATGAAATGCCCTCGGTTGGTTTGGAGAACGGCTGATGGCGTATCTGCCGAACCGTGGCGACATCGTGCATCTAGATTTCGATCCATCCCCCGGTCGGGAAATGAAAGGCCCGCACTTCGGCCTTGTCCTGAGCGGCAAGGTATTTAATCAGCAAGGACCGGCGATGATTTGCCCGATTTCTCAGGGCGCCGCTGCCGCCGCCCGTACCTACGGGACTGTCGTCACTTTGATGGGAGCTGGCACCGAGACTCAAGGCGCAGTGCATTGCCATCAGCTGAAGTCACTGGACTGGCGGGCGCGGAATGTGCGTCTCAAGGAAACGGTGCCGCAGTACATCGTCGATGAAGCGCTGGCTCGAATCGAAGCCATTCTGTTTGAATGACGCCAAGGCATCAGAAGGGGTAGTCCCAGCGCAATTGAAAGCTTCAAGGTGCAATAGCGCTTGACGCAGGATATCAAGGAAGAGGCACGCGCCGGCAACCTCAAGAGCTTCAACGGTGTTGAGGCATTGATGGCGGACTTGCGTGCGGAAGATTGATCCGACCAGCCAATTCAGGCGCGCAATTATTCCCTGGATTGCTCTTGGAACAGCGCTAGCGCTCGCTCAAGGATGTGCCTATCGGCTATATCCTTGTCGCGTACGGTCTGTTTGGTCCGCAGAAGACCTTCAATACTGACTGTTCTGACCGGAATGCCTTCCAAGTCTACGGCTACAGCGTATTTCTTAAGTGTGTCATACGTCTCGCCGCACGCATTCAGCATGACATCGACCAGGAAGGCATCTGCCACCCGGATGTTTTCACCCTCCGCAAACCATTCTGGCTGCAAGTCCTTGGCGACTTGATCCGGCAACACCATCAATGCTGCCTTTACCTTGGTTCCTGATTCAATTGTTGCCGGCACCAACACATCGATGTCGGTTGTTGCTCGGTGGTATCCATGCACAAATAGTGCGTACCCTCCAATGAGCAAGTAATCGACTTGCTGCCTGTTCAATGACTCAATCAGGGTTTTCAGGTCTTCCAGTGATGCCGGGCGACAATATTCACCTGTGTCGTCCATTCACTCGCTCCAATGCAATTTTTGCCATTCCCTTGGTTAAGCATTCAAGTTGATGCTGGTTGGCGTCTTCGTGAGTATTGAACCGATACACCCCTTTGGGAATGAAGGTTGTGTCCCCCGTAGGGAGCCGATGTATCTCATCATTGAATCGAGCGCCTTCAGCAAGGAGTGCACCGGAAGCAAGAAGGCCAATGGGGCGCTCTTTGCGCTGACCTACTGTTCTCATGCCAGGCTCCTTTTCATAGACAGATGAATAATACACCGACCTTGAAAACGTGCGGCCGACCTCGCAGAATCCCTTGGCCGAGCAGCGCCTTTGATTTTGCGGGGATCCGGATTTTCCAGTGGACGAGTGCCGTTGCGTCGCAGCATTCTTGTCGTGAACGATGGGTGAATCTGGACCATCTCTAGCCGGACCTGCTTTCCGCCAGTCCAAGCGAAGTTCGTCGTCTTTGGTCTGTACTGCCGCCTAATGATTGATATGTCGCGCACTAAGCCGCAATACTGTGTGCTATGGCAAACATTAAACCAACCCACCCTATCGACGTGCGGGACACGCTTCGCCAACTGGGCGAGCGAATTGTCATTGGGCGGAAAGCTGCCGGGTGGCGCCAGGTCGATCTGGCAGACCATGCCGGAGTGAGCCGCTCCACCTTGGTCGAGATCGAAAAGGGCTCGCCCCATGTCACTATCGGTAACTACCTGGCGGTCCTGTGGGCACTGAATGTACTGAACGACGTGGACAAGATTGCCGCCCTGGAATCTGATAGCCATCGGCTAATGGCCAGCCGACTACCGAAGAGAATCCGCAATGGCTAAGAAATCGACGCCCATCCTGGTGTTCCGTCCGGGTAAAACGAAACCGGTGCGGGCTGGCGTCTTCTACTGGGCTCCCGCCGAAAAATAACCAGATTGCCAATGTCGTCCATCCCACCACCAGCATGGGGGGGGATATGTGTGGCAACTAGCTACGCGATTTCGACGACTCGCACATCGAATGCCACTTTAAGCCACTTCCGTACTGCGCCAAAGATTGCGGCAAGATTGTCCATGCTGGGGTTACCCTTTTGGGACAACATGCGGTGCAGGCTTTTGCTGGGCTTGCAGGTCAGTTCGGCCAGACTCTCAAATCCGACCGTTGCATTCACGAGATCGCGAAGGATAAGGCGAGCAGCCTCAGGTTCGCCACTAAGAAAAAGCGTAGCAGCTTCATCGAGAAGTGCTTTGGCAAAGGCGGGATCGCGCTGGACGCGCTCGACAACGGTTTGTTTGAAATCACGGGTCAACGTCATGCTTTCTGCCCTTTCTTGGCTGCGGCAAGGTTTTTCTTCCTTACCTCGTATTGCCTAGTTCCAACCGGGTCTTGGCGACCGTCACTTTCGCAGCCTTCCTCACCAAAGGTGACGCAGCCCGATGGTGAAAATGGTGTTGCGGGGGGAGAACAGCGGGATGTTGGCTTTCTGGTCCAGCCATTCAAGCCCGACATAGGGCTGCAGGCCGCCTTGCAGCCAGCGGTATTCCATGCGGTAGGTGTGGCGCTGGATCTGGCGGCGGGCGTTGTCTTCCAGCAGCGAGCTGTAACCTTTGGCGTCGTCCTGGCGGTAATACTCGTATTCGCCGCGCAAGCCGCCGCCGGCAAACGGCACGTGGCGGGAAAGGCTCAGGGTGTATTGCTGCTGCGCGCCACCGGGGCGTTCGTCGTTGACGGGAACATCCCGCCCGGCGCGTAGCTGGAATTGCCAGCCGCTTTGCACACAGGTGTTGTTCAGCAGGATGCCAGCGTAGCGGCCGTCGAATTGGCGGTTCGCCGGGTATTGCGTGGCGTGCATTTCGCCGCCGTAGCGAATGCGACAGTTTTGCAGGCTGGGTAACTGGAGCGAGCGAACGCCCCCGGCCCCTGCTTGCACTTGCCACAGGGCAAGACTGCCTCCCCGGTAGATTTGCTGGGCCAGCACTGAGCTGTACCAGCCACTGTCGCCGCTTGGCGCACGCTCCACCCCGGCGCCCAGGTGGCCGATGTCGGCTGGCGAGTGCTCAATACTCCAGCGGTAGCTGCCCATCAGCACGTAGCGCCAGCTTGCAACAGCGCTTTGGTGGAATTCTCTTTCGTGGGTGATTTCGGCGCGCAGGAAGCTGCCACCACGCGGACGGTCTGCGTCGGCAATTTCAACAGGCAGGTAGCCTCCGGGCAAACTGAGTTGCAGGTTGGCGTAGCGGGTTGCGCCCAACAGGTTGTCGTCGTAACCGACAGAGAGGCCAATCTGGGTGCGCCGGGCCGGTTGTTGCCAGAGCGCTTCCTGGCGGCGGCGCAGGATGCGCAGCAATTCTTCATGAATTCTGGGGTCGACCGCAGGATTTTCAGCTAATTGCCGAAGCAAAGCGTTTGCCGAGACGTTATCGCCAACCCCTTCAAGCGCCAGTGCGTATTCAAGATGCACTGGCCAACGCTGCGGATCGAGCAGCATGGCGGATTCCAGGCGGTCGAGCGCTTCACTGTAGCGCCCGGCAACATTGAGCAAATGACCGAGTGCATGCAGGAAATCGGGGGACTTGTGGCAGTGCGCTTCGCTATCAAGCAGCTTTTCGATATCCGGTTCGGCGGGCCGGCAGATGTCCGGGGTGGTGGCTTGCGCTGGCGCCAACATGGCCAGCTGCAATATATATAGCACGCCTGCCGCAGTTACCCGGCGCCACTTTTCGGGCCTTGCAGGTAGTGCTTCGGTCAAGCGTGCTGGTTTGTTGTTATGCCCGCTAATCCCCACTGCATTCCTTGAGTGGGTAAGCGTAGATATGGCATGGCGATTTCAGGCCTTCGAGCAGGAAGCTGCCTTGCGAATTGAGCCGATGGTCGCCCAGACTGGCAGCCATGCCTTCTCCCACCAGGATCGGGTGGGCGAGTTCGGCGGTCATTTCCTGCAGGCGGGCGGCGGTGGTTACCGTGTGACCGATGGCCAGGTGGGTACGGCGCCGGGCCAAACCGAAGGAGCCGACGGTGGCCATGCCGGTTTCCAGACCGATGCCCAAACCGAGCGGCGCCAGGTCTTCGGGCAGCGGTGGCGGCAACAGTGAACGGCTGGCTTGCAAAATATCGAGTGCGGCACGCAGCGCGCTTTCCGGGTCCGGGCCGTTGCCGGCTGTTCCCCAGACAGCCAGCACAGCATCGCCCTGGAAGGATTCGACCTGACCGTTGTGCTGCTCGACCACCTTGGTCACCATCGAGAAGAACGCATGCAGCACGGCGGTAGCGGCTTCCGGCGGGTTGGTTTCGCAGTAGCCGGAGAAATTCCGGATGTCGGCAAACAGGACGGTAATGTTGGCCCGCGTGGCGTCGATGGTGTCGGAGGGGTCTTGCCGTACCAGTGCGGCAGCAACGGAGGCCGGCAGGTAGCTGGCGAGGTGGTTGTAGAGGCGGTCGCGCTCCAGACGGCTGCGCAGGTGCTCGACAAAACTGAGGATCAGCGCCAGCAAGCAAAGGAACATGCCAACTTGCACCCACTCCAGCCACAGCGCAAAGCGCACCAGCAACAGGGCTTTGAGCAACCACAGCAGCGCCAGCAGCAGGGCCGTACCAGTGACCAGCAAGAGCGGGCGCCCAGTGCAGAAACGGGAAAGTGCCAGCAGCAGCAGCGTGCCAGCCACTGCGGCCAAGGCCTGGTAAAGCAGGCCCAGGCGCGGCGTAACCGGGAGATGATTATCCAGCACGCCGTGCAGCAACTGGGCATGCACGGTCAGGCCGGCACCGCTGCCGCCGAATGGCGTGGCGATGCGGTCGTTGAGGCCAAGCGCCGTGCTGCCGACCAACACCCAGGCATTGGCCAACAAGCCTTGCGGCACCCGCCCAGCCAGCACATCGGCGGCGGACAGGCTGATGAAGCTGTCCGGTTGCAGCATCCAGGGAATGCGCACATTGCCTTGGTCATCGAGCGGCAGGCCGTCACGCGTCAGGCTGGGGCCGTAGAGCTGCCAGTCCGGTCCGAACAGGCCGCGTCCGGCTTCGAAGCGGAGTTCCGGTTTGTCGAGCGCCTGACCAAGCGCAGCAATGAACAGCGCCGGGTATGCCTTGCCTTGATCACAAATGATGCCGGGCTGGTGACGAATGACGCCATCGACTTCGATACGCGGCGTGATGTGCCCGGTGGGCAGACCGGACAAGCCGGCGTGATTGGCAATGTGCCCCTTGGCGACCGGCAGGACTGGCGGACAGGCGGCCCAAGGCAGGGCACCTGCCGGGACGCCGCTGGCGGCACCGGTGTTTTCTTCCAGGGCAAAGACCTGGCCGAGTACGGCATTGTTCTTTTGCAGGCTGCGCAGGAATTGATCGTCACCTGCTGCGGTCGACGGGAAAACCATGTCAAAAACCTGCAGCGCGGCACCTTCGGCATTCAGGCGATCACTGAGTTCGGCCATGCGGCTGCGCGACCACGGCCAACTGCCGAGTTGTTGCAGGCTGTTTTCGTCGATATCGACCAGGATGATGCGCCGTTCGCGTTCGCCGCTGGCCGCCATGCGCCAGATCCAGTCAGCCGAGCGCTCTTCAAGCACGCGCAGGGTGGCGGGAAAGCTGAGCAGCAACACGACCCACGCCAGCACTGCCAGCAACAGGGCCAGCAGTGCACTACGGGGCGGGGTTTCAATCAGCCGAAGCGAACGCAAGACAGACAATCAACGTCCCCAGAGTGTCAGGCCATTGACCGTGCCGTTGGAGAGTTGCTTTTCAAAGCTGTAGCCAGCTTGCAGGCCATCAGTACTGAAAGCGCCGGCAACGGTTTGTCCTGCCGAACTGGAAACCAGCAAGCCACGGTCGGTAATGGTGCCGCTGGCTTTGAAGTTGTCCTCGCCGAGCGACGGACTTTTCAGCGTCATGCCGGTGGTGAAGGTGGAGCGGGCAAAATCGGCTTGCAGGCTGGCATTGCTGATTTGCACGTTTTCCGACGGGCGATCGTAAGCAATCGGCTGGGTGAAGGTGGCGGAGTAGCTGGAAAGCTGGAAATTGGCCTGACTGCCGATGGGCTGGAAGGTTTTCAGCTGGCTTTCATCGCGATACAGGCTGACGAAGAAGTTACTTGCCACCAGCGTACGCCCGGCCTGCAAGGCTTCGTCGTAACGTTCACTAATGGTGTTTTCCGAGACGTTCCAGCCCATGGTGTTGTGCAACCAGATCAGCGGCAGCGTGCGGGCATTGACCCGACCTTCATCCAGCACATTGCTGGCTTGGGAGTCGCTGGTCCGCATCTTGTCGCGCGCATCCACCGTACTAACTTCACCCCGGCGGGATTCGGCCAGCGCATCGGCAATGCCGTTACGGGCCAGCAGATCGACTGCCGGTACAAGGCGCGGCGCACCGCTGCCATTCTTTTGCAGGTATTCGAGCATCTGCCCCGACATGTCGGCATTCAGGGTCGCCGCCTGATCGGTCAGACAAGGGCCGAGCGTGCTGGCGCAACCACCGGCCAGCGGCGCCATGACGATGGCGCCGGAGATCACGGAGGCGAAAGTATTGCCGCCTTCGACCTTGACGATGAAGTCGGTTCCCTTGACGCCAATGGCGGCAATCGGGGTATTCAGACGAAACCGGTCGCGGCTGGCTTCGCCCCATTCGCCGGTCACCGAGCGCACGACGCCTTCTTCGAGCCGGAATTTGATGGCAGCCTGCGTGTTGGCACCACCATTGGTGTAGGACTCGATCAGCAGACGGCTGAGGGGCCGGACACTGACCAGCCCGCCGTCAACAAAACGGATATGAACGTGACCACCGGCAGCGGTTTCAATCTGGTCACCGGCCCGGATGCGGTCACCCCGCGCCACGGATTGCAGCGCGCCCGCCGGATTGCGAATGGCACCCTGTCCGATGACAGTGGTGATCTGACCAACGATTTCCTGTGGCTCCTGGGCGGCCGTCGCGGCACCAGCCCCAAGCATCAACCCGAGGCAGGCAAGCAACGCGGCAATCGAGGTTTCGAAGCTTCTTGCAGCCATGTCTTGCTCCTGTTTCGTACAACTGACAAGCGTTCAATTATATTGGACCGGGGCGCCCGGTTCTGTGTTCCGCATCACATCATCAAGATAATGTTTTTGCACGCCTTTCATGACAATCTGCTTTAGAATGGATTCCTTAGCGCTTGTTTATTTGAAGAAAAATACCAACCAGACCGCATGCCCGTCCCGTTTCAATACCTGGAAAAATTCCCGCTGTTGCAATCCCTGCCGCAGGAAACCTTGTTGCATTTGTCGACCCTGGTTTCCATACGACAGTTTGCCCGCCGGGAAATGGTCAGCAGCAAGGAGCAGTCCGAGTTTTCGCTCGGCTTCCTGCTGGAAGGCCGCTTGCAGGGTGTCGATTTCACCGTGGATGGACGCGCCGTCGGCCTGTACTTTGTTGAGCCGGGTGATTATTTCGGCGAACTGTCGGTCATCGATGGCAACCCGGCGGCCGAACATGTGATCGCCGCCAGCAAGTCGAGCGCCCTGTTCCTGCCGGCCGAGCCCGCCCGCCGGCTGATTTTCGAAAACCCGGCACTGGCGCAGACCGTGATGTCCAAGCTTTCGTCGCGTGTGCGCGAAGTCACCGCGCAGCGGACCTTGCTGGCCCTGCCCAACCCCTTCCAGCGCCTGTGCGTGCAACTGCTGTTACTGGGCCGCAGCTCGATTGGCGGCGAAGACCTGATCGATCCGGCACCGACCCATCAGGAACTGGCGATCATGATCAACTCCAGCCGTGAAACCGTCACCCGCAGTTTCCAGCTACTGATTCTGCACGAGGCACTGGCTCGCGACGGCAACGCATTGAAACTGCTGCGCACCGACTACTTGCTCGACATCGGTGAAGGCCGTATCGAGCCCCCCAAGGCTTGAGTGTGCGGTAGCCAACTGCGATAAGCGCCGGCCTCGGTTACAATCCCACTCTTTTTTCCGGTAGCCATTTTGCTTCGCTGTTTCCTGATGCCCGGGTTGCGCTCCGTTCTTCTGGCGCCGCTGCGCCACCCAACGCTTTTCTGGCAATTCTTGCGCCGCGAGATACTGGGCCGTTACCGGGGCTCCATGTTTGGTGTTGCCTGGGCGTTCATCACGCCACTTTTGATGCTGGGCGTTTACACCCTCGTTTTTGTCGGCATTTTCCGCCTGCGCTGGCCCGGTGCCGAGCAGGCCGGCGGCATGGCTTTCGCGTTGCGACTTTTCGCCGGCTTGATGGTGTTCAATTTCTTTTCCGAAGTGGCGGGACGCGCCGCGAGTTTTTTTGTCGAACAGCCCAATCTGGTCAAGAAGGTGGCTTTCCCGCTGGCCTTGTTGCCGTTCATTTCGCTCGGCTCGGCCTTGTTTCACTTTGGCTTGAGCCTATTCATCCTGTTTGTCGGCACCCTGTTCGTCGACCATCAGTGGTCGGCCACGCTGCTGCTTGTGCCTGTCGTGTTGCTGCCCCTACTCCCCTTGCTGCTCGGCCTGTCCTGGCTGCTGGCTTCGCTGGGGGTTTTCGTGCGCGATATTGCGCCAGTCGTCAGTCTGTCGATCAGCTTGCTGCTCTTCCTCTCGCCGATTTTTTATTCGATTGAATCCTTGAAGCCGGAATGGCAGTTCTGGATGCACATGAATCCACTGACCCCAGTGATCGAAAATCTGCGCGGCGCAATATTCATGGGCATGGCACCCGATTGGGCTGCCTGGTCGCTATCCATGCTGATCGGGTGCCTGGTCGCCCTGTTTGGCGCCCGTGTCTTTTTGGCCTTGCGCCCCGGTTTTTCCGATGTCCTCTGACACCATTGCCATTCACGCCGAGGGCTTGACGAAGAATTACACGATCTTCGAACGCCCGCTGGATCGCCTGAAACAGTTGATTGTCGGCAATCGCCGGCAGTATGGAAAATCCTTCGCCGCCTTGTCCGATGTCAGCTTCTCGTTGCCCAAAGGATCGGTGCTGGGCGTGGTTGGCAATAACGGCGCCGGCAAATCGACCTTGCTGCAGTTGATCTGCAACACCTTGACGCCTTCCGCCGGTTCGCTGTCGGTGAATGGCCGGGTTGCCGCGCTACTGGAACTGGGCGCCGGCTTCAATCCGGAATTCACCGGGCGGGAGAATATTTTCCTGAATGCGGCCGTGCTCGGCCTGTCATCGGACGAGATCAAGGCGCGTTTCGACAGCATTGTCGAGTTTTCCGGCGTCGGTGCTTTCATTGACCAGCCGGTCAAGACCTATTCCAGCGGGATGTATGTTCGCCTGGCTTTCTCCATCGCCACCTCGGTGGAGCCTGACATCCTGGTGATCGACGAGGCGCTTTCGGTCGGTGACGGGGCGTTCGCCCGCAAGTCCTTCGACCGGATCATGGCGCTGCGCGATGCCGGCACGACGATCCTGTTCTGTTCCCACGCGATGTATCACATCGAGGCGATCTGCGATCAGGCCTTGTGGCTGGAAGGCGGCCGGGTTCGGATGCTCGACAAGCCGGAAATCGTTACCAAGGCGTACGCCGCCGAACTCATCCCGGCGAACGATTTGCCTGCCGCAATTGTCGAAGCGTCGCCAGCGGCGAACCCTTCGTTTGCCGGCACCGGCACGGCACGCCTGCTGGACGTCAAGGTTTACGCCGACGGCACACCGGGCAAGCACCTGCATCTGACGGCTGGACAGTCCGAATTGCGCGTTGCGGTACGTTTTCAGTTCGATCCCTGCCTGCCCATGCCGACGGTGGCTTTCGGCATCGAAACCTTGTCCGGCATTTCCGTCACCAGCGGCGGCACACTGTTCGATGGTGCCGCACCGCAACTGCAGGCCGAGGGGCTGGCGACTGTCAGCCTGTCGTTCCCGGCCATTGCCTTGATGCGGGGCCGCTATCGTCTGACCATTTTCCTGGCCTGCGAACGCGGCATTCATGTCTACGATCACGCGCTTTATTGCGCCGAGATCGAGGTGCTGCATGATGGCGCGGAGCAAGGGTTCTGCTTTATTCCGCACGCCTGGAATGACAACCCGGCCATTCTCGTTCCGCCGGAAAAGCAGTAAATGCTGGAAACCTGTCTTCTTGCCGACGATGAGCTGGGCGTTGTCCAGCCGCTGTTCGAGCAGGTATTCAAGCACCCGATCAGTCTTGATCTGTTGCGCTGGAAGTATGCGAACCGGCGTGGCGAATCCTGGATGGTGCGGCAGGACGATCAGTATTTGCTGCACTGCGGCACCTTGTTCCGCAAGGTGCTCGTGGGCGACGAGCATTTCAGGGTGATCCAGATTGCCGACTTGATGGCGCCGCCGAAGCAAAGCGGACTGACCCGACAGGAAGCGCCCTTTCCGATTTTGCTCAAGCATATTCTGGGACGGCTGCCCGGCCCGGAAAACCCCCATGCCATCGCTTTCGGCTTCCCCAGCGGCCGCGCGATGCGACTTGCCGAGCATGTCGGCGTGGCGACTGCGGTCGACCACTGGATGGAGCTTGATTTCCCTGCCTTGCGCCACCCGCTGGCCGCACGGACCAGCGAACTTGCCACGCTCGGTGCCGGCGAAACGCCCCGGCTCGATGCGTTATGGCAGGCCATGCACGCCAGCCTGGGCGATGCGCCGCTGGTCTGCCGGGATATGGCCTATCTCCATGATCGCTATATTGCCTACCCCGAAAAGTCGTACAAGCTTTTGCTGCTGGAAAGCCGCTGGCGGAAAAAAGCGCTCGGCTTCGCGGCAATTTCCTGTGCCACGGGAAAGCCTGAGTTACTCGACATCGTTGCACGCTGGGATGACTTTCCCGAAGTGATCCGGGCGATACAGCACTGGGCCTGGACACAGCGGATCGGTGGTTTCGGTTTTTGGCTGACGCAGGGATTTGCCCGGCAACTGGCACCTTTTGCTGCGCATTGCCATGCGACGCAATTCAGGATCATGGGCAACCCGTTCTCGCCCGCCCCTTTTCTGTCGGCCACCCAGGGACGCTGGTGGCTGACCGGCGGCGATACCGATTACCGCTGATGATTGATCCCGCGTTGCTTGCTTTTGGTCATCGTTATTGCCGCCAGTTGAAGATTTTCAGCTGGCTGGCACGTTGCGGCCTCGCCCGCCCCGGGTCAGCGGCAATATGCCGACTCGGTCGCTGGCTCAGTCCTTACAAGGCTTACCGGGCAAAGATACAGGGGGCCATGGAATCGGCACTTCCGCTGGCAAATTCCGACGCAATCTGGCTGGCCTGGCTCGATAATCACACCCGTTTCGTGACGGATTTTCTCGCCTACCCCACGATGGATGCGCACTGGGTCAAAGAGAACGTCAGCTTCGAGTCGGCGGATGTTTTTTCTCAGCTATGTGCGGGTGGCGGTCTGTTCCTCACTTTTCACACCCATCACCAGAACACGCTGGCCTGTTTGCCAGGTCTTGCCGGTGCAAGCGTTTCTGCCGTCGCTGCCGCCCCGACAGAATCGCCTCTGTATCCGGTGATCGGGCACTGGGCCGAACAACTCAACCGATCATCCGCCTGCCACTTCAATGGCGGGGAATATTTGTTTACCAACGACCTGCGGGGATTGGCGAAAAAGCTGCGACATGCCTTCACGGCCGGACAGGTGGTGGTGTGCCTGGCCGACGTCAATCAAGGCGACAGCGATGGCGCCACGGTAGAGCTGCTCGGCCGGCGCATTGCGCCGCCAACCGGGGTGATCGAAATGGCCTTGCGTTTGAATGTTCCGGTGTTTGCCGGGATACTTTCACCTCGCGGGCAAGGCTTGATCCTGAAAACTGTCCGGATCGAGACACAAGAAACCCTGAACGGGACATTACGCGCGTATTTTTCCCTGCTTGAACAGTCGATCATCGCCGACCCTGCCTGCTGGCAGGGCTGGGAATGGTTTTCTGACTTGCCGGTTATTGCGGAGCATCAAACATGAAAAACGAATTTCCGGCAGCACACGCTGATTCAAGCACCGATGAAAACATCACTGCCGCCTGGCAGGCTGCCCATCCGCATCTGATGCCTTATCGCGATACCGATAGCACAAGCGGAAAAATCAGCAGCGTCTTCGCCCGCCTGCACTTCGCCAGCGGACCTTGGGTAGACATGGCCGAGGTGCATTTCGATCGGGCGGCACAGCAGTTTTTCCTGACGCAGGAAAGCCGCCGGAAAATCGAGATGGAAACCCCGGCGACCAAGGGTTTGCCGGTCGATGCGGTCGATGCACGGCTGTGGTTCCAGCAGCCGACCATCATCAATATCGAACCGACGACCCGTTGCAATTTCAGTTGCTGGTACTGCATCGGCCGTCACATGGTGCAGGACGACATCACGCTGGAGAACTTCGGCAAGATGCTGGACAACTTCCCGAGCGTCAAGGTGATTGCGCTGGTTGGCGAAGGCGAGCCGCTGCTGCACAAGGACTTTTTCACGATGGCGGGGATGGCGAAGGATCGCGGCATCCGGGTGATGATCATTTCCAATGGTTCGGCCTTCAGCCAGAGCGTGATTCGCCAATTGTGCGAAACGGAGATTGCCTATGTGTCGATTTCCATTGACTCGCACGTCCCGGAAACTTTTGCCGAATCCCGTCTGGAGGGCAATCTGGACAAGGTGTGGCAGGGCATCCGGCGACTGCGCGAGTATCGCGATACAAACGGGTTCAAGTTCCCCAAAATCGCCTTGAAGGGCACGCTGTTCGAAGCGACCCAGGACCAGTTGCCAGCCATTGTGGATGCGGCGAAGGCGAATGGTGTTGAAATATTCGAGAGTTTCCAGGCGCTCAATCCAAAAGAGAGCTACGTACGCATTTACCCGGCAGGCCAAGCCAGGGAACTACCGGTGGCCAGCACGGTACAGCAGGCGATCAACCGGGATTCCCTGTATGGTCGAACTCAGTTGCAGGCTTTCCAGGATTTTTGTACCGAAGAAAACCTGGACTTCTTCCCGACACTGCAAAGCCCGCCCAGCCGCCGGAATTGCAGTGAAACGTGGATTTACTCGCTGTTATCCGGCGATGTGACCCCCTGTTGCCAGATCAAGACGCCGCCCAGCCAGAACTGGAACATTTTCGAACGCTCACTGGACGAGGTGATTTCCGACCCGGATTACGAGAACATGCGATTCAATTTATGGAATGGCATATTCCCGCGATACTGTGAAGGATGTTGGAAAACCCGTCCGTAAACCATGAACGAATCGACCCTTGTCCCCTATCAGGCCAGTGCACTGCCCGTAGCGCGCAGCGTACTGGTTCTTGCGCCCCACCCGGATGACGAAGTTTTCGGCCCCGGTGGGCTGCTGGCGCTGTTTGCCCTGAACGGTACACCGGTTGCTACGACGGTCCTGACTGACGGCGCCTTTGGCTTGCAGGGGGAAACCAGACAAGCGCACATTCAGCTACGTGAGGCAGAAAGCTGCCGCGCCGCGGAAGTGCTGGGCATTGCCCGGCCAGACTTCTGGCGCATCCCGGATCGGGAACTGGTGTATGGCGAAACCCTGATTGCCCGACTGATTTCTGCCATTCAGGCGGCAGATGCCGATTTCGTCCTGGCGCCTTCGCTTGCCGAAATGCACCCGGACCACCGCGGCCTCGCCATGGCAGCCGTTGAAGCGGTGCGCCGACTCGACGGCAAGGCCAGCCTGGCCTTGTACGAAGTGGGCGTGGCGATGCCGGCGCCATCCATGCTGATCGACATCACGCCGGTTTTGGCGCGCAAGGCTGCAGCGATGGCTTGCTTTACCTCGCAGTTGGCGGTGCAGCGCTACGATGAACACATCAAGGCACTGAATCGCTTCCGCACCTATACGCTGGGTGGCGAAGTGAGTGCTGCCGAGGCTTTCCATTTCTGGAATCCTGCGGTCGACCGGCTGGCTTGCCGGGAATTGTTCGAGTCCGAATATCAGCGCCAGCACCGTCTTGGCATTCCCATGTTGGGCGGTGATGACATTCCGCTGGTCAGCATTCTGATTCGCAGCGTGGACCGGGACTCACTTTCCCGGACGCTGGATTCGGTCGCGCTACAAACCTATCCGAACATCGAAGTGCTGGTAATCGATGCGCTAGGTGCAGGACACCGCGCATTGCCGGCATTGTGCGGGCGCTTCCCGCTACGCTTCATCGCCGGTGAATCGCCCCGGCCGCGTTCGCTTGCCGCCAATATCGGCCTGGAAAATGCGCAGGGCAAATACATCCTGCTCCTCGACGATGACGATATCGTCTACCCCGATCACATCGAGAAACTCGCCCGGCATCTTGAGCAGGGCACTCGTTCGCTGGCGGCTTATACCGGGATTTCTGCGGTCGACCGTGCCGGCAAGGAGATTCATTCGTTTGCACTGCCGGCCCCCGGCGCGCGTTTGTTGATCTCGAACTACATTCCGATTCATGCGGTTTTGTTCAGCCGACTGCTGGTCAGTCAGCATGGATGTCGCTTTGACCCCGCCTTCGACACCTACGAAGACTGGGATTTCTGGTTGCAGGTCGGGCAATACACCGATTTCGACTTCGTCCCCGGCACCAGTGCCTTGTATGTGGTCGATACGAATCCGGAACACCCGGTCCATGACCCGGCTGAAATACGCCGCTGCGCCGAGCGCATTTACCTCAAATGGTCTGCCCTCAGCCGTCCGGATAAACTGCATCGGCTCAGAGAGTATGTGCAGGATCTGGAAAACTCCGTCGTCAGTTATCGTCGGGAAATCAGTGCGACAGCAACAGAATTGAGTCAGGGCCGCAATACAATTGCCCATCAGGAAAACTCGCTGGTCTCGGCGGGCAATCAGATCAAGGTGCTGGACGAACAATTGCATGCTCAGGAACAGGAAATCAGCCGTCTGCTCCAGGAAAAATCAAAGCTCGAAGAGACCGCATCGGCTTTCGCCATGAACGCAAACAATCTGCAGAATGAATTGAACGCAACGCTTAACTCAAGCTCATGGCGCATCACCGCCCCGCTGCGCTATTTGAAGCATGCTCTGTTACGCATCCGTCGTTTTTAGGGTACAGAACCAAATAATGAACAAATTTTCCAACCTGCTGACGCGTTTGCGCAGGGCTCAATTTTTCAATCCGTTCATTCACGACAGATTGCTGCATGTTTTGCATGGTTCCGGCCCGGTTTCCCGCTTTTTGAATACCGGCATGTGGTTGGCGTTTCATCTGGCACGCCGGGGGCGCGCACTGCACCTGCGCATCAAACACCATAAATTCTCCGGTCCGCGACACCACGCCGTCTCGAGGTCTGACACCAACCCGCCACCGCCCTGGTCGCAAGGCATAACCAGCAACCCCGTGCGCAAGGGTGTGCTGATCATTGCGGAATTGTCGATTCCTCAATGTCGGCGCTATCGCGTCGAGCAGAAAGTCGAGGGATTTGCGTTGCTGGGCATGTCGGCCAATGTCGTTTCCTGGACCGATCAATGCGCCGCCCGAAGCCTGATGCAAACCAGCGCCCTGGTCATTTTTTACCGGACACCGGCCTTGCCGGAAGTGCTGGCGCTGCGCGATGAAGCCCACCGCTTGGGGCTAAAAACCTTTTTCGACATCGATGATCTGGTCTTTGATGTTGCGGCCTATGCGCAAAACAGCAATCTCAGGAAACTGCCGCCCGCCGAGCAGAAGAACCTGCTGGCCGGCGCAGAACTGTATTGCGACATGTTGCGCGCCACCGACCATGCGATTGCCAGCACCCCTGTGCTGGCTGAACGCATGCAGCCCTTCTGCCGGGGCAATGTCTATCTGGTTGAAAACGGTCTGGATGGCGACTTGGTTCGCCTGACCGATGAGGCTGTCGCCTTCCCGGAATCGGACCGCGTCATCGTCGGCTACGGCAGCGGCACACGGACGCACGATGCGGACTTTGCCCTGGCGACCGAAGGCTTGCTGAAGCTGCTTGCCGCATTCCCGCAAGTCGATCTGGTGATCTTCGGCTATCTTGAATTACCGGCCGATTTCACGCCCTTCCTTTCCCGCGTTCGCCGCGTGCCGTTTCTAGCGGCACATGATTATTACCGGGCACTACGCCAGTTCGACATCAACCTTGCCCCCCTGGAAGGCGGGGTTTTCAATGATGCGAAAAGCAATATCAAGTTCATTGAGGCCGCAGTATTCGGCATTCCTACGGTGGCCTCTCCGTGCGCAGCCTTCACCCAGGTGATCCGACCCGGCGAGAATGGCTTCATTGCCGGCAACGCCGACGAATGGTTCACGTCGCTCGCTGCGCTGGTGCAGGACAAAACCTTGCGCCAAAGCGTTGGTCAGCAAGCCAGAACGGATGCCCTGGCGCATTACGCCCTGCCCAATATCGCCCGCTCAAGTCTGGCGCCGATCATCGCGGCAAGCGAAATCCCCCAACCGGCCAAACGCCGCATCATGGT
The DNA here is from genome assembly GCF_030824335.1 of Azonexus sp. GTDB lineage: Bacteria > Pseudomonadota > Gammaproteobacteria > Burkholderiales > Rhodocyclaceae > Azonexus. The sequence continues at coordinate 137,066 of NZ_JAVBXX010000013.1, forward strand.
GGTCAATGTGCTGTTCTCGCCGATCAGTTTCGGCGGGGCAACGGTGGTTGCCGAACAATTGGCCCTCGGACTGGCGGCGCAACCGGATACCGAAGTCTGCGTGGTAACCGGTTGCTTCGATGAGACACTGGCGCCCGGTGAAACCCGGCAGTATTCGTGGAACGGCCTGTCCATCTTCGCCATCCGCCTGCTGCCGGGCAGCAAGGTGGACGAGTACAACAACCCGTACACATCACCTTGCTTTGCCGCGATTCTCGATGCGACACAACCCGATCTGGTGCATTTCCACTCCATTCAGATCCTCGGGGCAAATCTGGCCGATATCTGCGTTGACCGCAATATTCCTTATCTGATTTCGTTGCACGACGCCTGGTGGCTCTGCGAGCTTCAGTTCATGGTCAACGACAAGGGTTACTGCGCCCAAAAGGCCATTGATCCGCTGGTTTGCGCCGCTTGCGTACCCGACCCTGCGGCGACCTACCGCCGTCGCTTCATCCTGCAGAACGTATTGAAGAACGCCAGCAAGTTGCTCGCGCCGAGTGCTTTTCAGCGCGAGCTTTATGTGCGCTCAGGGCAAGCAGCCGAACATGTCATCGTCAACAAAAACGGCGTACTGCCGGGCAATGCAAGGATTGAGCGCAAGCGCGAGGAGTCAGGCAAAGGCTTGGTCTTTGCCTATCTCGGTGGCCGGGCAACGCACAAAGGCTATTTCTGGTTGAAACAAATTTTCGAGGCCATCGATGAAAGCGATTACACGCTGAAACTCGTCGACATCCAGGCGCGCTTCGGTTCGTCGGGGATGGAGAACGATGACTGGAAGATCAAGGGTGAGCTTGAGATAGCACCACCTTTCGAGGTGGATCAGATCGACGATTTTTACGCTGGCGTCGATGTGCTGCTCTTCCCCTCGCAGTGGAAAGAAAGCTTCGGCTTGACCGTCCGGGAAGCCATGATCCGCAACATCTGGGTCATTGCGACGGATTGCGGCGGCCCGGTGGAAGATCTGGTATCGGGCGTGAATGGCGAACAACTGGCCATGGATGATCTCGCAGGTTTCCGGCAAGCCGTTGTTGATTGCATCAAGCATCAGGCACGGATCAAAACCTATCGTAATCCGCTGATCGAGCAGGTACGGACCTTTGCCGAGCAAAGCATCGAGTTGAGCGAAATCATCGACCAGACGCTTGCCGCACATCCGGCAGCCGTTTAGTCACGCACGGCAAACCCGGCTTTCCCGATGCGCTGGATGTTGGGAAAGCGACCGTAATGTACGGCGAAAAAACGCATCATGCTGCTCAGATGCCAAAACAGGTGGCGCAATTTGCGATGACTGTCGCGCCGAGCGTCGTGAATGACCGAAACGGCTGGAACAACCGCCACGGCGCTGCCATTTTTCCAGCTTCTCAAGCAGATATCGGCATCTTCGTAATACAGGAAGTAGCGTTCGTCGAAGCCCTTAAGTTCGGAAAAAACCCGGCGCTCGAACAACATGAACATGCCAGCCACCCATTCGACAAAGCATGGGGAAGCCCCCGCCCCAAGGTGATGGCAGCCCCGGTCACCCAACAGCACTTTTCTGGCAATCCGCCAGGGCGTCGGGAAATAGCGGGCGCTGTCTTCAATGGCACCGGCAGGTGAGCGGACCAGCGGGGCCAGCACGCCGGCCGAGCCGCTGCGCATGGCTTCGAGCAGTTCGGGAAAGGGGTTTTCCGGCAATTCGATATCCGGATTGAGCGGGCAGAAAAACGCCTCGCTGCAACGCTCGAATGCGGCATTGTGGTTCGCCCCGAAACCTCTCGGCCGGGCATTTTCGATGCACTCCAGCGCCGTATGTTCCGGCAAGGCCAGGCGCTCCGGAACATTCAAGGTCAGGATAATGCGGCTGATTTCGGGGAAGGCCAGCAGGCGCTTCGCCAGTTCGACCACCATGGTGCCGTGGCCGTGACTGACGATGGATACCGCGATCATCGGGCCATCACCGAAGTTTCACTCGACAGTCACCGATTTCGCCAGATTGCGCGGCTTGTCCACATCCGTGCCTTTGACCAGCGCGGCATGATAGGAGAGCAATTGCAGCGGGATGACGTGCAGGATCGGTGAGAGCAGGCCGTAGTGTTCCGGCAGGCGCAGCATATGCACCCCTTCGGATTCCGGGATTTCCGAATTGGCGTCGGCAAAGACATAGAGTTCGCCGCCACGGGCGCGGACTTCCTGCAGGTTGGACTTCAGTTTTTCCAGCAGATCGTCAGCCGGGGCAATGGCGATAACTGGCATCGCGGCATCGACCAGCGCCAGCGGGCCGTGTTTCAGCTCCCCAGCCGGGTAGGCTTCGGCGTGGATGTAGGAAATTTCCTTGAGCTTCAGTGCGCCTTCGAGCGCAATCGGGTAATGCCGACCGCGCCCGAGGAAGAGCGCGTGGTGTTTGTCGGCAAAACGCCGGGCCCATTGCTTGATATCCGGTTCCAGGGCCAGCACCTTGTTGACCGCAACCGGCAGGTGACGCAACTGGTCGATGTAGCTGCTTTCCTGCTCCGCCGTCAGATGATTGCGCACCTTGGCCATGACCAGGGTCAGCAGGAACAGCGCGGCAAGCTGGGTGGTAAACGCTTTGGTCGAGGCAACGCCGATTTCCGGGCCTGCCCGGGTGATGAAACGTAAGGCCGATTCGCGCACGATGGCCGATTCCGGCACGTTGCAGATGGCCAGCGTCTTCATCTGGCCGAGCGCCTTGGCGTGGCGCAACGCAGCCAGCGTATCGGCAGTTTCGCCGGATTGGGAAATGGCCACGACCAGTTGCTTCGGATTCGGCACCGAGGTGCGATAACGGTATTCGCTGGCGATTTCCACCGTGCACGGCACGCCGGCCACGGCTTCCAGCCAGTAGCGGGCAGTCATGCCGGAATGGGCGCTGGTGCCACAGGCGAGGATCAGTACATGGTCGACATCGCCGAGCAAATTGGCCGCATCGGCGCCGAAAATACCCGGCTGGATGCTCTTGCTGCCGCCGACGATTTCCAGCGTATTGGCCAGCGCTTCCGGTTGCTCGAAAATTTCCTTCTGCATGTAATGGGAATAGCTGCCCAGTTCTACCGCTGCGGCAGACAATTGCGATACGTGCACTGGCCGCTCGACCGGCGTGCTGTCCAGACGCTCGATTTTCAGTGTTGTTGCGGTCAACTCGGCAATATCGCCATTTTCCAGATAGACCATGTTGCGCGTGACCTGCAGCAGTGCCGAGGCATCCGATGCGGCGTAATTGCCGGTCTCACCCAAGCCAAGCAGAAGCGGCGAGCCTTCCCGCGACACGACGACCTTGCCGGGCTGACGATGGTCGATGACGGCAATCGCATAGGCCCCGACCAGGCGACGGCAGGCCTGTTGCACGGCACGAAACAAGTCGGGCTCGCTTTTGAGCAGCGACTCGACCAGATGCGCGATGGTTTCGGTATCGGTATCGGATGTGAAGACATAGCCCTGCGCACTCAGTTCGCTGCGCAAGCTTTCGTAATTTTCGATGATACCGTTATGCACGACGGCGATGCTGCCCGAAACATGCGGATGTGCGTTGCGCTCGGACGGAACGCCGTGCGTCGCCCAGCGGGTGTGGGCGATGCCGGTAGATGAGTGTGTGTCAGCAGATGCCGTTTCCAGTTCGGCAACGCGACCAACCGAGCGCACCCGCTCGATCTGCCCGTCGCCGATGACGGCCAGCCCCGCCGAGTCGTAACCCCGGTATTCCAGCTTTTTCAGCCCCTCGACCAGAACGGGGACGATGTTGTTACCGGCTGCTGCCGCGACGATGCCACACATGTTGAAATCCCGAAAATTAACTGGACATATTTTACCGCAAGGCATCCGGGGAAATGCGCCAAAGGGGTCTGTGCGGCTTGGCGTTCTATAATTGCGCCTTCACCAGCCACCCGTTTTTCGCCGATGCGCATCCTGCTAGTAAAAACATCTTCGCTCGGCGATGTCATTCACAACCTGCCGGTAGCCAGCGACCTTCGCCGGCATTTTCCGCAGGCCAGCATCGACTGGTGCGTCGAAGAGAGTTTCGCGGCGATTCCCCGGCTACATCCAGCGGTTGACCGGATCATTCCGGTGGCTGTCCGGCGCTGGCGCAAGCATTTATGGCAAGGCGCCACCTGGCGTGAAATGGCCGCGTTCCAGCGGGCCATCCGGGAACGGACTTACGATGCCATTCTCGATACGCAGGGGTTGACCAAAAGCGCCCTGCTGGCCAGCCGCGCCCATGGGCCGCTTGCCGGCTACGCCGCCGACTCGGCACGCGAACCGCTGGCCGCACGCTTTTACGACCGGCATTTTTCCGTCGACAAGAACCTGCACGCCGTACTGCGGAATCGCCTGCTGGGCGCTGCGGCATTCGGCTATGGCGTGGACAATGCAGTCGATTACGGCATCACCGCCCCCGCCCTGGCGCTGGATTGGTTGTCTGGCACACACAAAAACGTACCCTATGTCGTGCTGTTGACCGCCACCAGTCGCGACGACAAGTTGTGGCCGGAAAGCCACTGGATCGCCCTCGGCGAGCAATTGGCGCAGCTTGGTCTGTGTGCCGTGCTGCCCGCCGGCAACCCGGTCGAACGCGAGCGCGCCGCCCGTCTGGCCGCGGCGCTGCCGAATGCACTGGCCGCCCCGCCGATGCGCATTGACGCGCTCGCCACCTTGCTGGCGGGCGCACGGGCCGTCGTCGGTGTCGATACCGGGCTGACGCATCTGGCGGTTGCCCTCAAGGTGCCGACCGTTGCGCTCTACACGGCGACCGAGCCGGGCCTGACCGGGGTCTATGGCACCGGCTTTCATCGCAACCTCGGCGGCAAGGGCCAATGCCCGACCGCCGCTGCGGTACTGGAGGAAATAGCGCAGGCGATGAAACCGGAGTCGCTCTGATGCCGCGCTTCGCCTACAGCCTGCTGCTTTATCTGCTGACGCCGCTGATCCTGCTTCGCCTGTTCTGGCGGGGGAGAAAACAACCGGAATACCGGCAAAACATCGGCGAACGTTTCGGCTTCTACGGTCAACAAGGGAAAAACCCGGAAAAACAGCCGACCATCTGGCTGCATGCCGTTTCCGTCGGCGAGACCCGCGCCGCACAACCCTTGATTGACGCCTTGCAGGCGCGCTGGCCGAGCCATCGCATCCTGCTCACCGGCATGACGCCTACCGGTCGGGCGACCGGCCATGAGGTCTATGGCGACCGGGTGATTCAGGCATATCTGCCCTACGACTTGCCGGGTGCGGTCGACCGCTTTTTCCGCCACTTTTCCCCGGACTTCGGCGTCTTGATGGAAACGGAAATCTGGCCCAATCTGCTGGCCAGTGCCCAGCGCCGGAACATCCCGGTGCTGCTGGTCAACGCCCGTCTGTCGGCCCGCTCGGCGAAATCCTACGGGCGCATCGCCGCGCTCGTCCGTCCGGCCTTCGCTGCATTGACCAGCGTCGCCGCCCAGACGGCAGCCGATGCCGAACGCCTTGGCGCGCTCGGCGCACGTACTGTCGAAGTCTGCGGCAATCTGAAATTCGACGTGCTGCCGCCAAGCGAACGCCTGGCCCTAGGCCAGACATGGCGCAGCGCCATTGGCAATCGACCGGTATGGCTTGCCGCCAGCACCCGCGAGGGCGAAGAAGCCCTGATCCTCGATGCCTGGCGCCGCCACGGCGGGCCATCGTGCCTGCTCGTCCTGGTTCCCCGCCACCCGCAGCGCTTCGCTGATGTCGCGGCCTTGCTGGAAACCCAGCAGTTCAAATATGTCCGGCGCAGCCAGGGCTTACCGGATAACGCAACGCAAGTCTGGCTGGGCGACAGCATGGGGGAAATGGCCGCTTATTACACCATGGCCGACCTGGCCTTCATCGGTGGCAGTTTGCTGGCACTGGGTGGACAGAATCTTATCGAAGCGGCAGCCTGTCACTGCCCGGTGCTGGTCGGCCCGCACACCTTCAATTTCCTGCGCGCCACCGAAGATGCCATCGCCGCAGGTGCTGCGTTGCGCGTCAGTGATCCTGATGCCCTGATTGTTGCGGTCGACCGCCTGCTGAACGCAAAAAGCAGGAGCACAAAAGAACTGGCCGCCATGCAACAGGCGGCCATCGAATTTGCCACAGCCCACCGCGGGGCAACGCGGCGTACCTTGTCGCTTATTGAGCGCGACTCTGGAATGAATTCGGCGCCGAACCCGGCTCAACCAGCAGGGCATTGATGCGCAGCACGTCCTCGTCGCCCAGCGCGCCAACCGCTGCCTTCAGGCGTAACTGAGCCATCAGCGTATCAAACGTGGCCTTGGCCAGATCGCGACGGGTGACATAAACCTGATTTTCGGCATTCAGCACATCGATATTGATGCGCACCCCGACTTCGTAGCCCAGCTTGTTGGATTCCAGCGCCGACTGCGATGAAACCAGGGCAGCTTTCAGGGCGCGCACCTGGGCCAGACCGTTGGTCACCCCGAGATAATACTGGCGGGCAGCCAGTGCCGAATTACGCTTGGCAGCTTCCAGACCGGATTGCGCAACCAGACGGTTGGCAGCCGCTTCACGCTGGCGGGAGGTCACCTGCCCCCCCTGAAACAGCGGAATATTCAGTTGCAGGCCGACATTGCGAAAATCCGTATCAACCGCACCAATCGAATTGCTGGTGAAGGACTTGGCACGCCCCTGATTGGCTACCAGATCAAGCGTCGGATAGTGCCCGGCGCGTTGTTTGTCGACTTCGCGCGCCGCGATTTCAGCCAGCGCCTGCTGGATCAGCACCGTCAAACTGCCGGTTTCGGCGGCACTCACCCAGTCGGCCAGCTTGTTCGGTGCCGGCGGATTCAGTTCGGCATCCTTGCGCGGGGCAGCCAGCGGCCCGGCATCCTTGCCGACCAGCACCTGCAGCGCCTGCTGCCTGATTTCCAGTTCACTTTCTGCGGCAATTTCCTGGGCCATGACCAGATCGAAACGAGCCTGAGCTTCGTGCGTATCGGTGATGGTTGCCGTACCTACCTCAAAACTTTTCTTTGCCAACTCAAGTTGCTGCGCAATCGCCTGTTTGTTGGCCTGCACGGCCGACAGGTTTTCACTGGCATTGAGAACATCGAAATAAGCCTGCGCGACCCGCAAGATCAAATCCTGACGCGCCTGGACAAAACCGGCTTCGGCTTGGGCTACCTGTAACTTGGCCTGATCGTAAGCCACCCAGTTTTGCCAGCGAAACAGCGGCTGCGACAAAGTGAGTTGATAAGCGTGCGTGTTGTACTCGCTGCGGGTCTTCAGCTCAGGATTATTGCGCGGGTTGCTATCTGCGTCATTCCAGGCCGTATTGCCGGAAGCCGACAGGGTGGGCAGCAGGCCGGACAACCCCTGCGGGGCCTTCTCCCGACCTGCATCCAGCGAAGCGCGAGCGGCCGCGAAGACGGGATCGTTGATCAGGGCATCCCGATAAACCTGCATCAGATCGGCAGAAAAAACCGGTGATGCAAATAACGGACAGGCTAGAAGCCAGGCAATTTTTTTCATGCTTTCCTCAATATCGGGTCATGCCGGGATCGACTTCGCAGGCCCAAGCCTCGACGCCACCCTGAAGGTTGAATACCGAGGAATACCCCTTGCGTTCGAGAAACATGGCGACCTGCATGCTGCGCCCACCGTGATGACAAATCACCACAACATCGCGCGCTGAATCGATTTCGTCGCAGCGCACCGGAACGGTGTGCATCGGCACGGGCAACGATCCTTCGATAGCGCAGAGCGCCACTTCCCAAGGCTCCCGGACATCCAGCAGCAGGGGCTTGGGCCGATTGGCATCGGCCAGCCACGCGGCGAGCTGGATGGTCCCGAGTTGCTGCATCAGAAAATGAAGTCGCTCTTGGCTGCTGCGCCATCCAGCGCAGGAATGACGGTTTCAAACAGGTTGACCGTATTGAATACCCCCTCGGCGACACAGGTAATCAGTTGTGCCTCCATCACCGGCGCGGCACCCACCACAACGGCCAGACGACCGCCAACCCGGAGTTGCTTGAGGATGGCATCGGGGACTTCCGGCACGGCGCCGGAAAGGATGATCACGTCGAATGGTGCACGTTGCACCCAACCGCGAATACCATCGGCACATTCAACGGTGACGTTTTCAACCCCGGCGCGCTGCAGGTTGTTGCGGGCAAATTCAGCGAGTTCAGGACGGCATTCAAGGCTGATCACATGTTCCGCACGCGCGGCCAGCAAGGCCGCCATGTAACCGCTCCCCGTCCCGATTTCCAAAACCTTGTCGGTTTTGCGCACGGTCAATTCCTGCAACAGGCGGGCTTCGACGCGCGGCGCGAGCATGACCTGACCTTCACCCAACGGAATTTCCATGTCGGCAAAAGCGAGATTGCGATATGCAGCAGGAACGAAGTCTTCGCGCTTGACGACAAAAAGCAGGTCGAGCACCTTGGGGTCCAGCACTTCCCAGGGGCGAATCTGCTGTTCGATCATGTTGAAGCGCGCTTGTTCGATATTCATGGAGGTCTCCGCAGACTTTACATTAGCATACGCTAATATTTAGGTTCCAACAAAACAAAATTATACCCGAGCGACACATCGCCTCCAGCGCAACTGTAGGCGATTCACGACAAGAAATCCGTCCGGATTTCACTCAGTGCGCCGGCAAAGCGCCATTTTCAGGCGCCGCGCACGGAAAATCAGCGCCCGTCCTTGATCAGCCGGTCACCGACAGGTTGTACCGGTCTGGCGTTATGTTGGTACAGGCGACGGAACATCCGGATTTGCTCATCGGACACTTGCATCGGCTTCTTCATGACTAGCCACAACACACCTTCGGTACATGGCGGAGTCGTCAGGGAACCCATGAAGCTATAGTAATTGCGATAATCCGGCAGCAGGCGCGATGGATTGAACAGCACGCCGGGCGGTTGTTGCGGCTTGTGTTTTTCCATCGGCATGTAATTCCAGAGAAGCTGCAATTCCGGATGCTCGGTACCGCGTTCGAGCATCACATCGACGACCGCCAGACTGCCATCCTTGGCACGATGGACCAGATGGATCGCCATGTCGAAACGCTGACCATCGACCAACATTTCAGCCGGACTATGGAAATGGATATCCTCCAGCGTATAGGTCTTGCCGGTCAGCGAAAAACTGTTGTCATTGACACCAACCGAGACGCTGTGGCCATTATCGACAATGCGGAAACCGCTGGGACGATAGTCGAAGCGGATGACTTCCTGATCGACCTTGCTACCGTCGCGGATATCGATCGGCGACTGACGCGTGCCACTGCCGCAGAGTCTGTAGCGAGGATCAAGCTTGGCCCAGTGCTCCGGGCCGTGTTCGCCCTCGTATTCCCAATGGCCTTTGGGCAATTTGATTTTTTCAGGTGCGGGCGCAGCGGCCTCCCGGAGCACCGGCCGCGGTGCAGGACGTGGACTCGGCGCACTGTTGCGCACGGTTTGCGTGGTGCCGACAGGCACATTGATGGATTTGGGCGGAGTCGCCGCCGGTTTCTCCGGTGCGCTTGGCGCAGCCGAGGCTGGGCCCGGCGCGGCTGGCGCCGCGTTTTCCATTGCAGCCTTGAGGTTGGGACGAATGGAGGGAATCGGGGCGCTCGGTGTCTCGGCAGCGGGTGCTGCACTTGGCGTCGCCGCAGCAGGCTTGGCATCCGCAGTCTTGACCATCCCGGATTTTGGCGCCTTGACCATTTCCTGTTTAAGCATGGCTTCGTTGGCCTGCTTCAACTTGCTGGCCGCCTCGTTTGCCTTCTCGACCAGTTCAGCCTGGTTTTCCTTGGGCGGGCGGCATACTTCGCGCAACACGCGGTCATCAAGCGTGCCGCTGCGCACCGGTAACTCGACGCCAGGCACATCTTCTTCGCGCAGAGATTCCTTCTCGTTGGGCTTGTAAGTCCGCTTGATTGTACGAGCGCTACGCGTCGAGCAATCGTAACGCGTCACTGCTTCGATGATCCGGTAAGAAGAGCCGGTGCGACTATCGACCAGATCGCGATCCAGGGTCACGCGACTCTGGGCCTCGACGTTATTGCCTTCGCGTTTCATCGTGCTGCGGTCGAGTTCGATGCGCCGACCGGATTCGGCAGAAATATTCTGCCAGCTTGGCGCTGCCGTTGCCGCCCAGGGCAAACAGGCCAGCACGATGGCAATGGTCCTCAAACGCATCTCGCGTACCTCACACTTTTCTTTATATTCACAGGGTTGCCGGGGCTATTTCGACTCGATTCGAGAAATCTTGAGCCGACACTGGCATTTCTTGCATTTTGCCTGTGTTTCCAGTACCTTGCAGCCCAATCGTTAGGGGTGTCACCCGCTATTTTCCGGAATATTGCGGTCGACTGAGAAATACCCTTCGAACCTGACCGGGTCATGCCGTCGTAGGGAAACGAAGTCTGCCGTTGGAACCAGATCGCTCCTTGCCCGTCTTACCCTGCTCGCCTTACCCCGCAGACCCCGCATGGAGCACTCATGAACGCCAAAGACACCTTCCTCGCCGCCAATGCCCACGTCGACGAGGCCGCTATCCAGCCGCTGCCCAATTCCCGCAAGATCTACGTTGAAGGCTCGCGTCCGGATGTCTTGGTGCCGATGCGTGAAATCAGCCAGTCGGACACCCCGACCGGCATGGGCGGCGAAAAGAATCCGCCGATCTATGTTTATGACTGCTCCGGTGCGTATTCCGATCCGGCGGTCAAGGTCGACATCCGTTCCGGCCTGCCGGCATTGCGCGCGCAATGGATCGAAGAGCGCGGCGACACCGAAGCGCTGCCGGACCTGAGTTCCGAATTCGGCCGCAAGCGTGCCACCGATGCCAGTCTTGATGAACTGCGTTTCCCCGGCCTGCACCGCAAGCCGCGTCGTGCCAAGGCTGGCGCCAACGTCTCGCAGATGCATTACGCCCGTCAAGGCATCATCACGCCGGAAATGGAATACGTCGCCATCCGCGAAAACCTCAATCGCCGCGCCTATATTGAATCGCTGCGGTCGACCGGCCCGATGGGCGAAAAAATGGCCAAGCTGCTCGGCCGCCAGCATCCCGGTCAAAGCTTCGGCGCCAGCATCCCGGAAGAAATCACGCCGGAATTCGTCCGTAGCGAAGTCGCCCGTGGCCGCGCCATCATTCCGAACAACATCAACCACCCGGAAAGCGAGCCGATGATCATCGGCCGCAACTTCCTGACCAAGATCAACGCCAACATCGGCAACTCGGCGCTCGGCTCCAGCATTCAGGAAGAAGTCGAGAAAATGACCTGGTCGATCCGCTGGGGCGGCGACACGGTGATGGACCTGTCCACCGGCAAGAACATCCACGAAAC
>NZ_JAVBXX010000025.1 GCF_030824335.1 Azonexus sp.
TATTGGCAAAGAAGCTGAGCACTTCGCCACGGGAAAGCGTTTTCTTGAGCACCGTTTTGCCGTGCCCATCGACGCCGTGGACCTGAAAAACCGTCTTGGCAATATCAAGACCGATACGGGCAACTTTCATGGCACACCTCCTTGGCTGGCTCACAGCCCCTTGGCTGCAATACCCTCAGTGTCCCGCTAGATGGGAGGGGGAGTCCATTTCATTAGCTAACCGGCGCTGCGCAGCTTTATCGCGCAGCGTCCAGCGACCGAAGGGAGCGAGGTTGAGCACCATGTTAGGCATATCGATTCGCCAGTGATTTCAATGCAGATATGAGCTCGGGCGCTGTATTTTTTACGAATTCAACTTGAGCGGGAGTTACATCTTCACCGTGAATAGCTGGACTGCAAACCGAGTAGACCTCGCGAATTGCATGCCCGATTTCTTGAGAAATCAACTCGCTTCGAATCAATGTATCGACGATTCTGAATATTGGTTCTGGGCGTCGGGTTGCACTTTGACTTACAAATTGCTGAATCTTCCGCAGTTCCTTTTCTATACCCAATCTGGCTCTAAACAGAAATTCAATGTCGGTAGATAATGTTTCGACGGAGGGGTCTTTGGTCGTTACAGTCGGGACACCGAAATTGCTCATTGCCGAATGAATTGCTGTTTTTATTTGTTCCTGAATATTACCCAACTGCGAGTCTGGCGGCGGCGGGTAGCCAAACAAGAACTGAGGGTTCATGGTTTGGCGGTTGTCTGAGGTGGTTTGAATAGTGGTGCGGATAGACGCTAATTCTGATGAGACATGCTCTTTGAGTTTCTCAACTTCTTGCTTGAACTTGAACCCAAATATCTCCATCTCTTTGAAGAACGGGCTAATGGCCAGAGTTACCCACACCATGAAAGCAAGCGCGTCAAACCATGTTGGCTCGCCAGCTTGCAGTTGGGGGTAACGCCCCCAAAGGTAGTAGCCGATGCAGAAAACCAGAACCGCCCACCAGAAAGCTCTGAAGTTCTTTGTGAATTCCATAGGTACTCGATTCGGGTATGCCTAACAAATAAGCTAAGCCGACCACAGTATGCGGGTCGGCTTGAGCACCGGGTTAGACCCGATGCAAAATAATATAAAATAGATACTTTCAAACTCTATTTCATATGTCTACAATTTAGATTTATATTCTTTTAAATAATTGACAATAGCATCTGTAGTATGCGCCAAACCCAACTCTACGATTCTATTAACACTTTCTTTTATAATTTCCTTTCCATCTTCAGAGAAATCTTTGAAAGAAAAAACTTCAATACTTGATTCTACATTACCAAATAGCATTCCAACTAAATCCAAAGTATGCTCACAAAAGATAGGGGAACCGCTGAAACCAGACAATGAAGGGAATGAAGTTTCAATAACTTCGGTACTTCTGTGAAGTTGATTATTGGTATCGACACGACTCACATGCCCCTTCATTACACGATAGTCAACTTTGATTTCTTTGTTATTTACTCCACCATTTAAATAACCATAAGACATGACATTCAATCCTAAAACTACTCTGTCATGCCTCAAGGTAAAATGTTTGCTAGTTTTTACGGGTATTTTTATTATTGCAAAGTCATCTTTTTCATGTTGATAATCGATTGAAACCTTTAAAATTTCTTTTGATTCAAGATCAAAAGTAAAAAGCTCTTCGTTATTTCTTAATGATTCTATAATATGAGAGCAGGTTATTGCTGTACCTTGTTCATCTATAAAAAAACAAGAGCCAACAAATCGCCCATCAGGATAATAACCTGTACCATCATTTCGCCAAGCGATTAATGGCCTAATATATTCTTGAACTTTAATTATTTCGCCCATATTTTTTTGACCAAAGTATAACTAGCAGTAGACGACAGAAGTGTCCAATAAGCTGGAATACGCGACAGACCGCGGCCTTGCCAGATGGACGTTTTCAGAACAAAGCATTTTATGCAGCATGTGGGTGAGAGACTGAATCCGGACAGCTTGCCATTGTACTGATGCTGCTCATGCAATGGACATCTTGTTGAGCATCTGCTTTGCAGAACTTTTCTGAACGGCCGGCTTCTGGCCGACTGCTGACTATCCCCTTTGGAATACCAAACCCCTCTCTACCCAACAACCCGAAACAACATCAAATCCATCGCCTCTGTCCGCACTGGCACAATCGCCTGATATTCAGGACTGGCAGCCCAGCGGTCGGCGTCTTCGGGGCTTGGGAAGCTGAGTTCGACGTAGGCCTCGAACGGGGCGCAGGGCAATTCGTTCCACCAGGTCTTGTCGACCGCACCACGGGCGACGATGCTGCCCTGGTAGCGCTCCACCGTCGCGCCGACCTGGCTGCGGTAGGTTTCGAATGCCGCCGGGTCTTTCAGGCGGATCAGGCCGATGATCTTGACGCTCATTTTGTCTCCCTGTTTTTCTGTTCTTCAATGTAACTTCGCCACGCTTCGCGCGCTTCCTTGGTCAGGAAGAAATGGTGGAGCGTGAATTTGTTCCCGTGTTTCCATGGCGTCTGACGCGACCATGATTTTTCTGGATGGCATGAACATATCATGCCGTGAGTGCCGGGTAAATTTGGCAATCATCGGCACGATGCGTGGTCGCAGTTAGCATCCGAGTCAGCCCATGTCGCCGATGTATGGCCGCGCCGACAGGTACAATGCCCGATTTGCTACTTTTTTGGGTCTTTTCATGAATGCTGATGTGAATTATCAAAACAATCCGTTGCATGGTGTCGGGTTGAAAACCTTGGTCACGGAAATTGTTGAGCACTACGGGTTTGAAATTCTTTTTGCATATCTGAATATCAATTGCTTCAACAGCAATCCCAGCATTGATTCCAGTGTGAAGTTCCTTAAGAAGACGGACTGGGCGCGCGAGAAGGTCGAAGCGTTTTACTTGTACAAGTTCAAGAGTTTGCCCCGGGCGTCTGCCGAGCAGTTTGAATTGCCGCCCAGGGATCGCATCATTCCGCTGGATCAAATGCCGGGTGAGCCGGCTGAATTGAGTTTCGAGGATGCCGAGCGGTTACGGGAAAAGCGTGCCAGGAAAGCGGCCATGCACGATGCGGAGGCACGTCCGCGCGCCAAAGCGGAGCGGAGCAGGGGCAGTTATTCAGGGGCTGCTGCGAGTTCCGATTCAGATCCATGGGCAAAGTGGAGAAAATAAATCAGCCGGTAAAACACGCTGTCGCCACCAGTCGATGATGCGGCTGGCGGCGAACTGGCATTGCCGTACTCGGGCTTATGTCGGTGTTTTCCGTGTGTCGGTGATGGCTTCGCGTAGCACTGCGATGCCGGTTTCAATTTCTTCCGGCGTGGTGTTAAGCGCCGGCATCAGGCGCAGGCAGTGCGGGCGCGGGGCATTGATCAGCAGGCCGAGCGCGCGGGCTCGGGTGACGACTTCAGGGCCACAGTCGGCGCCGAGTTCGAGAGCGAGTAGCAGACCCTGACCGCGCACTTCGCCGAGACCGAGTTCGGCGGAGAGGGCGCGTAGCGCGGCGGCGAGTTGTTCGCCGCGTTGCCGACAGGTGGCGAGGAAGCCGTCGGCAAGTAAGGTGTCGAGCACGGCGAGACCGGCGGCGCAGACCAGCGGGTTGCCGCAGTAGGTGCCGCCCTGGTCGCCGGGGGCGAAGCAGGAGGCGGCGCGGGTTGCGAGCAGTGCCGAGATCGGCAGGCCGCCGCCGAGGCCTTTACCGAGCGTCATGATGTCCGGCTGGATGCCGTGCGCGGTGTGGGCGAACAGGTGGCCGGTGCGGCCGATGCCGGTTTGCACTTCGTCGACGATCAGCAGCAGTTGCCGTTCGTCGCACAGTTGGCGCAACTGGCGCAGGAAGTCGCCGCTGGCCGGGATGACACCGGCTTCGCCCTGAATCGGTTCGAGCATGACGGCGACGGTTTTGTCGCTAATCAGCCGGTTGACCGTAGAAATGTCGTTCAGCCGTGCTTTCGGGAAGCCCGGCACCTGTGGGGCAAAGAGCGTGTCCCAGCCGGGCTTGCCGCTGGCCGACATGGTTGCCAGCGTGCGTCCGTGGAAGCCATCGACGAAGGTGATGATTTCGTGCGCGCCACCTTTGTGCAATTGTCCCCATTTGCGTGCCAGCTTGATCGCGCCTTCATTGGCTTCGGCCCCGGAACTGGCGAAGAAAACATGGTCGAAGCCGCTGTTGGCGGTGAGCTTTTCGGCGAGCGCCAGGGCCGGCAGGTTGTAAAAAGCCGGGCCGGGGTTGATCAGCGTTGCCGCTTGCGCAGCCACGGCGTCGACGATGGCCTGGGGCGAATGCCCGAGGCAATTGACCGCCCAGCCTTGCACCCAATCCAGGTAGCGGCGGCCCGCTGCGTCGTACAGCCAGGCGCCGGCGCCGCGTACGAACAGGGTGTCGGGGCGCGGGGCGATGGGCATCAGGCTGGTGATGGCTGGGGGATGGTGCGGCAAGTTCACGGTCGACTCCTTGAAAAGGTAAAAAACCACGGAAAACAAAAAGGCCACGGGGTGAGCCGTGGCCTTTGCGGGAAAGCGGGGGAAGGGGGAGTCAGGCCCGGTTCGGGCGTGCTTCCGTCTGCCAACGCTGCGCGCGCACGCGGCTCGGCTCACCCGATTGGCGTCGGGCGGCGGCGGTGCGTCGGCGGAGTGCGATTTGGCAAGTCATGGCCGGATGATGGCGGAAGGCGGTTTTTGCTGTCAAGCGGCAGTTGACCGCAAAAACCACCAGGGTCCGGCTCGTTGAGTGGTGTGCAGGCTTTCCGGCGTTAATTCACGCTGCGTTTTTGTACAGCCAGCGTTCGTCGGCTTGTCGCGTTCCGAGCAGCGGCGCGTAGGCTTGCAGAAGGTCGATGTTTTCTGCACTGGCGGCACGCCTCAGGCTTGCCGTGTTGATGCCGTCGATCATCACCTTGGCGCCTTGCCGGTGGATGGCCTCGATGATTCGCTCAAGCGAGTTCGAGTGGCTGATCAGCGCGGGGGAGAGTTTTACGATGTCGGGTTGCAGTTCTTTCAGGAAGTCGAAATCAAGGTGGCTGCGGCCAAATTGGCCGATGGCGATGCTGTAACCACGTGAGCGGTAGTTACCGATGGCACGGATGAAGTGGGCTTTGTCTTCGACGGCGTCGGTGTCGATTTCCAGCGTGATCTGTTCCGGAAACAAGCCGCAAGGCCGCAGGATTTCTTCGAAGGCCAGACCGTGATTGGCCGGCACGCTGAGCACGTGCCGGGCATGCACCCGCAGCATCAGGTTGCCGCGCGTCGGCCGGGTCAGGTAATTCAGTGCGTGCAGGGTGCGAACCAATCGGTCCAGATAAACGAATTCTTCGTCATCCGATGGCAGAACGAAAATTGCATCGTGCGACATGGGGATGTTGTTGGATAGCCCGTGCGCCTCGATTGATGCGGCGTGGCCGAACAATTTCCCGGTGCTGGCTTCAACGACAGGCAGGAATTGTGATTCGAGACGGATGTTCGCGTAGTGGATGAATATCCGTCCGTCTGCCGCTACGAAAGGATGATCCAGACCGGCACGCTCAAGGAAACCGGGGGTGTGACCGGGTACCGAGTTGAGCGTGCGTATGAAGTCGCTGAGGGGCATGTGGCTCTCCTGAATGTTGATGCCATCACTTTATTGTTCGCAACAGATTGATTGAACGAAGTTATTCATTGATCGATATGCTGTGTTGGCATATCGATCAATACGGTGCTGACGAAAAGTCAGGCGCCAGGCAGCACAGCGATGGGAAAAAACCGCGTTTCCCTCTAGGCTTCGCGCCGAAATTCCGTTTATAATGCTGAGCTTCGCTGTTCAGTCAGCGACGTAATTCCTCGATAGCTCAGTCGGTAGAGCGCCGGACTGTTAATCCGTAGGTCCCTGGTTCGAGCCCAGGTCGGGGAGCCAAGATTCAAGCAAAAGCCCACTTTTCGGAGTGGGCTTTTTGCTTTTCTAGGCCACCGTAGCTGATTCGTAGCTGTAAGGCGGCGAAATATTTGGCGCATTGTTGCGGGATATTTGGCACAGGATTTGTTGCGTAACGCGTAAGTTAATTGCGCGTTACCGGCGGCTGAATTTTGGGGGATTACCAGCTTACCGTCAGAGAGTGTTACGCTGGAAGCTCAGTATTAGCATTTTGATTTTCGGTTTCAAAACCATCGCCCCAAAGTATTTGTCTATACAATTGCATGCGAAATTCTTCAAGAACTTTTATTTCGTGATCGCCGGGCTTGGGTTGTCTACTCAAAACGCACATAAATTCATTCCCATTGACTTCGCTAATAGCTTGGGGAAAGAACGGACTCAGTCCAAGCATGTATAGCTCCAATACTATGAGCACAAAGCTGTCTGGCGTAAAAACCCAGTTATGAATGTCGATATACTCAGAGTCTTGTTCTAGAGATCGTACGAAATTCTCATACGCGTCGGAAATTGAGTGCGAGAATAAAAAATTATCGTTACGGGTTAATCTCCGAACAGGATTTAAATTTATGTGGCGCGAAAAAAAATCAAATACCACAGCCCCTTTGGGCACCCGACGTCCTGAGTGATATGCAGAGAGTATTTCGCCTGTTGTAGATGGTTGACGTAAAAAGTCAAAAGTACAGTTTTTTTCGGGGATGATAAACACAACAGCGCCACCAACATCGAGCAGTTTGTCGATTTGTTGAAGATGACTCACAATACATGGCTGATGTTCAATGGCATGTGAACTGCAAACTACGTCAAAACGCATATCTCCGACCGCGTTGGCCAATTGTCCATCTTTACAAACAAAATCGACTTCAGGGAAAACGCAGTCTTTTGCCCCGGCAATGCCGTAATCATGCTCGAAATGCTTTGCAATTTCTTCCGTAGAGTAAAAATCTAGAATCCGATAGTTGGGGTGTGATTCTTTGTTGCAAAGAGGGAATCCCCCTGCACCGATCTCCAGTATTTTAGATTCATTTTTTAAAGCCTGAAGAAGAATTTGTCGCAGATATGGCACCCGTGTTAACTCTTTTTTGGCATATTCCAAAAGGACGGAAACCAACCGAAAGTCAATGGCCATTGCTGTTATCTCTTTCAATAATCACGGGGTAAATGCTTTTGATTAAAAGCTTAATTTTGCTCAAACAATCCACTTTGCCACACTATGAGTGTTGTAACAACATGATCCAACTTATTAACCTGGCAAATAGATAGGGCGTTTGTTGTATGGTTTTGGCATGGGTGAAGAAGGTGCCTGCAAGCTCAAGCCTGAGCAACAAATGGAGAAGCGCAAGATCGCGCTTCGCAGCCGCAGCGCGGGAACGGCAGATTGGCGTCGCTCCGCTCTCAAGATATTTTGTCGATGCGAGCGGAACGAAGCGACAAGGCTTGCTGATGGGCTTTGGAAATACGCGGGCAGAGTCAATGAAAGGAGCCATTCAGACGTTACACGCTCTGATTTGAGATCTGCCGGGTTGGCGAGCCATGGATTCAAGCAAAAAGCCCACTTTTTCGAGTGGGCTTTTTGCTTTTTCAGGCCGAGTTGCCTGATTTTTACTTGTTGCGCGGCGCGCCGCCGAAAAACACTTCAACTTCACCGACAGTGAGTGGTTTAGCGAACAGGTAGCCTTGAGCGATGCTGCAACCACTGGCAAGCAGCGTCATTTTTTGCTCTTCATTTTCTACGCCTTCAGCAACAACCCGTATATCCAGAGCGCTGGCCATGGCAATGATTGCTGTGGCAATAGCCCGGTCATGCGGCTCATTGGCAATGCCGTCGACAAAACTTCGGTCGATCTTGATTTCGTCAAGGGAGTAGCGTTTGAGGTAGCTCAGGGATGAGTAGCCCGTGCCGAAGTCGTCCAGGCTGAGGTGGAGCCCCTGTGATTTCAACTGGGTGATCATGGCCAGAACGTAGTCGACATTTTCCAGCAGGGCATGCTCGGTGAATTCGAGGGCGAGAGATTCTGCGCCAAGACCGAATTTACTGAGCAGCAATTCGATTTTTTCCGGGAAATGGGCTTTGCGCAGTTGCCTGGATGAAATATTCACCGAAATGCGCGGCGGTTCGAGGCCGACTGATTTCCAGGCGGCGATTTGCTGGCAGACGCTTTCCAGTACCCATTCGCCGACGACTTCGATCAGGCCGGTTTCTTCGGCGACCGGAATGAAACGGGATGGCGGGACCAGCCCGCGTTCGGGATGGCGCCAGCGCAGCAAGGCTTCCAGCCCGACGGCAAGACCGGTATTCATGTCGATTTGCGGCTGATAGACCAGATACAACTGCCCGCGCTCCAGCGCCTGGCGCAGGTCGGAGGCGTAGAACATGCGTTCGCTGGTCAGGGCCTTCAGTTCTTCGGTGAAGAACTGGAAATTGTTCTTGCCGCTGTCCTTGGCGCGATACATCGCGATGTCGGCGCATTTGAGCAGGGTCTGCGTATCCATGCCGTCATCGGGATACATGCAGATGCCGATGCTGGCTGTTGTGTACAGCTTGCGGTCATCAAGGATGTGCGGCAGCGATAGTTGGTTGATGATTCGCTCGGCGGTGGCGCTGACTTCCGTGGGTCGGGTGTTTTCCAGCAGGATGGTGAATTCGTCACCGCCAAAACGGGCGACGGTGTCGCCGGCCCGGACGCATTCGGCCAGCCGGCCGGTCACCTGACGCAGCAGCAGATCGCCGACGTCATGTCCCATGGAGTCGTTGACGATCTTGAAATTATCGACGTCGACGAACATCACGGCGATTTGTGTCTTGCTGCGGCCAGCCTTGGCGATGGCCTGCTTCAGGCGATCTATATAGAGCGCGCGGTTGGGCAGGCCGGTCAGTTCATCGTGGGTGGCCAGGTATTCGATGCGTTTCTGCGATTCCTTGACCACCGATATGTCGCTGAAAATACCGACGTAGTGCAGGATTTCCCCCTGGGTATCCTTGACGGAGTTGATGGTCAGCCATTCCGGATAAATTTCTCCGTTCTTGCGCTTGTTCCAGATTTCTCCCTGCCACCAGCCTTTGCTGTCGATCTGTTGCCACATCTCGGTGTAGTACTCATGACCGTGTTTGCCGGAACTGAGCAGGTTGGTCATTTTGCCGATCACTTCGCGCTCGGTATAGCCGGTGACTTCGACGAAAGCCTTGTTCACCGTCATGATTATGCCCTTGCGGTTGGTAATCACGATCCCTTCGCCGGAGTGGTCGAAGACCCGCGCCGTCAGGCGAAGCTGGTTCTCTGCATCCTTGCGTGCGGTGATGTCGGTCGATTGAGTGCACACCGCATAGACGACGCCATCCGCGTCGTGCAAGGGAAAACGGACGGAGAGAAAGATGCGCTCGCCGTGTGGTGTCTCGATGCACTCTTCGAACTCCACCGCATCGTTGGCCTTCATCGCCTCCAGGTCGTTGCGGCGAAACTCGTCGGCGATGGCACGCGGGAAGAGTTGTCGGTCAGTTTTGCCGAGTGCGTTCTCGGAAGTAACGTCAAAGGTGTCGATGAAGCGTCGATTGACAAAGATATAACGTCCCGACGGGTCTTTCAGCGAGGACAGGGCGTGCGAGTTGTCCATGATCGCCATCATCTTTTCCTGACTGTTACGGGCCGCGACTTCGGCTGCGTGCAGTTCCGTATTGTCGATCAGGAAAACGATAGCTCCCCGCACACCGGTTGGCGAGAAGTTGGGTGTGACGTGCAGGATGTAATGACGATTCTCGGAAGCCAGCATCGTTTCGACCGGCTTGCCTTCGTTGATCACCTGCCGGATTGCCTCGCCGAAATCTCCCATGCCGCGCGGTCGTTTGATCCGGTTGGTCCGTTGTCCGACCATCGTCGAATCGAGTGAAAGCAGGTCGGCAGCCGGGCGGTTGAAACGTTCGATTTCCAGTTCGCGGTTGACCACGAACAGGGGGAAGCCGATGCAGTTCTGAACATTTTCGATGTCGTAGGCGATTTCAGCCAGTTCGCCGCTTTTGACCTGAAGTTCTTCGTTGACCGTAGTAAGTTCTTCGTTGGTCGATTGCAATTCCTCGTTGGCCGCTTCAAGTTCTTCGTTCGACGATTGCAGTTCTTCATTGGCGGCTTGAACTTCTTCGTTGAGCGCCTGCATTTCCTCGTTGGAGGTTTCCAGTTCTTCGATGACCGCCTGCAAATGTTCACGGGTGGCGACCAGTTCGTCTTCGAGTTCCTTGACGTTCCAGCCGCTGACATGGTCGCCGCCGCTTGCCGGGCCTTCAATGGTGCGCGTCTTGGGAGCCGGTTCAAAACAAATCAGGAACAAGCCGTTCAGATTGCCATGGCTCAGGTGATGAACCGCCAGGCGGACGATGCGTTTGCCGCCATCGAGTTTCAGTGCACGCGGTCGACCGAAGGCGGAGGCCTTTTTATGCTGTGCCTGATGGGTCAAGGTCTGCAGATCGGCCCCGAACTCGTTGCGGATCATGTGCAAAAGATCGAACGTGGGTTTGCCATCGGCAATGTTGAGGTATTCGCCGGGGTTGCCGTAGAGATGCAGGATGTCGAAGCCGGCGTTGATCAGCACGCCGGGCGGCAGATAAAAGCGTGAAGCGGCATCCAGGTATTGGAATTCGCCGGTTTTTGCGCTGTTGGTCGCAATGGCTGCCGCAGTTTTTTCCGGTGGCGGCAAGGTGAACGCGCCGCCGGTAAACGGCGGACGATTCAGCACATTCTTGCGCAGGAATATTTTGGCGTCCTTGTCGTGATGACGAAACAGCGAATCCTGCTGGTAAATATTTTCCGAGCGACCAAGGAACAGATACCCCTCCGGGCGCAAGGCGTAGTGGAACATCGACAGTATCTTGGCCTGCAAGTCGGTCTGGAAGTAAATCAGCACATTGCGGCAACTGATCAGATCAAGGCGCAGGAAAGGCGGATCCTGGGCCAGATCCTGGCGGGCAAAGACCACCATGTCGCGCAGTACCTTGGAGATTTCGTAACTGTCGTTCTTGGCAGAAAAATACTTGGCGATCAGCGGTGCTTCAAGCTCACTGAGCGACGCGGCGGAGTAAGTGCCTTTGCGCGCCGTCGCCATGGCGTTGAGGTCGAGATCGGTGGCAAAAATCTGAATCTTGAATCGATTCAGTACCGGTTCTGCCTGCTCGCAAAGCAGTATGGCGATAGAATAAACCTCTTCGCCGGTGGCGCAACCGGCAATCCAGATGCGTATTTCGTCACCGGGCCGTTTGTCCTGCACGATTTTGAGCAGTGTCTTGGCCAAGGCTTCAAACGCTGTCTTGTCGCGGAAAAAGGCGGTGACCGAGATCAGGATATCCTTGCTCAGATGTTCCAGTTCTTCGGGGTCGGCATCGACATACCGGAAATAATCTTCGAGCGTAGACAGATGATTGGCTGCCATCCGGCGTTCGATACGTCGCCAGACGGTGTTTTCCTTGTAGCCGCTGAAATCCACCTTGGTTCGCTGGCGTACTTTCATCAACAGTTGCTTGAGCGTCGAGGCGCTGCCACTGGTTTTTTCCGGCGGCGACAGATGTTCCCGCGAATCGGCAATGGCCGCGATTTTCTGGGCGATCTGGTCAGGCGGCAGGATCCAGTCGACGCAACCCGTATCAATCGCCGATTGCGGCATCCCGTTATATTTTGCGCTGGCCGGTTCCTGGGCAAAGGTAAAACCACCGACTGCCTTGACCTCCCGTATCCCTTGCGAACCATCGCTGCCGGTGCCGGACAGGATGATGCCGATGCCATCTTCGCCATATTGTTCGGCCAGCGAGGTCAGGAAGACATTGACCGAAGGTTTGGGCACCATCTTGCGCGACGTCGTGACCAGATGGAAACATCCATCGAGCATGGTCACGTTGCTGCTGGCCGGGGTGATGAATATGGTGTCCGGCTCCGGCGAACAGCCATCCTCGATTTCCTTGACGGCCATGGCCGTATCCCGGCTGAGCAGTTGAACCAGCATGCTGCGATAGGTTGGGGACAAATGCTGCACGACCACGTAGCACAGCCCCAGCTTGATGGGCAGGCAGGAAATGAGGGCAGAAAGTGCTTCGAGTCCGCCGGCCGATGCACCGATGCCAACGAGGTAACGGCGACGGGGTTGGGGGGCTTCCAACGGAGCGTTACCGGTAGTAGGCGACTTGTTTTTCTTGGGTTTTTTCGACGCCACTTCCGGCAAGCTGATCATAATAATGTTTCCAATAGGGTTATTTTATTATTGCACACGCATTCATTTTGATTTTTTTATTTTCCGGGCAGGTATTTAGCGTTCAAACCACGCTTTCGTTACGAGAATGAACGGGTGAGCAGGCTACAATTCCGGCCCCGTGGCAATTTTGCTTTTCAGTTCTCCAGGAATATTCATGCGCCTGCTTTTCCCCTGTTTGATGCTTTGTCTGCTTTGCTCCGGGTGTGCCGTTGTGGCCGTTGCCGATGCGGCCGTTTCCGTGGTGGCGACGACGGTAAAGGTCGGTGCAACGGTGGTCGGTACGACTGTCGATGTCGGCGCAGCGGGCGTACGAGCCGTCGTGGGCAGCGATGAGGAAAAGAAGAATTGAGTCTGTTTTAGCCGAGCGGCTTCATCAACTGGATATATTTGCTCAGGATCTTGTAGATGTCGCGGTCGAAAGGCGGCGGTTCGTTGCCTGAAAGCTCGTGCAGGTCGTTCTCGTTTTTCGCCGTCCCGAGGTAGCGCCAGCCGTTGATCAGATGGACTTCATCGCCTTCACGGATGATGGCCGGACCGTGGAAAGGCCAACTGGCCAGCTTTAGCGTGACCAGCGCCGCCATCAGCCGCATATTGTGCCGGGCCAGCGTTTCCTTGCCGATGCAGCCGCCCTTGCAGCGGCGAATCTGGTGGCCGAAACAGGGCTTGCCCGGTACTTGCTGATTGAGTCCGCTCAGGGTGTCGCACAACTGGTGTGATTCGACCAGCCGCTTGAGCACGTCGTTGGCTTCCTTCTTGTGCTTGAACAGGCCGTAACAGGCCGTCTGGATGCCGAAGTCCAGATCGTGGGCCAAGGCCAGTTGCGGGCGCAGCCAGCCGTCGCCGGCATCATTCAGTAGCCAGGTACAGACCTCGTCATTGCGCCGTAGCTGGCGGTTTTGCGTCGGTTGCAATTGCTTGACCAGCGTCGCTTCCTTGAGCAGGGCGCCGATTTCGCCGCTGGTTTCGATCCAGCTGATGTGGCGCAATTGTTCGATCAGGCGCATTTCCTTTGCCGAACGCTTGTCGGCAGAGAAGTGGGAAAGTACGCGACTGCGAATGTTCTTGGCCTTGCCGACATAGAGCGGCAAATCGCCGTGCTCGCTTTTTTCGCCGTGGAACAGGTAGACCCCAGAATTCTCGGGTAATTCGTCGACGATGCTGGCGTCCAGATGCGCTGGCAGGCTGGGATAGGCGTTCAGCTTGCTCATTGCGGCATCGATGTCGTCACTGCTGCGGTCGACGTGGATTTTTTGCCAAAACTGGTGAATCAGTTGTGCATCGGCCAGTGCCCGGTGGCGGGCGGCAGCTTGCAGGCCGTGTCGCTCGATCAGCGCATCCAGGCTGTGGCGCTTGAATTCCGGGTAGAGCGTGCGCGACAGTTTGACGGTGCACAGCACCGGGGCACGAAAGTCGATATCAAGGCGCTTGAACTCGCTTTTCAGGAAGCCATAGTCGAAGCGCGCATTGTGCGCGATGAACAGGCGCCCGCGCAGGCGGTGCAAGACCTCATCGGCCACGCTGGCGAACGCTGGCGCATCGGCCACCATGGCATTGCTGATGCCGGTCAGGTTTTCAATGAAGGGCGAAATCCGGGTCCCCGGATTGACCAGTTGCTGCCATTCGCGCACCGTGCCATCGGCATCGACCTCGACGATGCCGATTTCGGTGATGCGGTCGAGGCTGGCGGTCGCGCCGGTGGTTTCCAGATCAATGAAGGCGAGGGGGGCGGGAGCAGTCATGGGGCGGATTTTCGCATGTCTGCGCGCGCGAGAGAAAATGCGGGGAAGTAATACCGGGAACCACCGGGCGTCTTCGGCGTCCACCTGCGGTAGGCAATTTTCCGGCAGACTGCGCGTCTTTGCGCCATTGCCGATGCTAGCGAAAGGTAAGCGATGTTTTTCCGTCGAACAATTCAAGGAATCATTCTGGCCATGACTACCAGTTTTCTTATTAGCGGCTGTGCCGACAACCATTCCACTGCGCCAGCCGGCAAAAATCCTGGCAATCCAGCCAGTGTCGACTCCATCGTTCTTGGGATGGGTTGCTTCTGGGGGGCCGAGAAACGCATGGCGGCAATCCCCGGTGTGCTCGATGTCGAAAGCGGTTACGCCAATGGCGAAATTGCCGGTACTTACGATGCGGTGCTGGCGCACGAAAAAATGCTGCAATGGGGTAAAGCGAGCACGCGCAACCACGCCGAAGTGGTCAAGGTGACGTTCGATAGCAGCAAGGTCGATCTGGAAAAAGTGCTGATCCAGTTCTGGGAAAGCCACAACCCGACGCAGGGTAACCGCCAAGGCAACGACGTCGGGACCAATTACCGCAGTGCGGTTTACACCAACAGCGATGCCCAGCAAGCCATTGCGTTGAAGACGCGCGATGCTTATCAGGGCGCTCTGACGGCGGCCGGCCACGGTGCTATCACCACCGAAATCGCGGCGCTGGAAAAATATTTCACGGCCGAGGAATACCATCAGGATTATCTGGTCAAGAACCCGAACGGCTACTGCGGTCTCGGCGGCACCGGTGTCAAGTACCCGGTGGCCGGTGCCAGTGCCGCCTCGGCCATGCCGCAAGCCGCCGTCAAGGCGCCGCGCCTGGCGGCCGATGCACTCAATTTTGAACGCCAGCTCATTGTTTTCGAAAGCGATGACTGCGCTTATTGCCGCAAATTCAAGGCGGATGTGCTCGACCACTGGCAGTCGCCGGTTGCCGTTGTGCGTACGCTGAACCCGGAGCCGCCGGTGGGTTGGACGCTGGAAAAGGCGCTGTTCGCCACGCCGACCATCGTGCTCTTCGAGAACGGCAAGGAAGTGTCGCGCTACACCGGCTACAACGGCGAAGTTACGCGTTTCTGGCAATGGCTCGGCTTTCACCTGCTGACGCCGGCGCAGCAGAAGATTGCCTTCGAGCAGGGCACCGAACGTCCCGGCACCGGTTCGCATCTCGATGAAAAACGCCCTGGCAACTTTGTTGACCCCATCACTGGTGCAGCGCTTTTCCGTAGCGATACCAAGTTTGAAAGTGGCTCCGGTTGGCCCAGTTTCTTCAACCCGTTACCCGGTTCGATTACGCTGCATGAAGATGTCAGCCATGGGATGAAGCGGGTCGAAGTGCGCAGCGCGAGTTCGGGTATCCACCTTGGCCACGTCTTCGACGATGGTCCGCCGCCGACCGGCAAGCGCTATTGCATCAACGGCAATGTGCTGAAATTCGTGCCGGATTCAGGCAAATAAGCGAATGGCGCAGCCAGGATCAAACCCTGGCTGTTGCATTTGCGATACCGCCGGTCAGGCAGGCGAAGCGTGAGGGCAGTTCCCCTGGCAGTTGCCAGCCGAGCAGTAATTCTTCGGCATCGGCCAGCGATGCACCGGTGCAGAGTATCTGCTCTGACAAATTCGCAAAAGCGGCGAGGCGTATCCAGAACATGGTTTCTTCGTTGAGTCGGCAGGTCATGCTGTTCTCCCGGTTCCATCCTGTACCTGCTTTACGGCACGCAACTATCGTTCCATGAGGTAAGGCGCGTTTGGTACTGGGGCGGGGAACAAAAGGGCACTTGACCGGTGCGTTACAGCGCACCGGTCAAGTGCGCCAATTCGTCAAGGTGCCTTGGCGGCAGGCCAGGGCTGGATCGGCACGGTCGAGATCGCATTGGTCGGCGCCCCGGCGATGATCTTGCGGCTGATGCCAAGATAAACCAGCACCTTGCGCTTGGCATCGTACAGGCGGTGAATCTGGGTTTCCTTGAAGAGCAGGGAAGTGTCTTCGCTGAATACGGTTTCCCGTTCCGGCAATTTGGCGGGCAGCGTAATCGGGCCGATCTGGCGGCAGGCGAGCGAAAACTGCGACGGATCTTCGGCCAGCCCGAAACTGCCCTTGATGCCGCCGGTGCGCGCCTGGCTGACATGGCAGGTGACGCCGGGAATCTTCGGATCATCGTAGGCATAAACGCAGACGCGATGATTGGCGCCGATCAATTTCCATTCGGTCGTGCTGCAGCCGATTTCCTCGGCCGCCGCCGGCAGGGCGAAGGCGGCGAGTAATGCGCTGAGCAACAGGGTAGGCAAGCGATACATGATGATTTCCGGTGAGATTGCGACAGGCCGAGTGTAATGCGCATCGTCTTTTCAGGGCGCATCAGGCGTAGCAAAGCCTTGATTGAAAGATTTTCATGAGAGCCTGTGAAAAATGCCCGATTTTTACGGTCGACCGCAAAATCGGGCATTTTTCAGGCTGCCGTGGTTTGTTTGGGATCAGGTGCGCCTGGTCTTTGCCGGTGTCTTGCCCGTGCGTTCGCCGGGAAGCTTCTTCCGTTTCACCGACAGAGTGACCAGGAAGGGGAATTCTTCGTCAGCCGAGTCGACGATACGAAACTCTGGCCCGAGCGCGCGCGCCATCCAGGCCGTTAGTGCCGCACGGTCGACGGCCTCGCAACGCAGGTCGGCGATGACGGCACCTTCATTTTCGTAGACCGGGAAGTCCGAGCAGCCAACAGGTTTGAGCGCCTGACCATAAACCTGGCACGAGCGGCCGGCTTGGTCGTAGGCAGGGCAGGGTTTGCCATGGACGTAGTAAAGCCCGTTGCCGGCACGAATTTCTTCCGGACCTTGGCCCGAGGCGAGCCGCCGGTCGAAGGCCGGACGCGATTCGTCCAGCCGCCAGAACGACTTGATCTGTTTCCACTCCAGTTCGAGAACGAGCGGGTCGAGACGGCAGCACGGCTTGCTGCACTCAGGGCAGTGCGGGATGACTTCGGCTACCTGATAGGCATCGGCCGCGGCGGCAAGCTCGCTGGCCAGGTGACGGCGGATATTTCCGGGACTCATCGGCAGGGCGGCTTGTCGGTTGGTAAAAGGAAGATCATGGGAGGCCGATCGTGTCAGTGTTTGTCGGGCAGGAATTTACCAGATCAACCCAGTTCGAAGCTCGTGATGCCGAACTGTTTTTCCAGAGCCAGTGCAGGGAAAGCGCCGGTGTACATCCGTGCCGTCTCGAAAACCCGGGTCATCGCCCGAGATTCTGCCAGGGCCAGTGCGGCGGGATTGTTCTCCGGTACATCCAGAAACACCGGGCTGCCGTCGGGTAGCGGAGCCGTCAGCCCGGCGTAAATTGACTCGGCCAGGGCTGGCGTGTCGGCAAACAGGGGGCCGATTTTGTAACCCTGGCGGCAGGGACGGATCACGCCGTAGCCCTGCAATGCCCCATGTGCCATACAGGCCAGACCCCGGCTACCCGCCAAGCCCACCCAGGCACGGAGAAAATCAGGTCGCGATGCGGGGAAAACCTGCCGGTCGTAAGCCGCCAGCAGTTCGGGGGCGATCTGGTGCAGGGGGTGCAAGCTGGCGGGCGGCGGCATGTTGGCACTGATGCCTTCGTAGCGAATGTTTCGATAGGCCAGCCGGAAGCCGGATTTGCCGTAATTGGCCTGCTGGGCCACCACCCCGTCCAGGCCCACGTTATACCCGGCCAGTCGCCTCATGGCCGCCTGCCATAACTGGATGCCATAACCCCGGCCCCGTTGTTCCGGCAGCACGATGTAGAGGCCGATGAAACCGAAGTTTTCCGGATAGGCCACCGCAGAAATGCAGCCGATGGGCAGACCATCCAGCAGGCCGATCAGGAATCCTTCCGGATTGGCTTGGTAGAAACAAACGGCATCATGAAGCCCCGGGTTCCAGCCTTCCCGGGCAGCCTGTTCGATGGCCCAGGGGATTTCATCCCGGCTCATGGGGCGAATGGTCAGTGAGCTCATAGCGTCTCTTCGTGCTTGATTGCAGCCAGGGCGGGGCTGAAAAAGGGCGAAATTTTGCGGTCGACCGCAAAAACAGGGCATTTTTCGCCAGGGCTCGATGGCGTCACGACGGATCGCTCTTTTCCGCCGGCTTGCCTTGGCGCTCGCCGAGAAGCAGTAGCAGTCGGAGCATGGCGACGCAGCCGAAGGCGGTGCCGAGAATTGCGGCCCAGGACCATGCCGGGAACAGGTAGCTGCCCAGAGCGGCCAGGCTCAGAAAAATAATGGCGAAAAACATGCAGGAAATGCTCCGTGTTTGGGAAAGGAGGCCAATGAGCCATTAAACCTGATTCTTGTGTTGTTCTGCAGCCTCTCGTTTGTCGAGATACGAAGCCAGCGCCTCAAAGCTCTGATCGGTAGTGCCGTTGCCGCTCGAATCGACGAACAGGTATTTGAAGAGATTTCGGACATTGGCCGCCGTAACTTCCGTGTCGGCCGGGTCGAAACGCTGGCCATTGGGCAGCGTGACTTGCTGGCCGTCCATCCCGATGCGCGACATGCCGACCAGCAGCAGCCCGGTGGCTGCCTCACGATTGCCCTGCGCGACCATTTCGTCGAACAGTGCTTTCTCACCGGAGGACAGGTAGGCCATGGTATTGACCATGCCGCTGGCCTTCTGCATGTAATCCAACTCGTCTGCCGTCAGCGCTTCCCAGCCGTTCATGCCATTTGTCTTGATTTTCTCGAGCAATTCGCCGTAACGCTGGTCGTGTTTTTCCAGGTATTCAAAATCGGCCGGCGAACGCTCGACGTTCGGTCGTGACTTGATTTCAGCGATTTTCTGCTGCACTTCGGCGCTTGTGGTCGTTTTTTTCGCCGCGTCGAATTGTGCACGGGCGGCATCGGAAATGCTGACCTTGTCGGCAAGGTTTGCCGCTGCGCTCGGCATGCTTTGCCGCGCCGGCGTAGCGGAATGGGTTTTGCCGTACGCAGCAGCGATTTGATTGAAGCCTTGAATGATCATTTTTTGACTCCTCTGATATGCGTTTGCAATGATGCAAAAAGCATTCCATTCGGTACGGGAGTCAAATGCCAAGTGCGCTAGCAGGGGAGTTGTTGGCGCTTGCGGTCGACGCGAAAAATCCCCAATTTTTCATGTCGACCGCAGTAATTTTTTCTACACCTGAATCCTAATCAATGGGGTCGGAGTGAATTGAAAACTTGCCTGGTCGTCGACATCGGCGGCCAAGTTACGGTCTACGACACGCTGGACAACCAGATCGGCGGCGTTTCACAGCAACAGGGCGGCAACGACTCGATGACTTTCAGCAGCCAGTATGGAACGATCAGCGTCAGCAGCCTGCCGGTCATCAGCATCAACGGCTACCTGCAGCAACAACCGCAGCAAAACTTCAGCGCGCCAGCCCAAAACTTCAATGAAGCGCCGACCCAGCCAGCGCCAACGGCCCAGGAAGGCGATGTCTTTGCCAAAATCGAACGACTGGCCGATCTCTTTCAAAAAGGCATCCTGACCGAGCAGGAGTTCACCACCAAGAAAATGGAATTGCTGAGTCAGCTTTGATCGGCTTGATGTCGGAATAAAGCTCCTACGACTGTGCGTGAATCGGTTGGGCTACCAGGCGAACGCCGAGCGCTGCGCAAACCTTGCTGATGGTTTCAAAACGCGGGCTGGCATCCGGGCGCAGCGCTTTATAGAGCGCTTCGCGAGTAATCCCCGAGGCTTTGGCAATGTCGCTCATGCCGCGTGCCCGGGCAATGGTGCCCAAGGCATCCGCCAGTGCCGCCGGATCGTTTTCTTCCAGTACCACAGTCAGATATTCGGCAACGGACTGCTCGTCCGGCAAATGCTCTGCCATATCGAACTCGGGCAGATCGGTGATTTTAATTTTCCGGGTCATCGTTCAATCCTCCAGCATGGCGGCCAACCTGACGGCCTTGGCAATATCAGCGGTCTGCGTGGCCTTGTCACCACCACCCAGCATCACAATCAGCACCTCGCCGCGTTGCACGTAGTACATCCGCCAGCCCGGCCCGAAGTGCTCTCGCATCTCAAACACGCCGTCACCGACCGCCTTCACATCGCCAAGATTTCCCTTCTGGGCTTTCTCCAGCCGGCGCGCCAGACGGCGATGCGTCATGCCGTCCTTGAGGCCATTCAGCCATGCGGTGAACTCGGGGAGGGGCTTGATCGAGTACATGGGTAAAGTGTAGTCGTTCGATTACGGTTGGTCAATTTTGAGCGGCGAGAGACACACCGTGGTCTGTCCCAAGTTTCACAGTTTCACGCCGGAAGTAATTAACCTGACACCGATTACCCTATCACCCGCACCCCGTCGCTCCATCCCCAACCCGTCGCTTCAAGGTAGTCGCTAGACTGTGAATTTATGTGATCGAACATCATGCCGATAATTTGCACGGGATCGGTTCCTTTCGCCTTTTCAGAGTCATACATGGCTTTAATCTGTGCGTCGACTATCGATGCCTCTTGACCGAACCTGTCTCTGAAGTTCTGATCAATCATCCGTCCTGAACTGGCTAGCTTATTCAACTTCCCATCGGGGCCCATGTCGTAGATGCTGGAATAGCATATTTGGCTTGGTGCAGCTGTCATTTGGTAGGCTATTTTTTCTGCGCTTGCGCGGTCTGAGCTTGCTGCACGCAACACCTCTTCTTGGACAGGGGTTCTGGTTTGTGTAACGGTGCGCTGGCTTTCAGAAAGCGCTCTGGCGGCATCTGAAATGCTGACCCTGTCGGCAAGGTTTGCCATTGCTGTCGGCATATTTTGCCGCTCGCTCGCGGGTTTCTGGCTTTTGCCATAAACGGCAGCGATGTTGTTGTAGCCTTGGATGATCATTGCGATGACTCCCTATCTGAATCTTCGAAATCGTAGCCCAGCCACATTTTTGTGGTGGTCATTGAGTAGCATGTTGACGTTGTGTATCTGCGGCAATCGCATTCTTCTCTGCAGTTGAAGAGTGGTTTGTGGCGCGTTCCCAGCCGACAATATTGAGGTAGCTGTCTGACCGGGAGTCAGTTAGCCGGAACAGCTTTTCAATGATTTCCGGATCGGCAGTGCCATCGGCTTTTTCTGCCTCGTATAAGGCAATGCGCTCTGTTCTGGCAATCGCCGCTTCTGCCTTGAATTCGGCTAGATTCTTGTCGGTGACGAGTTCGCCCGTGTAGGTATAGCGCATGGTCGGGTAGTTGGTGATGTCGACCAGCGGGCCATTGGTTTGATAGCCGTCGTCATAGGCGAAGTCATGGGCGAATTTTTCACCCCATGCCGGAAACTCCCTGGCGGTGTCGATAACGCCGCTTTGCCAGAGAAGGTGCGTTCCTCCTCTGCTGCCAGTTGCCTGATCGCTGCTTGTCTGGGAAAGGTTTTGGGTTTCGGATGATAGGGATTTGGCGGCATCTGAAATGCTGACCCTATCGGTAAGGTTTGCCGTTGCTGCCGGCATGCTTTGCCGCTCGATTACAGGTTTCTGGCTCTTGCCATAAATGGCAGTGATGTTGTTGTAGCCCTGGATGATCATTGTCGACTCCTTAATTCATGCATTTGAAATTACGCAAAATGCATGCCACTGGGTGGTGGAATCAAATCGCCGATCAGATGGGCTGGTAGGCAGGGATATCTGCGGTCAACGCAGAAAATCGGGCATTTTTCCTGTCGACCGCAGTTTTTCTGCCGGTTAAATCCTCAGACGCGAATATCCGACTCCACCGCCTTTTTCCACCCGAATCTGCGCCGGAATCCGTTCCTTCATGCCTTCGACGTGGCTGATGACGCCGATCATCTTGCCGCTGGCGTTGAGCGTGTCGAGGGCGTTCAGGGCGGTTTCCAGGGTGTCGGAATCCAGTGTGCCGAAACCTTCGTCGAGGAACAGCGAGTCGATGCTGGTCTTGTGGCTGACCAGGTCGGACAGGGCGAGCGCCAGCGCCAGGCTGACCAGGAAGCTTTCGCCGCCGGAGAGTGTGCGGGTGTCGCGGGCGACTTCGCCCTGCCAGCTGTCGACGATGTCGAGTTCGAGTTCGCCGGTGCTTTTGCGGCGCAGCAGGTAGCGGCCGTGCAGGCGGGCGAGGTGGCCGTTGGCCAGGTGCAGCAGGTGGTCGAGCGTGAGGCCCTGGGCGAACTTGCGGAACTTGTCGCCCCTGGCTGAGCCGATCAGGCTGTCGAGGCGTTGCCAGATGTCGGTTTCGGCAGTTTGCGCGGCGATCTGGGCGAACAGCGCCTGCTGGCTTTGCCGCGCCTCTTGGTCGCGGGTGAGCAGGGCGCGCTGGGCGCCGAGTTGTTCGCTGAGTTGGCGGCGCTGGGTGTCGAGTTGAGTGAGGGTTTCGTCGAGTTCGGGTAGCGGCGGGATGGGTGTTTCGTCGGCGCTGGCTTGCAGGCGGGTGAGCTTTTCGCGGGCTGCCTTGAGTACGGCTTCGGCTTGCTGTTTGGCCAGTTGCCGGGTTTCCTTCAGTTGCAGCAGGCGTTGGCGTTCTTCGGCCGGCAGCAGCGCGGTGCTGTAGGCGGCGAGATCGGCGAAGGGGCTGGCGGCGAGGGCGGTTTGCCAGGCGGTCGAGGCTTCGGCGAAGGCCTTTTGCTGTTGGGCGAGGTTGGTTTCGAGTTGTGTTTGGCGGCCTTGTTGGGCGGCGAGTTGCTGGGTCAGATCGGCGATGCAGTTGGTGCTGCGGGTGAGGGCGGTGGCCGGGTCGTCGGTGACCGGGATTTCTGCGACCATGAATTCAGAGGCTGGCCCCAGGGGCGACGGGGTTTCCGGGCAGTTTTTCCGGCGTTCCGCCCATTGCGCGGCCTGGGTTTGTGCTGCGTCGTAGCGTTCCTGTTGCTGGACGAGAAGGGCGGCCAGTTCTTGGCGGCGTTTCTGCGTTTGCTGCCAGTGTTGCCATTCGCCGTCGCGTTCGCCTAGCCAAGTGGCGGGATCGGGCGGGATTTCGTTCAGCGTTTCGACCAGTCTGGCGTCGAGTTCGGCCTGTTCGCGGGCGATGGCCTGCAGGGTTTTGTTTATCTCGGCCTGACGGGTCTGGTTGGCTTGCGTCGTCTGTTGCAGCAGTTTCTGCTGGTTGCCGGCGTTGAGCAGCGCCTGGGCGGCGTCGGTGGCGGTCTTGCGGGCGGCGTTCAGCGCCTGCTCGCCCTGATCGGCGGCTTGCATCCGGGCGGCGAGTCGGGTTTGCGCCTGTTCGGCGGCGGCGCGCGCGGTGGCCAGGGTTTCTGCGTTCTGCCAGGCGTCGACCGCAAGTGTGTTTGCGGGCAGTTCGGCGATGCTTTCCTGCCATTCGTTCTGCAGGCGGGCGCTTTCCAGTGTCGTTCTGGCTTGCTGCTCCAGCCCGCTTTTTTGCGTGGCTTGTGCGGCGGCTTGTTCGGCACGCAGTTGCTGGCCTTTCTGGGTCAGCGTTTCGAGCGCCGTCTGCTTTTCCTTGAGCGCGGTTTCGGTGGCGGAAACGTCGAGCGCGGCGTAGGCGGCGATGGCCGGGTGCTCATGGGCGCCGCATAGCGGGCAGGCTTCGCCGGGCTGCAGTTGCTGGCGATGTTGCTCCAGGCTCTGGATGCGGCGTTCCTGTTCGAGCAGCTTCTGCTTGTCGGCGACCTGGCCGGCAAGTTCCTTGTGTTGCTCGCGCAGGGTGATCAGCAGCTTTTCCTGGGCGGCGATCTTCTGTTCGCCCTGTTGCAGTTGCGCGGCCTGCGTCGTTTGCAACTCGGCCAGTTCGCGGCGGCGCTGGGCGAGGGCTTCGCGTTGTTGCCAGCGGGCGAGGTTGGCTTGTTCGCGTTGCCAGTGGGCGCGAAGTTCGGCCAGCGTCTGGCCGGCGAGGCGTTGGTTCTGCTCGGCCTGAATTTTTTCCAGGGCGGCGTCGGCAGTGGTTTTTGCCTTGTTTGCAGTGTCGACCGCAAGATTCTGCGCGGCGAGCTGGCGCGCGGTTTCAGCTTGTTCCTGTTCGAGTTTCTGCTGCGCCTGTTGCTGGGTGGCGAGGTCGCGGCCTAGCTTGGCCCGCTGGTCGAACTGCTGGCGCCAGACGCCGAGGCGTTCGCCGAGTTGGGCGTGTTGCGGATGAGCGGTGCAGAAGTCGTCGAGTTGTTTGGCTTCGCGCTGGCTTTGTTGCAGGGCCTGCTGCGTTTGCGCGGCGACCTGGGCGCTGTAGTGTTCGGCGGCGAGGTGCTGGGCGAACTGTTCGCCTTGTCGTGTCACGCGCTCGGCGTGCAGGGTCTTGAGTTCGTTTTCGCTTTGGGCGCAGGCGGTGCCGGCCTGTTGCCACTGCAAATGCAGCGGCTTGAGCGCTTCGGCCGGTTCGCTGGCGGCGAGCTTGGCAAGTTCCGGCGCGGCGGCGGTCAGCGCGGCGTCGACTTCCTGTTGCCTGACTTCGGCGGTTTTGATTTCCTGTTCGCCTTGCGTCAGATCGAGACGCCACTGGCGCTGGCTTTGCGTCTGCTGGTGGCGGCGCTGGAGGTCGGCGAGTTGGCTGTCGAGGCGGGCGACTTCCATTTGCATGGCGGCGCGCTGCTCATCGCTCAACAGTTCCATGCCGTCGGCGCGGGCTTTCAACTGGTCGAGCTGACTTTTGGCTTCGCGCGCCTGTTCGAAAACCTTGCGCGAGATCTCGCCGTAGATTTCGGTACCGGTCAGTTCTTCCAGCAGTTCGGCGCGTTCGTTGGCGCTGGCATTCAGAAACGCTGCAAAGCCGCCCTGGGCAAGCAGCATCGACTTCGTGAAGCGCGGGAAGTCGAGGCCGGTGATCTCGGCGATGCGCTTCAGCTTGTCGTTGGTTTGTGTGCTGAGGATGGTGCCGTCGCCGGTGGCGAGTTCGACCTTGGGCGCCTGCAACGCGCCGTCGATCTTGTCGCGCGACCGGCGCTGGCTCCAGAAGGCGCGGTAGACGGCGCCCTTGACTTCAAACTCGACCTCGGCCAGACAATCGGCGGTGTGCCGCGTCATGATGTCGTTGTCGGACGCCGAGATGGTCTTCAGGCGCGGTGTCTGGTGATAGAGGGCGAGGCAGATGGCATCGAGCAGCGTCGACTTGCCGGCACCGGTCGGGCCGGTGATGGCGAACAGGCTGTTGTCGGTGAACGGCGGCTTGGTGAAATCGATGGTCCATTCGCCTTTCAGCGAATTGAGGTTCTTCAGGCGCAGGGTGAGGATTTTCATTCGGCTTGGCTTCGCGCCTGGGTAAGGGCATCCATCGAAGGGCCGATTTTACTGTTGGCGCCAGGCCGCAGGGGGCGTTAGTCGAAAAAAGAGGAGATTCAGCGGCGGTTGGCCAGGGCCACACCGCAAGCGGCGATTCCGATACCCAGCCATTGGGCCGGGCCGATTTGCTGATCGAATAGCAACCACGCACAAATGGCGGCGGAGACTGGAACGAGGTAGAACAGGCCGGCGACGCGGCTGACTTCACCATCACGGATCAAAATCACCAGCAGGCTCACCGCACCTACCGAGACGACAACCGCCATCCAAAGCAAGGCGACAACGAATTCGCCTGTCCAGGTGATGGGCATATCTTCGGAGAACAGGGAAGCGATCAGGCAGGCTGCCGCACAAACCGCACACTGAATGGCGCCTCCAGAGAATGGATGCATCGTCTTGCAGCGGGATTTTTGATACAGGTTGCCTGCGCTTAGCCCGAGCAGCGCCACGACCGACAGCATCACTGGCAGCATCGTTGTGGCTTGCTCGCCGATACCTTCACGTAAGACCAGGAAGACGCCTGCCAGTCCCAGCAAAAGGCCTGGCCAGCGGTGTTGGCCGATGCATTCGCCGAGTAAACTGGGGGCGGCGACGGCAATCAGGATGGGTTGCAGGGCAATGATCAGCGCAGAGGCTGCTGGTGCCAGACCCAGTGCGATACTGTAGAAAACGCCGGCCGAAAAAACACCCACGGTCAGGAAGCCGGCGTTGGCGATATGGCGATATTCCCGAACCTGGCTCGGCCAGGGCGCAGCAAACAGCTTGGCCAGGATTGCCAGCAAGCTTGCCGCAATGGCAAAGCGGAGTGCGAGAAAGGCGAAGGGTGGGGCATGCGGTAGCCCGAGTCTGGCGCCGACGAAGCCGGCACCATACAGGGCGACAAAGGCCAGAGCAGTTGGATGGAAAGGCATTGCCGGCGGATCAAGTGGATTGGCGTGCCGCCAGCCGGCTGGCCTGGGTTTTCCCGTCGTAGCCCCAGTCGGTGGCGGCGATCTCGCGGATGACCAGATAGCTGGCTTCGGGCAAAGGACCGCAAATTTCGCCGAGCAGCGCATGCAAGGCAGCAAGGAAGGCGGCTTTTTCTTCGGTGCTGTTGCTGCCGGCAGTGATGCAGACTTCACCGTGACAGGGCTGCAACGCTGCAGCGGGTTTATCGCCGTTGATGAACCAGGCGTCCGCCGTGCATTCGATGCGGACAGCGGTGACTTCGGCGCGTTTGTGCAGCAGTTGCTGCAGCAATGCGGTGCTGCGGCTGGCGAGTTGCTGTTGGGCTTCAGCGGGAATCGTCTGGCCGAGGGTGAGGTGCAGGTAGGGCATCACGTTCTCCTTGTCTGGATGGGGTGAAGTGACTGTACGTTGGCTTTCATTATTTTGAAAATTGATTAATATTGGTTATTAATATGAATTAAAAATAGGATTGTGCGATGTCGCTCCGCCATCTAGACCTTGATGCCTTGCGCGCGTTTGTCGCGATTGTTGAACAGGGCGGTTTTTCCATCGCGGCGGAACAGCTTGGCCGGACACAATCCGCCGTCAGCCTGCAGATCAAGCGGCTCGAACAGACGCTGGGGCAGACCTTGTTGCAGCGAGTGCAGGGGCGCGTAGACGGGCCGACCGCCGAAGGCAATGCGTTACTGGCTTACGCGCGGCAGATGCTGCGGCTCAACGACGAAGCCTGCGCGATCCTGGCCCGCAATGCCGTGACTGGCAGCCTGCGGATCGGATTGCCCGAAGAATTGATGGAGCAGGTGTTTCCCGCTGCGCTGCCGCTGTTCCGGGCGCGCTACCCAGGCTTGCGTTTGTCCGTTCTGGCGGAAGCGTCGATCTTGCTCCGCACTGCGCTGGCGGAGGGCAGGCTCGATGTAGCGATCTACAAGGATTGTAGTGAGGTCGTTGGCGGTGAGTTCGAGGTGCTGCGCGACGAGCCACTGTGCTGGGTGGCCGGTGAGGCCTACCGCGATACCTTGCCAGCCGATGCCGGCGTCTTGCCATTGGCTTTGTTTGGTGAAAATTGCGTGTTTCGCATGGCGGCGACGGCGGCTCTGGCCCAAGCCGGTATCGCCTGGCGTGTGCATTATTCCGGTAGCAGCACGACCGGCTTGCGGCACGCGCTACGCCACGGCTTGGGGCTGGGTGTCCTGCCCGAAAGCTTGTTGGGTGACGGGCTGCTGGCGGTTGATTCCTGTGCCGGTATCGCTTTGCCGAGCCTGCCGCGTTCTCGTCTGGTGGCCGCTTATGCTGGCGATAGCGTTGCGCCGGCAGCGCTTTGCCTGATTGCTGCGTTTGCCGAAAGCCTGCATCGACCGATGCGATGAGCTTTCATTCGCTGTCGGTCAGGGCCGCGACAACGGCGCGGTAGCGTTCATTGAGCGCCGCTTGCATGTCGTCACCCAACGCCTCCTGTTGCAGGCGGCGGGCGAAGACGTCGTGCGGGCTGAGTTCGTCCAGCGTTTCGTTGGCTTCTGCCTGCAGGCTGGTCGCGGCGTTGCCACGTTGGCGGCGGATGCGCAGGACTTCGACCGGCCAGCCTTCAGTCAGCGCTTCGATGCGCGCCGGCAGGTCGGCCAGGTAGTCGTCGTCGGCGACGGTGACTTCGAGCCAGGCCGGGCATTCACGCGTGCCTTCGGCGGCCGCTGCGCCGATGGCACCGGCCAGGGTTTCCAGGTTGCCGCTGATCGCGACCATGCCTTGAAAGCGTGGCACCGGCAGCACGGTGACCGCTTGCAAACCGTCGCTGTCGAGGTCGACCAGCAGCATTTCCTTCTGCTGCCTGGCTTCGTCAAAACCGAGCGGAATCGGCGAGCCGCAATAGCGGATGTGCTCCAGCCCGCCGACTTTCTGCGGCCGGTGGATGTGGCCAAGCGCGATGTAGTCGGCCGGCGGGAAGGCGCTGGTCGGGAAGGCTTCAAGCGCACCGACGTAGATTTCGCGCACCGATTCGCTGCTGCTGGCGCCGACCGTGGTCAGGTGGCCGGTGGCGATGATCGGCAGCTTCATTGCCAGCACGGCCATTTTTGCCCGGGCGGCGGCGTCGACCGCAACATAGTGCTGTTGGATCGCTTGTTGCAGCGACTGCTGCTTGTCCTCGGCGCTTTGTCCGGCCTGGCTTTGCAGCACGTCGCGCGGGCGGACGAAGGGGATGGCGCAAACGATGCAGCCGGGTTCGCCGTTGCGCTGCGGCAGCACGATCACTTGCGTGGCCGGGTCTTCATGTGTGGCGGCGATCACCGTGGTCCCCAGGTGTGCCAGCAGTTCGCGGCTTTCGCTTAGTGTTGCGACCGAGTCGTGGTTGCCGCCGAGCAGCAGCAGCGCGACGCCGGCCTGGTTCAGGCGGACGACGAGTTGGTTGTACAACTCGCGGGCGTAGCTGGGTGGCGTGCCGGTGTCGAAGATGTCGCCAGCGATGATTACCGCATCCACGTCCTGCGTTGCCACCTGTTCAAGCAGCCAGCCGATCAGCGCCTGATGTTCGGCCTGCCGGCTCTTGCCCATGAAGTGCTGGCCGAGGTGCCAGTCGGAGGTATGGAGGATGCGCATGCCGGGCTGCTGAATGGGAAAGGGCGAAGTTTAAACGGCAAAGCGCCTTTGTCGCAGTGGGCATTGTTTGCGCTCGCCCGGCTGTTACAGCCTCAGCTTGTTTGCGTCTTCCCGGAACTGGCCGAGTAACGTTCGCTGACGAAACTTTCAACGGCTTGCAAAAAGCTGTTGCCCGAGTATTTGCCGGCTAGTTCGCGCGCCTTGCCGAGGAATTCGTCTTCGCTGATCCCGGCGGACTTGGCCAGGCCGAGCCAGATGGATTGCGGGAAGGGCGTGCTGGTGGTTTCCGGCATGCTCAGCTTGGCTTCCTGCCAGCGCTGCTTCCATTGGTCGGGAATTTTTCCGGCGCGTTCCTGTTCGAATTGCGCCATTGTCGCCTTGTCCTTTTGCCATTGTTCGGCTTCGCTCAGCGGCGCAGCGCTTGATGCTGGCGTCAGCCTGGCCATGGCCTGGGAGATGTCGACTTCGCGCTGTGCGTCTTCCATCGTCATCGGCGATTTCCAGCCTTCGCTCTGGACGGCCATGATCAGGCGGAAATAGGGGGTTATATCGGTGCCTTCGGTACTGGCGGCATGGGCAGCGTGCATTTCTTGCTTGATCTGCTTGAGGAGTGCTTCGTTTTCCGGCAACAGGGGCAGATTGCCCAGGCCCGGCGTGGCGCTGCTACTGCTGTTGCCACTAATACCCGGATTGGCCTGAAGCCGGGCCTGTGCTTCGTCGAGAATATCCTGCGGAAAAACCCGGTTCTGTTCGGCCAGTATCGACTGGCGGACGGATTCCGGGATGGCGATGCCGCCCTCCCTTGCCGCTGCCTGCCGGGCTTCATTCGAGATATGCACTGTCGTGCTTTCGCTCGTTGGTGCGCTGCTTGTGCCTGCCGTGCTTGGCTTGCTCGCTGCACTGGCGCTCGTGCTGCGCACTGCGCTTGCGGCGTTGGCGGCGTAAAAAGATGTGATGGCCGTGATGCTCATTGTTGTCCTCCCGTCTGAATCTTCTGCTCGTGGTGGAGTGCAATTGCAATATCAATGCCATGTGGAAAAAATGCCCCATGTTTTGGTGCCGAGCCTTATCCAGCAAGGTTGGGGCGACAAGCCGTTACGTTCCGAGGTACGGAAAAGCGGCAATTTTTACGGTCGACCGGAAAAATTCCCTGTTTATAACGGGTTGACCGCGAAAATCGGGAGGCTGGCATTTTGTGCCGGCCTCGGTCGTGATCCGCCTTAGTCGGCCTTGACGCGCCAGCCGCCGGCTTTGAGCATGCGGTCGTAAAGCACGACATTGACGGTGGCCGCGAGATTCATGCAGCCGTGCGTCGGGATGTAGATGATGTCCTTGCACCAGGACGTCACATTCTTTTTCAGGCTGCCGTCTTCCGGGCCGAAGATGTAGAAGGCGCGTTCCGGGTGCTGGTATTCGGTGAGCGGCTTTGCATCCGGATGGATTTCGATGGCGACCGGCGTGCAGCCGAAGGGGATGACCTGTTGCAGATCATCGACACCGATCAGTGGTAATTGCAGATGGACCTGTTTGGTATCGGTGCGGAACTCGGCCGCCCGTTCGTAGCGTTTGCCGGTGTAAAACACCGAATTGACGCCGTAACAGCCGGCTGCGCGCATGATGGCGCCGACGTTTTCCGGGCCTTTCGGGTTGTACAGTCCGATGCAGGCATAGCCGGTGCATTCGCGGACGGCCTGGTTTCTGGTGATGGTTTGCATGGTTCTTTAACGTGGATTCAGGGTAAAGGCCTTGTGTTGAGTAGGGTCTTGTTGCTTAATGGCTTGCGTTCCATCAACAACTCACGCAGTCATTCCCATCATGAGAAAACCAACGCTTTATCAAAGTATCAAGGCCAAGCGCCGTAGCCAGTCTATGGTGATTGGCGTGACCTGGTATACCCCGGAGACCTGGGCCCAGGTCAAGGCGACTGCGGTCGACCCCGAATGTTTCGAAGATTCCTTCGAGAAGTGGAAGACGATGGCCGTTGCCGCCCGGCGCAATTTTCAGCGTTCCGGCGTGATGGCGCTCGAATGTCAGATCGTTCCTGAAGAGTTTTTTGCTTGGTGCGTGCAGAACGAACGGCAGAACGATTCGACGGCACGCGGCGAGTACGTTTCGGAAAAGCTGAGTGCTGCCCATGACAGCAAGGACTGAGGTTTTTGCGGCGCTCAGTTTTTTGGGGTGAGGCCGGTCAGGATCAGCATTGTTGCCTCATTGGCGACCACCGGGCGGGAGTACAGGAAACCCTGGATATAGCCCACGCCCATCGCCGCCAGGATGTCGGCCTGTTCCTGCAGTTCTACCCCTTCGCAGATGACATCCTGCTGCAGTCGCTGCGCCAGATGGACAATGGTTTCGACAAAGTGCCGGTCCGTGCCTTTTTCATGCAGATGGCGTATGAATGAGCGGTCGACTTTCAGGGTATCGATCGGCAGGCGGTGCAGATAGGCGAGCGATGAGTAACCCGTACCGAAGTCGTCAAGCAGGATGCGGATGCCCATCGCCTGCAATTGTTCGAGCAGGGAAATGGCGCGCTCGGTGTCCTGCATCATTGCGCTTTCGGTGATTTCCACCTTCAGCGATTGGGCTGTCAGACCATTGTTTGCCAAGGCGTCTCGTACGTCGTCAAGCAGTTTGGCATTTAGTACCTGTTTGCAGGAAAGATTGACGCTGACCGTCAGATCCTGCGTGCCGGGCAGGGTGGTTTGCCAGTGCTTGAGTTGCCGGCAGGCTTCCTGCAGCATCCAGCGGCCGAGCGGGATGATCATGCCGGTTTCTTCGGCGACCGGAATGAATTCGACCGGAGAAATCAGGCCTTTCTCCGGGTGGTTCCAGCGCACCAGCGCTTCAAATCCGGCGAGTGTGCCGAGTTTCAGGTTCACGATGGGCTGGTAGTAGGCTTCGAACTGGTTGTGCTCCAGTGCGTGGCGCAAAT
This sequence comes from Azonexus sp., assembly GCF_030824335.1. Classification (GTDB taxonomy): domain Bacteria; phylum Pseudomonadota; class Gammaproteobacteria; order Burkholderiales; family Rhodocyclaceae; genus Azonexus. The sequence goes on from NZ_JAVBXX010000025.1 coordinate 31,550, forward strand.
CCATTTCAAGTTCCATGCGGCGTACCGCCTGGTCGTGCATGCCTTTGTTGAACACCATGTAGGCGCCGCCGCCCAGTTCCTTGGCGCCCACCATGGCCAGGTTGGCATCGCGCAGCATGGCCTCCGGCAATTGGTATTCCTCGCCTTTGACCACGATGCCGAAGGAAATGGTGCTGAATACTTCATGTTCGTTCAGCATGAAGGGCAATTGCAGTTTTTGCAGAATGCGGGTGACGACATGCAGGGTCGAACTGACGTCGCGGATGTCTTCGAGCAGGATGCCAAATTCATCGCCGGCCAGCCGGGCCACCATGTCGGTCGGTCGGATGGTATTGCGGATCAGGTTGGCGACGCTGGTCAGCAGCATGTCGCCCATGCGATGGCCGAGGCTGTGGTTGATGACCTTGAAGCGATCAAGGCCGCAATGCAGTACGGCAAACTGCATTTCCTGGCGCCGCTCGGCACGACGAAAAGTGTGTTCGAGGCGATCGAGAAACAAGCTGCGGTTGGGTAAACCGGTCAGACCGTCGACAAACACATCCGGCAGATGGGGTTCTTCGGGAGAAAGGTGTACGGCCGTTTCGTGGGCAGAAGCAAAGAAGAGGCCGGATTCCGCCTCGAAGCTCAGATTCCAGACTACGCCCAGATAGCCGCCTTCCTTGCGATAGCAGCGGCTGGAAAAACGTTGGGTGGGGGCTTCCTCGCTCATTTTTGCCAGGCGTTCCTGGCATTCGGCGCGATCATCTTCATACAGCAGATCAAAAAAGCAGTGCTGTTCCAGTTCACCAAGGTCATAACCCAGTGCTTCAACCCAAGCGTCGCTGATCATGTTCAAACGCCCTTCCTTGTTGAAAACCAGCAACAAGGTATCCGGCAACTTCAGGAAGGCGCTGGATAATGGGGCAGGATCGTTTCGCGGTCGGTACATGCGTTATGAATAGGGTAAGCAGTCGCTCATTATGTATCAAACCTTGCCCCAGTATCCAAGAGGCAATAAAGTTTTATCCCTGTTGCAAGAGATGGGGCTTGAAGGTTAACCTCGGGCCAGTTTTGACGGGGTGGCCCGGAATAGCCGTCATGTGGCAGCGCATATCCATGAGGTAAAAATGAGCAGCGAAGAAATACTTGGCGACGAGTTCAAGAATTACATCCACAACCTGCTCAAGGCCATGGTGCAGAGCGGTGGTTCTGACCTGTTCATCGCGCGCGACTTTCCGCCGACGATGAAGGTGCATGGCACGATGAAGGCGCTGACGGCACAGAAACTGACGGCCGATGTCTCGCGCAAGTTGGCCATGATCCTGATGAATCGCACGCAGCGGGAGGATTTCGAGCGTGAGATGGAGTGCAACTTCGCTATTTCGCTGCCCGGTGTGGCGCGTTTTCGGGTCAATGTTTTTCTGCAGCAGGCAGCCGTCAGCATGGTCATCCGGACCATCACCAGCGAAATTCCCAGTCTGGAAAAGCTGGGTTTGCCATCGATATTGAAAGATGTCATCAGTGCCAAGCGAGGTCTGGTGCTGGTTGTTGGCGGCACCGGGTCCGGTAAATCGACGACGATGGCCGGCATGATCGATCATCGCAACAGCAGTGCGCCCGGCCACATCATTACGGTGGAAGACCCGGTCGAGTATGTTCATGTTTCCAAGCAATGTCTGGTCTCGCATCGCGAAGTCGGGGTCGATACGCATTCCTGGCATAACGCGCTGAAAAATACCCTGCGTCAGGCGCCTGACGTCATCTTGATCGGCGAAATCCGCGATCAGGAAACGATGGAGCATGCCCTGGCTTTTGCCGAAACCGGCCATTTGTGCATGGGCACCTTGCACGCCAATAACGCCAATCAGACCCTCGACCGCGTGGTGAATTTCTTTCCCGACGAGCGCAAACCGCAGGTGATGATGGATTTGGCGTCCAATCTCAAGGCAGTCATTTCGCAGCGGCTGGTTCGTTCGCTCGACGGCAAGCGCAAGGCGGCCATCGAAATCCTGCTGAATACGCCAACGGTCGCCGAATTGTTGTCGAAGGGGCAATCGGCTGCGATCAAGCCGATCATGGACAAGAGTCGAGAACTTGGTATGCAGACCTTCGATCAGGCGCTGTTTGACCTCTACGATGCGGGTGATATCAGTTACGAAGAGGCCATCCGCAATGCGGACTCAACCAACGAACTGCGTCTGGCGATCAAGCTGAAAAGCAAGAAGGGCGAACCATCGACCGCCAGCAGCATGTCGCTGTCCATGGAAGCCAAGGAAGAGCCGCCGGCAGCGGAAGATGCAAAGGGGCAGGCTGGCGCGGCATGATTTCGCCGTACTGCCGCCACTGGGTTATTGCGCCTGATTCCCGCTCGACAAGGCGTTTTCGGCCCAGCTTTGGGCTTCGGCTGATGCGCTTTCGATAATATCGAGGGCGATGTCCAGTTGTCCGGCCAGCCGGCTGATATTTTCGCCATGGCCTTTTTCGATGGCGATGACCAACATCAGATAACGCGCCAGCGGGCCGCTGCTGTTCAGTAGTACGTCGCTCAGTTCGGTTGATAGATTGATTCGCTGGGCCACGGTGGGCATGGGAATGCCGAGCAAAATGTCGAGCAGAGAGAGCAGTCCGAGCAGGAATAGTTCGTCGCATGCTGTCTTGCCATGATGCAACTGGCCGATGAGTTCCAGGAAGCGGCCCCGACTCAGCGCCAGTTCCAGCAGGACGTCGTCACGCGGTGATCCTGCATCCATGCGGAACATGCCGATGGAAATCCAGCGATACAGCTGTTCCCGGCCGAGAATGATGATTGCCTGATCAATGCTGGTAATGGATTGAGCAAATCCGAGCATGGGCGAATTGGCCATGGCGATCAGTTTGACAATTACGCCTGGGTCTTGTTTGGCCAGTTCGGCAATGTCGGCGAGATCGGCATCCTGGCGCAGTCCATTGAGCATTTCAATGAGTACCAGGCGACTTTGACCGATTTCGCCGGATTGCTGCTGTTCGTCCGGTGCAGTGGTAAAAGTGCCCAGGCAATAACTGATGCGGTGGGCAATACAGTAACGCTGTTCCGGCCAGCGGCTGATGTTTTCTGCAATCAGGCGGGCTTTGGGGAAAAGTGCTTTCAGTTTGCTGATGGTTTGCTCAAGGTGCTTGAGCGAGTAGGCAGAAAAATCGATGCAAATGAAATCGATCAAGCCGACGATCTGGCTGCGCTGATTGAGCATGTCGTTGCCGGAAGCAGCAATTTTGGCGCCAGCCTGGGCAATGATTGTGCTGGCGGCCAACCAGCTGGTCATGTCTCCGGAGTTTTCTGGCAGGGGCAGAACAAAAACAGTGTTGGGTCCGACGATCGGTTGAATATTTAGCGTTGACCAGTCCTCTGTCGGTAGATGGATCAGTGTCATGCGTCGTTCGGCAAAGGCGGCAACTTGAGCTTGGGAGAGTGCCTCAAGTGTTGATTCGAGGTCGGCAAGGTCTGCTGAGTCCGGGCTGTGGGCTGAAAAACGGTAGCCGCAGATGCGGGTTTTCTCATCGATGATTTCTTCGCGCCGGATAATTGCGGACGGGCGGTTGCGCACCGGGGCGGGCGCTTCTGGCGCACTGGTGGGCACTGGGGTTTGCGGCGCGGAACGCACAGAACTTGCCGCGCGTTCTGGCGGGGTGCTGCCGCCAATCAATCGTTTGATAAAACCGAACATTTTTGACTCTTGGGCGAGTGGATTTTTCGAAATGGCAGGGAAGGGGGCGTGCAATAGTTGCTGATCGAGCGCCACGTTGCAGGTCGATTTTTGAGCCAGCCTTCATCGTCGATGATCCTTGATTTTCGTTGCCTGGTCGACTGCTTTTGTCAGGCAGTGCGCTTGGTCAATGCTCTCAGCGTCAGCCAATACTCGGTGCTTTCCTCGGCTCGGGTATAATCTTTGGTTCTCCGCCTAACCAGACCTCACTCCCCATGGCCGACATTCTTTGCCTCAAGGGCGACGCCGCCTTTTCCGCCTTCCGTCTGCAACGCCTGACAAATCGTTTGACCGCAGCGGTTGCCGATATCGAATCCGTGGTTGCTGATTTCTGGCACATTTCTGCGCTGAAACGGGCGTTGACCGCAGAAGAGCGCGCCAAGCTGGCGACGCTGCTGGAGGAGAAGGCTGCCAGCGCCGAAGCCGGCGAACTGTTCCTGGTCGCACCGCGCATCGGCACCATTTCACCGTGGTCATCGAAGGCCACCGACATTGCCTGGAACTGCGATCTGGACGCCATCGAGCGTATCGAACGCGTCGTTGCCTTCCATGTGGTTTTGAAGCAAAACCGCCCGTTGACCGCAGAAGAGAAGAAGACCGTCGCCGGCCTGCTGCACGACCGCATGACCGAATCCGTACTGCCAGGTTTCGACGCCGCCAGCGAACTGTTCCGCCATTTCGAGCCGAAGCCGCTCAATACGGTCGACGTGCTCCAGGGCGGCAAAACCGCGCTGGTTGAAGCCAACGGCTCGCTTGGTCTGGCGCTGTCCGAGGACGAAATCGACTACCTGCTCGACATCTTCACCAAGGCCGGCCGCAACCCGACCGACGTCGAACTGATGATGTTCGCCCAGGCCAATTCCGAACACTGCCGCCACAAGATTTTCAACGCCTCCTGGGTGATCGACGGCGAGAAGAAGGACAAGACGCTGTTCGGCATGATCCGCGAAACCCATGCCGCTGCGCCGCAAGGCACGGTCATGGCCTACGCCGACAACGCCTCGATCATCGAAGGCGCCACCATCCAGCGTTTCTACCCGGATGCCGACCGCGGCTATTCCTACAAGGAAGAGTTGACCCACATCCTGACCAAGGTCGAGACGCACAATCACCCGACCGCGATTTCGCCCTTTCCGGGCGCGTCTACCGGTAGCGGCGGCGAAATCCGCGACGAAGGCGCCACCGGCAAGGGTTCCAAGCCGAAGGCCGGCCTCTGCGGTTTCTCGGTCTCCAACCTGAATCTGCCGGATGCGCCGCAGCCTTGGGAGCACGCCTACGGCCGTCCGTCGCGCATTGCTTCGGCGCTGGACATCATGCTTGAAGGCCCGATCGGCGCTGCCGCTTTCAACAACGAATTCGGTCGCCCGAATCTGACCGGCTATTTCCGCACCTACGAGCAGGACGTTGCCGGCACGGTGCGCGGCTACCACAAGCCGATCATGATCGCCGGCGGTCTGGGTTCCATTCAGGCCGAGCAATCGTTCAAGGAAGAAACCTTCCCGGTCGGCACGAAATTCATCCAGCTCGGTGGCCCCGGCATGCTGATCGGTCTGGGTGGCGGTGCCGCCTCGTCGATGACGGCCGGCTCGAATGCCGAAGACCTCGACTTCGCCTCGGTCCAGCGCGGCAACCCGGAAATCCAGCGCCGTGCGCAGGAAGTCATCGACCGCTGCTGGCAGATGGGCAAGAACAATCCGATCCTGTCGGTACACGACGTCGGCGCCGGCGGTGTTTCCAACGCCCTGCCGGAACTGGCCCACTCGGGCGGCGTCGGCGCCATTTTCGATCTGCGCAAGGTGCCGACCGAAGAGCCGGGCATGTCGCCGGCCGAAATCTGGTCCAACGAATC
>NZ_JAVBXX010000023.1 GCF_030824335.1 Azonexus sp.
GCCTGCTGCAAAAAACCAATGATCTGCTCTTCTGAAAATCGCTTCTTCAAGTCCATTCTCCTTCTCGAAAACGGACTTTACTAAATTGCCTGTGGCACTGATTACGGGGAGCACCTCACGCTCTCCGAAGTCGCCGGCGCCAAGATCGACGAAGTCGAGTGTTGGCAAATGAGCGCCTCCTGCATGACCAACATCGGTCACTTCCGTGCCGCCGGCAAGGTCCTCAAAGGAAAGTCCCGAGTGTGTAAGAATTTTTGTGTAAACGGTCACCTGGCAGGAAACTGCCACATTGCCAGGAGCGATGATGACCGTAGGAAAGAAAGCAGTACCCAAGGAGTTACTAGACAGCCTGCTGGCTGACTACCGCAAGCCGGAAGACCTGATTGGCGAGAATGGGTTGCTCAAGCAACTGACCAAGCTGCTGGTCGAGAAGGCACTGGAAGCGGAGATGGCTGACCATCTCGGCCACGGGAAGAATGAGCCGGTCGAGAATCCTGCCGGCAACACCCGCAACGGCAAGAGCAGGAAGACCTTGAAGGGCGAGTTCGGCGAACTGCCCATTGAGATTCCTCGTGACCGCCACGGCACGTTCGAGCCGCAGTTGATCCCGAAGCACCAGACCCGCTGGAGCGGCTTTGACGACAAGATTCTGTCGCTCTACGCCCGAGGAATGACGGTTCGCGAGATACAGGCCCATCTTGAAGAGATGTATGGCACCGAGGTGTCACCGACACTGATTTCCTCGGTAACCGACGCTGTGATCGAAGAGGTCAAGGCTTGGCAGTCCCGGCCTCTGGACAGCATTTACCCCATCGTCTATCTCGATTGCATCCACGTGAAGGTCAGGGATGGCAGTGTGCGGGTCAAGGCCGTCTATCTGGCCATCGGCCTCAACATGGCCGGAGAGAAGGAGGTGCTGGGCCTGTGGATCGCACAGACTGAGGGGGCCAAGTTCTGGTTACAGGTCATCACCGAGTTGAAGAACCGTGGGGTGCAGGATGTCTTTATTGCCTGCGTGGATGGCCTCAAGGGATTCCCGGAAGCCATCGAAGCTGTGTATCCCCATGCCGCCGTCCAGCTTTGTATCGTCCATCTGGTGCGCCATAGCCTGAATTACGTCTCGTGGAAGATGCGGCCTGAGGTCGCTGCCGACCTGAAGCGGATTTACACCTGCGCCACGGCGGACGAGGCTGAGCAGATGCTCGGTGAATTCGAGGACAAGTGGGATGACGCCTATCTGCCGATCAGTCAGTCCTGGCGTCGGAACTGGCCGAGGATCATCCCGTTCTTCGACTACCCGCCAGAGATTCGCAAGGTCATTTACACGACCAATGCGATCGAATCGGTGAACATGAGTCTGCGCAAAATCACCAAGAACCGCGGCTCTTTTCCGAGCGATGAAGCGCTCCTGAAACTGTTCTACCTGGCGCTGCGCAACATCAGTCGGAAATGGACCATGCCGATTCGGGATTGGAAGGCGGCGCCGACTCGCTTTACTATCCAGTTCGAGGACCGGATGAACAACCTTTAACCCAAACCCCGTTTACACAAAATTCCGGACAACCTCGTGCCAGCTTTATTTTGCCAGACAAGGAGATTTTGTATTTTCAAACCATTGTCCTATCTCACTCCTCTATAATTGTCAAAGTCATATATGGTTATTGGTTTAAACAGTGCTATTACAGGTCTATAAATATGCCCAATGGTGTCCCTGTTATTTCTTCCGCGAGACGTAAAACCATGAAGACCCGGTTCATGCGGCATTGTTCGGTTGCATTGGTTGGCGTCGCAATCTCTACAGCCAACTTCGGACGTGAGATTCCATTTATTCCCCAGACACCTGCGTGTCTGGAAGGTGGCCTATCCTCCTGCAGTGAGTCCATCGTTACCGAGGAAAATTTTTTAGCCGAACTACGGAATATGGATAGCGGCAGCCGGTTAAAGGCAATTGCAGCGTGGCAGAGCTTTTCTCCTATGCCCCCACTCAACCGCTTGATCGCCATGACAGACGATCCGAACCATCCATATAGAAATATCGCTGCCGTTTCACTCACCCGGCTGAACCCCGTGCCGACGGAGGCATACCCCTCCCTTTGCCGCGCCGTTGAAACGGGAAGGGAAGAGGCGCCGGTGATCATGTCTCTCCTGGCTAAGCGCCCTAGGGATTGCGGCGTCTCCACTCTAGTCAAATCTCTGGGACGATCGCCTATTACTGTCAAATACCTCAATGGTGATGCCATAGTTACCGTTGGCATTGATTTTGCCCGGCATGCCGAAGATGCCTTGAGGACTGTCGGTAAACCTGCGGTTCCTCTATTGATTACCGAACTTGACCAGGTACACGACCAAAAACATAGGGCTAGGATCGTTCGCGTCCTCCAAACTGTCCTTAACGATCATCCCGATTTCCCATTGAACGGCAAGGAACTGGATTCCCTGACAGAACTTCTGGTCAAGAGAAATGTAACGGACCGGAGCAACACCATTTCATTGCTTGAGCGGATCTATCGGAAGCAGCCCTTACCAGAGCAATTGGCAGAATGGATCGCTAAAACCTATCTTTCCATACCGGACGGAGAACCTCCGCGTGAGGCATCCCAAAGCCACGCCCTTTTCTTTACCAACGCGAGTCACATCAATGAGGAACTATTGGCGGTGCGTATGCTTGGTGCTAGCTCCTCGCCTCTGGTGGCCGAAACCTTGGTCAACTGGGCATGTTCCGGGCGCCGTTTGGAAGAGGGAAGGGTTACTACCTGGTCCCCTGGTTCGGATGTGAAGCTTGCAGGAAATCTGGATGCCATCGTTGAAAGCCTGCAAAAGATAGGTTCGCCAGCGATCCCAGTATTGCTGAAGACCATGACAGGGTCATGCAACAGGTATGCAGCCAGAGACCTCGAGACGGTTCTTGTAATGGCCGATCTATCAGGAGCTGATGTAAAGACCATGGCAATTCTGATTACGAATGCCAGCAATAATCCATTTATGTTGTTTTCACTACGGTACCTGCGTCCCTATCCGCCAGAACTCCTGTCGGCCCTACACAAAGCCGCGCGTAATGATGATGAGCGGATCAACTCTCGGCTTAGCGACGCCCTAGCCCTTCTCTATCGTGATGTGGTTGCCAGCACCGATACGTCTGCCGAGGCAGATATCCCGCTTATCGAGTCCACCACGAAAAATCTGAACAACCAAGTATCGAAACTGCGTTCTGATAATGAACAGATAAGACGTTCCACCGCCGAATTTTTTGAGATTTTGGGGCTTCCGTTGCCGGAAGTAGTCGAGGCTCTCATCGATACCCTGGGCGACAAGTCCGATGTGGTCAAGATTGCCGCAGCCAATGCCCTTGGAAAAATGCGGGCAACGGCTTCAGTCCCCGCCCTACAGGCTGCTGCCAAAGACAAGAGCGTGGCGCTTGCCAACGCGGCGGAACAAGCCTTGAAGCGTATTCGCCCCAGCCAATAAGGGGCTGGCGGATTCATTACGGCGCCACGGCATTCCCCAGTACAGTAATTCGACATGGAAAATAGGACCATCTGGTTAGCTTTTCTGATCAGTCATTCAGGGAGCCGAAGTGCTGGTCGCCAAGGATCCCTGATCGCCTACGTCGGTGACGTAGTCGGTACCGGTTCTTCGCGCAAGTCCGCCACCAATTCCGTGCTGTGGTTCACCGGCGAAGACATTCCTTTCGTCCCGAACAAGCGTTTCGGTGGTTTCTGCCTCGGTTCCAAGATTGCTCCGATCTTCTTCAACACCATGGAAGATGCCGGCGCCCTGCCGATCGAAATCGACTGCAGCGCGATGGACATGGGCGACGAGATCGAACTGAAGGTCGATCAGGCCACCGGCAAGGTCACTGCCACCAAGAACGGTGCCGTGATCGCCGAATCGCAACTGAAGACCCTAGTCATCATGGACGAAGTCCGCGCTGGCGGCCGTATCCCCCTGATCATCGGTCGTGGTTTGACCACCAAGGCGCGTGAATTCCTCGGCCTGCCGCAATCCACGCTGTTCCGCCTGCCGCAAAACCCGGCCGACGACGGCAAGGGCTACTCGCTGGCCCAGAAGATGGTCGGCAAGGCCTGCGGCGTGACCGGCATCCTGCCGGGCACCTACTGCGAGCCGAAGATGACCACCGTCGGTTCGCAAGACACCACCGGCCCGATGACCCGCGACGAACTGAAGGACCTGGCCTGTCTCGGCTTCTCCGCCGATCTGGTCATGCAGTCCTTCTGCCACACCGCCGCCTATCCGAAGCTGGTCGACGTCAAGATGCACCGCGAACTGCCGTCCTTCATCAGCACCCGTGGCGGCGTTGCGCTGCGTCCGGGCGACGGCGTCATCCACTCCTGGCTGAACCGCCTGCTGCTGCCGGATACCGTTGGTACCGG
>NZ_JAVBXX010000014.1 GCF_030824335.1 Azonexus sp.
CCTTCGACCGCCGCCACCGACAGCATATTGGCATCGGCCACCAGCTTGTTCACCGCGTCGATACAGGTGTTCAGGTTGTTCTTGATCGTGTTGAAGTCACCGTTGTAGGTGTCGGTGATGCGTGCCGGGATGTCGCCCTTGGAAATCCGGTCGACGTAGTTTGCAGCCACATTCAACGGGCCAATCACGGCGTCAAGGGTGTTGTTTACCCCGCTGACAATCTTCTGGAAATCGCCCTTGTGCTTGCTGGCATCGGCACGCGTCGCCAGCTTGCCATCCACCGCCGCCTGCGCCAGCAGGTTGGCATCGGCCGTCATCGCCTGAACGGCGCCTTGGACAGAGGCCACGGCACGAACCACTTCGCCGACTTCGTCCTTGGCGCTGCTTTCCAGCTTGAAGCTGAAATCCCCTTCTGCCATCTTGCGGGCAGCATCTGCCACTTCGCCCACCGGCTTGGTAATGCTGCGAATGATCAGGAAACCTAGCACGATGGCCAGCACAAGCGCCAAGCCACCCAGCGTCAGTGACAAAAAGCGGGCATCAGCAGCGTGTTCTTCAGCAATCTTGTACAAAGCTTCCGAACTGCTGTTGTAGTAATCGCGCAACTTGCCGATGCTTTCCTGGAAAGCTCTGGCCTTCGGATTCATTTGCTGCAGCAGGAGCACATTGGCTTCGCCGTACTCGCCCGTATCCAGCAACTTCAGGGTCGGCTCCAAGCCATCCTTCAGATAGGTGCTGATCGCCTTCTCAAGATCGCTGAGCATGCCTTGTTCTTTGGCAACAATACTTGGCCGGTTGCGGATTTCCGCCATTGCCACCTGCAAGGCAGCAGCGTCCTTGCGTATGTTTTCCGTATGCATATTGACCGGGTGATCATGCAGGCGGGAAAACTCGGATTTTGGATCGTGCTGCAGTGCAAGCAGCGACTGTACCTGCGTGTTCATCAACAAACGCTGAATACGGCCCGACAAACGCACCGGTTTCAACTTGTCGTCATTGGTGATTTGCAGGTCAGTCCGTAACTCACCAAGCCCCTTCAAGGCAGTAAAGGTATTGACCGTCAGCAATGCCAGAATCAACAGCAACAGCGCACCCAATCGGGTACCAATTTTCAGTCCACTCAGCACAATACGACCCCCCGGAAAAAAACAGAAGCAAGGGCGCCATGCACCACAACGTGAACCTGCCTCCCGGAAAGCTCGATGCAATGGCATTTTTTTCAAATCTTATATCGCCACCTGAAAAGTCACCTATAACTTTAGTTAGACCCAAATAAAAAAAGCCAGCCCGAAGGCTGGCTTTCACAGACATGAAGTCTCTTTTTAGTGACCGCTGGCGCCAGAAGCACCGATACCGGTTTCCGAACGAACTTCCTGATCTTCGTAGGCTGCACGCTCTTTCTTGGCCTGGGCGCTGTTGTCGAGAATCGAGAACAGCCAGATACCGACAAAAGCGATGGTCATCGAGAACAGGCAAGGCGAGGTGTATGGGAACAGGGCAGAACCCTTGGCGTTACCCAGCACGGCTTCCCAGATGGACGGGGAAACCACAGTCAGGCCAACCGAGGAGATCAGGCCGAGGAAGCCACCGATAACCGCACCACGCGTCGTGCAATCCTTCCACAACACGGCCATGAAGAGCACCGGGAAGTTAGCAGAAGCGGCGATGGCGAAAGCCAGGGAAACCATGAAGGCGATATTCTGCTTTTCGAAGGCGATACCCAGAACCACAGCCACCACACCCAGACACAGGGTGGTGATACGGGAAACGCGCAGTTCGGCAGCCGAATCAGCGTTGCCCTTCTTGAACACGGTTGCGTACAAGTCATGGGAAACAGCAGAAGCACCGGACAGGGTCAGACCGGCAACCACAGCCAGAATGGTGGCGAAGGCAACCGCGGAGATGAAGCCGAGGAAGACGTTGCCGCCAACTGCATTGGCCAGGTGGATAGCCGCCATGTTGCCGCCGCCGAGCAGGCCGCCCTTGGCGTCCAGGAACTGCGGATTGGTCAGCACGAAGGTGATGGCGCCGAAACCGATGATGAAGGTCAGGATGTAGAAGTAACCGATCCAGGTGGTTGCCCAGAAAACGGACTTGCGGGCTTCCTTGGCATCCGGCACGGTGAAGAAGCGCATCAGGATGTGCGGCAGACCAGCGGTACCGAACATCAGGGCCATACCGAAGGAGATGGCAGAGATCGGATCCTTGACGAAGGAGCCTGGGCCCATGATGGACAGACCCTTGACGGCAGCAGCGGCAGCGACGTCAACCGTTGCCGCATCAGCACCGGCCTTGACAGCTTCAGCGGTCAGTGCGGTAGCAGCCAGGGCCGTCTTGATCTTGACTGCTTCGGCGAACATCGCTTCCGGGCTGAAACCGAAGTGCAGCAGCACCATGAAAGCCATGAAGGAAGCGCCGGCAAGCAACAGGCAGGCCTTGATGATCTGCACCCAGGTCGTTGCGGTCATACCGCCGAACAGCACGTAAATCATCATCAGCGAACCGACGATGACCACAGCCATCCAGTATTCCAGACCGAACAGCAGCTTGATCAGCTGACCGGCACCAACCATCTGGGCGATCAGGTAGAAAGCCACGACGATCAGGGTGGAGGTTGCAGCGAAAGCGCGGATCGGGGTCTGGGCGAAACGGTAACCGGCCACGTCGGCAAAGGTGAATTTGCCCAGGTTGCGCAGACGTTCTGCCATCAGGAAGGTGATGATCGGCCAGCCGACGAGGAAGCCGATCGAGTAGATCAGGCCATCATAGCCATTGGCCATCACCGCGGCGGAAATACCGAGGAAGGAAGCAGCCGACATGTAGTCGCCAGCGATTGCCAGACCGTTCTGGAAGCCGGTGATACCGCCACCGCCCGTATAGAAGTCAGCCGCCGACTTGGTCTTGGCTGCTGCCCACTTGGTGATGTAGAGCGTGCCGGCAACGAATGCGCCGAACATGATGATGGCGGTCCAGTTGGTTGCCTGCTTCTCGGCCTGGCCGAGATCGGCCCCGGCCGCGACGGCAGCGCCCGCCATGGCCAGCAGCGCGAGGGCGCCTGCCAGTTGCTTGATCCATTGCGCCATTATTTGCACTCCTCGATCAGTTGTTGTTTGAGTGCATCGAACTCGGTATTGGCACGACGAACGTAAATACCGGTGATGATGATGGTGAACAGAATGACACCGACACCAATGGGAATACCGACCGTCATGACGCCATTGGGACCGAGCGGTGCTGACAGGAATGCCTTGTTGAAAGCGATCAGCGCGATATAGCCGTAGTAAACGATCAACATCAGCGCGGTCATGACCCAACCGTACGCATTTCGCGTACTGCGCAGCTGGTGATACTTTGGATTTGCCCGTATCTGGGCTGTGACATCCATAGCCATGGAAAACCTCCTCACATTTTTTGTAACTGTTGATTTAGGTGCAACGTGGCGCATCTTGGCCGAGTCGGGCTTACAACAGACTTAAGACGTGTAAGGTGTATCAGTGCGTGGCAAGCGCACATGAACGGTCAATCCGCCCCCTGGGCTGTCGCTCATTTCAAGCGTGCCGGCGTGCTGAAAAACGACTTCCTGCACGATGGCTAACCCCAGTCCGGTCCCTGGCGTTTCCGCGCCAGCCAAGCGGCAGAAGGGGCTCAACACGGTGGCACGGGCTGCCTCGGGAATGCCGGGGCCATCATCAATCACCGTGCAGAACACCTGCCCATTCTCGGCACCGATGCAGACATCGACCCGGTGCCCCGGACCGGCGTAGCGAATGGCGTTGTGCACCAGATTGCCCAGCATGGCGCGCAAAGCGTCAGGATCACCCGGTGTCATGACTTGCATGGAGGGTCCCAGACCGAGATCGACATCGTTTGAATCGGCCAGTACCGAATGTTCGATGACCACACTTTTTGCCAATTCCAGCAGGTCGACCGCAAGATATTGCCGAGTCGCCCCGAACAAGGGATCAAAACGCGCCAGGTTCAACAACTGATCCACCTGACGGGTCGCTCGCTCAACGCCGGTCAACATCTGGCGCAGCGCTTCGTCGCGCACTTGCCGGTCAGTTTCACCCAGTGCGATTTGGGCGTGCAGGCGAACGGCAGTCAACGGTGTGCGCAACTCATGCGCGGCATCGGCGATAAAGCGTTGCTGCGCGGCGAATGCACTGCCCAGGCGGGTGAGCAATTCGTTGAGCGCCCCGACGATAGGCATCAACTCTTCTGGATAGCCCTGTTTGGGCAACTCGCTCAGATTTTCCGAACTGCGCTGGCTGATTTCCCTACGCAACAGCAACAAAGGCTGCAGCGCCCGGTTGATCGCCATGACGATGAGCCCGCCCAGAACAAAGATCATCAACACGAAGGGCAGCATCAGCCACGGGCCCAGACTATTGAACATGCGGGTTCGACTGGCCGTGCTGTTGGCTACCTGAACGATTGCCCCCCGGTCTTCAAGGACCATCACATGCCACTCTTCCCCTTGCCAGAGAAGGGTGGTCAGACCCGGTTTTTGTCGCGGCATCACGGAATCCGGGAATGAGGCGAAAACCAGCTTGCCATCACGATCCCAGACCTGACTGAGAAAGCGGTCGGCTTCAACGGGTTGCGCCAGAACGGCCGGATGATCTCCCTGATGCCGGACGACGGCCCAGGCGATCTGCTCCAGCGAGTAATCACGAATGCGGTTGAAACCGTCCCAAGCCAAGTGGTAGGTCAGCAGGGTGACCAGCAGCGCCGTCAACAGCAAGGCGCTGATCTGCCAGATAGCCAGCCATTTCCGGATGGAGTTCAATCAGGGTCGACGATCTTGAAACCGACACCGCGCACGTTGCGTACCCACTCCTTGCCGAGTTTACGGCGCAAGCGATGCAGTTGTACTTCGATGGTATTACTGGCGATTTCCTCGCCCCAGGCATACAGGCGGTCTTCCAGTTGCTCGATGCTGAGCACGGCACCGGGCTTTTCAACCAGTGCCAGCAACAGGCGAAACTCGCGGTCGGAAAGCGCGACATCCTTGCCGCGCAGCATGACCGTGCGCGTTCGTGGCTGGACCTGCAGGGCGCCAATCCGCAACTCGCTGTTGGCGCGCCCCTGAAACCGGCGGATCAACGCAAACACGCGGGCAATCAGTTCTTCCAGATCGAAGGGTTTGACCAGGTAATCGTCGGCCCCGCTGTTCAGGCCCTGAACCCGATCATCGAGGCCCGCGCGCGCCGTGACGACAAGGATGGGCAGGCGATTGTCGGCATCGCGCAAACGCGTCAGCAGTTCCTGCCCGCTCATTTTTGGCAAGCCGAGGTCTAGAACCAGCAAGCCGTATTCTTCGACCTGCAGGGCGCTCTCAGCCTCCATACCATCCTTCGCCCAATCGACCGCAAAGGCCGCCTTGCGCAGCCCAGCCATGATACCGGCCGCTACCTGTGGATCGTCTTCGGCTAACAGAACTCGCATTGAACAAGCTTTCTTCGGCCGGTTGCGCTTAAGCGCGCATCACCCGCCAGTACTGAACTTTAAGCGCCACCACAGAGCCAGCAATGATGGCGGCGAACGTAACAAAGGAACCCAGCGCCAAGGTCGAAATACCGGTAATACCCTGACCGACAGTACAGCCCATCGCCATCACGCCGCCAAACCCCATCAGTGCTGCGCCGATCAGATGGGAAGCCGTATCTTCGACATTGGCAAAACCTTCCCAGCGAAAACTCCGGGTGAACAACGACCAGACCAGCGAACCGGCAATCACCCCGAACACGGCGGCAATGGCCACCGTGACGACCCGGCTGGTGTCCGACCACAACATGAAGAGTTCCAGTGTATAAGCGACCGGCGCGACGAAAGTCAGCGATTCCATGCGTCCGCTGTTGGTCGCCAGGAAAGCCTCCTCCAGCGTGTCCGGGTGCTCGGCAACGTAACCCAGATGACCGCTGACATACCAGGCCAGCACGACCATCAGACCAGTACCCAGCCCGCCGAGCAGGTTATCGAGGGTCCAGAAATCCTTCCTGGCCAGACAAAATGCGGTCAACCCGCCACCGATGGCTAAAACTGCGACCAACGCGGCAGTTTCAGCGGACATGCCAAAACCGGCCAGCAGGGCCGGAATATCTTGGCCATTTGGCATGTCGACCGCAATTTTATCGACCACATTGACCCGGAAAGCACCGAATACGCCACGCATGGTCATGTAGGCAAACAGCCCGAGCACCAGGAAGACAACCAGCGATTTCAGGTTGCCGCTGCCGATGCGGATCAGCGTCTTCGAGCCGCAGCCGGAAGCGAGCACCATGCCGACACCAAAAGACAAACCGCCAACAATGTAAGACAGCCACGTAAAGTTCGGCGTCCGGTAAATCGACTTGTCGAGATCGATCAGGCCGGCGGCATCGAGCCCGCCGGCACCGAGAATGGCAATCCCCATAGCCAGCAGCCACATCCGCATGCGACTCCAGTCTTCCATGTTGAGGATGTCGGAAACGGCACCCATCGTGCAGAAATGGGTTTTCTGGCCGATCACGCCAAAAACGAAGGCAATGGCGAAAGTCAGCCAGAGAACGGTATTGGGGGAGACGTCGACATCCATGGGCGGTCAGCTACGGTAAGAAGTGGGATCGGGAACGCCGGCAGCGGCAAAGCCTTCAGCACGCAAACGACAGGAATCGCAAACAGCGCAGGCACGACCCAGTTCGTCGGCCTGATAGCAGGAAACGGTCAGCCCGTAATCGACCCCCAGCGCAGTGCCGGTACGGATGATCTCGGCCTTGGAAAGATGGATCAGCGGCGCGTGAATCGACAATTTTTGGCCTTCGACACCGGCCCGCGTTGCCAGATTGGCCATCGCCTCGAACGCAGCGAGATACTCCGGGCGGCAATCCGGATAGCCCGAGTAGTCGACCGCATTGATGCCGACGAAAATATCGCGGCTGCCCAGCACTTCGGCCCAGGCCAGAGCCAGCGACAGCATGATGGTGTTGCGTGCCGGCACGTAAGTCACCGGAATGCCGGCCTGTACGCCGTCGACCGGCACAGCAATGCTGCTATCGGTCAGCGCCGAACCGCCAAACTGGGCCAACCCGAGATTCAGCGTGCGATGCATGACGGCGCCCAGCGCCTTGACGACGCGGTCCGCTGCCTGCAATTCAGCATGGTGGCGCTGTCCATAATCGAAGGACAGGCAGTAGCAGTCGAAATCCTGGCTGCGCGCAATGGCCAGACAGGTGGCGGAGTCCAGACCGCCGGATAGGAGGACTACGGCTTTTTCTTTCATGGGGCGCGAATATACCCGAATTTGCCCGTCGACCGTGACGGTATCTGCTTGTTCCTGCGCTACAATTTGCCGCTTTCGCCCCATGCCACGGAGAACACGATGCCGACTCGCCTGACTGCCCTTGCCGCCGCCCTGATGCTGGCTGGCTCTGTCCACGCCGCCGACCCGATCAAGGTGGGGTTCGTTTCCACGCTGTCCGGCCCCGGCGCCGGCCTTGGTGTCGACATCCGCGACGGTTTCAACTTGGCGATGAAGCAGTTGAACGGCAAGCTCGGTGGCCTCCCGGCTGAAGTGCTGATCGCCGACGACCAGCAAAGCCCGGACATTGCCAAGCAGGCGACCGACAAATTCCTGAAGAAGGACAAGGTCGACTTCATGACCGGCGTGGTTTTCTCCAACATCATGCTAGCCGTCGGCCCGGCCGTTTTCCAGAACCAGACCTTCTACATCTCGGCCAATGCCGGCCCGTCGCAATATGCCGGCGAGCAGTGCAACCCTTTCTTCTTCAACGTCGCCTGGCAGAACGACAACCTGCACGAAGCCGTCGGCAAGTACGTGCAGGACAAGGGCTTCAAGAATGTGGTCATCGTGACGCCGAATTATCCGGGCGGCAAGGATGCCGTATCCGGCTTCAAGCGCTACTATAAGGGCCAGGTTGCAGACGAGATTTACACCAAGCTCGGCCAGCTCGACTACGCCGCCGAACTGGCGCAAATCCGTGCGACCAAGCCGGATGCGCTGTTCTTCTTCCTGCCGGGCGGCATGGGCATCAATTTCGTCAAACAGTTCGTTGCCGCCGGCCTGTCGCGTGACACGCAACTGTTCGCGCCGGGCTTCTCGGCCGACGAGGACGTGATCAAGGCGGTCGGCGCGCCGATGATGGGCATGTTCAATTCGTCACACTGGGCGCAAGACATGGACAACGCCGAGAACAAGCGTTTCGTCGCCGAATTCGAAAAGGAATACAAGCGCCTGCCGTCGCTGTACGCCTCGCAGGGCTATGACGCAGCCCTGATGATGGACGCCGCCGTGCGTGACGTGAAGGGCAAGGTCAGCGACAAGAAGGCACTGCAGAAGGCACTGGAAGCCAAGCGCTTCAAGTCGGTGCGGGGCGACTTCAAGTTCAACCACAACCATTACCCGGTGCAGAACTATTACCTGCGCGTGATCGCCAAGGATGCGCAGGGCCGCGTCACCAACAAGACCATGGGTTCCATCTTCACCAATCATGCTGACGCCTACGCGAGTCAGTGCAAGATGAAGTGACCCAGCTGTTCCTGGAGCAGGCCCTCAACGGCCTGCAGTTCGGCCTGATGCTGTTCCTGCTCGCCGCCGGCTTGACGCTGGTTTTTGGCATCATGGACTGCATCAATCTGGCGCATGGTTCGCTGTACATGGTCGGTGCCTATTTCGTCGCCGCTGCAGCACAGGCGGCCGATTCATTCTGGATCGGCCTCGGTGCCGGGGTTGCTGGCGCCGCCGTGCTCGGGCTGCTGCTCGAACTGACGCTGTTCCGCCAGCTGTACCGACGCGACCATCTGTCGCAGGTGCTGGCAACCTTTGCGCTGATCCTGATCGCCAATGAAACGGTACGCCTGATCTGGGGACCGGCGCCGCTGATGCTGAATCCGCCGGAAGCGCTGTCCGGGCCAGTGGAAATTGCCGGCTTCTTCTACCCGGCCTATCGCTTGGTGATCATTGCCTTCGGTTTGGCGGTGGCCGGGCTGCTCTACCTGCTCGTGGCCAAGAGCCGGGTCGGCATGTGGGTGCGCGCGGGTGCGTCGAATCGTGAAATGACCGAAGCGCTGGGCATCAACGTGCGCGGCTTGTTCACCGCCGTGTTCGTCTTCGGTGCAGCGCTCTGCGCGCTGGCCGGCGGCCTGCTCGGCCCGCTGCTGGCGGTGCAGGTCGGCATGGGCGAAAGTGTGCTGATTCTGGCTTTTGTCGTCATCATCATCGGCGGTATCGGCTCGATTCGCGGCGCGCTGGTCGGCGCGCTGATCGTTGGTACGGTCGACACACTCGGCCGGGCACTTTTGCCGACGTTGCTGCGTGCGCTGCTGCCGGCCGATGCCGCAGCCACCCTCGGGCCGGCGCTGGCCTCCATCCTGATCTACCTGCTGATGGCCGCCATCCTGTTCTTCAAGCCGCAAGGCCTGTTCCCTGCACGCGCCTGAAATGACTGACTGACATGGCCTTCTACCGTCCCGCCCGCTGGCAGAAACCCTTTGCCTTCACCGTGTTGTGTGCGCTGCTGGCGCTGCCCGGTTTGATGGAAATCTTCGACCAGAGCTATTACATCGGCTTCGCCACCCGCGTGCTGATCTTCGCGCTGGCCGCCAGCAGCCTCAATCTGGTGCTCGGTTTCGGCGGCATGGTGTCGCTCGGCCACGCCGCATTCTTCGGCATTGGCGCTTATGTCGCGGCGATCTGCCAGCAGGGCGGCATCGTCGAAGGCTTGCTGGCCTTTCCGCTAGCCATGGGCGTTGCCGGCCTGTTTGCGCTGCTCGTCGGGGCGCTCAGCCTGCGCACGCGCGGCGTGTATTTCATCATGATCACGCTGGCCTTCGCCCAGATGGTCTATTACCTGTTCATCTCGGCCCGCGCCTGGGGCGGTGACGACGGTTTGCCGCTGTCTGAACGGATGCAGTTTGCCGGCCTCAGCCTGACCGACGACAAGGTGCTGTTTTATGTCGCACTTGGCTTGTTGACCGCAATCATGCTGCTGCTCGGGCGGCTGGCCGATGCCCGTTTCGGCCGCACCATACAAGCCATCCGCGAAAACGAAACGCGCATGGAAGCGCTCGGCTATCCGGTATTCCGCTATCGCCTGGTCTGTTTTGCGCTCGGCGGCGCCATTGCCGGACTGGCCGGCGCGCTGCTCGCCAACCTGACCGGGCTGGCCAGCCCGGCGCTGCTGCAATGGACGCAATCCGGCACCCTGCTCGTCATGGTGATCATCGGCGGCGTCGGCTACCTTTACGGCGGCGTCGTTGGCGCGCTGGTCCTGCTGCTACTCGAGGAATTCCTGCTTGGCTTCTTCGCGCACTGGCATATCGTGCTCGGCCTGCTGCTGATCGGCATCGTGCTGTTCGCCCCGAAGGGCGTGGCGGCGCTGTTCGACAAGCATCGGAGTCAGCCATGACAGCAGCCACGAATTCAGCCAAAAATGCGCCGTTGCTCGATGTGCGCGGCCTGTCCAGGCGCTTTGCTGCGGTCGACGCGCTCAGGGACGTCAATTTCAGCGTCGAGGCCGGCGAGGTGCACGCCCTGATTGGCCCGAACGGCGCTGGCAAGACCACCTTCATTCATCACGTGTCGGGTGCCCTGCAAGCCGACAGCGGCAGCATTCACTTTGCCGGGCACGACGTCACCAAGCTGTCGATGCACCGTCGGGTCGGCGCCGGGATGGCGCGCTCCTACCAAATCACCAATGTATTCCTCGGCCTGTCGGCGCTCGACAATGTCGCGCTGGCCGTCCAGGGCCGCCCGGATGCCGGCAGCAGCTTCCGTTTCTGGCGGCCGGTCCGCACGGAACACGCGCTGTTCGATGCCGCCGCCGGCTATCTGGAGCAAGTCGGGCTGCGCGACAAGCAGCAGAGCATCGCCGGCAATCTGTCGCACGGCGAACAGCGGGCGCTTGAACTGGCGATGGCGCTGGCCACTCAGCCGAAAATGCTGCTGCTCGACGAACCGATGGCCGGTACCGGCCCGGAAGAGTCGGCCCGCATGGTCGAGCTGATCGAACACCTGGCCCGCCACGTCACCATTTTGCTGGTCGAGCACGACATGGACGCGGTGTTCCGGCTGGCCGACCGGATCTCGGTGCTGGTCAACGGCCAGTTGATCTGCACCGGCACGCCGGACGCGGTGAAGAACGACGCGGGCGTACGCCGTGCCTATCTGGGGGATCACCTGTGAGCCAGTTGCTCGAAATCAGCGGCCTCGAAGTGGCCTACGGTCCGAGCCAGGTATTGTTCGGTATCGATCTGACGATGGCTGAAGGCGAGGCCGCCACGCTGCTCGGGCGCAACGGCATGGGCAAAACGACGACGCTGCGCGCACTGTGCGGGCTCGAACCGCTCAAGGGCGGCAGCATCCGCTTTGCCGGTGAACGCATTGATGGCCTGCGCCCGGACAAGATCGGGCGGGCCGGTATCGCGCTGGTTCCGGAAGGCCGGCAGTGTTTTCCCAATCTGACGGTCGACGAGCATCTGGTGGCATTTTTCGCCAATCGGCGGGGCGTTGCGACACCGTGGACGCCGGCCCGCGTTTATTCGCTGTTCCCGCGCCTCAAGGAACGCTCGGGCAATCTCGGCAACCAGCTATCCGGCGGCGAACAGCAGATGCTGGCCATCGGCCGGGCTTTGGTCACCAATCCCAGGCTGCTGATTCTCGATGAAGCGACCGAAGGTCTGGCACCGCTGATCCGCGACGAAATCTGGGCCTGCCTGGCCCGCCTGCGTGGCGAAGGACAAAGCGTGCTGGTGGTCGACAAATACGTCGAAAAGCTGATCGAACTGGCCGACCGCCACACCATCATCGAGCGCGGGCAGGTGGTCTGGCAGGGCAGTTCAGTTGAGCTGGATGCCGATCATGGCATCTGGCATCGCTATCTGGGCATTTGACACAGCAGCCGAATCAGCCACCGGAAAGCAGTACCAGTTCCCGTTCCAGCAGGGTTTCATCGCCCAGATTGAGTTCGACCAGCCGACGCAAATGGGTCACGCTGTCGATATCGATATTGTGGCAGGCCAGACCATAAGTGCCGCCGCCTTCAAGATGCACGACGGTGACGCCCATGCGGATATCGGTCTCACCGTCATCCAGCCGGACATCCAGCACAGCCTTGCTGCCAATCGGCACCATGACCGACTGACGGGGCTGGACCAGCGCCCCCTTCAGCGAGAGATCGAGTACATCGACCAGATGCTCGCCATCCGTCAAAAGCAGTCGCGCTGGACTTTGGAAGTGGATACGGGAAAACTGCCGGCGATTCTGGGTCATGACCTGCTCCTCGGGCTTATTTGCCCTTCATGTTACCCCAAAGCAGCTTGTGCAACTGTAACTGGAAACGCACCGGCAAACCGTCCTCAAGTATCCAGCCAGCCAGTTCAGCAGGCTCGATACGGCCTTGAGCCGGCGAGAAAAGGACCGGACAGCGCGTATCGAGTTGATGCGCACGCAACACCTCGCGCGCCCATTCGTAATCATCACGCGAAGCAATGACGATCTTGATTTCGTCGCGCGGATTCAGCGCGGCCAGGTTGGCCCACAGGTTTTTCCCGCTTTCACCCGAATCCGGCGCCTTGAGGTCCATGATTCGCGCCACCCGAGGGTCGACCGGCGAAATGTCGAGTGCCCCTGAAGTTTCCAGCGACACGTCGTAGCCGGCGTCACACAAGGCGGTGAGCAGCGGCAGACATTCCTTTTGCGCCAGCGGTTCGCCGCCGGTCACGCAGACCTGGCGCGCCGGGTAGCGGGCGACTTCGGCCAGCACGGCTGCCACGGTCGACGCCTCGCCACCGGTAAAACTGTAAGTCGTATCGCACCAGGTACAGCGCAACGGGCAACCGGTCAGCCGGACGAACACGGTCGGCAAACCGACACGCGATGCCTCGCCTTGCAGCGAGTAAAAAATTTCAGTGATGCGTAGTGCCAATTATTTCTTCTTCAGGCGATCGCGCGCCTTTTCGGCGGCTGGGGCAGCGGGATATTTTTCGATCAGGGTTTGCAGCGTCTTCTTCGCCGCTGCCTGATTACCCAATTCCTGCTGACAGGTCGCAATCGACAGCCAGGCATCAGGCGCCTTGTCGCTCTTCGGATAACGCGCCGTCACCATGGTCTGGGCTTCGATGGCCTTGGTGCAATTGCGCTGGGCAAACCAGGCATTGCCTAACCAGTATTGGGCGTTAGGCGCCAATGTCCCGTTCGGATATTGCTCAACCAGAGCGGCAAAGGCCGCTGCGGATTCTTTGTATTTTTGTGCCTTGAACAAATCGAGGGCCGCGTCGTAAGCCTGGCTTTCCTTGGCCGGATCAGCCGCCGCAGGTTTTGCCTCACTCCCCGGGTCGACCGCAGCATCGCCGTTCAATTGCGGCTCCAGCTTGCGCAGACGACTGTCCAGATCAAGGTAGAAATCCTGCTGGCGCTTTTTTGCCTGTTCAGTTTCATAAGTCAGTGTTTCGAGTTGCCCGCGCAAGCGGGCAATTTCCTCGAGCTGTCGCTGAATCTGACCAGCCAGCTCAAGCTGGGCCCGAGCCTGCTGGTCAAAGCGCGCCTCCGTCTTGATTTGCAGATCGGCAATCTTGCGACGCGCTTCGTCGTCATCAAACACACCCGCGTGGGCAACGCTGCTGCCCAACGCTGCAATCAGGCAAACCAATGGGAGGCGGCGCATCATCAGAACTCGCCGCGGCCGTCAGGAGCGCGATAGAGGATGTCGGCGCGACGATTTTCCGACCATGCTTCTTCACCGCTACCGGCGTTTTTCGGCTTTTCTTCACCCAGGCTGACCGACTCAACTTGAGCTTCCTTGGCACCCAGCAGGGTCAGCGAACGCTTGACTGCATCGGCACGCTTCTGGCCCAGCGACAGATTGTATTCACGGCTGCCGCGCTCGTCGGTATTACCCTGGATCAGCACCTTGAAGCTCGGATTGGCCACCAGGTACTTGGCATGGTTGGCCACAACGCCCTGGTACTCGCTCTTCACATCGTACTTGTCGAGATCGAAATAGATGCTGCGTTGGGACAACGGGCTGTTCTTGTCGGTCAGCTCACGCGGCAGGCCGCTGGCATCAAGACCACCGGCAACGACCGGGGCAACACCTGTACCGCCGGTACGGCTCTCGACCGGTGCACCGGTGCTATCTTCAGGCAATGGGGTGGTGCTGCAACCAACCAGCAACGCAGCCAACAGGGAGGGGATCAACAGTTTTTTCATTATTTGCTCCAACAATATTCAACGAGATTTACTTCAGGAAAGGGCCCCAAGCCGGCTCCCGGACATCTCCGGCGGCAATTGAAAGGCGTTGCTTGATACGTCCATCAATGGAGACAGCCGACAACAGACCGCGCCCACCCACTTCCGTAGCAATCAGGATCATCCGGCTGTTTGGTGCAAAGCTCGGCGATTCATCCTTGTTCGAGTCGGTCAGCACCTGCACCTGGCGGCTGGACAAGTCCATCACGGCCAGTTGGAAACGCCCTTCGCGTCGGCTGATGAAGGCCAGACTCTTGCCATCGGCCGAAGGTCTCGGCGAGACGTTGTAGCTGCCTTCAAAAGTCACGCGCTGAGCGGCACCGCCGCTCGACTCGATACGATAGATCTGCGGACTGCCGCCGCGATCCGATGTGAAGTAAATATGCGCACCATCCGCTGAGTAACGCGGCTCGGTATCGATCCCGGCCGACTGCGCCAGGCGTTGCACGCCACTGCCATCGACATTGACGCTGTACAACTGCGAGTTGCCATCCTTGGACAGCACGACCGCCAGTTTGCGACCATCCGGCGCCCAAGCCGGGGCGGAATTGGAACCCTTGAAATTGGCCACGATATGGCGTTGACCGGAAGAAAGCGAATGGACATAAACCATCGGCTTCTTCTTTTCGAACGACACATAAGCCAGCTTGCTGCCATCGGGTGACCAGACCGGCGAGATGATCGGCTCGGTCGAAGTCAGCGCAGTCGCCGCCCCCTGACCATCCGCATCGGCAATTTGCAGCATGAACTGGCCACGCGACTTGACCACATAAGCGATACGGGTCGAGAAAACGCCACGCTCACCGGTCAGTTTTTCATAAATGAAATCGGCAATACGATGGCCGGCCAGACGCAATTGCGCGGTGTCGGTCACAAAAACCATGCCGCCAAGCGCTACGCCTTTTTGCGTGTCGTACAAGCGAAAACGCGCCTCCAGGCGACCATCTGCACCACGCACCACGCTGCCTGCGGCCAGTGCATCTGCCCCGCGGCCTTTCCAGTCGGCATGGTCAACCGGTGAGTTTTCGTCCATCCCGACGCTGCCCGGATCGATCAGCTTGAACAAACCGCTGCGCTCAAGGTCAGCCCGCACCGTGCCCACAACGATACGCGACAAGGCGGCGTCGCCGGCAAAATTGGCAATGGAGACGGGAATACGGTTGGCGCCAGCACCGGTAATTTCAATGGACAACTGAGCCTGAGCCATTCCTGCGGTCAACAGGCCAAAACACAGGAAAACGCGGCGGGAAATACGCGAAATATTGCGGGACATTGTGTTCATTTTCAAATAATTGGGTGAGATTCTACTCTTCAATCGGCTTGTATCTGATTTCCAGCACCCGCTCGAACAGGGACGGATCATCCGGCTTCGGCAAAGGAGAGGATTTGCGGATAGCGCGCTCGATTGCTTCATCAAGCGCCTGGTTGCCGCTGGAACGTTTCAGCTTGACGGAAAGGACTTCGCCATTGGGCAGTTGGTTGATCTCGAAAATCGCTTCCGGATTGCCCTGGATAGCAGGCGGCAAAACGATATTGCCACGTATCTTGCCGCGTATTTTGGATGCGTAACTTTCCAAGCCACGGCGCGCAGCCGATGCCTTCTGCTCCTTGTCGGCCAAAGCCGCCAAGCGATTCTGTTCGGCGCTGGACTGACGCTGACGGGTTTCCCGTTCCAGCATTTCCTTGAATGGATCAACAGCAGGCTGCGGTTTGGCGACCGGTTTCGCTGGCT
Source organism: Azonexus sp. (assembly GCF_030824335.1). GTDB lineage: Bacteria > Pseudomonadota > Gammaproteobacteria > Burkholderiales > Rhodocyclaceae > Azonexus. Next base: position 15,978 of record NZ_JAVBXX010000014.1, read on the forward strand.
CCGGCTTTACTGGCTCGACTTTTTTCGGTTCGGGTTTCTTCGGTTCCGGCTTGGGTTCGGGTTTTGGCTCAGGCTTGGGCGGCTCAGGTTTCTTCTTTTTCTCTTCCTTGACCGCAATGTCCGGCTTTTTGGCTGGCGGTTCGGCTTTCGGCTCCGGCGGCTTGGGTAAGGGTTTCGGCTCCGGTTTTGGCTCAATCCGGGGTTCGGGCGGTGGCGGTGGCGGCGGTGGCAGGCGAGTTGCCTGGACCGGCACGGCCGACCACAATTCAACCTCCATCACCTCGGGCTGACTGCGCTTCCATTGCACGCCAAAAAACAGGGCCGCGATCAGCGCGAGATGCACGGCCAGCGTAAAGGCAATCGCCTTGTTCTTGCCGGGCTCGGAGGGACGCTCTTCAATCATGAAAACTATTTGCTGCTCGTTTCAAGCGCCACTTTTTGAAATCCCAGCTTCTTCACCTCGTCAAGAATCTCGATGACGTTTTTGTACTGGGTTTCCTTGTCGCCAGCGATCAACACCGGCATCTGCGGGTCGTGCGCATGCAAGTCACCCAGTTCGGTGCGTAATTCCTTGATGCCACCGACCTTCGTTGACTTGCCTTCAGTGTCATAAATCGACATTTTGCCGTCGCTGGTGATTTCCACCTTCAAGTATTTGTCCGGCTTTTGCGGTGCGGTGCCGGACGACGGCAACTCGACCGAGCCGGTCGTCATCATCGGCGTGGCCACCATGAAGATAACCAGCAAGACCAGCATGACGTCGATGTAGGGAACGACGTTGATTTCGTTTTTCAGTCGGCGCTGGCGCATGGCTTACCGCATCTGCCGCTGGAGAATATTGGAGAACTCTTCCATGAACGACTCGTAACGTACGGCAATGCGGTCGATATCATGGGCAAAGCGGTTGTACGCCAAGACGGCCGGAATGGCGGCAAACAAACCGATGGCCGTGGCAACCAGCGCTTCGGCAATCCCCGGCGCCACCGAGGCCAGCGTTGCCGAACCGACATTGGACAGCGCCCGGAAGGCGTGCATGATGCCCCAGACGGTACCGAACAGACCGATGTACGGCGACACCGAACCGACCGAGGCGAGGAAAGCGAGGTGCGACTCCAGCGCATCCATTTCGCGCTGGTAGGTAGCGCGCATGGCGCGACGCGAACCATCGACCACATCTTTGGAGTCCAGGTTTTTCTGGCCGCGCAACTTGGTGAATTCGCGAAAACCCGCTTCAAAGATACGTTCCATCGAACCGGCATGGTGGCGATCATTGACCGCACTGTTGTACAGACTGTTCAGGTCGCCACCCGACCAGAATTCGCGCTCGAAACCTTCGGTCTTGGTCCGCGCCTGTTTCACGGCAAACCACTTCATTGCAATGTAGTACCAGGACATCAGCGAAACCCCGGCGAGCAGCGCCATGACAACCTGCACGACAGCACTGGCCTGGAGAATCAGGTGGAGGATGGACATATCCTGAGTAACGTTCATTTCAGTGCTTCCAGCTTGGCGTGCAGAAAATCGGGGATAGGGGAGGGCTTCATGGTACTCATGTTGACGCAGGCAATTTCAACAGTACCGGTGACCAGTTCGTCGTTGCCGCGCCGCACGTGCTGACGGAAGACGACGCGCACCCGCGTCAGTTTTTCAACTTCAAGGCCGACGGTCAGTTCGTCGTCCAGGCGTGCCGGCTTCAAGTATTCGCAACTCGCCTTGCGGGCAACGAACCCAATGCCTGCCTCGGCGGCCAGCGCCGACTGGTCATGACCGGCAAAACGCATCCATTCCGTGCGGCAACGCTCAAAGAATTTGAGGTAATTGGCGTAGTAAACCACGCCACCTGCATCGGTATCTTCGTAATAAACGCGGACCGGAATGGAAAAGGCGTTGGGATTGGGTACATATTTCATCCCAAGATTCTACCTTGCGCTGCAACATTATTCTGTAACAGCTTGTTTCAAAGCGAATTAATACCCCATAAAAACTGTTATCCGGACAAAGTGGCATTCACGGTCGGGCTCACGCATAATCAGCGTCGTGTCCCGACCTTTTCAGATTGCCAATCGCCGCAGCATGATCCTCCTGCTGAGCCTGTTGCTCAGCGGCGGTTTTTTCGCGACTACGCTGTTCGGTTACTTCGTTTCCAAGGAAGCCATCCGTAGCGCGATCATCGGCCAGGATCTGCCCTTGACGTCGAGCAACATCTATTCGGAAATCCAGCGCGATCTGGTTCGCCCGGTATTGATCTCCTCGACGATGGCCCACGACACCTTCCTGCGTGACTGGGTACTCAAGGGTGAAAATGAGGTCACGGAAATGGCCCGCTACCTGGCCGAGGTCAAAATCCGCAACAAGGCATTCAGCAGCTTTTTCGTTTCCGAAAAATCCGGCAATTACTACACCGGCGAAGGTGTGCTCAAGCAGGTGAAGGAAGGCGAAGCAAGGGACGACTGGTATTTCCGGGTACGTGACATGCAGGAAGATTACGAAATCAATGTCGACCCCGACCTGGCCAACCGTGACGCACTGACCATTTTCATCAACTATCGCGTCTTCGATTTCGACGGACAGTACATCGGCGCGACCGGCATCGGGCTGACGGTCGATTCGGTTCGTCACCTGATTCGCGAGTACCAGACACGCTTCAAGCGCACCATTTACTTTACCGATGCAAATGGCAAGGTCGTCGTTTTTGGTAGTCAAGCTGAAACTCAGCCGGATCTACGTACCCGCCCCGGCCTGGCGGCACAACTGGATCAAATCCTGAAAGAGCGGAGCGGCCTTTACCAATTCGAGGACAAGGGCGACAACCACATCCTCAACGTCAAATACCTGCCCGAACTGAAATGGCACCTGTTTGTCGAACAGAACGAGGATGTCGCACTGGCCGGCATTCGCCAGACGCTTTACGTCAACCTGGCGATCAGCCTGCTGGTCACGCTGATCGTGACTTTCCTCAGTTACCTGACGCTAGGCCACTATCAATCGCGGATTGAGAAAATGGCCTCCACGGACAAATTGACCGGCCTGCTCAATCGTCACGCATTCGCCATCCTGATCGACAAACTGCTGGCCAATTACCGCCGCAAGCCGCAGCCCATCACCTTCCTGCTGTCCGATATCGATCATTTCAAACGTATCAACGACCAGTACGGTCACCGTACCGGCGATCTGGTGCTGGCCAATCTTGCCGAATTATTGCGGTCAACCCTGCGCGCCGCCGATTTTGCCATTCGCTGGGGCGGCGAGGAGTTTTTGCTGGTGTTGCCCGGCTGCACCGGGGAAGAAGGCTTGGCGATCGCCGAGAAATTACGCCAGGAAATTGAGGCTGCCACACCGAGTGCCGAGCATCCTGAAATCCGTACAAGCATGAGCTTCGGGGTCAGCCAGTTCAATGGCAGCGAATCACCGGAACAGGCCATCAGCCGGGCCGACAAGGCACTATACGCAGTCAAGGAAAATGGCCGCAACGGCGTCCGTCTGGCGGCTGACGAAACGCCGGCACGCAATCCGGCCTGAGCCGGCAACCCGCTTCAGCGATCCGCCAGCAAGTCCCGCACTACGGCACTGGCCGGTTCGGCCAGGCCAAGATGGCGGTAGATGGCGGGCGTCGCAATGCGCCCGCGCAAGGTGCGCTGCAGATAGCCCTGCTGGATCAAATAGGGTTCGAGCACATCCTCGATGGTGTCGCGTGCCTCGCCAATCGCCGCCGCCAGGTTATCGACACCGACCGGACCGCCGCCGAATTTGTCGATCACGGCGGACAACAGCTTGCGGTCCATCAGGTCGAGGCCAGCGCCGTCGACATCGAGCATATGCAAGGCCGCATCGGCCACCGGGCGGGTAATGTTGCCGTCGGCCTTGACCTCGGCGTAATCGCGCACCCGGCGCAGCAACCGATTGGCGATACGCGGCGTGCCGCGTGAACGCTTGGCGATCTCGAAGGCCCCGGCCGGATCGATCGGCGCATTGAGCAGCGCCGCCGAACGGCTGACGATGCTTTGCAACTCTTCGGCGTTGTAAAACTCCAGTCGGGCGACGATGCCGAAGCGGTCGCGCAGTGGATTGGTCAGCATGCCGGCCCGCGTCGTCGCGCCGACCAGCGTAAAAGGCGGCAGGTCGAGCTTGACCGAACGCGCCGCCGGACCTTCACCGATCATGATGTCGATCTGGAAATCCTCCAGCGCCGGGTAAAGGATTTCCTCGACCACCGGACTCAGGCGGTGGATTTCGTCGATGAACAGCACGTCGTGCGGTTCGAGATTGGTCAAGATGGCCGCCAGATCGCCGGCCCGCTCCAGCACCGGGCCGGAGGTCGAGCGCAGATTGACGCCCATTTCGGCTGCAACAATATGCGCCAGCGTAGTTTTGCCCAGACCTGGCGGGCCGAACAACAGCACGTGATCGAGCGATTCACTACGATTTTTCGCCGCCTGGATGAAGATTTCCAACTGTTCGCGGATCTTCACCTGACCGGTGTAATCGGCCAGGCGTTTGGGACGCAGCGCGCGTTCGAGCGCCTCCTCCTGCGCCGACTTGGTTTGTGGCGCAATGATGCGGTCGACCGCAATTTGGGGAGCAATCAGCTTGTCGGTTTCGATCATGTGGGTGTTTCCTCGCGCAGCCAGCGCGTCAGCAGCATATGGCCCAAGGCCAGCAATACCGGCCCGAGAAAAATGCCGATGAAGCCAAAGACCAGTACGCCACCCAGCACACCCAGCGCGATGAACAGCACGGACAGTCCCGCACCGCGTGCCATCAGGATGGGTTTAAGAAAGTTATCGATGCTGCTGATCACCAGCAAGCCATAAAGCGCCATGAAAATCGCCCAGCCAAGCTGGCCATCACTATAGAGCCAAAGCGCCGCGCCACCCCAAACCAGCGGCGGGCCGATCGGGATCATCGACAGGAAAAAGGTGGCAAAACCGAGCAGGGCGGGCGCTGGCGCACCGGCAATCAAGAACCCAAGCAGAGCCACCGACCCCTGCGCCGCTGCCGTCCCGACGATACCGAGCATGACGCCGAGCACGGTGCCACGAGCTTTTTCCAGCATACCTTCACCCAACTCGCCACCCAGCTTGCGCGCGCCAACCTGCAGCGCATTGGCCACGGTTGCGCCATCGCGGTACAGGAAAAACACCACGAACAGCACCAGCGCCAATTGCAGCAAGCCATTCGCCGCAACGCCCCCGGCCGCCAGCAGGAATTGCCGGGCTGGCGCCAGCATCTGGGCGAGCAGGGTGTTGAAGGCTTGCCGGCTGTGCGCCAGCTCGTGCCAAAAATCCACAATCGGGGTGCCAACGAGCGGCAACTGCGCCACCCAGACCGGTGCTTCGTTGGCCAGACCACCTTCGACATAAGGCTTGATCCATTCAATCAATTGATCGCCACCGCTGACCAGCGCGCCGGCCAGGAAAACCGTCGGCACCAGCAGGATCAGCACCAATAGCAAGACCATCAGCGCCGCCCCCAAGGTATCGCGCCCACCAATGCGCGGCAGCAAAGTGTCGCGATAGCGTTCCCAAGAGCAGATCCAGATCACAAAAGCGAACAGTACCGCACCGATAAAGGGCAGCAAGACGGCGACGCAGCCGACAATCAGCAGCACCACCAGCGCAATCTGAGCCAGACGCTTGGGTTCTTCTTCGGCTAACAGCATCAGGCTTTGGACAACAATTTGAGCGCCTGCCGGATGCCGTCCGACGTGCCGACATCAGCCGGCAACTGCTTCATCGCCGCTGCCGCTTCCTTCTCGTTGTAACCGAGCGCCAGCAGCGCGTTGGAAATATCGCCCCGAGCATCGTCGACCGCAAGATTCAGTGAAACACCGGTCGTTTCGGCCAGTTTGCCCTTCAATTCGAGCAACAGGCGTTCGGCGGTCTTCTTGCCGATGCCGGGAATCTTGATCAGGCGGCCCAGTTCCTGCTGCGCCACGGCGGCCGACAGATCGGCGACCGACAGCCCGGACAACACCGACAGCGCCGTCCGCGCGCCGATCCCGGAGACTTTGAGCAACTGGCGAAAGGCAAAACGTTCGCCTTCGCTGAGAAAGCCGTACAGGTAATGCCCATCCTCGCGCACGGCAAAGTGGCAGAGCAGGGTGGTTTTTTCGCCGCTGGCCGGCAGGTTGTAGAAGGTGCTCATCGGCACATCCAGCTCATAACCGACGCCGTTTACATCAAGCACGATCTGCGGCGGGTTCTTTTCGGCGAGCAGGCCGCTGAGTCTTCCAATCATGGGTTTTCCCGATACTGTATGTTCAAACAGGTTCTCATCCTATCAGCCGGCCGCCGCGAACGCGATACCCCGCCGTCGCCAATGCGCCCAAGCCCTGCCCACCGTGCGCGTGACAAATCGCGCAGGCCAGCGCATCGGCCGCATCGGCAGTCGGCGAACCCGGCAGTTTGAGCAGGCGAACCACCATGTCCTGCACCTGCTCCTTGGCCGCCTTGCCGTGCCCGACCACCGCCTGCTTGACCTGCAACGCAGTGTACTCCGCCACCGGCAAGCCACCGTGCACCAGCGCACTGAGCGCCGCCCCGCGTGCCTGGCCGAGCAGCAAGGTCGATTGCGGATTGACGTTCACAAAAACCTTTTCCACCGCCGCCTGATTCGGCCGGTAAGTCGCCAGCACCTCGCTGATCCCGGCAAACAGCGTACCGATGCGCTCGGGCAGGGATTCCTTGTCGTTCGACTTGATACAGCCGCTGGCGACATAAATCAGCTGATTGCCGTGCTTTTCGATGACGCCAAAGCCGGTCACCCGCAAACCGGGGTCGATGCCCAGGATACGTACCGCGCCCGGCATGTCGTTCGGCATGTCGCTCATCTTGCCGGCCTGGCCACCAGATAGACGCCACTGACCGCGACCAACATGCCAAATCCTGCGGTCAACGTCAGTTGTTCGCCAAAAACCACCCAGGCAATCAAGGCCGTCGTCGGCGGCGTCAAATAGAACAGGCTGGCCACGTTGACCGCGCTACCGCTGCGGATCAGCAGGTTGAGCAGCGCGATGGCGCCAATCGACAAGACCAGAACCAGCCAGCCGAGTGCAAACAGGAAATCGCCGGTCCATTCGATGCGGTAGTCCTCGAACAAGGCGACGGCAATCGCCGTGACGATGGCCGTCGGCACAAACTGGATCAGCGAGCCGGTGCGCAGGTCGAATCTGGCGCAAAACCGTTTCTGGTACAGCGTGCCGCTAGTAATCGCCAATAGCGCAACGATGGCTGGCCACAGCATCGGCCCCAGCGCAGCATCGCCAAATTTGCCGGAAACCACCAGCCCGACGCCGACAAAACCCAGCGCCAAGCCGGCCCACTGGCGTTTGCTGACGTTTTCGCCGAGCAACCAGCCGGCGCCGAATGCCGTCAGCAAGGGTTGCATGCCAACCACCAGCGCGGTGATGCCAGCCGGCAGGCCATGCTTGATCGCAATGAACACGCCACCCAGATAAACCGCATGAACCAGCACGCCGGAAACCCCGATATGCAGCCACTGCACCGGCTCCTTCGGCCACGGTGCGCGGGTAGCCAGCACGACCAGCAACATCAGCCCGATGACCAGCCCGTACCGCGTCAGCAGAAAAGACAGCGGTTCGGCGTACGGCAGGCCGTACTTGGCACCGACGAAGCCGGTGCTCCACAAAAAGACGAAAAGCAGCGGATAGGCGCGCTGCATCAAATAAAAGGGCGGCCCCGCGTGCCGCCCTGTCGCCTTTGCCCGTACCGGATCATTCGTCCATCACTGCCGTGGTGTAGATTTCCTGGACATCGTCCAGACCTTCCAGCGCGTCGAGCAGTTTCTGCATTTTCACCGCATCGTCGCCGGTAAAGACGTTTTCGCCTTCCGGCTTCATCGTCACCTCGCCGAATTCCGGCTTGAAACCGGCGGCCTCCAGCGCGTCCTTGACCGCCATGTAGTCGTTCGGCGGCGTCAGGACTTCGATCGAGCCATCGTCGTTGGTCGTCACGTCGTCAGCACCGGCTTCGATGGCGGCATCCATCAGCGCCGCTTCATCGGTGCCCGGGGCAAAAATCATCTGGCCGACATGCTTGAACTGGAAAGCCACACAGCCATCGGAACCCATGTTGCCGCCGAACTTCGAGAAGGCATGACGAACTTCGGCCACCGTGCGCACCTTGTTGTCGGTCAGGCAATCAACCATGATCGCCGCGCCGCCGATGCCGTAGCCTTCGTAGCGAATCTCGATGTACTCAACGCCCTCGAGTTCACCGGTACCCTTCTTGATCGCGGTATCGATCTTGTCCTTGGGCATATTGACGCCCTTGGCCTTGTCGACCGCAACACGCAGGCGCGGATTGAAAGCGGCGTCGCCGCCACCCATCTTGGCCGCCACGGTGATTTCCTTGGCAATCTTCGAGAAGGCGGCACCGCGCTTCTCATCCTGACGGCCCTTGCGATGCTGGATATTGGCCCATTTCGAGTGCCCCGCCATGACAAAACCCCTTGCTGTGTAGTGAATTGGAAGTGAATTGCTTGAGACCGCGCATTTTATCGGAGTGCGGGAATTTTCGTATAAACTCAAACAAAAACCTTTCAATGACAGGGAAATCCATGAGCCGGAAATCAGTGCGTTTGTTTCTCGGAGCCTGCCTTGCCGCAGTCACCGTATTACTGAGCCCGCTGGCCACTGCACAACAAGTCGACAAAGCCGTTATCGGCACAGTCTGGCGCCTGCAGGGGAACATTGAAGCGCAACCCCAAGTTCGAGGTCCGGCCAGAAAACTGGCCGTCAATTCGCCCATCTATGCCGGTGAAACCATCCGTGCCTCGGCCAATGGGGAAGCCCTGCTCAAGATGCAGGATGCCGGCTTGATCGCCGTTCGACCGAATGCTGAATTTGTCGTGGAACGTTTCGCGGCCAAGGGAGAGAAACAGGATCATCAAATCGTCAAGCTGCTGACGGGTTCCCTGCGCATCGTGACTGGCTGGATAGGCAAGCTGAACCGGGCCGAAAACAAGGTAGTCACGCCACAGGCCACCATCGGCATACGCGGCACCGATCACGAACCCTACGTGCTCACGCCGGAACACGCGGCGGGTTCGAAGAACCTGCCCGGTACCTATAACAAGGTCAATTTTGGCGGAACCACGCTGACGGTGGACGACAACAGCCTGGACATCGATCCGGGAAAAGTGGGCTTTGCCCGCGAAACGGCCAGTCCAAACCAGAAAGGCGACCGACGTACCCGCGCCTTGCTGACCCTGCTACTCCCTGTTCTGCTGGACAAAATTCCCGATTTTTATGTGCCGGGCAATTTCGAAAACGAGATTGACCAATACGCTGCACAGGTAGAACAGATCAGCAGCAAGGCGCTTGAGGATTTGCAGAATCCTGCCTCGAACAGCACATCCGAGGCATGCGAACCGCAGGCAATCGCCCAGATCTGGCTTGATCAATTCGATCGGGCACTGAGCGAGCGCAATGGCGACTCCCTGATCGCCATGCTGGCCCCCGATGTATCGGCCAGAGCAACCATCCGTACCCGGGATGACAAGATGCGCAGCATCGAATTCACGCGGGACGAAGTGGTCAGCAGTACCTTGCAGGCGATCAAATCGCTGGAAGACTACAGCCATCGCCGACTTTCACTGACCGCCCGATTGAGTGCGCCCGCATGCACCAAGCTGCGCCTGCGCTCGCTGGTCATTGAACAAGGCAAGCTTTCCGGCAAGCCCTATCGCTTCGAGTCAGTCGAGGAATTCGAACTGGAACGGATCGATGGCCGATGGCTGGCCGTGCGCATGGAAACCACGCAGCGCTGACCAAGTCTTTGTTGACACTCCCGGCAGTCAAACGGATCGCAATCCGGACTGCCGCAATTTTCGACCCATTCTTCGACCCATACTGCCATGTCCGAACCCCTTTACCTTGCCAAGTCCGATAACGACACCTATCCCGCGCTGCTGGCGCAGATGACCAATCGCCATGGCCTGATCACCGGCGCCACCGGCACCGGCAAAACGGTAACGCTGCAGACGCTGGCTGAACGCTTGTCCTACATCGGCGTGCCGGTGTTCATGGCCGATGTGAAGGGCGACCTGTCGGGCATGGGTGCCGCCGGTACGCTATCGCCAAAACTGCAGAAACGCATCGACGAACTCGGTATCGAAGGCTATGCCAATTACGCCAATACCGTCGCTTTCTGGGATGTCTTTGGCGAAAAAGGCATCCCCGTGCGCGCCACCATTTCCGACATGGGACCGCTGTTGCTCGCTCGCCTGCTCAACCTGAACGACACCCAGACCGGCGTACTGCAACTGGTCTTCAAGATTGCCGACGATCAGGGCCTGCTGCTGCTTGATCTGAAGGATCTGCGGGCGATGGTCCAGCATGTCGGCGACAACGCTGCGCAGTTCAAAACCGAGTACGGCAACGTGTCGACCGCATCAATCGGTGCCATTCAGCGCGGTCTGCTGACGCTGGAAGAGCAGGGCGGCGATCTCTTCTTCGGCGAGCCAATGCTCGACATCAATGACCTGATGCAGGTCGACAGCAACGGCCGCGGCGTCATCAATGTGCTCGCCGCCGAAAAACTGATCCACGCCCCGGCGCTGTACTCGACTTTTCTGCTCTGGCTGCTGGCCGAACTGTTCGAACAACTGCCGGAGGCCGGCGATCTCGACAAGCCGAAGCTCGTTTTCTTTTTCGACGAAGCCCACCTCCTTTTTGACGGCGCCCCCGCTGCACTGACCGACAAGGTCGAGCAAGTCGTCCGCCTGATTCGCTCCAAGGGCGTTGGCGTCTTTTTCGTCACGCAGAATCCACTCGACGTCCCGGAAAAAATCCTTGGCCAGCTCGGCAACCGCGTTCAGCATGCGCTGCGCGCCTTTACGCCACGCGACCAGAAGGCGGTCCAATCGGCGGCCGAAACCATGCGTGCCAATCCGAAATTCAACGCTGCCGAAGTCATTACAGAACTTGGCGTCGGTGAAGCGCTGGTCTCCTTCCTCGATGAAAAAGGCCGCCCCAACATCGTCGACCGCGCCTTTATCTTTCCACCGGCTTCACGGCTTGGGCCACTGACAGATGAAGAACGCAAGGCCTGCATGGACGCCTCGCCGCTACTCGCCACTTACGGCACCACCGTTGATCGCGAATCCGCTTATGAAATCCTGCGCGGCAAACCAACCGGCGCGAAGAAAGGCGGTCCTGGCGCCATTCCGGCACCCGGTGCACCAGCTCGACCCAATGCGCCAGCGCGCCCGCAACCGGCGCCGGAACCCTTGCCGGAACCGGTCGAAGCGTCCTCTGGTGGCTTGTTTGGTGGTCTTGGCGACATGCTTACCGGCACCACCGGTCCGCGCGGCGGACGCCGCGAAGGCGTTCTGGAAGCCGCCGCCAAAAGTGCGGCGCGTAGCGTCGCCGGAACGGTCGGGCGGGAAATCGGCAAACAAATTTTGCGTGGGGTACTTGGTTCAATTCTTGGCGGTCGACGCTGAAACGACCGCCAATAAAGGTCGCCCGCCGTCTTGGCGGTGGGCGCTGATCGCTCATTGGCCTTGAGTGCCCAAACGCCGGTTTTCCTCGCTTTTCCGGCGTTGACCGCAATACAATGACGGAACACGCCTTCGTCATAATCCAAGAGAGCCGCTCATGACCCGATTCCGCCTGCTGTTTGCTGCCCTGTCGTTCATCGCCACCACCGCTGCTGCCGAACCAGCCAGCGAAGCGTCGATTCGCGAACTGCTCTCCGTCACGCACGCACGCGAACTGGTCGATAGCACGAACGCGCAACTTGACAAGCAGATGAACGTCGGCATCCGCATCGCGCTCGGCGAGCGCAAGCCCACCGGGAAACAGCAGCAGGCAATCGACAATATGAAAAGCAAGATGCTGGTGGTAATGCGCGACGAGCTCGCCTGGGAACGGATGGAACCGCTGTACATTCGCATCTACCGGGAATCGCTGAGCGAGGATGAAGTCGCCGGCATGCTCAACTTCTACCGGACACCGGCCGGCCAGGCGCTAATCCGCAAGATGCCGCTGATGATGCAGAAGATCATGCCCGAGATCCAGGGCATGATGGGCTCGGCGACACCGAAGTTGCGGCAGGTCCAGCGCGAGTTCATGACTGAGATGAAGGCCGCCAGCGAATAGTCTGGCGATGCACGACCTGCCGCCCCTACACGCACTCCCCGCTTTCGAGGCGGCGGCACGCCTGGGCAGTTTCCTTGCTGCGGCACAGGCGCTGCATCTGACGCCGTCGGCGATCAGCCACCGTATCCGGCTGCTTGAGGCACACCTCGGTCAGCCGCTGTTCGAACGCCGGCATCGGGCAGTTGTGCTGACGCCGGCTGGGCGCCGCTACCTTGCCGTCGTCCGCGACGCGCTATTGCGCCTTGACGAGGCCAGCGCCCAGTTGCGGGCGCCACAGGTCGAGCGCTTGCACATTTCGGCGGCGCCGGCGCTCGGCAGCCGCTGGCTGGTCGGCCGAGTCGCCGCCTATCAGCAAAGCCATCCCGACCTCGAATTCATGTTATCGACGGCCACCAGCCTCGGCCCGTTACTCGCCGGCGAAGCCGATCTCGGACTGCGCTACGGCGAGGAGGAATGGCCCGGCCTGCTCGCTTGGAAACTGTTCGAGGAACGTATCTTCCCAGTCTGCAACCCGCAACTGGCGGCTGGACTAGCGGTGCCGGCTGATCTCGACCACTGCCGCCTGCTGCGCCACCCGCTGCTTTCATGGCAGCGCTGGTTCGCCGCCGCCGGGCTGACGCGGGGCGAGCCAGCCAGCGGGCCGCGTTACGAGGATGCGCTGCTGATGCTCGAAGGCGCCGCTGCCGGCCACGGCGTCGCGCTGATGGCCGGCAGCTTGGCACTCCCCTACCTGGCCGACGGGCGCCTGTGCCGCCCGTTCTCCACCGATTGCTCGGACCGCAGCTTCTATGTCGTCGCGCCACCGGCGATCCAGGAAAGGCCGGCGGCGATGGCCTTCATCCGCTGGCTAGTGCGCGATGCGCACGCCGATCAGATCGCGACCATACCAATCACCGCTAGACCGTAATCACCTCTGGCCCGACGGGATGGGGCCATGCGACCGCCATCTCGCCGCGTTCCCAGATCAGCAGCAGCGGCTGGATGAACAAACGCACCACAGCAGCGACGGACCATGGATACACACCGGTGAATTAAATTCATTCGATAAACAAATAATTCGTTTGAATTCATCTGTTGGCAACCGCATCCTGAGTACACCGCTCCTCTCCGCCGCGCCCCGCCCACCCGGCAACGGCCGCCTCCGGAACCTGCCGCGCCCACCCCCGCGCCCTGCGAACGACCAATTTTGCGGTCGACCCCAATATTTCGAGGAAAACCATCATGCAAGACAAGGACGGATTCATCTGGCTCGACGGCCAGTGGTTGCCCTGGCGTGACGCGAAAGTGCACGTGCTGACCCATACCCTGCATTACGGCTACGGCTGCTTCGAAGGCCTGCGCGCCTACGCGACGCCGGCCGGCCCGGCGATCTTTCGCCTCGACGAACACCTGAAACGGCTTGAGGATTCGGCGCACATCCTGGCGATCGAGATGCCGTTTGACCGCGCCGCGCTGACCGAAGCCTGCCGCCAGGCTGTTGCCCGCAATGGCCTGGCCAGCGGCTACATCCGGCCCCTGGTCTTTCTCGGTGCCGAGAAGCTCGGCGTCGATCCGGCCGGCGCGGCAACGCACGTCATGGTCGCCGCCTGGGACTGGGGCGCCTATCTCGGGCAGTCAGCGCTGGACAACGGCATCCGCGTGCGCGTTTCGTCGTACGCGCGGCATCATCCGAACGTGCAGATGTGCCGGGCCAAGGCGATCTCGATGTACGCCAACTCCATCCTTGCCGTGCGCGAGGCGCGGCGCGACGGCTACGACGAGGCGCTGCTGCTCGATACCGAAGGCTACGTCGCCGAAGGGTCGAGCGAAAACCTGTTCCTGGTCCGCGACGGCGAACTGCTGCAGCCGGAAACGACGTCGGCGCTCGACGGCATCACCCGCCGCACGGTGTGCACGCTGGCCGGCGAACTCGGCCTGGCGGTGCGCAGCAAGCGCATCACCCGCGACGCGCTGTACTGCGCCGACGAGGTCTTCCTGACCGGCACCGCCGCCGAAATCACGCCGGTGATCGAGGTCGACCGTAGAAGAATCGGCAACGGCCGCCCCGGCCCGCTGACCCGCCAGCTGCAACAGGCCTTCTTCGCCTGCGTACGCGGCGAGGATGCGCGCCACACCGACTGGCTGACGCCGATCCCGGGCTGATGAACAGCTGATTCGTCCATCATCGCGAGGAGCAAAGCGACGTGGCGATATAGAAATAACGGCCTGATCAATGCAGTGGATTGCTCCGCTGCTCCCGCCATGACGGCGCTATCGAGTTGATCAGCATCACCTTGATGCCGTCCTGAGTTTCAGGCGAGGCCCATCGTTGCCAGGTGTTCGAACAGCGCGCGCGCCGCCGGGCCAAGGGCGGCGCGTTCGCGGACGCACAGGTGGAGGTCGCGCGGCGCCCAGGCGTCGGCGATTTCCACCGTTTTCAGGCGGTCGACCGCAGAAACCGACGAGCGCGGCACCATGCCGATGCCGACGCCGGCTGCGACCATTCGGCAGACGGCGGCGAAGCTGCGCACCTGGATGCGCACATCGAGCCGGCCGCCAAGGCGCGCCGCGTGGTTCATCATGAAAGTGTGGATGGCGCTGCCGGCGTGCAGGCAGACGAAGGCTTCGGTCAGCACGTCGGCGAAGGCGATCTCGGGTTTTTGCGCCAGGGGGTGGTCGACCGCAACAATCAGCACCAGCCGGTCGCGCCGGTAGGGCGTCACTTCCAGCCCGCCGAAATCGCCCTCGGCTGCAACAACACCGATGTCTACCTGTCCGCTGGCAACAGCGCGGAGGATGGCCGGACTTGGCTGCTCTTCCAGGCTAACGCGGATTTTTGGATGCTCGCGCAGAAAATCGCCGAGATCCTCCGGCAGGAAGCAGTTGATCGCGTTGGTATTGCCGAAGACGGTGACCTGGGCATTCAGGCCGCTAGCGTAAGGCGCGAGATCGGCGTGCATCTGTTCAAGCTGAGCGAATACCTGCCGAGCATGGCGCAACAGCGATTCACCTGCCGAGGTCGTGGTCAGACCACGCGCATGACGCTGAAACAGCGCTACACCAAGTGTGGCTTCCAGTTGCGTCAGACGGTGGCTCGCTGATGATGGCGCCAGATGCACGCGCTCAGCGGCGCGGGTCAGGCTGCCTGTGTCAGCAATGGCAGCGACTAGCCGTAAGTCCGGTAGGTCGTAGTGCATGGCTTATCCGCCCGATGCAGAAAAATTCACGACAATAAAAAAGGCAGCCTAAGCTGCCTTTTTCCTGAACACTGATACTCAGTGAGTGTGCTTGCGCAGACGCTGAATTGCCTGAAGCTGAGCGATTGCTTGTGCCAGTTCCGACTCGGCTGCCGCGTAATCGATCTCTGCACGCCGATTGGCCAAGGCCTCCTCAGCACGCTTTTTCGCTTCAAGCGCTTTGGCTTCGTCAAGGTCATGGGCACGAATAGCGGTGTCCGCCAACACGGTAACCATGTTGGGTTGCACTTCCAGCATGCCGCCGGAGACATACACCAGTTCAAACTCGCTTTGATCCGGCACCTTGAGACGAATGGTGCCGGGCTTGATGCGGGTTAGCAGTGGGGTATGTTGCGGCAGGATGCCAAGTTCCCCGGACTCGCCGGGAAACACTGCGATTTCCACCAGACCGGAGAAAATGGATTCTTCGGCACTGACGATATCACAATGAACGGTCATAACCATTGCTGGCTCCTATGCTGAGGCCGCATTACTGCAGCGTCTTCGCCTTTTCGATAACTTCTTCGATACCACCGACCATGTAGAACGCCTGCTCCGGAATATGATCATATTCACCGGCGCAAATGCCCTTGAAGCCCTTGATGGTTTCCTTGAGCGGAACAAACTTGCCCGGGGAACCGGTGAAGACTTCAGCCACGTGGAACGGCTGCGACAGGAAGCGCTGAATCTTACGCGCACGGCTAACAGCCAGCTTGTCTTCCGGCGACAGTTCGTCCATACCCAGAATCGCGATGATGTCACGCAGTTCCTTATAGCGCTGCAGATTCATCTGCACGGCACGGGCAACGGCGTAATGCTCTTCACCAACGACCTGCGGGTCGAGCTGGCGGGAGGTGGAGTCGAGCGGATCGACAGCCGGGTAGATACCCAGCGAGGCGATGTCACGCGACAGCACGACCGTGGAGTCCAAGTGCAGGAAGGTGGTAGCAGGCGACGGGTCGGTCAAGTCATCGGCAGGCACGTAAACGGCCTGGATGGAAGTGATCGAGCCAACCTTGGTCGAGGTAATACGCTCTTGCAAACGGCCCATTTCTTCAGCCAGCGTCGGCTGATAGCCCACGGCGGAAGGCATACGGCCAAGCAGTGCGGACACTTCGGTACCGGCCAGCGTGTAGCGGTAGATGTTGTCGACGAAGAACAGAATGTCACGACCATCATCACGGAAACGTTCGGCCATGGTCAGACCGGTCAGCGCAACGCGCAGACGGTTGCCCGGCGGCTCGTTCATCTGACCGAACACCATCGCGACCTTGTCGAGAACGTTGGAGTCCTTCATTTCGTGATAGAAGTCATTACCTTCACGGGTACGCTCACCAACACCGGCAAACACGGACAGACCCGCGTGTTGCTTGGCGATGTTGTTGATCAACTCCATCATGTTGACGGTCTTGCCGACGCCGGCGCCACCGAACAGACCAACCTTGCCGCCCTTGGCGAACGGGCAGATCAGATCGATAACCTTGATGCCGGTTTCGAGCAGATCAACGGAGGACGACAGTTCGTCGAACTTCGGTGCGGCAGCGTGGATTTCACGCAGCTCGTCGCACTCGATCGGACCAGCTTCGTCGATTGGACGGCCGAGGACGTCCATGATGCGACCAAGCGTGCCCATACCGACCGGCACGGAGATGCCGGCACCGGTGTTGTTAACCTTCATGCCGCGGCGCAGGCCGTCGGATGAACCCATGGCGATGGTACGGACGACGCCGTCACCCAACTGTTGCTGCACTTCAAAGGTCAGACCTTCTTCGGCCATCCCATTGACTTCTGCAGCATCCAGCTTGAGTGCGTCGTAGACCTTCGGCATCGCGTCGCGCGGGAAGTGGATGTCCACAACTGCGCCGATACACTGAACGATGGAACCTTGACTCATATTCAAATCCCCAATAATTAAAAGCTTCGCGCTTCAATCAGACGGCGGCTGCGCCGCTCACGATTTCCGACAGTTCCTTGGTAATCGCTGCCTGACGGGCCTTGTTATAGACCAGCTTCAATTCACCGATAACGTTCTTCGCGTTATCCGACGCAGACTTCATGGCAACCATCCGGGCGGACTGCTCGGAGGCCATGTTTTCGGCTACGGCTTGGTAAATCAGCGCTTCGACATAGCGGAGCAAGAGATCGTCGATCACTGGCTGGGCTTCCGGCTCATAGACATAGTCCCAGCCCGGCTGGTGTTCAGCCTTGACGACGTCGTCGGAAAGCGGCAGCAGTTTTTCGAAAACCGGTTCCTGTTTCATCGTGTTGATGAAGCGGGTGTAGCCGATATACAGCGCGTCAATCTCGCCCTTCATGTAAGCGTCGAGTTGAAGCTTGAGTGGTCCGATCAACTTTTCCAGATGCGGGGTATCACCCAGCCCGATGACGTGCGAAACAACGTTCGCACCAGCGCGCTGCATGAAACCAAGTCCCTTGTTACCGATACAGGTTGCCTGGAACTTGATCTGCTGGCTATCGAGTTCCTTCATCTTGACCAAAATCATGCGCAAGACGTTGGAATTCAAGCCACCGCACAGGCCTTTGTCAGAAGTGACAATGACCATGCCGATCGATTTCTGCTCACGCGTTTCGAGGAACGGATGCTTGTACTCGGTCAGAGCGTGCGACAAATTGCCTGCAACGCGCCGGATCTTCTCGCCGTAGGGGCGGGCAGCCCGCATCCGGTCCTGCGCTTTGCGCATTTTGGATGCGGCCACCATCTCCATGGCCTTGGTGATCTTGCGCGTGTTTTCGACGCTCTTGATCTTGTTGCGAATTTCCTTGCCGCTAGGCATGGCGTTCTCCTAAGATCAGGCCCAGGTGCTCTTGAAAGCCTGGATGCCGGCAGCCAGTGCCTTTTCGGTGTCAGCGCTCAGGTCAGCAGTCGATTCCATGGTGTTCATGACTTCGCCGTGATTGGCCTTGAGGAAGCTGATCATTGCCTTTTCGCATTCCAGCGCGCGCTTGACTTCGACATCATCAAAGTAGCCCTTGTCAGCTGCGTACAGCGTAACGGCCATTTCGGAGATGCTCATCGGCGAGTACTGGGCTTGCTTCATCAGCTCGGTCACCAGACGACCACGCTCCAACTGCTTGCGGGTGGCTTCGTCGAGGTCGGAAGCAAACTGGGCAAATGCAGCGAGTTCGCGGTACTGAGCCAGAGCCAGACGAACACCGCCGCCGAGCTTCTTGATCAGTTTGGTCTGGGCAGCACCACCGACGCGGGAAACGGAAATACCGGCGTTGATCGCGGGACGGATACCGGCATTGAACAGGTCGGTTTCCAGGAAGATCTGACCGTCGGTAATGGAAATCACGTTGGTCGGCACGAAGGCGGAAACGTCACCGGCTTGGGTTTCGATCACTGGCAGTGCGGTCAGCGAACCGGTCTTGCCCTTGATTTCACCCTTGGTGAACTTCTCGACCCATTCTTCGGAAACGCGAGCAGCGCGCTCCAGCAGGCGTGAGTGGAGATAGAACACGTCGCCGGGATAAGCTTCACGGCCAGGCGGACGACGCAGCAGCAGGGAAACCTGACGGTAGCCCCAAGCCTGCTTGGTCAAATCGTCATAAACGATCAGTGCGTCCTGACCGCGGTCGCGGAAGTACTCACCCATCGTGCAGCCGGCGTACGGTGCCAGATACTGCAGTGCTGCGGACTCGGAAGCGGAAGCGGCAACCACGATGGTGTTGGCCATCGCGCCATGCTGTTCGAGCTTGCGCACGACGTTGGCAATGGTGGAAGCCTTTTGACCAATAGCGACATAGACGCAGAAAACGCCGGTGCCCTTCTGATTGATGATGGCATCGACCGCAACAGCCGTCTTGCCGGTCTGACGGTCGCCAATGATCAGTTCGCGCTGACCACGGCCAACCGGCACCATGGAGTCAACGCACTTCAGACCGGTTTGTACCGGCTGGGAAACGGACTTACGCCAAATAACGCCTGGTGCAACCTTTTCCAGCTTGTCGGTTTCCTTGGCGTTGATCGGACCCTTGCCGTCGATCGGCTGGCCCAGCGTGTTGACCACGCGGCCGAGGAGTTCCGGACCAACCGGCACTTCCAGAATGCGACCGGTCGTCTTGACGATGTCGCCTTCGGAGATGTGCTCGTATTCGCCGAGGATAACGGCACCAACGGAGTCACGTTCGAGGTTCAGTGCCATGCCGATGGTGTTGCCGGGGAATTCCAGCATTTCACCTTGCATGACGTCCTGCAAGCCATGCACGCGACAGATACCGTCAGTGACGGAAACCACGGTGCCCTGCGTGCGCACTTCCGATGCGCCCTGCAGGTTCTGGATCTTGCTCTTGATCAGTTCAGAAATTTCGGAAGGATTCAACTGCATGAAAATCTCCTAGTTGTTCAGTGCCACGGCCATCGCGTCGAGTTTGCCGCGGACTGAAGCATCCAGCATCTGGTCACCGACGGTGACCCGCACACCACCAATCAGACTCGTATCGATTTCGACACGGGCGGTCAGGCGGGTTCCGAAGCGGGGTTCCAGCTGTTGCAGCAGGGCAGCCACTTGGGTTTCGTCAATGGGGAATGCGGAATACACCACCGCCTCCTGGACCCCTTCTTCCTGGCTACGGGCCAGTTCGAAAAGCCGGGAAATATCCGGCAGGAGTGCGAGACGCCGGTTTTCGGCGAGGGTACGAACAAAATTGGCAAGAATTGGGTCCTTGTCGTCAGACAAAGAAATAAACAATTCAGCAATCTGTTCAACGGAGAGCCGGGGATTGCTCATGACTTGAGCCATGTCCCCGTCCTGGGCGATCAGCGCGAGCCGTTGCAGGCGTGCGGACCAGATGCCCTGTGCCCCGGTTTCCTTGGCCAGCTTGAAAGCGGCGTCGGCGTAGGGGCGAGCGATGGTGACGGATTCAGCCATAAGCGTTACAGATCCTGTTTGATCGTGGCCAGAATGTCGGAATGAGCCTGGGCATTGATCTCGCGACGCAGAATTTGCTCGGCGCCTTTGACGACCAGAGCCGAGACCTGTTCACGCAACTGCTCTTTGGCGCGGACAGCTTCCTGGTCGATTTCGGCCTTCGCACCGGCAACGATGCGATCAGCTTCCGTTTTGGCGGACAGCTTGGCTTCTTCAATCAGTTGAGCCCCACGCTTTTCAGCATTGGCGATCAGTTCTGCGGCCTTTTCCTTGCCTTCACGGAGAGCATCCGTAGAGCGCTTGGTGGCCAGTTCGAGATCCTGCTTGCCGCGTTCAGCAGCAGCCAGACCATCCGCGATCTTCTTCGCACGCTCATCGAGCGCCTTCACAATGGGCGGCCACACGAATTGCATCGTGAACCACGCCAGAATGAAGAACACAACGAGCTGTGCAAACAACGTTGCGTTCAGATTCACGGTGTTAGTCCTCTTCTAAAGGGTTGATCGGAAGAGGAGGGATTAACCTGCAACCAGTTGGAACGGGTTGGCGAAAGCGAACATCATGGCGATACCAACGCCAATCAGGAAGGCGGCGTCGATCAGACCGGCCAGCAGGAACATCTTGGTCTGCAGGGCGTTCATCAGCTCAGGCTGGCGAGCAGACGCTTCAATGTACTTGCCGCCCATCAGGCCAATACCGATACAGGCACCGATAGCGCCCAGACCAATGATCAGGCCGGCAGCCAGAGCAACAAAACCGAGAACGTGTTCCATGACAACTCCTTGCTAAGTTTAAGTAATGAAAAGGTAAAGCGAAAACAGGGACTACAGATAAATCAGTGACCTTCGTGCGCCTGACCGACATACACCAGCGTCAGCATCATGAAGATGAAGGCTTGCAACGTGATGATCAGGATGTGGAAGATGGCCCAGATCGAACCGGCGATGATGTGACCGACAAAACCGAAAACGGTCGCGGTCCCCCCCAGCAGCGCGATCAGCATGAACACCAGCTCGCCGGCGTACATGTTGCCGAACAGTCGCATGCCGTGCGAAACGGTCTTGGCGACGAATTCGATCATCTGCATGATGAAATTGATCGGGTAGAGCAGCGGGTGGCTGCCGAACGGGGCGGTGAAGAGCTCATGAATCCAGCCACCGAGGCCCTTGATCTTGATGTTGTAGTAGATGCAGACAAGCAGCACGCCAACCGACATGCCCAGTGCTGCATTCAGGTCGGCGGTACCGACGACGCGCTGGTAGTGGATGCCGAACATTTCGCCGATTTTCGGCAGCAGATCGACCGGCAGCAAGTCCATTGCATTCATGAAGAAAATCCAGACAAAGACGGTCAGCGCCAGGGGCGAGACGAACTTGCGGGATTCTGCGCTGTGGATGATGCCCTTGGCCTGCTCGGAAACCATATCAACGAGGATTTCAACGGCTGCCTGAAAACGCCCCGGCACACCGGAGGTAGCCTTGCGGGCTGCCAGCCAGAGGACAAAGACCGTGGCCAAGCCGAGCACGATGGAATAGAACATCGTGTCGATATTGATGACGGTCCAGTCAATCACGGACTTTTGTGCGTGACCGGTGGAATTCAGATGGGTCAAGTGGTGGACGATGTACTCGCCAGATGTCGGTGCTGCGCTACCTGCGGCCATGTTCATTTCTTCCAAAAGGCTAAAAAACCAGCATGCAAGACAATCGCCAGGCCAATCAGCAAGCTAGGCCAGTGCATCGCGGGGTATCCCTTGATGGCGATTGCCAGAATTCCGATGGTGGCGGCAATTTTGAGGAACTCGCCGATGAAGAAATTCGCCACATACGATGCCTCGGGGCGATTTTTCAACATACTCAGGCGAACCACGAAGAAAAGGTTGGGAAGAATGGCAGCCAATGCCGCAAAACCCACCGAGACAACCCCCCGCGTCCCTACCATTGCACCGGCCAAGATGGCTGTAATCACTGCTGCACCAAATTGCAGATATATCGCTTTTTTCATGGTGCCCTGCAATCGTTGACCGGCTGTGCCACACAGACCTAAATGATACAAGACTTCAAAAATCAACGTCAATGAAAATTAAGGGTTTTCCGCATTGCAGCATGCGGCAAAAACCCCTAGCGAAGCCGTCCGAGAATGCCTTCCAACTGATCGAGGTCGCCGAATTCAATGGTGATTTTTCCGGCGCCCTTCTTGTTGCTGCGGATTGCTACAGCGGCACCGACGCTGTCGGACAACTCCTCCTGCAGACGTAGCAGGTCGCGGTCTACCGGTTGCGCCCCAGCCTGCTTCGGCGGATTGATGATCTGCTGGACGAGCCGTTCGGCCTCGCGTACCGACAGGCCTTTCTGCACGATGCGCTGGGCAACGGCCACCTGCTGCGCGCCAGATAGCGGCAACAGCGCACGAGCGTGGCCCATGTCGAGCTTGCCGGTAATGAGCAATTCCTGGACGCTTGCGGTCAACTGCAGCAAGCGCAGCAAATTCGATGCGGCCGGTCGCGAACGACCGACCGCATCGGCTGCCTGTTGATGGGTCAAGCCGAATTCGTCGATCAGGCGCTGCAACCCTTGGGCCTCTTCCAACGGGTTGAGATTCTCGCGCTGAATGTTTTCGATCAGCGCCATGGCCAGCGCCTGCTCATCGGGAATGCTGCGCACCAGAACAGGCACTTCATCGAGTCCGGCAATTTGTGCAGCGCGCCAACGACGTTCGCCGGCCACAATTTCGTAACGCTCGGCGCCTGGGGTGCTTTCAACGGCACGCACCAGAATCGGCTGCATGATCCCTTGTGCCTTGATCGAACCAGCGAGTTCGGCCAGTGAATCCTGATCCATATGGGTCCGCGGCTGGTATTTGCCGGGTTTCATCCGGTCGACCGGCAGATTGCGCTGCTCGTCACCCTGCGGCTTGTCGCTACCGGAAAGCAATGCATCGAGGCCGCGGCCGAGTCCCTTCATCTTGATCATTTGGCGACCTTTTCGAGTATTTCCTGGGCGAGCGCGCTGTAGGCCAGCGCGCCCTTCGAGTTTTTGTCAAAAGCGATGACCGGCTTGCCGAAAGATGGCGCTTCGGCCAGCCGGACATTGCGCGGCACGATGGTCTTGTAGACCTTGTCGCCGAAGTGGCTTTCGAGTTCGTTCGACACTTGCTGGGTCAACGTGCTCTGGCCGTTGTACATGGTCCGTAGCAGGCCTTCGACTTCGAGCCTGGCATTCAGGTGGTGGCGTACCTTGCGCAGGGTTTCGACGAGATCGGACAAGCCTTCCAGCGCGTAGTATTCGCACTGCATCGGAATCAGCACAGAATCCGCCGCCACCAGGCCGTTGACCGTCAGCATGTTGAGCGCCGGCGGGCAGTCGATCAGAATGAAGTCGTAGGTGGCATGCCCCGCCTGCAGCGCACTTTTCAAGCGATATTCACGCTGTTCCAGATCGATCAATTCGACTTCTGCACCGGCCAGCTCACGGTTCGCCGGCAACACATCGAAACCGAACTCGGTCTGGATGCAGACTTCGGCCAGTGTCGCGGCACCGATCAGCAACTGATAAACCGTCGGCAGGGCTTCTTTCTTGGTGATGCCGGCCCCGGTAGTCGCGTTGCCCTGCGGGTCCATGTCGATCAGCAGCACACGCTGGCCTTCGACAGCGAGCGAGGCGGCCAGATTGACCGCAGTCGTCGTCTTGCCGACGCCGCCTTTCTGGTTGGTGATGGCGAGTACTTTCATGGGTTTTTCAATCCGTGCCGGCTTTCAAAATGATCAGATGTCGTTCGGCATCAAGCCCCGGCACCGTCAGCGGAATAATGGCTTCCACCAGAATATCCGCCGGCAAAGCCTTGATTTCCTCATCTGGACGGATACCTTTCATGGCCAGCCAGCGCCCGCCCGGCGCGAGCAGGTGGCGGGTCAACTGGATGAACAAAGGAATTTCGGCAAAGGCGCGTGAGCTGATCTGGGCGTACTGGCCGGGCATTTCTTCGACCCGGGCGTGGTGGACCGTAACATTCTTCAGTTGTAACTCGATGACAGCCTGCTGCAGGAAGGTGGTTTTCTTCTGCACGGTATCGACCATGCTCACCGCCAGTTCCAGCTTGGCAATGGCCAGCGGAATGCCGGGCAAGCCGCCGCCGGAGCCGACATCGAGCAGCGAACCGTCGCCGACATGCGGCAGGATGGCGAGCGAATCAAGCAGGTGGTGCGAAATGGCCTGCGCCGGATCGCGCAGCGCGGTCAGGTTGTAGGTCTTGTTCCACTTGAGCAGCAGGTCGCGGAAGGCGAGCAACTGCTGCTGTGCATCGGTAGGCAGGTCGAGGCCGAGTTGGTTCAGACCGGAGGCAAGTGTGATCGTGCTCATGCGGCTTGCGACAGCTTGAAGCGCTTCAGGTGGATCAGCAGCAGCGAGATTGCCGCCGGCGTCAGGCCCTGGATGCGCGAGGCCTGGCCGATGGTCTGCGGCTTGTGCTGCTGCAGCTTCTGGCGAACCTCGTTGGACAGGCCGGCGACCGTCGCGTAGTCGAGATCGACCGGCAGCAAGGTGTTCTCGTAGCCGGCCGCCTTGGCGACTTCGTCGGCCTGGCGGTCGATGTAGCCCTGATATTTGGCCGAGATTTCCAGTTGTTCGATGACCGCTTCGTCAATTTCCGGCAATTCTTGCGGTCGACCGTCGATTTCCAGCGAAATCAGGCTGCGATAGCTAACTTCCGGCCGGCGCAGCAGTTCGAATAGGTTGTATTCGTGGTCGATCGCCTTGCCGAGCACGCGGATGCTGTCCTCGGCTGGCGTGATCTTCGGATTGACCCAAGTCGACTTCAGTCGTTCCTGTTCGCCGGCGATGGCGTCACGTTTGCGGCAGAAAGCATCCCAGCGCACGTCGTCGACCAGACCGAGCGCCCGGCCCTGTTCGGTCAGACGCAGGTCGGCATTGTCTTCGCGCAGGCTCAGGCGATACTCGGCGCGGCTGGTGAACATCCGGTACGGGTCGCTGACGCCGCGCGTGATCAGGTCGTCGACCAGCACGCCGAGGTAGGCCTCGTTGCGCTTCGGGCACCAGCCCGGCTCGCCCTTGACATAGCGCACGGCGTTGATGCCGGCGAGCAGGCCCTGCGCCGCCGCTTCCTCGTAGCCGGTGGTGCCGTTGATCTGGCCGGCGAAGAACAGGCCGCTGATGGCCTTCGATTCCAGCGTGTCCTTCAGGCCGCGCGGGTCGTAGAAATCGTATTCGATGGCGTAGCCGGGGCGCAGGATGTGCACGTTTTCCATGCCGCGGATCGAGCGGACCAGCGCCAGCTGGATGTCGAATGGCAGGCTGGTCGACACACCGTTCGGGTAAATTTCGTGCGTCGTCAGGCCTTCCGGTTCGAGGAAGACGTTGTGCCGGTTCTTGTCGGCGAAGCGGTGGATCTTGTCTTCAATCGACGGGCAGTAGCGCGGCCCGACGCCTTCGATGACGCCGGTGTACATCGGCGAACGGTCGAGGCCGCTGCGGATGATGTCGTGCGTACGCTCGTTGGTTTCGGTGATCCAGCATGGCAACTGTTTCGGGTGCTGCGCGGCATTGCCGAGGAAGGAAAAGACCGGCATCGGCTGATCCGAATGCTGTTCTTCCATCACCGAGAAATCGATGGTCTTGCCATCCAGGCGCGGCGGCGTGCCGGTCTTCAGCCGGCCTTGCGGCAGCTTCAACTCTTTCAGGCGGGCCGCCAGCGAATTCGATGGCGGATCGCCCATGCGCCCGCCGGTGTAGTTTTCCAGACCGACGTGAATCTTGCCGTTGAGGAAGGTTCCTGCGGTCAACACCACCGAACCGGCCAAAAAGCGGATGCCCAGTTGCGTCACCGCGCCGCACACCTTGTCGCCCTCGACGATCAGGTCGTCGCAGGCTTCGGCGAAAATGGTCAGGTTGGGCTGGTTTTCCAGGCGCGAGCGGATCGCCTGCTTGTACAGCACGCGGTCGGCCTGCGCCCGGGTTGCCCGCACAGCCGGGCCTTTCGAGGCGTTCAGGATGCGGAACTGGATGCCGGACTCGTCGGTCGCCGCGGCCATCGCGCCACCCAGCGCATCGACTTCGCGCACCAGGTGGCCCTTGCCGATACCGCCGATCGAAGGATTGCAGCTCATCGCCCCGAGCGTATCGAGGTTGTGCGTCAGCAATAGCGTGTTCGCACCGGCCCGTGCTGCGGCAAGCGCGGCTTCGGTGCCGGCGTGACCGCCGCCGACGACGATGACATCGAAACGGGTGGGATAGAGCATGGGTTGGCGATGTTGCAGTGCGGAACAGGACCGCGGATTTTACGGGCGAATGCCTGGTTTAGACAAGGATTACCGCGGCCGCATGGAAAAAATAATTCGCCAAATCAATTGCTTGCACTTGCGCGATGGGCTACGGAATGGCCGTGTTCATTGCGGCAAAAGTAGGCAGAAGGCCGCCCCGTCGGCATTCTTCAATTCAATCCGTCCAGTCTGGCCTTGATTGTGGTGAAAGGCAGCCACCTGGCTCGCCAGGTGCAAGCCCAGACCCGTTCCCTCGCGGCTCAAGGCAGACATGCGGGCCGGCTGGTCGATCATGTCCGGCGGAAAGCCCGGCCCGTCATCGCGAATTTCAAAAAGCAGGTTGGTGCCATGCTGCGCGGCAAACAGCGTAATCGTCGTCCGGGCATGGCGTAACGCGTTGTAAATCGCGTTGAGCAACACCATCCGGATCAACGCCTCGTCGTAAAACCACAATGTTGGGGCGTGGTCGGTGTCAATTTTTACGGTCAACGACGTTTGTCGGGCAATTTCTGCGGCCAGTTCTGCGAATAACTCGGCCGGCACGTGGGCATCGATATCCACGCCCAAAGCGCCCTTTTGGGCCTTGTAGAAAACCAGCAGACGCGTCAGCGTGGCAGCGGCTTCGAGCGCGCCATGCAAGGTTTCTGCATCGCCTTTGGCTTCCGCCCGGCCAGCCAGGATGGCCAAGCGGTTTTTGACATCGTGGATGGTCAGCGCGGCAAGTTCGGTGAATTCCATTATTTTTTGCCAGCCGAATATTTCTGCCGGATGCGATTCATCAGTTCGGCAATTTCCGCCAGCTTGGGATGAGTTGGTGCCTGGACCTGCACCGCCTGCTGGAAACTCTGCGCCTGGCGCAGCTTGTCTGCGTCAACGCCGTTATTGAAAACATCGAACAACAGCGCGGCGGCGGCATTCGACACCACCTGCATGTTGCCGGGTAGTCGATTCGCCGCATCGGTCAGCATTTCTGCCGCAATCGACAACTCACCAGCCTTGGCCCGCAGCACAGCAGCGTTGTTGAGTTGAATGATCTCGCCGATGCTTTCCTTGATCAGGTTTTCGGACAGTGCGCCAGCACCGTTATCGCGCAGCACGCTCGAAATCTCTTCGTGCAGCCCGGTGGACTCGGGATTGTTCTGCACCAGATTTTTCAGGATGCTCTGAGCCTCGGTTTGCTTGCCCGTATTCAAGCAGGCCTTGGCGATGGTCATCGCAATATCGGCCGGCAACTTGCTGACGTCGCCTTGCATCGAACGGGCCAGCGCAGCCTCGGCTTTTTCGGGATTACCGGCCTGATGCTGCGCAATAGCCTCCACGGCTGCGAGGAGCGGGTCGTTGGCATCGCTCTTGAAATTGGTTCGGGCCTCTTCAAGCAGCGTAACCGCTTTGGCTGACTCGCCAATTTCGGTCAGCGCCTTGCCCAGCTGGGCGATATCCCGGGTTTCGCGCAGCGGCGAATTGCGGGTTTTTTTCACCACCTGATCCAGTGCCTGCTCAACGCGTGCGTAATCGCCCTTTTTTTCGGCAACCGTCGCAATGGCACGATGTCTGGCCAGCGAATTCGGGGAAATGGTCTGCGCGTTTTCCAGGATCGATAAAGCTGTTTCGGTGTGCCCTGACGCCAGGTGTAACTTGCCCAGAAGATCGTAAGCGGCCATCAGGCGCGGTTCGTCCCCGATCAACGCCTCCAGCGTCTCGATGCTGCCCTTGATGTCGCCTTGTTGCTGTTGGGCGCGGGCCAAGCCCAGCCGGGCCCAGGGCATGGGACGCAGGGTCAGGGCCTGGCGATAGAACTCGACGGCTTCGGCGCCTTGTCCGGCAAACAACAGCGCATTGCCCTTGATCCGCATGACGTCGACCATGTAGCGATCCTTGGCCGCCAGAATGTCGTTACAGGAAGCAATGACACCGTTCCAGTCGCCTTTGTCCTGCAACTGGTCGACCCGTGCCAGACGATCTTTTTTCTCCAGCAGGCGCTCCATGCGCATTTTCAGCACTTCAGCCGTAAATGGCTTGAGCAAATAATCGTCCGGCAGGCACTCGGCGGCCGTCACGACACTTTCGTAATTTTTTTCTGCCGTGATCATGATGAATACCACACCCCGGCCGATGATATTCCGGGTCCGCAGGTACTCGAGGAATTGCTGGCCATCGGTGCCACCGGCCAGGTAGTAGTCACAAAGGATGACGTCAAACCGGGTGGTCGTGAAATGCTGCAGCGCGTCTTTTACATTGCCGCTGACCGTGACTTTTTCACAACCCAGACTGCTCAGTTGGGCGCGCAGCGAACTGCGCATTTCTGGCATGTCATCCAGGATAAGGACACTTTTATTGCTGTAATTTGTCAGAATTGCCATAAAGAAACGCTGGCCCCAAGTGTCACAGATCGATGTTTGGCGGAAGATGCTGGCGCGAGTTTAGCCGGGCTGGCGCCAGATAGCGACAGCTCCTTAAGGGGTAGGCCGACGACATGCAAAGCGGAAAACAGCCTGACAAACCCCTACCAATGCTGAGGGAATGCTGCGGTCAACGTGATAAAGTTGCCATTTTTCGCAAACGGATTCAGCCATGTTCTCTGGAATCGTCGCGGCGGTTGGCCGCATTACCCAACTTACCCCTCGTGAGGTCGGTTTCCGCCTGCATGTCGATGCCGGCAAGCTGGATCTCGGCAATGTCGTGCTCGGCGATTCAATTGCCCACAACGGCGTCTGCCTGACGGTCGTCGCCGTCGAGGGTGGTCAATTCATGGTCGACGTGTCGCCGGAAACCTTGTCCTGCACGGTTGGTCTGGATGCCCCCGGCCCGGTCAATCTGGAAAAGGCGCTGCGTCTGGCCGACGTGATCGGCGGCCACCTGGTCTCCGGCCATGTCGACGGTGTCGGCGAGGTCTTGCGCTTCGACCCGGTAGGCGACAATCGCCTGCTCGAAATCCGGGCGCCGAAGGAGATTGCCAAGTTCATCGCGCGCAAAGGCTCGATCACGGTCAATGGCACCAGCCTGACGACCAACGAAGTCAATGGCACCGATTTCACCATCAACCTGATCCCGCATACGCTGGAAAACACCACGCTGCATCTGCTGGCACCGGGCAGCAAGGTCAACCTGGAAGTGGACCTCATCGCCCGTTATTGCGAACGTCTGCTCGGCGCAGCCAACGAGGCCTGACGCTTCGTTGGCCTTGCTTCAGCACGTAGCCAGGATCAGCGATCCCTTTTCCCGGGGATCGAGGTCTACACGTGAAATCGACGAAAAACCGGCGGCAGTCAGCCAGTCCAGATAATCCGCGTGGCGGTGGGTCTGCGTGCCGGTTTCGTACAGCAAGGTCAGCCGGAAGGCCGCATTGAAGGCATCGAGCGGTTGTTCCGCGATGTATTCGTGAATGACCAGCAGCCCGCCGGGATTCAGGGATTCGGCAATGCGCCGGAAAACCTGGCGATTGTCTTCTGCCGTGTGGTTGTGGGCGACCGACAGGTAAAACACCACATCAAAATTCCCGCCCCAGTCGTGTTCGAGCAAATCCCCTGGGCTCAGACTGATGCGCTCGCTCAGTTGTGCCGCTTCGATGGCGGGCCCGGTTGCCGTCAGTGCGCTGGGCAGATCGACGATGGTCGCACTGAGTTGCGGGTAGTGCTGGCAAAAGCGGATCGAATGCAGGCCGTGCGAGCCGCCGAGGTCGAGCAGGCGGCGATGCGTTGGCGTGAGCGGTACGTATTTGAGCAAATCCGGCCCCAGATCCGCAGCAAAGGCCGCCATGTAGGCAGAAAACAGCTGTCCGAGCCGGGGTTTTTCCAGCATGGCATCCCACAAAGTGCTGGTTGGGTTGCCGCTGCGCACCGCTTCCGCCAGTTCGCCCATCATCGGCCAGGCTTCGTGGGTCCATAACAGGCCCGACGTGTAATCGACCTGGCCGCGATGGGTGAACCAGCGTTGCGTGCTGGCCGCGTTGGCGAATTTTTCTCCCTGTTTTTCCAGGTAGGCCAGCGTGACCAGAAAGTCGGCCAGTTTTGTCGTTCCTTGCTGGCTGGAGGCAATCCGGCCGGCCAGTTCATCGGCCGTCAGCGGTCCGTCGGCCAGGGCCTCGAACAGTCCCAGGCGCCCGGCCGAAATGATAGCTGCCGATTTCATCATCGGCATGTAAACGTCGAGCATGGCCAGTTCGGCAGAGCCGGTGGGCTGGCAGACATCAGGCTTGCACGTGGGACACATCGGGGACTCCTGACAGGGTATCGGTTGGCAAATATAGAGGGCCACGTAGCGAGTGTGCGGCATCACAAATCAGCGATCCCCCGCAAGCCCTCTGCGATGGGGAATTCGATGCCGGAATTGACGACGGGGACCGAAGTCCCCGCCGGCTATCTTTGGTAACAAGGCTCTAGCAGCCCCGGCTAGCCGTTTTTAGGCGGCAATAGCGAATTGCTCATCATTGGCAATTATGGATTTGCTTCATTAACGTCGATCGCCTGACGAGTTGCCTGCGCACCTTTGCCCGCCCTGTCGAAACCAGTACACCCCCAACCAAACACACTGTCAGCCAATGCCCTTGGGTGGAGGTGAGGGGAATCGAACCCCTGTCCAGAACGCCTCCAGATTGCCGGAATTACAACCATGCTAGGGATTATGGGGGCCACCCCCCATTTTTTCAAGACATGCTTCTGCTACAGACAAGCTGCCAATACCTTGGCATGGCGTCTTAACCGACGTAACGGAAGCTGCGTGTCGCATGCACACCGGCAACGCGTGCCGGGTTCAGGATACCGCTGCGCTCCAGTTGCTTGATGATGCGCGAGATGGTTTCGAAACGCAGGTCGGTGATCTCGGCGATGTCCTGGCGCATCGGCAGGATGACTTGGCCATCGCTGTCAACCAGCAACCGGATCAGGCCGAGCACCCGCTCGACCGCCTGGCCGCCGCGCAGCGCGACGATTTCGGCGGCCCGTTGCTGGGCGTGTGCCAGCGAGGCCAGCAGGCTTTCGCCGGCGATTGCCGGTTCGCCTTCCGGCCAGGGAAGCAGTTCGCAGTGCGTCAGCGCGCTGGCAGAAAAGGTGTAGGCACCGAACAGCAGGGTTTCGCAACCGACGATGTCGCCGGCGATAGCCAGGCTGGCGAAACGCTCTCCATCGACGTGCGGGCTGTCGAGGCGGATCACCCCATGTTGCAGACGCCAAGCCAAGCCTTCGCTGCCGGCATGATAGAGGCGCTCGCCACAGTCGAGTCGCCGAGGTTTTCGGGATTTTTCCACTTTTTTGCGGTCGACCGTGAAAAAGGCCATTTTTTTCTCCTCGACAAACGAAAAAAGCCCCGATTACGACGAACCGGGGCGTTTTTTTCAGCTGAATGACTCAGAACTTGACATTGATGCCGGCGTACAGAGAACGTCCCATGCCGGGTACCGGCGCCCCCCACAGCGGGACGACACCCATTGGCATGTTGTTGGCAGTCGCCATCATTGTCGTGCCTTGGCCAAGGTAGGCGCCGCCGAGCGGCATTTCATAGTAGCGGTCGAACAGGTTCTCGATGCCGAAATCGAGGCGGACCTGTTTCCAGCTATGGCTGGCCCGCAGGTTGACCAAACTGTAACCGGAAGTTTTCATCTCGTTACGGGCTTCTGAGACTTTCCGTTTTGGCGCAACGCCGACGATTTCCAATGCATTGTCCCAGGCGCCGGTTTGCTGCGTCAGCGTCAGCTTGGCATTGAGCGGCATGATGTTGTACAGGTCGTCACCGGTCTCACGATTCTTGCCGCGAGTGTAGTTGAGCAGACCTTTCAAGCCGAGTTCGCCAGCTGCAGTGCGGGCCAGCGGCATCTGTCCGGAGACGTCGATGCCGTAGAGACGGGCGGAATGATTGGCGTAGCGCAGCACGGTGAATTGATCGCGGAGCAGGACGCTGCGGGCACTGTTCGTCGTGCCGTCCCATTGCATGGCATCGATGTAGTCGGTGACGTGCGTATAGAACGGAGTCAGCTTGAATTGGTGCGTGCGCTCGGCGTCGTGCCAGTCGAACGTCGCCGACAGTTTGTGTGCCTTTTCCGGCTTCAGGTCGGGGTTGCCGACATAGCCGTTGCCGTCGCCGACGAAGTTGTTCATCAGCGCGGCCATCTGCCAGGTGGACCACGGGAAGGCTTCGTACAGGCTGGGTGAGCGGGTCTTGCGGGCGAAGCCGAACTCGATGTCGAGGCCGGCGCTGGCGGTGTAGCGGGCGAGCGCGCTGAGGTCCCAGTTGTTGTCGCTGCGGGAGCGGTTGGTGGCGTTGAAGGCATTGGCATCACGCGCCTGGTTGCCGCCGCCGGCCGGGTTGTAGCCGGCCACATTGCCGGCGTCCATGGTCACGCGCTCGTAGCGCAGGCCGAGCAGCGTGGTCCACTGGCTGCCGCGGTGGGCTTCCCATTCGGCAAACAATGCCTTGCGGTCACGTTCACCATCGTTGATGTTGACGAAGGTGCCTGGCCACATGCCGCTGCCGGAGGCAGGCCACCAGTCGTTGAGGTGATAGCGCTGCAGTTCGCTGCCGATACGCAGCAGGTCGTTGTTGCCGAGCTTGATATCAGCCTTCAGGCTGGCGCCGGTGGTCCTGCTTTCGGTGATCATCGGCATGCCCTGGGCGCAGGTTGCGCTCATGGCGCCGCAAGTCGTCGGGTCGATCGCTGCGCCACCGCCGGAAGCGGCGCCATACCAGTAACGTTTGTCCCGACCGAAATCCATGAAGTGATCGACGGTCTCGTGGTA
The DNA here is from genome assembly GCF_030824335.1 of Azonexus sp. Taxonomy (GTDB): domain Bacteria; phylum Pseudomonadota; class Gammaproteobacteria; order Burkholderiales; family Rhodocyclaceae; genus Azonexus. The sequence goes on from NZ_JAVBXX010000014.1 coordinate 49,211, forward strand.
GGCCCGTGCTTCCAGCTTGCCCCAGTCGTACTCTCCCAGCCAGCGCAGGTTGATGCGCTTTTGCTCGTTGTCGAGCAGGTCCATGCGCTGGTTCGGATAAAGCTGTTCCGGCATGTCCTGATAGCCGAGCTTGACCTCGAACAGGTGGTTGGCGTTCTTCACTGCCAGACCGAGCGTGTGGTTGGCGGTCTGGTAGGCGGTCGAGCCGACCTCGTCGCGCCCGAGTGAGTGACCCGCCCGGCCGGTGGCCGTGTAGTTCTTGAAGTTTTTGCCAGCGGTGTAATTGTCGGCTTCGCTGTAGGCACCGGTGTAGGTCAGGCTGATGTTCTCGGTGGCCATGGTGGCGCTGGCGTTAGCGCCGCGCGCGTCGTTGTTGCTGCGGTAGAAGGCACCGATTTCGCCTTTGACCAGACGGCCCTGACCGGGCGCAGCGAATTCCGGCGCACGGGTTTCGGCGACGATGCTGCCGCCAATGCTGTCGCCCCCGACGCTGACCGGGCTGATACCGGCATAGACGGTGAGGCTGCCGACCTGGCTCGGATCGAGGTAGGAGAGCGCCGGGTTCATGTGGTTGGGGCAACTGGCAATCAGGTCCATGCCGTCGACCTTGATCCGCAGCCGGTCGTCTGCCAGGCCGTGAATGACCGGCAGGCTGGAGACAGCGCCGGCACCATAGAAGCTGACGCCGGGGACATCCTGGAGGAGGCTGGCAGCGTCGCTGGTGCCGGCACGGCGCGACTGGATGGCGGCGGATTCGATCTGGGTCGTGCTGCCGGCGCTTTTGTCGCGGTTTGCACTGACGACGATTTCACCGAGAGACTGGCTACCCTGTGCGATGGCACCGGAAACGAAAGCCGTCGATGAGAAAGCGATGCCGATGGCGACCGTTAACGGCCGGATGCGATACCCCATGGAAACCTCTCCTTTGTCATTGTTGAATGCAAAGGGCGGATTGTCCGGTCAGCTAAGGCTTTCGGGAATGTGACAAATCGTCGCACCCCTGCGGTCAACCGCGTTTTTTCCTATTTTCCGGGTAGACCGCAGGATTCAGGTATTGAGCTTTTCCAGAGCATCACGCAGTTTTGCGGGTTCGTCCAGACGGAGTATTTTGCGCACGCTGGGGGCGATCTCGCTGACATCGGCCTTCAGTATCCGGCTCTTGACCTTGAGAACTTGCGACGGGTGCATGGAAAAAGTGCGCAGTCCCATGCCCAGCAGCAAACGGGTCAGCTTGGGGTCGCCCGCCATTTCCCCGCAAACCGAAACCGGCACGCCGGCCTTTTCAGCGCTGGATATGGTGTGGGCCAGCAACATCAGTACGGCAGGGTGCAGCGGATCGTAAAGACTGGCTACCTGCTCGTCGGATCGGTCAATAGCCAGTGTGTACTGGATCAGGTCGTTGGTGCCGATGGACAGGAAGTCCAGGCGGCGCAAAAACAGCCCGACAGCCAGTGCGGCAGCCGGGATTTCGATCATGCCGCCGACCTGGATATGTTCGTCGAAGCTCACTTTTTCACCGCGCAGGCCGGACTTGGCCTGTTCGAGCGCCGCTAGCGTCTGATCGATTTCATGCGCATGGGCGAGCATCGGAATGAGCAGCTTGATTGGCCCGTATTTCGAAGCGCGCAAGATGGCCCGCAACTGGGTCTGGAACATCTTGGGTTCGGCCAAAGACAAGCGGATCGCTCGCCGGCCAAGTGCCGGATTGGTCTTGACGCGGTCACCGGCACTGTTGTTTGGCCGCAGGTCCTTGTCGTTGCCCAGATCGAAGGTACGGATGGTAACCGGGCGGCCGGCCATGCCCTTGACCACTTTTTTGTAGGCTTCGTATTGCTCCCGCTCATCTGGCATGTCGCCGCGATCCAGAAACAGGAATTCAGTACGGAACAAACCGATACCGTCGGCCCCGCCTTCCAGCGCATCACGGACGTCGCCGGGCAACTCGATGTTGGCGTGCAGTGCCACGTCGATCCCGTCCAGCGTGACCGATGGGGAGGTTTTCAGGCGCTTGAGCTGGGACTTTTCCAGCTCAACCTGTTCCTTGCGCAACCGATATTCCTCAAGCACGCGCTGGTCGGGATTGACGATGACCACGCCACGCATGCCGTCGACGATCAACTGCTCACCATCGCGAATCAGGTTGCGCCCGTTTTCCAGACCGAGCACCGCCGGAATCGCCATGCTGCGGGCCAGGATCGCGGTGTGCGAAGTGGCGCCGCCGACATCGGTGATGAAGGAAGCGAAACGGTGATCCTTGAAGGCGATGGTGTCAGCCGGCGACAGGTCGTGGGCAACGACGATCAGCGACTCTTCCTTGGTGTGCTTGCCGCTTTTCAGCGAAGCCCGTCCCGGGTGGCCGAGCAATTCCTTGATTACCCGCTCGACGACCTGAACAACGTCAAACTTTCGTTCGCGCAGATAAGGATCGTCGAACTGCTCGAACTGGTGCACGATGTGTTCCATTTGCTGAACCAGTGCCCATTCGGCGTTGCAACGCCGTTCGCGAATGATATCGCGGGGTTTTTCTGCCAGTTCGGCGTCTTCCAGGAACATGGTGTGAATGTCGATGAAGGCGGCGAGCTCGGCCGGTGCGTGCTCGGTGTTTTCCTTCATGGTCAGCAGTTCGTTTTTGACGGCCAGTATGGCTGCATCGAAACGGGCGATTTCCTTGTCGACCAAGCGCGGTGCCAGCGTCAGGTGCGACACCTCCAGCGTCGCGTGCGACATCAGCATTGCCCGCCCGATGGCGATGCCGGCAGAAACACCCAGACCGTGCAGGGTAAAACTCATGGGATTTATTCTCCCTCGCCAAAGTAGTCAGCGATCAAGGCCAGCAGAGCCTCCATAGCCTCCGCCTCGTCGCTGCCATTGGTTTCAATGCCAACCGTCGAGCCCTTTCCGGCAGCCAGCATCATGACCCCCATGATGCTTTTGGCGTTGATGCGGCGACTACCTTTACTCATCCACACCTCGCACTGAAATTTCCCGGCAAGTTGAGTAAGTTTGGCGGAAGCCCGGGCATGCAAGCCCAGCTTGTTGATGATGGTGGTTTCCCTGGTCAGCATGAGTCAATGGTCCGGCAAATTGAGAATGCCGCCCCGGCCACCGTCTCGGGCATGGGACAGCAGGGTTTTCAGGTCTTTGTCGCGGTGCGTGAGGGCAGACAGCAACATGGGCAGATTTACGCCGGACAAACCGACAACTTGGTCTGCAGCCAGCAATTTCATGGAAAGATTGGCGGGCGATGCGCCAAACAGATCGGTCAGCACCAGTACACCATGCCCACTGTCTACCGTAGACAGCATCTGGCGGGCAAGCGGCAACAAATCGAGCGGGTCATCCTGTGCTGCAACGCCAAGTTGGGTGAGCTGGATTGGTCGTTTGTTCAGCACGTGACACGCATTCTGCACGAGCGCTTCGCCGTAACTACCATGCGTGATGAGAAAAATGCCAATCATGTCAGGCATTCTAACCTGCACGGATTGAAATTAGCCTACCGGCCTAGGTACAGATGTCGCAACAGGATTGGAAACAGAAAAACAAAGGGCTGACGGAATGCCCGTCAGCCCACGAACTGTACTCGGATTTTGTTCTGAATTACTTGCCGCCAATGACGCCGGCTTCGTTCGCTGCAGTATTGCCTTTACCAACAGCCACAGCCGTTGCATTGGTCTGCTTGGCCTTGATGGTGGTATTGCCCTGAATCTGGGTACCACCCTTGATTGCGCCGGTGGTGTTCTTGGCGGTGTTGTTTTCACCAACTGCAATTGCAGCAACATTCTTGTTTTCCGCCTGAATGTTGGTGTTGCCCTGAATCTGGACACCCTGAGCATTCGGGGAGCCCATCGAACCACGCGGGTTAGCCTGGGAAGCCTGACCGAAAGCGGCCGTAGAAACGATGGCAGAAGCCAGTGCAACAATCGCAAATTTCTTATTCATTTAAAACCCCCTTGATAATTGAATGGATTGCTAAGCAGAAACTGCTTACTTGCCACCAATGACGCCGGCTTCGTTCGCTGCTGTATTGCCTTTACCAACAGCCACGGCCGTTGCATTGGTCTGCTTGGCCTTGATGGTGGTATTGCCCTGAATCTGGGTACCACCCTTGATTGCGCCGGTGGTGTTCTTGGCGGTGTTATTTTCACCAACTGCAATTGCAGCAACATTCTTGTTTTCTGCTTGAATGTTGGTATTGCCCTGAATTTGAACGCCTTGCGGGTTGCTCGAGCGCTGGGCTTGCTGAGCGATAACCGGGGTAGCGATAACAGCGGAAGCGATGAGGATGGACAAAAGACGCATGATATTCTCCTAATTGAAAGTGGACGACAGAGATGCTTGATTAACTGCCAACTACCTTGAAAACCACGCGACGATTTTTTGGGTCTCGCGCATCAAGATTTCTTAGCGGGTCATTCGACCCCTTGCCGATTGGTACCAAACGCTTGCGTTCGATATTGCTGCGGGTAGATACATAATTGACCACGGATGCCGCACGGTCACGAGACAGGGACATATTCCGTTCGGCATTGCCGGTCGAGTCCGTGTGACCTTCAACGATGATACAAGTACTGGGATTAAGAGCCAAAACCTTGGCGATCTGATCCAGTGTATTTTCTGATGTCTGCGAAATCGTTGCGCTACCGATATTGAAATTTATCGTGAAATCAACACTGATCCCATTGGTACCAGGCGGAAGTGATTGACAATCAGCAGCACCTCCAGCACTGACAGGGGCACTATTTTGCGTAGCGGTCTGTGGTTCAGCATCAAAAACGATAGCTCGGGTACGCTTTTTGGTCGGGCTACCTCCATCCATACCAGCAGGGGCCGTTGCATTCATGGCACGTTCAAGCTCACGCAACTTTTCTGCATCATTGTCGGAAGCAGTAGCTGCTGAAACGCCAGCGAGCAATGTCGTCATCAGCAGTCCGACTCGAAACAGATTACCTGCACCCGTGTGTTTCATTTTTGCCTCACTTGCAAACGTTAATGACTTCTTTTGTTGTGACTACAATATCTTTGGGTTGCCGCCCCTTGGCGGTTTTCGGATCAACGGTACCAATATTCAGATTGCAGCCGCCGGTGCGTTTATCGCCAATATTGACGACCTTGTTCTGTTGTGCGGGATTGGCAGCCTTCCCATCCGAAGTGGCCCATTTTTTGGCCATTGCATTATTAACCTTGGTCTGCGACCTTGCATCGAGATTTTGGTCAGCGCCCACTATCGCTGGAAATAAACCAACAATAATCATTGAGGTCAGCCATTTGATCTTATTTGCACTCTTCATTTGTCACTCCTCCAATGGTGGTGCAAGCTTTTTTGTTTCTTCCTGAAGCCACGGTGGTGATATTTGACGTCGAGACATTGATCCGCATATCGCCACGCTTGTCACCTTGAATCACACCAACACGGTTCTTGGCAACGTTATTTTCACCCGTCGCTACCGCTGTCATGTTTTTGGTTGTCACATTGATCTCTGTATTCCCCTGCACCCGAGTTTTCGGTGTAACTTGCGCTATTGCTGCAGAGCACAATGAAATACCCAAGAGAAACAGCCCTGCACTTTTAAGCTTAAGCATCTTACAGCCCCTCCATCAAGGTCAGCGGAAGCCGTATCGGCGGGCTACTTCTGCGGAAGGCTGAGCGCATTGCCTCAAGCTCTTCCTCCGAGACACCCAATCGCCGGTGATTAAAAGATTTTGGATCTGGTGTAAACATAAGATACGCCTGCATCTCGTTCACCACCAGCGTTTGATCTTCTATGAAGTAATTATAGGCATGCAAAAACTTCCGGAAAAGCTCGCGTTGCTGCTCCGTCAACTTTTCATTCCAGAATCGCTCACAGAATTTGGCATAGTGTGGGTTGGAGTAGAACTCGGCATGGGACATTTCATGCAGCAGAATGGCATAACGGGCACCGGAAGAAATCATCGGCTCATCCGTTTTTCTCTCCTGCGTTTGTGGTACTGAAATAATCACCACGTCAGGACGTATGGCTTGGTAAAACCCTCTGAATTCACGTACCAACATCTGTTTGATCAGAAAGTCCCGGACAGCGATTTCATGACTGTTCAACTCAATTTTGTCGCGCAGTGCAAAATTGAAAAACTGGACCAGTTCTGAAACCAGAAAATCATGTCCAAATGCAAAGTTCGCCTTATTGCGCCTGGCTGCAGCAATATGGGCGGCCAACTCGTCATCATTCAGGACTTTCGGATAAGGCGCGCCCGCAAAGCGCTGTTCAGTGAACTGCGTCGCACGGTTGAACGAGCCTCCCTGAAAATTTAGTCCAGGGAAGTCGAAGACGTAAATATTCTGATTGTCGGCGTATTGCCAAATAACCAGTTCATCTGATTTCGCTTGGAAAATTTGCTGGAAGTTTCCGGCGAATAACTCGGCGGCAAACGAGCTAACACTCGCCAAAACCAGTAATCCGGCAACCAGAAATCTCTGCAACTTTAAGGTCAATGTGTTGAGCGCCATCTGAATCCAGTCCTTCTATCAATGGTTTAACCGATATGCGCGTGCACGAAGCACGTGATTTTGTCTTCCCCTGAGACTTGGTGAGGGCATTTGTAGGTAACGTTGCTGAGGCTGGGCAGCGGGAACAAGAATGATGGGAGTACGAACTCCTGCGATAACCTCCCATTTCAGGTCGTGCTGTGTTGCAGGATAAACGATAGTACGTGTGACCACGCTCGGCTTGCCGTCACCAACAGGCTCGGTATCTTCATCCAGTACGATTCCGGCGTGAACTGTCGGCAAAACTGTGCCGAGCAGAAAAAAAGCCAGAACGTTATTTTTCGCGGACAGCCACATTTCCGTTCTTGTCTCTGATGATCTCGTAAGTTTTCCCGGACTTGCGCGACTTGTAGTCACGTTGCCCTTTCGGCACCTTCTCCCCATCGATGTACACATCGTCGTTGATCACGGCAATCCCTTCCATTTCAACCGATGAATCTATAGTGCCGGCCGAATTTTCAGCAACATTAGATCCAGACGAGCCTTTGGTTTGCACTTTGACTCCATAGGCAGACAGGTCAACCGCCACTTGTGCCGCTACAGGCAAAGTGCTGGCAGAAAACAAAGCAATAATGAATAGTGTACGTTTCAACTTGATTCTAGCTCCTGAAGCCGGTGCTCGGTAGCGGATGAGGCAAGATGAGTTCGCCGGGAAAAAGAGAACCTCAATTGCCGATCGATCAGCGCGGCCCTCTTGGGGGCATCACGACATCAGGGTTTACGGCAGGACGGTCAGCATAGACACGGGCTTTTTCAATTAAAGCACCGGATTGCTCCTGATTGCCCCCCGACTTACGCCCCGGGCGAACCGTGACAGGGCCATTCGGCGTTTGCATAATGACGACCGCCGCACCAATTTCCTGTCGTGAGTCTTCCGGAACAACAGGCTTGCTCCGCTCCCGAACCTTGGCATCATATTGCCGTTCATCTGCCGGTGCCCCACCGCGAGGAGACAATACTCCCTCATCTTCCTGGAGATTGATGTCTTGCGTATCCGCTGTTTTTACCCGGCCCTTGTTTTCACCAGTTAAGACAATTTCTCCAGCATGAATTTGTGACGTAGTCAGAATCAGCAACAATGATTGCAGGAGTCTTTTTACTTTGATCTTCATGATTCACTCCTTAACGAGTGACGGTGATATCCAGATTGGTCGTTACGGCAGCCGGGTTAGCCAGACGATAGAGACTTATCACCTCATCCAGAGAGCGAACCGGCAGTGGAGCCAAGGTTGGCGTGCCTTTAAGACTTGGTGGCATGACTATTTCCCGGTCAGCGGCAACACAGGCCACCCGTTCTTTTCCTGGCTTGTCGAAGCGAATTTTGAAGCCACCGCTGGGTAGGCGTACCGGCGTTCTAGGACGTAAATTGGAATTCGGGAAAAACTGATTCGGGAAAATCTGCGCTACCGCTTTACCTGCATCTTCGTAGTAACAGAACACCGTGCCATTACCAGAAGTCGAAAGCGTCATATTGAGAAAGTCACCAACCTTGTAGGTCGGCTGGTTTCCTCGATCACTTTGCATGTTGACGCTGAACGCTTCGTTGCCATACTGCGTCGATGGCGCAGGGGCAGGACGAGCCACTTGCGCTTTCGCGGGGGCTGAAAGAGGCAAATTCATCGTGTCGTCGAGCAGGGATGCATAGGTATCGAAGTTAACTTGCCCATTAGCCAGAAGCTGAGCTTTCGCTTGATACTCCATGATCGCCTCCCTGAGTGCTGCGTTCATCGCACCATCAATCGGCCCCTTGTACATGCCTAGTGTGCCGGCCAATTTACGCTGGACGAACTCGATACGCTCTTTTTCCTTCAGCATGTCAAAGTTCTCCAGTGCCTGCTCACGAATGACCGGATTGGTGATGTCGGCATCCAGGCAACGCCAATAAGGCACCTGAGTGAATTTGCCCAGCGTTTCGATCACACCCAGTTCAAGCAAGGTACGCGTAGTGGCACCAAGGCCTTCGGATTTACTCAAGTCCATGTTGAAGGAGAGGCCTACCTTGCCTAGTTTGCCGCCGCCCTCTCCGGATTTTCCACCCTTGGTGATAACCATCGTATTGGATGTGCTGGTATTTGCCAGGATCTTCCGGGTGGATGCTTCACCAATGCTCATGTCCATGCTGACCACGTCGTAGGCAGAATCCTTTGATGCGCCCAAGTCAAGGAAAGGCAAGGAAATGCCAAAGCCAGCATTTTTACGCACCGCATTGTCATCCATCTGGGTGATCGAACCGCGCAGATAGAAGTCAGGCATCTTGCGGCCACCGTCGCCAGTGGCCTCGAACAAACGTGCCAAATCGTCGTTCACCATGCCACCGCCCATCCCGCCATGGAAGTCGATGAACTCAAAAGCATTACTCTTGACCGTCATTTTGGCGAGCGCAGAGATCAACATCTCTTTGGTCCCGGTCCTGACCTTCCCGGTTTCATCCGGAATACCTGCAGAGGTAATAACAATGCCTGACTTGCCATAAGCCAGGAACAACTCGTCCATGCAGCGCAAAGCTTGGGAAAAATTGGTGACGGTCTTTACTGCTGGGGTTTTGGGGGCAGCTGCTGTCGTCGCCATACCGCCAATATCCTGCGACGCGCCGAAAATATCCTGTGCCATTACAACAGAACTCATCAGTAGCGCAGGAACCACGCTCAAACGACGTGCGAAGACACTCATGTCACCCTTTCACCCCAGCTAGGGAATTAGATATTTACTTACTAGGTTATATGCCTATTCTTGAAAATTCTAGGACTAAATTATGAACAGCGAACAGGAGTTTATGTCGCAGGAAGAGATTACTTCACGGCAACTCTGACAATTGTGTTCACAAATTCAGGTGACGGATAATCGTCAACGAACTTTCACGCAATGCCTGTCAATCTGGCCAGTCTTTTTTCCAGTCTGGCCACATCGTCACGCAACACATCAACCTCGCCGTTAAAAGTCTTGATCAAGGTCGGACTCGCCAGCATGCCGGCGTCGGCCGTTGCATATTCAGTCAGATTATCCCCGAGACGACGGCCGGTCTCCTGGAGTGTAGCGACTAACGCGCCACCGCTCATTGCAAGACGACGGGCAGGGATGTCCCCCAGGAAACGCGCCAGATCACCTTCAATATCCCAACGCAAATTTCGAAATACAAAAGCAAGTGTCTCGGCGAAATCGGCCATACCACTCAAGCGTGCCGCCGACATCAAATTATTGCGGTCGACTGCCGCGCGAAGCAAGAAATCAGGCGGCAGGTCGATGCATACATCCGGGGTCAGCGAAGCATCGCAGGCACGCAGGAAGCCAGTACCATCGATCTGCAGCAGCAGGGAAAATACGCCCCCCTTGATGCGAAGCACACCACCGGCGTGCTGGCGCAGTCGCTCTCCCGCCCACGGTGCATCGGCCACGAGATGATTGATCGGCAAAACGATCAGGCGCTCAAGAATACTCATCCCGATACTGGCTTTCCCTAGAATTTGAAGCCGCGGTGCAGAGCAACAACACCTAACGCCATATTGAAGTATTCCACCCGTTCCAATCCTGCCTGTTCCATCATGGATTTGAGCGTTTCCTGATCGGGGTGAACGCGGATCGATTCAGACAAATAGCGATAACTGTCCGCATCCTTGGTAATCAGTTGACCGATCCTTGGAATGATCTGGAATGAGTAAAAGTCGTACACCGGCGCAAGCGGTTTCCATACCTGGGAAAACTCAAGGACCAGCAAACGCCCGCCTGGCCGCAATACCCGACGCATTTCGGCCAGGGCGCGATCCTTGTGGGTCATGTTACGCAAACCGAATGCAACAGTGACACAATCGAACCAATCATCAGGAAAGGGCAGTTTTTCCGCATCGCATTGTGCCACCGGCAGCATGTAACCCTTATCCACCAAGCGATCCCGGCCACGTGCCAGCATTGCGTTATTGATGTCGGTGAGCCAGACCTGACCGCTTTTGCCAACCTTCTTGGCAAAAGCCAGCGAAAGATCGCCTGTGCCACCGGCCACGTCCAGAACACGGGAACCTTCACGGACACCGCTGCGCTGGATCGTGAAAGCTTTCCACAGTCGATGCATGCCGCCGGACATCACATCGTTCATCAGATCATATCGACTGGCGACCGAATCGAAAACGTCGGCAACGCGACGGGCTTTTTCCTGCTCGGCAACAGTTTCGTAGCCAAAATGTGTCTTATCGTTGTTCATGGTAATCAGTGATGGTGACCACAAGAAGACGCGACTGCCCTGGGTGTGCTGTCGATGTCTCGCGAAGCGCCCTGCAATTCAAGCAGACGCAAATATTCCTGCCAGAGTTCATCATGGTGAACCGCCAGATTGTGCAGCATGTCCCAAGTGTACAAGCCGCTGTCATGGCCGTCGGAAAACACCAGTTTCAACGCGTAAGTACCCACTGGCTCGATTGCCAGCAGATCAACATTGCGTTTGCCAACCTGCAATACCTCCTGACCGGGGCCATGGCCCCGGGCTTCCGCCGATGGGGTAAATACTCTGAGGTATTCAAAATCAAGGCGAAAGCTCGAATCGCCATAGCCAAGCTCCAGCACTCTCGATTTCTGGTGCAAGCGAATCACATCCGGAATCGGAGTATCTTTTTCCATGCCAGCCATTATTTTCTCCACGCCGAATTGGTGAGTTTACCTTGAAGGAAAGCTCGTCATATGTTCAAAGTTCAATGATGCTGATCCGGTCGAAAGCAATTTGCCGTTGCAAGACGCGGTTCATCCTCACCTGGCGAATGGTTTTTCCATCAACCAGTTCCAGATCGCGTCCCGCCTGATAAGCCCCAGGGGGCAAAACCAGCGAGCAGTCTTCCTTCATTGCAGGCAAGGCCGGCAAAAGAAACGCTGCGGCATAACGCACATCCACCCGCACCCCACCTGTCGGATCCAACTGCCTGAACGCAATACCGCGTGGCAAGCCGGGCAGCGTTGCCACGCCAACAATCAAGCCGCCCGATCTCTCTTGCATCAACCAGGTCGCATAGGCAAGCAAAAATGACTCACCGTCGTGCGGGCAGATAGCCATCAATTCGCCATGGGTTATGCGCTGACCGGCCCCACTTCTACCCAACCGGAAACCGGTCGCCGAATGATTGATGACTGACCAATCTTCCGTTGGAAAATTGACATCGGCGCGTATTTTCAGCCCCTGTCCCGGATCGACCCGATCACCGAAGGTGAACAACTGCTCGTATTGGGCACGCGAGTATGCAGCAGCCGAATCCGGCTGTTCAAAGGCCTCACCCGCAATATGGAAATACATGGCCTCAAACCCGGTGACGAGATGAGCTCGACCCTCAGTCGAAAACCGCCGGAAACGGCGGGGTGCCGCAGACTGCTTCCAAGGCTTCGCTACCTGCTCGAGCAAGCTGATGACATGGCTGGAATTTTCCTCACCCAGACCAAGCTGGGATGGCGACATGCGCTGATGCAATTGACTGATTGAATGCTCGATCTGCAACCCGAGACGCGTCGTGTCCAGACAACGTGCATCCTTGGCCGTACCTTCGAGCGCAGCACTTGGATGCAATGGAGAATCCTTCATCAACTCCAGAACATAGGGGGGCAACTCCAGATCATCATCAAGCCGGTGAATGCCAACCAATGGCGCCCACATCGATGCCCAGCGCCTGATCAAATTCAGCGTCCGGACACTGTTGCTGTACGGACTCGCCACTTCGATCAAGAGCAAATTGATGTAGGCCGCTGCGCAATGCGTGGCCTGAACCGAGTTCTCCAACGGATCGCTGACCAAGGTGAACTCAAGCCCCCACTGTTCTGCCGTCTCGTAGAAACCGTGCAACTCAAGCCAGATTCCGGCGGGCAGTTCGCGCCGTGCGCGGTAATGGTCGAGAATCACCATCCCGACGTAATAAATACAGCGATGTAAAATCGTCGCCATCAATCCCTTATAGTCGGGATTGTCGGTATCCGGCTCTTCCAGGCTGGCACACAAAGCGTACGCTTTGCCAATTTTTCGCCAGGCTTGCAAAACCATCTGAAATGCCAACTCTTGGTGATCACCCAAAGGAATTGGCTTGTTTTGATAAGAAAGCGCCAACTCTTCTTCGACAAAACAGAGGGGCACCCGAATCTGTTCCAGCAACGGAAAAAGAACGCCGGGGTCCGGGGGGACTGCAAGCAAGGCATCAATCAGCCGGATCAACTGACGTTCGGCAATGGCCGGATTGGCCAGCATCAGGCCTTCCAGATAGGCTGCACCGTCGGATAAATCGGTGATCTGCAGCGCTGTCGACTCATTACTATCATTCATGATCAGTCTCCCCTTGCTTGATCAACTCGGCAATTATCGCGGCAAGCCGGGCATCAGCAACTTGTATTCGCTCAGGTGAATTCTCGCGCTGGACCTTACCCCAAATCGGTTCAGGAAAATGTCGGTCGTCCTGCCAGCGCGGAATGACATGCCAGTGCAGGTGAGGAACCACGTTACCGAAACTGGCCAAATTGACTTTATCCGGAACAAAACATTGCCGCACAGCAGCTTCGACAGCAAAAACAACGCGCATCAATTCGCCACGCAGCGCGGCATCGAGATCCGTCATTTCCTTGACATGTGCACGCCAGATGACACGGCAAAACCCAGGTTGAAATGGATCATTGACCCGGACAACGCGACACATCTCCGATTGCCAAAGAATATTTTCCGTCAGCCCGGCGCAAAGTTCGCAAGTCATTCCCGTCACGATCAGATTCCCAAGTTATTTGTAGGATTGCACCGCCCCTCCCATCCTGCAAGGGGACAATGCAAAGAATCACGATTCTGCGGTCAACCTGCCCGGAAGCCCTTGATTCAGAGCAACACGCGTTCGATTCCACCGGTATTTGCCTTACCGACGTAATCTGCCATCCAGTTTTCACCGAGCAGATGCTTCGCCATTTCGACCACGATGTAGTCGGCTTGCGTACCGGCATCGTCGTCATAACGGGAAAGCCCCTGCAAACACGCCGGACAGGAGGTCAGGATCTTGACGTCCCCCTTGAACCCATCGGCCCGCAGTTTTTCCGCCCCCTTTTCGATCTCCTGCTGCTTGCGGAATTTCACCTGTGTCGCGATATCCGGCCGCGAATAAGCGAACGACCCGGAATCGCCACAACAGCGGTCGGTCAGCGGCACTTCCTGGCCCATCAATGCCTTGGTCACCGCCAACGGGGCATAGGATTTCATCGGCGAATGACAGGGATCGTGATACATGTAGCGCGTACCACTGACACCTTCAAGCTTCAGCCCCTTTTCCATCAGATACTCATGGATGTCGAGCAGCCGGCAGCCGGGGAAGATTTTCTCGAACTGGTATTTCTGCAGCTGATCCATGCAGGTTCCACATGAAACAATCACCGTCTTGATATCCAGATAGTTCAAGGTCGTGGCAACACGGTGGAAGAGCACGCGGTTGTCGGTCGTGATCTTCTGCCCTTTGTCCTCGTCGCCGGACGCATTCTGCGGGTAGCCGCAGCACAGGTAGCCCGGCGGCAAAACCGTGGTCGCGCCGACTTCATAAAGCATCGCCTGCGTCGCCAACCCGACCTGCGAGAACAGCCGTTCGGAACCGCAGCCGGGGAAGTAGAAGACGGCATCCGACTCCTCGGTCGTCTTGCGCGGATTACGGATGACCGGGATGACCTTGTCGTCCTCGATATCGAGCAGCGCGCGCGAGGTGCGCTTGGGCAGGTTGCCCGGCATCGGCCGGTTGAGGAAGTGGATGACCTGCGTCTTCACCGTCGGCGCACCGATCGTCGCCGGCGGATGCTTGCGACTCTCCTGCGTCAGTCCGAGCGCCTTGGCGGCTTTGTAGGCCAAACGCTGGGCCTTGAAACCAAAGTTCATCATGACGCCGCGCATCAGCTTGATCGTCGCCGGATCCTTCAGGTTCAGATAAGTCATCGCCGCCGCGGTGCCCGGACTGAAACGCTTCTTTTCCTGCTTGCGCAGGAAATTGCGCATGGCAACCGAAACATCGCCGAAATCGATGTCGACCGGACAAGGCTTCAGGCAGCGGTGGCAAACCGTGCAATGGTCGGCCACATCGTTGAATTCATCGAAATGCTGCAGCGAAATGCCGCGCCGGGTCTGTTCCTCGTACAGGAAAGCCTCGACCAGCAGCGAAGTGGCGAGAATCTTGTTGCGTGGGCTGTAGAGCAGATTGGCGCGCGGCACATGGGTCGAGCAGACCGGCTTGCACTTGCCGCAGCGCAGGCAGTTCTTGATCATGTCCGAAATCTTGCCGATCTCGGACTGTTCCATGATCAGCGATTCGGTGCCGAGCAGGCTGAACGACGGCGTATAGGCATTGCCCATGTCGCCGCCGGGCATCAGCTTGCCCTTGTTGAAATGACCGTCCGGGTCAACCTTCTGCTTGTAGGCGCGGAAAGGGCCGATCTCTTCTTCGGTCAGGAACTCCAGCTTGGTGATGCCGATGCCGTGTTCGCCGGAAATCACGCCATCCAGCCCGCGTGCCAGATGCATGATGCGTTCGACCGCCTTGTGCGCCGTCTGCAGCATCTCGTAATTGTCGGAATTGACCGGGATGTTGGTATGTACGTTGCCGTCGCCAGCGTGCATGTGCAGCGCGACAAAAACCCGGCCACGCAACACTTCCTTGTGGATCGCCTCGATCCGCTCGAGGATAGGCCGGTACATCGTGCCGTCGAAAATCTTCGCCAGGCGTGCCTTCAGCTCCTGCTTCCACGAGGTGCGCACGGAATAATCCTGCAGGCGATGGAACAGGCTCGGACTGGCCGCCTTGTTGGTCAGCTCACCCGCCACCACGCCGTACGACGCAAAACGCGACTCGGCTTCGGCCAGCGGCAGGTCGAGGTTGTCCAGCAACCATTCCCAGCGCAGGCGCACCGCCTCGACATAATCCAGCGCCGCCTGCCGGCGGTCGCCAATCAGCACCTCATTGTCGAGGTTGGCATCGCCAGCATGCAGCGGCAGTTCGCCCTTGAGGAATTCGGCCAGTGCGTCGCACAGCGCCAGCTTGTTCTGCGTCGACAACTCGATGTTGATGCGTTCAATACCGTCGCAGTATTCGCCCATGCGCGGCAAGGGGATGACGACATCCTCGTTGACCTTGAAGGCGTTGGTATGACGCGAGATCGCCGCAGTACGCGAACGGTCGAGCCAGAATTTCTTGCGCGTTTCACCGTCGACCGCAATAAAGCCTTCGGCAGCACGCAAATTGCACATGCGCACGACTTCTGAAGCCGCGGCCATCACGGCCTTTTCGTCGTAACCGACGATATCGCCGATCAACACCATCTTCGGCCGGCCGTGGCGCTTGGCCTTGGTCGCGTAGCCAACCGCCTTGACGTAGCGTTCGTCGAGGTGCTCCAGCCCGGCGAGCAGAACGCCCGCCGTATGACCCGCGCCACCCGGCTTGAAGTAATCGGTAATTTCGACGATGGCCGGCACCGCTTCGCGCACCTGGCCGAAAAACTCGAGACAGACGGTACGTGCCACCGGCGGCATCTTGTGCAGCACCCAGCGCGCGGCGACGATGATGCCGTCGGTACCTTCCTTCTGTACGCCAGGAATGCCGCCCAGGAACTTGTCGGTGACATCCTTGCCCAGCCCGACCTTGCGGCAGGCAGCGCCCGGCATGGTCAGGACTTCCTCGCCAAGCAGCTTCTTGCCGCTCGGGTCGAAGCGCTTGACGCGGAATTCGACGTTTTCCTGCTCGTGGATCTTGCCGTAGTTGTGATTGACCCGTTCGACTTCCAGCCAGTTGCCGTCCGGATCGACCATCTTCCACCAGGCCAGGTTGTCGAGCGCGGTGCCCCACAAAACGGCCTTCTTGCCGCCAGCGTTCATCGCGATGTTGCCGCCGATGCACGATGCCGAAGCCGAGGTCGGGTCGACCGCAAAAACGCGGCCAGCCAGCGAAGCGGCTTCCGAGACACGGTCGGTGACCACACCGGCACCGGTGCGAATGGTCGCGTACGGCGTTTCGTGGCCAGCCAGCACCAGTTCCTCGACCGGACCGATGTCGATCAGCTTCTCGGTGTTGATGACCACCGAATACGGCGTCAGCGGCACGGCGCCGCCGGTATAACCAGTACCGCCGCCGCGCGGAATGATGGTCAGGCCGGCCTCGATACAGCCACGCACCAGATGGCCGATTTCCTCTTCGGTATCCGGATAGAGGACGACGAAGGGGTATTCGACGCGCCAGTCGGTCGCATCGGTGACGTGCGAAACACGGGCCAGGCCGTCGAAAGCGATGTTGTCCTTGCGCGTGTGCTTGCCCAGATATTTGAGGACTTTGCGCCGCAGGTCGATGGTCTTGCCAAAATGCGCCTCGAAACGATTGACCGCTTCCTGCGCGGCGACGACCAGACGACGCACCTTCTCGGAGCGCTCCTTGTCCTCGGACTCGCTTTCGGCGCGCCGCTTCTCGACCTCGGTCAAACGATGGCGCAGCGCGTTGACCAGCGCATCGCGCCGTTCGCGATTGTCGAGCAAATCGTCTTCCAGATACGGATTGCGCTGGACCACCCAGATATCGCCCAGCACCTCGTAAAGCATGCGGGCCGAACGACCGGTAACGCGCTCACCGCGCAATTCATCAAGAATCGCCCAGTTATCGGCACCCAGCAGGCGGATGACGATTTCTCGGTCGGAAAACGAGGTGTAGTTATAGGGGATTTCGCGCAGGCGGGCGGTCATGAGGGCAACCAGAGTCTGTCAAAGCGTGGATTTTAGCGTATTGCGGCGCAACACGCGGGGCCAGTGGACCACGGGAACGGTCTGGGGTTCAAACTTCGGACTTCTGCGGTCAACCATGAAAAAACGGCAAATTCCCGAGCTCGGCGAGTGAACTGGCGGGCGGGGAGGGGCTTGGCCTCTTTAGTTTTTATTCAAAACAGACTGATCAAACTACGGACCATGGCAATCTGCCGAGTTTGTCCTTGCTAACTATTTTGACGTGTGGGTCAATCGCACGAAGGCTTTTCTGGAGCTTTTGTTTGAGATCGGCAAGGTCGACAATCCGGCCCTTGCCACCAGGCTGTTCAATATGGGCAACCACCTGAAGCTTTCGAGCACCAAGCAAGGAGGTAGCGAGGGCTTTTTCATGAGAGTCGTTGGCCAGCAATTTGGCGGGTAAAAGTGCCGCCAAAGTATGGATAACCTTATTGGTAATCGCATCGTGCAGTACAGACGGCTTTTCCGCATCCGGACGGCGGTAGTCCTTGACTTCGATCAGGTACGCCGTTTGCTCTGGGGAAAACACGACAAGATCGACCGCTTTCAGACCGTTTTGCTGCTTGGTAAACTGGTTACGATAAAAAGACCACTCGTCATATTTGTCGGCAAGCCAATCTGCCGGAAATGAGAAATCCAGACCGTCGACATTCATGACTATTCGTCCATCTCCAGATAGCGGTCGGACTGCGCCAAGCTTTCATCAAGGGCGACGATGTCGCCAACCTCGTGAATGCTGTCTGCCTGAGTTAACTCGATTCCTTCTTCGTTTCGGTTCAACGCGAAATATCTAACTGGGCGCTTAGTCTTTCCCGAACTGGCTTGAAGAATCTCAATTTCGCGTAACAGAAATAAGCTGTGCGTGGCAATGAACACCTGAATACCCGCTTTAGCCAGCTCAAAAATGCACTCGGCGATAGTTTTGATCAGTTTCGGATTCAGGTTCGTTTCCGGCTCATCCCAGAAGAGATAGCCTTGTTCGAGCAGGACGCCGGTACTGATGAGCCGTGCGAGCATGGCGAGCTTGCGCAGACCCTCGGCAACCAGCGGCATTTCCATGCGCCCCTCACCAGGGATTTTTAGGTAGAAACGTCCAGAATGGGCGTCAACTTCGATTTTTCCACCCATCGCTTTTTCAAGCGGGGCCAACAGTTGCCCTACTGTATTTTCCCGTGGCCCTTTAAGTGAAGGGGCTCCAAGCAGCGAAACCGTGTCGCGCCAGGTTTCCTCGAACTCAATGTGGTAATTGTCATAAAGCGAGACAAACCACGGAGAAAGCGTCACCAGTTCCCGAGTCGGGAAAAAAACCGGCGGTAGCGCCAAGCTATCGGTGGGTACTTCGATTACTTCAACCTGCGACTTGCTCGCTGTGGCAAAACCGATGGCACAGTTTTGTGCTTTGTTCTTCAGCGTAAGGCGAATTTCACAACGATCACGCCCTTGCCGACGCTTGACCAAGCGCCCTAAGTATTCGGGACGCATTACAGCTATCAGCTTGTTAGCATAAGCTTTTTCCAAGGAAATTTTCGAGAGTTCGCTGTCTTTTCCCGATTGAACTTTCAAAAGTGCGTATATCGTTTTAAGAATATGGCTCTTGCCCAACCCGTTTTCGCCGATGATCAGATTGATTCCTGGAGAAAAAATCAATTTTTCGTTGGGAACTGTGCTCAGATTGTGGAATTCCGCGCTGATCAGCATGGGTTGCATCCCTTGTCATAAGGTTGGGGCAGGTAAGTAGGGAAGAATAATTCAGCTTGCTGGCGAATGACCAGTTTTGCCCGCAAGAGCCGCCCGATACCCCACCCGCCGCTGACCATTCAAACCGCCTGAGCCACCACCCAGTAACGGGCAAATTTGCCCGCCGCCATGAACAGGCAACAGGCCAGCCAGTTCAACCGCAACCAGCCTGCCGCCACGCACAGCGCATCACCGAGCAAGGGTAGCCAGGAGAGGAGCAGGGCGGGGCTGCCCCAGCGTTGCAGGTGGTGCATGTGTGGCAGTTGATCCAGTCGCTGCCAGCGCGGCAGGTAGCGGCCGCAGGCCCAGGACGTCATGCCGCCGGCCGTATTGCCAAGCGTGGCGAGGAATATTGCGGTCGACGCCTGTTCCGGATGCATTTTCAGAAAGCCCCAGAGCACGGCCTCGGAACCGCCGGGTAAAACGGTTGCCGCGAGAAAACTGGCGAGAAACAAGCCACCCAGCCCCTGTTCCGCCGTGACGTTGAGCCACTCCACCTTTAGAATCCCCCTTTTGCCTTCATGAAGCCCCGCATCATGCACCCGGATTATCTCGAAAAAGTTCTCAATGCCCAGGTTTACGACGTTGTCGATGAAACACCGCTCGACCTGGCCGGCAATCTTTCCGCCCGGGTGCATAACAAGATCTGGCTGAAGCGCGAGGACATGCAGCCGGTGTTCTCGTTCAAGATTCGCGGCGCTTATAACAAGATCGCCAGCCTGTCGGCGGAAAAACTGAAGCGCGGCGTCATCTGCGCCTCGGCCGGCAATCACGCGCAGGGCGTGGCGCTGTCGGCGGCCAAGCTCGGCTGCCGGGCGGTCATCGTCATGCCGACTTCAACGCCCGCCATCAAGGTCGAAGCCGTTCAGCGGCGCGGCGGGGAGGTCGTGTTGCACGGCGACTCCTACGACGATTCCTATGCCCACGCGCTGGAACTGGAGAAATCCGAGAAGCTGACTTTCGTCCATCCTTTCGACGATCCGGAAGTGATCGCCGGGCAGGGCACCGTGGCGATGGAAATCCTGCGCCAGCACTCACGCCACAACGGGCCGATCCATGCCGTGTTCTGCGCCATCGGCGGTGGCGGGCTGGCGGCCGGTGTGGCGGCTTATATCAAGCGCCTGCGCCCGGAGATCAAGGTGATCGGGGTGGAAACCTTCGACGCCGATGCGATGAAACAATCACTGGCGGCTGGCAAACGCGTCCGCCTCAATCAGGTCGGCCTGTTCGCCGACGGCACTGCCGTCAAATTCGTCGGCGAGGAAACCTTCCGGCTGTGCAAGGAATATCTCGACG
The DNA here is from genome assembly GCF_030824335.1 of Azonexus sp. GTDB lineage: Bacteria > Pseudomonadota > Gammaproteobacteria > Burkholderiales > Rhodocyclaceae > Azonexus. Next base: position 69,496 of record NZ_JAVBXX010000014.1, read on the forward strand.
AAGTCATACTGGTCGACACCGATGCCATCTGCGCGGCAATCAAGGACGTTTTCGAGGACACCCGCTCGATTCTCGAACCGTCGGGTGCGCTGGCCATCGCCGGCGCCAAGGAATATGCCCGGCAGCACAAGCTGAAGGATAAGAACCTGATCGCCGTGACCTCCGGCGCCAACATGAATTTCGACCGCCTGCGCTTCGTTTCCGAACGCGCCGAATTCGGCGAACAGCGCGAAGCGGTATTCGCCGTGACGCTGCCGGAGAAGCCGGGTGCCTACAAGAAATTCCTGTCACTGATCGGCAAGCGCAGCGTCACCGAATTCAACTACCGCTATCACGGCGCACACGAAGCCCATGTCTATGTCGGCATTCAGGTGGCCGACCGCAAGGAGTCGCTGAAACTGGTGGAAAGCCTGCAGAAGCACGGTTACCCGACGCTTGACCTGACCGACGATGAAATGGCCAAGAACCACGTCCGCCACATGGTCGGCGGCCATGCGCCGCAGGTCTGCGAAAAAGGCATGCGCGAACTGGTTTACCGCTTCGAATTCCCGGAAAAACCGGGCGCCTTGATGAATTTCCTGACCCAGATGAGCGCTGGCTGGAACATCAGCCTGTTCCATTACCGCAACCACGGCGCCGATTACGGCCGCGTGCTGGTCGGCATGCAGGTGCCGCCGGAAGAAATGGGGCAATTCCGCGGTTTCCTCAACGATCTCGGCTACGCCCACTGGGATGAGAGCGACAACCCGGTGTACAAGCTCTTTCTCGGCTAATGACAAAAACACATAAGAATTTGCCATTTGATTCTTTGCCGTAATCTGCCCCGGCCCTAGACTGCACGCATCGGACCCAGGAGAAAGCTCATGAATATTGCCAACGACATCAGCGCACTGATCGGCAACACACCGCTAGTCAAGCTCAACCGACTCAATGCCGGCAACGGTGCAACGGTCGCCGCCAAGCTGGAGTTTTTCAACCCCGGCCACAGCGTCAAGGACCGTATCGCCGTCGCCATGCTCGACGCCGCAGTCGCCGCCGGCAAGATTGGCCCCGATACCGTCGTGCTGGAACCGACCTCGGGCAATACCGGCATCGGTCTGGCCATGGTCTGCGCCGCACGCGGCATCAAATGCGCCTTCGTGATGCCGGAAACCATGAGCCGCGAACGCAAGTTGCTGCTCAAGGCCTACGGCGCCGAGCTGATCCTGACACCGGGTGCCGAGGGCATGGGTGGGGCGATTGCCAAGGCCAAGGCACTAGCCGAGTCCGACGCGAAATATTTCATTCCGCAGCAATTTGAAAATCCGGCCAATCCGGCGGTGCACCGCAGCACGACGGCAGAGGAAATCTGGCGCGACACCGACGGCCAGATCGACATCTTCGTGGCCGGCGTCGGCACCGGCGGCACCGTCACCGGCGTCGGCGAAGCCCTGAAGGCGAAGAAACCCGGCGTGCAGGTCGTCGCCGTCGAACCGGATGCGTCGCCGGTGCTTTCCGGCGGCAGCAAAGGGCCGCACCCGATCCAGGGCATCGGCGCCGGTTTCGTACCGGGCGTGCTCAATACGGCGATTTACGACGAAGTGATCCGCGTCAAAAACGATGTCACCTTCGACACCGCGCGGCGCATGGCCACGGAAGAGGGCTTGCTGGTCGGCATTTCCTCGGGCGCTGCCACCTGGGCCGCACTGGAACTGGCCAAGCGACCGGAAAATGCCGGCAAGCTGATCGTCGTCCTCATTCCGTCCTGCGGCGAACGCTACCTGTCCACCGCGCTTTACGAACATCTCGCCGTTTGAGCATTTTCGATCAACCGGTCGACCGGCGCGGCTCCGACGCCATCAAGTGGGGGAAATACGCCGGTCGCGACATCCTGCCGCTATGGGTGGCCGACATGGATTTTGCGGCGCCGCCAGCGGTCATCGCCGCCGTGCAGCAACGCATCGCGCACGGCGTGTTCGGTTATGGCGCTCCACCGGCCAGCCTGACCGAAGCGCTACAGGCCCACCTGCAAGCTGAATATTCCTGGCCAATCGAAGCCGACTGGATCGTCTGGCTGCCCGGTCTGGTCAGCGGCCTGAACATTGCCTGCCGGACGGTGGATGGCGATGTGCTGACCGCCACGCCGATCTACCCGCCCTTCCTGTCCGCCCCCCGGCTGTCCGGCCGCACACTGCACAGCGTCGATCTGGCCTGCCCGGCAGGGCACTGGCAGTGGGACAAAAATGCCCTGCAGGCGGCGTCGACCGTGGAAACCCGGCTGTTCCTTCTGTGCCATCCGCACAACCCGGTCGGCCGCTGCTGGAATCGTCAGGAATTGCTCGATCTGGCCGATTTCGCCGAACGCAACGACCTCGTCGTCTGTTCCGACGAAATCCACTGCGGCCTGATCCTCGACGCCGACAAGCATCACATTCCCTTCGCCAGCCTGTCACCGGAAGCCGCCAAACGCAGCATCACGCTGATGGCGCCATCGAAAACCTTCAACATCCCCGGACTGGGCTGCGCCTTTGCCGTCATCCCCGACGCCGGCCTGCGCCGCCGCTTCCTGCGGGCAATGGACGGTATCGTGCCGCACGTCAATGTGCTCGGTCTGGCGGCCTGTGAAGCGGCGTATCGCGACTGCACGGACTGGCAGCGCGAACTGATCGCCTACCTCGCCAGCAACCGCGACGCCATCGAAACTGCGGTCAACCGGCTTTCCGGGGTAAAAATGAGCCACATCGAAGCCACCTACCTGGCCTGGCTGGATGTGCGGGAACTGAATCTGGCGCAGCCGCACCAGCATTTCGAGACGCATGGCCTAGGTTTGTCCGACGGCGCGGATTTTGGCGCCAAGGGTTGGCTGCGCCTGAATTTCGGCTGCCCGCGCAGCACGCTGGATGAAGCCTTGCGCCGCCTGCAACAAGCCGTGGTGGTGGCATGAACGCCTACACGATCAGCCTGTTTGCCCTGGTCCTTGGTCTGCTTGGCCAATCCGTCGCCAGCGGCATGGCCTTCGAACGCTTTTTTCACCGCTCACCGGCAACGGGCAGCCGACCGCTCTGGCTGGCGATCGCCATCGGCTCATTGCTGCTCGGCCTGCATCATGGTCATTCGATTGAACTGGCCTTGAAGACCGGGCTTTACGATTTACGTCAGTCCAGCCTCGCTGGCGGTGCCGGCCTGCTCTACGCCTACGCCATGCTGGCGTTCAGTCGACGGGCCTGAAAGCCCCGGCTTCGCTGACGATCCAGTCCAGACGCTGATCGTGCGCTTCCGGGCGAATGCTGGGACAGCGATTGATCTCAAAGCCAACACCGACTGCCAGCGGCCGTGGCCGACACGCAGCCAACGTCCGGTCAAAATAGCCACCGCCATAACCCAGACGGAAACCTGCTGCATCGAAACCATTGAGCGGTAACAAAATCAGATCGGGATGCAGCCATTCGCCATCGACCGGCGTGGGAATGCCGTAGCGATCCGGCTGCAGTTGCGACTGCGGCGTCCATGCCCGGAAACGCAGCGGCGCATCTGCCGCCACAACCACCGGCAAGGCGGCCCGGGCACCCTGCCCGACCCAATACTCGACGATTGCCCGGACATCCGGCTCATGCTTGATCGGCCAGCAGAAGGCGCAAACTTGCGGAATTTCCACGGTCGACCGCAATATTTTGACAATTTCGGCTGACCAGCGCGCATGCTGTGCAGCGTCAAGTGCCACACGCCTTGCCACCATCTCGCGCCGGGTGGCCTGCCGCCACGCCGTGTTATCCTCAGTCAGACTTTTCATCCGGCCAATCTAGCATGAAGTTTTGCGTTTTTTTTGCTGCACTGACGTTCTCGCTCACGTCCTCTTTTTCCACCTTCGCTCAAAGCAGTAACGACACCGTTTTTCTCGCCGCGCGCGATGCCTTGCGCAATGGCGACCTGAATCGCCTCGAAGCTGCCAGCGCCAATATCGGCAATCACCCCCTGGCACCGCTGGTCGAAAGTTACCGCCTGCGCAGCCTGCTCGCCCGCAACGACACTGCCGGCATCCCGCAATTTTTGCAGCGCTACGATGGCAGCTATGTCGCCGAAAAAATGCGCGCCGACTGGATACGCTGGCTGGCCAAGCGTTCCACGTGGAACCTGATTGAAACCGAATACGCCAAGCTGCGTGCGCCGGAACCTGAAATCACCTGCTATCAACAACAAGCCCGCTGGGCGCGGGGCGAACGCAACGTGCTGGATGAAGCCGACGGACTCTGGCTCAGCATGCTGGAACCCGCAGAAGGCTGCCGGCCACTTTTCGACACGCTGGTCGTCACGCAGCGAGTCGATAGCGAGGCGGTCTACGCCCGCGCCCGCCTGCAACTTGAACTCAATCGCCCGATTCGTGCCCGACAAACCCTGGATTACCTGCCCGAAGGCAAGGCCATCGACGCCAAAAGCTTCGACAATGCCGTAAAAAACGGCATGGCTTACCTGGCTCGCCAACCGGCTAACTGGTACGCCACACGCAGCGGTCGTGAATTGACTGCCATCGCCCTGCGCTATGTTGCCGCCAACGACCCGGCCATCGCGGCACGCGAACTGGAAAACCGTCAGCCGCAAATGCAGGCATCGGAAGCGCAATGGGCCTGGAGCCAGATCGCACTGCAGGCGGCGCGCAAGCATATGCCCGAAACGATGCGCTGGTACGCAAAAGCAGGGGATACACCGCTCAGCGAGGAAAACCACCAGTGGAAAGTCCGCAGCGCCCTGCGTGCATTGGCCTGGGGTGAGGTAAAGAACGGCATCGAAGCGATGCCGACCGAACTCGCCGCCCGCCCGGAATGGGTGTATTGGCTGGGCCGCGCCTACAAGGCCGGTGGCCGGAGCAGCGATGCCGACGCATTGTTTGCCCGGATCGCCGGTCAGGCGCATTTTTACGGCAACCTGGCCGACGAGGAACTCGGCCGCCCCATTCACGCCCCGGCCAAAGCCGCCGCACCGACACCGGAAGAAAACCGTGCCGCCCAGGAAAATCCCGGCATGCAACGCGCACTCGCCTTGTTCCGGCTCGACATGCGTACCGAGGCGGTCCGGGAATGGAACTGGACGCTGCGCGGCATGAGCGACCGGGAACTGCTGGCTGCCGCCCATCTGGCACGGCAGAACCAGATCTGGGATCGGGCCATCAATACCGCAGATCGCACGCGCAATGAGCACGACTATTCGCTGCGCTTCCTCGCCCCCTTCGACGAGAAAATCCGCCCCGTGGCGCGCGAGCAATCACTTGATGATGCCTGGGTGTACGGCTTGATGCGCCAGGAAAGCCGCTTCATCACCAGTGCAAAATCCACCGTCGGCGCCTCTGGCTTGATGCAATTGATGCCGGCAACCGCCAAATGGGTGGCCAAGAAAATCGGCCTGAATGACTTCCATCACGGGAAAGTTAACGACACAGAAGTGAATGTGCTGCTCGGCACCTCGTACATGCGCATCGTCATGGAAAACCTCGACAATCATCCGGTACTCGCCTCGGCTGCCTACAACGCCGGTCCCGGCCGCGCCAAGCGCTGGCGGGCCGAGCAGGCACTGGAAGGGGCGATCTACGCCGAAAGCATCCCGTTCAGCGAAACCCGCGATTACGTGAAAAAGGTCATGAGCAACGCGGTGTATTACTCGGTACTGTTCAACGGCAAGCCGGATTCGCTGAAAGCTCGCCTCGGCACAGTCCTGCCAGGAAGCAGCAAAGCCATGAAAGACCGCGATCTGCCGTAAACAAGCCGTCGGTACGGTGGGCACCAACACCGTACCGACACGAATATCCCGGATTTGCGCAACAAGCGAGTGCCGACAGAGCACCAATTACCGTAAAATCATGCCTTCATGAAATGATTTCCGGGGTTCCAGATGAGTATCAAGAAGGTCTTGCTGCTGGGGGGTAGCGGTTTTGTCGGTACCTATATCGTCAATCGTCTGGCCCAGCGAGGCATCGAAGTCACCGTGCCGACCCGGCGCCGCGAGCGGACCAAGGCGCTGATCATGCAGCCCGGCGTCGAAATGCCGGAAGTCAACATTCATTGCCAGGAAACCTTGAACAAGCTGGTTCAGGGACACGATGCCGTGATCAATCTGGTCGGCATCCTGCACAGCCGCGACGTCAAGTTCCCGTACAGCCGGGACTTTGCCGAAGCGCATGTCGAATTGCCAAAGAAGATCGTTGCCGCCTGCAAGGCCGCCGGTGTGCGCCGCCTGGTGCACATGAGCGCGCTCAAGGCCGACCCCAAGGCGCCATCCGAATACCTCGCCTCGAAGGGCGACGGCGAAGCCATCGTACTGGCTGCGCAAGGCGAGCTCGACGCTACGGTTTTCCGTCCGTCGGTCATTTTTGGCCTGGGCGACTCTTTCCTGACGATGTTCGCCAAAGTCTTGAAGATGGCCCCGGTTTTCCCGCTCGGTTTCGGCCATGCCCGCTTCCAGCCGGTATGGGCTGCCGATGTGGCTGATGCCTTTGTCGATAGCCTGAACGATGTTTCCAGCTTTGGCAAAGCTTACGATCTGGTCGGCCCGACGGTCTATACCCTGCGCGAACTGGTGGATTACACCGCGCAACTGACCCGCAGCAACTGCCGCATCATCGCGCTTTCCGAAGGCTGGGCTTACCTGCAAGCCGGCCTGATGTGGCTGGCCCCCAACCCGATGATGTCGCCGGACAACCTGCGTTCGATGCAGGTCGATAGCGTCGGCGAAGGTCAAGCCAATTTGCCGGCTGGCTGGAAGCCGAAGGCGCTGGAAGCCATCGCGCCGACCTACATCGCCGGCAAGACGCCGAAGGGCAAGCTCGACAGCTTCCGTTTCCGCGCCGGTCGCTAAGACTGGCAAGCCCGCTGAAACCACTGCTACCGGCTGTGCAAATATTCACCGTTGGCGGCGCCGTCCGCGACGAATTGCTCGGCCGCCCCTGCGACGATCACGATTACGTGGTCGTCGGGGCGACGCCGGAAGCCCTGCTGGCTCAGGGTTTTCGTCCGGTTGGCAAGGATTTCCCGGTATTCCTGCACCCGGAAACCCACGCAGAATATGCGCTGGCCCGCACCGAACGCAAAACCGGGCGGGGCTATCACGGCTTCACTTTCCATGCCGCACCTGATGTCACGCTGGCCGAAGACCTGGCGCGGCGCGATCTGACGATCAATGCAATGGCCCGGGATGAAAACGGCCAGATCATCGATCCTTTTTGCGGTCAACAAGATTTAGCAAGCAAAATCCTCCGCCACGTCGGTCCGGCCTTTGCCGAAGATCCCGTGCGCATCCTGCGTATTGCCCGCTTTGCCGCACGTTTTACCGAATTCTCCATTGCCCCGGAAACCCTGGCCCTGATGCGCCAGATGGTAACGGCCGGGGAAGTCGATCATCTGGTCGCCGAACGCGTCTGGCAGGAACTGGCCAAAGGCTTGATGGAAGTGCGTCCGTCGCGCATGTTCGAGGTACTGCGCGAATGCGGTGCGCTGGTGCGCCTGCTGCCCGAAGTCGATGCGCTGTTCGGTGTGCCACAACGGGCCGACTACCACCCGGAAATCGATACCGGCATCCATGCGCTACTGGTCATCGACCAGTCGGCACGACGCGGCTTTCCGCTGACCGTGCGCTACGCCGCGCTGTGCCACGACCTGGGCAAGGCACAGACACCGGCCGATATCCTGCCGCGCCACATCGGGCACGAAGCACGTAGCGAGCGTCTGTGTGCAACGCTGAGCGAACGTCTGCGCGTACCTAATGATTGTCGCGAACTGGCGCTGCTGGTAGCGCGTCACCACGGCACCATCCACCGCGCTGGCGAACTGCGCGTTTCGACCATCGTCGAGTTGCTGGAAAAGTGTGATGCCCTGCGCCGGCCCGGCCGCTTCACCGAACTGCTCGATGCCTGCCTGTGCGACTATACCGGTCGAACCGGCTGGGAAAACCGTAACTACGATAGTCCGCAACGACTGCTTGCGGCCCTTGCTGCGGTCAACGGCGTAGATGCGGGGAAAATCGCGGCGGACTGCGTCGACCGCGGCAAGATCCCTGAGCGTATCCGCCGGGCACGTATCGCTGCCGTACGTGAAGCACTAAATGAGCCGGCCGATCAGCCAGAGCAATAACGAAAAGACGATGATGCTGACAAAGGGGAAGTAGTAAGTTCGACCCCGCAAGCGAAATGCCAGATCGCCCGGCAACTGGCCAAAGCGAATGAAACGGGCAATATGGGGCGAAACCAGCCCGAGCAGGAAAATCGCCAGCACCAGCGTCAATATCCACTTCAGCATTCAACCAACAATCCAGCAGGCGAAAGCGTGCATTTAACCACGGCAAAGGCCGCTCCCACCTCATGATCAATAAACAAGACATCAACGGCCTGGAAGTTTTTTCCTGTCTGCCCGAAGGAAAAACCACGCACCCGCCGCTACTGTTCATTCACGGCGCTTTCGCCGGCGCCTGGATGTGGACCGAAACCTTCATGCCTTATTTCGCGGCGGCCGGCTATCCCTGTTACGCCTTGTCCTTGCGCGGCCACGGCGGCAGTACCGGGCAGGACAGGATCGACTGGCTGTCAGTCACCGATTACGTCGATGATGTGCGACAGGTGATCGACGCGCTGGCTATCGATCCGGTGTTGCTCGGTCACTCGATGGGTGGGTTTATCGTGCAGAAGTATCTGGAACGCTACCCCGCCCGTGCCGTCGCATTGCTTTGCTCGGTGCCACCGCAAGGCTTGATTGCCTCGCAGTTTCATCTGCTGATGCAAAAGCCGCAGATTTATCTCGATATCAACCAGATCATGGCGGGCGACCACGGTGACAGCCAGATTTTGCGCGAAGCGCTGTTTGCCGGCGAAGCCGATCCAGCCATGCTGGAAATCTGGCTGAGCCAGATGCAGACTGAATCGCAACGTGCCATCTGGGACATGTCGATGTTCAACCTGCCGAACCTCTACTGCATGCACCGCCCCCCGATGCTGATCATCGGAGCAGAGAAAGACATGCTCTCGCCGGCCTTTCTTGTCCAGACAACCGCCCACACCTACGGGGAACCATGCCACATCCTGCGCGACATGGGGCATGCGATTACCCATGAAAAAGAATGGCCGCACGCGGCGGCCATGATTCAGGCGTGGCTGGACCAGCTTACGCCTTGACGTCCACCGCGTTGCCCAAGTTGGGTGGATTGCTCGGCTGGGGCAGCGCCTGCAGCAGTTGCATGGCGTTCTGCTCCTCGATTTCGATGGCTTTTTTCAAGACTTTCGTTGCGACGGTTACGCCTGTTTGCTCCGCGGTCAATGCGGAAGTCACCCCGCCAACATCAGAAACACTCATGATTCAACCTCGGATTGATTAATAACAGTCTCAGTGTAGTCTGCTTTTTTACAAACGACGACTTTGATCGCCCTGGGCAAACCCGAGCAAGGGCAGGTCGATGCCACGTCCGATGGCAATCACCTTGAACAATTCGCCCATTTCGTGCGGCATCAGCAACTTGCCCGTCGCCGCCGAAGCGCGAAAATAGTCCGGCGTACCTTGTGGCAACTCGGCCAAGCGGTCGAGCAGGCCGCAATTCATCAGAAACTGGCCCTGGCTGGCATAACCCAGCAGATCCAGCCCCGCACCATGCGCCGCAGCAATAATTGCCGTGAAATCGACGTGGACCGTAACATCCTGCAAACCCGGCAAATAGAACGGATCGGGATGGGAATGATGGCGGTAGTGGCACATCAAGGTGCCTTGATCGCGCTGCGGATGGTAGAACTCATGCCGCGGAAAGCCATAATCGATCAGCAACAGGGCACCGCACTGCAGTCGATGCGCCCATTCAGCCGACCAGGCACGGGCGGCCAGACTGATTTCACTGATGTAGTTGCCGGACAATTCGCACTGCCCGGCAATTTCCTCTGCAGCCAGTCGTAGCGCGCCAGTTGCCGGCCGCTCGCTCCACACGAACCCCGCGGCCGCGTCGAAGCCAACTCCGCGCTCGAAAATACCTGTCTCCCGCCAAGCCACGATGTGCGCGGGCAGGGCATCGAGCAACTCATTAGCCAGAACCACACCGTTGAATTTTTCCGGCAGACAATCCAGCCACTCGACCCGCGACAGCAAATGCGGTGCGGCCGCAGCGATGGTTTCCCGTTGGCGAGCCCGCAAATCGGCCGACAGATCGAGAATGGCATAGCGCTCCGGCAGTTGTTGGCGACGCTCCAGATCAAGCAGCAAATCGGCCGCCAAACGCCCGGAACCCGCGCCAACTTCGATAATCGACGGGGCAGAAAGCTGCATGATTTGGCCAAGCTGATTGGCCAGCGCCTGACCGAACAAGGCGGTCATTTCCGGGGCGGTGACGAAATCGCCGGCCGAACCGAATTTGCGCGCGCCGGCGGCGTAATAGCCAAGACCCGGGGTATACAGCACTTGCTCCATGAAGTCGGCAAAGGAAACCCAGCCATCGTGCAGCAGAATTTTCTGCCGGATGGCATCGCTCAGGTTTTGGCTATGGGCCAGCGCATCGGCATCGGGAAGAGGTAATTGCATGGTTAGCCCGGAAAATCCCGAATTTTAGCGCGTCGACCGCCACGACGCGGGACGGTATGCTATTTTTACCAGATTAGGGGAGCATCCATGAAAATCAGACAATCGATCGTTCGCAATCTGGCCGGCCTTGAGGAAATCCAAGACTGCTTTGGTGATATCAAGCCAAACCTGATTCTGCTATTTGGTGCAATCGACCATTTCCAGCCGGATGGCGTGGTTAGCCGTCTGCCAAGCTTGTTCCCCGACGCCAATATCGTTGGCTGTTCGACGGCGGGCGAAATTACGGCCGAAGGTGTTGATGACGGTACTTGCGTTATTTCTGCCATCGAATTTGCCAACACCGTGTTCACTTGCGCCAGCACGCCCCTGAACAGCATGGATGATTCCTTTGCCGCTGGCGTTCGCCTCGGCCAGGCCATTGCTGCACTTGATCTCAAGGCAGTCTTGCTCTTCGGTCCGGGGGTCCAGATCAATGGGAGCGCGCTGGTTGATGGCATGACCAGCATCATTGGCAGCGCGGTAACCATCACCGGCGGACTGGCCGGCGACGGCGGGGCATTCCAGCAGACATTCACCGTCGGTACCGACGGTATCAGTGACCATCACATCGTCGCGATCGGATTGAGCGGCGATCATCTCCGACTCGGCCACGGCTCCTTTGGCGGCTGGGAAGCGTTTGGACCGGCACGCAAGGTCACGCGCTGTGCCGGGAACATCCTTTACGAACTTGATGGCGAACCCGCGCTAGGTGTCTACAAGCGCTACCTCGGCGATCACGCCAGCGGACTTCCGGCCTCCGGTCTGCTTTTCCCCTTTGCCATGCTGGGCGAAGACCACAATGCCATCGGCCTGATCCGTACCATTCTTGCGGTGGATGAATCGCAAGGCAGCCTGACGCTGGCGGGCGAAATCAACGCCAACGGTTATCTCAAACTGATGCACGCCAGCACAGACAAGTTGGTCAACGGTGCCGAATCGGCGGCCGAGTTGGCCAGCAAATCGGTGGCCGGTATGTCTGGCAGCCGGGGGGAGCAACTGGCCATCCTGGTCAGTTGTGTTGGCCGCAAACTGGTTATGGGAAACCGGGTCGATGAGGAAGTCGAAGCGGTTGGCGAGGTGCTTGGTCAGGATGCCATACTGACTGGCTTCTATTCCTATGGCGAAATCAGCCCCTTTACGCCAGGCGCTGCCTGTAAATTGCACAATCAGACAATGACCATCACCTGCCTGAGTGAGGACTGAGGCAACAAGCGCATGCAAAAGGGCCTTCTTCGGCAGTTGAAACGCACAGTTGGCATCGCCGACGAGGCGCAACTCAACGCATTGCTCAGTCAGCTCCCTGAATTGGCCGCCGTTTCCAGCCCGGAAGTGCGTAGCCTGCTTGAAGGATTTGCCGCGTTGCTGGAACGTGTGGATGGCAGCTACGCTCAATACGAGCGGGATCTCGAACTGCGCACACGCAGTCTGGAACTCTCTTCAGCCGAACTTTCGGGGGCCAATGACCAGTTGCGCCACGAATTGGCATCGCGCGAGGAAGCCTTGCGGGCGCTACGCGAGACGCTGGCAGACCTCCATACCGACAGTGGGAAATCCCAATATATCGAGGAAGACATCAGCGCACTTTCGCGGCGCATCGGCGAGCTCGTTGCTGAAAGCCGAAAAGGGCGCAGGGAACTGGCCAATCAGAAATTCGCGCTGGATCAGCACGCCATCGTCAGCATCACCGACTGCTCAGGCAAGATCGTTTATGCCAATGATCGCTTCTGCGCGATCAGTGGCTATACGCAGGAAGAGTTGCTCGGCGGGACGCATCGAATTGTTAACTCCGGCGTTCATCCGACAAGTTTCTTTACCGACATGTGGCAGACCATCTGCAGCGGCGAGGTCTGGCAAGGCGAAATTTGCAATCGCGCCAAAAATGGCAGGGCATATTGGGTCAATGCCAGCATTGTTCCCTTGCTCGATGCCGATGGATTACCGACGCAGTACATCGGAATTCGTACTGACATCACCGACCGCAAGCAGATGGAAGCCCAGATTTCCGAACAACTGCAACTGGTCGAAGCGCTGATTGAAACCATACCGCTGCCTTTGTACCTGAAGGATACGACAGGGCATTACCTGCGCATCAACCGGGCTTTCGAGATTTTCTTCGGGGTCGACCGCACGAAATTGATCGGACATACCATCAGAGAATTGATGTCTGCCGAAGATGCCGCCTTGCACATCGAAAGAGATCATGAACTTCTGGCGCGGGGAGGGACGCAAACCTACGAGGTGACGCTGAACCTGAACGATGGCACCCAGCACGATGCGATTTACCGCAAGGCCTTGTTACGCCGTGCCGATGGCAGCGTAATCGGTTTGCTCGGAACGGTCATCGACATCACCGAACGCAAACGGGCCGAAGCCGAGCTTCTGTTGGCCAAAGATGCCGCCGAGTCTGCCAGCCGGGCGAAGAGTGAGTTCCTGGCCAACATGAGCCACGAAATTCGTACGCCAATGAACGGCGTCATCGGCATGACGGAATTGGCACTCGATACAGCGTTGACCGAAGAGCAGCGCGACTATCTCAATATCATCAAGTCATCCGGCGAGTCACTGCTTACCATCATCAACGACATCCTCGATTTTTCCAAAATCGAAGCCGGCAAACTGCTGGTTGAAAGTATTTCCTTCGATCTGCATCGCGTCATTGCCGAAACCCTGAAGAACCTGGCCCTGCGAGCACACGAGAAGAACCTGGAGTTGGTCAGCGAAATCCTGCCCGATGTTCCGGTCAACGTGCTGGGCGACCCCAATCGCATCCGTCAGGTCTTGATCAATCTGGTGGGCAATGCGATCAAGTTTACCGAGACCGGGGAAATCTCCCTGCGCACCCAGGTCAGTTATCGCGCCGACACGCAGATTTGTCTGCATATCGCTGTGAGCGATACGGGAATTGGTATCTCGCAGGATAAACAGCAGCAGATTTTTGATGCTTTTTCGCAGGAAGATACGTCGACCACCCGAAAATACGGTGGCACAGGGCTTGGCCTCTCCATTTCACGCCGCCTCGTTGAACTGATGGGTGGCAACATGTGGCTGGAAAGTGTGCCGGGAAATGGCAGCACCTTTCATTTCACCGTCGAACTGGCACAGGATTTCAATCCGCCCCGCCAATTCACCCAGCCGGTTGGCCTGCAAGGGCGCAACATCCTCATCGTCGACGACAATGCCACCAATCGCCGGGTACTGGCCGGACTATTGGCCGGTTGGGATATGCATACAGTCAGCGCCGCCTCCGGACAGGAAGCGATTTGCTGTGTCGAAACGTGTACCCAGCCCTTCGATTGCATCATTCTTGATGCCCATATGCCGGAAATGGATGGCTACATGCTGGCCGCCAACCTGAAGGCCCGTTGGCCGAATCTCCCGCCGATGCTGATGCTGTCTTCCGGCGCCATGCGCGGCGATGCCTTGCGCTGCCAGGAAGTCGGCATTGCCGGTTTTTTCAGCAAGCCAATCTCCTCGCAGGAGTTGCTGACTGCGCTCTGCCGGGTGTTCGATCTTTGCCGCGATGCTGACTCGATCCCACCCAAACATCTGGTCACCCGACATGCCCTGCGTGAGCTTCAGCGCAGTCTCGACATCCTTTTGGTCGAAGATCATGTCACCAACCAGAAACTTGCACTCAGTCTGCTCGCGAAGTGGGGGCACCGGACCACACTTGCGGTCAACGGGCTGGAAGCCGTGAATATGGCAGCCGAGCATCGCTATGACCTGATCCTGATGGATATGCAAATGCCGATCATGGGTGGTATCGAAGCCACCCGGATGATCCGGACCCAGGAATCGGCCGCGGGCAATGGCCACGTCCCGATTATCGCCATGACGGCTGCCGCCACCAGTGACGATCAAGCTGCCTGCCTTGAGGCGGGGATGGACGACTATCTTGCCAAGCCGATCAAGACCAAGCTGCTACTCGAGAAATTGCTCAATTTAGGGGGGCACGATGCGCTACCCGAGACATCAACAAGTTTCGATTATGCGCAGGCACTGCGCAGCGCAGACCGCGAAACCGTCGAAATCATTGCCGGCGTTTTTCTCGCAACCTGGGAGCGCGACTTGATCCGCATGCGCGAAGGTCTGGCACAAGGCGATCTGGCACTGGTCGAGCGAACCGCACACAGTTTCCGCGGATCGCTAGCCGCCTTCGCCGCCGAACCGGCAAGCCAACTTTCCGGGGACATCGAGACATCTTCCCGCCAGGGTAACGTGGAGGGTCTCGGGGGTTTAATCAACTTGCTGGCAGAAGAAATTCACTTACTTGCGCCACATCTTCAAGCCGTCAATGATCGCCTCTCAGGGTAAACTGGCGCGCTTTTACCGGATAATCCCTTTTGTGCCGTCTTTCGGCACGAATTCCTTGCGCTCATGACTACCTCGAATACCCTGCAAAAGCTCCGCAAATACCTGGAAGGCCGTACCGGCAAGGCCATCATGGACTACAACATGATCGAGGATGGAGACACCATTCTCGTCTGCTGTTCCGGCGGCAAGGACTCCTACACGCTGCTGGCCATGTTGATGGCACTGCAGCAGCGGGCACCGGTGAAATTTCGCCTGATCGCGATGAATCTCGACCAGAAACAGCCCGGTTTCCCGGCCGATGTGCTGCCCAACTATTTCGCCTCGATCGGTATCGAACACCACATCGTCGAGGCCGACACCTACTCGGTGGTCAAGGACAAGATACCGGAAGGCAAGACCACCTGCTCACTGTGCTCCCGACTGCGTCGGGGCATCATTTACCGTACAGCCAAGGAACTGGGCGCGAACAAGATTGCCCTCGGCCATCACCGGGACGACATGGTGCACACGCTATTTCTGAACATGCTGTTCGGCGGAAAGCTGAAGGCCATGCCGCCAAAACTGGTCACCGATGACAAAGCCCATATCGTCATTCGGCCACTGGCTTATTGTGCAGAAGCCGATATTGCCAAATTTGCCCGCGGCATGGAATTCCCGATCATTCCCTGCAATTTGTGTGGCTCGCAAGAAAATCTTCAGCGCCAGAAGATCAAGGAAATGATGCATGACTGGGACAAGCGCTATCCCGGCCGGACCGAGGCAGTGTTCACCGCGCTGCAAAACGTTGTACCTTCTCACCTCGGCGATAATGGGCTGTTCGATTTCCGGAACCTGACACTGGATACACCGGTAGAGGAGGGTGATATCGCTTTCGACAGTCCGGAAATGCCAATCAGCGGCACAATCCCGATCAGTACGTTGGGATAGCAAAAATGCCGGCGCTTCATCTTATAATCAGCCATCTAACGAACTGATCCAACTTCCATGAACGCGCCACACCCGTTTCCCGTGATGATGGTTGCCGACGTGACCGGCAGCGCGTCACTCCATCAACGTCTTGATGAACAAGAGGCCGAGCGGGCCATTGAGCGCTGCATCAAGCGCATGACACGCTCCATCGAAGCCGGCGGTGGTCATCTACTGCAAGTCGCCGGCGATGAATTGCTGGCGAGTTTTGCTTCTGCCGAGGAGGCCTGCCACGCAGCCATCGACATGCAACAACGCATCGCTGACTTGCCTCCGGTCTCCGGCCATACACTGTGTATTCGCGTAGCCTTGCACGAGAACGACAGCAGGGTAGTGGACCAGATGGCTAGCCCACTCAAACTGGCCACGCTGATGCGCATTGCCAGCCTGGCCGAAGGTACGCAGATTCTCTGCAGTACACAGGTGGCCGACACCCTGGCCCATAGCCTTGCGATACGTACGGCGCCTAAACAGGAACTCGGCAAGCTTCAGGAAGATGACAATACGATCGAATTGATCCAGGTATTGTGGTCTGCAAATGCAAGCAATAGCCAATCCCGGCAATCCGGCGAATCCGAGCGCAGAAAAAATTCATTACGCTTGCTTTATCGCGGCAAGACCTTCCGGATCGACGAAAAAAGCCCGGTACTTACCTTGGGACGTGACACGACATGTAGTCTGATGATTGATGATCGCAAGGTATCGCGCACCCATGCCCGCATCGAACAGCGCGCTGACGGATTCTATCTGGTCGATACCAGTACCAATGGCAGCTTTCTCAGCATGCTCGACGGACAGGAAATACTGGTCAGACGTTACGAAGTATTGTTGGCGGGTAGCGGACTGATTTGCTTTGGCAGTTCAGCCAACGATCCGGCCGCAGCGCGTCTGGAATTTGAACATTACCTGAAATGATATTTGCCTGAACATTGGATATCAGGCGTCTTCCTCGTTCATCATCCGGCTTTGCCGTTCAACAAAATCCTGCATGCTGTCGATCCCGCGGAACTGCAGGATGGTGTTACGCACGGCGGCTTCCAGCAAGACCGCCAGATTGCGCCCGGCCGCAACCGGGATAACCACTTTGCGTATCGGAACGCCGAGGACTTCCTGAGTCTGTGCATCAAGTGGCAAACGAGGCGCATCCGCTGAAGATAGGGTTTTCTGCAGATGGACGATGAGCTTCAGTTTCATTTTCCGGCGCGATGCTGTCTCACCGAAGATCGTCCGGATATTGAGCAAGCCCAAACCCCGCACTTCAAGGAAATCACGCAACATGCCGGGGCAGCGCCCTTCGATGGTCGTCGGCGCAATCCGCGCCATCTCGACCACATCGTCGGCCACCAGGCCGTGCCCTCGGGAAATCAACTCCAGCGCCAGTTCGGATTTACCGACACCGGAATCACCGGTAATCAGCACCCCCATGCCCAGTACATCCATGAATACGCCATGCAAACTGATCGTATCCGCCAAGCGCGAAGACAAATAAATACGCAGATGATCAATAACTGCCGAACAGTGTTTCGGCGAAAGGATCAGCGGAACATCGGCCGACATGCATGATGCAACCACAAAATCGGGCGGCTTTAACCCATCGGCAACAATCATCGCCGGGGTTTTTGCCGAAAGCAGATCGCTGAACATCTGGCTGAAACGTCGTTCGCCGATGCGCATCGCCCAGTCATACTCCGCCTGCCCCATGACCTGGAGGCGCTCGGGATGAACGATATTGATGTGACCGACTACATCGGCCCCGTAATTACTCGCGGCCTTTAGTTCTATGCGCCGATCGGTACGCTGTCCGACCGTCCAGTTGAACAACAGCTTTTCGCGATTGTCCTGATATAACTGCTCCAGACTGATGTGACGCACGAAAGGACAGTCAGGCGTTCTGGAACATGGCCAGAACCGCGGCTGCATCCGGCGCCGCCTGCAAAGCTTCGCGGAAAGCGCGGTCAGAAAAGCGCTGGGCCAACTCTGAAAGGATCTGCAAGTGCTCTTCGGTCGCCTGTTCCGGGACCAGCAAGACAAATAAAAGCACCACAGGACGCCCATCCGGCGAATCGAACGGAATCGGCGTCGCCAAACGAATCACCGCACCTGCGGCGTGCTTCAGCCCTTTGATACGGCCGTGCGGAATCGCAACACCCTGACCAAGCCCGGTCGAGCCGAGTTTTTCACGGGCGAAAAGACTGTCGAATATCAGCGAACGAGACATGCCGAGACGCCCTTCAAACAGCATACCGGCCTGTTCAAAAACGCGCTTTTTGCTGCTTGCATCCAGATCGAGCAGCACTTGGTCGACAGTCAGAATATTATCTAGAGGGTTCATGGGAAATGTGAAACGAAAAAACCGCACCCACAGGGTGCGGTTGATCAGGGCTTATTCGTCGATATGCATCGACGCCTTTTCGCCACGATGGTGGTCCTGCACCTTCTGCTTGTACTTCTGAACCTGACGGTCCAGCTTGTCGAACATGGCATCGATGGCAGCGTAAAGATCATCGCCAGACTCTTCTACGTGCATGTCCTTGCCTGGCACATGAACGGTCACTTCAGCTTTTTGCTTAAGTTTTTCAACAGAAAGCACAACGCTGACGCCCGTTACCTTGTCGAAGTGACGAATAACCGGGTCGAGCTTGTTGTCGACGTACTCACGGAGAGCCGGGGTGACTTCGATGTGATGACCACTGATCTGCAGATTCATTTTTTCTCCTCTCTCTACAGGGTCTTGCGTAAATTGACCGGCGGGATGTTGAGCGATTCACGGTATTTGGCGACCGTGCGTCGGGCAACGACGATTCCCTGCTGGCCTAGTATTTCGGATAATTGACTATCCGACAAGGGCTTCTTGCCATCTTCGGCCGAAATCAACTGCTTGATCAGGGCACGAATGGCCGTGGCAGAACACGCACCACCAGTATCGGTGGAAACATGACTGCCAAAGAAATATTTCAATTCGAAGATACCACGCGGCGTTGCCATGTACTTCTGGCTGGTTACCCGGGAGATGGTGGATTCGTGCAAGCCCAGCAGGTCGGCAATCTCGCGCAGAACCAGCGGCCGCATGGCCACTTCGCCGTGCTCGAAAAACTGACGCTGTCGATCGACAATGGCCTGTGTCACGCGATGAATGGTGTCAAAACGTTGCTGCACGTTCTTGATCAGCCAGCGCGCCTCCTGCAACTGGCCGGTCATATTCCCATTACCACGACGTTGCCGGGACAGTATCTCGGCGTACAGGCGGTTGATACGCAGACGCGGATAGGCATCCGGATTGATATACGCGGTCCATTTACCCTTGAGCTTTTTGACGATCACATCGGGCGTAATGTAGCGCGCTTCGATCTGCGAATATGCCGCCGCAGGGCGGGGGTCCAGGCTGGTGATCAGCTCGTGGGCCCCTCTGAGTATTTCATCATCGCATCCGGTCAACCGGCGGATCTTGACAAAATCGCGCGCGGCAAGCAATTCAAGATGCTTGTCGACAATCGCAAAAGCCAGCGTGCGCTCGGCACAGTCTTCGGCGACTTTCAGTTGCAACATCAGGCACTCGCGCAGATCGCGCGCACCGATGCCTATCGGATCAAAGTTCTGGATATGGCGTAGCGCGATTTCCAGCTCTTCAATCTCGATTTCGTATTCCGCCGGCAAGGTTTCCCAGAGTTCAAGCAGGGGTGCCGACAAATATCCGTCGTCGTTGAGCGCCTCGATCAGGAAACGAACCAAGCTGCGGTCGCGCTCCGACATCTGGGTCATCCCGAGTTGCCAGGTCAGATGCTCACGTAAACTGATCGTTGCGGCATGACTGTCCTGTGCCTCGTTATCGTCTTCGTCATCACGCCCGGCACCGGTGAAGGTACCGGCATCGCTGGCCCAACGATCATCGTCAACATCGGATGGTGTCATCGGCGGTTCGCTCGCCGGCTCTTCGTGACTGGTGGAAACTTCTGCTTCGCTGCTCGGCTTGTCCGGAGAGTCGAACTGCTGTGCTGCCGCATAAGACTCGGCAGGCTGGTCGTCGTCGCGCTCGAGCATTGGATTTTCCAGCAGGTAACGCTCGATCTCCTGCTGCATTTCCACGGTCGACAATTGCAGAAGCTTGATCGACTGCTGCAATTGCGGCGTCAATGCCAAGTGCTGCGACAGCTTTAACTGGAGTGCGGGTTTCATCGAATAAATCTTGTCATCGTTTGGCTAGAGCCTGAAGTGCTCGCCAAGATAAACCTTGCGGACGCTTTCATTCTCGACGATTTCGTCGGGACGCCCTGAGGCCAGAACATGCCCGGCGTTGATAATCACTGCATGATCGCAGATACCGAGGGTTTCACGCACATTGTGATCGGTAATCAGCACCCCGATACCGCGCTCCTTGAGAAAGCGGATGATTTTCTGGATTTCCAGCACGGCAATCGGGTCGACCCCGGCAAATGGCTCGTCCAGCAGGATAAACCGGGGATTGGTTGCCAAGGCACGGGCAATCTCGACCCGCCGCCGTTCACCGCCTGACAGGGCCGCCGCATTGACATGACGGACATGGCTGACATGCAGTTCAGCCAACAGGTTTTCCAGTCGATCCGACTGCTCGGCAGCAGGCAGCTTCTGCAATTCGAGGACAGCCAGTATGTTTTCCTCGACATTGAGCTTGCGAAAGATCGAGGCTTCCTGCGGCAGGTAAGAGACACCCAAGCGGGCACGCCGATGCATTGCCTGATGCGTCAGACGCTCGTCATCGATATAGACCTCACCACCATCCGCAGCGACCAAGCCGACAATCATGTAAAAACAGGTGGTCTTGCCGGCACCGTTCGGACCAAGCAAACCGACCACTTCACCCGCCTTGACCTCGAACGAAACATCTTCGACAACGGTCCGCGCCTTGTAGCGTTTTTTCAGATTGTGAGCGGAAAGGGTCGCAGTCGTCAGGCTCATTCTTCATCAACTCCGCGCAGTGTCTGCCGGATGGCGTCGGTGGAAAAACCGCGATATTGCAGGAAACGCATTTGTTTTGCCCGCTCTTCGCGCGATTGTGGTGCCTGACCGAACTTTCTCGACCACACTGCACGACAGCGCTCGGCCTCGTCACCGGCCTCCGGCAGGGCCGCCACAATATCATCATCGCCGACACCACGCTGGCGCAATTCCTGTTTCAAACGCGCATTGCCATAGCGCCGCGCTCGCGCCACTACGCGTTGGGTGGCGAAACGCTGATCCGACAACAAGCATTCGCCTTGCAAGCGGTCGAGCACCGCTGCAAGTTGTTCGGCAGATTCCGCCTGCGCCGCGAGCTTGGCCTGCAACTCTGCCCGGCTGTGATCTCGCCGGGTTAAAAGTCGCAGCGCTGCTACCCGCAACGCAACGCAACGGTCAGGCATCAGCCGCCTTGGCTGCCTTGACCGGCTTGATTACGTTAGTGCTGGCCGCTTCGCGAATGGCAGCCTCGATTTCCTGGGAAATTTCCGGATTCGCCTTGAGGAATTCTCGGGCGTTGTCCTTGCCCTGACCGATCTTTTCGCCCTTGTAGGCATACCAGGCACCAGATTTGTCGACCAGCTTGTGGGCCACGCCCATTTCGACGATTTCGCCTTGGCGGGAAATACCTTCGCCGTACAGGATGTCGAAAATCGCCTCGCGGAACGGTGGGGATACCTTGTTCTTGACGACCTTGACCTTGGTTTCGCTACCGATCACCTCGTCGCCCTTCTTGATCGAGCCGATACGACGGATGTCGAGGCGGACGGACGCGTAGAACTTCAACGCGTTGCCGCCGGTCGTGGTTTCCGGCGAGCCGAACATGACACCGATCTTCATCCGGATCTGGTTGATGAAGATGACCAGCGTGTTGGTCTTCTTGATATTGGCGGTCAACTTGCGCAGCGCCTGCGACATCAGACGGGCGTGCAGGCCGACCATCTGGTCACCCATCTCGCCTTCGATTTCGGCCCGCGGCGTCAGCGCAGCGACCGAGTCGATGACAATGATGTCGACGCCGCCGGAACGCACCAGCATGTCGGAAATTTCGAGTGCCTGTTCGCCGGTATCCGGCTGGGAAATCAGCAAATCGCCGACGTTGACCCCAAGTTTCTGGGCATATTGCGGATCGAGCGCGTGTTCAGCATCGATAAAGGCCGCCACACCGCCCAGTTTCTGCATTTCGGCAATCACCTGCAGACACAGCGTCGTCTTGCCGGATGATTCCGGGCCATAGATTTCGACGACCCGGCCACGCGGCAAGCCGCCAACGCCAAGCGCAATATCCAGACCGAGCGAGCCGGTCGATACAACCTGGATACCTTCGTCGATTTCAGCATCGCCCATCTTCATGATGGAACCCTTGCCAAACTGCTTTTCGATCTGTTGCAGCGCTGCGGAAAGCGCTTTTGCCTTGTTGTCGTCCATGTTCTTACCTCGAAACGTTGAGCGGATTATGGCACAGGGGCCATGGATGGAATAGAAATTGCTGGTGCGACAGCAATCCTCGTTGCAACACAAATATGCCAATGGCAACCGTGAATTCTACGAAAGATGTTGAGACGCAAGGTATATTCTTTCGCCCGCATCACACCGATGCAAAATTGTACTGTACAACTATACAGTATTTTCAATTAAGCAAGCCGCTGCCGTTTTTTCCTGTCCGTGATTGAATGATTGCCTACCTTCCCCCCCAGGACCCGTTGCAGCTCATCCATGTCGATGCCGACCTGCTGGTGGTCGACAAGCCATCCGGCCTGCTTTCCGTGCCAGGCCGCGGCGAGGACAAACAGGATTGCCTGATTTCACGGATCCAGCAGCAATTTCCCGAAGCGCTGACCGCCCATCGCCTGGATATGTCCACTTCCGGGCTGTTGCTTGTCGCGCGCGGCGAGGCGATGCAGCGCGAACTGTTCCGGCTGTTTCGCGAACGGGCAGTCAGCAAGCGTTACCTTGCAACGGTCGACGGGCTGATGGCGCAAGATGCCGGGGAGATCGACCTGCCGATGATCTGTGACTGGCCAAATCGGCCACGCCAGATCGTTGACCATCAAATCGGCAAACCCTCATTGACCCGCTATCGCGTCATTGAGCGCCAATCGGCAACGAATACCACACGGGTTGAACTGGAGCCGATCACCGGCCGTTCGCACCAGTTACGCGTGCATCTGGCCAGTCTCGGCCATCCGATTCTCGGCGATGAACTTTACGCCGGTGCTGCGGCCGACCGCGCGCCTCGCCTGCTGCTGCACGCAGCGGAAATCGGCTTTATCCATCCGTTCAACGGAGCAGCCATGCTTTTTCGCAGCAAAGCCCCTTTTTAAGCGTTGAAAAACCTGCAATAACCTTATAATCCGCAACGTTTTCAACCCCTTGCCGCAGTTGACCCTACACCATGCTGATCTGGTTCGTCGTCATCTATCTCGTCATTTCGATCGGCATCGGTCTGCTTGCCGCAACCCGTGTTCACACCACAAAAGACTTCGCGGTAGCCGGACGCCACCTGCCATTGCCAGTCGTCACCGCAACGGTTTTTGCGACCTGGTTCGGGGCCGAAGCCATCTTTGGCGTCTCCTCGACCTTCGTCAATGAAGGGCTGCACGGCGTTGTCGCCGATCCGTTCGGGGCCTCGCTGTGCCTGATCATCGGCGGCATTTTCTTTTCCCGAAAACTGTACAAGCTCAACGTACTGACGCTGGGCGATTACTTCCGCCTGCGCTATAACCGCACCGTTGAAGTCCTGGCAACGATCTGCATCGTGCTCGCCTATCTTGGCTGGGTCGCCGCCCAGATCAAGGCACTGGGGCTGATCTTCAATGTCGTCACCGACGGGGCGATCAGCCAGGAAGCCGGCATGATCCTCGGCGCGCTGATCGTGCTGACCTACACCACACTGGGCGGCATGCTCTCGGTTGCCATCCTCGATTTCGTCCAGATGGGCGTCATCATCGGCGGCATGCTGTTCATTGCCTGGCTGATCTCCGACCAGACCGGCGGCGTCGCGCCGGTCATTGCCCACGCAGCGGCTGCCGGCAAGCTCAACTTTTTCCCCGAACCCGATCTCTGGCAGTGGGTCGCCTTCCTCGGCGCCGGCATGACCATGATGCTTGGCTCGATCCCGCAGCAGGACGTTTTCCAGCGCATCACATCGGCCAAAACAGCAAACATCGCACTATGGGGTTCGCTCATCGGGGCCAGCATTTATTTCTGCTTTACCTTTGTCCCGATGTTCATCGCCTATTCAGCGACCATCATCGATCCGGAAAAATACAACGCGCTGATGGCGCTCGACTCCCAGCTCGTATTGCCCACCCTCGTCCTGCAACAAACACCGGTGTTCGCCCAAGCCATCTTTTTCGGCTCGGTACTTGCAGCCATCATGAGTTGTTCGGCGGCGACACTGCTTGCACCTTCGGTTGCCTTTGCCGAAAACATCGTGCGTGGCTTCATGCCGCACATGGGCGACCGCGAATTCCTGCGCGTCATGCGCATCACCATCGTCTGCTTCACTGCCGGCGTGCTGGCCTTCGCGCTGAATTCGGATTCAAGCATCTTTCATATGGTCGAGAACGCCTACAAAGTGACTTTGGCCGGCGCTTTCGTGCCGCTGTTCTTCGGTGCCTTCTGGGCGCGCGCCACAACGCAAGGCGCACTGGCGGCAAACATCGGCGGCGTTACCGCCTGGCTGATGGTTGAAATCCTGGTCGGTGACGCAAGCCTGGTACCGCCGCAACTCATCGGACTGGGCGTCAGCATCCTCGGCATGATTGTGGGTTCCTTGCTGCCGCAGTGGATTGGCCGGCCCACACCACGCGAAACCATCCACGATGCGCTGCACCACCGGGCTGCCGCAGAAACCCACCACACCAGTCCCCACACGCCGCGGCACTAGCCAGATCGGCGCCGCATCCCAGCATGGATGACCCGGCGGCACTTTCCCCATAGAATTCGGCGATGTCCGAACATGGCAATCGCCCCGTGATCCTGGCCCGCTACCTGGCACTCGCCTGGTGCGGCTTGATCGCCTATGCCAGCCTGCATCCTTTCAGCGGCTGGCGCGACAACGGCGTATCGCCCTGGGCGTTTCTCGAAGCGGATTGGCCGCGCTACTGGACGGTGTTCGATCTGTTGAGCAATGTTGCGGTCTACCTGCCGCTCGGCTTCTTTTTGACCCTGGCACTATGCCGTCTTCCGTGGCGCTTTACCGCCCCGGTGCTAGCCGTTGTGTTGACAGCCGGCGTAAGCTTAAGTCTCGAAGTCCTGCAAAACTGGCTCCCCAGCCGCATCTCGTCCAATCTCGATGTTGGCTGCAATACCTTAGGTGGCCTGGCCGGCGCCGTCTGGGCCCATATTGTCGGCCCGCGGGTATTCGGCCGCCTGGAAGCATTGGCGCAACGGCTACTCGCACCAGTCCCCCATGCCGAACTCGGCCTGACCTTGCTGGGTCTGTGGATGATCGTTCCGCTCTCGCCGGAAACCCTGCTGTTCGGTGCCGGCGATTTGCGCCAGCTATTCACTCTCACGCCGGCCATTCCGTTCTCGGTCGATCGCTTTGCGTTGATTGAAGCGGGCATCGCGGCGTGCAATGCCGTCGCCGTCGGACTGATTCTCGGGCAGCTATTGGCCCGAACCTGGATCGCCTATTTCATTGTGCCCTTGTTTTTGCTCGGCGGTCTGGCCATCCGGACACTCGGCGCCGCCGTGCTGATCGGACCCGAGGAAGCCATGGCCTGGCTGACGCCGGGTGCCCAGCAAGGCCTGTTGATTGCATTGAGCGTCCTGGCCCTGACGCTCTGGCTACCGACACGCGCCGGCATGCTGCTTGCGGCACTGGCACTGATTGGCGGTACCGTGCTGGTCAATCTGGCGCCGGCCAATCCCTATTCAGCCGTCGCCCTGGCCACTTGGCGCCAGGGGCACTTCCTCAACTTCAACGGTCTGACCCGCGTGGTCGCCAGCCTGTGGCCTTTCATCGCCCTGCCGTTTTTGCTGTTGACCCTGCGTGGACCGCAAGTGCGTTCCACGTGAAACCCGGCCGCCTATAATGGCCGCCTTCAACGGAGATCACCCATGAGCTATTTCCAGCAACACGTCTTCATCTGCACCAACCAGCGCGAGGCCGGTGAGCAATGCTGCAACAACGTCGGCGGCTCGGCCGCGTTTGCCTACGCCAAGGACAGGATCGGCGCACTGAAGAAGAACGGACCGGGCGCCATTCGCATCAACAAGGCCGGTTGCCTGGGTCGCTGCGATCAAGGGCCGGTCATGGTCATTTATCCGAACGAAACCTGGTACAACTTTGTCGACAACGAAGATGTCGAGGAAATCATCCAGGAACACCTGATCAACGGACGCGTCGTCGAACGCCTTAAAGTATGAAAGTCAGCGAAGAAAAAATCACCGTCGCCGGCCCGGTCGGCCAGATCGACGTCATCATGGAGCGCCCGGACGCGCCGCGCGGCATTGCGCTGATCGCCCATCCACACCCGATTGGCGGTGGCGCCAACACCAACAAGGTCGCCTATACACTAGCCCGGACCTTCGTCAGCCTCGGCTACGCAGCGTTTCGGCCGAATTTCCGCGGCGTCGGTGGCACCGAGGGCAGCCACGACGACGGCATCGGCGAAACCGACGATCTGCTGGCCGTGCTGCACGATGCGAAGCTGCGTTGCGGCGATATTCCGGTTGCCCTGGCCGGCTTTTCCTTTGGCGCCTACTGCCAGACACGCGTTGCCAAGCAACTGGAGGAGGGCGGGCATCCGGCGCAACGCCTCGTACTGGTTGGTACTGCAGCCGGCTTCGTCGAAGGCACACGCCAGTACGACACCGAGCAAGTGCCGCATGACACGATCGTCATCCACGGCTCGGCCGACGAGACGGTGCCGCTGGACAACGTCCTGGCCTGGGCGCAGCCGAACGACCTGCCAGTCGTCGTCGTGCCCGGCGCCGATCACTTTTTCCACCGTCGCCTGCACCTGATCCGCGACATCGTGACCCGCGCATGGCGACACTAGTGCCAGCCTCTGATTCTGTGGCATTGATGCCCGCTGATGCCACAGGCGAGGCGACGGCACCGGCACTGGAAGTCTCCGAGCTGCGCAAAACCTATGGCCAGACCGAAGTCGTTGCCGGCTTGTCTTTTTCAGCCGCACCGGGCACCTGTTTCGGCCTGCTCGGGCCGAACGGTGCCGGCAAGACGACAACGCTGCGCCTGTGTCTCGGCCTGACCGGGCCGGATAGCGGCAGCATCATGCTCGGCGGCCACGCCATTCCGGTCGATGCGCAAAAAGCCCGCGCCCACGTCGGCGTTGTGCCGCAGTTCGACAATCTCGACCCGGACTTCACCTGTGCTGAAAACCTGCTGGTCTTCGGTCGCTATTTCGGCCTGAAAGACGCCGAAATCCGCGCGCGGATTCCCCAATTGCTTGAATTTTCCAGCCTGACCGGCAAAGGCGAGGCCAGGATTTCGGCCCTCTCCGGTGGCATGAAACGACGCCTGACGCTGGCCCGTGCCCTGATAGCCAACCCAGATATCATCTTTCTCGATGAACCGACGACCGGTCTCGATCCGCAGGCCCGTCACCTGATCTGGGAGCGCCTGAAAAAACTCAAATCGGCTGGCAAGACGCTGATTCTGACCACCCACTTCATGGATGAAGCCGAACGCCTGTGCGACCGGCTGATCGTCATCGACCACGGGCGCAAGATCGCCGAAGGCAGCCCGCGTCAATTGATCGCCGAACATATCGAACCGCAGGTCGTCGAAGTCTTTGATGAATCCAGCGACCATGACGACAACGGCTGGCCCCAGGGTCAACTGGCTGAATTCACCGAAAACCATCGCCATCTCGCCGAACGTGTCGAGCAAAGTGGCGAAACCGCTTTTTTCTACTGCCGCGAACCGCAGGCATTGCTGGCCAGCCTGGCCAGCGCCGACGGGTTGCGCTACGTACACCGTGCCTCCAATCTGGAAGACGTGTTCATCAAACTGACCGGCCGGGAACTCAGGGATTGAAAGCGCAACGAATGAAAACACCTGGCTTCTTCCCTGTCTGGCAACGTAACTTCCTCGTCTGGCGCAAGCTGGCGCTACCGTCCATCCTGTGCAACCTGGCCGACCCGGTGGTCTACATGTTCGGTCTGGGCTACGGCCTGGGCACCATGCTGCCCAGCATCGACGGCCAGCCTTACATCGCCTTTCTCGCCGCTGGCACCATCTGCGCTTCGACCATGAACGCAGCCACTTTTGAGGCACTTTATTCAGCTTTTTCGCGCATGCATGTGCAGAAAACCTGGGATGCCATCCTCAATACGCCACTCGGTCTCAATGAAGTGCTGGCCGGCGAACTGTTCTGGGCCGCCAGCAAATCGCTGTTTTCGGGCAGCGCCATTCTGGTCGTCATCAGTCTCATGGGATTGGCCAACGGCCCGCTGGCGCTGTGGATCCTGCCGGCTATCGCGTTGACCGGTCTGACCTTCGCGGCGCTTGGCCTGATCTGGAATGCCCTGGCCCCATCCTTCGATTTTTTCATGTACTACTTCACTTTGTTCATCACGCCGATGACGCTGATTTCCGGGGTCTTTTTCCCGACCGACAATCTACCCGGCTGGCTTGCCGCGATCGGTAGCTGGCTGCCACTGGCCCAAGGCGTTGCTCTCGTCCGGCCGCTGCTCGCCGGCCAGTTGCCAGCGGATGCCCTGATCCACATCATGGCGCTGCTGGCGACCACCGCCGTAGCCTACGCCATCGCCCTGCACCTGACCCGGCGCCGGCTACTCAAATAAGGCTCAACGATGGATGCCCTGATCGTTCTCACCAATTGCCCCGATGAAGCCACGGCCAATGCCATCGCGCTCGCTGTCGTCGAAACAAGACTCGCCGCCTGCGTCAACGTGTTACCGCGCATGCAATCGATCTACCGTTGGCAAGGCAACGTCGAATCGGCATCGGAAATTACCTTGTTGATCAAGTCGACCGCAAAAAACTACCCGGCGCTGGAAAAATGCATCGCCGAACTGCATCCCTACGATGTACCGGAAATCATCGCCCTGCCGATCACCCACGGCCTGCCGGCATATTTGAACTGGCTGGCGACGGAAACACTCCAATGATCATGCGCACACTTTTCCTCCTCTTCGCCTTTTTCGCCTCGCTCGCCCACGCCCAGGAATTTCTCGATCCGGCCGTTGCCTTCAAGCCATCGGCGCGGGCACTCGATGGCCAGACCATAGAAATCCGTTATGAAATCGCCAAGGGCTACTACCTGTATGGCGACAAGTTCCGCTTCCATCCCGTGGACGAGTCGATCCAGTTCGGCCCCCCGCAAATTCCCAAGGGCAAGGAAAAGGACGACGAGAATTTTGGCCGGGTCGAAGTCTTCTACAAGGAAGTCAAAATCCGCATTCCCGTCACCCGCAGCAGTTCCGGCCCACTTGTGCTGCAACTTGACGCCATCTCGCAAGGCTGCGCCGATGCCGGAGTCTGCTACCCGCCCCAAACCCAGACACTGACCGTCAACTTGCCCGATCCGGCAAGCACACCCAACGCCGCCCCGATAAGTGCCAATCCTGCCGTCCAAGGGGACTTTCTGTCTGGCGCGGTCGACGGCGATGAAAGCGGGATTATTGCCGAAACGCTGAAAAATGCCGGATTCTGGGCCATCCTGGCCTTTTTTTTCGTTGCTGGTCTGGGCCTTTCGCTAACCCCTTGCGTCTTCCCGATGATCCCCATCCTGTCGGGCATCATCGCCGGTCAGGGGCATAAAGCGACCAAGGGCAGGGCGCTCGCGCTATCGCTTGCCTACGTGCTCGGCATGGCCGTCACCTACGCGGTCATCGGCATCGCCGCCGGGCTGACCGGTACGCTGCTCTCGGCCGCGCTGCAGAATGCCTGGGTGCTCGGTGCCTTCGCTGCTGTATTCGTCGTGCTGTCGTTTTCGATGTTTGGCTTCTACGAACTGCAATTGCCGACTGCGCTGCAAAGCAAACTCTCCGAGGAATCCGGCCACCTGCAGGGCGGACGCGGCATCGGCGTGTTCCTGATGGGTGCGCTGTCGGCCCTGATCGTCGGCCCCTGCGTCGCTGCTCCGCTAGCCGGCGCGCTGCTCTATATCGGCCAGACCGGCGATGCGGTACTCGGCGGTACGGCACTGTTCGTCATGGCGCTCGGCATGGGCGCGCCGCTGATTGCCGTCGGTGTGGCCGGCGGTTCGCTGCTGCCGCGCACCGGCCCATGGATGGAAGGGGTCAAGAAAACCTTTGGCGTGCTGCTGCTGGCCACCGCGTTGTGGCTGGTCTCGCCGGTCATTCCGGGCGTGCTCGAAATGCTCGGCTGGGCTGCCTTGCTGATCATTCCGGCCATCTACCTGCATGCGCTGGATCCGTTGCCGGTGCATGCCAAAGGCTGGCCCCGTTTCTGGAAGGGCATCGGCATCGTCATGCTATTGACCGGCGCCGCGCTGCTGATCGGCGCACTGGCTGGCAATCGCGACCCCTTGCAGCCGCTGGCCGGTCTGCGCAGCGGCGCAATTGCCAGCGAAACATCCAAACTCGCCTTCGAACCGGTGCGCTCGGTGGCCGAACTCGATGCCCGGATTGCTGCGGTCGACCGCCCGGTCATGCTCGATTTCTACGCCGACTGGTGTGTCTCGTGCAAGGAAATGGAACGTTTCACCTTCTCCGACCCGGGCGTACAAGCCAAACTGGCCGGCTTCACGCTGCTCAAGGCAGATGTGACAGCCAATTCGGCCGACGACAAGGCCTTGCTGGCGCGTTTCGGGCTATTCGGGCCGCCGGGAATCATTTTCTTTGATGCCAAAGGCCAGGAAATCAAGAAGGTAAAAGTCGTCGGCTTTCAGGATGCGGGGAAATTCATGGCCTCGCTGAATCGCATCGCCGGGTAGGTGCCGAGCCGTTACTACGCCACCCGGCAAACCTGATTCCTGTTGGCCTTACAGCGTGCGAACACCCAATTTTCTACCCATATGCCTGAGTGAAAGCCAGGCAAAAGCCAAACCGACCAAGCCGCCGGCCACGACATCCAGTACGACGTGCTGGCGGGTCGCCACCGTAGACCACATGATGACCAGACAATGGCCCCAACTGACCAGACATAGCAAACGTGGCGCCCCGACATTGCACAATACTCGCTGCAACCAGCAAGCTGAAAACACCGCTGATGCCACATGCAAGGATGGACAGGCATTACCTGAGGCATCCAGTCCCTTGATCACGGCCATGTCGGGATAGCGCAGCCAGTCAATATCGGTTGGCGGCACCACGGTTGGGAACAGCCAGAAAATACCGAGACAAAAAAGGCACAAGGAAGCCACCCACAGGCCAAAAAACATCAGAGAACGAAAATCGGCCATCAAGGCGGGCGGCAGCGAAACATACACCCACAGCGATACATAAATGGGGAAAGCCTGCGCCGAGAAAGGAATCCAGTCATCGAGCAGGGTCAAGGGCATGATCACTTCCGGGAACAGAGCACCACCGCCCATCACTGAAAAATAGCCCCAGAAAAATAACCCCATGAAGGCCGACGTGCCGATGGCCTTGAACAGCGGCAGCGTAGCAATACGGCGACCGAGCTGAACGTACCAAGGTAACGGCGAGAGTGAAGGCGTAGTATCCATAGGGGTCGGGCTATCGAGGATTGGAAAAGCACCGGAAAGGCTGTGCACTATGCATCGGAATAAATTAAATGCGAAACAAGTTTTCTGTTGTACCAAGGTCAGATGACGCACAGCCCATTGCCGACAGCAAGCCGGCGAGTATTTTTGAAACACTGCTTTTCGGCTAGAATCCGCAGCCTATGGATTCCATTGGACTTATTCGCGAATTTCTCGAGGAACGCCTCGGCGTCACGCCGGAAGGTGTCGTTCCCGCAGCCTCCCTCGCCGAGCTAGGGGTCGACTCGCTGATGATGCTCGAACTGATTTTCGAATTTGAGGACCGTTTCGGTGCCAAGCTTTCCAGCGGACTGGCAACCCCCAAAACGGTAGGTGAAATGGTTACCTTGATGGACAGCCTGATCGCCGAGCAAAAGAGCTGAATCATGGGCCAACGGCGGGTGGCAATCACGGGCCTGGGCCTGGTCAGTCCTTACGGCGGTGATCTTGAAGACTTTTTTTCCCGACTCATTGCGGGCGAATCGGCGATCCATCACCTTTTGACCGACGACGTCCCGCGTCCATTGTCCATGCCGTTCGTCAGTTGCCCGGCTTTCGACCCTGACACAGCACTCGGCAAACCCCTCGCCAGCATGATGGACCGCTTTGCCCAACTGGGCATGGCTGCGGCTTTTGCCGCCTGGGACAATGCCGGCTTGTCGCGCGGCAATGAAAGTGGAACCGATTCGCGGGAGCGCTGGGGATGTGCCTGGGGCACCGCACTGGGCGGTACGCTGGCCTATGAAAAAGGCTACCGCGAACTATGGCAGCAGGGTCGGGAGCGCCTGTCGCCGCTGACCGTCGTCCTTGGCATGAACAACGCCGCCAACGCCCACATTTCCATCCAGCTTGGTCTGGGTGGCGTCAGCATGAGCCACACCGTGGCCTGTGCCTCATCCGCCGTAGCGATTGGCGAAGCCTTCCGCCGGGTCCGCTCGGGCGAGGCAAGCATCATGCTGACCGGCGGCTCGGATGTTCCGCAGGCTTACGGCGTGGCGCGCGCCTGGGAGGCACTGCGCGTCATGGCCCCGG
Organism: Azonexus sp.; assembly: GCF_030824335.1. GTDB lineage: Bacteria > Pseudomonadota > Gammaproteobacteria > Burkholderiales > Rhodocyclaceae > Azonexus. The sequence goes on from NZ_JAVBXX010000014.1 coordinate 102,002, forward strand.
GCAATGCGGAAAACGCGGCATTTGCCTGCCGTCCGTTTGCCGCAGACCGGCGCGGCCTGGTGCTGGGCGAAGGCGGTGCCGCACTGGTGCTCGAAGATTGGGCGCATGCGCAAGCGCGCGGCGCCCGTATCCATGGCGAAATCATCGGCTACGGCACCAGTTGCGATCACAGCCACCTGGTCAAACCGGAAGTCGCCGGGCAGATCAGGGCGCTCAAAGACACGCTGACCGACGCCGGCCTGACAGCGGATGAGATTGACTACGTCAACGCCCATGGCACGGCAACCAGCGAGGGCGACCCGATCGAAATCGCCGCCCTGAGATGTATTTTCGGCGACCGTGCCAGCCGTCTGGCAGTCAGTGCGACCAAGTCCATGCATGGTCATCTACTGGGTGCGGCAGCGGCCATCGAAGCGATCATCACGGTGCTGGCGCTACGTGAGCAAACCGTGCCGCCCACTGCCCACCTCCAGGAGATTGATCCGGCTTGCGCCGGCGTTGATCATGTGACAAGCGCCCGTCGTCAGCCCCTGCGGGCCGCACTTTCCAATTCTTTTGCCTTCGGCGGCAGCAACGCGGTACTCGCGTTCCGCGCCGCCATGCCTGAAACTCGCTGAAAGTTCAAAAGCAACGCCCTATGCCCGCCGCCATCACTCCTGAAGTCATCGACCAACTCCTGCCCGAAATTGCTGAACTGATCATCAGTGCACTCAATCTCGAAATGTCGCCCGCCGAGATCGCCGCCGACGCGCCGCTCTTCGGCGATGGAGAGGGTGACGGGCTTGGCCTCGATTCGATCGATGTGCTGGAAATCGCCCTGGTCGTTTCCAAGCGTTACGGCTTCCAGCTACGTTCGGACAATGAAGACAACGTCCGCATTTTTACCTCGCTGCGCAGCCTGACCGAACACATCGCCAGCCAGCGAACCCAATGAGCTTGCCCTTGGCCCAACTGCTGCGCGGCCTGGCCGTTGCCCTGCTGTTCGGTGCCTGGGCCGTCGCCGCGCACTACGCCAGTTCCGGAAATGGCAGTGCAGATGTCAACGCCGCGCTTGGCGTACTCCCCATCGCTGCCGCCCTGACCATGCTGCTGTGGCGGATACGCAATCCCTTCGCCAGCGCGGCCGGCGGACTCTGCGCCTTGCTCTTGCTGGCCTGGCTATGGCCGCAGCTACGCAGCAACGTACCCTTGCTGTACTACCTGCAACACCTCGGGACGCATCTGGCGCTCGGGACGCTGTTCGGGCGCAGCTTGCTCGGCCCCGGAGAAGCCTTGATCACGCGCATCGCCCGCACCGTTTTCGGCGACATTTCCGTACGCAAACAACGCTATACGCGGCAAGTTACCGTGGCATGGACGATCTTCTTTTTTGCCAATGCGCTGCTGTCGACCGCATTATTTCTGTTCGCCCCGCCGGCCATCTGGTCCGTCCATGCCAACCTGCTGACTGCGCCGCTGATCGGCCTGATGTTTCTCGGCGAACACCTGGTCCGTCTGCGCAAGTTGCCGCCTGAGGAACGGCCGAGTTTCATCACGGCAATCCGTGCCTACCGGGCCAGCACGCAGCAAGGCACAACGACCGTGGAGCATTGATGCAGCGGCATGCGCTATTCACCGGACGCCAGCTCGATGACGTGCTGGCCTGGCAAGCCGGCGGTGCCATCAGCATCCGGCAGTTTCTGGCCGAAGCGCAGGCGCTGGCCGAACAATTGCCGCCGGGCGACTGGCTGCTCAACGTCTGCCAGGACCGCTACCGCTTCGCCGTCGGGTTCGTCGCCGGCTTGCTCTGTGGCAAGACCAGCCTGCAGCCTGCCTCGCAGTCCGCGGAAACACTGGCCCAAATCGCCATCGACTATCCCGGCACCACTGGCTTGTGCGACGGGGAATTTGCGGCTGGCGCCTTGCCCTGTCTGCATTTTCCCGACCTTTCTGCGGTCGACCGCAGAAAAGTCACGAAAATGCCCGATTTTCCCAGCGACACGCTGGCCGCCATCCTGTTCACTTCCGGTTCGACCGGCCTGCCGCAAGCCCAGCGAAAAACCTGGGGCAAGCTGGTGCGCAACGGCCAGGCCGGCGCCCAAGCGCTGGGTTTGCTTGAGCGCCCGCATGCCATCGTCGGCACCGTACCGGTCCAGCACAGTTATGGGTTTGAATCGACCTTCCTGCTGGCCCTGCATGGCGGATGCACCTTCTGGGCCGGCAAGCCCTTTTACCCGCAGGATATCGCGGCAGCACTGGCCGCCGTGCCGCAGCCGCGCCTGCTGGTCAGTACCCCGTTTCACCTGTCGGCGCTGCTCGCTGCCCAGATCGAATTGCCGCCACTCGATCTGCTGCTCTCGGCCACCGCCCCCTTGTCCGGCGAACTGGCCGCCCAGGCGGAACAGCGTTGTGCTGCCCCGTTGTACGAAATCTACGGTTCGACCGAAAGCGGCCAGCTGGCCAGCCGGCGTACCGTGACGGGAGAGCACTGGCAACCGCTGGCCGGCGTGCAGTTGGATCAGGAAGATGACAGCACCTGGGCCAGCGGCGGTCATGTCGAGGGGCGGGTGCCGCTCGGTGACTTGATCGCACTGCGCGACAACGGGCAATTCAGCCTGCTCGGGCGCCATGCCGACTTGATCAACATCGCCGGCAAGCGGACTTCGCTGGCCTGGCTGAACCACCAGATCAGCGCGATTCCCGGCGTGCTCGACGCGACATTTTTCCTGCCCGACGAAGCACCGGGTGCGAGCATTACCCGCCTGGCGGCCTTTGTCGTCGCCCCCACGCTGGAATCCCGCCAACTGCTCGCTGCATTGCGCCAGCGCATCGATCCGGTCTTCCTGCCGCGCCCCTTGCGCTTCGTCGATGCCCTGCCGCGCAACCCCACCGGCAAACTGCCGCGCCAGTCGCTACAAGCCTTGCTGCATCGAACCACCGACCATGATTGAACAGTGCTTTGTCTGGGCGGTGCCCACCGACCATCCGGCATTTGCCGGCCACTTTCCCGGTCGCCCTATCGTGCCCGGCGTCGTTCTCCTTGATCAGGCGATGCTTTTTGCCGAACAACTGAGCGGACAGGCAGATTGTCATTGGCAAATCAGCAATGCCAAGTTTCTCAGCCCGGTGGGCCCCGGCGAAACACTAAACTTCACACTGCAACGCAAATCGAGCGGCAGCATCGCCTTCAGTGTGCACGCCGCCGAGCGCCCGGTCGCCAGCGGCAGCCTGATGCCGCCTGCCGCATGAAACCGGAAACGACGCCAAGCGGCGACTGGCGCCGTCAGCAAGAACGCAGCAACCTGGCCATCCTGAAGCTGATGGTATGGATTTCGTTGACCTTCGGCCGGACCGTCGGCCGCCTGGTCCTGCACGGCATCGCCGCCTACTACGTGCTGTTTGCCCCACGGGCCCGTCGCGCCAGCCGCGACTACCTGCACCGCGCGCTCGGTCGCTGGGCCGAATGGACCGATGGCTATCGCCATGTCTTCAGTTTCGCCAGCACCATCCACGACCGTATATATCTGCTCAATGACCGTTTCGACCTGTTCGACATCGAAGTCATTGGCGCCGAAGCCCTGCAGGCGGCGCTGGCCAGGCAACCCGGCGCCCTGCTGATCGGCGCCCATCTCGGCAGTTTTGAAGCCTTGCGCGCCGTCGGCAGAGGTCAGGCCGGGCTCAAGGTCGCCATGCTGATGTATGAAGAAAATGCCCGCAAGATCAACGCCACCTTGCAGGCGATCAACCCCAAGGCCGGCGAAGACATCCTGCCGCTGGGCCGCATCGATTCGATGCTGCTGGCTCGCGACAAGCTGGAGCAGGGCTACCTGGTCGGCATGCTGGCCGACCGCCAGTTGGGCGAGCAAGGGCAGGGCGGCAAGGGCTTGGCTGAAAATTCTGCGGTCGACTGCGATTTTCTCGGCGAAAAGGCCGCATTCCCGCTCGGCCCTTGGCGCATGGCGGCGATGTTGCGCCGGCCGGTGTTTTTCATGACCGGCTTATATCTCGGCGGCAATCGTTATCAAATACACTTCGAGCCTCTGGCCGACTTTTCGACGGTGACGCGCCCCGAGCGCGATACGGCAATCCGCTGCGCCATGCAGCATTACGCCGACCGGCTGAGTCACCATTGCCGGGCCGCGCCCTACAACTGGTTCAACTTCTTCGATTTCTGGATAAAAAAATGATCAAACGCCTGCGCATTGGGCTACTTCACGGGCTGTTCACCCTGCTCATCATGCTGCTCGCTGCGCCGGCTTTCGCCGCCATCGATCTCGGACAGCTGATGGACAGTCTGGCCCGACATCCGGGAGGCACCGCCAGGTTCGTCGAGAAAAAATTCCTCGCGGTACTCGACAAGCCACTCGTCGCCACCGGAGAAATGACCTACACCGCGCCGGACCGCCTGGAAAAACGCACACTGACGCCGAAGCTGGAAACCCTGATCCTGAACAAGGATTTGCTGACGCTGGAACGCGAGAAGCAGAAATTCTCGATCAACCTGGCCAGCCAGCCGGAAGCCCTGGCTTTCGTAGACAGCATCCGCGGCACGCTGGCCGGCAACCGTGCCGCGCTGGAAAAAAACTATGCGTTGCACCTGGCGGGAACGGAAGACAAGTGGGTGCTGACCATGTTGCCGCGTGAGCAGAAAATTGCCGCCATCGTGCTGCGTATCGTCGTCAGCGGCAGTCGCGGCCAAGTGCGCAGCATCGAATACCTGCAGGCCGATGGCGACCGCTCGCTACTCAGCATCGAACCCATCGTCACACCATGAAGCGAACCACCCTGCGCGCCTTGCTGATCTGGCTGCTGGCCATGCTGGCCGGCAGCGTCATTGCCTGGAACAGTCGCTTCTCGGCCGACATGAGTTTTTTCCTGCCAGCCAAGCCCAGCGCAGAACAGGAAGTCTTGATTGAACAAATCAAGGAGGGCGCCGTATCGCGCTTGCTGATGCTCGGCATCGCGGGCGGCGATGCCGTTCAGCGGGCGACGGTATCGCGCGAATTGCGCGGTCGACTGGCCAAAATGCCGGAATTCGTCTCGGTCCAGAATGGTGAAGCCGGCAGTCTCGATAACGACCGCGATTTGTTGCTGGCCCATCGCTACCAGCTCAGCCCGAGCATCAGCGCCGAACGGTTTACGGAAGACGGCCTGCGCGGCGCAATTTCCGACAGCATCGACCTGCTGACTTCGCCGGCCGGCATGTTGCTCAAACCCTTCCTGACCCGCGATCCGACCGGCGAAATGGCTGCGCTGCTCGGCGCCTTCAATCCCGCCAGCCAACCGGCCAGCCAGGAAGGCGTCTGGGCCTCACGCGATGGTGAGCGCGCCATGCTGCTGGTGCAAACACGCGCGCACGGTTCCGACACCGACGGCCAGGCAGCAGCGATTCAGGCCATCCGCAGCCATTTTGCTGAAATATCGCGGTCGACCGGCGCCAGCGAGGTAAATCTTTTGCTCTCCGGGCCGGGGCATTTCGCCGTGGAATCCCGCGAACTGATCAAGGAAGAAATTTTCCGCCTGAGCCTGATCAGCAGTCTGGCGATCATCGCCGTCCTGCTCTTCATTTATCGCTCGCCGCGCCTGATGCTGCTCGGCATGTTGCCGGTGGTCAGCGGCACACTGGCCGGCGTGGTCGCCGTCGGTCTGGTGCACGACACGGTATTCGGCATCACCATCGGCTTCGGGGCGGCGCTGATCGGCGAATCGGTCGATTATTCGACCTATTACTTCATGCAATCCGGACGCCTCGGTGCGCAAGCCTGGCGCGAGCGTTTCTGGCCAACCATCCGGCTCGGCGTTGCCACCTCGGTTTGCGGTTTCGGCGCGCTGCTGTTTTCCGGCTTCCCCGGACTCGCCCAACTCGGCCTCTATGCACTGGCTGGCATCCTCACTGCCGCACTCGCCACGCGTTACATCCTGCCGGATCTGGCCGGGCCGCTAGCTGACCGCACGCCAAGCCTGAGCCAGACGATGATAGACCGGGCCATCACGCTGTTGCAAAAACTGCGCTGGCCGACCCTGATCCTGGCTTTGATCGCCAGCCTCTGGCTGCTCAACCAGCGCGACAATCTGTGGCATCCCAACCTGTCGGCGCTCAGCACGGTCAGCGCAGCCGACTCGATCATCGACGGCCAACTGCGGGCTGATCTCAGCGCTCCCGATTCACGCTATCTGGTCGTCGTCACCGGCCGCGACCGCGAAGCGGCCTTGCAGGCCGCCGAACGTACCGGCCGCCAACTCGACCGACTGGTCGAAGCCGGCATCATCGGCAGCTACGACAACCCGGCCCGTTTCCTGCCCAGTCAGGCCACCCAGGCGGCCCGACGCGCCGCCTTGCCCGCGGCCGAGATATTACGCGAGCGACTGGGCCAGGCCGTCCAGGATCTGCCGCTATCGGCCGACAAGTTGGCCCCCTTTCTGCAAGACGTTGCCGCCGCCCGCCAGGCGCCCGATTTGCAGCGTGACGACCTGAACGGCAGCAATCTGGCGCTGGCCGTGGACTCACTGATGCTGCAACGCCCGGATAGCTGGAGTGTGCTGCTGCCACTCCATCCAGCCGCCAGCGCCGACGAATTGCAGATACCAGCCGAACAAATTCGTGCGGCGCTGGTCGGCAGCGATGCCCTGTTCATCGACATGAAAGGCGAGTTCGACACGCTGTACAGCGATTATCTGGATGAAGCGATCAAGCTGTCGCTGGCCGGCGTGGTCGGCATCATCGTTCTGCTGGCCTTCAATCTGCGCTCGCCACGCCGGCTGGCCAGCGTCCTGCTACCGCTGGCAATCGCCACGCTCTTCGTGGTGGCCAGCCTGCACCTGAGCGGCCAGCGCCTGCACCTGCTGCACTTGATCGGCCTCTTGCTGATCATCGCCGTCGGCTCGAACTACACGCTGTTCTTCAATCGCGCCGATGGGCAAAGCGCCCTCAACCCCGAAACGCTGGCCTCGATGGGCGTCGCCAACCTGACCACCGCCATCGGCTTCGGTACCCTCGGCCTCTCTTCCGTGCCGGTACTCAACGCCATCGGCCTGACCGTCGGGCCAGGCGCCGTCCTGACCCTGCTGCTCGCCGCCATGTTCGTTCCACGTGAAACGGCAGGCTGACGCCATGACAGCCCCAGCACTGCGCAGCCTGCGCCTTGAACAAGGGGGCCGCGACCTGCTGGTCCTGCTACCCGGCGCCTACATGCGGCCGGAAGATTTCGTTGCAGCAGGTTTTTTCGAAATGGTCGAAACCCATCTGCCGACGCTCGATCTTTGTGCGGTCGACCTCGATCTGGCGATCATTTCCAGCGGCCAGGCCTTGTCTGCCGTTCGCCACGACATTCTCGAACCGGCGCGCCCACACTATCGCCAGCTCTGGCTGGGCGGTATTTCCCTCGGCGGTTTGCTGGCGCTCGCCCAAGCGGCCGACCAGCCACAAAGCATCGCCGGCCTGTGCCTGCTCGCCCCGTATCCGGGGAGCCGGCTAACCAGCGGCGCGATCAAGGCGGCCGGTGGACTGGCGAACTGGCAAGCCACGGCGGAACAACTCACTGATCCGGAATTCCGCGTCTGGCACTGGCTGAAGTCTCAGCAAACGCCGCCGCACCCAACGCCCACTGCCGCGCTACCCGCAACATGCCCCGTCTTTATCGGCTATGGCACGGAAGATCGCTTTGCCGATGGGATGCGGCAACTGGCCGACTGCTTCCCGCCGAGCGCCAGACACACGGTGCCCGGCGGGCACGATTGGCCGGCCTGGCAGCAACTGTGGGCGGCTTTCGTCCGCTCGGCCCATTTTGCACCGCATTTTTTTGCCTGATTTTTAACCCAAGCATGCCGCGTCATTGGACCCCATCGCCGACCCTGAAAGCCAGTTTTGCCCTGCACGGCGCCGCCGGACTGGCGCTGCTGGCCGCCCCCGCGCTCTGGCCCTGGGCGTTGGGCGCCCTGGCGGCCAACCATGCCCTGCTGACAACCGCCGGCCTGCTGCCGCGCTCGACATTGCTCGGGCCGAATCTGACCCGGCTACCGGAAAGCGCTGTCGGGCGCCGGGAAATTGCCCTGACCATCGACGATGGCCCCGACCCGGAAGTCACGCCTGCAGTCCTCGACCTGCTCGATGCTGCCGGCGCCAAAGCGACGTTTTTCTGCATCGGCTGGCGCGCCCGTGAAAACCCGGCGCTGTGCCGGGAAATCGTTGCCCGCGGCCATTGCGTGGAAAATCACGGCGACTCGCACTCAAAAGTTTTTTCCACCTTCGGTCCCCGCCGTATGCAGGCCGATATTGCCGCCGCGCAGGCGACGCTGGCCGACATCACCGGACGAGCACCGCATTTTTTCCGCGCCACAGCCGGTTTGCGCAATCCCTTTCTCGATCCGGTGCTGCATCGCCTCGACCTGAAACTGGCCGCCTGGACCCGTCGACCGTACGACACACGCTGCGGCGATCCGGCAACGGTCTTGCAGCGTCTGACCAGAAACCTCGGCCCCGGCGACATCCTGTTGCTGCACGACGGCCATGCGGCGCGCAGCACCGACGGCCAAGCCGTCATCCTGACCGTACTGCCCCGCCTGCTGGCTACCCTGACCGAACACCAACTCACGCCCGTCACGCTTGCCGACGCCTGCTCATGAACCATTCAAGCTTCCTGAAAACCCTGCTCGACGATGCCACTTCGCCATTTCACGGCGGTGGCAAATTTGCCTACCACTACGCCCGCGGCAAGCTGTCATCCGACTGCATCTTTCGCGAATTGCTGCGCCAGGGAATTTTCCCGACCGAAGGGCATTACCTCGACCTCGGCTGCGGCCAGGGCAGTCTGTTTGGCTGGCTGCTGGCGGCACGCAAACTTTACGAACAAGGGAACTGGCCAGCCGACTGGGCCGCCGCGCCGAAACCGCTGAGTCTGCGCGGCTACGAATTGATGCAAAAAGACGTGGACCGGGCCAAACAAGCCTTCGGCGCGAATCACCCGCTGGTCGACATCCGCCAGGGGGACATGTGCCGGGTCGACTTTGGCCGCGCCGACGTCATCACCATTCTCGATGCCTTGCATTATTTCGATCACGCCGGCCAGCAAGATGTACTGACCCGCATCCGCGCCGCATTGCCCCCCGGCGGACTGTTCCTGACCCGCGTCGGCAATGCCTCGGCCGGTTTGCCGTATCACCTGTGCAACTGGGTCGATCATGCCGTCACCTTTGTCCGCGGCCACCGTCTGCCGCGCCTGTACGGCCGGCCGGTCGACGAGTGGGTAAGACTGCTGCAGGGACTGGGCTTCAACGTCACCACCATGGACATGAATGAAGGCAAACCCTTCGCCAACGTGATGCTGGTCTGCCGGGTCCCGGCTTGACCAGACCCCGCCCGGGAAAGCACTCAACCGCCCGGCAGCGCTTGAAATCCGACGAACGGCATTGCGTCTGTCATAGCAGGAATTTACAGTGCTACCTTTCCTTGCTGGCGGAGTTGCCGACGTGATCAATCACTATCTGACGCTGGGCCTGCCCGAAGGGGCGCCAATGGAATCGGTGCATCGGGCGTACCAGAAGGCGCTGCACCGCTTCCACCAGCATCAGCAAGCAGCACAGCCGCTGCCTGAAGCAGACTTCGACGCCCTGCAAAACGCTTATACCGAGTTGCGCGACCCCGAGCGCAAGGCAGCCTATGACCGGGATTTGCAGGAAGAACGGGTAGAAGCACCAAGCCTGCCCACGGAATTCAGTGGGCCGGTACAGCGTAATTTCGCATTCACCGGTACCGGTGGCGAATATTTCCGGATCTGGATCGTCAATCTGCTGCTTTCCATCCTCACCCTGGGCATTTATTCAGCTTGGGCAAAGGTTCGTCGCGAACAGTATTTCCACCGCAACACGCTGCTTGACGGCAGTGGCTTCGATTACCACGGCGACCCGAAAGCGATCCTGAAAGGCCGAGGCATCGCCTGGAGCATGCTATTAATCCTGGGCGTTCTGGATAAGCTGGGCCCGATGTTTTACTGGGTGGCGGTACTCGTGCTGCTCCCCGTGCTTCCCTGGTTGATGCTGCGTTCCTTCGTTTTCCGCGCACGCAATACTTCGTATCGCGGCCTGCGTTTCGATTTCCACGGCAGCTACAAAGCGGCCTGCAAGGTCTTCCTCGGTTACGGATTGCTTACCCTGATTACCCTTGGCCTGGCCCTGCCGGCCTTTATCCGCCAAATCAAACTGTTCCAACTCAACAATCTTTCATTCGGCGGCGAACGCTGCGCCAGCAATCCATCTCTCGGCGCCTTTTATGGAATTTTCCTGCGCGCCGTGCTGATGGCTGGCGCACTGATCCTGGGTCTTGGCATTGTCTTTGTCCTGATGGGTGTCGGAGGCGGCGGCCTGCTGGCACTGTTCTTGGATGGCAAGATCATCCAGATCATCATTCTCGTGATCGTGGTGTATTTGTTCTTCCAGGTCGCCATCCCGTCCTACATCCAGGTCCGCATGGTCAATCTAGTCTGGCGCCACAGCCGGATCGGCGAACACCGTTTTGCCAGCGACCAGGCATTCGCTGGCTTGCTTTTCCTGTCAATGACCAACTGGCTATTCATCCTGCTGACCCTTGGGCTTTACTGGCCTTGGGCAAAAATCCGGCTGGCCGCCTACCGGGCGCAACATACTGCCCTGATCAGCCACAGCAGCCTCGACGATTTCATCGGCCAGGCGGTCAGGCAGCACCAGGCGGTCGGCGAGGAAATTGCCGATGCCTTCGATCTGGATATCGCCATCTGAACATGCAAGCCACCTATTTCGATGGCCGCAGCTCACGACGCCAGACCCGCCATCTGCTTGCCGAACCCGGCTGCCTGATTCTGCGCAGCCAGGAAGGCGAACGACGGATCAGCCTGGCACAATTGCATATTTCCGAACCGCAGGGCAGTGCCCCCCGCGTCCTGCGCCTGCCTGACGATAGCTACTGCGAACTCCCCCAAGGGTGGGAACTGGATGCCTTGCTCGAACGGCTCGGCCACCAGAATTCGCCGGTTGTACAACTCCAGGCGCGCTGGCACTGGAGCCTGGCCACCCTGTTCGGCGTCATCCTGCTGCTGGTCGCCGCTTACCAATGGGGGCTGCCCTGGGGAGCCAGGGCGCTCGCCCCGATGATTCCCGACGGCGCCGTGCAGCAGCTTTCCCGCCAGACTTTGCAGGCTCTCGACCAAAATCTGTTGCAGCCAAGCCAATTGGCCGCCCACCGCCAAAACGAACTGCGGGCTGGATTCCAGACCTTGCTGGCCGCCGATCCGCAACTGGCGAAATACAACGCCAGCCTGCAACTGCATTTTCGCCGCGCCCCGAAAATCGGTCCGAACGCTTTCGCCCTGCCGGACGGTCAAGTCGTCCTGCTCGACGAACTGGTGGATATGCCGGCCAGCGATGCGGAAGTACTTGCCGTCCTGACGCACGAACTTGGCCATGTGCGCCACCAACACGGGCTGCGCCAACTGATCCAGTCATCGGTCGTCGCCGCGGTCACGGCAGCCTACCTTGGCGACCTCTCATCGCTGACGGCCGGCCTGGCTTCGCTCGCCGTTACCGCCAGCTACTCGCGCGACATGGAACGGGAAGCCGACAGCTATGCCATCGACGCGCTGCGCCGCCAGGGCCGTTCCCCCGCGGCGCTCGGCAGCGCACTGGAAAAGCTGGCCAAAGCACACCACGAAATCGATCACGCCGACGGCTGGCTGGCCTCACACCCGGATACCAGCGAACGCATACGCCATCTGAACAGCCTGCCCTGACAGCCGGGGCAGGATATCCGGTCAGCAAAAAATCCTTGACGGCCATTGCGCATGTCACTTTGCTAAAATTGCCGCCACTTCGTTCCGGGCATCAACGTGACTCCCTTTGTGCTTTCTTCCTTCACTGCCACCACCTGCCTAGGGCGTGGTCTCGCGGCGACACGGCAGGTCTTGCAGCAGGGGCATAGCGGGCTGCAACCCTGCAATTTCGAATCGGTCAATCTCGATACCTGGATCGGCGAAGTTACTGCGGTCGACGACGAAAAACTGCCGGAATTGCTGGCCCATTACGATTGCCGCAACAACCGGCTGAGCCAAATGGGTCTGGAGACCGACGGTTTTGCCGACCGCGTGCGCGCAGCCATCGCCCGTTATGGTCGCGACCGGGTCGGCGTCTTCCTCGGCACCAGCACGGCCGGCATCCTGCAGACCGAACTGGCCTACCGGCGCCGCGATCCGGCAAACGGCGCATTGCCCGACGACTTCATTTACCGGACGACGCACAACTCCTTCTCGCTGGCCGAATTCACCCGTGATTATTTCGGGCTGGAAGGCATGGCGATGGCGATCTCCACCGCCTGTTCGTCGAGCGCCAAGGTGTTCGCCGCCGCCGCACGCCAGATGACGCTCGGTACCATCGATGCCGCCATCGTCGGCGGTGTCGATACGCTGTGTCTGACCACACTGTACGGCTTCGCCTCGCTGCAACTGACCTCGAACCAGGCTTGTCGCCCCTACGACGCCGCACGTAATGGCATCTCGGTCGGCGAAGCGGCGGCTTTTGCACTGCTCGAACGCGCCGACCAGGCCACACCCGGCGCCGTGCTGCTGCTCGGCACCGGCGAATCGAGCGACGCTTATCACATGTCCTCGCCCCATCCGGAAGGCCTGGGGGCCAAGCTGGCGATGGAGGCCGCGCTGCGCTCGGCCAATCTTGCGGTCGACGCGATTGATTACATCAATTTGCACGGGACAGCGACGCCGGCCAACGACGCAGCCGAAGGCAAGGCCGTCGGTGCGCTATTCGGCCAGCGCGTCCCCTGCAGTTCGACCAAGGGTGCGACCGGCCACACCCTGGGAGCCGCCGGTGCCGTTGAAGCCGTGATTTGTGCGCTGGCCTTGCAGGATGGATTCCTGCCGGGCAGTCCGGGCACCGCCCAGCTCGATCCGGCAATTTCCCTGCAATACTTGTTGAGCGGACGCGAGGGCAGGGTGCGTCACGCCTTGTCCAATTCCTTCGGTTTCGGCGGCAGCAATTGCAGCCTGATTTTCGGGATCGCACCATGAGTCTTGCCCAGACGTCACCGCTCACCGCCTGGATCGAAGGCATCGGATTCCTGGCCCCCGGCCTGCCGGACTGGCCCAGCGCCCGCGCCGTTTTGTGCGGTGAACAGCCGTTGACCGCAGCACCGTCCATCCTGCCCACGCCGGCCAGCCTGCCGCCGGCCGAACGCCGCCGGGCCAGCCGGGTCGTCAAACTAACGTTGGCCATCGGCCTGGAAGCCGCCGCCCATGCCGGCGCCGATGTCAGCACGCTGGCTACGGTGTTTGCCGCCTCCGGCGCCGACGGGCACAACTGCCACGCGCTATGCGAACAACTGGCGACCGACGACCGGCAGATTTCACCAACGCGTTTCCATAATTCCGTGCACAACGCAGCCGCCGGTTACTGGGGCATCGCCACCCATGCGATGGCCCCCTGCCAGGTGATCTGCGCCTACGATGCCAGCTTTGGCGCCGGTTTGCTCGATGCACTCGGCCAACTGGTGGTCGATCAACAAGCCATCCTGCTCATCGCCTACGACAGCGAATATCCTGAGCCGCTGCACGCCAAGCGCGACACACCGGATTGCGGCGGTATCGCACTTTTGCTCACGCCGGCACGAAGCCAGCGCTCACTGGCCGCGATCACCGTCAGCTCATCCAGCGCACCGGCAGACCGCCTGGCCCATGCCGGGCTGGAGCAATTGCGCACGACAATTCCTGCACTCCGCTCGCTACCGTTATTGCAGAAACTGGCAAACGGGCAGGGCGGCTCGGTCTGCCTGGATTACTTGCCGCCGATGCAACTGCAGATCGATATCGCGCCGTGCTGACAGTCGTGCCAGATCGCGCCTGGATCGCCGCCCATATTCCGCATCAAGGCAACATGTGCCTGCTCGATACTGTGGTCGACTGGTCGGCAGACGCAATTTCCTGCCGCGCCGTCAGCCACACCGACCCAGCCAATCCGTTGCGCGCAGACAACCGGCTGGGCATCGCCAGCGGTATTGAATACGCGGCACAGGCGATGGCCGTACACGGCGCATTGCTGGCCGATACCGGGGATCAACCGCGCCAAGGCTACCTGACCAGCGTGCGCGGCGTGCAGTTGCATGCCAGCCGACTCGACGATCTGCCCGGCGCACTCGACGTGCAGGCCGAACGCCTGTCCGGCGACGGCAATACCATCCTTTATTCTTTTTCCGTCGCCCACGAAGGACGTTGCCTGCTCGAAGGGCGCGCCGCCGTGGTCCTCGACGCCAGTTCCCTGGAGAAACCCGTCTCATGAAACGTGCTCTCGTCACTGGCGGCAGCGGCGGCATCGGCGCCGCAATCTGCCGGCGCCTGGCCGCCGACGGCCATCACGTCATCGTCCACGCCAACCGCAATCCGGACAAAGCTGCCGCTATCGCAGCCGAGATCATCGCCAATGGCGGCAGTGCCGAAGCGATCAGTTTCGACATCACCGACCGATCTGCCAGCGCAGCGACGCTTGAGCAGTTGCTCAACGCTGGCAGCATCCAGATCCTGGTCAACAACGCCGGCATCCACGCCGACGCAGTATTTCCCGGCATGTCCGGCAAGCAGTGGGACAGCGTCCTCGACGTCTCGCTGAACGGCTTTTTCAATGTCACGCAACCCCTGACGTTGCCAATGATCCGCACCCGCTGGGGTCGCATCATCAATATTTCATCGGTCGCGGCGATTGCCGGCAACCGGGGCCAGGTCAATTATTCAGCGGCCAAGGGCGCGCTGCACGCCGCCACCAAGTCGCTGGCGCTGGAAGTGGCCAGCCGTGGCATCACGGTCAATGCCGTCGCACCGGGCATCATCGCCACCGACATGATTGAAGGCAGCTTCGATGGCGAAGCGATCAAGAAGCTGGTGCCGATGCAGCGCGCCGGCCAACCGGAGGAAGTCGCCAATCTGGTGGCTTTCCTGGCTTCCGACCAAGCCGCCTATATTTCCGGCCAGATCATTTCGATCAACGGCGCGATGATTTGAGCCTGGCGGCAACTGCGCTGTCGTAGCGGGTATCTGCTAAATTAGTCATGCATCGTCCCCACTGGAGGCAATCATGAGCAATACGAATCCGCTGACTCTGCATCAGGCCGCATTGACCCTGGTTTCCGACGCCGCGCAGGCGCACGAGATGGAAACCCGCCTGGCCCATGCCATCGAACACGGCGAATTGCGCGCCAACGTCAAACGCTGGGCGACCGAACAATGGGAAGGCAAGCAATTGCCCGGCAACATCAATCGCCTGGAAACCTTTATCGATCCGGCTGAATTGGCAGCCTGGCAAAAGGCTGGTGGCTGCTAAATGAGAGATTTCTACCGAGATAGCGGAGAGTCAAGAATGACTGAAAAATGATTCAGAACCCGACACTCGACTCTGTCAATATCGGACCAATCATCTCAGCGCAGCACAGACATCTCTGATCTGACTGCGTAGCCATCGATGTGCGGGATCGGCATCCTGTCTCGGGTGCCAAAGCAATGAAACCGTGATCTCTGGCGTGGAAACCGGAATGGGGAAGCTATGCATGCCGGCGCGCAGGTTTCCGGTATGTCGTTCGGGAACGCTGGCGATCAGGTCCGAGGCACGAGCCAGAGCCAGCGCCGTCGAAAATCCGCCAACGATGGTGACGATCTTCCGTTCCAGCCCGAATGCCTTCAGGGACTCATCAATCGGCCCCTTGTCCACACCCTGACGCGAGACGTAGACATGTCGTCCAGCCGCATAGCGGGCAGGTGTGACTTCCCCTTGGCTCAGCGGGTGTCCCATGCGGACGACGCCAATGAAACGGTCCCGGAACAAGGCCTGCACACGTAGTTCCGGCGCTGTCGTCTGCGCCACAACACCGGTTTCCAGATCGACCAGCCCGTCGCGCAGCGGCTTGCTGTCCTTGTCCGGTTTTTGCACGAAGCACAGGCGCACACCGGGTGCTTCCTCGCCGACGCGGGCGATCAACTCCGGCCCGAAATTTTCGACAAAACCCTCGCTGGTCCGCAGCGTGAAGGTTCTCTCCAGTTGTTTGAGATTGAGCTTTTCGGTCGGGCGTAAAACTGCCTCCCCATCCTGCACCAGTTGGCCGACGCGCTCACGCAGTTCGATGGCGCGCGGCGTCGGCACGAGACCGCGCCCAGCCCTGACCAGCAACGGATCGCCCGTCGTCTCGCGCAATCGCGCCAGCGCCCGGCTCATCGCCGACGGGCTGAGCCGCAGCCGCCGGGCAGCGCGTGCCACGCTGCCTTCGGCGAGCAAGACATCAAGGGTGAACAGCAGGTTCAGATCAGGTCGAGACATGGGGCAACGATAGCAGTGTTTATTCAATATATGGCGTCATATGCATTTATAAGCTGCAAATGCTGCGTCTTCCGCCATGTCATGCAAGGGCCTAGGATTCAGATAGCCCCAGCGGAAGCGCACTACCTGAAAGGAGTTCACGGTGAAAAAAATCGTTGCAGCACACATTGAAACGGCGTCTCGACGCGCGGAAACGACGCCGTCAGTGCGCTGGACGCTGGCCAGCCTGGCGCTTTCCGTACTGCTGTCGTCACTCGGTACGAGTATTGCCAATGTGGCTTTGCCGAGCCTGGCGGAGGCGTTCAATGCCTCCTTCCAGGCAGTCCAGTGGATCGTCATCGCCTATCTGCTCGCCATCACCACCCTGATTGTCAGCGCCGGACGGCTAGGTGACATCGTTGGTCGCAGAAGGCTGCTATTGATCGGAGTTTCATTGTTCACGCTGGCCTCGCTCCTCTGCGGCATGGCGCCAACCCTGTGGCTGCTGATTGCTGCGCGGACGCTGCAAGGGCTTGGCGCAGCAATCATGATGGCCCTCGCCATGGCCTTCGTCGGCGAGACAGTGCCGAAGGAAAAAACAGGCAGTGCCATTGGCCTGCTGGGAACGATGTCGGCAGTTGGCACCGCGCTTGGCCCATCACTTGGTGGCGCCTTGATTGCCGGGTTTGGTTGGCGGGCAATATTTTTCATCAACCTGCCGCTGGGGGCGCTCACACTCTATCTCGCCCATCGTTACCTGCCCGTTGATCAAAGGAAAGCGAAAATGGAGCGCACTGGCTTCGACGCGACAGGCACGCTACTCCTGGCCCTGACGCTTGCCGCCTATGCGCTGGCGATGACTATCGGACAAGGCAGTTTCGGTCGGCTCAACATGGTGCTGCTTTTGGTTGCCTTTGTCGGCGCTGGTCTTTTCATGTTTGCCGAAGCAAGAACCAAATCACCCTTGATCCAAATGGCGATGTTTCGCAAGCTTGAGCTGAGTGCAAGCTTGGCTACCAGTGCCCTCGTTTCAACAGTGATGATGGCGACACTGGTGGTCGGGCCGTTCTATCTCTCTCGTTCGCTGGAACTTGACGCGGCAATGGTTGGACTCGTCCTGTCGGTCGGCCCGGCGGTAGCTGCGCTAACCGCCGCACCTGCGGGGCGTTTGACAGACCGACTGGGCACCCAATGTGTTACCACAACAGGACTCATCGGTATGGCGACCGGCGCCATCACGCTATCCATGTTGCCGATGTTGTTCGGCATCTCCGGCTACCTTGCACCCCTCGTCGTCATTACCACCAGCTACGCGTTCTTTCAGACAGCCAACAACACGGCCGTGATGACAGACGTCAGCCCGGAGCAACGCGGTGCCATTTCCGGCATGCTTAACCTGTCGCGCAACCTCGGGCTTATCACCGGCGCATCCGTCATGGGCGCAGTCTTCGCCTACGGATCCGCGTCGAATGACATTGCAACAGCGCCCTCAGATGCCGTTGCCACCGGTATGCGGATCACCTTCGCCGTCGCCGCGGCCCTCGTCATCATCGCACTTGCCATCTCTGCCGGAGCTTACCGTCGTGCACTCCGGAATCGACTCGCAACTCCATAAGTAGAAAATTCAGGTTCAACTATCGCGGATTATTGTTGCTGGATGGCAAAGCCCGTGGAATCAGATGGACGACCTACCCAATAGACATAGGCTTCCTCTGTACGTATGCTGCAGTGCAAGTCGCAACACCAAGTTAGGGAGCAACACGCTTCTCCCAAAACAAAGCGTTGCCACATCCCCGCAGGCGAGAGGAACATTCCATGAAAATCAGCACAGAAACGCCCAATCTTTACACCAACCAGCGCACACCGACGCCCGGCAAGGCACATACCAACTCCACGTCGTTTTCCGCAGCGCTAACGGCGGCCAAGACCGAAACATCTACCGTCAAGCCAGCAGATTTCACCAGCATGACCCGTCAGGAAATGTTCGATTGGATGAACGACCAAATTCGCAGTGGAAAAATGTCGCTCGATGAAAGTTCGCCTTTCTTGGGGATGACAATGAAGATATCCGTAGCGACCGGCCAACCGGTCAATATGTCTACAGATTTCGAGCGCTTCAATTTCGTTGAAAAGGCGCGCTTGGGTGTCGAAGGAGCGCGGTCACGCAACGACCAAGATTCAGCCAAGAACCTGCAGCGCGCCATCGAAATAATGCAAAGAAACCAGGGACAGGCAATCAATATTGCTGCACGTGCATAACAAACCACTTTGGCGTAACGCTCACCACTGAAAAGTTCTGACACCATGCCCACCGAACGCATCTCAAAACTACTCGAAGACATGCGTCTTCTCGATCCTGAGCGCTTCGAGCTTGTGCAAGCACTGAGAAAAGCCATCCTTGGTTTGGACTCCTTTATCTCCGAGGAAGTGAAATACGGTGGCATTTTGTTCTCAGCCGAGAAGCCCTTTTGCGGCATCTTCTCTTATGCAAAGCACGTTTCGCTGGAGTTTGGTGCGGGCGCATCTCTCCCGGACAAATTCAAGGTACTTGAGGGTGAAGGCAAGTTACGCCGCCACATCAAGCTTTCGTCTGCACAGGACATCGCGGAAAAGCATGTCGGCGAGTATCTTCTTTTGGCGCTCAGGGCACCCCAAAAGCCGTAAGTTGGGAAGTTGGGGCTCGCATCACCAAGAGCCGAATCTGCCCCATTTCCCCGGTCGACCGTAAAAATCCGCAATTTTCAGGCCGAACGCCCGATCAGTTCTTTCAAGCGCGCCAGCTTCGGCGCCACCATTGGCACCGTCAGCATCGTACTCGCCACGGCCATCAGCAAGAGTGCGGTGAACGCCTCGCTGGTGATGATTTCGCGGTCGAGCAGGATGTTGGCGAAGATGATCATGATTAGCGCCTTGGTCTGCAGCAGCCAGCCGATGATCGATGCTTCGCCCGGCGCCCAGTTCAGGATGCGGCCGGCGATACGCACGCCGATCAGCTTGCCGGCGACCGATGCGACGAGCAGCAGCGCGGCGGCGACGAAGACCGTTTCGCCACCCAGCGTCCAGTTGGTACGCAAGCCGGTGGACAGGAAAAATACCGGCATGGCGACAAGCAGCACGTGGTGGCGCAGCAAATCCATTTTTTCCTGATCGAACCATTCGGCTTCCATCACTGCACCCGCCAGGAAAGCGCCGACCATGAAATGCAGGCCGGCCCAGTCGGCACCGAAACCGCAGACGGCGAGCCAGATCAGCGCGACGTACCAGCGGTCGCGCTCGACCAGGCGGGCCATCAATTTGTGGAACAGCCAGCCGATCACGACAAAGGCCAGCAGGAAGACCAGTTGTTTGCCGACCCGGCTCCAGTCCATCAGGATCAGCGCCAGCACGCCCCAGATCGCAATGTCGTCCAGGCTGGCGTAACGCAGGATGCGCTGACCGATGGGCTGGCGCAGCACGTCCAGCTTTTCCATGAACAGGATCAGGATGGGCAGGGCGGTCACCGCACAGGCCATGCCAACACCCAGGATGAACTGCCAGCGCAAGCCTTGCGCGCCCAGCCAGCCGTCAGCCAACAGCAAAATCCCCGCCGCCACACTACCGAGCAGCAACGGTACACCCAAAGCCAGACCAGCGGTAATGCCGCTTTCCCGCCGATAGGCCCAGGCTTTTCTCAGGTCCAGCTCGATACCGGCGATCATCACGAAAATCATCACCGCCCACCAGGCGATGCCGTTCAGCGACTGGATGACCGGCGCCGTGAAGACGAAACTGTAGTAATCGGGAAAGGCCTGACCGAGCACGCCGGGGCCGAGCAGGATGCCGGTCAGAATCTGTACGACAACCAGCGGCGCGTAATACTCGGTACGGCCGATCCGCCAGATCAGCCAGGGCAGCGCGAAGATCAGGATCATCGCGATCAGGAAGAGTTCGGTGGTATTCACGGCCGGCGCGCGGTGTATTCGCGGAAAATACCGAAGGTCAGCGAGCACTGCACATCGACAAAACCGGCCCGGCGCAGGGCGTCGAGAATGCGCTCCGGCTCGATGGCTGCTTCGATGGTGTCGCCGTAATAGGCCCAGAGCCGGCCGACATCGGCATAACGTCCCATCAACCGGGCCAGCAAAGGCACCACGCCACCGATGTAGGCGCGCAAGGCGAGTTGCCCCAGACGATTTTGCGGTCGACTGATCTCCATCAGACAAACGCTACCGCCCGGTTTGAGGACGCGCAGATATTCGCTGAAGGCCTGGTCCATGTCGCCGACGTGACGCAGCGCGTAGCCCATCGAAACGAAATCGACGCAGGCATCGGGCAAGGGAATCGATTCGGCGTAGGCGACCAGCGTTTCCACGTCGAGCTTCTTGCGCAGTTCGGCCAGCATGCCGGGCGAGGGATCAAGCGCCACCACCCGGCCCGTTGGCCCGACCAGTTCCTGCGCCGCCACGGCCACCAGACCGGTTCCGGCGGCCACGTCGAGCACATGCATGCCCGGCTGCAAGCCACAGCGCTGCAGGACCTCGCGGCGATACCAGGCACCACTGCCCAGCGCGGTAATGCGTTCGGCGTTGTCGTAGCCGGGCGCCGCCTCGTCGAACATCGTGCGCGTGACGGAACGCCGCTCCGCTTCATCGGCAAAATAGGTGTTCAGGCGAGGATCTTTTTTCAGCGCGGCGTTTTTTTCCATGGTTCCTGGACAGACGAGAGATTTTTATGGGTGCAGCAAGCGCCGGACAATCAGCCCGGGCAACCGCCAGATAAAACCGAGAAACAAGCGGGTATGCATCCAGGTCAGCAAGGTGTTGTCGCGCAGGTAACGAAAATGCGAGACGCCGCCTTCGTCGGGCCGGAAATAGCGCACCGGCGCATCCTTGTTGATTGGCCAGACACCGGCCCAGCACAGGCGGACCACGGCTTCCGGATCGAAATCGAAACGCCGCATCCAGCGGTTGTTGCGCATGATGCGGATCAGCGGGGTCACCGGGTAAACGCGAAAACCGTACAAGGAATCACCGATCCCCATCCACAGGGTTTCCAGATTGGCCCAGGCATTCGAGACCTTGCGGCCATTGACGCGCAAGGCCGGGGCATCGGCGGCGAAAACCGGCTTGCCAAGCACCATCGCGGCCGGCGCAGCCTGCGACGCGGCCATGAAATCGGGAATCAGCTCGACCGGGTGTTGACCGTCGGAATCCATCGTCAGGGCATGCGTAAAGCCTTCGCTGGCAGCCAGGGTGAGCCCTTCCAGCACGGCGCTCCCCTTGCCGCGGTTTTCCGGCAGCACGATGACGCGCAAACCGGGATCGGCCAGCGCCATGGCTTGCAATGGCTCGATGCTGCCGTCGGTACTGCCGTCGACCACGACCCAGACCGGTGTCCACTGTGCCCGTGCAGCACGCACGGTATCCATGACCTTGGGGCCTGGGTTGTAACTGGGGATCAGGACAAAGTGGGTCGTTGAGACGAGTGACATGATTCAGACTGCTGCGGTCGACGGTGAAAACGAGGCTAATTCACTGCGGAAATAGGCCTCCAGTTCGCGGGTAAAGACCTTGACGTTGCCCGGCGGGTCGAAACGCCGACCCAGCCGGATGCGGCAATGCAGCGGTAACGATGCCGGCCGGAACAAAGGCCAGGCCTTGCCCAGGTAGGGCGTGGAAAATTCGATCAGCAAAGTTTGCACTGGCACCTTGGCCCGCCCGGCAATCAGCCCCGTCGTCGGCATGCAGGTATCAAGCGGCATATTCCGCGTGCGCGTACCTTCCGGAAAGATGACGAGATGCGCCCCGGCATGCAACTCCTCGCGTGCCTTGATGATCATCTCGATCGCTGCATTGTTACCGATATACCTGGCCAACCGGGCTGCTGCACCGAACAGGATGTTGTCGAGCAAGCTCGCTTTCATGATGCAGACCGCTTTGGGCAAGCGTGACAGGATCATTGGCGCATCAAGCAGCGAGGGATGATTGGCCACCAGGATCAGCGGGCCTTCGTCGCGTAATTGATCCAGATCGCTCAGATCGAAACGGCAGGCGCAGCAGGTTTGCAGAAAAGCCAGATAAATGCGCATGCCCCAACGAATGGCCTGACGCCCCAGCGGCAAGCCAATGCGCCGCGGTAGCAGGGGATTGAGCAACATGGCAAAGGGCAACCAGATCAGGCAGATGACGGCCAGTCCGCCCAAGCCGCAATACATCGCGACATACTCGTACAGGCGCCACAGGATTTTTTTTTCTTGATGCAACGGATTCACAATGGCTCAGCCGGGTGCTTGGCGGATGCGCCGGATTCCAGCGAATGCATTGCCATGGCTTCAATTTCAACCAGCAGATCGGCGCGACAGATATCAGCCTCGACATAGACGATCCCGGCATCGCCGAGGGTCGGCGACAAAATGTTCCGAACAACCGGGTAATCGGCGGCATGCCGCAGGTAAACCCGGTAAATCAGCGCATCCGGCATGAACCGGGCCGAGCGGCACAGGCGATTGGCTTCACTCACCACGGCAAGGATATTGGCCAGCGATTCGCTGCATTGCCCGGCGATATCTCCCGGATGCACCGTCTGATGTCCAACAATGCTCGCGGTACCGGAGATGAAGAGAATTTCCTGCCCCGGCGGGTAGACCAGCGCAGCACGCGAAAAGATCGGGCTACGCGGTCCGTATTCAGCCGGATAGTGATAAGCACTGATCTGCCGGGGATTTTCCACCGCCACGGCGGGTACTGCACCAGCCAGGAATGCAATGGACAACGGTCCCGCTGACAAGCCGATGGCACAAGCGGCCGGCACATTGCCGGTCGTCCCTTGGCGACAAGCCAGAAATGCATCCTGGCGACCGATGTTGAATTGCCGGTAACGCTCCAGGCCTGCCGTTTCTTCATTGATCCCGGCCAGGTAATTCCAGACACGCCACAAGGCCGGCAGCTTCTGGGCGTCGAGCAAGCGAAAGATCCGGCGATAGGCTTCCTCGCTGGCTGCCTGAATGGCCGGACAGCCAGCGGCGGAAAAATCTGCTTCGTCCAGCTCGATCACGCCGTACAGCACATCGCCAGCACGGCGCCAGGCGATCCCTTCGTCACAACCGGACCGACAGGGTGCATCAACCCACCAGACATCGCACAAGGTGCTTGCTGTCGATCCTGGCAGATGCGCGGAAATATGCTGTTGTGGCCAGTTGACCGCAGAATTTTCACTACCGAGCCTGGCACCGCCCAGAATACAGCCCGTTTCACGTGAAACGACTGAATGGCTCAGTTGAGCCACACCGGATACAAAATTCAGGAAAGACACGTCAGACCGAATCCATCGCCGGATCATCAACCCGGCGAATATTGAAACGCCGGCGCTTCCAGCCCATGAAAGCGCGCTTCGGCTGAATCAGGTTGGCAATGTAATAGAGCAGCTTGAACATCCAGATCGAACGCCAGATCGGCGTCTTGCCGAAAACATCGCCGGCCAGCACGGAAAGTAGCGCTTCCTTGACCCGGAAGATGTTCTTCGGATACATGAAAAAATCGCGCATGATCGGATTGGTGACCCGGTAAATGAACCAGGAAAATTCCTTCGGCCCATGCTTCATCTGGCGATCGAAATGTTTGAGTGCGGCTGCCGCAGTGGCCGGATTTTTCAAGCAGCTATCGACGGCCTCGGCACCGAGCACACCACTGTTCATTGCCAGCCAGACACCGGATGAAAATACCGGATCAATGAAGGCGTAAGCGTCTCCGAGCAACAGGTAATTCTTTCCGTGATTTCTTTCCGAAACATAGGAAAAATTGCCGGTGGCTTCGACGTCATGGACCAGCGTTGAATCCTTGAGGCGTTCCGCCAACGGCGGACACATGGCAATACCGTCGCGCAGGAACTGCTCCAGACTGCGTTCGCCCCGGGTTTTCATGTAATACGGCCAGGTCACCATACCGACGCTGGTCACGTCATTGACCATGGGGATGAACCAGAACCAGCCGTGTTCAAACCAGAAGATGGTGATGTTGCCGCTGGCTTGTCCCTCATGCCGGCGGGCTTGGGAAAAATGGCCATAAACCGCGGAACTGTTGTGGCGCGGATTGCGCTGTTTGATTTGAAAACGGTTGGCGAGGAAGGTATCCCGGCCGGATGCATCGATCAGAAATCGGGCCTGCCACTCCTGTTCAGCGCCATCATCGTGCTGTGCCCGCACCAGTACGCTGTCGTCTGGCTGGAAATCAACCGACTTGGCCTTGCACGTCTCGAAGACCTCGACGCCTTTTTTGGCCGCATTGCGAATCAGCACCGTATCGAATTCGGCCCTCGGCACCTGGTAAGCGTAAGGCATGGATTTATCCCAGGCATCGGCAAACTCGAAGGTCTGGGTGTGGTCGTGATGCGGCGAAACAAACTCCGCACCGTGTTTTTCCATCCCGATAGCGCGCACTTCGTCAGCAATACCCAGACGTTCGAACAAGGGCAGATTGGCCGGCAACAAGGATTCACCGATATGGAATCGCGGATGCCTGGCTTTTTCCAGCAGCACCACCTTGTAGCCTTTTTCCGCCAGCAATGGCGCAATCGTGGAACCAGCAGGCCCACCGCCAATGACCAGTACATCGCACTGACGACGTTCAACTGCTTGTATTTGCTGCGTCATCCGGGTCTACCTTTTCAAAACTTTTCTGTCACGACAAGGCTATCAGCATGACATGCCCAGCCAAAAACCTTGGCAAAGGACCGAGGATTATACTGCCACCACACTCGCTGACGGGGTGCTGCAACTCGCACCAACGTATTCGACGGGAATAATCTGCTTCATGGCATCGCGTCGGGTCAATTTGACCGGCGACATGGCGACGATATTGTCGATCTGCAGATCAGTCGACAGTTGCGGCTTGAGCCCCACCGGCTGGCGCGGATGCAGGCGGAATTCACGCTTGGCCTTTTCCAGCTGTTCCTTGTTGCTGCTGAAATAACGCGCCGCGGCGATGGTTTCCGGTAAATGCTTGAGCACATGCCACAAGCTCCAGCGGTGCTGCCAAAGGCGCTTGGCGAAACGGTGACGGTAAGCTTTGCTATCGTAGAAACGCTTGACGTGCCAGTTGTACAGCGCGTCCATTTCCTCACGCGACTTGAAACCTTCGGGCAAATATACGAAATTCAGGCAGTTCATCAGCCGCCAGTCCTCGATCATCTCGCCGCCGACGCCGCTGACACATTCGTCCCAGATCGGCGCGCCGTGCAGCGGGCTGAACTTGGTCATGTTCATTTCGTCGAGATCGAGCGACAGGATGAAATCGCTGGTGGTCTTGACCGTTGCCGGCGTCTCGCCCGGCATGCCGAAGATGAACAGGCCCTTGGCGCGCAGCCCGGCGGCGTGGATCTGGCGCACCGTATCGCGCACGGCATCCAGTGTGACGCCGGCCTTGTGGCGTTCCATCATCGCCGGATCGGCCGATTCGATACCCATCGATACCATCAGTGCGCCAGCCTGCTTCAGCTTGGCCAGCATTTCGTCCGAGGTATGGCCGGTGCGGATCGCACAATTCCACTGCACGCCGAGCGGCTTTTCGATCAACAGGTCACAGAGGTCCATGACGCGCTGTTTCTTGGCGGTGAACAGGTCGTCGTACATGTTGATGTGATAGACGCCGAAGTTGTCCCGCAGGTACTTCATGTGGTCGTAGGTGTATTGCGCCGAATTGGTCTTGTACAGGCGCTCGAACACCGTGCGGTCGCAGAACGAGCAGGTGTAGGGACAACCGCGCGAAGTGATCATCGTTGCACCGTAACGCTTTTCGTAGGCGAACAGCGGCAGGTGGTAGGCGTGCGGGAAACCGGCCAACTTCTCGTAGGCAGGGAAAGGTAACTCGTCAAGATCGAGAATGCGGTCACGCCGGGGGTTGACCGTGATATTGCCGTTTTCATTGCGCCAAATCAGGTTGCCTATGCCAGCCAACGGCTTGCCGTCGGCCAGATCGAGCAGGGCGCCTTCGCCCTCGCCAATGACCAGATAGTCAATTTCCGGAAACTGTTCGAGGATAGGTGCGCCGAGTGACGAGACATGGACATTGCCGAAAACTATTTTTATTTCCGGCCGGCGCTGACGAATATAGGCAGCAATCTCTAAGGCATCCATGAAACCCGATGTGGTAGCGGAAAAACCGACCATTTCAGGCTCAGTGGCCAGCACGATTTCCGCATTCTCGGCAATCGTCGGCGGTGCGTAAGGGCCAAGGCAGTCATGCAATTCCACGCTGTGGCCAAACTTTTCCAGCCAGCTTGCCAGTTGCATGATGCCAATCGGCGGCATGCGATTAGCCAGCACCGAAAAATCAGGCTGTCCCGGCACAAAATTAAAACCAGCAGGGTGAACGAGGGTGATACGCATGGAAGTCCTTTGTGAAGACTGCCAATTTTATTGGAAATTCAGGCAGCATGCGTTTCAACGAAAATCACGCGCCAGCCAAGGTATCCCAGGCAAATTTGATGATCAAAACGCCAACCACCAACAGGAACACGATCCGGATAAACCTGCTGCCATATTTAAGTGCCAGCCAGGTACCGGTAGCAGAACCCGCAACATTGGCGATTGCCATTCCCGCTGCCAGCAAGGCAATAACGTGACCAGCGGGCAGGAAGTAAGCCAGTGCGGCAAGATTTGTCGCCACATTCACCACCTTCGCACCGGCCGAAGCATGCAGAAAATCAAAGCCGAAAAACCGGATGAACAGAAAAATCAGAAAACTGCCAGTTCCCGGACCAAAAAACCCATCGTAAAACCCGATGACGCCACCAAGCAACAAGGCATACAAAAATTCATGGCGACCGCGATGCAGCGGCTGGTGTAGCAACCCGAAATCCTTGCGCATCAGGGTGTAGACCGCAGAAAAAACAAGCAGGACAAGAATCAATGGCCTGATCGCTTCCTTTGGTAACCAGGCAACGGCTGCTGCGCCGGCGTAAGACAACAAAAATGCAGATGCAGCCGCTGGCAGAATTGTCCGCCATGGCATGTCTACTTGCCGAGCATAACGCCAAGCTGCATTGGCCGTACCAAAAACGCTGGCTACCTTGTTGGTCCCGAATAAAGTTGCCGGGGCAACACCTGGTTGGGCAATAAACAAGGCTGGAATTTGTACAAGCCCACCACCACCCACGACAGCATCGACCAGACCAGCAACAAAAGCAGCAAAAATCAGCCAGCTCAAAACGGGTGGAAGTAGCTCCATGAATTACTCAGTGTAAGGAAGCAGTTTGAAGTGAAAAACCGGCGCGCAGTGTGTTTTCTGGGGGCACTATGTTGTTTTATATAAATACTTAAATATGAAGACTATGTTAACTACCTCAGAGACAAGTCTGTGGATAAGTTTATTTTTGTTATATAAAACAAATGGATGTGTTGATTATTTGGCGCTTGGCAAGTCCACTTGAAAGCTGTTGATGTAATGGGGACAGTTTTTCGACTTTGATGGATTCAGTGCTTTATCCACAAAGCGCACACAAGTTATGCACAGGTTTGTCTACAGACAATTTTGGCGATGAAACCCCCCGGCATACTGGATAACTTCAGGATTTTGTTCAGTTGATACCGAGCGCTTGCGTCAGTTTCTTGACATGACGCAGTACTGGCATGACTAATTCCCTGCAACTGGATATGTCGTTGCAGGCAGCGCTTTGTTCAAGCTGGCGTGCCGCTTCTTCACCAGTATCGGCAGCAAACGTCGAGAAGAGGCCTTTGAGGGTATGGGCATGGCGTTCGATCAAGCGGCAATCTTGAGCGCTGACAGCGGCTTCGAGATCACGTTGATACCCGGCTGAACCGCTAATAAAGAGATCCGCAAGTTCCTTGAAAAGTTGTTCATCGTCCAGCATTTCAATGACTCTGGCCCGATCAAAACAGGGTTGATCAGCTTCTGTAATGATTTCTGGTGATTTTTCCGAGAATAAACGGCGAATTTCACTTTCGAGAATCTTCAAGCTGATCGGCTTGGAGATATATCCGTCCATGCCTGCAGCAAAACATTGTTCTCGATCTTCGACCAAGGCATTTGCCGTCATGGCAATGATTGGCAAGCGCCTGGCCTCGGTATTTTGTGCTTCCAGGCGCCTGATTTCCCGAGTTGCCGCCAAACCATCCATTTCCGGCATTTCCATATCCATCAGGACCAGAGAGAAATCGTTTCCTGCCAATTTTTCCAATGCAATCAGGCCGTTTTCAGCAATATCGAATTCGAGCTGCAGGCGTTTAAGCATGGCAACGCCAAGTTGCTGATTGACCCGGTTATCGTCCACCAGCAGAACCCTGCCCTGAACAAGATGGAAAACGCTGTCGGCGCTTTGTTCACGCTGAGCCTGTTTGGGTACTTCAGGATTTTTTCCCAGAACCAGTGGCAGGGTTAGCCAGAAACAGGTGCCAACACCGACCGCACTCTCCGTTTCAATCGTGCCGCCCATGGCTTCGATCAATTCTTTCGAGATCAGCAGCCCCAGCCCGGTCCCCCCATATTTTCGCGTAATCGTTTCATCGGCCTGGGCAAATGGTTTGAACAAACGGGCAATGTTTTCTTCATCCATTCCGATGCCGGTATCGCGAATACTGAAAATCAACTGCTTGTTGTCGACCGCAATGCGCAATTCGACAGAACCTTGCTCGGTAAATTTGACTGCGTTAACCAGAAGATTGATCAAAACCTGGCGCAAGCGTGTCGGATCGCCAACTATTCGCTCAGGCAAGTCTGCGGCAATGTCCGAAATGAAGCTCAGACCACGGGCTGTAGCTTGGTCAAGAACAATGCTGCGCACGGAGTCGATGGTCTTTGGCAAATCGAATTCAATCTGTTCCAGTGTCATGCTGCCGGCTTCAATCTTGGCGTGATCAAGCACAGCGTTGATCAACTCCATGAGATGCTTGCCCGAACTGTTGATCAGATCGACATAGGTCTTTTGTGAAGGAGGAAGCGGCTCCGAACCGAGCAATTCTGCGAATCCGATAATGGCATTGAGCGGCGTACGCAACTCATGGCTCATGCGCGAAACAAATTCGGAT
Organism: Azonexus sp.; assembly: GCF_030824335.1. GTDB lineage: Bacteria > Pseudomonadota > Gammaproteobacteria > Burkholderiales > Rhodocyclaceae > Azonexus. The sequence continues at coordinate 131,307 of NZ_JAVBXX010000014.1, forward strand.
TTTGCCCGGCTGGCCCTTTCGGCTTCATTTTTTGCCTGGCTCATTTCATCCAGGGCATCTTCCAGCTTCAGGTTGGCAATCTTGACCCGATGCAGAAAAACGATGCTCATCAAACCGGCCAGCATCATGACCAAGGCCATTAAGCCAATCTCGATTTTCTTGAGTCTGGCCCTTTGATCAGCCAAGGCGGCTTCCAATTCGAGCAAACGGCTATTTCCTTCAAAAAACAGACGGTTTGCATTTTCATCAAGGCGGGAAAAATAGGGTGGGAGATGCTTGAGGAATGCATCGAATTCGTCATGCAACAGGAAAAAACCTCGGTAATCATTATTTCCCTGATATGACCAGCCGCGTTCCAGCAACTTCTCCAACTCGCTAACGCGTTCCTGAACCTGATCGAGCAGGGGTGCTATCTCGATCATTTCCATCACATACGCACTGCTATTGCCGTCAGGGAGATAAGTCACTTCACGAATCATCTCATCACGACCTTCAAGATTCAGCAGCACCTCCTGCCGAATGATTCCCCCTTTTTCCAGGATGGAGAGGTCATGCTTCAGTTTGCTCAGATGACTGTCGATGGAACGTTTGACCCGCAACATGGCTGCCTGATTGCTCGTCGTAGCCAACAGGTACAGGTCTTTTTCCAGGTTGTGTATGCCCCGGACGATTTCCTCGCCGGCAAACAGACGCGCCCTTTCATTGGCACTCTTTGCCCGAAGTTCATCCTGCAGGCCATCGAAAAACACCATCAAGCCAAGAACGACCAGCAGGCACAGGAGCCCGACCCCAAGTAACCAACGGATTGACGGGTCCAGCTTGAAAAGAGATTTTTCGCCGGTAAAAGGCATCGGCTTAGCGGGTGATTACCGTTTTGTTGTCGAGGAAACCATATTTTCGGAAACTCGCCTGACCTTCCTCGCTGGCGGCAAAATCCATGAAGCGGCGGGTCAGGTCATTATGTTTGCTGCTTTTCAGCTTGATCAGCAGCAAGGCCTGCGGCTTGGCCAGTTTTGGGTCAAGATCGATCACATCGATTTTCGCCACGTTGTCAGGGAAGAAACCTGTCGCGCGCCAATTCATCGTGACATCGGCTTCACCCTTCTTCATGGCATTGACCAGGCTACGCGAGTCTGGCGACAGGAAAGCAACCTGTCTGATAACTTTCGGATAGATGGCGATGCTGTCGAGAATGTCCTTGGCTTCCTTGCCCACGCTGCCCGATTCGGCATTGCCGATAATGGCAATCAGATCCTTGCGCAATAATTCCCTGGGATCTGCTTTGACGCCTTTGGGATTTCCCTTGGCGACCATCAGCGCCATCTGGTTATAGCCAACAACCGTATGCTCAGCGAAAAGCCCTTCTTTCAGATGTTTCTCGCGATAGGTGGGTTCTCCCGGCAAGTACCAGTCGCCGACGCCACTTCTCTTGGCCGATTGAAACAGATCTTCGGAACCGCCTTGCGCGATGGAGATTTTGACGTTCTCCCGTTTCTCGAAATTATGGGCAATCTCGGTCATTGGGCGGACCATCGTGATGCCGCAATAAAGCAGCAATTCCGGCTTGGCGACCTGAGCCGAAACAGGCGCTGACAAGATGCCGAATGCCAGCATGAGAATGGATAAATATCTTGAACCGTAGCGGCGCAATGGCATGGAAAACCCCAGGATTTTGCTTAAACCTGAAGATTATACGCGCCGCCCCTGACAGGGGTATTCAGTGCGCTACTGCGATCACTTGCCGATGCAGAAGCGGCTGAAGATGACACCGAGGAGGTCGTCGGCGGTGAATTCGCCGGTGATCTGACCGAGTGATTGCTGGGCCAGACGCAGTTCTTCAGCGAACAGTTCGAGCGCCGGCATGATGCCTTCGACGACGCTGCGGGCTGCTGCGACGTGTTCCTGAGCGGCGGCCAGCGCACGCAGATGGCGTTCGCGGGCGATGAAGACATCTTCGGCCTGATGCCACCCGGCGATGCGCAGCAATTCCTGGCGCAGCAGCTCAATGCCGCGATTGGCCTTGGCTGACAGCGAGATCGCGACACCATCGGTTTCATCGTGGCGTCCCGGCTCGCGGCCGGCGAGATCGATCTTGTTGTAGACGGTGATGCGCTGCAGGCGCTCGGGCATTTTTGCCAGAATCTCGCGGTCGACCGCAGAAACGCCCACATTTGCATCGACCAGCAGCACGACCACGTCAGCGCGTTCGATTTCCTGCCAGCTACGTTCGATGCCGATCTTCTCGACAACATCCTCGGTATCGCGCAGGCCAGCGGTGTCGATGATGTGCAGCGGAATGCCCTCGATCTGGATGGTCGAGCGCAAGGCATCGCGGGTAGTGCCGGCAATCGGCGTGACGATGGCCAGATCGTCGCCAGTCAGGCGATTGAGCAGCGAGGACTTGCCGACGTTCGGCTGGCCGGCGAGAACGACGTGCAGGCCGCTTTGCAGCAGCTTGCCCTGGCCAGCCCGGTCGAAGATCTCGGCCAGTTTCAGTTGCAGGCGTTCCAGGCGGCCGAAGGCATTGGCGGCCTGCAGGAAATCGATGTCTTCTTCGGGAAAATCGAGTGTTGCTTCAACCAGCATGCGCAGGTTGATCAGTTCCTCGTTCAGCTCCCCGATGGCGCGCGAGAACTCGCCCTGCAGCGAACGGACTGCCGAACGGGCGGCGCTGGTCGTCGCGGCGTCGATCAGGTCGGCGACAGCCTCGGCTTGGGCCAGGTCCATCTTGCCGTTGAGGAAGGCGCGGCGGGAAAACTCCCCGGGTTCGGCCAGCCGGGCGCCGAGGTCGAGACAGCGCGCGAGCAGCATCTGCATGACCACCGGGCCACCGTGGCCCTGCAGCTCGAGCACGTCTTCGCCGGTGAATGAATTCGGGCCGGGGAAAAACAGCAACAAACCGCTGTCGACCGCAGCACCGTCGGCCGCCTTGAAATCAGCCAGCGTCGCGTAACGCGGCTGGGGATTCTTTCCCGTCAGGGCAAAAGCAAAGGGCAGCAAATTGCTGCCCGATACCCGGATCACGCCGACCCCGCCACGACCTGGGGCCGTGGCGATGGCGGCGATGGTGTCCGAAGTTGCTACAACTGCCACACCTTAAGCCTTGGCGTCATTGGCAGCCTTGCCACCGGCTTCCATCATGCGCGTGATCTGCCACTGCTGGGCGATCGAGAGCACATTGTTGACCACCCAGTAGAGCACCAGACCGGCCGGGAACCACAGGAACATGATGCCGAAGACAAAAGGCATGGCCATCATCACCTTGGCCTGGATCGGGTCCGGCGGTGTCGGGTTCAAGCGCATCTGGATGACCATCGAGATGATCATGATGACCGGCAGGATGTACCATGGGTCCGGTGCTGCCAAGTCGGTAATCCACAGAATCCATGGTGCATCGCGCATTTCGACGGCGCCGAGCAGTACCCAGTACAGGGCGATGAAGACCGGAATCTGGATCAGGATCGGCAGACAGCCGCCGAGCGGATTGATCTTTTCGGTCTGGTACAGCTTCATCATTTCCTGGTTCAGGCGCTGCTTGTCGTCGGAATAGCGTTCCTTCAACTGCACCAGACGCGGCGTGACCAAGCGCATCTTGGCCATCGACTTGTACGACGCAGCCGACAGTGGGAAGAAGGCGAGCTTGATCAGGATGGTCAGGACAACGATGGCCCAGCCCCAGTTGCCGACGATGTCGTGGATGAACTGCAGCGCCCAGAAGATCGGCGCGGCGATCACCGTCAACCAGCCGTAGTCGACAACCAGATCGAGACCAGGGGCAACTTGCTTGAGTGCAGCTTGTTCCTGAGGACCGGCAAACAGGGTCACTGAAGTCTGCCCGCTGCTTCCCGGTTTGATTTCGCTCACCGGAACGATCACGCCCATCTGAAACAGTTTGCTGCCATCGAGCTTGCGCATGTAGTACTCGCGCTGCACGCCTTCTTGCGGTATCCAGGCCGAAACGAAGTAGTGCTGGACCATGGCCAGCCAACCGTTGTCGGCAGTCTTGGCAAACTTGGCACTCTTGTCTGCGACATCGCCAAAACTGGATTTCTGGTATTTCTCGGCATCGGTATAGACAGCAGGACCGGTAAAGGTGTGCATCATCATGTTGCCACCGGCCGGCTCGCCGTCGTCACGCTGGACCTGGAAGTAAGCGTGCGGCGCCAGCGGTTTCTCGGAACCATTACTGATTTCCCAAGCCACATCGATCGCATAGGAAGCGCGTTTGAAGGTCAGTATCTTGGCGATCTTCACACCCTGCGGTGCATCGGCTTCAAGACGAACCTTCAGTTCGTCGCTGCCGTCAGCCAGCTTGACAGGACCATCGACACGGCGGAAAAGGCTGCGGTGCGATGGCAAGCCTTCACCAATCAAACCGCTTTGTGCAGAATATTGATGCTTGGTATCGAACAGGAGGTAATTCTTCTCCTTGTCGTCGTTTTCTTTGTAATTAAACAATTCCAAGCCAACCAGATCGCCACCTTGGGTGGAAATCGTCACTTTCATCAGGTCGGTATCGACGGTGAAAGTTTTGGCGGTAGAAACCGGTGCAGCCACTTCGCTGACAACTGGAGAACTGCCAGCTTGCAAACTGACGGAAGGGGTTGGCGCAACACCGTTGGCGCTTGCCGAAGCGGTGTTTGCCGCAAGATCGGCAACCGGTTTCGGGTGCTTGTACTGCTGCCAGTTTTCCCACAGCATGAAGCTGGAGAAAGCGAAGATCATGACCAGTATCAGGCGTCGAGTATCCATGAGCTGCCTACGTAGTTTAATGGTGTTCAGGGAACGGGATCATACCCGCCAGGATGCCAAGGGTGACAGCGGCAGATGCGTTTTACACTCAGCCAACCACCTTTTACGGCGCCGAATTTCTGTATTGCATCGACCGCATATTCCGAGCAAGTCGGAAAATAACGGCAACGCCGACCAAAAAGCGGGCTGATCGCATATTGATAGACGCGAACCAGCGCGATGAACAAAATTTTCATTTTGCATCTCTTTTTGGGCGGGGTCGTGACAGTCGATCAAGCAGACCGTTAATGTCTGCGGCGATCCCCAAGCCATCGATCGGGCCAGGCTTCACTACCAGTCTGACGATCAGATCGCAAACTGGTAGTGTGCCGCGCCGAATTCTGAATTGCTCGCGCACGATGCGCTTGACCCGATTGCGGTCAACCGCCCGTTTGAGCAATTTTTTGCCAATCACCAAACCCAAACGGGCATGGGTACTGACTTCCGGTCGCGGCTGATAGTGCAACATAAGCCAGGTACCGCGAATCGCCTTCCGAAAACCAAAAACGGATGAAAACTCATCCGTTTTGGTCAGGCGATAGCGTCTGGCGAAGTTGAAATCCACCTCGCCGGGCGTCCGTTTTAAACGGCCAGACGTTTGCGACCCTTGGCGCGGCGAGCAGCGAGAACTGCACGGCCACCCTTGGTGCGCGAACGGACCAGGAAGCCATGGGTGCGCTTGCGGCGCACGACCGACGGTTGATACGTGCGTTTCATGTCGTAATTCCTTGAGTGAGCGGAGAAAAACGCGTGATTACACCGTGTTTCACAGTGTTCTGTCAAGCTGATTTATTTATTGAAGCTGTGGATAACTTGTTGATGGACGGGTAGAATTGCGCCCTGCTCGGCGCTCAAAAAGCTGCTGAACTGAATCAATATTTGTTTTTAAATCATAGAATTAGAAGACCGCCAGCGATATCTCGCCCGAGCGGGGAGGTTTTTTCGTCGATGTCCGGTTTCTGGGAATCCTGTTTGCAGCGCTTTGAACAGGAACTGCCCGCGCAACAGTTCAATACCTGGATCAAGCCACTTCGCCTCGAAGGTGAAAGTACAGCGCTTGAAGATGGGCTGCGCCTGATTGCGCCCAACGGCTTCATCCTTAAATGGGTACGTGATCGCTACCTGTCGAGAATCGAAGAATACGCCCAAGCGTATTTTTCAGCTCCTATTGTGGTTGCGTTGGTTATTGGCAGTAACAAGCCGGTGGCTGCACGGGTTGAAAAATCTACGATAGAAAATATCGATAACACGCCAAAAAGTTCGGTCAAATCTAGCGCAAACAGCGAAAAACCACGTGCCAAGGCGACATCAACTTACGAAAAATCGCGCCTTTTCTCAAACTTTACTTTTGATAATCTGGTGGTCGGTAAAGCCAACGATCTGGCACGCGCCGCAGCGGTGCAGGTTGGCAACAATCCCGGGAGCAGCGCATACAACCCGATGTTCATTTATGGTGGTGCTGGTTTAGGCAAGACTCACCTTATACATGCCATCGGTAATCGCATCGTGACTGAATACCCGGACAAAGTGGTCCGTTACGTTCATGCCGAAGACTATTACTCCGATGTCGTTCGGGCCTACCAGCAAAAATCTTTCGACACCTTCAAGCGTACTTATCGTTCGCTTGATGTACTGCTACTTGATGATGTGCAGTTCTTCAATGGGAAAAACCGCTCTCAGGAAGAGTTTTTCTTCCTGTTCAACGCGCTGATCGAAGCGCGCAAGCAGATCATCATCACTTGCGATACCTATCCGAAGGACATCAACGGTCTGGATGATCGCTTGGTAACTCGTTTTGACTGGGGTCTGACAGTCCAGATCGAACCGCCGGAACTGGAAATGCGTGTTGCCATTCTGCAGAAGAAGGCCGAAGCCGAGGGTATTCGACTCGACGATGAGGTCGCCTTCTTCATCGCCAAGCACTTGCGTTCCAATGTTCGCGAACTGGAAGGCGCCTTGAAAAAAGTGCTGGCCTATTCTTCGTTCCATGGTCGAATCATTGCATTGGACCTGGCCAAGGAAGCACTGAAGGACATCATTGGTTCTGTACGCAATGTCGGCATCGACAACATACAAAAGACCGTTGGTGACTATTACAAGATCAAGGTGGCTGAACTTTTCTCCAAGAAACGTACGCGTGCCATTGCGCGACCACGTCAGGTTGCCATGTGGCTTTGCCGTGAAGTGACTTCCCACAGTTTTCCGGAAATTGGCGATGCGTTCGGCGGACGGGATCACACCACGGTAATCCATGCGGTAAAAACGATAGATACCTTGCGTGCAAAGGACAGCGAACTCAATCACGATCTGCACGTTCTGCTGCAAGTTTTGAAAGGATGAGACTGTTGGCAAGCTTGTGAGCAAACTGTCAGCCTTTTGTGGACAAGCCCTGCTTTTCCACTTTATGGGAAAATTATCCAGTTTTCATCCACAGGCAATCCAGAGGCTTTCCAAGACGGCAAATATTGTTTCAAGTAACTGAAATATAAAAGAGTTTTTTAGTTATCCACAAAACTGTTCCCGATATAGTCTATTAAGGAATTTAATTTATGGTTCTTATTAAAAGCCAAAGAGACACGCTTCTGGCCCCGTTGCAGTCAGTGTCGGGAATCGTTGAGCGTCGCCATACACTGCCCATACTGTCGAATGTGCTTCTGGAAAAAAAGGGTGATTTGCTGACTTTGTTGGCCACCGATATCGAAATCCAGATCACCACTACCACTTCAGGGGCTGGTGGTGATGGTGACGGGGCTGTTACGGTTGGTGCTAGAAAGCTGCAGGAAATTCTGCGCTCGCTGCCTGACAGCACGGAAATAACGCTGAACCTTGAGGACAAGCGTTTGCAGGTCAAAGGGGGAAAGAGCCGTTTCAATCTGCAAACTCTTCCCGCAGACGATTTTCCTCGCATGACGCTGAATGAAGGCGACACCAAACAGTTTTCGATTACCCAGAAGGCTTTTCGCCAATTGATCGCGAAAACCCAGTACGGTATGGCTGCACAGGATGTTCGTTATTACCTTAACGGTCTGTTGCTGCTGGTCGAAGGCAATGAGCTTCGTGCGGTAGCCACTGACGGGCATCGTTTGGCTTATGCCAGTGTCGGTATTGAAACCGAGTTGCCGCGCCAGGAAATGATTTTGCCGCGCAAGACCGTTCTCGAACTGAACCGGTTGCTGGTTGATACCGATGATCTTCTTGAAATCACATTGGCGACGAATCAAGTTCGCTTTGCTTTCGGTTCTGTCGTTCTTGTATCGAAATTGATCGATGGGAAATTCCCGGATTACGAACGCGTCATTCCGCCAAGTTTGAGAAATCATATGACTGTTGGACGACAGACATTGATGCAGGCGATGCATCGTGCGGCAATTTTGACCAATGAGAAATTTCGCGGTGTACGTGTCGTTTTGAGCGAAAACAGTTTGAAGCTGATTGCGGCAAATGCCGAACAGGAAGAGGCTGTGGAAGAAATCGAGGTACAGTACACCGGTGATGCCATTGATGTCGGCTTCAATGTAGGTTATCTGCTCGACGTTCTGAACAACGTACACTCGGATGAAATCCAGTGGAGTTTCAACGACGCCAATTCGAGCGCCTTGATCACTGTTCCCGGCAACGACAACTTCAAGTATGTTGTCATGCCAATGCGCATTTGATCAGCTGTTTCTGAAAAGAAGTAAAAGGCCCAGCCGTATGGAAGGGCCGCGTTTCACGTGGAACCAAGAACAATGAGTGAAGAGAACGTCCCGCAAGGCACTGACGCACCGGCATACGGTGAAGCCAGCATCCAGATCCTCGAAGGCCTGGAGGCTGTACGCAAACGGCCGGGCATGTATATCGGCGATACGTCCGATGGTACCGGCCTGCATCACCTGGTCTTCGAAGTCGTCGATAACTCGATTGACGAAGCACTGGCCGGACATTGCAACGACATCATCGTCACCATTCACACCGACAACTCGATCTCCGTCATCGACAATGGCCGCGGCATCCCGACCGGCGTCAAGATGGACGACAAGCACGAGCCGAAGCGTTCCGCCGCGGAAATCGCGCTGACCGAACTGCACGCTGGCGGCAAGTTCAACCAGAACTCGTACAAGGTGTCCGGCGGTCTGCACGGCGTGGGCGTGTCCTGCGTCAATGCGCTGTCCAAATTCCTGCGCCTGACCATCCGCCGCGACGGCAAGAAGCACTTCATGGAATTTTGCCGTGGCGTGCCGGTTGACCGCAGCATCGAGGTCCGTGAAGGTGTCGAAGTCTCGCCGCTGAAAGTTCTTGGCGACACCGAAAAGCGTGGTACCGAAGTGCATTTCCTCGCCGACGACGAAATCTTCGGCCACGTCGAATTCCACTACGAAATCCTCGCCAAGCGCCTGCGCGAGCTGTCCTTCCTCAACAACGGCGTCAGCATCAAGCTGGTCGACCAGCGTTCGGGCAAGGAAGAGCTGTTCGCTTTCGCCGGCGGCGTGCAGAGCTTTGTCGAATACATCAACCGCACCAAGTCGGTCCTGCATCCGAACATCTTCTACTCGGCCGGCGAAGCCAAGGTCGGGCAGGGCGCTGCCGATACCGGCATCACCATCGGTGTCGAAGTCGCCATGCAGTGGAACGATTCCTACCAGGAACAGGTGCTCTGCTTCACCAACAACATCCCGCAGTCCGACGGTGGCACTCACCTGACCGGCCTGCGCGCCGCGATGACCCGCGTCATCAACAAGTACATCGACGAAAACGAAATCGCCAAGAAGGCCAAGGTCGATATCGCCGGTGACGACATGCGCGAAGGCCTGGCCTGCGTGCTGTCGGTGAAGATGCCGGACCCGAAGTTTGCGTCGCAGACCAAGATGAAGCTGGTTTCCAGCGAAGCGCGTGGTGCCGTCGAAGAAGTCGTCGCCCAGAAACTCGCCGATTTTCTGCTGGAACGTCCGGTCGACGCCAAGATGATCTGCGGCAAGATCGTCGAAGCCTCACGCGCCCGCGAAGCCGCCCGCCGTGCCCGCGAAATGACGCGGCGCAAGGGCGTGCTCGACGGTGTCGGCCTGCCCGGCAAACTCGCCGACTGCCAGGAAAAAGACCCGGCGCTGTGCGAAATCTACATCGTCGAGGGTGACTCCGCAGGCGGCTCCGCCAAGCAGGGCCGCGACCGCAAGTTCCAAGCGATTTTGCCGCTGCGCGGCAAGGTGCTCAACGTCGAGAAGGCCCGCTTCGACAAGCTGATTTCGTCCGAGCAGATCGTCACGCTGATCACCGCGCTCGGCACCGGCATCGGCAAGGACGACTTCAACGTCGAAAAGCTGCGCTACCACCGCATCATCATCATGACTGACGCGGACGTCGACGGTGCCCACATCCGTACGCTGCTGCTGACGCTGCTCTACCGCCAGATGCCGGAGCTGATCGACCGTGGCTACGTCTATATCGCCCAGCCGCCGCTGTACAAGGTCAAGCATGGCAAGACCGAGCGTTACCTCAAGGATGACCTCGAATATCACCAGTTTCTGTTGAACATGGCACTCGACGAAGCCGTGTTGATGCCGACAACTGGTGCAGCCATCAGCGGTCCGGCGCTCGAAGGCTTGGCCCGTTCCTGGCTGGCCACCGAAGCGATCATCGAACGCTTGGCCCATCTGGTGAATCCGGAAGTCCTGCAGGCCATCGTCCGCCACAATATTCCGGTCGACCTGTCCAGCGAAGAAAAAGCCCGCTCCAGTGCTGAATTGATCGCCGTCCATATTCCCGCCAACACGCGCATGGTGCCCAAGTTCGACGACATCCAGGAGCGCTGGATCCTGCGCGTCGAGCGCATGCACCACGGCAACCTGAAGGTCGGCTTGATCGACGAAGACCTGCTGCTCTCCGGTGATTTCATCCAGCTCAAACGTACCGCGGAAACCTTGGCCGATCTGTTTGGTAACGGCGGCGTCATGGCCCGTGGCGAGAAGAAGCAAGTCGCCGCCAATTTCGGCGAAGCCATGAAGTGGCTGCTCAACGAAGTCGAACGTGGTATTGCCAAACAGCGCTACAAAGGTCTCGGCGAAATGAACCCCGACCAGTTGTGGGAAACGACGATGGATCCGAAAGTTCGCCGTTTGCTGCGCGTACAGATCGACGATGCAATTGCTGCCGATGAAATTTTCACCACCTTAATGGGTGAATTGGTTGAGCCACGTAGGGCATTCATCGAAACTAACGCATTGAATGCTCGGATAGATATTTAAAAAATATTCATTTTAAATTTTAAAAATGGCCGCCTTTGGGCGGCCATTTTTCTATTCGATGCTTTGGTTGAACAGAGAAGCTCGTCTGATTCAGATGGTCACCTCACGGGGCGTGATAAAATTTGCTGCTTTTTCCGGTAGATAGAAGCGGAGAGCAAGATGAGCAACCTGATCGCAGGCGATCGTGTAAAACACCCAAACCAAGAGGAATGGGGATTAGGGAAGGTGCTCACCGCAACTCCCGAGAATCTCGATGTTTTTTTTGTTGGTGCGGGACGCAAGAGACTTTCACGGTCGTTCGTCAAACTGGAAAAAGCCGAAGGAATCGAATCAAAGCACCTGCTGCTGGATAATTTGATCGAAACCTCAGAAATCAGTAGCGACAGCTTTGTTACGATTCCTGTAGCGATTGAACGCTTCATGAACAATTACCCCGATGGTTTCGAGGATGCTGGTTTTATCAAGGCATATCGTGAAGCCAACATGACGGGTCACAAGTTCTGCGTCAATTTGTTGGGGCAAGAAGAACTTGCCAGACTTATCGAAGATGCGAATTTCGAAGCAGTTTGTGACCGCGCACGTCACGTCGAATCAAGTACCAACTTGTTGACCAAAAGTGAGCGGAAAGCGTTTCATGACGCATTGGAACTCCCTGCTTGTCAAAAGTTGTTTGCATTAGCACTGGATGAACTGCTTTACGGGACTCAATCGGAAGAAGCACGTTTCAAACACTTTCTTCGCACTATCGGAATACTGCATTTGAACAAGTGGCCGTTTGCGACACTGTTCAGCTTCATCCGCTATCCGCAACAGCATGCTTATATCAAGTCTACGGTGATTCAGAACGTGGCTAGAAGCCTCTGCTGGCGAATCAACTACAAACCGGAACCGAATTGGAAGACATACGATGCCATTTTGAGGCTCTATCGCTATGTTCGCCCGAATTTGCTTGAAGAGGGTTTGATGCCTCGTGATCTGATTGATGTGCAGTCTTTTGCTGCCTCCATCATCCAGAAATAGCCTTTCGCACAGACTCGAAACAGTCCGCTGAAATTTTTATCAGAAAATATTTAAAAAGTTGTTGACGTACTCCGGATATATCTTCATAATTTGGCCCCTTCGCTGCTGCAGACGAATCGGTTGAACGAAACGGCGCGGCGGGAAATGTTCTTTAACAGTTTGGACAACCGATAAGTGTGGGTGTCTTGATGCAGTGGTTTCGGCCACGAAAATGTATTAAGGCAAACGCACAGATGTAGAGA
>NZ_JAVBXX010000033.1 GCF_030824335.1 Azonexus sp.
TGGTGGGCGGTGGGTTGATGCTCGCCTGGGGCATCAGTTGCGCCCTGTTCGATGCCCAGCGCTCTGGCAAGGGTCAGGTCATCGATGCCGCGATGTGCGAAGGGGCTGCCGTTCTGGCACACGGTTTGTTTAATCTTGATGCGCTGGGTGAATGGGAAGGACATTGCGCGATCGATTCGAGCGCCCCGTTTTACGATGTTTATCAGTGCCTGGATGGGTTGTGGATCAGTGTTTGTCCGCTTGAGCCCCAGTTCTACAAGACCTTTATCGATCGACTCGGCTTGGCCGGCGACCCTGACTTTGCTGGTCAGCAATACGATACGACGCGCTGGCCCGGCATGAAGTCGCGCCTGGTCGACATTTTCAAGGGGGCGCCGCGTGCCCATTGGGAGCGGCTGTTTGACGACACCGACGATTGTGTCTGGCCGGTGCTCTCAATGAAGGAGGCACCTTCACATCCGCACAATCAGGCACGAGAGGCGTTCGTCGACGTTGCAGGGGTGACGCAGCCGGCACCCGCACCACGACTTTCCCGCACACCGGCTGGTATTCAAAGCCCACCGCCATTGCTTGGCGAACATACCTTGGAGCGTCTGGCCGCGCTGGGCTTGGCCGATGAAGAGATTGCAAGATTGGTCGCTCTTGGTGCCGTTGCCGTGAGTTCGACGTAGTCTTGAGGCGTTCCGATTGCCCAAGGCAAATCGGAGAGCAGGATTTCAGTGGGGGTCGATGACGACCCGGTTGCGTCCGGCATGTTTTGCTTCATAGAGTGCGCGGTCGGCGCGCAGCAGCGCCATGCCGGCGTCGCTATCGCTGGCAGTCAGACTGGCAATGCCGATACTGACCGTGATGGATAGCGTTAGTTCTTCATGGGAAATTTCGCTCTGCGCAACGAGCACGCGTAAGCGTTCGGCAAAGTTGAAGGCAGCTTGCGGTTCGGTTTCTGGCAGCAGGATGGCAAATTCTTCACCGCCAATTCGCCCGGCACTGTCGATTTTGCGTATTTCCCCGGCCAGCACGGTGCCAAACTGATGCAGTACGGCATCGCCTGCCGCATGACCGTAGGCATCGTTGATTCGCTTGAAATGATCGAGGTCGAGCATCAATACGCTGCTCCGCGCCAATTCCTGCCGTTGTAGTCGGGCCTGCTGATCGCCCAATCGTGCCATGAAGGCACGACGGTTGAGCAAGCCGGTCAGCGCATCGGTGGAGGCTAGCGCCTGAACCTCGGCGAGGGCTTCTTCGGCCGCCTCAATCAGTGCATTGGCACTGTGGGCAAGCGATCCGATTTCATTGTTGGCATGGGCTGTGGGTACGCTGACTCGGTCGCCGCTGCCTGGCTTGATTGCGGCGAGCGATTCAGCCAGTTGGGCGACTGGTTTGCCGACCAGGTGGCGGGAAAAAAGCACGATCAGGAATGCCGTGATCAGTATGTGCAGAAGTAGCAGCACTGTCTGGTGCAGGGCATTGGTCGCAGCCTCGGCATGGATTGTCGCGTCGTTACGGAACAAGGTAATGCTACCGATGGCCTCGATGCCGTCGACCGGGGAAAAGAGGGGGTATTCGCTGACGCTGCCTTGCTGCTGCTCTGGACCCGGTAGCGTGCCGGCGCTGAATTTGGCAGGGTTTAATCCCGTAATCCGGATGGCAAGAATGCTTGGATTGGCATACAGTCCTTCAATAATGCCTTCGGCAATACTGGTATTTTCAGCATATACCGCTACTTCAGCCTGGGCTTGCACAGTCTTGACCAGTAGTTGCTCGAGAGATACGGCGTTTTGCAGCTCTTTCTCGAAAGCCAGTCGATAGGCGATACCACCCAACAGTACGGAAATGACCAGCAGGACCAAGCTGACGTAGAGGACCAGGCGATGCTGGATGCCGTGGCGATAGCGCATTATTTTCTGAGCGTCAGAATGGGGCGGACATCGTTGGTAACGGCCGCTGCATCAATGTAACCAATCGCCAGGCGGTTGTGCCTGACCGTTTCGACTACAGATTTGCTGTCGCTCAGCGGGATCGGTGGCTGGCTGTCGCCGCTGAATTGCAGGCGTGCCCAGTAAGCATTGACGCTACGCAGGCTCATGCCGTTAAGTTGGGCGAAGAAACGGCTGCGCAGATCGCTGTCGCGCGGTTGGTCGAGAATCAGGAAGCGCTCTGCACCATGGATGGCGCGGGTACGACCCAGATACAGGTCAGAAACATTCTGCTGATTCAACTCGGCAAGCGGACTATCAGGATTGACGATGATGACAATGTCGGCCCGGGCTGTTTGAGTCAGCAAGCCAAGTATCAAAATGAGTGGATACTTGAGGTGGCGCACGATCAAAATACGAAATCCAGACTGACGGTGACCAAATTCACCTTGCTGCTGCGGGTGTTGATTTCCGTATCCCGGAACCACAGGGCGTATCCCAGAGGATGGATGCGCGTGTGATCCCACTGCAGTTTCAGGGCGGCGCGGGAGTCGAAATCCCAGCGCGTGCCGAGCGACAGCGTTTCCTGGTCCAGTCGGGTGCTGTTGACGACACTGTAGGCAATGGCCTGGGTACTGCCCTGGTTGATTACGCTCCAGTCGGTGTTGCTGCTCAGTTTTGCTTTGTCTGGACGACTCGCGCTGAGTAACAGGTAGGGCGTAAAGTCACCCAGGCGACGTCCGATGGCTAGATAGGCCGTGCGACTGGATGGCGCGATGGTTCGGGAAGTGTTCGAATAACCGAACTCGGCCTGGCTTACCCATTGTCCGTCGTCATAGGCTGCACCCAAGGTGTAGTAGCGGATGGCGTTGCCCTTGAACGATGTTTCCCGGCGGAGCATCGCCGCTTCGCGGCTGATGCCAGCGATATTGAGGCCGGCAAGTTGATCGAGTCCTGCGTGCAGGCTAGCTAGCGGCGCGGCCTCGACAATGCTGCGGAAACCGGAGAGCCCTGCCTGGAGTCGCCAGGGGCCGGCCTGGTGTGACAACGACAGGCTCCATAGATTGTCGACCTTGAAGTTGAAGTCTCTGGTTCCCATCGGGATGTCAAAACCACTGCGACCAAATTGGCCGCGCAGGCGCCAGCGGGTATCGCCATAAAAAATGTCATGGCTCAGTTCGCCACCGTCGAAGGAAAAAATCGGAATCCAGCTATAAAATTCGCGTGGCGGGCGGACCCAGGGGTAGGCGTAGCCGAGATTGCGGTGATCGCTCATCAGGAAGGGTGCGTAGCCGATACGTCCCAAACGCAATGTGTTGCCGGAATTCAGTTGAAAATCGAGGTAGGCCAGATCGATTGAATTGTCGATGCTATGACTGATCTGGTCGCGGGCAACGGCTTGAATGACGCCTTCGATCTGCGGCGCGAAACGATAGGCCAGTTGCACGCCCAGTCGCGAGTCCAGCCGCCAGCTTGCATCCGTTTTCTGCAGATTGGCCGGGCGCTGGGTGATATCGCGAATTGCCGCCAGGTCTTTCCGGTCGTCCCAGCTATGGCTCAAAGAGCCGTAGCCAGAGATTCGCCATGGTGAAATCCCGCTATCTTGATCCTGTGCCCTGGCCGGCATTGTTCCGCAGATGAGCATTCCCAGGCTGAGGGCGAAAATCACGGCATGGCGGGAGAGGGCAGGCATCACGATCCTGGCTACTCAGCCCTTGCGACCGAACAGGCCGCGCACGGCTTCCTGAAGATCGGCTGGCAGCACGACGACCTTGGCATTGTCCTTCTCGCCCATGCGCTCCAACGCGGCGATGTATTTTTCGCCCAGCATGTAGGACATCGGGCCGGTCTGGTCGCCGATGGCTGCGCTGATGCGGCGGATCGCCTCGGCCGACGCTTCGGCCAGCATGACCTGGGAATTGGCGTCGCGTTTGGCCGATTCCAGCCGTGCTTCCGCTTCCAGAATGGCCGCTTGCTTGGCACCTTCAGCCCGGATGACGACGGCCTTGCGCTCGCGCTCTGCCGCAGCCTGCATCTCCATTGCCTTTTGCATCGACGGCGATGGCTTGATGTCCTGGATTTCGACCGATTTCACCGTCAGTCCCCAGTCGACCGCTTCGTCGGCAATGCTTTCGCGCAGCCGGGTCTTGATCTTGTCGCGCGAGGACAGCGCTGCGTCGAGTTCCATCTCGCCGACGATGGAGCGCAGCGTGGTCATGATCAGGTTGCGGATGGCTTCGGAAAAATCGGTGATGCCATAGACCGCCTTGACCGGGTCGGTGACCTTGATGAAGGCGATGGCGTTGGTCAGGATCACCGCATTGTCACGTGTAATGACTTCTTGCTCCTGCACATCAAGGATGATGTCCTTGGTGATCAACTGGTAGGCGATGCGGTCGATGTAGGGAATGACCACGTTGAGGCCGGGTTTCAGCGTGCCATGGTATTTACCCAGGCGCTCGACGATCCATTCCTCGCCTTGCGGCACGATGCGCACGCCCTTGGCAATTGTGACAGCGGCGAAGACGAGTAGTACAAGGCTGACGATCAATCCCTCTTCCATGATTTTTACTCCCGGTTTTTTACCACTTTGAGAAAACTGCCTTCGATGGCGGTGACACGGACACGCTCGCCCGCGTTGATCGCTTCATCGGCCAGGCAAACCCATTCTTCCGAGCCCAGCAACGGACGCTGAAAGCGCACTTTACCTTTGGCAAACGGGGCGATATTGCTGGTCAGTAAACCGATTTCGCCGATCACCTCGCCGTCGGCGCTGCCGCTGAGGGTCTTGGCGCGGCTACGCTTGAAAATACGGAACCAGAGGATGACCATGGCCAGTGAAGCGATGATCCACAAGCCGATTTGTGCGGTCGACGAGAGTTCAGGGGCAAAAAACACGATTCCCCCGACGAGCAGCGCGCCAAGTCCGAACCAGATGACAAAGAATGCCGGGATGGCCAGTTCGGCCAAAACCAGCAGGATGCCGACGACGAACCAGTGCCACCACTCGGGATGCATGTTGATCTCCATTGAGTTTCGAGTATTTCGGGTTTGCCAGACAGGGTCAAGGTGGATTTGTGGTTTTTACGGATTATTGCCGGTCGACCGCAGGATTAGAATTCGCGTATGGCGACCATTCTCCTGCTGCTTCCCGATTTTGCCCTGATTCTGCTCGGTGCGGCTATCCGGCGCTGGATGCACTTGGGCGACCATTTCTGGCAGGGGGTTGAGAAGCTGGTGTATTTCGTGCTGTTTCCGGCCTTGCTGATCAATGCCATCATTCGCACCCGGCTTGATCTTGCGGCTGCCTTGCCGTTACTGGCGACGGCTTTCGCGGCAATGCTTGGCGGCATGCTGCTCGCTCTGTTGCCCAAACTGTTTACCCGCATGCCGGCGCTGACTTACGCCTCGCTGTTTCAGTGTGGTTACCGCTTCAATTCGTACATTGCGCTGGCCGTCGCCGGCATGTTGTTCGGTGCACCGGGGATCGCGACAATGGGACTGATCGTCGGCGCGGCTGTCCCGTTGGCCAATTTCGCATCGGTCTGGATGCTGGCCCGTCACGGCGAAGTCGGCGTGTGGCGAGAGGTGGCCAAAAATCCGCTGATCTGGGGGACCACGGCGGGATTTGTCCTGAACCTGGCAGGCTTCATGCCGCCACTGCCGGTGCTGGCTTTTCTCGAACGCCTGGCTGATGCATCGATTGCCCTCGGCTTGATTACCGTCGGTGCAGCCTTGCGTTTGAGCGGTACAAGCGGGGTCCGGGCATTCTCCAGCTGGTTGCTGGCGGTCAAACTGTTTGCGTTGCCGTTGATTGCTATTGGTGTTGGAAAGCTGCTCGGACTGTCGGCCCTGAACTACCAGATTGTCGTGCTGTTTGCTGCGATGCCGACGGCTTCGTCCGCCTACATTCTTGCGATGCGTATGGGCGGCGATGGCAAGAGCGTGGCTTGGCTGATTTCGGCGAGTACGCTGGGGGCGATGATCACGCTGCCACTGTGGGCAGCGTGGCTGATCGGTTGATGGCCTATTTTTTTGCGGTCGACCGGCGATTCTTGGATTTTTCCGGCTCGCCCGTTTCTGCCTGGCTGGCAGCCGCGGCATCGGCGCTTTGCTGCATTTTTTCGCGCATCTGCTCCATCATCTGCCATGGCCACATGGCCGCTTCGAAACTATTCGGGGCTGCCTCTGCTACCGGTGCTTCCGGGGCTGCCGGGTCGCCCATTTTGCGGGCTGCTTCAGAGGCCATCTGACCCATGGTTTGTACGGTGTTGACCGTAGTGCGTTGCATCTCCAGGCCTTGAATCGTCATCTGCAGCATGGACAGATTCATGCGCAACCAGCCCTCGACGGCTTTCAGATCCTTGATCCGTTTGTCGAGCTCTTCCAGATCGAAGGTCGGTGCGACCATGCCGGGAAGCGAAAAGCCCATGTTGCCCCACATGTTGCGCATGAAATTGAGCGGATCGTTTGCTTGTTGTTCGGACATGTCTCTCTCCCTTGGTTTGGATGATTCGATCTTAAACCACTTTGCATGGTGAAATGATAAATTAGAGATGTTCATGATAAAGGAATCATAAATGCTCAAATTGCTGGTGGTAGAGGACCATGCGCTGGTTCGCGAAGGACTGGTCGGTTTGCTGGCCCAGGTTGAAGACGAGGTGAGCGTTTTCGATAGCGCAGATTTTGAAACGGCGCTCAGCGTGCTGGATAACGAAGGGGATTTCGATCTTGCCTTGCTCGATCTGGCGCTGCCCGGTATTGACGGTTTTGCTGGCCTGGATATCCTGCGCCGGCGCTACCCGGCCATGCCAGTGGTTGTGGTTTCAGCATTCGACGACACGCCGACGGTGACCCGGGTGATGAATCTCGGTGCGTCGGGTTTCATTCCCAAGGCACTCAATGGCGAAGGCTTGCTGCATGCGGTACGTGAGGTGCTGGCTGGCAATATCTATCGGCCCAGCAGTCAACCGCTGGCCCGCATGGATGACGCTACCCCGGTTCCGCCTTCCAGCGTCAGTGTTCTACCGGAAGAAATCGGCCTGACGGAACGTCAGGCACAAGTGCTCTGCCTGATGATGCGCGGCTTGTCGAATCGGGATATCGCCGATCAGCTTGATCTGTCCGAGGGAACGGTAAAAATTCACGTCACGGCGGTTTTCAAGGCTCTGGGTGTGAATAGCCGGACTCAAGCGCTGGTCACCGCTGCCCGTTACGGCATTGATTTCGCCAATGTCTTCTAACTGCTGCTCGAGTTTTGCCGCCGTAGCGAGGTTGACCGCAAGAGGGCGCGCAGGCGGGCTGGGCGGAGTGGCAGATTCAAGGCGTGGGCGTTTTCCGGCAGATCGCCTGAACGCGTGCTGTTGAGGATGATGAGCGGCATCCGGGGCAGGATTTCCGGGATGCTGTCCGCATCGCACAGGATGGCGGTATCGTCGGGCAGCTGTTCGGTTGAGTGGCGGTCACCATGGCTGCACTCGTAGTTCCAGGCCTCGACCAATTGTTTGCAGGCGGCCAGTTCTTCCGATGTGCCAATGAAATGAACGCGGCCAAGTTTTGTGGTTTGTTGGATGACGGCATGGGTATCTGCCTGCCCGCGGGGGACCAGCAGACCGAAGGTGGTGCCATGGCTGATTTGTGACGCCAGGGATACTTCAATATGCAGTCCCCGGGCCAGTCGTTCGACAATGGACAGCCCCAGCCCCAGTCCCCCATCCAGTTCCCGGGCCGTATTGGCGACCTGGAAAAACTCGGCAAAGATCGCAGCCCGGTTTTCACGGGCGATCCCGATGCCGTTATCGCGTACTTCGATGCGGGTTTTTTCCCCTTGCCGGCGGGCGCCAACCAGAATGCTGCCGCCGGCAGGCGTGTAGCGTATGGCATTTGAAATCAGGTTGCCGATCATGCGCTCAAGGAGTCTGGGGTCGGTTTTCAGATATTCCCGTGTCGGGTGAAAACGCAGACGCAATTGGTGTGCGTCGGCCTGGCGATGGAAGGCGTCATGCAGACGCTTAAAGACGGATGCCAGCGGAAATGTCTGGATATCCGGTTTGATCCCGTCGATGTCGAGTCGTGAAATGTCGAGCAGGGCGTTGAGCATTTCGCCTAGTGTCTGGGTTGAGGCATTGATCTGTTCGGCGATCCGCGGGACTTCGCGCAGCCGCCCAGCGTGTGCCTGGCGCAGTAAATCGGTGGTGAATAGCGAAAGCGCGTGCAGAGGCTGGCGCAAATCGTGACTGGCTGCCGCCAGGAAGCGACTTTTCGCTGCGTTGGCCCGTTCGGCCGCATCCTTCTCGCAGGCCAGGGCGGCGGTAGCTTCATGCACCCGGGTTTCCAGTTGATCCCGGTTTTCGGCCAGGGCTTCGGCCATCGAGCGCAGTTCGATCAATTGGAGGCGCATCATTCGGGCGCCAAACAGCAGGATCAAGCAGAGCAGTATCCCCAGCGTGCCGATCTCCAGAAGGCGGTTTTTCCAGTTGGCCATTGCCACATCCTGCGGAATGAGGGCGAGCAGGCGGAGTTCGGGAAAGCCTGGCACCGGGGATGCGGCAATCAGCAGGCCGTTGCCCCGAGCCTGGCCATGGTCCGGAATCAGGTCGGCGGCCCGGCCATCGAACAGGATTTTTCCGGCCGGCTGGCCGAGCATCGAAGAGTGGTGGCTTAGATCGGTCGGGCGGCAAGAGGCGATGATCTCGCCGCGACTATTGGTGAGGACCGCGTCGAAATCGTCGGACAGGCGGTTGGCCCAGCAGAAGTCCTGCATGTAGGCCGGCTCGATGGAGGCGAAGGCAACGCCGGTAAAGCGATTGTCGGTACTGCTGAGTCGCCGGGCAATGGCGTAGCTGTACTGCCCCGAATTGCGCCCGATGTACGGGCCGAAAGTCGTACGCTGAGCGCCTTTCTCCAACGTAACGAAATACGGACGATCGCGTACGTTGATCTGGGGAGGAGGGAAATAGGTTGAAACGAAGCGCTGTCGTCCCTGTGCGTCGAAAATGATCAGGTCACGCAGTTGTGGCATCGCCCGCGAGTGGCGCTGGGCGATGTATTCCCAGCCGCGGACGTCGGTCCATTCATTCCAGTCGGTACGATTGCCGGAAAGGTCTGTCGAAATTTCGTTGATCAGCAGGTCGACGGCTTCAAAAGAGCGGGCAGTGTGTTCTGCCATCATGACCGAGAACTGCTGCAAACGTTTTTCGCCGCTCTCCAGGTCGCGTTGGTAGGACAGGGTGAGGTCGGCCAGCACGACGAATAAAACGGTCAAGGTGCTGGCCAGCGCAACAATCAGGGCGAGCTTTTCCGGCTTGCGGTTGATCATCGCAGGTCAGAGACGATAGCAGTACAGCGGGCGCGGTGGCATGCAGGCAACTTCGATGACCCGGGTCGGTGCCACGCCGGGGATAGGAAAACTGTTGCTGATGAAAAAGCTGCCCGGACGCATTTCGGCCTGGGCTTTTTTCCATAGTTCGGGCATTGGCACTGGCGAGAGAAAGGCGTAGACCACGTCGAATTCGTGCAGTGGCATGCGCCACAAGTCTTCCCAGCGCCAATCCAGATTGTTTCTGCCCAGCCCATGGAGTTTTCCGGTCAACCAGGTCAGCGGGGCATTTTCGACGCCGGTGAAATGGCGTTCCGGCCAACGGTCGGCGAGCGGGATTACCGTGCTGCCGACGCCGGCACCCAGATCGAGAAAGCGTTGCGCTTCGAGTTCGCCGAGCAGTTCGTCCAGCGCATCGACCGTCTCCCGATTGGACAGGTAGAGCGGTATTTGTCCGGTCAACGCGCCGCGATAGACCAGTAGCAACAGGATGAAGGCCAACAGGAACCAGCCGGGGTCGATGGCCAGACTGTGCGTCAGCCAGATCAGCGGCATGAACAGCGCGTGGATCACGCGCCACCACCAGGGTTGACGCGACAGGGTGGCGAGGGCCAAGGCAACTGCGCCGATGCTCAGGCTGGTTTCCAGCCAGGGCATGGCGTCGCTTTGCCAGCCGAAGTAAGGCCAGGCCAGTGACAGGACGAGAATGACGGCGGCGCCTTGCAGGGCCAGTTGTCGGGTTGGGGTCGAAGACATGGGCGGGATTATGCCATTGCGGCGTCATTCGGCCGATCTCCTGAGCTGGAATTGGTACGCTCCAGTGGATTCAGGATTCGAGTTTTTGCCGCCAAAGCCTGCGCTGCGCTTGCACGGCGTCCGCACTGGCCCGCCGTAGCGGACCGAAGCCGCGCACCGTCGACGGCCAGTCGGCCAGTAACCGCCGCTCGGCTTGTGCGTTACTTGATCCGGCCGTCTCGATCAGCAAGGCAAGGTCGGCTTCGTAATCGCTCAGCATGTTGCGGTCGACTGCCCTGTCTTCGCCGAAACGGAAGGGATCAAGCCAACTGCCGCGCAGACCACGGGCCTTGGCCAGCAGCTTGAGGAGCGGCCACAGCCAGGCGCCAAAGCGCATTTTCTTCGGCCGTCCATCCGGGCCGGGACGAGCCAGGCCGGGCGGGGCGAAATGGAAAGTCAGGGCATAGTCGCCGGTGAAAGTCGCTGCCAGCTGTTTGGCGAAATTGCCTTCGGTGTACAGTCGGGCGACTTCGTATTCGTCCTTGGGCGCCAGCAGGCGTGCGTACTGGGTGGCGACGCTGCGGCTCAGCGCCTCGTCGCCGAGCGCACGGATAGCGCTCACGCGCTGGCGATAACGTTCGCCCAGCGCCGCGTTCTGATAGTCCGTCAGGTGCGCAATGCGCCGGGCAATCAAATCGTCCAGTGTCTGCGGTGATGTTGCCGCGGCATCGGGCAAAACTGAAAACTTTTCCGGATCGACGGCGACCCGGCGGCCCCACAAAAATGCCTGTTGATTGGCGTCGACCGCAGCAGCATTCAGTACGATGGCCTGATCGATGGCGTTGGCCGAAATCGGCACCAGCCCTTTTTGCCAGGCGTAACCGAGGAGCAACAGATTGGCGTAAATCGCGTCGCCCATCAGGCGGCTGGCCAGCGCCTGGGCATCGATGAAGTCGATCGCCGTTTTGCCCAGCGTGTCGATCAGCCGTTGCTGCATGGCGTCCGCGGGGAACTGCCAGTCGCGGTTGCGCGTGAATTCCGCCGTGGGCGTAGCGCTGCTGCTGATCACTGCCCGCGTGTGGCCGGCCAGCATTTTTGCCAATGCCTCACTGCCCGAACTGACGACCAGATCGCCGCCGAGAATGGCATGCGCTTCGCCGGTGGCGATGCGTGCCGCGTGAATGTCTTCCGGCCGGTCGGCGATGCGCAGATGGGAAAAAACCGCGCCAAACTTTTGGGCCAGCCCGGTCATGTCCAGTGCCGATACGCCCTTGCCGTCGAGATGGGCCGCCATGCCGATCAAGGCGCCGAGCGTGATGACGCCGGTGCCGCCAACGCCGGTGAGCAAGAGGTTGTACGGTTGGCGGGTTGCGGGAAGGCAAGGCTCGGGCAAGTGCGCTGAAGCCGTTTCGTCCGGCGTGTTGTCGTCTGTCGCCAGCGGCGCGCCCGACTTCAGTCGGCCGCCTTCGACGCTGACGAAGCTCGGACAGAAGCCTTTGACGCAGGAAAAATCCTGATTGCAGGACGACTGGTCGATCCGGCGTTTGGTGCCGAGCGCCGTTTCGACCGGCGTGATGGATAGGCAGTTGGATTGTACGGAGCAATCGCCGCAGCCTTCGCAGACCGCTTCGTTGATGAATATGCGCCGGGTAACGGGCGGCAGCTTGCCACGTTTGCGCCGCCGCCGTGCCTCGGTCGCGCAGACCTGATCGTAGATGAGTACCGAAACGCCAGGATGTTCGCGCAGTTCGCGTTGCACGGCATCCAGCTCGTCGCGGTGGCGGACTGGCACGTTGGGCGCGAGGTCGGTGATCTGGCGGTATTTCTCCGGCTCGGCGGCTACGATGATAATGCGCGCCACGCCCTCAGCGGCTAGCTGGCGAGTCATTCTGGCGACGCTCAATGTGCCGTCGACCGGCTGGCCACCCGTCATCGCCACGGCATCGTTGTAGAGAATCTTGTAGGTGATGCCCGGCTGTTTCTTGCCGTCGAGCGGGGCGAGCGGGAAGGCGCTGAGCGCCTGACGGATGGCGAGCAGGCCGGAATGAAAATAGGTGCCGTCGCCGAGGTTGGCGAAGATATGGGTTTCGTTGGTGAACGGAGCTTGACCGATCCAGGGAACGCCTTCGCCGCCCATGTGCGTGAAGGTCGAGGTGTGTCGATCCATCCAGGTCACCATGTAATGGCAACCGATGCCGGCGACGGCGCGCGATCCTTCGGGTACGCGGGTGGAGGTGTTGTGCGGGCAACCGGAACAGAAGTGCGGTTTGCGCTCGGCCAGAACCATTGTCGGCAGTGTCGTCCGCTGTTTGGCCTCAAGCAGTTGCAGCCGGGCATGAATGGCCGGTGAGGTAAAGAATCGCCCGATGCGTTCGGCGATGACGCGGGCGATCTGGGCGACCGAAAGCTCCCCGGCAGCGGGGAGCAGCCAGTCGCTGTGGGCCAGGTAGCCACCGGCCTCCGGTGTTACGGTCCACTCGCCTTTTTCGTCAAATTTGCCGACGACGCGCGGCCGGACGTCATCCCGCCAGTTGTAGAGTTCCTCTTTCAACTGGTATTCGAGCAGTTGGCGTTTTTCCTCGACGACGAGGATTTCTTCCAGTCCTTGGGCAAAGTGACGGACGCCTTCCGGCTCCAGCGGCCAGACCATGCCGACCTTGTACAAACGGATGCCGATCTGTGCGGCCAGTGCGTCGTCGATGCCGAGTTCATCCAGCGCCTGGCGCACGTCGAGATAGCTTTTACCTGCGCTGAGAATACCGAGACGCGGGCTGGGCGAATCGATGACCAGTCGGTCGAGCCGATTGGCCCGGCAATACGCCAGCGCGGCGTAAAGCTTGGTGTTGAGCAGGCGGGCTTCCTGGGCCAGCGGCGGGTCGGGCCAGCGAATGTTGAGTCCGTCTTCGGGCAGGGTGAAATCGTCCGGTAAAACGATGTTGACCGCAGCCGGATCGATAGTCACCGAGGCGGAAGTTTCAACGGTATCGGCCAGCGCCTTGAAGGCCACCCAGCAGCCGGAGTAACGGCTCATCGACCAGCCGTGCAGGCCGAAATCGAGATATTCCTGAACATTGGCCGGGTAGAGCACCGGCATCATGACCGCCTTGAACACATGCTCGGTTTGATGCGGCAAGGTCGATGACTTGGCGGCGTGGTCGTCGCCGGCAATGACCAGGACGCCGCCGAATCTGGCCGAGCCGGCGGCGTTGGCATGGCGGAATACGTCGCCGCACCGGTCTACGCCCGGCCCCTTGCCGTACCACAGGCCGAATACGCCATCGTACTTTGCGCCGGGAAACAGGCCGACTTGCTGGCTGCCCCAGACGGCGGTGGCGGCCAGGTCTTCGTTGATGCCCGGCTGGAATACGACGTGGTGTTCTGCCAGGTGTTGTCTGGCTTTCCACAGCCCGAGATCGAGATTGCCCAGCGGACTGCCCCGATAGCCGGAAATGAAGCCGGCGGTATTGAGCCCGGCGGCAAGGTCGCGTTCGCGTTGCAGCATGGGCAGGCGGATCAGCGCCTGGGTGCCGGTCAGGTAAACCCGGCCGCTGTGTCGTGTATACCGGTCGTCCAGCGCGTCGGCCACCGTTGGTGGCAGGAGGGGGGCACCCATGATGTGTCTCCGTTTAACGCCTTGTGGGCGTTTTTACGCATCGTGCACGCCGGGATGTCGGCGCGCCGTGTTTTCTGATTCGAGTGTGCATCAGGCCATGCGTTCCAGCAAGCGCCGGCTATTTTTCAGGACATTTAGGTGTTTTCTGTTATTGACGTGTACCGTATGCATGCGCAGAATCAGACTGTTCGATTTTGCCACCCCCTTCAGATCAGGAGATATACCAATGCAAGCAAAGCTTTCTGTAGTTGCCCTCTCCGTTGTTGCAGCTTTTGCCCTTTCCGCCTGTGGCGAAAAGGAAGCGCCGCCGGCGCCCGTTGCCGCCCCGGTTGTGCCGGCCGCCAAGCCGGAGATTGTGGTCAAGCTCGGTCACGTCGCCCCGATGACCGGCCCGCAAGCCCATTTGGGCAAAGACAACGAGAGCGCTGCTATTCTGGCTATCGAGGAACTGAATTCGCAGGCTCTGGAAATCGGTGGTGCCAAGGTCAAGTTCGAGTTGCTGGCAGAAGATGACCAGGCTGATCCGAAGCAGGGCACGATCGTTGCCCAGAAATTGGTCGATGCGAAGGTCAATGGCGTGGTTGGTCACCTGAATTCCGGTACCACCATCCCGGCATCCAAACTGTATTTCGATGCCGGCCTGCCGCAGGTTTCGCCGTCGGCGACCAATCCGAAATACACGCAGCAGGGTTTCACGACGGCTTTCCGCGTGATGGCCAACGATGTGCAGCAGGGCAAGGTGCTGGGTGAGTTCGCTGCCAAGCAAGGCGTCAAGACCGTGGCCATCGTTGATGACCGCACGGCATATGGTCAAGGTCTGGCGGACGAATTCCGCAAGTCCGCCGAAGCCAATGGTATCAAGGTGGTGGCTGACGAATACACCAATGACAAGGCGACCGATTTCAAGGCCATCCTGACCAAGATCAAGTCCAAGAAGGCCGATCTGGTCTTCTTCGGCGGCATGGATGCCCAGGGTGGCCCGCTGGCCAAGCAGATGAAGGAGCTGGGCTTGAAGGCCAAGTTCCTCGGCGGCGATGGCGTTTGTACACCGGAATTCATGAAGCTGGGCGGGCCGGCCACGGAAGGCCAGTTCTGTTCGCTGCCGGGGGTTCCGTTGGAACAACTGGCCAAAGGACCGGAGTTCAAGAGCAAGTTCACCGCCAAGTTCGGCTATGAAATCCAGCTCTATGCGCCGAACGTCTACGATGCCGTGATGGTCATCGCCGACTCCATGAAGCGTGCCAACTCCGTCGAGCCGGCCAAGTACCTGCCGGAAATCGGCAAGACCAACATGGAAGGCGTCAGCGGCAAGATCGAGTTCGACGAATTCGGCGACCTGAAGGGTGGTGCCATCTCCATCTACAAGTACCAGGGCGGTACGCTGGCTTATGTCGAGACGCTGGGTGGCAGCCCGGTTGCCGAGGCCGTCGCTGAAGTGAAGGATGCGGCTCAGGCCGTCGCCGGCGCAGCAACGGCAGTCGGTGCCGATGCCGTGAAGAGCGGTGCCGAGGCAGTCAAGACCGGCGCAGAAGCCGTCAAGGGCGCGGCCGATACGGTCAAGGCAGCAGTCGAGAAGAAGTAAGTTAATTGAACTGCTGACAGAAACGGCACCGCGAGGTGCCGTTTCCTTATCTTGCGGTCAACGGATTCAAAATGGATATTTTCCTGCAGCAAATCATCAACGGTCTGGTCCAGGGCAGCATCTACGCACTGGTCGCGTTGGGCTACACCATGGTCTACGGCATCATGGGACTGATCAACTTCGCCCATGGCGAAGTGGTCATGATCGGTACCCTGGTCAGCATCACCGTGACCAGTACCCTGGCCGCAGCCGGCGTACCGCTCGGGCTGGCCGGTTTGGGCGGCCTGATTGCCGCCATGCTGGTTTGCATGGCGCTCGGCTGGAGCCTGGAGCGCATCGCCTACCGGCCCTTGCGCGGCTCGCCGCGCCTGACGCCGCTGATTACCGCCATCGGTATGTCCATCGTGCTGCAAAATCTGGCGATGATCATCTGGGGGCGCAATTACCTGACCTTCCCGCCCTTGCTGCCGAAGGTCAATTTCGAATTCGCCGGCGCCCATTTCACGCTGGTCCAGGTCGCCATCGTGCTGCTCTCGGCTGCGATGATGGGCGGTCTGGTATTCCTCGTCTATCGCACCAAGCTCGGCATGGCGATGCGCGCCACGGCACAGAATCCGGCGGTGGCCAGCTTGCTCGGCGTTAACACCAACCGGGTCATTGCCGCTGCCTTTGTTGTCGGTTCGGCGCTGGCGGCCGTAGCCGGAGTGATGGTCGGCAGCTATTACGAAATCGCCCACTACCAGATGGGTTTCATGCTCGGCCTGAAAGCCTTCACGGCAGCGGTGCTCGGCGGTATCGGCAACCTGGCCGGCGCGATGGCCGGCGGTGTGTTGCTCGGCATCATTGAAGCGCTGGGCGCCGGTTATATCGGCGATTTCACCGGCGGTTTTCTCGGCAGTCACTACCAGGATATTTTTGCTTTTGTCGTGTTGATCATCGTGCTGATGTTCAAGCCGTCGGGTTTGTTCGGCGAAAAAACGGGAGACCGCGCATGATGCACGCCCCGCTACTCACCAATACTTCGTTGGCTGCGCCACCCGCTTCCTTGCCGTGCAGCAGCACTGTCTCGTCAGCGGTCGGCTTGCCGCCTCGTCTTGCCTTCGCATCGGAGCATGCATGAAAAACTGGCTTTCTCCGCGGTCGACCGCAGGAATTGCGCTGATTACCATTGCGCTGGTCGCGCTGCCCTTTGTGGTTGGTATGGGCGGTCAGGCTTGGGTGCGCATTCTCAATTTCGCCATCCTCTACGTATTTCTGGCGCTCGGTTTGAACATCGTCGTCGGCTTTGCCGGTCTGCTCGATCTGGGTTACATCGCGTTCTATGCGGTCGGCGCCTACACCTGGGCCTTGCTGGCCAGTCCGCACTTCGGCCTGCATTTTCCGATCTGGGCCATCTTGCCGATCGGTGCGCTGATGGCCTGCGTGTTCGGGGTGCTGCTCGGTTCGCCGACGCTGAAGCTTCGGGGCGATTATCTGGCCATCGTCACGCTGGGCTTTGGCGAGATCGTGCGTATTTTCCTGAATAACCTGAATTCGCCGGTCAATATCACCAACGGGCCGCAGGGGATCACGCTGATCGATCCGGTGACGATCGGCAGTTTCAAATTTGCCGGGACCAGCCAGATTTTCGGCTTTGCGGTCAGTGGACCGCAGAAATACTATTTCCTGCTGGTTGCGCTGGCGATTCTCGTCATCATCATCAACCTGCGCCTGCAGCATTCACGCATTGGCCGGGCCTGGCAGGCAATCCGCGAGGACGAGATCGCTGCCAAGGCGGTTGGTATCAACACGCGCAACATCAAGTTGCTGGCCTTTGCCATGGGCGCCAGTTTTGGCGGCATTGCCGGCGGCATCTTCTCGGCCATGCAGGGTTTCGTTTCGCCGGAGAGCTTCTCGCTGATCGAGTCGATCATGGTGCTGGCGATGGTCGTGCTCGGCGGCATGGGCCATATTCCCGGCGTCATTCTCGGTGCCGTGCTGCTGACCTTCCTGCCGGAAGTCTTGCGCTACGCCGTGGTGCCGGTGCAGATGAGCCTGTTCGGCAAGGTTTTGGTCGATCCGGAAAGCCTGCGCATGCTGGTCTTCGGGCTGGCCCTGGTCCTCGTCATGCGCTTCAAGCCGGCCGGTCTGTGGCCGGCACCGGAGCGTAGTCGGGAACAAACACAGAAAGCTTGTGTGGCTGTGACCCAGACAACGGCGGAGGCGGTCAAATGAGCGATGTTCTTCTCGCGGCAAATGCCGTGGCCAAGCACTTCGGTGGGGTCAAAGCTCTGCGCGATGTCTCGCTGAGCATCCGGCGTGGCGAAATTTATGGCCTGATCGGGCCGAACGGGGCTGGCAAGACGACTTTTTTCAACTGCATGACCGGCTTGTACATTCCGGATGGCGGCGGTTTTGTCTTTGACGGCCAACCGCTCAAGGCCGATGCGCCGCATCAGGCGGCTGAACGCGGCATTGCCCGGACCTTCCAGAATATTCGTCTGTTCGGCAACATGACGGCGCTGGAAAACGTCATGGTCGGGCGCCATGTGCGCACCGCTGCCGGGGTGGTCGGTGCCATGCTGCAGAGCAAGGCGACGCGCGCCGAGGAGGCGGCCATCCGGCAGAAGGCGATGGAGTTGCTGCATTACGTGCGCATCGAAGATCGCGCCGACGATCTGGCCAAGAATCTCTCCTATGGCGACCAGCGTCGGCTGGAAATCGCCCGCGCCCTGGCTACCGAGCCGAAACTTCTGTGCCTGGACGAGCCGGCGGCCGGCATGAATGCCACCGAGACTGGCGAGTTGCGGGCGCTGATCGAAGGCATTCGCCAGGACGGCACGACGGTCTTGCTGATCGAGCATGACGTCAAGCTGGTCATGGGCTTGTGCGACCGCGTTGCGGTACTGGATTACGGGGCGCTGGTCATCGAAGATGTGCCGGCTGTCGTGCAAAAAGATCAACGTGTGATTGAGGCTTATCTAGGTGCTTGAAGTAACCGGACTCCACGTCGCTTATGGCGGCATCCAGGCGGTGCGCAGCATCACCTTCCATGTGAACGAAGGCGAGACGGTCGCCCTGATCGGTGCCAACGGCGCCGGCAAGACGACGACGCTGAAAGCGATTTCGCGCATGATCAACGCGGTTGGCGGCGATGTGCATTTCTGCGGCGAAAAAATCGGCCGTATCGCACCGCATGAAATCATCCGCAAGGGTATTGCGCTGGTCCCGGAAGGGCGCGGCATGCTTCCCCGGATGTCGGTACTCGAGAATCTGCGCATGGGCGCTTACGTGCGCGATGACAAGGCTGGGATCGCAGCCGATCTTGAACGCATGTATGGCTATTTCCCGCGCCTGAAGGAGCGGGAAGACCAGTTGGCCGGTACGCTTTCCGGTGGCGAGCAGCAAATGCTGGCGATCGGCCGGGCGCTGATGAGCCGGCCAAAATTGTTGCTGCTCGACGAGCCGTCGATGGGGTTGGCGCCGATCATGGTGCAGAAAATCTTCGAGGTCATCCGCAACGTGGCCGCCGATGGCATGACCATTCTGTTGATCGAACAGAATGCCAGGTTGGCACTGGAATCCAGTCAGCGCGCCTATGTCATGGAAAGCGGGGAAATCACGCTGAATGGCGAGTCGACTGCACTATTGCATGATCCCAAGGTGCGGGCCGCCTATCTCGGCGAATAACCCACGGGTTTGGTCGGGAAAGCGCATGCTTGTCAGCTTCGGGCAACAAATCGTGCTGCAGTGCATCAAAAATGACGCTTGCGGGTTGTCCGCGTCATTGCGCTGAGACAAAATCGACCCGGCGGTTATTTAGCTGTCAATTTCATCCCTGTTTGTCGAGAAAACACGCCTGTCGGCACCAAGCCCTATGACCCACGCCCTTGCTTACGAGCGCATCACCGCGCTGCATGCGATCACGGCCGATCATCAGTTGGTCATGGACGAAAAACTCCAGGCGCTTCTCGAACTGGGGCGACAGACCTTTGAACTGGAAATCGGTTGCATTGCCCGGATTGTCGATAAGGTTTATGAAATCGTTGCGGCGGCATCCGCCGGGCCGGAGTTGCAATCCGGGGCGCGCCTGGCCCTTGATCAAACCTATTGCAATGTGACGATTGCCTCCGCCAACCCGGTTGGCTTCGATCAGGCGACGGGTTCGGCGTGGGAACAGCATCCGTGTTTTGGTAAATCTCATCTGGAAGCTTATCTGGGTGCCCGTATCCTGGTCGATGGGGTGCCTTGGGGTACTGTCAGTTTTGCCAGTCTGCAGGGGGCTGACCATCCGCATCCGGAAGAGGATTTCCTGTTTCTCAAGCTGATGGCGCAATGGATCGGCCACGAACTGGAGCGGAGCATCCACAATGAACGCTTGATGGCGCTCAATGAGTGGCGCAAGGCGTTGCTCGACAGCGCCAATCTGGCAATTATCGCGACCGATACCAATGGGCTGATCGTCAGCTTCAATCAGGCCGCTGAGCGCATGCTGGATTATCCGGCGGCGGAATTGGTTGGTTTGTGTACGCCGGAAAAGATCCACGACAGGAACGAAGTACTTGCCCGTGCGCGCAGTCTGGCTGAGGAGTTGGGCGAGCCGGTCGAGCCAGGTTTCGAGGTTTTCGTCGCCAAGGCGCGGCGCGGGATCGCCGAAGAGCGCGAATGGACTTTCATTCGCCGGGATGGGGGAAGAATCCCGGTTCTCCTCTCGGTCAGCTCGGTGAAGGACGAGGCAGGAGCCTTGCAGGGTTTTCTCGGAATGGCGGTGGACATTTCCCAGCGCAAGGCGCTGGAGGTCCAAGCGGCGATTGCTCGTGCCAACGAAATGAGCCAGAGCATCGTCAGTGCGATTGCCGAAGGCGTGATCGGGATCGAGGATGTGCCGCCGCATCGTGTGCGCTTTCTCAATCCAGCGGCAGAAGCGTTGCTTGGCTTGAAGGCGTGCGAGGCAATCAGCCAGCCGGTCCAGGAGGTTTTCAGTTGTTTGTCGCCGGAAACCGGGCAGAGCGAAGAGTTGCCAGACCGTCTGGCGCATGCTCAAGCCTTCGAGGCAATGCTGTTGTCGCGTGGGCGGGAGCAAGCTTTTCCGGCGCAGTTCGTGTCGTCGCCTACATGCGACGAGAGCGGGCTCATTGTCCTGACCATTCAGGATGTGACCAGCCGTCGAGTGGCGGATGAGCAATTGCGCTTGGCCGAGGAGGTCTTCGAATACAGTCCGGAGGCGATCCTGGTCGCTGACGGCGATGGCACGATTCTCCGGGTCAACCCGGCGTTTACGCTGATTACCGGGTATTTGCCGGAAGACGCCATTGGCCAGAATCCGCGCATTCTTCGCTCAGATCGTCATGATGCGGATTTCTATCATGAGATGTGGCGCTGCCTGCTTGAGGAAGATCATTGGCATGGAGAAATCTGGGACCAACGCAAAAACGGCGAGATTTATCCGAAGTGGTTGTGTATCAATGCCGTGCGTCTGCCGCACGGAAATACCCGCTATGTTGCGCTGTTCGCCGATATTTCCGAGCGCAAGGCTCACGAGGAGAGAATCGATTATCTGGCGCGCCACGATGCCTTGACCGGGCTGCCCAATCGTCGCTTGCTCGAGGACCGGATGGGCAAATTGTTGGCCACGGCCCGTCGTGGCGATCATGGCGTAGCTTTGTTGCTGATCGACCTGGATCGCTTCAAGCAGGTCAATGACAGTCTCGGTCATCAGGTCGGCGACCAGTTGCTGGTCGAGGTGGCGCGGCGCCTCAACGCTTGTGTGCGTGGTGGCGATACCGTCGCCCGATTGGGCGGGGACGAGTTCGTCGTGTTGTTGGCCGGTATAGCCGATCCGCGCGACATTGTGCCGGTAGCGGAAAAAATTCGCGCCGCACTGGCGCGCCCGGTAACGGTGGGCATGCATTGTTTGCATACCTCGCCGAGTATCGGGATCAGTCTTTATCCTGGGGATAGCGGCGATCTTGATGGCCTGCTGCAGGCCGCCGATATCGCCATGTATCAAGTCAAGGCTGCCGGGCGCAACGCCTGGATGTTCTTTGAAGCCCGGATGAATGACGAAGTACGGGCGCGGCACCGTCTGGAAAGGGACATGCGGCTGGCCTTGGAGCGTAAAGAGTTCCAGTTGCACTACCAGCCACAGTTCGAGGTTGGTGGTGGCCGGGTCATTGGCTGGGAAGCCTTGCTGCGTTGGCAACACCCAGAACACGGTTGGATCGAGCCTTGCGATTTCATCCCGGTCGCCGAGGAAATCGGGCTGATTCTGCCGCTGGGCGAGTGGGTGCTCGAAGCCGCCTGTCGCGAGGCCGTTCGCTGGACGCATCAGCGCCAGGGGAATGAGCGGGTGGCAGTTAACGTATCGCCGCGGCAACTCGAACAGGCCGCCTTGGTCGAAATCGTGACCCGCGTGTTGAGCGATACGGGGCTGGCGCCGCACAGGCTGGAACTGGAGTTGACCGAGAGTGCCTTGATGACGAATACCCCGCGGGTGCAGCAAACCCTGCGCGGCCTGAAAGATTTGGGTGTGTATCTGACGCTTGATGATTTTGGCACGGGTTATTCATCCCTGACTTACCTGAGTACGTTCGCGGTTGATCGTTTGAAAATTGATCGTTCCTTCCTGCTCGAAATGGAAAGCAAGCCGAATAACGGCGCGATTGTCCTTGCCGTGCTGGCCCTGGCCAAAGCGCTGGGCCTGGAGGTCGTGGCGGAAGGCGTGGAAACCTGTGAGCAACTGGCTTTCTTGATGGATGGCGGCTGCGAAAAAGCGCAGGGATTTCTTTACAGCCGTCCGATACCGGCAGGTGCCGTCGCCAGTTTCATCCCCGGCATGCAATAACCCTGATTGCGAAATAGTTAGCTTTACGACGCATTCTCATCTACTGTGGTGGCGGATGCGACGCGTTTCGAGAAGCGCCGGTACTCTCCATTCATGGGGGACTGACCGATGAAAAAGAACACAAAGACCCGGTGTGCGCAAAATAATCGACGCGGCGAAATATTGGTTGCTGCTGCGGCACTGTTTCGTGACAAAGGATTTGGTGCCTCAACCATTCGCGATATCACCAATACGGTGGGCATCGCTTCCGGTTCCACCTTTTGCCATTTCAAGAGCAAGCGTGAAATTCTCGATGCCATTGCCATCGAGGGCATGCGTCAGGTGCTGCTCGGTGCCGAGGCGCTGGAACGGCGCAGAATGACGCCGGAGGAGCGCTTGCGTACCTTGATGCGGCAGCATGTCGGATTCTTGCACGATGCGCCGACGCGGGATTTTGTCACGGTGCTGCTCTATGAATCCCGTGAGTTGTCGGATGCGGCGCGAGCCGAAGTCATGGTGCTGATGGAGCGCTACGAAACCATCTGGAAAAATTGCTTGCGTCGATTGGCGCCTGCTGCCAAAGGCGGAATCAAGGAGTCTTTGCTACACCGCTTGCTGTTTGGTGCGCTGAACTGGACGGTGCATTGGTATTCGCCAGGTGCGGATCTGCCGCCGGAGCGGCTGGCCGAGGAACTGGCTGAACTCGTTCTGCCGGGGATGAAAGATGGCTCTGGTAAGGCGCTTTCCTGAGGTCTTAGTCGCTGCTGGTCAGCGCACGCAGCCACAGCCGTAGTTTTCAGGCGTAGGCACTCACCTTGCTGCCGGTGTCGCTGGTTTTTGCGCCATAGAAGTTTTCGACTTTCCCCTGGCTGCTCGCGGCTTCCCGTTTTTCCTGCGCCTTTTCCATTCTCGCCTGTTGCTCCATCTGCGTGGCTTGCCCGGCGACCGCAATATCCTGGCCGGAGGGTTCGGCTGGCGCCAGTGCTGCGGCACGAATTCGCTGGGCACGGCTGATCGTTTCGTCCGGCGTTCTGCCGGGTGACGTGTCGATGCCGACTTCGCCGCCGGTGGCGTAACTGACGCCGTCCGGGCCTTTCTGGTAGGTGTAGCTGGCCCCCGAGGTAATCATGCCGCCGCCGGCTGCCATGTGTGCCGCCTCATGCATGCGCACCTTGCGGTCGGTTTCCTTCAGCTTGGCGACCTGGTTGGCCTCTTCCGGGCTGAGTTCCCCTGCTTTCTTTTCTGCATCCGTCGGTTGCTTCGGCGTTTCTCCATTGGATGCAGCAACCCGCTCAGACCGGTTGCCGGTTGAGGCGTAATAACTGCTGGAGGAGGAAACGCCGGAGATGTTCATGGCACAGATTGCATAGCGTATTTTCAATGCACGATAACAGGCACTGGAGCGAGGACCCTTGTTTTCATCTTAATCAGCTTGTGCAATAAAGCAACTTCAGTGCGACTTTCCTAGCGGCCTGTCAGCAGTTTGAGGCCGAAACTGATCAGCAGGACGCCAGCCAGTTTTTCCAGAAAAATTGATACTTTCGGATTGCTCTGCAGATGTTTGCTCAAGGCGCGGGAGAGCGCGATGGCAATGATGCAGTAAAGCAGGGTCAGGCAAGCGATGGTCGCGGCCATGAAGGCGAAGGTGACCAACCCGAGATGTTGTGCCGGATCAACGAAGAGCGGAAAGAAGGCCATGTAGAAAATGATGGCTTTCGGGTTGAGCAGCGTGATCATCATGGCCTGGCGGAGATAATGCCGGGGCTTGATCTCGAGTACCGGCGCCGCGCCAGGTTTGGCCAGCAGCATCCGGCATCCCAGCCAGGCCAGATAGCCAGCGCCGAGCCATTGCACGCCGTGGAAGAGGGCTGGGTTGGCCTTGAGCAGCGCCGCTACCCCGGCCACGGCCAGCCACATCAATACCTGGTCGCCGAGAATGACGCCAAGGCATGCCGCCATGCCGCCCCGAACGCCGCCTTTTGCGGTCGACGTCAATAAAGCGAGATTTCCCGGGCCGGGGACCATTAGAAAAACGATGATGGCGACGATGAATGCACCGTAATCGCTTACCCCCAACATAGGAAATCCCCCGCTCTTGGCATGTCTTCAGTTGCTGGCAAAAGTGAAGGCATCGGAAAAAAACTCTTCTTCCGGCAGGCCGCAGACATTGACGAATTCCTGCTTGGCCACGCCGATCATGACTGGCGAACCGCAGGCATACACCTGGTGCCCGGAAAGGTCCGGGAAGTCGCTGACGACCGCCTGGTGCACCAGCCCGCAACGACCGCCCCACGCGTCTTCTGCGGTGGCTTCGGAAAGCACCGGGATGTACTTGATATGCGTGTGTTCGGCCGCCCAGCGTTCAGGCAGTTCGTGTTGATAGAGATCAACGCGGGCCTTGGCGCCCCAATAGATATGCAGCGGACGCTTGCAGTCGGTGGCCAGTGCCTGTTCGACGATGCCCTTGATCGGCGCGAAGCCGGTGCCGCCGGCGAGCAGGATGACCGGCTTGCTCGAGTCGTCGTGCAAATGGAAGCTGCCGTGCGGCCCATTGAAACGCATGATGTCGCGCACCTTCATGGTGGTGAACACCTGCTCGGTGAAGAAGCCGCCGGGGACATGGCGGATGTGCAATTCGAGCATGCCGTCGTCGCGCGGCGCATTGGCCAGCGAAAAACTGCGTTTGCGGCCGTCCTTGAGCAGGATGTCGATGTACTGGCCGGCGAGGAATTGCAAATGTTCATTGGCCGGCAGGCGCAGGTGAATCTCGATCACATCCGGCGCCAGTCGTTCCAGCTTTTCGATACGGGCCGGCAGGGTCTTGACCGGGATGTCGTGCGCCGAGCGCAACTGCTTGCATTCGATGGTCAAATCGCTGGTGGGGCGGGCGCAACAATAGAGCGCCAGTCCGGCGGTCTTTTCCTGATCGGTCAGGGCGTGTGGCTGAGCCATGCCATGCTCGACACTGCCGGACATCACCTGTCCCTTGCAGGCGCCACAGGCGCCGTCCTTGCAGCCGTAAGGCATGGTCAGGCCCTGGCGCAGCGCGGCGTCGAGCAGGGTTTCATCGGTTTCAGCCGCAAACTGGCGGCCGCTTGGCTGGACTGTCACTTGGTAGCGCATCGGTTCCCCTTGGTCGTCGGCTACAATGCCAACGTGCAAAAAATCCTGATTGTCGGCAGCGGGGACGTCGCCCGCCGCATCCTTACCCACCTTGCCCCGCGCAGTTGCGGACACATCCGTGTTCATGCCTTGTTGCGCGATCCTTCGCGCCATGCCGCCTGGCGTCAGGCCGGCGCGATACCGGTGCCGGGTGATCTGGATGACCGGCACAGCCTGAACCGGCTGGCTGGTCTGGCCGACATCATCCTGCATTTGGCACCGCCACCGGCCAGTGGTCTGACCGATACGCGGACCCGGCATTTGCTTGCTGCACTGGGCAAGTCGAAAAGTCTACCACGCCGGCTGATTTACGTAAGCACGACAGGGGTTTACGGGGATTGTGCCGGTGCCCTTATCGACGAAACGCGGCCGCTGAATCCGGATAACCCGCGTGCACTGCGCCGGGTTGATGCCGAAAACTGTTTGCGCGCCTGGGGTGCCCGGCAGGGTGTGTGCGTTTCCATTCTGCGTGCGCCCGGCATTTACGCGGCCGATCGCTTGCCGCTCGAACGCCTGCAAAAAGGCCTGCCGGCGCTGGTTGACCGCGATGATGTATTCACCAATCACATTCATGCCGATGATCTGGCGGCGGCCTGCATCGCCGCGATGCGGCGCGGGGCGGCGAACCGGATTTACAACGTGGTCGACGCGTCGGATCTGAAAATGGCCGATTATTTCGACCGCGTAGCTGATGCCTTTGCCTTGCCGCGCCCACCGCGTCTGGCCCGGGATGACTTGGCCGGCGCCGTGTCGCCGATGCAATTGTCCTTCATGCGCGAATCGCGACGCATCGGCAACCAACGCCTGACAAACGAATTGAAACTGCGCCTCGCCTATCCGACCGTGGATGCCGGCATTGCCGAGGCCATCGCAAGGAGAAGTGCATGCTCGTCGTGAAAACCCTGCATATCTGGATGGTCATTTCCTGGTTTGCCGGTTTGTTTTACCTGCCGCGAATTTACGTCAATCTGGCGATGGTGCCGGCCGATAGCGTGGCCGAGCGCGAGCGTCTATTGCTGATGGCGCGCAAACTGTACAAGTTCATGACGCCGCTCGGCGTGCTGGCGGTGGGTTCCGGCTTGTTGCTGTGGTTCGCCTACGGGTTCACCGGCGGTTGGCTGCACGCCAAGACCACCTTGGTGGCCGGTCTGGCGGCTTATCATGTGTATTGCGGTCAACTGCTCAAAAGCTTCGAAAATGGCCGCTGCACCAAGTCGCACATCTGGTTCCGCTTTTTTAACGAAGTGCCGGTCATCGTTTTGCTGATCGTACTTTTCCTTGTTGTCCTGAAACCATTCTGACATGAACAAATATTTTGCCATCTGCCCGCGCGGGCTCGAAGAAGTCCTGGCTGACGAATTGCGTGCCATTGGGGCCGAAGACTTGCGGTCAACGCATGGCGGCGTACATTTTTCCGGCGACTGGGCGGTTTGCTACAAGGCCAATCTGGAATCCCGGATCGCCACCCGCATTCTGTGGCATATCGTCACCGGGCCGTACGCCTCCGAGGACGATATCTATCGCCTGGCGGTGCGTCAGTTGTGGCCGAACCATTTCGCCGTGTCGCGGACGATGCGGGTGGTGACGACGGCGATCAAGTGTCCGCTGAAGTCACTCGATTTCGTCACGCTGCGCGTCAAGGACGCCGTCTGTGACCGCTTCCGCGAGGATTTCGGCGAACGGCCGAATATCGAGACGCGTAACCCGGATGTCAGCGTGCATGTCTTTCTGACCGAGAACCAGTGCACGCTGTACCTCGATACTTCCGGTCAACCTTTGTGGCAACGCGGTTTCCGCAAGGCCAGCGTGGATGCGCCGCTGAAGGAGAACCTGGCGGCCGGCATCCTCAAGCTGAGCGGCTGGCAGCCCGGTACGCCGCTGATTGATCCGATGTGCGGCAGCGGCACCTTCCTGCTCGAAGCCGTGCAGATGGCGCTCGACCGTGCCCCCGGTCTCGACCGTGGATTCGCCTTCGAACTGCTGAAAAAATTCGAGGCGCTGACCTGGGCGACCATCCGTGCCGCCGCCGAAGCCCGCGTCAAACCGGCCGAGCGCATGGACATTCGTGGCTGGGATATCGACGACAAGGCCGTCCGTGCGACGCGGCGCAATCTGCAGGAAGCCGGTTTCGACAATATTGTTACGGTCGACCAGGGTGATGTGCTGGAAATCGCACCGCTCAACGAACATGGAATCTTGATTGCCAACCCGCCCTACGGCGAGCGCATCGGCGAACAGGATCAACTGTCGGCTTTCTACCCGCAACTGGGCTCGGCCTTGAAGCGCCACTGGGCCGGCTGGAACTGTTTCTTCTTTACTGCCGATCTGACGCTGCCCAAAGGCCTGGGTCTGAAGCCCAGCCGCAAGACGCCCTTGTTCAACGGGCCGCTGGAATGCCGGCTGTTCGAAATCCGCATGGTGGCCGGGAGCAATCGCAAGGTCTGATTGCTGCGTTGCACAAGCGTTGGCATTTGATTCGGCTCGATTTTCCGCAGACAATGCCGTGCGATCATCATTTCCAATAAAAAAGCTCAGGAGAACCGCATGTCCGTACAGTCCCTCTACCAACAAAAACGCATGTCGGCGGCAGACGCCATTCATGTCCTGCAGGATGGCGACACCATCGTCATACCGACCGGCGTTGGTGAGCCCCCCAGTTTGTTGAATGCCCTGTCAGATGTCCGCCGTAATTACCGCGACATCAAGATTTCGCAGATTCTGCCGCTGCGCAAGTATGGCTATCTCGATCCGACGACGACCGAGCATGTGCGGCACAGCGCCTATTTCTTTGGCGGGGCAACGCGTCCGGGCGGTCAGGAAGGCTGGGTTGATTTCGTGCCGGCCTATTTCTCTGAACTGCCGATGCTGATCAAGCGCGGCCTGACCCCATCCGAAGTGGTGTTCAGCATGGCTTCGCCGATGGATGAGCACGGCTATTTCTCGCTGTCGCTGGCCCCGGATTACACGATGGCGGCGATTGAAAAGGCGCGCGTTGTCGTTCTCGAAGTCAATCCGAACGTCCCCTTCGCCAACGGCGATTGCCATATCCACATTTCCCAGGTCGCGGCATTGACCGAGAGCAGCGATCCGCTGATGGAAGTTGGTTTGCCGAAAATTGGACCGGTGCAGGAAGCCATCGGCAGTTATGTTGCCGACATGATCCCGAACGGCGCCACGCTGCAGATCGGCTACGGCGGCATTCCCGACGCGGTGGTCATGCAGCTGACCAACAAGCACGATCTCGGTATCCATACCGAAATGGTCGGCGATGGCATCATGACGCTGGTTGAAGCCGGCGTGGTCAATAACCGCAAGAAGAACTACCACCGTGGCAAGATGCTGGCGACTTTCGCCCTCGGCTCGAAGAAGCTGTACGACTTCATGCATCGCAACCCGGCACTGGAAATGCATCCGGTCGACTTCACCAACGACCCATATCTGGCAGGTCAGAACGATAACCTGCACTGCATCAACGCCACGATGCAGATCGATTTCCTTGGCCAATGTGGTTCGGAAAGCCTCGGTGCCAAGCCCTATTCAGGGACCGGCGGTCAGGCCGACTTCGTGCGCGCCGCCAATCGTTCCAACGGTGGCAAGGCCTTCATCGTGCTGCCGTCGACCGCCAAGGACGACACGATCTCCCGTATCGTGCCGACTTTGACGCCGGGTACCCATGTGTCGACCAGCAAGAACGACATCAACTATGTCGTGACTGAACATGGCGTTGCGCAGTTGCGTGGGAAGAGTGCCAAGCAGCGTTGCGAAGCCCTGATTGCCATCGCCCACCCGGACTTTCGCGGTGAACTGCGTGAAGCAGCGAGAAAGATGAATCTATTGTGAGGTGTTGATGAACCTGCAGAAGCGATTTTCCGATCAGGAAGTGGAGCAGATTGTCGAGGAGGCGACCATTTACATGTGCGCCTGCCCCGGACAGGTTGCCGTGCAATTGCGCAGCCTGCGCGAACTGTTCCGCTATCAGAACGCTTGTGTGCTTGAGCCGGGCAACGATCTGGCCGTGCATCAGACAATCGCCGAAGCCACTGCGCGAGCACACGCCATCATGGAAGATTGCATGGACCGAGTGCTCACCATTGAAGGTTGGGATCGGTCTACGCTGAAAATGCCGGAAGGTCTGAGGCGCAAGCGTGCAGAGTTGATCGAGCGCGACGATTGTTGATTTCCCGCGTTGCTTACAAGCTGTAGCAACTTTCCACTGCCGCTTCGGGCGGCAGTGGACTAAGCTTGCAGTGTAAGGATTGGGGGTGACATGAAGCGCAATC
The DNA here is from genome assembly GCF_030824335.1 of Azonexus sp. Taxonomy (GTDB): domain Bacteria; phylum Pseudomonadota; class Gammaproteobacteria; order Burkholderiales; family Rhodocyclaceae; genus Azonexus. The sequence goes on from NZ_JAVBXX010000033.1 coordinate 29,409, forward strand.
AAGTTTTCGCTGTTGTAATTTGTCTGGGCATCATTACGGTTCAAAGTGCTTGGGCGCATTCGCCACATCGACCGCGGACCCATGTTGGTGTGGTTATTGGCCCGGTTTGGTCACCGTTCTGGTTTCCGCCGCCCGTTTACTATCCTCCGCCGGTTTTGATTGCGCCACCAGCACCTCTTCCGCCAGTTTATATTGAACAGGTGGCGCCACCGCCGGCCGCAACGACGGCCGATTACTGGTACTACTGCAAGAGTGCGCGGGCCTACTATCCCGCGGTTGCCGACTGTGCCGAGGGCTGGTTGCCCGTCCTTCCTCAGCCTGAAAAATAAGAGGTGTCTGCCATGCGCCAGTATCGTCTCCCCTTCGTCCTGTTGTCCGCTCTGTTCGCGCTGGGTGCTTGCACAGTCATTCCGACCGGACCGAGCGTCATGGTGCTACCGGGGAGTGGTGTGAGTATCGAACGATTTCGGGCCGATGAGGCATGGTGCCGTGATGATGCGATGTATCTGATTGGTGGCAAGGCAGCTGGTTCGGCACAGCGCGAATCGGCGTTGAGCAGTGCTGTTGTCGGTACGGTTATCGGTGGCTTGGCGGGTGCAGCAATCGGCGGCAATAGCCGGGGCGCTGCTGTGGGTGCCGGGGTTGGTCTGCTGGCCGGGAGCGCTGTCGGTAGCGATGCGGGGAGGAGTTCCGGCATCGGCACCCAGCGCCAGTACGACAATGCGTATATCCAGTGCATGTACGCCAAAGGACATCGCGTACCGGTGCCTGGCAATGTCAGCTATTCAAAGCCGGTTAAGGCAGAGGAAGCCGGTATTCCGGCGCCCCCATCCGGCCGGCCGCCAGCACCGCCGCCCGGCGTGCGCTAAATCAGGCGTATCAATTACAAAGCTGAATGCTTTTGACGGCCTGTTTTTACTTGAAATTACACAGATAACGGCTACTGTGAACATCAATAGATGCTTCTGGTTTGATGTTCACATCCCTCTGTGCAGTTCACGTAAATGCCAGTTCGAAAGATTCCGAAGAACTACCGAAACGTTACGGGTATCGCCGCACAAACCAAGGCGATAGGAGAAGCTCAATTCGAATCTCCATTAGAGAGAGACTTTATTGCGCTCCTGGAGTTCTCGCCAGAGGTGGCAAGGTACGAAGTTCAGCCGGTCAAAATTGAATGGAAGGATGCGCAGGGAAAGCCGCGCTACTACCGCCCGGATGTGCGCGTCGAGTTTTGCGATGAATTGAAACGTCCGCCTTGGCTATACGAGGTGAAGTGCAGAGACGATTTACGTGCGCATTGGGACGAGCTGCGCTCCAAGTTTCGGCAGGGCATCCGATACGCTCGGAAGCAGGGTTGGGTATTCCATCTGGTGTCAGATGTGGAAATACGAACGCCCTATCTGACAAACGTCCGCTTCCTGTTGGGCTATCGAAACCGGACAATTCCGAAGGCGTCGATTGAGGCAGTGTTGCATGCCTCCGAGCGATTGGGGGAGGCGAGCGTTGAACAGCTCCTTCAGGATTTGTCTGACGATCCGTGGCAACAGGCCGAGTATCTGCCAGCGATTTGGTATTTGATCGCCAACTGGCGACTCCATGCCGATCTTCAGCAAACGCTGACCATGGCTTCTCCGATCAGGAGATTCGCATGACTAAGCCACTCGCCCTCAATTACGGCGCGACGGTTTTTTACCAAGGGAAACCGTACGTCATTAGTCAGGAGTCGCACGATTTTACGACTGTTGTTATCCGCGACGCCGACAGCGGCAAGCTTTCGCAAGTGGCAATTGTCGATCTTGCTTCGGGCCACGAGGAACCGCCTGTTCCTCAGCATGATTTGGCAGTGGTGCCCGAGAAGGATTGGCAAGAAGCGATGCGAATTTACGGCATCATCCAACCCCTGCTGGATCTGCCCAACCGGACCATCGATGACGTGGCTGCACGCGCGGAGGTGTGCAAGGTTCACTACGCATCGATCTATCGGTGGATTCGCCAGTACGAGAAAGATGGCCGGATTTCGGTATTTTTGCGCCGTCGCCGTGTCGATGCCGGGAAAATCCTGTTGTCCGAGCCGGTCGAGCAAATCATCAAGGACGTACTCGATTCGAAATACCTGACCAATCAGAAATTGTCCCCGGCGAAGATTAGCCGGGAAATCGATAAGCTGTGCAAGCGCGCACAGCTCAAGCCGCCGCATCCCAATACGATTCGGAATCGAATCAAACGCCTTGATTCGTACAAGACAACCAAAGCTCGCGAAGGCGCGAAGGCAGCCGAGGCCGAGCACTTGCTACTCCGTGGCAAGTTTCCTGGTGCGGAGCAGCCGCTGGCGGTGGTGCAGGTCGATCACACACCAGTCGATTCGATTCTGGTCGATGACATCCATCGCTTGCCTATTGGACGCCCCTGGCTGACGCTTCTGATCGACGTCTATACGCGCATGATTCTTGGCTACTACATTTCCTTTGACCCACCGGGGAATCTGTCGTTGGGACTGGCGCTGACACATGCCATTCTTCCCAAGGAGAGTTGGCTGATCAACCTGGGTATTGATGCCAAATGGCCCTGCTGGGGACTGCCTCGAACCATCCATGCTGACAATGCTAAGGAGTTTCGCGGCAACATGCTCAAGATCGCCTGCCAGGAGTACGGCGTGAATATCGAGTGGCGGCCTGTAGCAAAACCGCGCTATGGCGCCCATATCGAACGCTTGTTGGGAACGCTCAACGAGGAAATTCATAGCCTGCCAGGAACGACGTTTTCCAACACAACGGAACGCGGAAAGTACGATTCCGATGGCGAGGCAACGATGAGTCTCAAGGAATTTGAGCGATGGTTCACGCATCTTTGCGTCAATGTCTATCACCAACGACCGCATTCATCGCTGGGTATGTCGCCGATTGCCAAATGGCAGCAAGGGATTCTGGGAACGAAGAAGCAACCAGGGATCGGGCTACCGGAGCGCATCAGTGACGATATCAAATTGAAGTTGGATTTGATACCCTTTGAAACCCGGACAGTGCAGCACTACGGCATCGTCTGGGACCACATCGAATACCAGCACGACGTGCTTCGGCGTTGGGTGAATGAACCCGATCCCGATCAGCCGAAGATCAAAAGGAAGTTTCTGTGTCGCCGGGACCCGCGAGATATCAGCGTGATTTGGTTCTACGATCCGGAAATTCGTCAGTACTTTGCGATCCCTTACCGAAACACGTCCCATCCGGCGATCAGCATCTGGGAGCTGCGCGCTGCTGAAAGGCGAGTCCTGGAGGAGCAACCGACCGTGCCGGTCGATGAGAATCGGATCTTTGCGGCCTATGACAGGATGCAGGAGATTGAAGAGCAGGCCAAAAAAGTCACCAAGAAGACCCGACGGAACAACGAGCGCAAGCGCGTCGGTGTGGCGAAGGCGGGTGCGCATGTGCCACGCCAGCCGGTAGCAGTTGAAGACAGGCTACCGCCTTTACCGCCGCCACGCCGCGACCTGAAGCCCTATGATGATGCGGACGACCTGCAAGATGTCTGACGCCACCGCTCACTTGTCCGAAAAGGCTGCTGCCTATCTGCTGCGGCCGGATGCAGAGCGTATTGCCTACATTCGCTCTCCGCGATGGATTGGCTATGACAAGGCAAAAGATGTCCTTGATCGGCTGGATTCGTTATTGACACATCCCAAGTCGCACCGGATGCCGAATCTGCTCGTTGTCGGGGATACCAACAACGGCAAAACCATGGTGGTGAAACGCTTTTGCGCCAAGCATCCCCCGGACGACAACGTGGAAGGCGGCAACGTGACGGTGCCGGTGTTGTTCGTGCAGGCACCGCCTGTCCCTGACGAAGGTCGTTTCTACAACGCCATCCTCGAACTCCTCTTTGCGCCCTACAAGCCGAGTGATCGGACTGATCGCAAACAGTTTCAGGCAATCAAACTGATGCGTGCCGTTGGTTTGCGTATGCTGGTGATCGACGAGATTCATCATATCCTCGCCGGCAATCTGACCCGCCAGAAGATTTTTCTGAACGTGATCAAGTTTTTGGGGAACGAGCTGGAAATTCCCATCGTCGGTGTCGGGACACGCGATGCATTTCGAGCGATCCAAACGGATTTGCAGTTGGCCAACCGTTTCGAGCATGCGGTTCTGCCTCGCTGGAAAAACGACGACGACTATATCCGGCTGCTGATGACTTTCGAGCGGATGATTCCGCTACGCAATCCGTCGTATCTCCATGATCCTGCGCTGGCGGACCGTATTTATGCGATGAGCGAAGGTTTTCTGGGAGAAATCTCCGATCTGCTGGTGGCCGCCGCCGTGCATGCGGTGAGCTCTGGCAAGGAGGCGATCGACCGCAATGTGCTGGAATCCATCGATTGGGCTGCGCCGTCAAAACGAAGGCTGCAGCCCGAAGGCTTGTGAGCCATGCTGTCCGGCAAGGTGTGGCCGGCTCATCCGAAGCCCTTGCCGGATGAACTACTGTCGTCGTGGATCGTGCGCGTGGCGGAAGCCAATGCAATCAAGCTGCAGACCTTGTCCTGGATGCTGTTTGGCAATGAGTTGTCTCCGTGGAATCGGGATATTGATCGCAACCCGCCTCGGTGGTTGATTGAGGCCCTCTGTCAGCATACGGGGAGCAGCGATGAGGATGTGTTCCAAACGGCATTGGTGACCTACGGTGGGATTCTCTATCCCCATCGTCAGGCCGTCGGGCAGCTTCGATGGATTTTGCCGATACGTAACTATGGCATGCGGCATAAGGCATTTGGGCAGCAGTTCTGTCCTGAATGCCTGGCAAAAGACACGATCCCGTATTTCCGCAAGCAATGGCGAGTGGCGCTGTTTACCTACTGCCCAGAACATCAGGTGGAATTACATGATGCATGTCCAGCGTGCGGGTCGCCTGTTGTGATTTATCGTGGCGACTTTGGGAGGGAATTGAAGGATGCTAGGCCACTGTATGTATGCCATTCCTGCGGGTTTGATTTTCGGAGTGCGGATAGGGTGGCGCCGGTATTTTTTTCACCGGAAATTGGAGGTCTATTCCACGAAATGTTGCGCTCGCTTTTACTACCGACCGGTAAAAATGAACATTTCGATCTGGGCTTCTTTGCCGTTTTGCATCAAATGACGCGGATTATGGTGATGCGACAGAACGCTGATAGGTTGCGTCGCCACATCGCCGGATGCATTGGCTGCGATGCGCCGCCAATGTAAGCGCCCGGCAAACTCATCTGTAAATTGACGCGCTAGACCGCGAAGATCGTGTCCCCTTAAAAACGATGGTGGACACTTTCGATGGAAATCCAGAAGCCAAGTCGGCGCCGGCGGC
>NZ_JAVBXX010000003.1 GCF_030824335.1 Azonexus sp.
CCTTCCCCTTCGTCCTGGAAGCTGGAAAGAACGCGCAGTTTGACCTTGTACTTGCCGGCGAATTCGACCGAGCGGATCTGCAGCACCTTGGAGCCGAGGCTGGCCATTTCCAGCATCTCTTCGAAGGTGATGGTATCGAGCTTCTTGGCTTCCGGCACGACACGCGGATCGGTCGTGTAGACGCCATCGACGTCGGTGTAGATCTGACACTCGTCGGCCTTCAGCGCAGCCGCCAACGCAACGCCTGAGGTATCCGAGCCACCGCGACCGAGCGTCGTGATGTTGCCGTGTTCGTCTACGCCCTGGAAGCCGGCGACGATGACCACCTTGCCGGCATCGAGGTCGCGACGAATATTGGCTTCGTCAATCGACAAAATGCGGGCTTTGGTAAAGGTGCTGTCCGTCAATACCTTGACCTGTGCGCCAGTATAACTCTTGGCATCTACGCCAATCGCTTTCAGGCCCATGGCCAACAGGCCCGTGGTGACCTGCTCACCGGTACAGACAACCGCATCAAGTTCGCGCGGATCGGGTGTTGCCTGCATTTCCTTGGCCAGTGCAATCAGTTTGTTGGTTTCGCCGCTCATCGCAGAAACAACCACAACCACCTGATGACCCTGTGCCTGGAACTTGGCAACCCGCTTGGCAACATTCTTGATGCGCTCGGGATTGGCGACTGAAGTGCCGCCGTACTTCTGAACAATCAACGCCATGGATTTATCCGTAAAAACGTTGGAAACATGAAAAAAGAGGGCCGGATTTTAACCCAGCCCGGCTTTTTTCCAAAGAAAGCAGTAATTACAAATCTGCCAGCACACGCAAATGCGCACCAACGCTGCGCGCCAGCGAGGTCATCACGTAACCGCCTTCAAGCATCGAGACGATGCGCTTGTCGCACAATTCCGCAGCAAGCTTTTTCAGATGATCGGTACACCAGGCGAAATCCTTCTCGACCAGTTTCAGCCCGCCCATATCATCTTCGTAATGGCCGTCGAAGCCGGCAGAGATGAAGATCATCTGCGGCTTGAATTCCTTGAGGCGGGGCGTCCACACCTGCATGACGGCATCGCGGAATTCCTCTCCGCCGCTCCCGGCAGCCAACGGCACGTTGCACATGTTGGCTGCGGGCTTGTCAGCGCCGCTGTAGGGGTAGAACGGATGCTGGAAAATACTGCACATCAACACCTGCTCATCACCGGCAAAACAATCTTCGGTGCCATTCCCGTGATGAACGTCGAAATCGATGATCGCCACGCGCTCCAGTCCATGCGTTTTCAGGGCATGACGCGCTGCCACGCCGATATTGTTGAAAAAGCAGAAGCCCATCGGATTGGCTTTTTCGGCATGGTGACCGGGCGGGCGAACAGCACAGAAAGCGTTTTCGCACTCACCACTCATCACCAGATCAACGCCCATGCATCCTGCGCCCGCGGCGCGCAAGGCTGCCTGCCAGGTATGGGGATTCATGGCGGTATCCGGGTCGAGATGCACGACACCGAGTTCAGGGGAAGCCCGCTTGATCCGCTCGAGGTGAGAAGCGGGATGGACCCGCAGCAACTGCTCGAAGGTCGCCAGCGGCGCGTCGTAATAAACAAAATAGGCATCTATCCCCTGCGCGATCAGATGATCATTGATCGCGGTCAAACGTTGCGGGCATTCCGGGTGATGCGTGCCCATATCATGCAACTGGCAGTCGCGATGGGTGATGAAGGCAGTGGTCGTCACTTGTTCTCTCTCTGCGATGCGGCGTCCTGGGTGGCGCTCGTCGAATTGTCATTATCGTCTTATTTCGCCGGCTGCTTCAAGCATTAGAATATGCTGGGAGCGCTTTCCACAAATTGGCCCCCCTCATGGCAATAACAAACTCTCCCTCTTTGGGCAGTCGACCGCATGCTTTCATGCCTGTCCTCAATGCTGCTAACCAGATCATCCTGGGCAAGGAAACCGAAGTCAGACTGGCGGCGACCTGCCTGCTAGCCGGTGGCCACCTACTGATCGAAGACCTGCCGGGACTCGGCAAAACCACGTTGGCGCACACCCTGGCCCGACTGCTCGGCCTGCATTTTTCCCGTATCCAATTCACCGCCGACCTGTTACCCGCTGACATTACCGGCGTTTCCATTTTTGATCGTGAACGCAGCGATTTCCGCTTCATTCAAGGACCTGTATTTTCTCAACTCGTGCTGGCCGACGAGATCAACCGCGCCACACCAAAAACGCAGAGTGCCCTGCTCGAAGCGATGGAGGAAGGGCAAGTCAGCATCGAAGGTGAAACCCGCGCCCTGCCCAGCCCTTTCTTTGTCATTGCCACACAGAATCCCTCGCATCAAATCGGTACTTTCCCCTTACCCGAATCGCAGCTTGATCGTTTCCTGATGCGCATTGAATTGGGTTACCCCGGCCGCGATGCGGAGCGCGCACTACTGACTTCCGGCGGTCGGCGCACCCGGGCTGAGCAATTGGATAGCCTGTTGACACCGGAACAACTACCGCAGTTGCAACGAGAAGTTGCCGATCTATACGCCGCGCCGCCACTGATCGACTATGTTCAAGCCTTGGTCGAAGCCAGCCGTCACACATCGGTATTCCGTCATGGCCTGTCGCCGCGAGCCGGCTTGGCCTTGCTGGCAGCAGCTCGCGCCTGGGCTTGGCTGGCCGGACGTGACATGGTGCTACCCGATGACGTACAGGCAGTGTTTCCGTCAGTCGCCCGTCACCGACTCTCTTCGGCCCAAGGCGGCAACCAGGCCAGCAGCACGGATATCGACAGCCTGCTGAAACGCGTTGCCATTCCCTGAGTCTTACCGTGCGCCTGATCGATAATCTGCAGCAACGCTTGTTCCGTTGGAAAACCGACGGCACAGCCCCCATTCGCCTTGATCAGCGGCGTATCTTCATCCTCCCTTCACAGGGCGGCTTGTTGTATTCCCTGGCCTTGGTGGTCATGCTGCTTGGCGCCATAAACTACAATCTGGCACTCGGTCATGCGTTGGTCTTCCTTTTGGCCGGGCTCGGCCTGACTGGCATGGTGCACACTTTTCGCAACCTGCACGGCCTGGGCATCACAGCAGGTCGCTGTACGCCGGTTTTTGTCGGTGAAACAGCCCAATTTGAGTTGATCATCGACAACAATCGCCCTACACCGCGACGCGACCTCAATTTCGCCGCAGAAAAAGGACTGAGCAGCGTTATTGCGGTCAACGGCCACGATCAGGCAAAAATCCTGGTACCACTACCAGCCCGGCAACGCGGCTGGCTGACATTGCCACGTATCCATCTGTCCACCCGTTATCCACTCGGTTTATTTACTGCGTGGAGTTATTTACAGCCAGCCATGCGCTGCCTGGCCTATCCCCAACCGATCACCACGACACTGCCGGAAAGCACGCTACCAACCAAAGGCAACGCCAGCCACGGGCTTGGTGGGCAGGAGGATTTTGCCGGTTTCCGCGAACGCCAACCGGCCGACGCCTTGCGCCACGTCGCCTGGAAAGCCAGCGCCCGCAATAACGGTCAGCGTCCTTTGCTGATCAAGCTGTTCGCAGGTGGAAGCGATGCCGAACTCAGCCTTGACTGGTCTGCAACCGATCCGGGACAGTCCGTCGAAACCCGTCTCTCCATCCTCGCCGGCTGGGTACTCGAAGCCAACGGCCTGAATCTGACTTACGGTCTGCGCTTGCCGGGCCGGGAGATTCCCGCCGCCAACGGCCAATCCCACTCGGAGCGCTGCCTCGAAGCACTGGCGCTTTTTTCCCCATGAGCACAGCGCATCAGGAAAACCTGGCCCGTGATGTGCCCCCCTGGCTATTTGTCAGCGCACTGGTCACAACGCTACCGCATGTCACGCATCTTCCCCTTTGGCTGTCGGTATTAAGCGGCACATTTTTCCTTTGGGCCACCTGGCTCTGGCGACAAGACCGGCGCCAACCAAAACGTTGGCTGTTGCTGCTGCTTGTCGTCGGTTGTTGCGTCGGTATCCTGAGCGAGTTCCGTAGCCCGTTCGGGCGTGATCCAGGCGTTGCCATGCTGGTCATTTTCATGGCCATGAAGTTGCTTGAAATGCGCAGCAGACGCGACGCTATCGTGCTCCTCATGCTCGGCTACTTCCTGCTGCTGACGCATTATTTTTATTCGCAAAGCATCTTCACCGGAGCCTGGCTGCTTGTTGCATTGTGGCTGGTCACGGCAACCCTGATCCGCTTGCATGCGACAGCAATGAGCGCCAAGGAGAATATGCACTACGCCGGTCAACTGCTGCTCCAGTCGCTGCCTTTCATGCTCGTGCTGTACCTGCTCTTCCCGCGGATATCCGGACCACTCTGGGGCATGCCCCAGGATGCTTACAGCGGAAAAACCGGCCTGTCCGACAGCATGTCACCCGGCAGCATCGCCAACCTGGTGCAAAGCGGTGAAATTGCTTTCCGGGTGCGCTTCGCTGGCCCCGTCCCGCAGCGCCATCAACTGTACTGGCGTGGTCCGGTACTGGAGAGCTTTGATGGAACGACCTGGCGTCAGTCAATGGGCAGACGTCGTGCGGAAACAATCCAGCACACAGGCGATGTGACTGCCTACGAAACCACGCTGGAAGCACACAACCAACGCTGGCTGCTAGCCCTTGATGCACCGGTTAGCCTGCCGGCAGATGCGGCACTTGATGGCCGGCTAAGTGCTTTGGCACAAAAAATGGTAAACACGCGCCAGAACTTCCGGATTTCCTCAGCGCTCAATTATCAGTTGAATACAGATGAGTCACCTGGCGTATTGAGCCACAACCTCAAGCTTCCACCGGGCAACAATCCAAAAACACGCGCCATGGCCGAGGAGTGGCGCGCCACACTCGGTAATCCGCAAGCTATCGTCAACCAAGCTTTGCGGTGGTTTTCCGATCCGGCGTTCGTCTATACCTTGCAGCCCCCCCTGCTCGGCCCCAACAGCATCGATGACTTCCTGTTCCAAAGCAAACGCGGCTTCTGCGAGCACTATGCGACGGCCTTTGTCGTACTCATGCGCAGCGCGGGTATTCCGGCCCGGGTAATCGGTGGATACCAAGGGGGCGAGATGAATCCACGCGATGGTTTTCTCGTTGTACGACAATCGGAGGCTCATGCCTGGGCCGAGGTCTGGCTGGAAAAAAGAGGCTGGATAAGGGTCGACCCGACATCCGTCGTTGCCCCTGACCGAATCACCAACGGCATTGTCGAAGCACTGCCCTCAGGTGAGCCTCTACCGATTTTCATGCAGATGCATGGTGGATGGTTACGCGACATGCGCCATCGTTGGGAAGCCATCAACAACACCTGGAATCAGCAAGTACTGGGTTACGACGCCAAACGTCAGCTGGAACTACTATCCCGGCTCGGCCTACCCGAAGCCGACTGGCGCAACCTGGTCATTGCGTTGGGTATCGCATGCGGTGCACTCCTGATACTGATCATGTTGTGGGCACTGCACAACGCAAAACCGGAGGCCCCGGAAATACGCCTGTGGCGTCGTGCATTACGCAAAACCGGGGTAGACTGCGCGCCTTGGGAAACGCCAATGGCACTTGTTGAACGCCTGCAGGCAAAGCAACCGGCGTTGATACCGCAGATGGAACCCGTAGTACGACATTTTTTGCTGGCCCGCTATGCACCCGATAATACCGAACACCTTGCTGCGTTGCGTGCAGCCGTAGCCAGCCTACCCCGACGGAGACCCGATTGACCAAGATTCTTGCCGCTCTCGCCCTCGCCATTGGCGCCCGGATGGCCATTGCCGGCCCAACCGCCAGCAGCATTGCCGATTTGCCCGAGGCCGTTGCATTTGCCCAAGACCTGGAAAAACGACATGGCTTCGATGCCACGGCGCTGATCAACCAATTCTCGGCTGCCCAGACAAACAGCCGAGTGCTGCAACTGATTGCACCACCGGCTTCGCCGACCCAACGGTCATGGGAACGTTATCGACCACGTTTCATCAACGAACAACGCATCAATGGCGGCGTTCGTTTCTGGCAGGAGAATGCCCTTACCCTGGCCCGGGCGCGCGCGCTCTATGGGGTTCCAGAAGAGGTCATCGTTGCCATCATTGGCATCGAAACCGTCTACGGCAAAAACACCGGAAATTTTGGCGTTCTGGAAGCACTTGCCACGCTGGCCTTTCAATATCCCCGACGGGCCGACTTTTTCCGCAGCGAACTTGAACAATTCCTGCTGCTAAGCCGTGAAAACAGACTGGACCCGCTATCCGTCAAAGGATCATTTGCCGGTGCCATCGGGATTCCTCAATTCATGCCGGGCAGCCAGCGACGCTATGCCGTCGATTTCGATGGCGACGAACGCATCGATCTGAGCAACAGCCTGGAAGATGCCATCGGCAGTGTGGCACGCTTTCTCGAACAACATGGCTGGCAGGCCGGGCAACCTGTCGCCATCCCGGCCAAATTGCCCGGCACACCGGATGCCTCGCTGATCGAAGCCGGCATTCGTCCCAGCCTGAAAGCTGGCGATCTGTTCCTGCGTGGCATCAAAGCAAACGCCGCGCCGGAATCTACCGTAACACTGGTCGATCTTGTCTCACCTGGAAGGGATACCGAATACTGGCTGGGCTTCGAGAATTTTTACGTGATCACCCGCTACAACCGCTCCAGCTTCTACGCCATGTCGGTATTCCAACTGTCCGAAGAAATCCGCCGTCGCATGCCTTTAACGGGTGACGAAAAAACAGCCATGAACCAGCGTTGACCGCAGAATTTACAACACGGAGTCGCGGGAAATATTGCCGCGCTTGATGATCCGGCGCAAATGATCAAGCGCCTCCATCTGAATCTGTCTAACTCGTTCCCGGGTCAGACATAAATCGAGCGCGATGGCATCAAGCGTCGCAACATCAGCGCCATTCAAACCATAACGGCGTTCAATAACTTGCTGCTGACGCTCCGTCAGTTGTGCCAGCCAGTCGTCAAGCAATGAGCCGATTTCGCTGGACTGCAGCAAGGACTCAGGATCACCGCCACCCGAATCGTCGGCAATCAGTTCCGCCATCGTGTGATTGGGATCGATATCCAGAGGCGCATCAAGAGACGCAATATGTTCGTTCAACGACAGGATGCGCCGCACATCGTCTGCCGAACGATCAATCAACAAAGCCACGCGTTCGATCGTCGCTTCGCGGCTATCGGCCGACTCCAGGTGTCGCATCGCCCGCAGCACCACGTTGATTTCCTTGACCACATGCACAGGCAAACGAATCGTCCGTGAGTGATTCATTATGCTGCGCTCTATACTTTGGCGAATCCACCAGGTCGCATAAGTGGAAAAACGAAACCCCCGCTCGGGATCGAATTTTTCCAACGCATGAATCAGACCCAGATTGCCCTCCTCGATCAGATCAAGCAAGGGAATACCGCGATTCAGATAGTGTTTGGCGATGTTTACGACGAGCCGCAAATTGTGCTCAATCATCTTCTGTCTGGCAGAAAAAACACCAGCACATACCAAGCGGGCAGTAGCCAGCTCTTCTTCCGGGGTCAACAGGGGTTTCGCACCGATTTCATTCAGGTAAAGCTGAGTAACATCCTCCAGCAAACCATGCTCACCCGCCGAGACTTCAAGTTTGCTGCTAGCGTCAAATGACGCCTCGCAACCATCAAGCTCAGGCTGTCCGGCAGTTTCTTCGATTTCCTCTTCGCTGACACCCATTACCAAAACTCACCGCTTGGGCAGGAAGGGCATCGGATCAACCGGCTTACCCTGTTTGCGGATCTCAAAATGCAATTTGACGCTGTCGGTTCCAGTACTGCCCTTCTCGGCAATTTTCTGTCCGATCTTGATCGCCTGCCCCTCTTTGACAAGAATCTTGCTGTTGTGGGCGTAGACAGAAAGATGCTCTGTACTGTGCCTGACAATCACCAATTTTCCGTAACCGGCCAGTGCATCGCCAACGTAAAGCACTTTGCCCTCCCCGGCTGAAAGCACCGGATCACCCAGCTTGCCGGCGAAATCGATCCCCTTGTTACCTGCCTCGTTATAACCCGTCTTGATTTTTGCCGAACTCGGCCAGGCCCAAACAACGCCTTCTACCTGAGCCGGCCCGGCGGACTCGGATACAGGTGCAGGTGGCGTAGCGGTGACCGGCGTTTGCGCAACCACTGGAACGGCAGGCAAGGTAGCCGGCGCCAGATTACTCAAACGAGCATACGCCTCATCGGAATAAGGCTGCTTCCCCCCTTTGGGGTCCTGTATCGTTCCGTTCGGTCGGCTATCAGCGGTAAGCGAGGGAGAGGCATCAAGCGGCCTGGACTCAATAGCGCTAGCGCTACCGACCGGTATAGCCATCGGCGCGCTGGCTGGCGCGCTTGCCCCTTGAACGACTGTGCGCAGGCGGAGGATTTGACCTTCGCGCAAGGCTGATGGGTTATCGATATTATTGAGCGCGGCCAACTCCCGATGATCCAACCCATTTTCGCGGGCTATTCGGTAAAGTGTATCGCCCCGCTTGACCAGATACTCCCCCGGCCCAGCCGCACGCGCCAGAGCCGTCGGCGAACGATCAACAGTCGGCGCTGGCGCTTGCGTACAGGCGGCGAGTGAAAACAGCAGAGAAAGCAGGAAAAATACTTTGATCATTGTGTTCCAGGGAGCAAAGGGACAAACCGAACCGGGTCAAGTCGCATCTCCGTAAAGCCGTTGGGGGTGTGTTCAACGAGACAAAGATACTGCTCCTGCCCGCCGACAGGCAAGACCATGCGCCCACCAAGAGCGAGTTGCCGGAGTAAATCAGGTGGAATACCAGCGCCAGCAGCAGCAACGATAATACTGTCGAATGGACCAGCCTCAGGCAATCCAAAATGACCGTCAGCATGTTTGAGACGGACATTGAACTGCTGGAGAACACGCATGTTGGCCTTGGCTTTTTCCAGCAAGGGCGCCAAACGCTCGACCGCATAGACATCCTTGCTCAACTGAGCCAGAACAGCGGCCTGATAACCACAACCAGCCCCGATCTCCAATGTCTTGCCCAATGCCGGACGTCCATTAAGTAGCAGTTCGATCATCCGGGCAACGATAAAAGGCTGTGAAATGGTCTGACCCATGCCAAGCGGAAGCGCCGTATCTTCATAGGCGCGGGAAGCGAGAGCCTCCTCGACGAAAACATGTCGAGGCACTGCTGCCATGGCCATGAGCACAGTTTCATTGCGGATACCCTTTTCACGCAAACGCTCAATCATCCGCGCCCGCGTCCGCTGCGAAGTCATGCCTATCCCTTGCAGACCGTGAGCTGTCATTGAATCCACTGACGAATGGCAGATAACTGATTCATATGCGTCAGATCAATCTGCAGGGGAGTCACCGAAACGCGCTTCTGTTCAACCGCGTAGAAATCCGTTCCCGGCCCAGCATCGGCCGCAGCACCAGCTGCACCAATCCAATACATTGTTTCCTGACGCGGGGAAGTCATGCGAACCACCGGTTCTGCCTTATGGCGGCGCCCCAAGCGGGTCACCTCCATACCGGTCAATTGCTCGTAGGGAATATCGGGAACATTCACATTCAACAATACCGGACCCGGAATCGGATTATTGACATACCGCTCGACCAATTCACGCGCAACACGACCGGCTGTAGTGTAATTAAGCCCGGCGAAGCTGGTCATGGAAACGGCAATCGAAGGAATACCGAGCAAATAACCTTCAGTGGCAGCAGCCACCGTTCCGGAATAAATGGTGTCGTCACCCATATTGGCCCCGGAATTAATCCCGGAAACAATAATATCAGGCAAGGAATCCAGCATTCCGGTCACCGCCAGATGAACACAATCCGTCGGCGTACCATTCACGAAAAAAAACCCGCTGGCCGCCTGTTTCAGCATCAACGGCCGATCCAAAGTCAAGGAGTTGCTGGCCCCGCTACGATTCTGCTCAGGCGCGACAACTATGATTTCACCCAAGCCGGACAATGCTTCGGCTAAAGCAGCAAGACCGGGAGCAAAATAACCATCGTCGTTACTGAGCAAGATTCTCATAGATCAAACCAACAGAGCATCCAGAGAAGAACCAGCGGCCAGCCAAGCCTCAACCCACTTCGGTTTGCGCCCGCGGCCAGTCCACTCAAGTTCCGCATTCTGCGGATGACGGTACTTAACCCTGACCTTCACGCCAGTGGAAACCTTGTCTTTTACTTCCTTGCCCAGAAAATCTTCGATAGAGAATCCGCGCGCCTTGGCTAAAGCTCGCATTTCACTGAGCACATTTGCTTTTTCAACAATTTCACGGCGTTTTAGTTCTGCAGGAATCTGCTGCTGCAAATCACGCAACTCAATCAACGAAAGCGAAGACAAATCCATAATACCCCCAAGAAAAACAAATATCAGTGGCGTAATCTAATTTGTCTGTATATGTTTTTCAATATATAAATAAAAAAACCGGCCTAAGCCGGTTTTCTATGTTTTTGGTCGGGGCGGCGGGATTCGAACTCGCGACCCCTTGCACCCCATGCAAGTGCGCTACCAGGCTGCGCTACGCCCCGACAAGCCGATCATTATACTGCCAAACCCAGCAAATTCAAACCGATAACATCTCGATTATTGACTTCAATTCGCTACGCAGGCTGGCAGACATTTGTACTTCATCACCAATCTCTACCGCTGACCGCTCAACAGCCCCTCCCTCATCAAGGCGATTACGCGCACCACTAATCGTAAACCCTTGATTATAAAGAAGCTCGCGAATCCGACGGACAAGCAGCACTTCGTGGTGCTGATAATAACGTCGATTTCCACGGCGCTTGACCGGCTTCAACTGATTGAACTCCTGCTCCCAATAACGCAGCACGTGCGGTTTGACACCACACAACTCGCTGACCTCACCGATGGTGAAGTAACGCTTGGCAGGAATGGGGGGCAGATCTTCGCTGCCCGGACTTTTAGGCCGCAATTCCATCGAAAGCAAGCTCAACATCAGACTTCAATTTTTGACTCGCATGGAAAGTCACCACACGACGCGCCGTGATAGGAATTTCCTCCCCGGTCTTGGGGTTACGTCCTGGGCGCTGGGGTTTATCACGCAGCTGAAAATTCCCAAACCCGGACAGCTTGACGCCATCCCCCGTTTCCAGAGAGTTACGAATTTCCTCAAAGAAGGCCTCGACCATATCTTTGGCCTCGCGTTTGTTGAGTCCTACTTTCTCGAACAGCAGGTCGGCGAGTTCGGCTTTGGTCAGCGTCATCTTATTCAATCTTTCGTCAGGCTCGCAGTTGGGCGCCAAACGTCTTCTCCAGACAGGCTATCAGTTGCTGCACCGCAGCATCAACTTCCGGATCTTGCAAAGTACGTTGAGTATCTTGCATAACTATCCGTAACGCAAGACTTTTCTTGTTTTCCGGAACTCCTTTTCCTGCATAAACATCGAACAATTGAAGGTCTTTAACCAAGGCCGGCAAATCATTTTTCAAGCCATCAAAAAGGGCTTGAAGCGCAAGATCACGGTCGACCACAACAGCCAAGTCGCGCACCACTGCCGGAAATTTCGAAACCTCAGTGTAAGCAGGAACAACAACTCCCTTGAGCGCCTCGAATTCAAGCTCAAACAGTACCGGTGCAGCGGTCAACTCGTATTTTTGCACCCATTCCGGATGCAACTCACCGACACAGCCGATGTCACGACCATCAAGCAAGACACGCGCTGCCCGTCCCGGATGCAGCGCCGGATGGACGAGTTTCTCGAAACGCAGCGCGGCCGGCGCCAGCAAAGCCTCGATATCACCCTTGACGTCGAAGAAATCGATCTTGCGACCATCGCTCGCCCAACCATCTGGCAAGGCACCGCCAAAAGCCAGGCCGGATAGCTTCCACGGCTGGTGAAAGCCCTGTACCGGCTGCGCTGCCGCATCGCGGTGGAAGGTACGACCGACTTCGAACAGGCGGACGCGGTTCTGCTTGCGCTTGAGGTTGGTCACCAGATTGGCAATCAGGCCGCCGAACAGCGTCGACCGCATCACCGCCATCTGGCTGGCAATCGGGTTGGCCAGGCGGATCAGGTCGGCTTCTTCGGTCTTCGCCGCAAAATCGGCTTCCCAGCCTTCCTCGACGAAGGCGAAATTGACCACTTCCTGGTAGCCACGGTCGGCCAGCATCTGGCGCACCCGGAATGCTGGGCGCTGCGCTTCGCGCTGCAACTGCATCTTCAGGCGGCCACGCGGGGCCGGCGACGGGATGTTGTCGTAACCGTACAGGCGGGCGATTTCCTCGATCAGGTCTTCTTCGATCTCCATGTCGAAGCGCCACGACGGCGGCGTCACCAGGAAATCGTCACCCTGCTGCTCGAAGGACAAAGCCAGACCCTTGAACAGGCCAGCAATGCGTTCGGCGCCAAGTGGCAAACCGAGTACCTTTTCAGCGCGGGCGGTGCGCAAGCGTACCGGCGGACGCGCCGGCAATGCCGCTTTGGCCTCGACCACCGGGCCAGCCTGACCACCGCAGATTTCCAGGATCAGTTGTGTCGCACGCTCGATGGCGCGGCGTGTACCGCCGAAATCGACGCCTCGCTCGAAGCGGTGCGAGGCATCCGAACCGAAACCGTAGCGACGGGCTCGGCCAGCAATGGCCTTCGGCGCAAAGAAGGCGGATTCGAGGAACAATTCGCTCGTTTCCAGCGTGATACCGCTCTCCTCGCCGCCCATGATGCCTGCCATAGCCAGCGGCTTGACGTCGTCGGAAATCATCAAAATATCGGCGTCGACCGCAATCGTCTGCTCGTTCAACAGCAGCAGCTTTTCTTCCGGCTTCGCCAAACGGGCATGCACGCTGCCTTCCAGCTTCGTGTTGTCGAAGGCGTGCAGCGGCTGGCCAAGTTCGAGCATCACATAATTGGTAATATCGACCAGCGCCGAGATCGCGCGGATGCCACTGCGTTCCAGCCGGCGTTTCATCCATTCCGGCGTCAGCGCCTTGGCGTCAACAGACTTCACCACACGACCGCAATACAGCGGACAGGCTTCCGGTGCGTCGAGCACGACGGCACGCAGATCGGCGATGGTCGCCGGTACTTCCGGCACGACCGGCAAACTGGTCGTCGCGCCAGTGATGGCGCCAACTTCACGGGCGATACCGAGCAGCGACAGGCAGTCGGCACGGTTCGGCGTCAGCTTCAGCTCGAACTGGTTGTCGTCGAGATCGAGATACTGGCGAATGGACTGACCAACCGGTGCGTCGGCCGGCAGGATCAGCAAACCGGCAGCCTCTTCGGCGATGCCCAGTTCCTTGGCCGAACACAGCATGCCCGAGGACTCGATGCCCCGTACCTTGGCAATCTTGATGGTGAAATCGCCAGGCAGTTGAGCGCCGGGCAGCGCGCACGGCACCTTGAGGCCGACGGCGACATTCGGCGCACCACAAACGATGGTGGTTGGCGTGCCGCTGCCAGTATCAACCTTGCAGACGTTCAGGCGATCAGCATCGGGATGCTTGACGACTTCCAGCACATGGGCAACGACCACGCTGTCGAAAGCCGGGGCAACCGGGTCCAGTTCCTCGACTTCAAGGCCGGCCATGGTCAGCAAATGGGAAAGCTCCTCGCTCGTCAGCTTGGGATCGACGAGGGTACGCAGCCAGGATTCGGAGAATTTCATGCGAATTGCCTCAGGAAACGCAGGTCGCCTTCAAAGAACAGGCGAAGATCATTGACGCCGTAGCGCAACATGGTCAGACGGTCGGGGCCGAAGCCGAAGGCGAAGCCGGTGTACTTCTCCGGATCAATGCCGGCGATCTTCAGCACGTTCGGATGGACCATGCCGCAACCGGCAATTTCCAGCCAGCGGCCCTTCAGCGCGCCGCTCATGAAGGCGACGTCGATCTCGGCCGACGGTTCGGTGAACGGGAAGAAGGACGGGCGGAAACGCACGGTCAGGTCGTCGGTTTCGAAGAAGCTCTTGAGGAAATCGGCAATGACGCCCTTCAGGTCGGCGAAGGAGACGTTCTCGCCGACCCACAGGCCTTCGACCTGGTGGAACATCGGCGAGTGGGTCGCGTCGGAATCGACCCGATAGACGCGGCCCGGCGCGATGATGCGGATTTCCGGCATCTTTTCCAGCTGACCGTACTTCGCCACATGCGCCTGCATGTAACGCGCCTGGATCGGACTGGTGTGCGTACGCAGCAGCACCTTGTCGGCCAGCGAGCCGTCCGGGTTCTGCAAGTAGAAGGTGTCGTGCATCGAACGCGCCGGGTGATCCTCGGGCGTATTCAGCGCGGTGAAATTGTGGAAATCCTCTTCGATTTCCGGGCCATCGGCGACTTCGAAGCCAATGGAAGCAAACAGGGATTCGATACGCTCCAGCGTCCGCGTTACCGGATGCAGGCCACCGCGCGCTTCAGCGCGTCCGGGCAGCGTGACATCCAGGGCCTCTTCGGCCAGGCGTGCATTCAACGCCGCCTTGCGAATCGCTTCGCGGCGCTTATTGAGCGCATTTTCAACTGCCGTCTTGGCGACATTAATTGCCGCACCGGCGGTTTTCTTCTCCTCGGGGGGCAGCTTGCCCAAGCCTTTCAGGAGTTCGGTAATCTGACCGCTCTTGCCGAGGAAACGGGCCTTGACCTGTTCCAGCGCATCCGGGTCGGAAATGGCAGCAAAGGCGGCTTGCGCTTCGCTAACGATCTGATCGAGATTGTCCATGCACTTGTACCAACATAACTACCGACTAACCAACGAAAAAACGCCACCAACAAAAAAGGAGGCTTGCGCCTCCTTTTTTTCTTCAAGCTTTCGCTCAGGCGTCGAGCTTGGCCTTGGCTTGTGCAGCCAGGGCAGCAAAAGCCGGCTGATCGAAGACAGCCAGATCGGCCAGAACCTTGCGGTCGACTTCGATGTTGGCCTTCTTCAGACCATTCATGAAGGTGCTGTACTTCATGCCCAGCTCACGAGCTGCAGCATTAATACGGGCGATCCACAGGGAACGGAACTGACGCTTCCGCTGACGACGGTCACGGTACTGGTATTGACCAGCCTTCATCACCGCCTGTTTGGCGACGCGATAGACGTTCTTGCGGCGACCGCGATAACCCTTGGCCAGGGCCAGGACTTTTTTGTGACGGGCGCGAGCCGTTACACCACGTTTAACTCTGGACATGTGCTATCTCCTTACGCGTACGGCAACATGGCGCGAACGGATGCGACATCACGTTCGTTCACCGAAACGGCACCACGCAGGTGACGCTTAACTTTGGTGGTCTTCTTCGTCAGGATGTGACGCTTGAAGGCCTGACCACGCTTGATGGAACCACCTGCGCGGACCGAAAAGCGCTTCTTGGCGCCGCTCTTGGTCTTCATCTTGGGCATTTTGATGCTCCTTAATGACATGCTGTCAGGTGGTTCCCGGCGGGAACGCTTGCACTACCCGAAAGCACTTATAACTACTAGGTACAACAGAACTTCTAATTACACTGTTTTCTTCTTGGCTGGCGCGATGATCATGATCATCTGG
The DNA here is from genome assembly GCF_030824335.1 of Azonexus sp. Classification (GTDB taxonomy): domain Bacteria; phylum Pseudomonadota; class Gammaproteobacteria; order Burkholderiales; family Rhodocyclaceae; genus Azonexus. The sequence goes on from NZ_JAVBXX010000003.1 coordinate 15,457, forward strand.
CGCCCTTCCATTTTTGGCATCTGCTCGACCGCCCCAATGGCGTCGACATCAGCCCGAATTCTTTCCAACTGGCGCATACCAAATTCCTGGTGCGCCATTTCGCGCCCCCGGAAGCGCAAGGTCACCTTGACCTTGTCACCTTCATCAAGGAAACGCGTCATATTCCGGAGCTTGATCTGGTAATCGTTTTCGTCAGTACCTGGGCGCAGCTTGATTTCCTTGACCTGCACCTGCTTCTGCTTCAACTTGGCTTCGTGGGCGCGCTTCTGTTCCTGATACTTGAACTTGCCGTAATCCATGATGCGACAGACCGGAGGCTTTGCCGTTGGTGCGATCTCAACCAGATCAACACCAGCCTCCTCAGCCATTTGCAACGCGGCGCGAACGCTGACGATGCCCAACTGTTCACCTTCCACACCCTGGAGACGGATCTCCGGCACTGTAATCTCATCGTTTAAACGATGGGCCTTGTTCTGAGCGATGGTAAAACCCCCGAAATATCAATAATTAAGCCGTGCCACTCCGCGCGGCAACTTCCCCTTGAAGTCGCCCGACCAGTGCCTCGACAGTCATCTGCCCGAGATCCTGACCGCCGCGTGTACGCACGGCCACCAGTCCGTCCGACTTCTCCTTGTCACCAACAACGAGCTGATAAGGCAGCCGGTTCAAGCTATGTTCTCGAATTTTATAGGTAATCTTCTCGTTGCGCAAATCCGCCTCGGCCCGGAAGCCCGCCCGGTGCAGCTTTTGCGCAACATCCGCAGCATAATCCGCCTGCTTTTCCGAAATATTCAGCACCACGGCCTGCACTGGCGCCAACCACAGCGGCAAGGCCCCGGCAAAGTTCTCGATCAAGATGCCGATGAAACGCTCAAGCGAACCAAGGATCGCCCGGTGCAACATCACCGGCACCTTGCGCTCGTCATTGCCGGCAACGTATTCGGCACCAAGACGACCCGGCATCGAGAAATCGACCTGCATCGTGCCACACTGCCAGGAACGACCGATCGCATCCTTGATATGAAATTCGATCTTCGGACCATAGAAGGCGCCCTCGCCCGGCAACTCTGTCCATTCCAGACCGGAAGCGCGCAGACCGCAGCGCAGCGCATCCTCGGCCTTGTCCCAAACACCATCGGAACCAACACGACTTTCCGGACGCAAAGCCAGCTTAACAGCGACGTCATTGAAGCCAAAATCGGCATAAACCTGCTTGACCAGCGCATTGAACGCAGTCACTTCAGCTTCAATCTGGTCTTCAGTGCAGAAGATATGACCATCATCCTGGACAAAGCCGCGCACACGCATCAGGCCATGCAAGGCGCCGGTCGGCTCGTTACGGTGGCAGGAACCGAATTCGCCGTAGCGCAGCGGCAGCTCGCGATAGGAACGCAGATCCGAATTAAAGACCTGCACATGCCCCGGACAATTCATCGGCTTGACCGCGTAGTCGCGGTTTTCCGACGAGGTCGTGAACATGTTGTCCTTGTAATGCTCCCAGTGCCCCGACTTTTCCCACAGGGACTTGTCGAGAATCTGCGGGCAACGGACTTCCTGATAGCCGTTGTCGCGGTAAACCTTGCGCATGTACTGCTCGACTTCCTGCCACACCGACCAGCCCTTGGGATGCCAGAAGACCAGACCTGGGGCCTCGTCCTGCATGTGGAACAGGTCAAACTGCTTGCCGAGGCGGCGGTGGTCGCGCTTTTCGGCCTCTTCGAGCATGTGCAGGTAGGCGTCGAGGTCTTCCTTCTTCGCCCAGGCGGTACCGTAGATACGCTGCAACTGTTCGTTGCGGTGATCGCCACGCCAGTAAGCGCCGGCCACCTTCATCAGCTTGAACACCTTGAGCTTGCCGGTCGATGGCACGTGCGGGCCACGACAGAGGTCGATGAAATCGCCTTCGCGGTACAGCGACACCTGCTGATCGGCAGGAATTGCGGCAATCAGCTCGGCCTTGTATTTTTCGCCCTGACCAAGGAAGAAATTCACTGCATCGTCGCGATTCCAGACTTCACGACTGACCGGGATATCCCTCTTCGCCAACTCAGCCATGCGCTTTTCGATAGCCACCAGATCTTCCGGGGTAAACGGGCGCTTGTAGGCAAAATCGTAGTAAAAACCGTTTTCAACGACAGGACCGATGGTCACCTGTGCATCCGGAAAGAGCTCTTTCACCGCAAATGCCAGCAAGTGGGCCGTCGAATGGCGGATCAACGCCAGACCATCAGCGTCCTTATCGGTCACAATGGCTAAATCGACATTTTTCTCGATCAAAAAAGAGGTATCAACCAATTGACCGTCAACCTTGCCAGCCAGCGCCGCACGTGCCAAGCCGGCACCAATGCTGGCCGCCACCTCGGCGATGGTAACCGGCTGCTCGAAGGAACGAATAGAGCCATCGGGAAGTTTGATATCGGGCATGACAGGATTCTCTGGACGAAAAAAAAGTGCGGACTGAGCCGCACTTTTTAGATGAACGAAAGCCGACTCGATTAGAGTTTCTGAACTTCAGTGCAAGTTCGGAAAGTGACCAAAACAGCTCCGTCAGGAATTTGGTAGGCGGTATTGGAATCGAACCAACGACCTCCACGATGTCAACGTGGCGCTCTAACCAACTGAGCTAACCGCCTAAGGAAGCGCGCATTATAGACGCCCGGTCAGATATGTCAACCACTCGCACCCAAAAAAAATCAATCCGAAGTAACATGCGCACTCTCGAACCGAGAACCGGATCATGAATACAGGCTGGATCATTTTTGGACTTTGTGCATTGACATTGATCGGTGCCACCCTGCCACTATTGCATGAGCGACGCAGCACCAGGAAATCCGAAGCCGCTAAACAAGCATCTCAACCAACGAGCCCCCAAGATGGAATCACGCCTGACCAATCTGGAAATAAAGATCAGCTTCAATGAAGACCAGATCGAGGAACTGAACAAGGTCGTTTATCGCCAACAACAGCAAATCGACTTTTTGACGACTCAGTTCCGCGCACTACGCGAACAGGTCAGCAACAGCCAACCACAGGAGCAACACAGCCTGCGCGACGAGATTCCGCCGCATTACTGACATGCGCGCAACACAATTATTATCATGCCGTCGATTCAAATGACGTTGGCGAAATTTCGGCAACCCGGTAGCATACTTCAGTTGCCCCTACCATTAAGATATCGCTATAAGATGTCCGCAACGATGCACTCACCATACCCAGCCCCATTCCTCAGAAAGAGACAAGACGAATATGGATAGCATGATCGACTGGCAAAACAGCTGGGATGCATACGAAAAATACGCAGCTTGGCTCGAAACTCAGTTCTCCGGAAAACTGAACGCCCGTCGCTTTGATTACCAACACCCAATGCGCCTGCAGAAGAAGGTTCCCAAACGCCTCCGCAAGGTCTACCCCGTTTCCGTTGCCTATACGCAATGGGGCAATCCGGATCATCCGCTGATACTCTGTATCGGCGGCGTCGCAAACTGTGCTCATCGCTTTCACTTCCTTGCCGACGGGCTAAGCGAAAGATATCAAATCGTCTGCATGGACTGGGTCGGCCGTGGCTATTCAGGTTGGCTGGCCGACCTAACTGAATATCACCTGGAAACATATGTTGAACAGTTAAAACAGTGCCTGCATCACCTCAATGCCAAGCAGGCAACCATCGTTGGCTCATCACTCGGCGGCACAGTAGCGATCATTCTTGCAGCACGGCACCCGCAACTTGTGGCTAAACTCATCCTGAACGATACCGGCCCGTACATCCCTGCAAAGAGACGACAAAGACGCGCGGAAACGCTAGCCAGGCATTATGTTTTTCGCACACCAACCGACTTACTACGCAAAGTAGGAGTCTCGCTACGCAACGACGGCCCAATCAAAGAAAACACACGTTTATATACAACGCACCACCAGACTCGGTGGTCAGACGAAGACAGCGGTCGTATCTATCGTTATGACCCACGCGCCATGCTGGCCTACCGCGAAAGCGCCAGAGAGAGTGTCAATGTCTGGACAGAGTGGCAAAAACTAAAACAACCAATCCTGGTCACACACGGCTTGGAATCAGATGCATTGCTCGCACCAAGCCTGCGGCAGATGCGGCATTATTCCGACATCACCATCATGCACGTACCGCATACCGGGCATACCCCCGTACTCGACAACCCTAACCATATCAGCCTCATCCGCGACTGGCTTACCGGCGACAACACTATCGGCAGAGAGTTTTCCGCCCTGCCACAGCAAGAAAATACCTGAGCCCGACTCGATCAATACTTGGGGACTAGACCATCCACACTTGGCCCCCCGGGAAATACCGAGATCGAACAAGCAGCTGCGCGTACCCCCTCGAACAATAACAACTCACAATTCCCCACACTGACACATTGGCCGGACAGAGCTTCGCTCAGTACGCGACCAACACCTTTACTCGCCACAATTAGTCCGGGTTTAATCAGACGAGGCTGCCATGTATCCAACCATGAAAGGATACGTGTGCGAAATTCCGTAGCAGACTCCCCCTCCGGCGGAGTCTCGCCTGATCTCAGCGCTGACTCCGTTTCGCTGATCGACCTGCCATTCCACTCACCCAGTCGCCGTTCGTTCAACTCCGCATTCGTCTCGACCAGTAGCCCCAGACGATCCGCAACGATATGCGCCGTTTGCTGAACACGCAACAATTCACTGGCGACGATCCAGAACAGAGGAAAGCCTCCCTGCCCAAGCAGTTCAGCAACTTTTTCAGCTTGCCCCACCCCCGTCTGATTGAGCGAAATATCAATCTCGCCGCCACAACGAATGCCTTGTACGTTGTAATCAGTTTCTCCGTGTCGCAGAAACAAGAAGCGCTCGGTTGAATTTAATTTCATGGTTTTACTTGACGAATTCGGCACTATCGAACATGGCCAACGGGGGAATAAGTTGCAATTGCTTGGCGACAGCCATTCGGATCAGAAATGAATACTGAGTCAGCGTTTCGATCGGCACGGTCATCGGTGCCTGTTTATCGAACAGTATCTGGCTGGCCTTGTAGGCCGTGAACTGACCAATACTGTAATAACGGCTAATCAACCCAGCCAGCGCACCGGCATCCATGATCTGCTCTGTTGAAGCAAAGGTTGGCAACCCCAGCGCATGCGCGTTTGGAATAACGATATCTTTGCATTGCGTACCAAGAAAAGAATCCGGGGGCAGATAGAGCCAATCCACACCAGCCTCTTTCATTTCCCTGAGCATATCCGGCACACCATCAATCGTTGGTCGCCGGGCCGCATCCAGCCGAAATGGCCGATCAATCACCGCAAAACCTAGAGTTTTGCCAAGCACCCTTAGTTCATCCAGAACCGCCAAGGAGTTGTTCTCGGTTGGCGTATACAGGATACCCAGGCGCTTGAAAGGTCGATAAGCCGCCATTGCATGGAGCTGCGACTCGGTCGATGCAACATGGTAAACCCCTGTCACGTTCCGCCCGGAAGAAATCAGATTGGGTACCAACTCGGCACTGACCGGCGCAGCAACCAACGTAAACACCACCGGAATATTGGTGATGTGCAAACGTGGATCGACTGCATTGTATTTTCCGACGATGCCTTCCGTTACGGTGGTTCCCCAAGTCAGGATCAAATCAGGCTGCAGGGCACGAATTTCCGCGATCAGTGCGGGAAAGCGCGAACTGTCTCGCCCCAGATCCCGCTCAATATATTCCACAGGATATTGATGCCGGGCCAGATAGTCGCGAAACCCCTTTTCCACTTCAGTTTTCCCGCGAAACGTGACAACAAATATCCGTACAGCCTTATTCGTCCTAGCAAAAACCGGGACCGAACTTTGTACAAAAATGCCCGCAATCGCGAGACACGCCCTTCTTCTTTGATTACTCATGCCGCCTCCACATTAGAGGCTACCTGATGAATGATTAGCCAATAAAAAATAGCAGCGGCAAGCAGCGCGAGTATTCCCATACAGACAAAAGTGACCTGAAACCCAAACAGGGTCAACAGCACACCAGCCAACAAAGGACCAAGCGCGTTCCCCATGCGTTCCAGGAGGCGATATACACCATATACGTAGCCGTCACCGAACAACTGAATTTCACTGGCCGCCACACTTGAAACCAGAGTGCTCTGGGCCGTGATACTCAGCGACTGACCAACCCCCAGAGCAACAACCAAACCAATGGCCAACAAAAATCCGTCGGCAACCAGGGCCAGCATGCCGCCCAGTGCGGAAATCAGCAAACCAGACAGAATGAAAACAGCCCGCGCATTGAAACGATCAGCATAACGTGCGGCAATTGGCATGATCAGCACCATGAAACCCGCGTACACCATGAGCATCCGCCCAGCCATAGCCTGAGTACTACCGATCGAAATAATGTAGAGCGGTAGCAAGAAAAAACAGCACCCTGTCAGCAAAACCTTAGCTGGAATCGCCGCACTGACGCATACCGCCATAAATCGACTGTTTCTACAGAGCTTGAGTGCATCGGATATCCGCACCTTGCCTGCCGCACTGCCTTTTTGTTCGGCTGTACCGCCGGGCAAGCGAAACATCAGCGGAATGCCCAGCGCGGCAATACCAGCCGCCACAACGAAGGTTGCACGAGCGCCAATATTGTCAGCCAGGATACCGCCAATCGACGGACCACAAATCGTCGCCACCATAATCGCACCAACAAAAAGCGCAAAACCGGCAGAACGGCTGGCATCTGCCGTATTCTCCAGAATATGTCCTTGGGCTGAGACAAAAATAGCTGCATAACCCAGAGCGCAGATCACTCTGGCTGCAACGAATATGTAGATATTTGTTGCCATGGCACACACCAGAAAACCAACGATGGCAACCAGTGTTCCGCCCAAGAGCAAGCGTCTGTTGCCAAACTGCTGGCTTAGTCCGCCAAGCCAAGGCTGAGCCAAGGCAACGACAAGCATGAAAACCATGATGGGAAATCCAATCACGATGTTCTGCAACGACAAATCAATACCTTTCGACAAGCTGCCGACAAAACCGGGCAAAAAGGGACGAGTCAGCTCTTCGCTGAGGAAAAACAGAAATACTGGCGCTCGAATATCCCGACTTTTACGCAAAGGGTCACAGGAACGATCTCCGGAAACCGGAAGAAAAGCCAACACTTCAAGCGTAAAGAACATGGCAACAACCAGCACAACCAGCACATCCAGACTCATCTCTTTGAGCAGCTTTCCAGCAAAGGCTGCGTCGAGACCAACAAGGATACTTCCTGCATCACCAATCGGAAGCGCAATAGGCGGCGCAACATCATCCGGTTCATCGTGACCATTCCAAGTATCTTTGGCGACATGAAAAAGTACGCTATTGGCGGAATCAAGCACCGAAAAATAGGCCAGCCCCACATTTTCGATCAAGTCCCGTCGTAGGACATCCTCGACACCATAGAGCTCCTCCAGTGCCAAACCATGCCCCATGGCACGCACAATCAGCTCAGCTTTAATCTGGCCACTTTGCCGGGCGTTCTGCTCAAGCTTTGGTAGCAAATGTTGCTTGAACAACGGAAGGGCTTGCAACGAAACCGCAAGCAGCCCACCAAGCGTAACCAGCATGATTAGCATACTAGTCCGAAAAGTCAGGCGTTCAACATGCCGGCAAAAACGGCAAAGAAGCAACAGGAAAATCGAGCCAATAAGAAGAGAAACACAGAAACTCAAAAGTGTGGCCTTGATCAGCGCCGGGAAAAGCTTTTTCTGGCTGGCTTCGACCTGACTCGTTGAGTACTCGATACCGAGCAATCCGACAGCCAAGCCAAAGTTATTGCGCAGAATCCAACCAATACTTTCGACACCATCCTGCTCCCGAATATTCCACTCTCCGTTTTTTGATGCTTTCGCAGCAATCTGCCAAGCTTCAGGATAATTAGCAGAGGCCAATGCTGGATCAGATGCATACACCCCCCTCCCATGCATATCGCCTATTCGGATGGCAATAATCGACGGATCGACCTTGGACTGCCGCGCAAGCAAGGCGGGCATGCCTTCCATTGCCGACAAATCCATCCCAACGGACAACGAGAGGCCAAAATTCTCTTGGATATCCTGGGCGGCGACCGCAACGTTGTCGCGCACCAAGCCGGAAACGGTATTGCTGAATTTATAATAATTGAGCAACAAAGCCATCCCGAGAGCAAACACAAGGGATAGCAACAAGGCGATAAACAAATTCAGCAGGCTTGTTTTCAGGGCAGCCATAGCGTTTTTATTCAGTACATACTGATTGGGTTGCTGCTTTTTCACCCTGTCGTGGAAAAATCCGGGATATCGCATCTATAAAACTCACAATTTTCCAGTCTTTCATAGAGATGCAAGCTTCTGAACACGCACATCATATGTTAGGATCGGAACAGTCATTTGGATTTTTTATCTAAACAGAATGGAGTTTGCCATGAGTGAACAAAACGAGATTTCGGCAACAGAAGAGGAATACCTGCGCCAAGACGAGTTGTCACGTCTGGCTAATGAATGCATAAAGAAACACAGCATCTATGCCGCTGCGGGCGGGCTGATCCCGATTCCGTTTATCGAAATGGCGACCAGCAGCACGATTCAGTTGCGCATGATTGCTCAACTCTCTGACATTTACGATATCCGCTTCTCGGAGAATGCCGTCAAAAATGCCATGGGCACATTGGTCGCGACCGTTCTGCCTGTTGCAGGGGCTGCCATGATCGCAACCAACATGTTCCGTAGCGTACCGGTTATCGGGACAGCCATTTCCGTTTTGGCGGTACCTACCTTGGGCGCAGCTTCCACTTACGCACTGGGCAAGGTTTTCACTGCTCACTTTGCTTCTGGTGGAACAACTTTGAATTTTAATGCAGAAGCAGCCAAGACTGCGTTCAAAGAGAAGTACGAAGAAGGCAAGCGTAAAGCTTCTGAATTTATTGGCCGCGCAAAACCTGCCGCCAGCGAAGCAACGGCCTGAAACGCGTCCCATGATGCTCACCGTTTACTTATTCCCATACTCTGACGCCTTCGCTGAAGGCTGTCAGTCTAACGGTGCAAGCTGATGAGCGACAAAATTCGCGACTATATCGAACAGAGCTTCCTGATCGAGTTCGATGAATCTTTTCCTGAAGACACCGACTTGTTCAAAGAAGGTGTCATGGATTCCTTCGGTTACGTTCAAATGTGCCGTTTTCTGGAAAAAGAATTCGATATCCGTTTCTCGGAAAAAGAAATTACCGGTAACGTTCTGACCAGCCTGACTCGAATTCGTGAATTCGTCCTGCAAAAAAAACGCTCAGAAAATGCCGGAGCGGACACCTCCTCCTGAACATCCTCTAATCCATGTGCGGCATTGCTGGTTTCTTCCATCCTGCCCTGACAGCAGAGGGTTTTCCGAGCACCCTGCTCGAAATGCTGCAATATATTGCGCACCGAGGACCGGATGCCAGTGGCTATGTCGTCGATGAACGCTGCGGCCTAGGCTCCACCCGCCTGTCGATCATCGACATCGCCGCAGGACTCCAGCCGCTATCCGACCAAACGGAGCGCTATTGGCTCTGTTACAACGGCGAGATCTACAATTATCTGGAATTAAAAGCTGAACTCGAAATTCTGGGTCGCCCATTTATCACCCACTCCGATACTGAAGTCTTGCTGCAGGCATGGATTCACTGGGGACCAGACTGCCTGCAACGCCTGAATGGCAGCTTTGCCTTCGCACTGTACGACAGGGATGAAGACGAACTGGTACTGGCACGTGATCGCTACGGCAAGCGCCCGCTTTTTTACACCCCACATGGCCAGGGCCTGCTGTTTGCCTCGGAGATGAAGGCCTTCCTTGCTGTCCCTGGCTTTGTCTTTGAACACGACCCACAACAACTTGCTTCCATTGCCGCAACCTGGACGCCTCTACCGGAGCAAACAGGATTCAGCGGCATTCACAACCTGCCTATGGGCCACTGGTTGCGTGTCCGGGCGGGCCGCACTGAAACCAGACCCTATACAAAGCTGGACTTTGAGGCACAGATCAAAGTTGCTGACGTGGCGGAAGCACAGACGCTTATCCGCCAGAGCCTGCGCGATAGCGTGGCACTGCGCTTACGCAGCGATGTAGAGGTTGGCGTTTATTTAAGCGGCGGCATTGATTCAGCGATCATTGCCCTGCTCGCCAGCGACTTGAGCCAGCATCCACTATCCACATTTTCAGTCGAATTTGCCGACCGGCAATACGACGAGTCAGCTCAGCAGCAAGAAATGGCAAGTCTTCTCGGTAGCCGGCACCATGCGCTGACGATTACCCACCGCGACATCGTGGACCATTTTCCAGCAGCAGCCTGGCATGCCGAAATACCAGCCTTTCGCAGCGCCTTTGTCCCGATGTATCTGCTCTCTGCCCAGACCCGGGCAGCAGGCATCAAGGTAATCCTCTCTGGCGAAGGGGCCGACGAGGCATTTCTGGGCTACGACCTGTTCAAGGAGGTATTGCTACGCCGGCAGTGGGCAGCCTTGGCAGAAGACGAACGGCGAACGCAACTGGCCCGTCTCTATCCCCATCTGGAACATTATGGTCCTCAGGACATCGCTGCACTCACGGGGCTCTACCAGCAATTTTCCGAAGAGCGCCTGCCTGGCTTGTTCTCCCATGAATTACGCTTCCAGAATGGTCGCTTCGCAGCACGCCTGATCAAAAATGCAGGCGATCCATTTCAGGCCATCTCGGCGCTCGTCGCAACAACACCGGGCTACACCGAAATGACGCCGGTACACCAGGCGCAATGGCTGGAGTTCAAAACCCTCCTCGCCGGCTATCTGCTCTCAACCCAGGGCGAACGCATGAGTCTGGCCCATGGCGTAGAGAACCGCTGTCCGTTCCTCGACCCGGCGGTGATCAATCTGGCCAACTCGGTTAATCTACGCTTTGATGATGGCTTCGAGGAAAAGCGACTGTTACGCCAGGCCTTTGCCGAGCAGTTGCCACAATCCATTGTCCATAAGCGCAAATTTCCTTACCGTGCCCCGGATAGTGCGGCCTTTGCCGATTGCCGACCGGATTATCTCGAATTGCTGCTCTCGACTGACGAAATTGCAAAAATCCCCTTCCTCGATGGAAAATTCGTCCAGGCACTGACGAAGAAGATCATGAGCAGCGCGCCAACCGAGATCAGCACCAAGGAAAATCAGGCCTTCATTTTTCTTCTTTGCCTCGTCTTCCAGCATCGCTATTTCGTCCAGCGGGCCAATCGGCCGACGATGCAGACGATCAACTCCCCCCTGTTGCGTGCAATAGACCTGCGCCGCCGCTGATCAGATCTCCCAGGGGAACTTGCTTTCTTCCACGTAGCGACGAATATTGAGTTGCACCTCCGGATCAGCAAACAGCATGCGATTGGCTTCCAGTGCAGCAGGTTTCAGGACCTCAAGTTGTCCGGCCAGATTTCCCAGGTAAGACTTGTACCGGGCAATCGCTGGCTGGGAGAGTTTTTGCAACCGCAACAGATGACGTCGTAGCAGTGCCTCGGCATCATCGTCCAAGGCATCAACCAAGCCGCAAGCCAAGGCTTCGTCGACCGTAAACGGGCGCGTCATCAGGGTCAGGTAATGCGCTTTCTGCAGGCCGATCCGGCGCACCAGGAAAGGCAGGACACAGGCCGGAAATATCCCGAACAGCAGCTCGGAAAGACTGAAGGCGGCTGAACGATCGGCCAGCACAATATCGGCTGCGGCAACAAACCCCATCCCACCTGCATTGACCCGACCGCGCACCACGCTGATGCTGACGAATGGCCCAGCCGCCATGCGCTGCCACAAGCGGTACAGCGGCTCGGGATCGGCTACCTCGCTGCTGGCAGCCAGCGCCTGAAAATCGCCGCCCGAGCAAAACACGCTTGGTGTTCCTTCAAGCACCAGGATAGCGACAGGTGTGGTCATGCCATCCCCCTCGCAACGGGACAAAACATCATCAAGTTCAATGATCATACGGCCATCAATCGCATTCTGGGCAGCTGGCCGGTCGAGGCGCACCCGACAAACTCCCCTGTCGAAACTGACCCGCAGCGTTTCATAATCCATTGTTTTACGCTCCCGTCAGTGCGCTGATGACCAGCGCACTGTCGAATCCACCAAAACCAAAAGCCAGTTTCAAGGCGTGGTGGCAGGCATGGGGCTGCGCTGCATCACGAACCCAATCGAGCTCAGGAAGCAGCGGGTTTTCCAGGTGCAAAGTGGGATGCAGGCGACCAGCCCGCATCTGCAACAAGAGCATTGCCGTCTCGACCACCCCGGCGGCACTCAGACCGTGCCCGATCAACGACTTGCTGGCATTCAGTCTGGCCTGCCCCAAACCGGCTGCCTGCAGGGCCGCCAGTTCGGTTTCATCGCCGCGTGGCGTACCCGTACCATGGGTATTGACGTAATCGATGTCGGCAGCAGTCAGGCCGGCCTGCGCCAACGCTGCCTGAATGGCTCGCACCTCTCCTTCGAGTGAAGGATCGGGTCCGCGATGACCATTTGCAACATGCGCCCCACCAGCAACACTGCCATATGCGGTCAACCCCGATTCCGGGCGAGAAATGACCAAGGCAGCGCAGGACTCACCGAACATGAAGCCGTCGTGGGCATGATCAAATGGTCGGCAAACCAAGCCCGGACTAAGCACCCCCAAGGCGCTCAGCGCCTGCAATTCAAAACAGGAAATATCCTGAAGAGCCCCCAAGGCAATGCAAGCATCAACCCGCCCGCTACGTACCGCCTCCGTCGCCTGCAAGACGGCCAGCACGCCGCTGGCCGAGGCACCACCGACGGTATAGGCAAACCCACGAATGGGGAAATGAGCGGCACACAAGCCGCACAGATCCGTATCAAAACAGGTGTAACCATGGCTAGGCAACAGATAGGACATCCGCCCGGCGTAGGACTGCTGATTCAGCATTTGCTCCCGGGCATTGAGGTTACTTCCCCCAACAACCAGCCCGATACGTTCCGGTGCCAGCGAATCCAGAGCGGCCTCGTGCCAAGCCTCGTCCAGCACAGCCACCGCCACCCGACCTCCCAGACTACTGACGCGAGCCACACGCGGTGTCAGCAGCGCGGGTGGCTCGGCAAGTTCGGTGCCGCGAAAAAGCGCCTCCCGCCCTTCTATCTGACGACCCGGCCGGCACAAGTCAGCAAATAGAACCTGGGGCGACCACATGCCAGCCAACAAGGCTGCCTTGCCATAGCCGAAGCCGGTCGCCACACCGATGCCCGTCACGACGGGCGATGTCGACTCAGCGCGGCAGCTTGGCATGCAGCAAGTCGGCCAGTTCGCCGATATTGCGCGGACCAAACAACTGGACCATCGGCAAATTCAGGCCCAATGCTTCCATGGTCAGGATCAGCACGTCCTGGCGAGAAACGGAATCGATGCCGATATCGACCATCGAATCCTCACCCGTGATGGTTTGCCCGGCCATGGCAGGTTCGACAATGCAGATCTGCTGCAATATGGTGGCCAATACGGTGTCGCGATCCAAGCTAATCTCCTTGTGTAGCATTTCATTCGGCCCAGCGGTATTCCCGGTGGTAGCCATCGACTCGATCCAGCACCAGGCGGTGTCCGGCAACAAAGGCAGGCCAGGCACCGGGCAACAATTGATGATCGAGTTGCGCGTCGCGGGTGCCAAAACGGATGACTTCGCTACCCCGCAACAGGGTCTCATATTCCGTCATGGATAGGCGATAGCGCTGATCAAGCGTGGCGTCGATCCCCATTGCCTGCAGCGCCTGCTGGCCATCGCGCTGAGCCACGCCACTATAAAACTCCGAACAGCAACCCGAGCCATAGGAAAACATGCCGATCCGGCGGGGCTCACTGAAATCCCCATATGCCAGCGTCCCGGCCAAGGCAAGCAGCACCGACGCACCGGCTGTATTGCCGACCCGCTGCCCGAAACTCAAGCTGGGAGCGACACGCCGCGCAAAATCTTCCTCGACTTCTGCCGGTGTCGCCTTGAGCAACTTGCGCATCAACTGCCGATGGGCGCCTTTGACCATGCCGCCGAAGGGCGTGTGAAAACACAGATAAGCGAAGCTGTTGCGCAGGTCGACATCGGCCACCCGTCGCGCGTAATCGCGAAAAGCATGCTCGCAGCAATCGAGATAAGCCATCAGCGACAGATCGGCATCCCCCGCTTCGTTATCAGGACCTGGCCGGCAGGTATCCATCACCTCGAAAGCATGATTGCCGTAGGCGCCCGCATCGACCTGCCAGAGCCGAGGCGCATCGCTGACCAGGATGGCGACGGCCCCCGCCCCCGAACTCGGCTCGGAGTACGCCCACTCCTGGATGGCATTGGCATCGCCCAGGGCGAAGCGGGAAATATCGGTCGCAATGACCAAGGCCTTGGCGCCGGGCGACGTACCGGAGAGAATGAAGTTGATCGCCATCTGCAGACCTGCCGTACCCGAGTAGCAAGCCTGCTTGATCTCGAACAAACGGCAATTGGGCTGCAGCCCAAGCAAGGCATGAACATATGTACTGAGCGACTTACCGAAATCGATACCTGACTCGGTACACGTGATGACCATCTCGATATTCCGCCGCTCCTCCTCCGACAAGCCGGCGAGCAGAGGCTGTGCGGCATTGACGGCAAAGCTGACCGGATCCTCGTAGGGCAAGGCTACCGCCTTTTCCTTCATCATCAGATTGGCAAAACGCGGCATGTCCAGATTGCGATACATGCATAGTTCGTGCACATCGATGAAGGCGCTGCCCCCGTAAACGTTGAGCGCTTCGATGCCGGCAGTAATCACATATTCCTCCGCAAACGTACCGGCAGGCACTCAAGGCTACGCGCATTCATTCGGTCCAGACGCCAGCGGGCCTCGCCGGCCAGTTCGATTTCGGAAAAGCGATCAAGCAGGGCATTGAAGGCAACCTCTCCTTCCAGACGGGCCAGGCCGGCACCGATACAGGTATAAGCACCGGCACCAAATGTCAGATGCGGATTCTTGGCGCGGCTGATGTCAAAACGTTCCGGGTCCGCAAAAACGGCAGGATCCCGATTCACCGCGCCGATAAAGCCCAGGACCAGGGAGCCGGCCGGAATGACCAGATCGCCGACCGGAAAATCCTCGATTGCAACACGCAAGATCATGTTGCCGCCCGGCTCGTAGCGCATGCACTCCTCGACGGCCGTCTTCACCAGACTACGGTCGGCACGCAGCGCGGCAAGTTGCTCTGGATTGCGCAGCAGGCAAAGCATGCCATTACCGATCAGGGTAACCGTCGTTTCGTGGCCGGCGATCAGCATTGAAACAAGGTTCATCACGGCTTCTTCTTCATTCAGGGTGCCCGCTTCAAAAGCTGCAACCAGCGTATCGAGCAAGCAATTCCCCGGATTTCTACGGTGCTCGGCAATCAGTTCACGGACATAGATCTTGAATTCGTGCAACGCCTCAAGCGCCTCCTTGCGCTGCTCGGGCGTCGTCATGATGTCGAGCACGCGGATCATTGAGTCGCTCCAGGCAAGGACTTGCTGATCCATTTCGGCAGGAATTTCAAAAAGATTACAGACCACGCGCAAAGGCAAAGGGGCGGCATAGTCCGCGATGAACTCCAGGTCACCACCATTGCCCATGGCGTCGAGCAATTTCACTGCCTCAGCCTCGATCATGGGCGCCATGGCGGCCACGGCGGCCGGGCGGAATGCCTGTTCGAAAACCCCGCGCATACGCTGGTGATCGGCGCCATTGACATTGATCATCTGCGGCTGCATTTCCGAAAATAGCTGGTAGCACACGGGGTCCCTGGTCTTGGCCTCGGGTGTCGCCCAGCCACCACGCCACAAACGGGTATCGCGCCCCATCTTCGGTGAGCGTGCCAACTTGGCAAATTCGTTATGACCCAATACAAAATACACATCGGAAGCCCGATCATGATGGACTGGCCCCAACTCACGCCATGCCTTCAATTGTGGATATGGATCAATCAGGAAAGATTGCTTCTTGATCGTATCCCACCAACTGGACTCTTCGGCTACGGTATTCATCGCTCCCCCTTCAGACAAGACGTTTTGCATAAATATGAAATACCGGCATCACGGCATTCGCCAAAGGATGATGACCGATCATCGTACGAAACCCCCGGGCTTCGAGCTGCTTTTGCATCAACTCCGTCTCGGCCAGCCCCAAATGCACCTCGACCACCAGTTGCCGGATCAAAGGCCAGTCCGCCTCATCGAGCCCGGCCAGCACGTCCTTTTCCGCCCCCTCGGTATCGATTTTCAACAGATCGATATGACTGAGCTGATGCCGACGAATCTGCTGGCTCAAGGTTTCAATGCGGGCACGAACCTTTTGCGTGGCGAATAATTGATCAGCAAACTCAGGAGAGACGGCAACTTGTTGGCTGGCGCCGGTTTTATCCAAAATATCGGTAATTTTGCGGTCGACCGAAGAACCGAACAATATTTCGCGCATACCGTTCACCAACGCCGTACTGGCCTCCCCATGGCATGAAGACAAAGCGGTAATACCTGGAAAATATTCGAAATCGAGCTCTCCCGGCACAGCGCCCAGGCCCATGGCAAACACCTCGGCCTTGCCGGACAGATTGCGTTCCAGCGCGGCAAACGCCTCAGGCATTGGCTCATAGGCAAAAACCCTGGCACCGGGACATTGGTCCAGCAAATGCAGGGAAAACAAGCCGATATTGGCCCCCACATCCAGATAAACCCCGTCAGCCGGCAATTCAATGCCGTGTGCCGTCAGATCATCGTTGAAAATTTCATGGACGGAAAAATCCACTTCGTACGCATTCACGCAATGGATTTGGCGTCCATCAGGCAAGGTAGTGAGGCATAAAGTCATTGGCAAAACTCCACACGAAGCAACGGAAATTGATATTTATTTGGCAAAGAACCCGCTCTCGCCAAAGCTGTCCACCAGATACTCGGCTAACTGAGCCACCTGGGGAGCCTGCAGAATGCTGTAATGATCTCCAGACAACTCCCTGAGCAACAGACCACGCGGCGCCAATGCCCCCCAGGCTTGAACCTGCTCGCGCAATGCCGGCTGAGCACAGGCGAAAAGCGTCACGGGACCATCGTAGCTTTCGGGACGATAAGACTCGAACGCTGCGCTATGCGCCTGAAAAATCCGCAACAGGTGTGCCTCCTGTTCGCCAGGAATTGGCGCACCAGTCCCGGCCTGCGCCCTCAAATCCTGCACGAAAGCCTGGCGCCAACGGCTTGCTGGATCAGCATCCGACAGCCCTTCGCCAACGCCATCAGCCGCCTCAAGCTGGCGCAACAAGGCGGGCGGATAACTATCAATCAGCGCCAGCAAAGCCACTTTCTCACCGGCCCGGGTCAATTGCTGCGCCATTTCATAAGCCAATATCCCACCCATCGACCAGCCGGCAAGAAAATAGGGACCACGCGATTGAACACTGCGCAATGCACCGAGCAGCACCGCCGCCATCTCCGGCAGACTTCCTGTGGCGAGTGAACCGTCCAGGGCCGGCGACTGCAAGCCATAAACCGGACGGTCACCGGCCAGCCGACTGGCCAACTCGCGGTAGCAGCCGACACCGCCACCAACCGGGTGCATGAAAAATACCGGCGCAGCACGACCACCCGAATGGAGCAAGACCAGCGGAGAAGACTCGGCAACGCCAGCGTCTTGACGCAGCAAAGCCGCCTGTTGGCCCAGCGTGGGCGCCGCCAGCAAGGCAGACATCGACAAGCTGCGGCCAAAGTGCCGGCGAATCAGGCCAAGCAATTGAAGCACAAGCAGGGAATGACCGCCGCAGAGGAAAAAATCATCCGCTGCAGTCACCGAACTCAGGCCGAGTAAACGGCACCAGAATTCGCCCAGCGCGAGTTCAACTTCATCCTGCACCGCCCGCTCTTGGGCAGCCCCCGGCAAAGGCGGGAGTGGCAAGGCCTGACGGTCGATCTTGCCCCCCTGCGTCATTGGCAGACGTGCGAGAAAAACATAACTGGCAGGACACATGGCAGCCGGCAAACGTTCGGCGAGCCAACGACGAAACCCAGCCTCGTCAGGCTGGCCATTTGCAACCACATAGGCGATCAACGAGGGATCTGCACCGCTTCCGGTGCGTGCCATTACCACGGCATCGACGGCACCGGCCTGGCGCAGCAGTGTCTCGACTTCCCCCGGTTCAATGCGGAAACCGCGGATTTTTACCTGTAGATCACGTCGACCGTGGAAAGCGATCAAGCCCTGCGCGCCAGGTAGGTAACGGGCAAGATCACCACTGTAATAGACGCGCTGGTCGAGCCCGTCATCGGCAAATGCATCAGGACGAAAACGCGTCGCATTGAGCGTCGCGTGTTCGCCAGTTTGTCCACGATAGCCCTGCGCCACACGTGGCCCACCAATCACCAGCTCGCCTATGACCCCTTCCGGTACAGGATTGCCATCCCGATCCAGGATATAAACCCAGCCACCGGCCAGCGGACGGCCGATTGGTACACTATTTGGCACGACATCCCCGGAACACTCAGCCCGAACATCACATACCGTTGCCGTAATGGTCGCTTCGGTAGGACCGTAGGCATTGAGGAAACGGGCATTGGCCAAGGGACTCTGGCGCCACAGATCAAGCAATTCCGGCGCCAAAGCCTCGCCTCCGGCGATCAACAATCTGGGACACGAAACAGTGACCGGCTCTTCACGCCAAGCTTGCAGCACATCCCGCAGATAGGCCGGCGGCAGATCGGCAACGCTCACCCCTTGAGATGAAAAGACCTCGGCAAGTGCGAATGGAGACCAGAGCTGTTGATCGCGCATGACCAGACAAGCACCAACGGTCAAGGTAGGCACTATTTGCTCGAGCGCAGCATCGACATGGTGCGAAGCAAACTGCAAGACCCGGTCGACTGGGGACAAAGCGTAATGCGCCATCACTGCCGCACAATGCACCGCCAACGCACCATGCGAGACCGCAACGCCCTTGGGATTACCGGTCGAACCCGAGGTATAGATCAGGTAAGCCGGGCTATCCGGAGTGACGCAAGGCGGCTCGATCAGTTGCGGACTACGCTCTATCGCACCATGCATCCGGTCAAGCAAGACAACCGGCACATCCTCCAGCGGTAGTTGCGCCTGACTTGCCGTCTCGGCAATGATCAGCACCGGCGCCGCATCGGCCAGAATAAGTGCCAGCCGCTGCCTGGGACAATCCGCCTCCAGAGGAACCCAGATCAGTCCTAGCCGAAGTGTCGCAAGCAGTGCGACGATGCTGTCAGCAGAACGCCCGAGCAACACCGCGACAGCCTGTCCGGGTTTCACCCCCCAGGTATTCAGATAGCTGGCCAGACGCCAGGCGCGCTCGGTTAATTCGCCGTAACTCAGACGTTCTGCGCCGACGATTAGCGCCGTCGCCTCCGGACTCAGGCTAGCCTGCTGCACAATCCACTCCACCACGGATCCCGTTGTCGAAGGCAGCGGCTGATTCCGGCCACTCCAGTCATCCAGCAAGCAGCAGCGCTCAGCGGCACCCAGCATGTCGAGCTGGCCAATCGGCAACTGCTTCTCACGACAGATCGCCGCAGCAAGATTCTGGTAATGGCCGAGCAGGCGTTCAATCGTGTCGCGATCAAAACATCCTTCATCAAACGCCACCACCAGATGAAGCTGATCACCTTCGGCATGGAACTCCAGCGCCAGCGGCACATCCCCTGATTGACGCGCCCCAGAGATATGACGCACGGCGACCCCGGCATCGGCCGAGAAGTCCTGCGGCTCGATAAAACTCTGCCAGCCGAAAATGACCTGAACCAGGGAGAGCAAATCCGAAGAAGTACGCCCGTTGGCAAATTTCATTTTTCCGGGCAAGGTCGCAAAAGGCCATGCCCCATGATCCATGCCTTCGATCAAACGCAACTGCATGGCCTGCAAAAATTCACCGGCGGCCATATCGCCGCGCGGGAAAGCACGGATCGCCAGCAGATTGGCGAAATACCCGATGCTCTGCTCGAATCGCCGATCCGGCCGCCCGACGACCGGCATGCCAACCACAATATCTTCCTGCCCCGTATAGCGATAAAGCAGGATATGCAAGACCCCGAGAAAGAAGGCTGACGGATTGATCGCCAAAGCCTGGGCACAATCCCGGCAGGCCAGAACCAGATCAGTCGGCAACTCCCGGGACAGGCTGGCACCACAACCAGGCTGCGTCTGGACCGTACCAAAACACCGGGGCAAATCGAGAACCGGCAGGTCGCCCACCGAGCCGCCATCCGACCCACTACCCAGCTCGGTTTGCCAGTAGGCAAGATCGGCCAGCCCGGTCTGGCTCGCCAGATAGGCACGCTCCCAGGCGACAAACTCGGCAAAGCTCGCTGCGTGCGGTGGCGCCAGTACAGGCTGGCCAGCCAGCAAACGACCATAACAGGACCAGAAATAGCGACTGAAATGAACCGCCGACAAGCCATCGAAGACGATGTGGTGTATCAGGATCAGGACGACATCCTGACTCCCCCCCCGCAGCAATTCGAAGCGGCCAGGCAATTCCGTCAGATCAAGGGCCAGGCGAGTACGTGCTGCGACAGCGGCGTCAAGCGACATTTCCGGCGCCAGAGTCAGCACATTCACCATCGCCGGCGTCAAGGCTGGCTGCCACTCGGGCTCGCCATCATCCAGTGCAACAATCCGGCTAGCCAGCAAGGGCCAGGCGGCAACTACAGCACGGCACGTCTGTTCCAGAACCGGCAGCACCACCCCGTCCACGCAAAAAGCCAAAGGCAGGTTATAAGCCGTCAAGGCCGGATAAAGCTGTTGCCAGCGCCACAAGCCCTTCTGCCCCTCGGACAGCGGGTAAGCCACCGCAGGAGTGGCAACTGAATTGGGTTGCACGAACACAGCAACATCGCCCTGACGGCGCAAGACTTCGGCGGCCAATGCGGCAGGCGTCGGAAACTTTTCCAGATCAGCATGGCGCAATTGCACGCTAGTCGCCTCAGCCAGGCGATAAATCAGGCGCAGGCCAAGCATTGAATCAGCCCCCTGCTGGCGGAAGGTCGAGTCCTTATTCAGACTAGCCCGAGCAGCACACAATTCGCTGGCCATGCAGTCAAGGATCATCTCCAGCAACGCATTCGCGTCGAGCGGCTTTGCCGGCACCGGGTTCACCGCCTCAGCCGGCAGACTGTCCCGAATCGCCGCTTGCGCTGGACGGGGTAGCCAGTAATGCTCACGGGCAAAGGGATAGCCCGGCAAAACCAGCGGCGGCAGTGTCGGATCGGCTGCTGCCACCGCATCCGCCAGTCCGGCATCTCGCGTAGCATCCAGCATGACGTCAGCGCTCAGACGAGCGATCAACTCAGCACGGTCGACCGCCACTGTTTCCCAGGCACATGCCATCGGCTCGCGCCGATATTGCAGCGTTGCGGCCAGTCGAGCCAGAGAAACATCAGGGTGACGTTCCAGATAGTCGCGCATCAAGGAAAGAAGTTCGGCCAGACGTCCCGGATCTCGGGCAAACAGCGGGAAGCGATGAGCCCGCCGGGATTCTGGCAGCGCCGGCGCCGCCTCAGGTCCAAGCGTGCTTGCAAGCTCAGGCGCAGCTTCAAGAATCAAATGCACATTGGCCCCACCAGCCCCGAAGGAACTGACCGTCGCCCGCAACGGCCCACCACTCGGCAACGATGCCTGCCATGGTTCCAGGGCACGCTGCGGCAGGAACGGCGAGCCGGCGAATTGCAGATGGGGACTGAGCGACTCAAGCAGCACGCCAGGAACCAGTTGCCGATGTTCGAGTTGCAACAAAACCTTGGTCAGTTGCGCCATGCCGGAGGCAGACTCACCATGCCCCAGATTGGCTTTGACCGAACCGATGCGGCAAAAACCTTCGTCCGCAGTAAATGCCCGGAAAGCCCGGGTCAAGGCCCTAAACTCGATGGCATCGCCGAGCGCAGAGCCATTGGCTGCGGCTTCGACATAGCCGACGCTGCGCGGATCGATTGCAGCGCGCCGGAAATTTTCCTCGATCAACCGTGCCTGGGCATCGCCGCTGGGCACCCCATAACCCGCGGAATGCCCGGCGTGATTGGCCGAACTGGCTTTGATCACGGCAATCACCGGGTCGCCATCGCGCAGTGCGTCAGCCATCGGTTTG
Organism: Azonexus sp.; assembly: GCF_030824335.1. GTDB lineage: Bacteria > Pseudomonadota > Gammaproteobacteria > Burkholderiales > Rhodocyclaceae > Azonexus. The sequence goes on from NZ_JAVBXX010000003.1 coordinate 37,558, forward strand.
AGCAGCACCGCGCCAACGCCTTCGGCCGGCAAATAGCCATCACCATCGCCGAAACTTCGGCTATCGACCTGGCTCCCCAGCATGCCCGCCCGGGAAAGCGCAATGTACTTGCTCGAACTCAGGGTCAGATTGACCCCGCCCGCAATCGCCAGCGCACATTCGCCACGTTGCAGGCTCTGGACGGCCAGATGAACCGCCTGCAATCCGGAGGAACACATCGTGTCGACCGCAATACTCGGCCCCTGCAGATCAAAAAAGAACGAAACCCGGTTCGCCAGACTGGCATGCGATGACTGGGCCACCAGCATGCGACTTTCATCGTCCGTATCAACTGCGTGATACGGGTGATACATCGCGCCGACAAAAACACCGACCCGGGCGTCGTAATGCTGGCGTAGCCAGTCCCGGGTGTGCCCGCCCCGCTCAAGCAGATGCCATACCGTTTGCAGGAAGAGGCGCTCCTGCGGGTCCATCAAGATGGCATCGCGCGCCGACAGGCCAAAGAATCCGGGATCGAAACAATCAATGTTTTCGAGGAAGCCGCCCCATTTGCAATAACTACGCCCCGGCTCGCCCTTGTTGGGCGAATAGGTATCCTGCAGATCCCAGCGTTCGGCGGGAATTTCCGTCACACAATCACGTCCGGCCTGCAACGCCGCCCAAAACTCCTCGATGTTTTCGGCGCCGGGGTAGCGCCCGGCTACGGCGATGACTGCAATGTCGGGGTTGACGGGGCGTTTGTCGGAAACCGGCGCAGGGCGAAGCGGCTCTGCCTCGGTCGCTGTCAACGCGTGTTCAGCGCCTGGTTCGGCAGACTGCCCGTCTGGCATCGTGAGCAATGCAGCCAGACTGGCAGCGTGCGAGCTCAGAAGCGCATCAGCCAGTCGGTCGACGCTCGGGTATTCAAACAATAGCGTCTTCGGCAAAATCCCCAGACTTCGCTCCAGGCGCTCAATCATCTGCATGGCAAGTACAGAATCCAGACCATAGCGGTCGACTGCATGAAACGGATCAATTCCCTGCACGGTGAGACCGGTAACTTCAGCCAGATTTTCTGCCAGCCAATGGACGACGCAGGCTTTCAAATCCGGCGCGCCTGGCGGCAAACCGGGGGGCACAGCAAGCGCCTCCGCTGATCGCACCACACCAAGCCCAAGCAATGCACGCAGACGATCGGGGTCGTCACCGTCAAGCACCAGGACTTGATCCACCTGACGATGATCCCAAGCCAGATCAAGCGCTGCCCACGCACCTTCTGTCGTCAAGGGGTGCACGCCACTATGCGCCACCATGGCCTGAATTTGCCTGTCGTCCAGGCGCATCCCGCCATCGCGCCAATACGGCCAGTCGATGGATAAAGTCTTGCCCCGCCTGCGCCCCTCTGCCTGCAGGCGGTTGCGATAGGCGGCGAAAGCGTCGAGCCAGGCATTGGCACAGGCGTAATCGGCCTGTCCCGGATTGCCCAAGGCCCCCGATAGCGAGGCGAACAAGATGACGCAATCAAGGTCGCAAGCTGCCGTCGCCTGATCCAGCGCATACAGCCCGGCCACTTTGGGCGCCAGTACGGCCGCCAACTCTTGCGGATTTTTGCGCAGCAACAGCTTGTCGCGGGTAATACCTGCAGCGTGAATGATGCCGTTGATCGGCCCCCGGATCTGGCGCAATTCGTCAACCACCTGCTGTGCCGACGCCATATCGGCAATGTCGGCCGCCCGATAGATGACCTGAGCGGGCAGCGCCGCCAAGCGGGCTTGCAGCTCGGCGCTGGGTGCTGAACGGCCGACCAGACAAAGTAGAGCGCCCTGCGTCTGGCTGGCAATGTGTTCAGCCAGCAAAAGGCCAAGACCGCCAGCACCACCGGTGATCAAGTAAACCCCGCCATCCCGCCAAGGCGCTTTCCCCGCCTGCTTTTTAGCAGACTCAGCGGCGGAAACGAGCAACTCGCGCCAAACCGGAATCTGACGCTCTGCCCCGACATAACGCACCAGCAGATCGGCGCTGGCCTGCTCGGCCCGCAACACGCCAAGCGGGTCGGTTTCACTTTCATCCAGCGCCAGCAACTGGCAACGCAAGGCCGGATGTTCCTGTCCGGCCGTGCGCAACAGACCAGCCAGTCCGGCAAACAATCCCGTTTCGCCGGCCAGTGGAACGACCACCTGGAGCAAGGCCCGGTCTGGCCGTTGCTTGACCAGGTCCTGGATCATTTCCAGCAAAAACTGGGCGTAGACCGTATAACGCTGGGCAATGCTCTGCGTGCGCTGATCAAGAATCCGATATTCGGCGGGTGCCAGCGCGACAGACAATTCAGCAAGCCATTCGCCGGGTTCGCACAGTACCACCCAGGTCGATGCCGGCGGCTCGATCGGCAGCAATGCGACAGGACGCCATTCGGGCGTAAACAGCAAAGGCGGCTGGGTAGGCCGGGCAGCCGGTGGCAGACTGATGCGCAGGTGGTTTGTACTGTCTTCACGCTGGGCGGCAACAGATGTCGAACCCGGCACCCAATAACGCTCGCGGGCGAAGGGATAAGTCGGCAAGCCTATTTTGGGTGGCAGCGGCCCCGCTGGCCACAAGGCCAACCAATTGACCGTTTCCCCGGCCATCCAGCGTGCAGCCAACTCGCCTTCCGGGCTGGAGGTAGCCGTGGCGACGTGAATAGCAGCGGAAATAGCCGGTGCAGCCAACAGTTTGATTTGGTCATCAATTCGTTCGATCAACTGGCGACGGTCGACAGCCAGTATGACGACCCGCTGCTCGAAAGCCTCCCGATCCATTTGCAGGCAACGCGCTACCGCTGGGAGATCGGTCTCGGCCAGGCCGAGCAAGGCCTGCCGCATGCGCCGCAGCAGTTCGCCAAGACGCGCTGTGTCGCGTGCCGAAAACGGGAAGACGCCCGGCCAAGCGACGCCTGGCAGACGACGCGAGACGCTAGTGATGTATTCCTCGATCACCAGATGAGCATTGCTGCCACCGGCGCCGAAGGAAGAAAGACCGGCAATACGCGGCACCACCCCGGACGCTGTCTGCTGGCGTGGCCAGGCTTGCAGGCGGCGCTGGACGATGAAGGGCGTGGCGGCAAAATCGATATTCGGGTTCAGTCGCTCGCTGTGCAGTGACGGCACCAGTTGGCCGTGTTGCATCTGCAGCAGCACTTTGGTCAAGCCGGCAATACCGGCGGCACTTTCGGCATGACCGATATTGGACTTGACCGAGCCGATGGCGCAGCCCCCCGCTGCAACGCCCTCCCCGGCCGTGAATGCACGAGCCAATGCCGCAATTTCGATGGGGTCGCCGAGACTGGTGCCGGTGCCGTGGGCCTCGACGTAGCTCACCGCACAGGGGGCCACCCCGGCTTTGGCCATGGCGCGGCGAATCACAGCCTCCTGGGCATGCGGATTCGGCACGGCATAGCCGTTGGTCTTGCCGCCGTGATTCAGGGCCGAGCCGCGAATGACGCCATAAATGCGATCGCCATCGGCCTCGGCCCGGGCCAGAGGCTTGAGCAACACAGCCCCGACGCCTTCGCCCGGCACGTAGCCGTCGCCTCCCTCTCCGAAACTCTCGCAACGTCCCTTGCTCGAGGTGAAACGCCCCTGGGCAAGCGCCAGATATTTATTCGGATGCAGGGTGAGATTCACCCCCCCCGCCAGGGCCATCTCGCAACCGCCGGCACGCAGACTTTCGCAGGCCAGATGAATGGCCGTCAGCGAAGATGAACACATGCTGTCCACAGCCAGACTCGGTCCATGCAGGTTGCAGAAATACGATACCCGGTTGGCAATCGAGGCCGCGCTGCCACTGAGCGCCAGCGGCTGGCCGCGTTGCGTGCTCTCGGCGCCGTACAACTGGTATTCCTCGTACATCACACCAACGAAGACGCCGACACTACCCCCCGACAACGGGGTCTCGGCACGCGCCAAGGCGGCTCGGGTGTAGCCGGCATCCTCCAGGGTTTCCCAGGCACATTGCAGGAACAGCCGTTCCTGCGGATCAAGGTAACCGGCCTCGCGGGGTGCAATGTTGAAGAACTGCGGATCGAAGCAATCGACGTCGTCGATGAAACCGCCCCATTTGCTGTTGGTCTTGCCCGCTACGCCACGAGCGGAGTCGTAATAGGCCGCATGGTCCCAACGAGCCGCCGGCACTTCGCTGACGCAATCCCGCCCAGCCACCAGATTGGCCCAGAATTCATCGAGGTTGCCAGCCCCCGGATAGCGCCCGGCCAAACCAACGATGGCGATACCCCCGTCGCACGTCGAGGGTGCCGCCGAGTTTGCCACCGTCGGGAACAATGCCGCCGCACCGAGCGCTACTTCCCCGGCGGGCGGGATGTTCAATACCTCATCCGGCCCATCGCCCAAAACCACGGCCAACTGCGCCGCGTGCTCGGTCATGAAATAGCTGGCCAGCGCATCCAGGGTCTGGTGATCGAAGAACAAGGTTTTCGACAAACGCCCGAAATCCTGCTCCAGGCGGTCGGTCAAGCGAACGATCATGATTGAATCGATGCCATAGGCCTCAAGCGCCGCCGCTGGGTCGATCGCCGTCGGCGCCAGACTGGCCTCCTCGGCAATCAGGCCGGCCAGGTAGCGGCGGGCACCGGCCAGCGTGCCACCAGTGGCCATTGCCTGCTCACGACGTGCATCCCGTTCAATCGGCGCTTGCAGGCGCACGGAAAAACCCCGCACCTGGATACAGACCTGGCCATCAGCATCAGCCAAATCAAGATCAATCTTGCGCACGTGCCCATCACCAGCCACCAAACGCCCATGAACCCACATCTGCGGGACGGTCGGACGATGCACATGCAGCGTCTCGATGACGAAGGGTAAAGCCGCCTGCGCCTCCCCGGAAGCATCGGCGAAGAATGCCAGACAGGCCTGGAAGGCTCCGTCGAGCATCACCGGATGAATCACAAACGGCGTGTCGGAAACGGCGGCTGCAGGCAGGGTCAGACGGGCAAGGAATTGATCCGGCCCGGCCTGCAGTTCACTCACCACCCGGAAAGCCGGGCCGTAATCCAGGCCAAGGGCGGCATAGCGCGAATAAAGCCAGGCCGGCGTCAGAATGCGCGGGCAGGCTTCGGCCACCTGCTGGCGCAGCAAGGGCGCTGGCGCCGCAACACCGAGCGGCCCCACCTGCCCCTGAACATGAACCGCGCCATCAGAAAACTCCCCGGTGCACAAACGGAAGTTTTGCCCGCCAGCCGCGGGTGTCAAGCTCAGTCGCAGGAAGGCACAAGCATCATCCAGCGTGACGGGCTTCAGCCAGACCACCTGGCGCATGCTCAAGGCAGACTTACCCTGCTTCAGCGTATAAGCCATGCGTGCCAGTTCCACGCTCATCGCTCCGGGCAACATCGGCACACCGCCGACGCGGTGATCGCGCAGATAAAATGCCGTGGCCTCCAGCCGCCACAGCGCCGCGCCATCACTGGCCAGTTGCATGACAGCTTGTGCCGGAGTTCGCGCGGGAGTTTGAGCGAGACCGACTGTCCGCATCACCTGGCGGCCCGGCATCCCGATCCGGTATGTCTCGCGGGCAAAGGGATAGCTCGGTAGCGACAGACGACGACCATCCGGCCGGGCCGGCCAAATCACCTCCGCCCCACGCACCCACTGTCGGCCAATCTCATGCCAACTGCCGCTGGCCGGTGCGGCGGCAACGCCCCGAGCCGCTTCGACCCGACTACTGCAGACCGCATCGCTACAACCATCGAGCCAGCCCTGCAAGGCAGAACGCAGGCTGGATAGCGAATCGACGACGACTGCCAGCCGGCACTTCATCGCCTCACGGCCAATCTGCAGGGTCCACGCCAGATCGGGCAAATCGGCCTCGGTATAACGACCTGTCGCGAGGGCTGCAAGCAGCAAGCCAACCTGCTCGCGCAAGCGTTCGTCATCCCTGGCGGAAAGCGGAACCAGCACCTCCCCCCCGCTTGCCGCCTGACTGGCAGCGTTTGCCAGAGACTCGTCCTGCACGAACTCTTCCAGCACGACATGGGCATTCACGCCACCGAAGCCAAAACTGCTGATCCCGGCCCGACGTGGCAGCGGGCTGCCATCAGCGGCCAACACGGCCGGCCAATGCTGCTTGTCACGGACGATGAAGAACGGGCTGCCGCCCAGATCGATGTAAGGGTTGATTTCGGCACTATGCAAGCTGGCCACCAGCGTGCGGTGGCGCATTTGCAGCAGCACCTTGATGATGCTGGCCATGCCCGCGGCCAGTTCAAGGTGGCCGATATTGCTTTTTACCGAACCGATGGCGCAAGTGGCAGGCACCGCGTCAGAAGCCCCCAACGCGTGGAAGGCCGATTTCAGCGCATTGATTTCAACCGGGTCGCCAAGCGGCGTACCGGTGCCGTGGGCTTCGATGTAGCCAACGCTGGCCACATCCACCCCGGCCCGACCATAGGCCGCCTGCAAGACAGCCGACTGGGCGGCCGTATTGGGCGCAGTCAAGGAATTGGCCCGTCCACCATGGTTGACCGCAGAACCGCGAACCACGGCATAAATCGGGTCGCCATCACGGCGGGCATCGGATAGCCGACGCAAGACAATCATGCCGACGCCTTCGCCCCGAACATAACCATTCGCCTTGGCCGAAAAAGTCTGGCAACGACCATCCGGCGACAACATGCCGGCCTTGGCAAAATTGATGTGGGCTTCCGGCGTGACAATCGTATTGACGCCACCGACCACCGCCATTTCGCAATCGCCACTACGCATCGACTGAATGGCCCGATGCAGTGCAACCAGCGAACTGGAGCAAGCCGTTTCCACCGGTTCGCTGGGGCCATGCCAATCGAGGAAATAACTCATCCGGTTAGGGCCGACGGAGGGGACAGCCCCGGTGGCGACATAGCCCTCGCCCCCCGTATCTTCACCGATCATCTCGCGATAGCCGCTGGAAGAAGTGGCGACAAACAAGCCGACCGACCGACCGGCCCATTCCCGCGGGGCGTGGCCGGCATCCTCGATGGCCTTCCAGATGTACATCATCATCAGGCGCTGCTGCGGGTCCATCAATTTGGCTTCGCGGGGGGAAATACCAAAAAACAGCGGGTCGAATTCAAACACCCCGTCGATGAAGCCGGCCCAGCGGATATTGGTTTTGCTTGGCTCCTGTTTCGGATCGCCATAAAACTCACGCCAATCCCAGCGTTCGGCGGGAATTTCGCTGATGCAATCCCGTCCTTCGAGCAGGTTTTGCCAGAAGGCATCGAGGTCATTGGCCATCGGCAAACGGCAACTGACCCCGACAATGGCGATTGGATCGTCATCATCCGGCGAGCTGGGCAGCAAAATCCGCCGCTGCGCTGCTGCCGACGCCCGACTGGCCGGCTGGGTGCGCGGCGCAGGCGATGGTATGGCTGACGGGGCCAAAGACGGTTTCTTGTCTTGCACCGAGCCAAAAGCCGGGAGTGCCGCGATATGGCCGGCCAAGCGAGCCAGCGTGGCGAATTCGAAGAAATCGGCCGGGGTCAGGGACAAGCCCAATATCGCGTTGGTCTTCGTGGCAAACCCGGTCATGGTGATCGAGTCGAAGCCGTACTCACCCAATTCGGTGTCGGCATCCAGCACCTCGGGCTCGACTTCAAGAACACCCGCAGCGATCTGCACCACGGCAGCAAGTGCCTGTTTTCTGCGGTCAACCGGGGTTTCCTCGGCAAATTCAGGCATCGCTGCTGACGGCACATCGGCCACTACCGACAGCGGCGCTTTCCGGGGCGAATCAGCCAACGACTCAACCAACGACTCCGCCAGCGAATCGGCAACGAGGATGGGGGCGGGTGACGCAACGCCGTCTACCCAATAGCGTTGCGTGGCAAAAGGATAAACCGGCAAGATGCAACGCCGCAGGCCCGAATGCTCCGGGTAAAGTGCCCGCCAATCGACCAGCAGCCCACGTACCCACAGTTGCAGCAGGCTGTCATGTTTGCCACGCTGCGGCAGGCTGGCAACAGCTCGCCGCATTTCTTCATCGCCATCAAGAATGGCCAGGGTATCCCGGTGCGGCTTGACCTGCCCCAAATGAAAACCCTCTGCAGCCTCGGCACGGCCATCGGCAAAGGCCAGCAGGCGCTCGCGCAATTGCCGGTGATCATTGGCCAGGAAAGCCAGACGATGTTCCATGGCATCGCGCCCGACCTGCAGGGTCCAGGCGATTTCCGGCAAGGCCATGTCCTCAGTGAGCGCGGCAGCCAACTGGCGCGCCGAAATAGACAGACGCTCGGGGGTCTTCGCCGAAAGCAGAATCATTGCCGGGCCGCTCGGCAAGACGGGAGCCAAGGAGGACGGCGGCAGATACTCTTCAAGCACCAGATGCGCATTGCTCCCCCCGAAACCGAAGCTGCTCACCCCGGCCCGACGCGGCAATTCACGCCCGGCAGCATCCCTGGGACGCGGCCAGGGCTGACTCTCGCGAACGACCTGGAAACGACTGCCAGCCAGCTTGAGGTAGGGATTCAGTGTGGCGCAATGCAAGGTCGGCACCAGGCGGCCATGGGCCATCTGCAACAACACCTTGCTCAAGCCGGCGATGCCGGCCGCCAGTTCGAGATGGCCAATATTGCCTTTGACCGAGCCAATGCCGCAGGGTTGAACCGGCAAGGGGCCATATTGCGCCTCAGCCTCGCATTCAAGATCGGCAAAAGCCGCGACAAGGGCTTCGACTTCAATCGGGTCGCCCAGCGGCGTGCCGGTACCATGCGCTTCGATATAACCGGCGGTTCGCGGGTCGACCCCAGCCTTCCGCCAAGCCTGGCGCAACAAGTCAGCCTGCGCCCGTGGATTGGGTGCGGTCAGCGAACTGGCGCGACCACCGTGGTTTTCCATGCTGGCGCGGATCACGCCGAGGATGTTGTCACCATCGCGCTCGGCATCGGCCAGGCGCTTCAGGAAAACCAGTCCGACCCCCTCGCCGCGCGCATAGCCGTTGGCCGTCGCGGCAAAAGGCTTGCAACGACCATCCGGCGCCAGCATCCCGGCCTTGTTGAAGCCAACAAAGGCTTCCGGCAAAAGCAGGGCATTGACGCCCCCCGCAATGGCAGCATCGCAATGACCACTGTGAATCGCCTCGACCGCCCGATGGATGGCAACCAGCGCACTTGAGCAAGCCGTTTCCACGGCCAGGCTTGGACCATGGAAATTGAAATGAAAGCTGATCCGGTTGGGGCCAAGCGAAGGCGCCAGGCCGGTCATCGAATAGCCCTCGACCCCCTGCCCGGCTGCAGCAGACAGACGGCCATAGCCGGTGTCGGCAATACCGATGAAAACGCCGGTACGCGAGCCGTACAGGCTGCGCGGCGCATGCCCGGCGCGCTCAAGCAGATGCCAGGCTTCGCTCAGCAATAACCGCTGCTGCGGGTCCATGGCCCGTGCTTCCGGCCCGGACAGTCCGAAGAAAGCGGGATCGAACGCCGCCATGCCATCGATGAAACCGCCCCACTTGATCTGGGTCCGGTTCGGCTGTGTGGCCGGATCGCCCCACCATGCCTGCCAATCCCAGCGCTCGGCGGGAATCTCGCTGATGCAATCGCGCCCGGCTTCAAGATTCGCCCAGAAAGCTTCCGGATCATCGGCCTTGGGAAAACGCGTCGTCAGGCTGACGATGGCGATGGGCTCCTGCCCTCGTCGCTGTTCCGCACCTTTGGCCCCCTCCTTACGCTCCCCTGTGGCTCGATACTGTTCCCCCACGTGCAGACTCGTTGCCACTCGGGCCACAGCGGGCTCAACTTGCCATGGCATGATCGGCGCAACCAGTGCTTGTCCCTGCGAGGTCTCAGCCTGCGGTGACGGTGCAGCGGGGAGAATACCCAGACGGCTGGCTAGCGCATCGCCATGCCCTTGAGCCAGGCCGTCGGCGAGTTGACCGAGGGTCGGATACTCGAAAAACAGTGTCGGGGTGATTTCCAGGCCAAATTGGTCGTTGACCGCATTAGCGAACTGGGTGAAGCCAATCGAATCGAAACCGTACTCAGCCAGTTCGACATCGGCGTCGAGATCGACCTGGGCGACCTTGAGCAAACGACTGGCACAGTGCGTAAGGGCGGCCAGCAAGGGCGCGCGCAATGCTTCGGTGGAGACGGATGCCAGTCGGCCAATTGCCGATACCGGAATACTGGCGGAAGCAGCGGCAGTATCAGAAGCAGGCAGCCCCTCCGGCTGATTTAACAAGGCAATCCGGCGCTGTAAACGGGTCTCGTCACCGGCCATCACCAGCAGGCGAACCGGCTGATCAGTCGTTGTGACGGAGAGCACGGCGGCCAGGGCATTCAGGGCGGCAGCGGAGGACAAAGGCGTCAGCCCCGTGGTTTGCCGCATCAAACGCAGCATTTCCGGCGCCATGTTCATCCCGCCGTCCTGCCACAACGGCCAGGCGATGGCTAGCGTACGTCCCTGGCACACCCCCTGAATCCTGCGCTGTTCGCGGCGCTCGGCGAAATCGTCGAGGAAAGCATTGGCTGCGGCATAATCGGCCTGACCCGGATTGCCGAAAACACCAGCCAGAGAACTGAACAAGACAAGAAAATCCAGTTCACGGTCGCCCAACGCACGATCCAGATGGATGGTCCCGCTCACCTTGGGCGCCAGAACCCGGGCCATGCTCGCCAGATCTTTCTCGGCCAGTGCCTGATCGGCGCAGAGACCGGCACAGTGAAAAACGCCATGCAGACGCCCGCAAGTCTGATGAATCGCCTCGATCAAGCCTTGCACCGCCAGCGCATCAGCCATATCCACCGCACGATAGCTGACCGCCGCCCCGTTCGCCTGCAGGTCGGCCAGCCAGTCACCACCCGGCTGAGGCGAACGTCCCGTCAGAACAATGTTGGCAGCGGGTGCCTGGGCGAGGATGTCGCACACCAGCAAACGCCCGATGGCGCCAGCGCCGCCGGTAATCAGATAAACGCCATCAGCGCGCCATGAACGGGGAACCGTCTCGCTCTCGCTCAGATTGCGCAGAGTTTTCCAGTGAGTCTGCCACTGAACTGGCTGCAGGCCGGCCGATGTCTGACGCACGAGCGCTTGCTCGGGAATCGCACTGGCGGCATGCAGCGCCGGCAGCAACTCGCCATCGTCAACCACAACGACCTGGCCGCACAACCGGGGATATTCGAGCCGGGCGGTTTTCAGGAGTCCGGACAAGCCGACTAAAGACGCCGCGGCAGGCCCGTCCAGAACAAGTTGCAAAAAGACCGGAAGCGCTGGTCGCACAGCCTCGCCAAGCAAAGCCTGCACGTGGTGCAACATTAGTCCGGCAGCCAGGGAAAAATCATCGGCCGAACCACTCGTCACGCCATCGAGAATCACGCACTCATGGCCCGGCAAAGCTGCCACCAGGGCATTCAGCCGCTGTGCCGAAGCACCGGCCAGAAGTACCAGACGACGAGCAAAGGACGGCACGGTGAGGTTTTCTGCGACACCAGGCCTGACACTCGGCTGGGCAATTGGCGTCCAGGTCGCGGCAAACAGCAGATTAGCGGCGGCCGGCGCAGCATCAGACGGCGCCAGCAGGCGGGTACAAAAACCACTCAGGCTGACCCGCAGATTCCCCGACGCATCGAGCAGGTCAAGATCAAGCGTGCGCACAGTGCTGCTTTCCGCTGCCTCACCAGCGCGAACGCGAACCCACATCCGGGAAGTACAGGGAGCATGGATTTCAACCCGGTCAAGGGCAAACGGCAGGGCTGTTTTCTGGCTATCCCCTGCCTTTTCCTTGTCTCCCAGCGCCATGCCGATGGTGGCCTGGAAGGCCGCATCAAGCAGACTTGGGTGCAGGACGAATGCCGGCAAGTCGGCCAGCAAGCCATCCGGCAACGACAACTCACCCAGCACCTGCGGCCGCCCTTGAGCATCACGGCCCAAGGCCAGTGAATGTAGCGCCCGGTGGGCCGGGCCGTAATCGATACCGATGGCGGCGAAGGCACGATAAACCTCATCCTGCCCCAGCACTTGCGGATGAGCGGCGCGCAAATCCGCCAAGCTGAGCGCTGGCGCCTTGTCCATCGCTTCTGATTCGGCCGTCGACGCCGAAACAGACTCGCGGGCGGCCAAGCGGGCCTGGGCATGGACTTGCCGCTGCCCGGCGGCATCGCGACTGGCAATTTCGACCCGTGGCCAACCGCTGGCATCGACGCTCAGTCCGATATCCAGGGTCAACGGCGCCGTCACCCGTAGAGGCTGTTGCCAGATCAACTGGCGAATGCAGAAATTTTTCAATCCACGGGCCTCGGCCACACGCTGGACGATTTCAAGGTAGGCCACACCAGGCAGGACCGGCACGCCATGCACACGATGATCAGCCAGGAAAAACTCCTGCCCTGTCAAATCCAGGCTGAAACCGCCGTCGTCCCGCGCGCGCGGCGTCAAGCCGCTCTGCCGGATGAGCGGTTCAGCAGCCGGCAACCAGTAGCGCTGACGCTGGAAGGGATAGGTTGGCAGGGCAAGACGGCGTGGTGTCTCACTTCCCCAGGCCGCCGCCCAATCGACTTGGGCACCACTCACCCAGCGTGCCGCCAGTTCATTGACTGGCAGCTTGGCTGGGACGATCAGTTCGCGACCGGCGACATTGTCCCGGGGCACCTGGCCAACACACCAGGCCCCCGCCTCCCCGCGCAAAAACGCGGCCAGGCCATCAGCCAACCCGGCACCGTCACCGGCTGTGCAGGCCAGGCGGTAGCGCATGGCATCGCGCCCGATCTGCAGGGTATACGCCAGACCGGCAAACAGTTCAGCCGACAAGGGTGGCCGGGCGGTCAGCCAGGCGTGCAACGCCTCGGCAGCCGCACGCAGCGCAGTCTCGCTCCGGGCCGACAGCGGCAGCACGACGGCACCGGCAAGCCGTGGTGCCGGACGCGCCGGAGTCTGGTATTCCTCAAGCACCAGATGGGCGTTGGCCCCACCCGCACCGAAGGAACTGATGGCCGCCCGCCGAGGCTGTTCGCAGCCATCAATCACCGGACGCTGCCAGGCTTGTCCGGTACTGGCCAGTTGAAACGGACTACCCGCCAGTTCGAGCAAGGGATTGGGATCGGCACAATGCAGGCTGCGGTAGCAAAGGCCATCTTGCATGGCCAGGACGAGCTTGATCAACCCGGCCACCCCGGCGGCCGTTTCGGTATGGCCGATGTTGGATTTCACCGAACCGAGCACGCAATGCGGCGCACCGGGGGGCGGCAAGCCACGCTCCCGATAGAGTTCGGCAAAAGCGGTTTTCAGCCCCGCCAGTTCGATCGGGTCGCCGAGCCGGGTGCCGGTGCCATGACATTCGATCTGGGTCACGCTGCGCGGATCGATTGCGGCCTGACGATGCGCTTCGACGATCAGTCGGGCCTGCGCGGCGGGATTCGGTGCGGTCAGCGAACTGGCTGCGCCGCCGTGATTTTCGGCCGATCCCCGGATCACTGCCAGGATCTGATCGCCATCGCGTTCGGCCAGATCCAGACGTTTGAGCAGGACAGCCCCCACGCCCTCACTCCGAGCATAACCATTGGCAGCGGCAGAAAAGGTCTTGCAACGGCCATCCGGACTGAGCATGCCGACCTTGGCGAACATCAAATGCTGGGTCGGCGAAAGCATCAGGTTGGCACCACCGGCGATGGCCATCTCGCAGCCTTCGTGGCGGATACTCATGATCGCCCGGTGTACGGCAACCAGCGAACTGGAACAGGCCGTATCGATGACCTCGCTTGGTCCCTGAACATCAAGCAGGAAGGACAGTCGATTGGGGCAGAAAACATGGCCCAGCCCGGTCATCTGCATGGCTTCCATCAGCCCTTGGGCATTGGCCAGTCCGACGTAGTCGAGCAGGTTGATTCCCAGGAAGATGCCAAGCTTTCGACCTGCCAGCGCAGTCGGTGCATAACCGGCACTTTCGACAAGCTGCCAGACGCACTCGATGAACAGCCGATGCTGAGGGTCCATCAACTCGGCTTCCTTCGGCGAAATATTGAAGAAGCCTGCATCAAACTGGTCATGACCGTCGACAAAGCCGCCGTATTTCACATTGCAGAAAGCCCCCTTGTTCGGATCGCCCCAAATGGACCGCCAGTCCCAGCGTTCCGGCGGAATTTCAACGATGCAGTCATCGCCCTGTTGCAGATGGCGGCGAAAGGCTTCGAGGTCAGGACTACCGGGAAATTTCCCGGCCATGCCGATGATGGCTACCGGCTCGGCCGGCCCCGGCAGGGGTGGCGCTGAAGCCACCGGGGCCGTTGGGCTCAAGGCCGCAGCCGCCGGCTTGACCCGGCGGACACCGTATCCGGCCAGCCAGCCGTCAATCGCCGGCGCCTGGCTAGCTGCCTTCGCCACAGCAAGGCTGGCCTGCGCCGCGGTACGTGGGGCGGCGACGGGCTTAACGGGCTCCGCCGACCCGGCGTAATGCCGGGCGATGGCGGCACCATGCCGAGTGCGCAGGATGGTGCACAGCTCATCCAGATGCTTGGCTTCGAAAAACGTCGTGGGGGCAATGGAAACGCCAAGAAAGCGCGAGATCTGGGCCATCAGCTCTGTGATGGCAATCGAGTCGGCACCGTAGTTGGCCAGATTTTCCCCGGTATCAAAACGCTCGGCTGGCACGCCCAAGGCACGCAAGGCAAGGCGCGTGACGTCATCTTCCAGACGACGATCCAGCGACGCGGCGCCGGGCGCCTCGGTTGGCGGTGGATTTGCCGCATTTTTGGCGGTCGACCGCTGAACCCGGGCCAAACCGAGCAACTCCTGCTCAAGCAGATTGCGCATGCCATCGCGCAAGCCTGAAGCCTCTCCCGCCTTGTTATCAGCACCCATCACCGTACCCCGCCTTTATACAAACGACTACTGTTCCAACATGTTTCGATATTTGCGCATCTCGGCCAGCAACTTCCAGAGATCTGCTTCCCACTGGTGGCGATAGGATTTAACGAAATACGCCTGGCCAAGATCCGGCTGATCGTGGCACTTGGCTTCGAGAAATGCCTGTAACCCAACGGTGCGTCCGGCCAATGCGCGCGCATAACTGCGCACGAAAGCGCCCTGGGTCTTCAGACCATCGCCCAGCCCGCCAGCTGCATTGATGAAGCCCATGAACAGCAAGTTATCGTGATTGCGCGGCACCGCGTGCAGAAACAGATCCGGAATGCCCGAACGCCAATCGAGCAACGCCGGGTCGAGGAAGGACAAATCACGCTCGTAACCGGTCGCGTAGAGCACCAGATCGAACTCGGCTGAACTGCCATCCTGGAAGATCACCTGCTGACCGGCAAAACGACTGACATCCCCCTTGGGTACGATATCGCCGTGGCCGATGTAATACAGCAATTGGGAATTCATCACCGGATGCGCCCCATCCAGCGGATAGTCAGGCTGCGGCAAGCCGTAGTCGGTACCGTCGTAGCCGGCCAGCTTGAAGACCTGCTCGATGTAAGCCAGCGTATCTTCCTTGCTGCCGAAACGACTACCCAGTTCCATCATCCACTGGGGCGTCGCCTTGCCGGCGATGAATTTTGGCTGATAGTAGTAGCCCCGCCGGGTACTGTGACAAACCGCGCTGGCGTGATGCACCGCATCGACGGCCAGGTCGCAACCCGTATTGCCCCCCCCGATCACCAGCACCCGCTTGCCGCGCAATTGATCCGGCGACTTGTAATCGACCGCGTGCAGGACTTCCCCGGCAAACTGCCCGCCGTAGGGCTGCTCCGGATAATGCGGTTTGTTCTGCAGGCCATTGCAAACTACCACCAGGGGGTAGTGGGCGCTGCTGTTGCCTCCTTCACTGCGCCAATGCAAGCGCCAGCCGTCGCCATCAGGCACCAGGCGATCAATCCGGGTATTGAAACGGGCATGCTCGTAGACGCCGAAGGTCCGGGCATAGTTGCGGATGTAATCCAGCATTTGCCGATGATTGGGATAGACCGGGAAGTCCTCGGGCATCGGGAAGTCCTGGACCTGTGTATTGAACTTGGGCGATATCAGGTGCAACGAAGGATAGGTTCGGCCACAGGCGGCCGTCCCGTGCCAGACACCGCCAAAATCGTCGGCGGCTTCGTAGAGATCAAAATCGATGCCGCCATCGGCCAGTTCCCGGGCGATGCCAATACCCGTTGGGCCGCCGCCGATGATGGCGACCTTGAAACCTGCATTTGAATCCATTGTCATTATCCTGCCTCCCCTTCGAAATGCAATTCGGCCAGCGCGTCAAGTTGCTCGCTCACCACCCCTTCCAGGCACAGGCAAGGTTTGCCTGCCTGATCGATCAACAGCACGGTCAGTGCCGGGCTATGTGCCACCGGTTGCCAGACCCGGATCGTTCCCTCATCCGGCACACCGCCATCAAAGCGCAGGGACGCCACGGCCAGCGGGAAACGCGGCCCCGGCAGACCGGCTTGTTGCTCGAAGAAGGCAATGAGCTGCCACACCGCATCGAGCGCCAAGGGATCAAATGCCATCGTGGCATCGCCAGGCGGCCGGCTCCACTCTGCCTGCAACCCCTCGCCTGACCGAGCCACGGCGAGAATACCGCGCGCCGCCGGCCGTGCCAGGCGGAAATCGGCCAACGCATCCAATAACGGCGCGTCAGCCGGCAGCGTCGGCCAGGTATCAGCCATATCGTCAGCCCAGAGCAACTCACCAACCTGACAGGCCAGGTTTTCATCGCCCTCAACAGCAATGCGGTAATTCGCCACCGCCTCCGTCAGTTGAACGGTCACCGCCAATTCGTATGGCCTGGCCGCGATCGACAGCGGCCGCCCCCAAACCAGATGACGCAAACCGCGCACCGTCCGCTTATCTGCCAGTTCGCCAGCAGCCCGCGCCAGTTCGGGATAGAACAAGCCCGACAGCAGCTTGTCACCGCCAACGCGCTGCAGGCTCAAGCAGGCTTCGTCGCCACGCAGGGTGCACCGGAAATAGACATCGCCGGCTGCGCCGCGCACGACAAGAGAAGGCTTCGTTGCCCGACTACTGTCGGGTGCCGCATCAAGCGGTTTAAGCCAGTGTCGTTCCGCGGCAAACGGATAGCCCGGCAGGCGTAAACGACGACGCCCGACTGTACCGGCCAGTTGTCGCCAGTCAATGACAGCCCCCTGTAACCAAACCTCGGCCAGGCGTTCAAGACGACCGGCAGCCAGCCATTTCCCAAGCAACGCCTGGACATCGCCATCGTCGTCGAAAAGCAGGCGTGCGCCTTGGCTGTTGCCACTCGTCAACAGGCCTGCAACTGACTGACCGGCAGCCAGTGCGCGCAACTGGCCGAGTAGCTCAGCACGGCTGGAGAACAGGCTGGCGGCCCGGCACTCGAACGCCCGACGGCCACGTTGCAAGGTCCAGCACAGGTCGGCCAGATTCAATTCGGGTTGCGCTTCGAGAGCACCGAGCAACCCAGCAGCCAAAGCGGCCAGTTGGGCGCGGCTGCGGGCAGAAAGAAGACAAAGCAACGGTCCGGGCGCTGCCGCCCCGCTCGTCGCTGGCGCTACCGGCCGGTACTCCTCCAGAACGAGGTGGGCATTGGTGCCGCTGAAGCCAAACGCACTGACCGCCGCCCGCCGTGGCACGCCAGCCATTGCTGGCCAGGGCGCGCGCACGGTCTGAACGTGGAACGGTGACCCGGCCAAGGCCAGATGTTCGTTCTGGCGTTCGAAATGAATGCTCGGCGGCAATTCGCCATGTTCAAGTGCCAGCATGGCCTTGATCGCCCCGGCCACGCCGGCCGCCGCCAGCAAGTGGCCGACATTGCTCTTCACCGAGCCGATGGCCACCGACATTCCCGCGTCGAACGGGCCGAAACCGGCACGCAGCCCCTCGATTTCGATCGGATCACCCAATGGGGTGCCGGTACCGTGGGTTTCGATCAGGCCAATGCTGGCCGGCGCAATCGCGAAACGGCGATAGACCTGGCTGAGCAGTGCCCCCTGGGCCAGTGGATTGGGCGCAGTAATGCCGTTGGTGTGACCATCCTGATTGCTGCCCCAACCCCGGATAACGGCCCGGATCGGGTCGCCATCGCGCTCGGCATCGGCCAGGCGTTTGAGCAGCACGACCCCGACCCCTTCGCCCGGCACAAAGCCGTTGGCGCGCTGATCGAAACTGTAGCAACGGCCAT
Organism: Azonexus sp.; assembly: GCF_030824335.1. Classification (GTDB taxonomy): domain Bacteria; phylum Pseudomonadota; class Gammaproteobacteria; order Burkholderiales; family Rhodocyclaceae; genus Azonexus. The sequence continues at coordinate 55,639 of NZ_JAVBXX010000003.1, forward strand.
CCGGCGAGAGCATGCCAACCTTGCTGGTATCGATGTGCATGCGCGGCCCGAGCAGGACACACGCCCCACCAGCCAGCGCCAGATCGGTATTGCCGAGGAGCAAACTGTCGCAGGCCTGAGCGATAGCGACCAGGGAAGTCGAGCAGGCCGTATCGAGCGCCACGCAGGGGCCGCGCAGATCAAGCAGATAAGCAATGCGTGCGGCGAGAATGGAGCCCGCACTACCGATCAGGCTGTAAGCGTTGGTCTCATGGATCAACTCGCCATAACCGCTATTGCCGCTACCGACGAAAACCCCGCAGCGACTGCCAGCAAGGTCGGCCGGATCAATCGCCGCATCTTCGATGGCCTGCCATGCGTGTTGCAGAAAGAGGCGTTGCTGGGGATCCATCAATTCCGCCTCGCGGGCGGTGATATTGAAGAATGGCGCGTCAAACAGATCGATATCGTCAATGACCCCCATCCACTTGCTGTACGACTTGCCCGGCACTTGGGGATCGGGGTCGTAATAGGCCGCAACATCCCAACGACTGAGAGGAACCTCGTCGATACAGTCGCGGCCATCACGAATATTGCTCCAGAAGGCAGCAAGATCGGCGGCCTTGGGAAAACGGCCAGCGGCACCGATGATGGCAATCGGCTCGATTGCCGCGGACCTGGTGCCGGATTTAGTGCTGAATTCGGCCCCGGATTCACCCCTGGATTCAGCCATGCTCCGAACAGCGCAGAGCGATGGCGGAGATGAGCGAGGCAAGACCGGCAACACAGGCTCGTGCGTCACCGGTGGCCGAACCTCCGGCGCAGCAGTTGGCCCGGTGAGCGCTGCCGGAGCAGTGGGTAGCAAACGCAGCACTTCCTGCAACAAGGCCCCTACCGTGGGCTGGGCATAAACGCAGGTCGCCGGCAAGGTGATGTCCAAACGGGCGTTCAGCTTGCGAATCCAGGTCACCGCCAGGATGGAATCCAGGCCGAGTTCGAGGAAACCGGCACTATCGTCGATATCTTCTGCCGCCATCAGCAACTCTTCGGCCAGCGTATCGACCACGGCACGGCGTAGTGCCTGCCGGTCCGGGCCGTTCGACGTCGCGGGTGGATTGGCGATTAACACGGGGGCTGCAGCTTCAACACTGACCACCGGGTGGGCTGAACCAAGCAGGCGAGCCACTTCACCGAGCAGTGCGCCAACCGTTGGCTGGGCATAGACACAGGTGGCGGGCAAGGCGATGCCCAGCCGGGCATTCAGCTTGCGAACCCAGGTTACCGCCAGGATGGAATCCAGACCAAGTGCCAGGAAACCGTCGCTGTCGGCAATCTCCGTCGGCGCCAGCAACAATTCCTCGGCCAGCGTCTCGACCAGTTGCTGCCGCAACGCTGCCCGCTGCCCTGCCTGCTGCCCCCCCGAGAGGTCCGGCAATTTGCCAGATGCTGGCTGGGTGGCGGCAAAACTGCTGGCGATGCGCTCCATGACCAACGGATTGCCGATGAAGGTTTTTTCGTGCATCGCCACTTCCTTGACCAGCACGGCCTCGATCTCGCCATGCAGGACGGCGCTTGCCGCCGCCTTGGCCGCCTGTAATTGTTGCGGTGTCTGGCTGGCCAGACGATGGGCCACGGCCAGCGCGCGTGGCAGGACTTCACCCGCCGGGAAAACCGGCAAGGGCATGCCACGCCGGGCGAGTTCCCTGCCCTTGAATTCGCGGGCCGAGAACAGAACCTCACGCCCCAGGTCATCACCCAGGCGATGTGGAAAAACCAGGGTCGCACCGGCACCGGGCGTGAAACCGAAACGCAGGTAATTGCTGTGATAAACACTGTCGGCGGCAAACAAGGCCAGATCGCAGAACATGCCGAGCGACCAACCGGCCCCGATGGCATGCCCCTGCATGGCGGCAATGACCGGTAGCGGGAAATCCAGCGGCAGGCTGTAAATCCGCTGATCGGTGAAGCGCGTGTCGCCGCGCTGCAGGCTTTCCAGCCCTTCGCGCGTCCCACCACAGGCAAAGTAGGCATCGTGGCCGGTCAGCACCAGCACCTTGCACGCCGGCATCTCGGCGAGCCGCGCGAAAGCCTCGGTGATGCCTTCCATGAAGGCGGGCGTAAAGGTGTTCTTGTGCTGGCGTTCGAGCATGTGCAACACAGCCACGCCATCATCGAACAATTCGAGGGCGATGACCGGTGATGCCAGGGCCAGACGCTGCGGAGCCCCCCAAAGCGCCTGCTCGTCAGCCGTCGGCAGCCCTTCAGCCAGTTCGCGGCTGCCCAGCGGTGGCGGTGGCAGATCCTGCGGCGCTTGCGGCCCGCGACGCATATGCGCTTTCAATTCGATCAGGGCAAGGCGCGGGGCAGCGGCAATCTGGTGCGCCAGCGCCATCGCCTGCTCGGCAAGCACTTCCGGCGCGACGACAGCAAGGCCGCTGGCCAGTTCTCGCCCGGCAACTTCACCCCACAGACGGCGAACCGCTGCCAGGCCAAAACGACGTCGCAACAATGCAGCCGGATCACCTGCCAGGTCGCTGGAAAAATCAGCCGCGAAGCCCGGTTGACCGTGATAAAGCCCGTTTTCGGCCAGAATCAGGAAATCGCAGTGGGCGGCCAGTGCCAAGCCAGCCCCGCGTGCGGCAGGCACGGCAGCGATGATCGGCAGCGGACACAGCAAGGGCACCGCCAGTGCGGCTGGTGCGGCATTGAAATCGAGCGGCGCCCACCAGTCACCCGTGAGCAACAGCGCAGTGACCTGCAAATCGGCGGCGGCAACGGAAAGTTCGCCAGCCAGTTCGGCCAACAACGACACATCCCAAGGACCGACGATCTGCAGGGTACGCAGCCCATCGACATCGGGCAGGCGTTGCAGACGGGCGACACCCGACAAGCGCTCGGTTAAGGGCGCCAACTGCACCGGGCGCAGATGGCGCGGTTTGCTCTTTGCTTCGGCCTCGGCCCGGAAGCATTCGGCCGGCGGCAAAAGGCGATGCACGACTCGTCTGGCTGTGCCGGTCACAAGCCGGGCCGCTTGCGCGGGCGGCAAAACCGGCTGGGTGAGCGACTCCACGGCGCTGACGGCCAGTTCGACCGACCCAGGCGCAGCATCGACCCAGTACGACTTGCCGGCAAAGACATAGGTCGGCAAGGGAATGCGCTGTCTCGAACCAGCGGCAAACTGTCGGCTTGGTGCCGCGTCGTCGCCCGCCAGGAAGGCCTGCGCCAGTTGCCGCAGCATGGCGCAATAGCCGAGTGCGTCACCGGCAAATGCCCGTCCCGGCAGATCCGGTTGCGTTGCACCATCTTCACACTGCGCCGACACTACAGCCGACACCGTATCGGCATCCCCCTCCCCGGCCAACCAGGCAGCGAGACGGGTGCCAAGCGCAGCCCGGTCTTCGGCCAGCACGGCCAGGCGGTGGACAAAATGCCGACGACCGACCGCCAAGGTGTAAGCCACATCGCTCAGCCGCTGTTCCGGTCTGGCCGGCAAATGGGCGAGCAATGCCGCAGCCTGTGCCCGCAACTGCTCGGCCGAACGTGCCGATAGCACACACAAGCAGGCTGGCATTTCCGGGGTTTTTGCTGCGTTGACCGCAATATTTTCCTCAATGACCAGATGGGCATTGGTCCCGCCAAAACCGAAGGAACTGATCGCTGCCTGGCGCGGCTGCTCTGGCTGGGTCGGCCAGGGCAGCGGTCGATCATTGAGGAAGAACGGACTATCGGCCATGGATAGCGCAGGATTCGGCTCTCCGGCGTGCAGCGTCGGTGGAATCTGTTCATGTTCCAGCGCCAGCAAAACCTTGAGCAGACCAGTGATACCGGCAGCAGTTGTGGCATGACCAAGATTGGATTTGATCGAGCCGAGGGCACAGTAGCCGCGCTCCGCCGTCCAGCCACGATAAGCCCGGCTCAATGCCGCGTGTTCGATGGGATCGCCGAGCGGTGTGCCGGTGCCATGCGCCTCGACCAGGCCGATACGCGCCGGATCGATGCCGTAGCGTTGGTAGACCTCACGGATCAGTTGCTCCTGCGACAGCGCACTGGGCGCCGTGATGCCGTTGGTCGAACCGTCCTGATTGATGCCACTGGCGACGATGACACCATGAATGGTGTCGCCGTCGGCCAAGGCCTGGGACAAGGGACGCAGCAACACCGCGGCAACTGCCTCACCCGGCACGATGCCGTCGGCACCGGCCCCGAAGGCAGCACAGCGACCGCTGGGCGAAAGCATGCCGGCCTGATTGGCGTAGCGATAAAACCGGGGCGACGACTGAATGAACACGCCACCGGCCAGCGCCAGGTCGGCATCCCCCTGCCACAGACTCTGGCAAGCCAGGTGCACCGCCACCAGCGAACTCGAACAGGCCGTATCGACGGCGACGGCCGGACCTTTCAAGTTCAGATGGTAAGCAATGCGCGCTGGAATCAGCGAACAGGTGTTACCCCAGAACGCCTGCCCCGGCGGCTGGCTGCGGAAAAGTTCCTGGTAATCGCCGTGAGCACAGCCGACAAATACGCCGCAGCGGCGTCCTTCGATATCGGCACCGGCATGACCGGCATGTTCCAGCGTACGCCAGGCTTCCTCGAGGAACAGGCGTTGCTGCGGATCCATGTAGGTCGCTTCGAGCCCGGAGATATTGAAGAAGCGGGCATCGAAGCGATCAATCTCCGAAATGAAGCTGCCATGCTGACACCAGCTCCCCGGCTCGGCGTCGCGGAAGAACGGTGCCAGGTCGAAACGGCTTACCGGCTGAACCAGATCGTCGCCGGCCATGAGGTGCTGCCACAAGGCCTCGGGGCCGGCCGAGCCGGCAAACCGGCCGCTGTAGCCAACGATGGCAATCGGTTCGCCCAGTTCGGGGGGGGCTGAACGGGCTGGCGGCGCTTGTGGCAAAGTCAGCTCAAGCCGGTCGGCACCGTGCATCAATGCTGCCTTGCTGGCGGAGATGTCCGAAACCGCCTCTGCCGCAACGGGGGGAAGGTTGACCTTGGCGATGCTGGCCCCCAAGGCTTGAAGATGGACGGCCAACTGGCTGACGCTCGGATAATCGAACAAATCGGTCTGCACCAGTTTCACATCAAGCTGCTGCCGCAGGCGGTGCACCAGTTCTGCGCCAAGAATGGAATCCAGACCGTAATCGGCGAAGGAAAGGCCGGCGTCAATCTGGGTCGGTGCCAGGTTCAAGGTGGTGGCTAAAGCCGCGACGATCAGACCGGCGAGATCTTTGGCTGTCCCAGCTGCAGTGATCGTGCCAGTCGAAGGGACGACAAGCGTTGCTGCGGCACCGGGATTGGCGGTGCTGCTGTCGGGATTGTCGCCAGGATAGGCATCTCTCGCCGAGCCGTGATCGCCCTTGCGTTGAGCAGCCCAAACCTGCTGACCCAAAGCGTGCTCCTCGTCCGGCGTTCCACCCAGCCAGACCAGTCCCAGTTCGCCCACCAGGGCTTGCCAACTATTTGGCGTCAGCGCCGGCGAACCGGGAATGCGCCGTGACGCATCGGCAAAGCGCCACCAGCCTTCGAGCAAACCGAAAGTCAAATGGGTGAACAGCGTGGCGCAACTGGTTTCGTTAACCAGCAGAATGCCACCAGGAGCAAGCAGATCGCGCACATTAGCCAGGGTCCGGTCGATATACCGGGTCGCGTGCAGAACATTGGCCGCAATGACCAGATCGTAGCCCCCCGGCACGACATCCTGCCCGACCAGAGGCTGCTCGACGTCGAACAAGGTCGGGCGCAGCCACGGTGCCCTGGCACGGAAATGCCGCTCGCCATGGATCAGGAAAGCCCGCGATACGTCGGTATAACAATATTCGGCAATGCTCTCGGTCAGCGGGGTTGGCCTCTGGGTTGAGCGCACGCTCAGCGCCGCCAATACGGGCTCAGTCGTCCCGCCTGTACCGGCACCAATTTCCAATATGCGCAAACGACATGCCGGATTCAGCGCCCGTCGCTCGGCCAGCACGGCTGCCGCGGCCTGCGCCAGGCAGGCGTTGAACCGGCCCGCTACCGCGTTTTGCTTGTATACGGCCTCGACGAGGTCCATCCGGCCATCGGGGAACATCACGGCGGTGGCAGCCAGGCGCTCATCAAGAATTTCCGGCAGTGCATGCAGCACGGTTTCAACCAGGCGAATCTGGGCGGCGGGTCCATCGGCGATGGCTGCCCGCTGCCGATAAGTCGTCCAGGCAGCCCAGGCGCTGGTCAAATCTTCTCCCGTAGAACCCGGGTACGCCACCAGCAAATCAAGCAAGGCAGTTCGCCAGGGTTCCCAAGCCGGGCCGAGGGGCTGCGTCGACAAATCGGGCAGCACGGCGCGAACCAATTTGGCCAGTTGGCTTTCCAGTTCGTCGTGCACTTCCTGCAAGGCAACGCGGCCGGGCTGCGGCGTGTGCAGCACTTTCTCCAAGACCGCGGTCAAGCGCTCGGACTGCCGCGTCGGCAAGCTTGACGCAGCAGCGCTAGCGAGCGGCCAGTAGCGCTCCCTGGCAAAAGGATAGGTCGGTGCGCTGACCACGCGTGGCGGGTTCTGCCGGGGCAACAAGCGCCAATCCACATCGACGCCGTGCACCCATAATCCCAGCACGCGCGCCAGATTGTCGCTCACCGCGCCGGCCGCCAGCCAACGCCCGATAATGCTTTGTACATCCGGCTCGTCGGCCAGCAGGCCCAAGGCACTGCGTCGCCCGCTGGTATTGCCGCTCAGCGTGCCGTCCGGGTTTTGTCCGGGCACCGCCTGCAACCATGCCCGCAGCGCATGCGCCAGTTCCTCGTAGGTCGTGGTCTGGATGGCCAGACGATACTCCATCGCCTCCCGGCCAATTTGCAGGGTCCACGCCAGATCAGCCAGGGGCGGTAGCGCGGAATCGCTGACTGCTTGCCTTGCGGCCGGCAATACCTCCGTCAGTGCGGCGGCAATCGTCGCGATGCAATCCCAATCGGCCACGGCAGCCACACTCAGGGATATCTCGAAACGCTGCTCCAGGGCATGGCGCAGGGCATGTCGGTGCACGGGCTCGAGGCCGTAGCTATCGAGTGGCTCGTGGGGGTCAAAATCGACGGCATCGACACTGAGCAAACCGGCCAGCAACTCGGCGATGACGGGTATCAGGGCCGGGCGACGCACGGTTTCAGCACCGACTGCGGGCTGTTCGATGAAAGCCAGCAGGCGCTCGGCAACGGCCCGCAGGCCCGCGGCATGGCGCGCCGAAAGCAGGATGGCCTGGCGACTAGCCGAATTTATGTGCCCGGATTCTGCGCGCACAGAGGCGGCACGCGGCCACTCTTCCAGCACGAGGTGGGCATTGGCCCCGCCAGCACCGAAGGAGGAAACCCCGGCGCGGCGCGGCGCCTGAGCGACACCGCTGGGTGCCGGCCAGGCAGCGAGTTGGCGTTGCAGGTGAAATGGCGTCCCGGCCAATTCCAGATTGGGATTAAGCGTGTCGGCGTGCAGGGTCGGCACGAGCTGCTGATGGCGCAGTTGTAGCAATACTTTAGTCAGGCCGGCAATGCCTGCTGCCGCTTCAAGATGACCAATCGCCGACTTCACTGACCCGAGGGCGCAGGTCGCGCTGGTAGCGGCGCCCTCACGCTCAGCGAAAGCCTGACACAGGCCGCTGAATTCGATCGGATCACCCAGCTCGGTTCCCGTGCCGTGCGCTTCGATATAGCCGATGCTGGCAGGGTCAATGCCGGCGTGCACCATTGCCGCCTTGACCACCTCGCCCTGGGCCAGCGGATTGGGCACCGTATAACCGCTGGTCGTCCCACCGTGATTGATCGCACTGCCCCGGATCAGGCCATGGATCTGGTCGCCGTCGGCCAGCGCCCGCGACAGGGGTTTGAGGACGACGCAACCGACGCCCTCGCCCGGCACGAATCCGTTACCACCCGCCCCGAAACTCCGGCAGTGGCCGTCGGGACTGAGCATGCGGGCAGCACACAATTCAATGTAGTTGTCCGGATGCAGGTAAAGATTGACCCCGCCGGCCAGGGCCATGTCGCACTCGCCCCGGTGCAGGTGTGCGCAGGCTTCGTGGATGGCCGTCAACGACGACGAGCACATGGTATCGATCGGCATGCTTGGCCCCTGGAGGCCGAGGCAGAAAGAGACGCGATTGGCGACACTGGCAAAGGAAGTGGAGGGGCGAACGCGTGAACCGCTGCTGCCGGTTTGCAGACCATGCAGCGCATAACCGGTTTTGGTGACCCCGACAAAAACACCGACCCTGCCGCCCATCTGCTCGGCCAGGCGAGTCCTGGTATAACCGGCATCCTCACAGGCCGCCCAGGCTTCCATCAGGAACAACCGCTCCTGCGGGTCCATGGCCAGCGCTTCGCGCGGGGATATCCGGAAGAACAAGGGATCGAAATCGGCAAAACCGTCGAGGAAACCACCCCAACGGGAATAACTCAGCCCCTGGGCAACGGCCTGCTCCGGATCAGCTTCATAGAAGCCATCCAGGGACCAGCGTTCGGCCGGGATCTCGACGATGCTTTCGCGCCCGGCAAGCAGATTGGCCCAGAACTGATGCACATCGGCCGCCCCCGGATAGCGACCGCTCAGACCGATGATGGCGATAGGTTCCGGTGCATCGGCGTGGGTATTGGAACGAGGCAGCGCATCGCTCGGGGAATATGCCAGCGTGATCATCTCGCCGGTAGCGCCAGTCGCGAATGTCCGGCCATCCAGTTGGCTGGAAATTGCCCCGATATTGCGGTCGACCGCAATATTTTCATGAAAACCCGGCGCGCCGAGGACTTCCTGGCCGACCCAGTCCCGGCACGCCGCAGCGTGCTGGTTCAGCAAGTAAGCAGCAACCTGGCCCAGTGTCCGATGTTCGAAAAACAGGGTTTTTGACAGTCGACCGAAACGCTCACCCAAGGCCTGATTCAAGCGGTTGATCATCAACGAATCGATACCGTAATTTTCAAGCGGTTGATCAAGCTCGATCTGAGCTGCCGACAGCCCGGCGATCCGGCCGAGCAATTCGCCCAAATGCTGACCGACGGCCCGGCGCAAGACAGTATCAATACCGGCAGCTACCCCACCGATTGTTCTAGCCGCTTCGCCACCCAAGGCTAGGCCGGGCAACATGGCGGCCTGCCGGAAAAATGCCCGGATGCGGTCCGCCTCGCCAGCCACCACGGCAAGCTGGCGATGGCCGCTCGAGATGGCCGAACGCAAGGCAGTCAGCCCCGCCGCACTGGCCAAGGGACGCTGCCCCATCTGGGCAAAAAATGCCTGCTCCCCAGCTGCATCGACCTGCATGCCGCCATCCCGCCAGAGCGGCCAGTCGATGGCGAGCATCGGTGCTCCCTGGCTTTCCGCCAGCGCATCAAGGAAACCGTTGGCCGCAGCATAATCCGCCTGCCCGGCATTACCGACGGCACCGGCCAGCGAGGAAAAATGCACGAAACAATCCAGCGCCAAGCCACGACAAGCTTCATGCAGCGCCCAGGCACCCAGCACCTTGGGGGCCAGCACCGCTTGTAACTGTGCCTGCGTCTTGCGGATAAAGGCACTATCGCGGTGGATACCGGCACAGTGAATTACCCCATGCAGCCCCCCATACTGCGCCTGGCAATCTTCGACCAGGGCGCTCACGGCAGCCGCATCGCAGATATCCACTTGCCGGTAGTGCACCTTGGCACCCAACTGACGCAAGTCCTCCAGCGCCGCCTGACGCGCCGGATCGAGCGGCGATACACCGGCCAGAACCAAGCTGGCGCCGGGTGCCCGGCGGGCAATATCCGCCGCGACCAAACGCCCCAAGGCACCCAGCCCCCCGCTGATCAGATAAATCCCGCCGGGACGCCAGTCGGTGGCGAGCGAAATTGGCGGCAACACTGGCGGCAAATCGCGCCAGAGCCGGACAAAACGTTCGCCCTCCTGGTAACGCACCCGCCGGTGCTCTCCAGCCCCGGCTTCCCGGTCCAGGCAAGCCAATGCCTCGGCAGCCGACCATGTTGCCGGCACCTCGACCACCTGACCACGCACGCGCGGCATTTCGGCTGTGACACTGTCGAGCAAGGCAGCCAAGCCGGCATGCACGCTGCGCACACCATCGCGGGGAACCAGTAGCTGAACCAGCAACTCCCCTGCAATACCGGTACTCACCGTTTGTTGCAGGGCCTGCAGAAGAATGCCGGCCAGCGTCTGGTAACGCGCCGCCGGCGTACCGAGTAAAGGTGGCACGGCAATCAACGCCGTAGCGGAGCCTGCCCCAGCGGCAAGGGGAAACTCGCAGGGCAGGATCAGACGCCGCAGCGTCAGCGCCCCGCTGCTTGCCGATGACTGCGCTGGCGAGGGCAATGGCAGCGCCTGCCAGTGTGGCACCAGCATCAGGGCTGGGCTGGCCGCCGGGGCCGACCCGGCGCTGACACGGTCTGCCCCACTCGCCTCTCCAGCGACTGGCAGCCAGTAACGGGTGCTGGCAAACACCTTCGGCGGCAAGGCTTCTCGCCGTGGCGCTTGTCCCGACCCGAGATACTCTTCGATCACGACATGAGCATTACTGCCGCCAAAACCAAAGCTGCTGACACCAGCCCGACGCGGCAGTAAGCGGCCATCAGCATCCACCGGCTGGGACCAGGTCTGACGCGAGCGCACCAGATAAAAGGGACTGTCCTGCAATTCGATATAGGGATTGACCGAGGCGCAATGCAGGGTGGGCGGCAAGGTCCGCGCCGCCATCGCCAGGATGACCTTGAGCACACCAGCCAGACCGGCTGCCGCTTCAAGATGACCAATATTCGACTTGACCGAACCCAGGCCGATGCTGTCCCGTGGCAAGCGAGCATCCAGCCCGGCGTAGGCCAGACGCAAGCCGTTGATCTCGACCGGGTCACCCAGGCTGGTGCCGGTGCCGTGCGTTTCGATATAGCCGATGCTGGCCGGCTCGATCCCGAGCATCGCTTGTTGTACCAGTTCAGCCTGCGCCTTGGCACTGGGTGCGGTCAAGGAACCGGCATGACCACCATGGTTGACCGCGCCACCGGCGATCAGACCCAGGATGCGGTCACCATCGCGTTCGGCAGCGGCTCGCCCTTTGAGTACCAAGACCACCGCACCTTCGCCCCGAACATAACCATCGGCGGCACTGGAGAAAGTCCGGCAGCGCCCGCTCGGGCTCAACATGCCGGCTTGCCATGGGCCGGCGAAACCCTCGATGGACAGGGCCAGATTGACACCGCCGGCCAGGGCCATGGCACAACGCCCACTACGAATTGCCTCGACAGCCCGCAACAGGGCCACCAGGGAACTGGAACAGGCGGTATCCACCGCCTCGCTCGGCCCATGCAAATTGAATTGCCAGGACAAGCGATTGGCAACCATGGCCAAGGAATTGCCAGTCGCCACGTAGGCATCGCTGTCTACGCCGGCATCCTGCAAGAGACTGGCGTAATCGCGGCCGCTGACGCCGACGAAAACCCCCGTTGCCGCCGGCAGCTCATCGGGACGATACCCGGCAGCCTCGACAGCGCGCCAGGCGGTTTCCAGCATCAAGCGCTGTTGCGGATCGAGACGACTGGCTTCATGGGGCGAGGTTTTGAAAAAGGCGGCGTCGAAACAATCGATATCGCTCAAAAAGCCGCCCTGAAGGGGAAAACCGGCAGCTTCGAGACGACTGCGATAGGCCGCTGGATAACGCTCGAGCGGTAGATCGCCGACCAGATCATCGCCCTGCAGCAGGCGCTGAAAAAACGCCTCGGCATCCGTCGCCCCTGGTAGCCGCGCCGCCAGGCCGACAATCGCCACGGCATCGTCCGCAGCCTGCTTCGCCACCCGCGCTGCATCCGTCGCATCCTTGGCAACAGGCTGTGCTGTTGCAGGTAACGCGGAAACGGCTTCGGGTACGACTGCCGGTGCAGGCAGGCGTGCCGCCAGCCAGCCAGCCAGCGACTCGATATGCTCGCATTCGAAGAAAATGGCCGGCGTCAGGCTGGCCTCGTAGCGGGCATTGATCTCATTGGCCAGCCGGGTCAGCGAAATGGAGTCAAAACCGAGATCGTGGAAGGGCGAACGCGGATTGATGTCAGCCACCGGGAACTTGAGCAAATCAGCCACCAGTTCGCACACTCCCAGGCTGAAAGCAGCGCGTGCCACGGCCTCGGGATGAAGATCGTCATGCAGACGGGAAACAGCCCCCGAAGCAGCCGGAGGCATTGCCGGGATAACTTCACTGGTCGTGGCGCCAGCCGGTGCGCCCAAGGTCAGGCGGTCCGCTGACGGTTCGGCGGCTGAAGCGATGAGTGCAGCCCGAGTTGCAGCCCGCGGCGACCAGGCCAATTGTTCAGGCAGCGCCAGAGACAAGCCGTTCAGCCCGGCCACGACCGAGCCGTCGGCCGCCAGGAAGCACACATCCCATCCCTCCCCAGCCAGCAGCGCCGGGCGAAGCAGAAGGTGGCTGACCACGCCACCGGCAAGGAAAACATCGGCCACCCGACTCAGGCCGTAGGCGGCAAACTGCGGCCGGAGCAGCAACAGGGCTTGCCAGGCAGCCCCCAACTGAGCGGCCGGGAATTGTACGTTGCGCTTGAAGTGATCCTGCATCGGATAGTCCTGGCGCAAGCTGAGCAATACCCCGTCACCGGGTAGCTGCCAAAGCGACTCAACGACTTCCTGGTAGGGCAGGAAAGACTGTTTTTCCCGGGCCAGTTCCTGGTAAAGCGCCGCGCCCGAAAGACTGCGTACTGAATCAGCCCGCAATGCATCGAGCGCAATGGCCGGCCGATCAGCCGGCATGCCTGATGCAACCCGCACACGAGCAAACGGCCGACTGGACGCCCCCCCCTCAGTAACGGCAAGTTCGATCAGTGGCACCGTCCCCTCTGCCAACACCTGCGCCGACAATTCACTGACCCGCGACCAGTCCGGGGAATAGCCGATTTCCAGTTGGCTCAGTGCAAGGCCTTCGCTGAATCCAGCCAGATGAGCCACCGCCGCCACCATTTCGACCACCACTGTGGGCAGCAGGCGGGGCTGACGATTGACCGTGTAAACGTAATCAAGCAATTCGTTCAGGTAGATCGGGGTCTGGTAACGCAAGCCATGCCGGTCGGAACGATTGCTGGCGACAAAGGGGTGCAGTTTCAGGCTGGAACCGAGCGGATTAACCACCGAGGGCGCATCCGGATATTCCTGATACCAGCAGCGTACTTGCTCGAAGGGATAGGACGGCAGGGAAACCCGCCGCCGCGCTGACGCGCCGGCTAACTGCTCCCAGGGGATGACCACACCGTCGCACCACCAGGCAGCGAGCCGGGCCAGATCGTGATTGGCCAAGGCATCGGCTACTTGGGCAGCGTCGACCCGAGGATCTCGGTCAAGAATGCTCGGTGTAAACAGCAGGCCGTTTTCGGCTTGTCCAGTGGCCAGGAAATGGGTCAAGCCCTGCCCCAACTGCGCTCCATCCCGCGCCACCACGGCCAGACGGCATGGCAGCTCGTTGCGCCCGATCTGCAAGGTCCAGGCCACGTCTGCCAACGCAGCGGGACTGGCTGACAGATAGGCGACAAAACGCGTCAACAAGGCACGCAGACGCTCGACATTCATTGCCGAGAAGACAAACAACGAATCCGCTGCGGCCGCCACTGCAGGGAGTGCAGGGGCGGCAGGATATTCTTCGAGGATCAGATGAACGTTGATGCCACCGGCACCGATTGACGTGACGCCGGCGCGCCGCGGCAATTCGCCACCCGCCGCATCCCGCTGGCGCGGCCAGTCGGCCAGTTGGCGCTGCACCCGGAATGGCGTATCGGCAAAAGGAATGTTCGGGTTGAGCGTTTCGGCATGCAGGGAAGGCGCAATTTTGCCCTGTTGCATCTGCAGCAAGACCTTGACGATGCCGGGCAAGGCGGCAGCGCCGAGCAGGTGGGCCACGTTCGACTTGACGGTACCGATCGCGCAACACTGGGGTTCGCGCATGTATTTGCCGTAGATCTCGGTCAAGGCCCGGATTTCAATCGGGTCGCCAAGCGCCGTGCCCGAACCGTGTCCCTCGATATAGCTGATGCTGGCCGGATCGACGCCGCTATCGTCCAACGCCTTGGCGATGGCAGCCGCCTGCTGTCGTGGGTTGGGCACGGTAAACCCATTGCGCACCCCGGCATTGCTGATGCCGCTGCCCTTGATCACGCCATAAATATGATCGCCATCGCGCTCGGCATCACTCAAGCGCTTCATCACCAGGGCGCCGACACCTTCACCAAGAATGGTGCCATCGGCCCCCAGGCCGTAACCGCGAATGACTTCTGCGGTCTTGCTGGTGAAGTGTTCCTGCGAGGTGGCGATCAGCTTCTGCGGATGCAACAGCAGGCTGATGCCGCCAGCCAGTACCATTTTGGTACGACCGCTGCGCAGCATGTGCACGGCTTCATGGACACAGGTCGCGGCGGCCGAGCACATGGTGTCGAGGAAATAGGACGGGCCGGTGAAGCCGTAGTAATACGACACCATGTTCGGCACCGTGCCGGTGTAACTGCCGCTGGCCAGCGAACCGCGTTGCAGCATGTTCTGGAAGCCATACAGGTTGTAATCGTTGGTCATTGACCCGACGATCACCGCGACATCGCCACCATATTTGCGCTGCAGCGTCTCCCGTGAATAGCCGGCATCCTCGAAAGCTTCGACACAGCTCTGCAGGAAGAGCCGGACTTCCGGTGACATCAACTCGGCTTCGGCTTGGGAAATGCGGAAATAGCGTGGATCGAAGCGATCGATCCCGTCAAGAAAGGCACCGGTCTGGACGACTGTTTTGCCAAGGACATCGCGCTCGGGATGAACCAGTGCTTCGTGATTCCAGCGCTCGGCCGGATAACGCCGGAAACCGTGCTCGCCCTGCGCCAACAGACGCCAGAAACTTTCCTGATCATCGGCCCCGGCGACATGCAGGGATAAACCGACAATCGCCACATCGTGTTCGCCCTGCTCCGTCTCATCTTTCTTGCCGGTTTCGTCCGTCGCTTCTTTTGTCTGATTTCCCGTTGTTTCGCCAAGCAGCGTTGCGTCGGCCGGCATGGTTATTTCAGCGCTCGGAGCCACAAGCTTTTCTGCGTCGGCAGAGAACAAGGCAGTCAGGGCTGCCGCTTTTTCTTCCACCAGATACCCTGCGACGCCCTGCAGATCGACATATTCAAAAAACAGGGTTTTCGACAGTTGACCGAGAGATTCTTCCATCCGGTTGGTCATCTCGACGATGACGATGGAGTCCAGCCCGTATTCCTCCAGGCGGCGATGTGCCTGAATCCTCACCGGATCCATCTGGATGAGTTCACCCAGCAAGTCCCTGAGCCAGTCACTGGTCCGCATCGTCAGATCGGCGGTAGAAAGCGCATTTGCCGGTAGCGCAAGCGTCAAACGATCATCGCTCTGAGCGGGCGTGGCCAGTGCTTGAGTTGCCTCGATACCGACACCGTCATCGGTGCCAAATCTCGCCAGCACCTGGCTAATCCGCTCGACCGGGCCGTATTGCAAAGTGATACGGCTGGGCACCCCGTCTGCCAGCACACTGTCGAGGGCCGCCAAGGCCACCGCCGTTGGTAGCGGCACAGTGCCAAAACGGCGCTGCAAGGCTGCCTGGGTGGCACCATCCACCGCCATGCCACCATCGGCCCATAGCGGCCAAGCCATGGCGACGGTACGACCACTACGTTCACCACGGTTGACTTGCTGACTACGCGCGTCCGCCCAGGCATCCATGAAGGCGTTGGCAGCGGCGTAATCACTTTGCCCGGGATTACCGAAGGTCGCGGCAATCGATGAGCAGACCAGGAAAAACTCAAGCGGAAGCTGACGCGTTGCCGCATCGAGGTTGAGTACACCAGTGACCTTGGGCGCAAAAACCGCGGCTACGTCTGCTGCTTGCTTGTTCAGCAGATAGCCGTCGCGCAACACACCGGCAGCATGGATGATCCCCTTGAGCGGGCCAAGCTCGGCCTCGATCCAGCCAACCAGGGCGGCGACTTGCTGTTCATCGGCGACGTCGCACGAGCGATAGATCACCCCAGGTATTGCCAACCCGTGCGCTTCAGGCGCGCGACCTGCCAATACCACATGGCCCACACCACGACTCAGCAGCCAGCCAGCAAAATGTCGGCCCAGCCCGCCCTGCCCGCCGGTAATCAGGACCACGCCTTTGGCGTCAGGCAAGCTGGCAGGGCTGACAGGCGCCAACTCGATCACTTGTGGCCGCGCAACATGGCGCACGCCCTGCGCATCGTAGCGAATCTCGGTGTAGCGATCAGCCCGCCCCGCTTCTGCCAAAAGGATGGCAGCCTGTTGTTCATGGCTCAGTTCGTCGGCCAAATGCAGCACCGCGCCAAAAAACTTGGGCTGCTCGGTCGTCACACAGCGCAGCAATGCGGCAAGTGCCGCCCCCGGCAAGTCCGCGTAACCGGCCGGCAACACCAGCAACCATTGCTGTGCATCACGACTACCCCGGCGATCCTGATAGCGTTGCCGCAAGGCATCGAACCAGCTTTGGGCACTCAAGTCGGGATCAGCGATTTCGGGCAGCACATCGACCGGCAATCCGCTCGCGGCGCGCAGTTCATCGACGACAGCGGGGGAAAAACCCGCCAGCAACACCTGCGTCCGGGGGTGAATCTGCTCCCGAACAGCGGCCTCGGGCAAGGGCCGTGTCGTCCACTGTGGCGAGGAAAAAACCGGCACTGCCGTGCTGCCTTGCGTCATGACCCGCAAAGCCAGTTCGTGAAACCGCAGACAGACCCGCCCCGTCTTGTCGGCCAGGCTGATGTCGAAACGGCGCAAGCCACCTTCCTGACTGCCTTCCCGGCCAGCAATAGGTTTCAGCAGTGCCCACATGCTGTCGCTGCATGGCGCCATGATGTCGATCTGTCGGCAGGAAAATGGCACCGCCGCACCCGGCAAGCCAAGCGTCTCGGGTTCGAGACCAATCCAGGCCTGGATGGCGCCATCAAGCAGCATTGGATGCAGTAAAAAGCTGTCCAGTGTCCCGCGTAACTGGCGCGGCAATTTGAGGCTGGCCAGCAAATAGCCGTCACCGAGATGCAGCGACTGCACGGTCCTAAAGCTCGGCCCATGATGCATGCCGGTAGCCGCCAGACGGGCATACAACCGGTCGGCCACCAACACGGTGGAAGCAGCGCGCAAGGAAGCCAGATCAAGGTTTTCCGGCACAGCCGACAGGGCTCGGGAAATGTTGCCCTGAGCATTGACGCTACTGCCCGTACCGGCAGCATCGAGACATTCGACGACAAAAGCCAGTTGACCGGCATCGCCCGGACTCAGGCGAATGCCCACCCTGACCGGCGCCTCGCCAGCCAATACCGGGCGCGTCCACAACATCTGCCCGATGCGACAGGCAACAGCCGCTGCGCCATCCTGTCCGGTAGCCAGTGCCCAGGCCGCACGGGCCATTTCCAGACAGACCACGCCGGGCAATACCTGCTGGCTGCCCACATGGTGTTCCGCCCAGAAAAATTCATTGCCGGCAAAACGGGATTGATAACGTTGCTGTCCGATTTGCGACAGATTGCGCTGCAGCAAGGGATGCTGCACTGGCTCGGCATCCTTGCCACCAAGGGCGGCGTCCATCCAGTGCCGCTCGCGGGCAAAACGATAGGTCGGCGCATGGATACGTCGCGGCACACCGTCCGGATAGAGTTCACGCCAATCGACCGCCTCTCCGGCTAACCAACGGGCGGCCAGTAGCTGCACTGACGTCGGGGCGTCTGCCAGTTGTGCCGAGCCTGCCGGCACCTCGCCGGCGATAAAACCGTCCAGCGCAGCTTGCAATGCCGTCACATCATCGACCCACCACAAGGCCTTGACCGCCATGGCTTCCCGAGCATCCTGCAAGGTCCACGCAAGTTCAGACAGACTGACGGCCTGCTCCGGACTGAGCAGAAATTCGCGTAGCCCCTGCGCCAGGGCAAGCAAACGTGCCTCGTCGCGAGCCGACAGGATAATCAGCCTTGGCGCGGCGTTGACCGCAATAATTGGCGGCTGAGGAGCTTCTTCAAGCACGACATGCGCATTGCTACCGCCAAAACCGAAGGCGCTGACACCTGCCCGCCTGGGTTGATCCGACGTGCGTGGCCATGGCGTCAATTCGCTCTGGATACGAAACGGCGTGCCGTCGAGCTTGATCAGCGAATTGAGTTCGCGAAAATTGACGTTGGCCGGCAAGGCTTCATGACCCAAGGCAGCCAGCACTTTGACGATACCGGCCACCCCGGCTGCGCCTTCGAGGTGGCCGATATTGGTTTTTACCGAGCCAACGCCACAATGACCGGGCACTGGCGCTTCACCGGTGGCGGCATAAAGACTGGCAAATGCCTGTTTCAAACCGGCGATTTCAATCGGGTCACCGAGGGGGGTTCCGGTTCCATGCGCTTCGATATAGCTGATGCTGGCGGGTGCCACGCCGGCTTCGCGCATCACGCTGGCGACCAGTTCGGCCTGCGCCTGCGGATTGGTTACGGTCAGGGAATTGGTACGCCCCCCGTGATTGACGCCAACACCACGAATTACGCCATGGATGGGATCGCCATCGGCAACGGCGCGATCAAGGGGCTTGAGCAAGAGCACTGCCCCGCCCTCGCCGCGCACGTAACCGTCGGCTCCTTGGTCAAACGCCTGACTTGCCCCGCTGGGGGAAAGCATGCCGTTCCTGGAAAATGCAATGAAGTGGTTGGGCGACCAGATCAGATTGACGCCACCGGCCATCGCCAGGTCACAACTGCCCGACTGGAGCGCCCGCACCGCTTCGTACACCGAAGTCAAGGAAGCGGCGCAGGCCGTGTCGTTGGCGATACTGGGGCCGCGCAGATCGAAAAAATGCGAAACGCGATTGGCGATGATGGAAAAAGCAATGCCCGTCGGCGTGTAGGCATCAAGCTGGGACAGATGCTTTTCCAGCAATTCTGCGTAATCCCAGTGACAAACCCCCATGAACACCCCGGTATTGGAGCCGGCAAGTGCACTGGCGCGATAACCGGCATCCTCGATGGCCTGCCAGGCCAACTCCAGAGCAAAACGCTGCTGCGGGTCCATCCAGGCCGCTTCACGCGGTGAGATATTGAAAAAGGCGGCGTCGAAACAGTCTGCCTCTTCGATGAATCCCCCCCAGATGCTGCTCGTCTTGTTGCCCTTGGCCGGACTGCCACGCATGACTTCCCGCAGGGCATCCTTATCCCAGCGTCGGGCAGGCACTTCACTGATCAGCGACCGACCTGCCGCCAGATGCGCCCAGAACGCATCCAGGGAATCCGCACCGGGCAAGCGGACACCGAGGCCGATGATGGCAATGGCTTGACGATCAGTCGGCGCATTCATTTTTTAGCCTTGTGGAATCTGCATCATGGCAAAACGCTGAACCAGCAAGGCGGCTGTTTTATCCATCAGGTGCCTGGCCAGTTCATCTACGTGTCGAGCGCGCCAAGGCGCCAGTTCGCTCCCCTGCACCGCCTGGTTGAATGCACCAAGTGCAGGACCGCAATGAATCTGAAAATCCAGTTTATGCGCGCTTTCGCCACGCAATGCCCAGCGACTTGCGTCCTTGAAATAACGCCCGAAAATCAGCGCCATCCGATGTTTCGGACTGCGCGCCGCACGCTCCAGGTCTGCGGCCGGACAGCTTGTTTGCAACTCGGCAAAAACCTCGTCCAGGCTACGCTGGAAGTATCGTTCCTCGAGTTGCTGACGGGTCTTGGCATCCAGCTCGTCAATCGACTCGTGTTGTCGGTAAAGGCTGGCCAACTTGTTAGCCCGGTTCGGGAAAAAGATCCCTTTTTTCAGAACCTGCACTCGCGAACCCATTTCGAACTGCAGACCAGAAGGCGCGTAATCGGTGTCGTAAACCTGCATTTCCTGCAACAAATCCTTGACCAGATCGCTGGTTCCCGCTTCGACCGTACATTGGTTGATCGAACCAGTCATGATGAAATCGGCCCCCATCACGAAAGCAGCCGCGGCAGCCTCGGGCGTTCCAATACCACCGGCAGCCCCGACATAAAGCGGGTGCGCTGGATAGCGGCGCAGCATCTCGTCACGCACACCCAAGGCCGCCGGAATCAAGGTAAAAGGCATGCGCTGGTCAGTATGCCCACCCGAGTCAGCTTCCATGCACAGGGCATCGGCCATCGGTATGTCAGCCAACAGTAACGCTTCTTCTTCGTTCAGCCCGCCACTGGCCAGCAACTTGTCAATCAGGCGCTGCGGTGCAGGAGAAAAGAACTGCGCCCCCACATCGGGTCGGGAAACCTTGGCGACAATTCGATTCCGCACCTCAACCCGCCCGTCCGGACGACGTAACAACCCCTTCGCACGATAACGGACCAATGCTGGCGTCACCTCGACAAAAGCAGAAGCCTCAATGGTCCTCACGCCGTGAACAAGCAGCAGGTCAACCAGTTGATCCTCAAGTTCGGGGCGATGAATGTGCGCAATAAAATTGACACCATAGGGAGCCCCTGACGGAATAGCCTGCTGGATACGGACGATGCTGTTCTCTATCGTCTCCATATCCAGCCCCCCTGCGCCAAAGAAAGCCATTAGCCCAGCCTTGGCCAGACGCACCACCATATCCACCGAAGAAATGCCCTGGTACATGCCACCGGCGAGGTAAGCGTATTTGAGATTGAAGGTCGCGCGAAATGCAGCAGAACCAAGAGAAGCCGCACCAAAATGCAGGGGAGTGACGTTCGACACGACCGGAAGCGGATTGATCTGCTGTTGGCTGGCGCTATCGGTCAACGCCTCCTCGGCCAAAATGCTGGCATCAAGCGGGCCAGCCTCAGTCTGGGTACGCATGACCATCGGCTTCACCACGCTGATCCCCGGCGGACCAATTTCATCAAAATCACCGACTGCCAGACCCTTGGCCAGAAGGTAGCGCAGGCTTTCAGCCCAGCGCACCGGTGCCGTGATCTGCTCGATCATGCGCTCCCGGATCAAGCCTGGAAGGTGTGGGCGCGCCGTGACGTTCGAAATAACCGGAATGGTCGGCGCAGCAAAATGCACTTGCTGGGCGAATTCGCCAAAGGCATCGCGGGCATCCGCCATAAAAGGTGTATGGAAGGCACCACTGACTTGCAACAGCTTGAAGTACGTCGCCCCGGCTTCCATAAACAGCGACTCGGTCTGAGCAACCGCCTCCCGGCGCCCGGACAGTACAATCTGCAAAGGCGTATTGAAATTGGCGGCATGGACATCGCTCAACCCGTGTTTGACCAATACCGCTTGAATCTTTTCTTCATCAAGCCCAAGCACCGCTGCCATGCCGCCGCCATGCGCCTGCCCCATCAACTCGCCGCGCTTTTGCACAAGGCGCAGCCCGGTTTCAAAATCCAGCACCCCTGCGGCAAACAGTGCAACGTACTCGGCAACGCTATGACCAAGCAGGAAATCCGGTAAAGGTGCATTTTGAATACGCTGCAGGTAAGCAAGACTGTTGACCACATATAGTGCCGGCTGCGTAAATTGAGTCTGGGTAAGTCGCTCCAAGGGCCCGGCCAGGCAAAGTTCGGCAACCGAATAACCAAGGATGCCCTCTGCCTGACGCAACAAGTCCGGGAAGGCTGCAAACAAGTCCTTACCCATGCCAATACGCTGCGCCCCCTGGCCGGGAAACATAAAAGCTTTCATGGCGTCGCCTCCAGTTCCTTCCCTTTTTTCTCCCATTCCACACCCCCCAGATCCAGCTTGATCACACGATCAGCCACATGCCAGAAACGGTCATCATGGGTCACGGCAATGACAGTTTTACCCTTTGCTTTCAAATCCGGCAGGATCCGGTTATAAAAATGCTGACGGAAGTGAAAATCCTGCTCAGCGGACCACTCATCAAATATGTAGATCGGACGATCTTCAAGTAGTGCAGCGATCAGAGCCAGGCGTTTTCGTTGCCCGGTTGACAGGTGAAGTTCGGAAAAACGTCCATCAACGTAACGCAGCTTGCTACTCAAGCCCATCTCCCGAATCAGGCGATTGACCTCCTCCGGATCTCTGCCCTCTTGCCCGTAAAGTCTGTCGAACAAATGAAAATCGGCAAAAATTGCTGAAAACAGTTCGCGAAAACCTGGCACCTCATTTTTCGCCAAAACCTCCCCGTCTATCTCAATCTGACCACTCTCCACGGGATAAAGACCTGTAATCAAACGCAGAGTTGTCGATTTGCCACTGCCATTGCCACCTACCAGAAAAATCAACTCACCGCGTTCTACTTCAAGATTCAACGGTCCCAAACTGAATTCTGCATCCCCCGATTTGGCACGATAGTTGAATACCAGATTTCGGTAGCCGATACGTTGAAAATCCCGATAAGGTTCCGCGAGCGCCCGAGCGGTCGCAGGGTCGACGCCAGGAGCCGCATCCAATTGCTGCTCCAGTGAAATAATCGACCTCAGTCCCACTTCAGCACGCACAAACATCGGTGAATGCGCCACGATCAGCGTCAGCGGCACAATACAAAACATCAGGGTGGCCACCAACTGAAAGACGATGGTGCTATGCGCCGGGACGTAAAGAGGGAAGATAAACCCGACAATCCCAAGCATTGAATACACCATGAGCACGCTAAGCAGAACCATGGAAACCCAGTATTCACCAGCACCAACCATCAAACGATGCCCGGTCCGGGATAGATCTTCATAATCAGCGAAAACAGCTTCGCTGCGCCGGGTATTCAGTATTAACTCCTTCGAACCATCGATGATGTCCGAAATGGAGTCCAGCATCTTGCCTTGGCAGCGGCCCAACTCTGCGAGAGTCGTGCGAAAACGCGTATTGATGTTCAGGTAACCAACAATCCCCAACACGACGACCACAACAAAGACAATCAATGCCGGCACCGACAGATAAGCCAGATAAACAAGCGAAACGGCAAGCAGGATTGCCTGCTGAAAGCTATTGATCAATAAGGGAAATGTAACGGAAAGATGGTTGGTTTCCTGAGAAACCATGGCATACAACTCCCCTCGCCCGACATCATCGAGGGTTTGCAATTCGGTCCGCCTGAGTTTGGCCGCCACATTGACCCTCAGGTCACGCAACAAGCCTTCGATAATCCGGTTGGCAAGGAGTAAGGCGCGGTTGTCGCACAAATAATACAAAACAAAAGCCATGACGAAGGCCAGCCAGTGCCAAATATCGGGCCGCTCCGCTTCGGCCACCAGTTCGGCCACCAGATTGACCATAACCACCAGAAGCGCGTTGGCGATTCCGGCAACCGAAGTCAGCAACAGCATCCGCCCCAAATCCGGCGGATTGGCCCGTTTGATAAAATCGAACAGGATCATGGCAATCCACTCCCATCCGGCACAACGACCTGCCCCAGATCCAGAGTCACGATCCGATCAGCAAGATGCCAGAAACGATCATCATGACTGACCACGACGACCGTCTTGCCAGCCTGTTTGAGCTCAGCCAGAATTTCCGTGTAAAAAACAGTGCGGAAATGAGCATCCTGATCGGCAGCCCACTCATCGAAAATATAAATTTCCCGTTCTTCGAGTAAGGCGACGACCATGGCCAAGCGCTTGCGTTGACCGGAAGAAAGATTCTGAGTGGAAAAACGGCCATCGACATAAAACACCTTGTCCGACAGTTCCATCCGCTCAATCAACTGACTCACCTGGGCCACATCGACATGTTCCAATCCGTGGAGACGCTCGAACAAGTGGAAATCCGGGAATATGCAAGAAAAGAGTTCGCGATACTCCTGCACGGCATCCTTGGTAAGCACCTCCCCATCAACGCGTACGTACCCAACATCCGGCGAATAAAGTGCTGAAATCAGCTTGAGGGCAGTAGATTTACCACTGCCGTTACCGCCCAGCAAAAACAACACTTCGCCACGCGACAAGGCCAAATCCCAAGGACCAATACTGAACGTACTTGCACCCGATTCGTCGCGATAGGAAAACCCGATATTTTCAAAGGCAATACGCTCAAAGCCGCTGAAGCGGGATTCACTCGGCAAGCTATCGGACACTCGGGCGGCGCTGCCTCGATCCAGTGTCTGCTCCAGACTGAAAACATGCCCAAGCCCAATACTGGCCCGAGTAAACAGTGGTGCGGCTGAAGTAATTGCGGAAACTGGACCAACACAAAAAATGCCCACCGCAGCGATCTTGTAAATTACGTCGGTATAACCGTCAAAAAATCCCGGCAAGACAAAAATCACGACACCCAGCAAGCCATAGAGAAAAGCATTGCTGAACAACAACAAAACCACCCATTTCCCCCCTATCCCGACAATCAAGGACTGCAGATCGTCAACAATCTGCACATAGCGGGCAAACAAGGCATCATTTTTATCAGAATTCAGGCGAATTTCCTGAAACCCTTCCGTGAAATGCGACAACGAGTCCAGCATTTCACTTTCCTGCGCATGAACGGAAATCATGGCTTTGTTAAGCGCCTTGCGTCTTGTGTAAAAAAACGCCATGGCCAGCAGCGCGACGCCACAAACCACCAAAAACGACACAAGGGACAAGGTGGCAATATAAAAAAGGCAAAAAACCAACAGGAACAAGCTTTGAGCAGCCCCGACCAACAAAGGGACATTTTGCGCAAGATGATTAGTTTCCTGAGCGACGACAGCATACAAACGACCGCGCCCAAGAGACTCCAGCGTGCGCAATTCAGCATGACGGATCTTGTCGGCAAGACGCAAGCGCAACTCGCCCAGGCGCGATTGGAGAAAATCATTCGCGCGACGCAACGATGTCTGGTTAGCCAGAACGTAGATGGCAAAAGCGAGGATATATAACGCCAGCAACCGAATACTAATCGGCTGAGCAAGCGCCGTCTGTTCCGCTGCGGTGTTTACCAAGCCGATCAAAACCGCATTGGCCAGCCCGGCCAGACAGGTAACATAGAATGCTCCCATCCTCCCCCCCGGCTTACCCATCTGAAACAAACGCCAAAGGTTCTTCAGTTGAATGCCCTCAACATAAAAACACCTGTGAAGAAATCATTTACATCCTCACCATGAGTCAAATTTTATGCAAAAGTATAAATGACTTGGCCACAGACTCAGCAAGAACTTCAAATGCGCGTACCCCAATTGCATCAACATGAATGCCATCTCTGGCACATTTCCTTGTGCACACCGGATATGGCGCACTCCTTGCCAACGGAATGCTTGTCGGACGAGGAAAAAACCCGCGCAGCAAAATTTCTTCGCCCGGAGGCCCGACAACAATTTGTCATGACTCGTCACGCCCTACGCTCGCTTTTAGGCGCTTACCTGAACACAACTCCGGAAAAAATACCGCTCCAGGCCAATCAATTCGGCAAACCATCCCTTCCCGTATCATTTGCTTCCCTGTACTTCAACGTAACTCACTCCGGCCAGCGGGGACTGATCGCCATCACCAGACAAGGCGAGGTGGGTGTCGATATTGAGCAGCAGCGCAAGATGAAAGACCTTCTGGGAATGGCCAGCATGATTTTTTGCCCGGAAGACCTGCGGGTATGGCAGGAGTTGCCAGTAGCAGAACAAATGCCTGCTTTCTACCGCGCATGGACAGGCAAGGAAGCAATGGCCAAGGCTTTGGGTTGTGGCCTGACAATTGACCTGAAAGGACTTCGTGTCGACTTTACGCATGAAGCACAGACACAATTCCTGGAAATGGATTTTCCCCCTGGGACAATACATCACTGGCATCTGGCACAACGCAATGTCGTACCAGGCTATTGCGCAGCACTGGCAATCAGAGGAAGCCCCCTCGAAACAATCGATTTAGCATTTGACACACAGCCTGTTCGAACTCCCGGAAATGCTGCTTGAGCAAACGCAAGCAAGGCAGACATCCCAGATAACTCAAGGACTTGCGTCCTGAGATCCGTTGTCATCAGGCTGTGTATAATAATGAAAATTTCATTGCGTGCCTGATCACTCGCGCCACCTCAGTCGACCAACCGAATCAAGGGCTGATTCTTAGGAAAAATTGTACAACTCGATGAAAATCAATCTCTTGTGCACCATGAATCTCCTGTTACGGATGTCGATTTCGACTTGCCTGATGTTGGTCAGCAATGCTTTCGCACAAGTCGATTCGCACAAATCGGTCATCGACAAATACAGCAAAGAGTTGATCAGGCAGCGAGACAAAGGCCCTATTTTTGTTTCAGTCCCTGTAGCCTACGTCTTTGGCATGGGTGGCGAGCGTAGCCCACTCTATTGTTCACCATCTGTTCGGGCGGCAAATGGATCAAATAAAGTAATCGAAGAACTGATCGTCGGCATCACCTATCGTTCGGCAGCCGGCTCATCTGCGGGCTCCAGTGTTTCGCGCTTTACCAACATCAAGGTAAAACGGATCGAGTCGCATTTTTTCAACCAGCTTGAAACTTCGAAATGTTCCGGGTTGACCGGAGAATTAAATGTCGTTCGATGTGTTTACACAACTGGCGAAGATTGCTCGGACGATATTCAAGCAATTAACTTCGGTGCCATCCCGTTGCAATCACGAACAAAACATTCAGGGGAAAAACCATGACTCTGGTCATTTACTTATCACTCTGCGTCATGGTGGCCTTGCTTGGCCGCAAAACAAAACTCGGATTTTTCCGGGGCTTTTTGTTTTGCGTCATGCTTACGCCGTTTGCAATGATGTTTTACCTGCTGATTTTCACGACACTTGACCCGGAAGAAGACGCGCGCAGCCAGGTAAAGGTCAAGAATCCAACCATAAAGTTTGACGACTGATGCAACGATCGGACAATGAGTTGACGGTGTTTTTCCTGGAAACGATGCTCACAGGGGCGACTTTTACTATCCAGCGAAATCATCTGGAAGGACAGCATCGCCATATGATTTCTGGGTCTATGCCAGCACTACTGGAGGCAAACCGAAATGGATGAAATGATCCAGACTCAGGTTTCACCCATTGCCCGTTTCACCCATTTTCTCCATAAAACCAAACGGCACACGCAGGCATGGTTGCAGGCGAACCGTTTTGAGTTGAGCGTTTTTTTCCTGCTTTTTGCATTCCTTCTGGTTTTTCTTTTTCACAACATTTATCACACCGTACCTGCCGGACACGTAGGGGTGCTATGGAAACGTTTCAGTGGCGGTACAGTGACCGAAACCGTTTATCCAGAAGGCTTCAGGCTGACATGGCCTTGGGATTTGTTTCATGTCTACGATGTAAGACTGCAAAAAATTGAGCGGGAAGTTAAGGTACTGTCCTCGGACGGTCTGGAAATTACGCTGCAACTGGTTTGGCGCTACCACCTCAACCCCAAAACCGTCGCTGAACTACACAAGGCCATCGGGCCGGATTATTCCGAGTCCTTGATCACCCCGACTGTTGGTGCTCGGGCACGCGACATCATCTCGATGTACCAACCAGAAGAAATTTACACTGAGCGCCGGCTGATCATTCAGAACAAGATTCTCGAATCGGTCAGACTTTTTTTGGGCGATCAATTCAAACCGAACATTGACGACAGAGAAAACTATATCCGATTCGAAGACGTCCTGATCAAAGGGATGACGCTCCCGACTGGCGTTCAGGATGCAATCGTGCGGAAGAATGCCGCCTTCCATGAGATGGAGGAGTACACATTCCGCATTCAAAAGGAAAACAAGGAGGCCGACAGAAAACGGGCCGAAGCAGCCGGTATTCGTCACTTCCAGGAAATTGTCAGCAGCGGAATGAGTGACTCTTACCTGCGCTGGCGTGGCATTGAAGCCACACTCGAGCTCGCCAAATCACCGAATGCCAAAGTTGTGGTCATTGGCAATGCAAAAAATGGCTTGCCCTTGATTATGAATACCGAGAGTCAGAGCCTGCAAGACAACCTGTCGGGATTCAATGCCACAACTCAAAAGCGAATTGAGCAAGAGAAAAAATCTTCTGCCCCTACAAAGCCAGAGACATCACGTTAGCCCTGCAGACTCTGGCGAGACAACTGGCTGAGCAAGCTCAGCCAGTAACAAACTCTTTCAGTGCCTGGCAGATAAAGTCCATTGAGGCTTCGTTGCCGAGCATGAAATGCTCTTCCGGAACATCAATTGCCATCGGTGACGATTGCAGCAAACCATCCCAGCGATGCGGTGGATCGCGTTCGCTATCCGGCAAGATGGGAAGATTCAAGCGACTCGGATTTCCGATCAAACCCAGCGTGTTCCGAAACAATACGCAGGGCGGATTTTGCACGAGAGGCATTGGTTTGTAGTCGGCAAGCAACTGAGCATGAACGCGCATCATGATTTGACAGCGCCGCAAATAGCTTTGCAAACTCGCTTGGCTATGGGAGATTTCACAGAACGCCAGCAAGTGCCGGGTCACATAAGTGCTGTGCTCGGTAAAAGGTAAATTTTTGAGCACATCCGGGGCAATTAACTGATCTGATTTCCATTGCAAGGCCAGTTGATTGCCAATGACCTGCATCAACAAACCATTCCTGCTCCATGCTGCAATATTTTTCGTATGTTCCTGATCGGGAGCGAAGGCATCGATCATGACCAGCAGTCGCACTTGCTCTCCGCATGCCTCCAGTTGTCTGGCCATCTCGAAAGCGATTACACCGCCCATGGAGTAACCACCCAGCATGTACGGGCCGCTGGGCTGCACTTTGCGCATATCCGACAAATATGCTGAAGCCATTGACTCAAGAGAGAAAAAAAATGGTGCGTCCGAATTCAGTCCAGGAGCAGCAAACGCGTACACCGCTTGTCTTGGCCCCAAACATCGCGCCAGATATTTTGACCAGGTAAATTCCCCTGCGATGCTATGGATCAGGAAAAATCCCGAACCTTCGGAACCCGCCTGAATGGATATGAGGTGACTGGGACTTGACACAAATTTCCATCCGGAATCAAAAAATTCGGTTTTTATTCTAAACCGATCCGGCCTGCGTTCATGCGACAAATCCGGCCCGCCAGAGATCAGCTCGGTGCATCAGCAATCAATTACCTGTCTGGAGGCGGATCACGACCTGATGTTCGGCCAGATCGTCGACCAGAGAAATTGCCTGATCTGCCTGCTCAACACCATCAACAACAATGACGATTGGGCGGCCAGTGAATTCAGGATCGGCCGGTAGTTGCTGTACGGCAATATGGAATAACGTCGCCTGATAACGGTAATGAATCTTGAATCCTGGCCAACTCGCCGGCAAACAGGGCGACAGGTGCAGTTTGTGCCCCTCTCGCCGCAAGCCCAACAAAGACTCAAGCAGCAAACGGTACATCCAGCCAGCTGAGCCGGAATACCACGACCAGCCGCCACGACCGGTATGCGGCACCAACGCATAAACGTCGGCAGCCATGACGTAAGGCTCGACCTTGTAGGTCGAAACAGCGGCAGCCGAGCGCGTGTGGTTGATCGGATTGATCATCGTAGCAAGAGCCCAGGCCCGCTCATTGTCACCAAGCCGGGCAAAGGCCATTGCCGCCCAAATCGCACCGTGGGTATATTGCCCACCATTTTCCCGCACCCCCGGTACGTAGCCACGAATATAGCCCGGATCAAGCGGCGTTTTGTCAAAGGGTGGGTCGAGCAACTGGACCAGCCCGTCCTGCGGACGAACGAGACGTTGATCGACCGCCTGCATGGCCATTGCTCCACGCCTGGCATCGGCCACCCCGGACAATACCGCCCAGCTCTGCGCGATGGAGTCAATCCGGCATTCGACACTGGTGCTCGAACCGATTGGTGTCCCATCGTCAAAAAATGCACGCCGATACCAGCCGCCATCCCAAGCTTGCGTCTCAAGGTTCTGATGTAGCCGGGCGGCTTCGCCAAGACAGAGTTCAGCGAATGCCGGATCACCGTGCTTGGTTGCCACGCCACTGAACTGCCTGAGCACCTCATGGAGAAAGAAGCCGAGCCAGACGCTCTCGCCTCGGCCCGCAATGCCGACCCGGCTCATGCCGTCATTCCAGTCGCCCGAGCCGATCAGCGGCAAACCATGGGCACCGAAGCGCAGTCCGTGGCGGATAGCCCGCACGCAGTGCTCATAGAGACTGGCCACTTCGCCCGACTGGACCGGCAAATCGTAGTAGGAATTGTCTTCCGGGTTGACCGGATGCCCTTCGAGGAAACTACTGCCAGCATCGAGTACGCTTGTATCGCCGCTTGCTATTACGTAGTGGCAGACAGCCAGCGGCAACCACAGGTAATCGTCCGAACAGCGCGTTCGCACACCGCGTCCCGCCGGTGGGTGCCACCAGTGCTGGACATCGCCTTCGACAAATTGGCGGCCGGCACAGCGCAACAGATGCTCGCGGACCAATTGCGGTTCGCTGTGGACCAATGCCATCATGTCCTGCAACTGGTCGCGAAAGCCAAAAGCACCGCCGGACTGGTAATAACCGCTGCGCGCCCAGACCCGGCAAGCCAGCGTCTGATAAAGCAGCCAGCCGTTGACCAACACATCGAGCGCCGGATCGGGGGTCTCGACCTGCACGACACCGAGCGACCTGGCCCAGTACGACTCGACCGCTTCGAGCGCTGCATGGGCAGCCAGCGGGCCACGGTAGCGCCGGATCAAATGTTCAGCATCATCGCGATTGCGCCCGACCCCCAGACGAAAAACAACATCGCGCGCCTCGCCATCGGCCAGTTCCAGCATAATTTGAATCGCACCGCAGGGGTCCAGCCCCGCCCCGACCTTGCCAGACAAATGTGCCCGTTTCAGCGCCGCCGGGTCACGCAGTGAGCCATTGCGTCCGATGAATTCGTTGCGATCGCCGGTCAACGTACGGCTAACTTCATCAACGTCAAAAAAGGCAACACGTCCGGAAAATTCGAGACTGTAGGGATTGCTCGCCAGCAGCGCGCCGCTCTCGACAGCAACCTCACTACTGACATGCATCGCCGTTTTGCCGCGCAAATCACCCAGCACCCACTCGACATAGCCAGTTATCGAGATTTTCTGCGGTCGACCGGAAAAATTACTGATTTTCAAGGTCGAGAATTTGACTGGTGCATCGCTGGCGACATAGACCGTGAGTTCGGAGGCAATGCCGCCGACCGTGGTAGCAAAAGTACTGACGCCAAATCCGTGACGAATCTCGTAAGGCATGGCACCACGTACTGGCCACGGTGTCGGCGACCAGACGTGGCCGGTTTCTTCGTCACGCAGGTAAATGGCTTCGCCACCGACATCGCTGACCGGATCGTTCGGCCACGGTGTCAGGCGAAATTCGTGGGCATTTTCACTCCAGGTATAGGCGCTGCCACTTTCCGAAATCACCGTGCCGAAATTGGGATTGGCCAGCACATTGACCCATGGCGCCGGTGTCGTCTGACCGGACGCCAGCCTGATGACGTATTCCCGAGCATCGGCCGAAAAGCCGCCCAAGCCGTTGTAGAACTGTAGACCGAGACCGTTGACGGACGCTTCAGGCGGCACTTCAGGGTGATAACGCCGGCTCGGTAACAGACGTGGGACTCGGAGTTCGGCCGGGCTGCGCAGATCAAGTTGCTCAGCCAGCGTACCACGGCAGTCGGTGATCACAACCCGAGCCACCGATTGCAGCAGGATACGATCCTCATTCGATATCTGTTCGGCCAGGCGCACGAAAATACCGCCCGGCCGGTCGATGACGCTGGCTTCGATGCCCGAGGCAATCAGCCCCATGATCTGATCCTGCAGCCGCTGACGGTAACCGGCATGATCCTCGTTCCAGATCACCAGGTCGACAAACAGCCCTTTCAGGCGCCAGTAGGCGTGGGCCTGGACCAGTTGGCGGACCAAATCGATATGGGCCGCATCGCCAATCTGCAACAACACGATGGGCAGGTCACCAGAGATGGCGTAGCCCCACAGGCCGGACTGACCGCGCTGATTACGGACCAGCACCGAGGCATCGACGCGCAATGCAGCCTGGGCATGGATCAGCGAACCAGCCAGGCGCGCGTAAAGCTGGGCATCGGCCTCGCTGGCATTAAGCTGGCGCAGGACCACCTGGCTGTGCGTCCAGTTCATTTCAAAAACCCGGTCAGCCAGATGGCGGTCCTGGTATTTGTCGACCAACCCGAGCGCCATGGCGCGGGTTTCGGCAATACCGGTCACCCGATCGATGGTCACCGATTGCTCAGGATCAAGCACGATGCGGTGGCGAATGGCGACGATGGGGTCGAGCACCGAACCTTCTGTGCCAGACAATTTGCCAGCTTCATCCATGCCCTGTGGCGAGGCAGTACTGCGCGTCCGGCCGATAAAGCGGGCACGGTCGGTTTCGCAGGAAACAGCGATCGACACGGCATCATGCACCGCCATCAGATGCAACATCCAGGGCACTTGTTCCCCGACGGATCGAGGGCGTCGGGTACACAACACGGCATTACCCGCCGCAAGGATTTCGCTTTGCACGAACAACTTGCTGAACGCCGGGTGCAATTCGTCCGCTGCTGACGGTGCGATCACCACCTCGGCGTAGCTGGTGACTTCGATTTCGCGGCGCAGCCGTGAGCGGTTGGTGATTTTGGTTCGCCGCAGTTCAATATCGTCCTCGGGCGAAACGACGATGTCGGTATAGGTTTCGAACTCGCCCTTCCCGCCATCGAGCAAATCACGGCGACGGAATTCGGCCCGCCCTTCGGAAAAGATCGCCTCGTAATGCGCCGGCCGTTTGCGTGTCGGCTGATAGGCGGTAGACCAAACGGTGCCGCTGGCCAGTTCGCGGATGTAACAGAAGCTCCCCCAATTGTCGCAGGTACCATCTTCGCGCCAGCGCGTGACGGCCAGGTCCTTCCATCGGCTGTAGCCGCCACCGGCATTGGTCAGCATCACGTGGTAACGGCCATTCGACAACAACTGGACTTCCGGCATCGGCGTATCCGGGCTGTTGAAAACACGGATCGGCATTTCGTCGGCGCTCGATGCCGAACGCGCATCGGCCAGTTCAGCCGTGTGCGAAAACAAGCTTGTAGCCTTCGGAATGCGTTCCTGAAGCAATAGCAGGACGGCCTGAAACAGACGATCAGAGACAAAGCGCTGCTGCATCGGCTGCCCCAGCAACAGGTGCGATAGCGCCAGCAGACTCATCCCCTGATGGTGTGCCATGAAAGAGCGCACCACAGCATGCGACTGGCCCCGTCGCTGGCGGGCCGGCGTGTAGTCAACGGCCTCGAAGAAGCCATATTGGCCGACAAAACCTTCCTCAGCCATACGCTGCAAGTTGAGGCAGGCTGCTTCCGGTGCCACCATCAGGGCCAGCGCCGAGGCATAGGGGGCAATCACCAGATCTTCGGCCAGTCCACGCTTGAGGCCCAACCCCGGCACACCAAAGGCGCGGTACTGGTAATTGAGATGGAGATCGACCGTGTTGTAGCCGGATTCGGAAACGCCCCACGGCACGCCACGCTGTTTGCCGTACTCGATCTGCCGCGCTACGGCTGCCTTGCAGGTCTGGTCGAGCAAGGTATTTTCGTAATTGGGCATGACTAACATCGGCATCAGATACTCGAACATCGAGCCGCTCCAAGACAGCAAAGCCGGTTCGCCACCGGTAGCGGTGAGCAGACGACCGAGTGAGAACCAGCTTTCCTGTGGCAGTTGCCCCTGGGCAATGGCGACAAAATTGCACAGCCGTGCTTCGGAAGCCAGCAAGTCGTAGAAGCTGCTATCGAGCCGACGTTCAGCAACGTTATAGCCAATAGCCAAAAGATGGCGCGTTTTGTCGAACAGGAAGTCGTAATCCATCTGGGCCAGCTCGCCAGCCTGAGCAGCCAGCGTGTCGATCCGGACGATTCTCTGGGTTGCGAGATTGCCGGCCAGCACAATCTGGTGCGACAGCTCGGCCAACCAATTGCGTTGTGAGGCGTTCAAGTCCGTCACCTCGTAGGCCTTGATCTCCGGACAGCGTTCACTCGCCAGCCTGGCCAAGCCACGCAGGGTCGGCAAGGCAGCCTCGTTGGCAAGCCGGGCAAATACTTCCAGCCCGGCCGGCGCTGGCGGCAGACTCAACCAAGGCGCCAGATGTTCCAGTTCGGCCCGCGATTCGGCCACTTGGCGCAACAGCGCCTGCGCCCATACCACGGCCTCGTTTTCGGGCACGCGCTCATCGACTGGCGATTGGTTCAACTCAAGCTCGCTCAGCAATTCGCCGGCCCCCTCATCCAGTTGCTGCAACAGGCGACGCATCGCCGAAAAAGTCGATGGCGGATTGAGCATCGCCACACCAAGCATCTGGTGCAGTGCGCTCAGCGAGTCGGTCAGCACATCATCGGCGTGCTCTGCCAGCAGGCCGAGCGTGTCGTTGAGTCCGGCCAGCAATTTTGGCTGCAAGATCGGTGCATCAGCCAGCGCCAGCAAGCCGCCGCGCAGGGTCAACAGATGACCGGCCAGATTGCCGCTGTCGACCGTGGACACGTACAGCAAGGGCAATGGCTGCAGAGTCTGCGTGTCGTACCAGTTGTAAAAATGGCCGCGATAGCGTGCCAGCCCGCCCATCGTGCGCAGCGTATTGGCGGTCCTTTCAAGCAATTGGCCGGTCGGGATATAGCCGAAATCCCAGGCACTCAGGTTGGCCAGCAGGGCCAGGCCCATATTGGTTGGCGAGGTGCGGTGGGCGACGGCGGCAACCCGGTATTCCTGATAATTGTCCGGTGCCAGCCAGTTGTCCTCCGGACCGACGAAATTATCGAAAAAGCCCCAAGTACGGCGGGCAATCCGGCGCAGAAAAAACCCCTGCTCGGCGCTTAGCTGGGCTTTCCCGGCAAGCAAGGGACGGCTAAGCCACCAGGCGATGAATGGTGAGGCGAACCAGAGCAGCAAGAGCGGCCCGGCGATCAGCAACCCTGCCGGATTCGCGACAAGCAGCCAGCTACTCAAGCCGCCAGCGAGCAACGGCCCGATCCACATCGTGCGCAGACAGGCAAGCAATTCACCTTGGTGGCGCCCAGCCAACTGGCGCTCAACCTCGCTCGACGGATTCCATTCGAGCAGACGACGCTGCGAAACCAGCAAGCGCCAACTGGTTCGGGCGATAGCATCGAGGCTGAAACAGGCTTCGTAGGGCAGACAGGCCAACTCGAAGCCAAGCTGCCGAAAATGGCGCCAGGCCGAGTTGACCACAGCAGCCAGATGCAGGCGCAACAGGATTTCGTCGGGCTTGCGGCAAGCATCG
Source organism: Azonexus sp. (assembly GCF_030824335.1). Taxonomy (GTDB): domain Bacteria; phylum Pseudomonadota; class Gammaproteobacteria; order Burkholderiales; family Rhodocyclaceae; genus Azonexus. Next base: position 90,708 of record NZ_JAVBXX010000003.1, read on the forward strand.
AGCACGGCGGAAAACAGCGGTGGCACGACGAGGATACCGAGGATGGAAACGGTCCACCAGGCAACGGACGCCAGCACCGTCCAACCGAGAATGAACAGCCCGCACAGTGCCGCCGGCACGAGACTTCGCCGCAGGTTGTCGATCAGTTTCCACTGCGCCAACACCGACAGCGGATTGGCATGCCGGCACATGCCGGCACCCGGCACCTTGCGGAACAGCCAGCCGACCAACTGCCAGTCACCGCGCAGCCAGCGCTGGCGGCGAATGACATCGGCCCGGTAACTGGCCGGCGAATCTTCGTACAACTGCACGTCGCTGAGCAAACCGGAGCGGGCGTAGCAACCTTCAAGAAGATCATGGCTGAGGATACGGTTTTCCGGAAAACAGCGGCCCAGCGCTCGCTCGAAGGCAGAGATATCGTAGATACCCTTGCCGATAAACGAGCCTTCGCCAAAGACATCCTGATAAACATCCGACACGGCGCGGGTGTAGGGGTCGATACCAGGCTCGCCACCGTAGAGCCGTGCCAGCAGCGAACGGTGGGTACCGGGCAGACTGACCGCGATACGCGGTTGCAGGATGCCGTAACCGCTGACGACCCGTTGCTGCCTCTCATCAAAGCATGGCCGGTTCAGCGGATGCGCCATGGTCCCGACAAACTGCCGCGCAGTATCGCGCGGCAACTGGGTATCGGTGTCCAAAGTGATGACATAACGTGTACCGGCCAGCGCCGAGGTATCGCCGACAATCAGCGCAAAGGCGTCGGGTGTGCCGTTCATCAACAAAGCGTTCAGATCGGCCAGTTTGCCGCGTTTGCGTTCATACCCCATCCAGGCGCCCTCCTGCGGATTCCAGCGACGCGGCCGATGGAACAGGAAAAACACGTCTTCTGCGCCGATGGGAGCAAGGGCTGGCCCTAGGACCACAGAGTCAAAGGCTGGCCCTGGGACCACAGAGTCAAAGGCTGGCCCTGGGGTCAACCCGATTTTTTGACCATATTTCAAATTCAGTTCATCGATCTTTGCCGCGGCCAACTGCATCAGGGCGGCATCATCCGGCAGCGTTTCCTGATCGGCATCGAGAAAATCGGTCAACAGCGCGAAGTGCAGACAAGGGTCGCGGTTGGCCAGAAACCTGACTTCCAATGCCTCGATCAAACTCTCGACGCCAGCCACGCTGGTCAGCATGGTCGGCACCACCACCAAGGTTCGCGAGGCCGCTGGAATACCTTGGGAAAAATCCATTTTCGGCAAGGGATGCGGCACGACCAACTGGCTGGCCAGCCAGTTCACCAGCGACACGGCCAGTTGGCTGCTCGCCAGCAGCGCAACCAATCCGAGCCCAATCATCGCCCACAGCGGCAAACCAAGCGGCATGACACGGATGACCAAACCACTCGACAACAAGCCGGTAAACAAGCAAACACCGCCCAGATAAAGGCTCAGCGGTACACGCCGCGCCGCCCGACGGGCTCGCTCGGGCAAGCTATGGCGAACATCGGCCGCGCTTTCAAGTTGCGCCAGCCCGAGGCCGATCAGGTAATAGCCGACATGGCTGGCTGGCCCAGCCGCCCCGTTCCGAGCCGCCCGGCGAGCCAAGTCAAGCGCCCGGGCAGCAAGCACTCCTTCGGATAAATCGGTCTGCTGGGCAATCGCTTCGGTCGCATGGCGATAGCGGTCGCGCGTTGCGAAATCCATCGCACCATAGACGCCGCCGGGGTCGCCGAGCAAAGTCTGCTCGACAATGCTCTGGGTCTCGACGAACGTTTGCCAATCCATCGCCCCGATGACCCGCAGGCTGCCGATGCTGTTGCTGATCGACACCTGATCGGCCGCTTGCAAGTGGTTTTCCGCCTGCACCATCCGGGCAATGGTCAAGCCGGATTCGGCCAGATGCTGTTCAACCCAGGTAAGCGGCAGAGCCAGGGCCGGGCCACGCCCCTGCAGGCGGCGGGCCAGTTCAGCCACGAAAGCGCTGACCATCGGCGGCTGCGAACGCGCCATGTCGGCGATACTCAGGATCAGGCTTTTCGGATCATGCTCGGTCGCCTCGATCATGCGATCCGCCCACATTTCAGCCAGGTTGCGCGCCGCCCAACCGGCGGCAATACGCACACCAACCCGGCGCAAGTTTTCGATCACGGCCAGACGCAGCATGATCGGGATCGCCCACAATTCACCGAGGCGCAAATCGGTCACGGTTTGATAGGCTGCCACGAAGCGGCTCAAAGTTTCCGGATCAACCCGCCCATCGCCATGTGCAACGGTTTCCAGCGCAATGTCGTACACCCGCGGATGCCCGGCTGACGGTCCACTTGCCAGGCGCGGCAATTGGCGGCTGTAGCCTTTGGGCAAATGTCGTCGGGCAGTGCGTATCTGCTCTTCAATCAGGTAAAAATTATCGAGCAGCCATTCCCCGGCCGGCGTGATGCGGCGCTTTTCCGTGGCAAAAAAGGTCAGGTGACGACAAACATCGACCAGCGTATTTTCATTGGCTGCCAGACGGGCCAGCAGGCGGTCCTCGACCTTCCCGGCGGCAAGTCGGTGCGCCATCGCCAGCGCCTTGCCGTGCTGCGCCATCTGGTCGGCACTATACAAAGCGGCGCGTAGCGGCGCCTCTTCGCCCGACTGGGCGGCTGACCAATCGCTATCCCCGAAGCCTCTGCCCAACAGGCGAAAGTGCTCAACAAACGACTGGCTCGATTTCAAATCGAATCGCCTTCCCATAAAAAAATCTCACGGCGCATGGCGCATCGTGAGATTGAAACCTACTGTCCGACCGCCCGGTAGCCAAGCAAACGCTGGCACCGGCGAACGGGCTGATGGTCAATTATTTGATACTCATGCTGTTCTTTACCGCTGTAACGCCACGAACCTTGCTGGCAAGCTCGACGGCCTTGCCGGCTGCAGCATGCGAACTGACGAAGCCGCTCAACTGGACAACCCCCTTGTAGGTCTCAACGTTGATTTCAGTCGACTTCAGACTTGTCTCACCGAAAATGGCCGCCTTGACCTTGCTGGTGATCATCACGTCATCAACGTATTCACCAGTACCTTCCGACTTGGCGGTAGATGCACAACCTACGGCGCCGAGCAGCGTCAGCGACAAAAACAAGGCAGACAGATATTTGCTGAAGTTATTCATGCTCAACGCGCCAACGTAGGGGCAGGCGGAACGACGATGAGCGTTTCGCTATGGGTTTTCCCCGGTTCTCCAGTCGCCCCGGTCGCGCCAGTTCCACCACTGGAACCGGTCGGGCCGACATCACCGGTCGTACCGCTGGCCCCGGTCTGTCCGGTCATGCCACTTGAACCGGCGGCCCCCGTCGGTCCTGCCGGACCGGCCGGACCTGGCACAGGCACGGTCACCACGGTTGGCGTAACAACCGTTGGTTGTTTGTCACAGGCGCTCACCGCCAAGGCAGCCAACAGCGCCGCACAAATGTTTGAATATTTCATGGGAATTCCCTCCGGTTATTGAACGAGCGCCCATCCACTTGGTAGCCAGGCAAGCGCAGGGAATGAGCGATTCAAAGTACCGCGATGCCTTTGGCAGCTCCGTTCGGTTGCGCACACAGCAGCAAAATACCTGCAGAACTGACGGCACCAGGCTTGAAATGGCTCAATTTGCCAACTCGCTGGCCGCTATCCATCCCTTGCCGTAGCACAGGAGTTTGCTGTCAGGATTTCAGCTGGCGGCTGATGACTCAGAGCCGCAAAGGTTTAACGGATCGTGCGCTGCCTGGCGATACGCTTCGGCGGTATCATCCGGCCTTCAGCACGACAGCCGAGCGCAGCCAAAACGCTGGTCAAACCGCCGGATTGCCGTAACTTGAGACAAAGCTTTGCCGAAAGCAGCCCGGGATTCAAGGCCATCACCGGGAAAATCTGGGAAAATTTTGATGAAAAAAACCAGTATTTCCCAGCACGGGAAAATATGGAAAAGTAACATAAGTCACTGTTTTTTAATGGTGCCCAGGAAGGGACTCGAACCCCCACACCTTGCGGCGCCAGAACCTAAATCTGGTGCGTCTACCAATTTCGCCACCTGGGCAAGCGGGCCGCATTCTAACACTGACTCGGACTAAGCGCCCATGCCTGTCGATCATTACGAAAATTTTCCTGTCGCTTCCATTCTGGTTCCGCGACACCTGCGCCAACCCATCGAGGTGATTTACCGCTTTGCCCGCAGCGCCGACGACATTGCCGACGAAGGCGATGCCACGCCGGAGCAGCGTCTGGCCGAACTTGCCGCCTATCAGGCCGAACTCGATCGCATTGCCAGCGGGGAATTGCCGCAAACGCCGCTCTTTGTCTCGCTGGCCAAAATTATTGCGGTCCACGCCTTGCCGATCCAGCTTTTCCGCGATCTGCTCGACGCCTTCGCGCAGGATGTGATCAAGAAGCGCTATGCCGATTACCCGGAACTGATCGATTACTGCCGCCGCTCGGCCAACCCGGTCGGCCGGCTGGTATTGCACCTGTTCGGACGCACCGAAGCGGAACATCTGGAACAGTCTGACTGCATCTGCTCGGCCTTGCAATTGATCAATTTCTGGCAGGATGTTGCGGTCGACTGGCAAAAAGACCGGGTTTACATCCCGCAGACCGACTTCCCGCATTTCAAAGTCAGCGAAGACGACATCGCCCAAGGGCGCAGTTCGGCCAACTGGGCGGCGCTGATGGATTTCCAGATCGACCGGGCGCAAACGCTGATGCTGCGCGGCGCCCCGCTGGTCCATGCCCTGCCCGGCCGATTGGGCTGGGAAATCCGCCTGACCGTGCAAGGTGGCCTGCGCATCCTGGAACGCATCCGCCAGGTGCGCGGCGATGTTTTCCACCAGCGGCCAACACTGGGCAAGCGCGACTGGCTCGTACTGCTCGCCCGTTCCATTAGAATGTGACCCCATGAATCCTGACCAATACTGCCAGGAGAAGTGCGCGGCCAGCGGCTCCTCCTTCTACTACAGCTTCCTCTTCCTGCCGCCCGAGCGCCGTCAAGCGATCATGGCGCTCTACGCCTTCTGCCGCGAAGTCGACGATGTCGTCGACGAATGCACCGACATTTCAATCGCCTCGACCAAGCTGGTCTGGTGGCGCATGGAAGTCGAACGGATCGCCGAAAAACAGGCCACGCACCCGGTCGGCCTGGCGCTGCAAGCGGTTGCCCCGAGCATCAACCTGCCGAAGGAACAGTTGCTGGAAATCATCGACGGCATGGAGATGGACCTGCAGCAGTCGCGCTATCTCGACTTCAAGGGCCTCTCGCTGTACTGCTACCGCGTCGCCAGCGTCGTCGGCCTGCTCGCCGCCGAAATCTTCGGCTATACCGACCGGCAGACGCAGAAATACGCGCACGACCTCGGCATGGCCTTCCAGCTCACCAACATCATCCGCGATGTCGGCGAAGACGCCCGGCGCGGCCGCATCTACCTGCCAATGGATGAACTGAAGCAGTTCAACGTGCCAGCCGCCGACATCCTCAACGCCAAGTATTCGGACAATTTCACCGCGCTGATGCAGTTCCAGTACGAACGCGCCGAACGCTATTACGAACAGGCTTTTTCGCTGCTACCGGCGGTTGACCGCAAAAATCAGCGGCCGGGCCTGATCATGGCGGCGATCTACCGGACGCTGCTGGCCGAAATCCGCGACGAGAACTTCCAGGTCCTGCACCAGCGCATTTCGCTACCGGCCACGCGCAAGCTGTGGCTGGCGACGAAGACCTGGATCAAGGGCTGAGCACGATGCGCGTCGCCGTCATTGGCGCCGGCTGGGCAGGTTTGGCCGCTGCGGTTGAACTGACGGAACGCGGCGCCGCCGTCACCTTGATGGAAGCCGGACGCGTGCCGGGTGGCAGGGCGCGCTCGGTGGAAATCGACGGACGCACGCTCGACAACGGCCAGCACATCCTGCTCGGCGCCTATCGCGAAACGCTGGCGCTGATGCGCAAGGTCGGCGCCGATCCTGAACTACTGTTCGAGCGCCGGCCGCTGAAGGTTGTTGATCCCGGCGGTTTCCGGCTGGCTCTGCCGATGCTACCGGCGCCGCTCAACGTCGCCTGGGGACTGCTCGGCGCTACTGCGGTCGACCTGCCGGAAAAGCTGAAAACCGCGCTGTGGATGCAGGGGGTCAAATGGCGCAAGTTCCGCCTGGCGCGGGATTGCAGCGTCAGCGAATGGCTCGATGCCGCCGGCCAGACCGGCAAGCTGCGTCGCCACCTGTGGGAACCGCTCTGCCTCGCCGCGCTGAACACATCGGCCGACACGGCATCGGCGCAGATTTTTGCCAACGTGCTGCGCGACAGCCTGGGCAGTTCGCGCCGTTCAGACACCGACCTGCTGCTGCCACGCGCCCCGTTCGGCGAACTGCTGCCGGAACCGGCCTGCCGCTGGCTCGGTGAGCACGGCGCGACGCTACGCTTTGGTCAGCGGGTACGCAGCATCATTGCCAACACTGGATCGCCCCGCAGCACTCACGATGACTCGCCGTTCCTCGTCGATGGCGAAACGTTTGACGCCGTCATCCTCGCCGTCGCACCGCAACATGTCCCAACGTTGTGGCCGGCGATGGACATTGCTTTCGACTACGAGCCAATTGCCACGGTCTACCTGCAATTTTCGGCAAAAACCGCGCTGCCCTTCCCGCTCCTCAACCTCGCCGGAAAATACGGCCAATGGGTCGTCGACCGCGGCAACGGCCTGTTTGCCTGTGTCATCAGCGGGCACGGCGAATGGGAAAGGCTGGATGACGCGGCGCTGGTGCACGCCTTGCAGGACGAACTCGGGCTCGGCGAAACGGCAAGCTGGCAGCAGGTAATCCGCGAGAAAAGGGCAACTTTCCGCTGTCGACCGCAGCAGGCACGACCCGATCATCGCACCGCCGATCCACGCGTTTTCCTCGCCGGCGACTACACTTGGGCCGATTATCCGGCGACGCTGGAAGGCGCCGTCAGGAGCGGCCTGCGCGCCGCCCGGGCCGTTCCGCTGGCCTGACCTGCCGTGCCTAGGCGTCGATCAAACGCCCCGACTGAATCCGCAGCACGCGCCCGCACCGGGCGGCAATCGCCTCGTCGTGGGTGACCAGGATCAGCGTCGTCCCCTGCTTCGCGTTCAGGTCGAACATCATTTCAATCACCTGCGCACCGGTCGCCGCATCGAGGTTGCCGGTCGGCTCGTCGGCCAGCACCAGCCGCGGTTCCGGCGCGAAGGCGCGAGCCAGCGCAACGCGCTGCTGTTCGCCGCCGGACAGGTGTTTCGGATAATGCTTCAGACGGTGAGCGAGGCCGACGCGCGCCAGCCAGTCGCCGGCAATCCGGGCGGCCGCCTTGTTACCCGCCAACTCCAGGGGCAGCATGACGTTTTCCAGCGCGGTCAGCGACGGCAGCAACTGAAAAGACTGGAAGACGAAACCGAGCAAGCGACCGCGCTGCACGGCCCGCGCATCCTCGTCGAGCGCGGCCAGCGCCAAGCCATCGAGGCGGATTTCGCCGGCCGATGGAACGTCCAGCCCGGCCAGCAGTCCGAGCAGGGTCGATTTGCCCGAGCCGGAGGCACCAACGATGGCCACCGTCTCACCCGGCATGACGACAAAGGAGATATCCTGCAAAATCGTCAGCGGCGCACCGCCGTTATCCACCATCTTGCCCAAACCGACCACTTCAACTACTGGCTTTCCTGACATGCGTCTTGTCCTTTTCCTGTTTGCCCTGTTTCTTGCCGCCCCCTCAGCCATCGCGGCAAAAACCATCATGGTGATGGGCGATTCCCTGTCGGCCGGTTACGGCATTCGCCCGGAACAAGCCTGGCCGTCGCTGCTCGACCGGCGACTGAACGAAAAGCGCCTTGATTATAACGTCGTGAATCTGTCGATCTCTGGCGAAACCACGGCCGGCGGGCAATCGCGCATGGTCGAAGCGATACGTAAATATCAGCCGAGCATCGTCATCCTGGCGCTCGGCTCGAACGACGGTCTGCGTGGTTTGCCGCTAGGCCAGATACGCGGCAACCTCGATGCCATGGTCGACAGCGCCAAAAAATCCGGCGCCCGGGTATTGGTCGCCGGCATGCGTCTGCCCCCCAACTACGGTCCTTATGCCGATCAATTCCTGCAAAGTTTTGTCGACATTGCCAAAACAAAACAGACGGCCCTGCTGCCCTTCCTGCTCGAACCGGTGGCGACCCGCGCCGATCTGTTCCAGGCCGACCAGTTGCATCCAACGGCAGAAGCCCAGCCGCTGCTGCTCGACCACGTCTGGCCCAAGCTACAGCCACTGCTCAAATAGGCCGGACCGCGACGATGGCCTGACGCATGCAGGGTTTCGGCGTATCGGCATAGCCTTCGGCAAAGGCAATTTCGCGCAAATCGGCAGCGGCAGTAAGCGCGCGCAACTCCCCAGGCAGCAGCAGAAAATCCGGACTCGACGGTTTGCCGTAAACCGCGTTACCGAGCATGAAAGTTTCGTAAATCAGCACACCGCCCGGCGCCAGCATGGCAAGCACGTCGGGCAGGCGCGGTCGCCAGAGGTAGTTGGTGACGACGATGCCGGCAAAACGCTGACCGGCCAGCGGCCAGTCGTCGCCTTCGAGGTCCAGGCAGGCAGTTTCAATGCCCGGCACACCGGCCAGCGCGAAAAGTGCCTCTTTATTGCGGTCGACCGCAAGAACGGCGAGATTTTGCCCCGCCAGCAGCCGGGTATGGCGCCCGCTACCGCAGGCCAGATCAAGCACACGGCCGGATCTCGGCAAGTGCGAACAGTAATGTTCGACCCACGACGAAGGGCGTATGATTTCGGGCAAACCATTAGTGGAGCGTGTCATGTCGGGAACGGTAATCGTCAGGGAGAACGGGCAAGGAAGATACCAGCAGGACGTCATTGCCGGCGAGCATCATTTGCTGGCCGACGAGCCGGTCAGCATGGGTGGCGGCGATGCCGGCCCGGCACCTTTCGATTTCCTGATGGCCGGACTCGGTGCCTGCACCTCGATGACTTTGCGCATGTACGCCGAGCGCAAGGAATTGCCTTTGCGCAACGTGCAGGTCGAACTGTCGCACCACAAGGTCGACATCGATGGCGTGGCCCGCGACTGCATCCAGCGCAAGATCACGCTCGATGGCGAACTGAGTGCGGAACAAAGCCAGCGCCTGCTCGAAATTGCCAACAAATGCCCGGTACACCGGGCCTTGGCACAGTCCTTCCAACTCGATTGCGCACTCACCGACTAAGTGATTTCCGCAGGTAATACCCCCTGAATTCACATGGTATTGCCTGGCGTAGTATGAGAAAATATTGCACTGCACAATAATTAGCCTGAATAGGAACCTACCATGTTGGAACAGCACTATCTGACTGCGCTTTTCGAACCCAAATCGGTTGCCGTCATCGGCGCTTCCGAGCGCGAAAACTCGGTCGGCAATGTCATCTTCAGGAACATTCTGGGTTCAGGCTACAAAGGTCGGCTCTACGCGATCAATCCCAAGCACGAGACCATTCTCGGCCAGCAGGCCTACAAGTCGATCGAGGAAATCGGTGCGCGTGTCGAGATGGCTGTCATCGCCACCCGGCCGCAGACCGTACCGCAACTGATCGAACAGTGTGGCCGCAGCGGCGTGCGCAACGTCATCGTGATTGCTTCCGGTTTCTCCGAAGCCGGTCACATCGGTGCTGCGCTTGAACGCAAGGTGATGGAAATCGCCCGTTCCTACAACGTGCGCATCCTTGGCCCCAACTGTCTCGGCATCATTCGTCCGGAACTCGGCCTGAACGCCACGTTCACCAAGATCACGGCCAATCCGGGCAATCTGGCGCTGGTTTCGCAATCCGGTGCGATGTGCTCGGCGGTGCTGGACTGGGCAAAATCGAATCAGGTCGGCTTCTCTTCGGTCATTTCGCTGGGCATGACCGCCGACGTGGACTTCGGCGAAATTCTCGACTATCTGATCTACGACAGCCGCACCCATTACATCCTGATGTACGTCGAAGGCATCCGCAACGCCCGCCGCTTCATGAGCGCCCTGCGTTCGGCAGCCCGCATCAAGCCGATCATCCTGCTCAAGGCTGGCCGTCATGAAGCCGGTTCGCAAGCCGCCACCGTGCATTCCGGCATGGCGGCCATTTCGGATACCGTATTCGATGCCGCCATCCGCCGGGCTGGCGTGGTTCGCGTCAAGAATGTCGGCCAACTGTTCTACGCCGCCAAGGCACTGGCCTCCAAATTCCGTCCCCAGGGCGACCGTCTGGCCATCATCACCAACGGCGGTGGTCCGGGCGCCATGGCAGCCGACCGTGCGGGCGACCTGGGCATCCCGCTGGCCGAACTGTCGGCCGAAACCATGGGCAATCTGAACAAGGTGCTGCCTGCCACCTGGTCGCACAGCAACCCGATCGACATCGCCGGCGATGCCACACCGGAACGTTACCGCGACGCCCTGCTCGCCGTCACGCAGGATCCGAACGTCGACAGTACGCTGGTCATGCTGTCGCCGCAGGCCATGACCGACCCGATGGGCGTGGCGCAGGCCATCATCTCGATTTCCGACAAGCTCAACCGCCGCATCATCTGCTGCTGGATGGGTGAAGAACAGGTGGCCGAAGCGCGCAAGCTGCTGGAAGACTCCGGGATTCCTGCCTTCCGCATGCCGGAAACCGCCATCGAACTGTTCCATCACATTTCCAAGTATTACCGTAACCAGAAGCTGCTGCTGCAAACGCCGGAACCGACGCGCCAGCATGGCCGCCCGGAAACCGAAGGCGCCAAGATGCTGATCGAGGCGCTATTGGCCGAACGGCGCAAGGTGCTGTCCGAAATGGAATCGAAAGCCATCCTGCGCGCCTTCAAAGTGCCGGTTGCCCAGACCATGGTCGCCCGCACCGCCACCGAAGCGCTGCTGCTGGCCGAACAGATCGGTTTCCCGATTGCCATGAAAGTCGATTCGCCGGAACTGCCGCACAAGACCGATGCCGGCGGCGTCCGTCTGAACATCCAGAATGCGCCAGCGGTACGCAATGCGTATCACGACATCATCGATACGGTGCAAAAGCGCCACCCGGACGCCAAAATCAATGGCGTCTCGATTGAGCCTTTCCTGTCCCGCCCACATGGCCGAGAAATCATGATCGGCGTGATCCGCGACCCAATCTTCGGGCCGGTCATCACCTTCGGCGCCGGCGGTTTCGACAACGAGATCTTCAGCGACCGTTCGGTCGCCCTGCCGCCGCTGAACAAGTTCCTGGCCAAGGACCTGATCGAATCGACCCGCACCTCGAAGATTCTCGATCAATTCCACAATATGCCGCCGGTCGACCGCGAAGCGCTGAAGGAAGTGCTGCTGTGCATCTCCGAAATGGTCTGCGAACTTCCGTGGATCATTGAACTGGAAATCAACCCGCTGATCGTGGACGAGCACGGCGCCATCGCGGCCGATGCGCGTATCGTCATCGACCACGCTGCCAACAGTTCCGGCGACCGTTACGCTCACATGGCCATTTACCCCTACCCGGTACACCTGATCCAGGAATGGCAGATGAACAACGGGCAGACGGTCACCATCCGTCCGATCCGCCCGGAAGATGCCGACATGGAGCAGGAATTCGTCAAGGCCATGTCCGACGAATCGCGTTACTACCGCTTCATGGACACCTTGCGCGAACTGACACAGACCATGCTGGTGCGCTTCACCCAGATCGACTACGACCGCGAAATGGCGCTGGTCGGGACAATCACCGATGATGAAACCGGCAAGGAAAGCCAGATTGGTGTCGCCCGCTACGTGCTTAATCCGGATGGCGAATCGGTCGAGTTCGCCTTGGCCGTCGGTGACGACTGGCAGAAATGCGGTGTTGGCCGCAAGTTGATGACGGCACTGGTCGATTGCGCCCGCACCAAGGGTTATCGCGCCGTGGTCGGTGACGTGCTATCGACCAACAGCAAGATGTTCCGCCTGATGACCAGCCTGGGCTTCACCATCCATCCGCACCCGGACGACACGGCGGTCAAGCGTGTGGTCAAGCCGCTGACCGGCTGATCGCACTCGCCACGATGAAAAAAAGCGCCTCCCCGGCGCTTTTTTTTCACTGCTGTTTCTGCCGAATCACTCGGAGACGCTTTGCGGCTTGAGCGCGGCCTTGATCGCCTCTTCGCCCAGATCCGGACAGACTTTCTCGATGAAAGCATGCACATAGCTGCGCAGATAGGTTCCCTTGCGCGCAGCCAGACGCGTCGTGTTGGCCGGGAACAGTTCGGGTACCGGAATCATCACCAGGTTGCGGTCCTGTTCCGGGTCGTAGGCAACCGAGGCGACGATGCCGACACCGAGTTCCAGCGCCACGTAGGTCTTGATCACATCCGCGTCGATCGCCGACAACACGATGTCGGGTACGATCCCGGCTTCGGCAAAGGCGCGGTCAACGTGCGCCCGGCCGGTAAACCCCTCGTGATACGTAATGATTGGGTAATCGGCCAGGATATCCAGCGTGACTTTTTCGACGCTCAACAAGGGATGCCCGATCGGCACGATGATCGCGTGATGCCATGAGTAGAACGGAAAGGATGCCAGCTCTGCCGACTTGTCCAGCGCCTCGGTGGCAATACCCACGTCGGCCTGACCGGTCACCACGAGTTCGGCGATTTCACGAGGGCTGCCCTGCAGCAAGGTGAGATGGACCTTGGGGTAATCGGCCTTGAACCATTTGATGATTTTCGGCAGCGCATAGCGCGCCTGGGTATGTGTCGTCGCGACCACGAAATGGCCGGTTTCCCGACTGGCAAACTGGTCGGCGATGCGCCGCAGGTTGTGCGTATCGAGCAAGATGCGCTGCACCACATCGACCAGTTCCTTGCCCGGCTCGGTCAAGCCAAGCAGGCGCTTGCCCCGGCGGATGAAGATTTCAATGCCAAGTTCATCCTCCAGATCCTTGATGTGCTTGCTGACGCCGGGTTGCGAGGTATAGAGCGCATTGGCCACTTCAGTCAGGTTGAAATCCTGACGCACCGTCTCGCGAATGATGCGTAGTTGCTGGAAATTCATGCCGACGCTCCTTCGCGTTCAAAGACCTTCAGGCGGGATGGCACCAGCCGTACATCCTGACCATCCTGCAAACCCAGCTCAAGAACACGTTCGCGCGTGATCTCGACCTCGAAGTGCTGGCCGCTCGAGCCATTGATGCCATCGAGCTCGACCCGCGCCGTGACGCCGAAAGCCAGCACCCGGTTGATGCGTGCGGCAATTCCTGCGGTCGACGCGGGATTTGTGTCAATTTCCAGTTCGTGCGGCCGGGCAAAGGCGACGACTTCGGCACCATGGGCGAAATCATTGGCTTCGTGCGGCAACGTATCGTCACCGACGCGCACCGACTCGCCGTCGACCCGACCGTGGAAGAAATTGACCGAACCGAGGAAGCCATAGACAAAGGGCGTCGCCGGGTGGCGATAGACTTCTTCCGGCGTGCCGATCTGCTCGACCTTGCCGTGGTCCATCAGCACCACGCGGTCGGCGACTTCGAGCGCTTCTTCCTGGTCATGCGTGACGAAGATCGACGTGATGTGCAGTTCGTCGTGCAGCTTGCGCAACCAGCGACGCAGTTCCTTGCGCACCTTGGCATCGAGCGCGCCGAACGGCTCGTCGAGCAGCAGCACGCGCGGCTCAACCGCCAGCGCCCGGGCCAGCGCGATGCGCTGACGCTGGCCGCCGGACAACTGCGACGGGAAGCGGTCGGCCAGCCAGTCGAGTTGCACGAGATTGAGCAGTTCATGCACCTTTTCCTTGATTTTCGCTTCCGACGGGCGCCCGCCGCGCGGTTTCATGCGCATGCCGAAAGCCACGTTGTCGAATACCGTCATGTGCTTGAACAGCGCGTAATGCTGGAACACGAAGCCGACCTGGCGCTCGCGGACGTGGGTGCTGGACGCATCCTCGCCATCGAGCAGGACCTGGCCCGAGTCGGCCTGTTCCAGCCCGGCGATGATGCGCAGCAGCGTCGTCTTGCCGCAACCGGAGGGGCCGAGCAGCGCAACCAGTTCGCCGGTCGGGAAATCGAGGGTGATGTCGTTCAGCGCGGTGAAGCTGCCGAATTCCTTGTGAATGTTCTTGACTTGAATGCTCATGATGCTTGCTCAGTTTCGCGATAGGAGCGGGCCGCCTGATGCTCGACCCAGTTCTTGATGACCAGCGTGACCAGTGCCAGCAAGGCCAGCAGCGAGGCCACGGCAAAGGCCGCCGAGAACATGTATTCGTTGTAGAGGATTTCGACGTGCAGCGGCAGCGTGTTGGTCTGCCCACGGATGTGGCCGGAGACGACGCTGACCGCGCCGAACTCGCCCATCGCCCGGGCATTGGTCAAAATTACGCCGTACATCAGGCCCCACTTGATGTTGGGCAGTGTGACGTGCCAGAACACCTGCCAGCCCTTGGCACCAAGCACCACCGCCGCTTCTTCCTCATCCCTGCCCTGCGCCTGCATCAGCGGAATGAGTTCGCGGGCAACGAAGGGAAAGGTGACAAAAACGGTGGCCAGCACGATCCCCGGCACGGCAAAGATGATCTTGATGTCGTTCTCCGACAGCCAACTACCGAACCAGCCCTGCGCGCCGAACACCAGCACGAAGACCAGCCCGGCAATCACCGGAGAAACCGAGAATGGCAGATCGATCAAGGTGATCAGCAATTGCTTGCCGCGAAACTCGAACTTGGCAATACACCAGGCTGCCGCCACCCCGAACACCAGGTTGAGCGGCACCGAGATGACTGCCGCCAGCAAGGTCAGCTTGATTGCCGACCAGGCATCCGGATCAATCAGCGCCGTCACATAGGTTTCCCAGCCTTTGCGGAAAGCCTCGACGAACACTGCAACCAGTGGCAGCAACAGGAAAATGGCGAAGAAGCCCAGCGCCAGCACCAGGATGGTCCATTTGACCAGCGGCGTTTCCCGCGTTGCCGCCTTGTTTTCGAAACGGGCGGCATGATCACCGCCAATATGCATGCTTGTTGCACCAGCCATTACCGATCCCTCCCGGTACGTTTTGCGGTCCACGCCTGCAGCCCATTGATAATCAGCAGCAGGATGAAGGAAAAGATGAGCATGACCGAGGCAATCGCCGTCGCGCCGCGATAGTCGTACTGCTCCAGACGGGTAATGATCATCAGCGGCGTGATCTCGGAAACATACGGCAGATTGCCGGCGATGAAGATCACCGAACCGTATTCGCCGACGGCCCGGGCAAAGGCCAGTGCAAACCCGGTGAGCAATGCCGGCAGCAGGATCGGCAGGATGACGTGGCGAAAAGTCTGCCAGCGTTGCGCACCGAGGCTGGCCGCGGCTTCTTCCAGTTCGGTATCGAGATCTTCAAGAATCGGCTGCACGGTACGGACAACAAAGGGCAAGCCAATGAAGACCAGCGCCACCAGCACCCCCACCGGCGTAAATGCCACCTTGATGCCGAACGGTTCCAGATACTGGCCGATCCAGCCATTCTTGGCGTACAGCGCAGTCAGTGCGATACCGGCGACGGCCGTCGGCAAGGCGAATGGCAGATCAACCAGCGCATCGACCAGCTTCTTGCCCGGAAACGAGTAACGAACCAGCGCCCAGGCCAGCAACAGGCCGAACACTGCGTTGATCGCCGCCGCCAGCAAGGAGGCCCCGAAGGAGAGCTTGTAGGTCGCCACCACTTGCGGTGCGGTCACGACCTCGATGAAGCGTTCCCAGTCCAGTTCGAAAGTCTTCAGGAAGACCGCCGACAACGGGATCAGGATGAGCAGCGACATGTAGCCCAGGGTATAGCCGAGCGTCAGCTTGAAGCCCGGCAATACACGGAAGGATTTTGCGGTCGACATCACTTTTTCAGGATAATTTGGTCATACAAACCGCCATCGGCGAAATGCACCTTCTGCACGGCAGCCCAACCACCAAGCTTCTGCTCGACCGTGAAGGTGCGGATACTTGGGTACTTGGCGGCATGCTTCTTCAGCACGCTGGCGTCACGCGGCCGGAAATCGTGCTTGGCAATGTTTTCCTGGCCGGCGGGCGAGAACAGGAAGTTCAGGTAAGCCTTGGCGACCTTCTCCGTCCCGCGCTTGGCAGCAATCTTCTGAATCACGGCCACCGGGGCAGCGGCTTCGATCGACAGCGACGGATAAACGATATCGAACTGATTCCCCCCCAGTTCGTTGGCAATCAGGATGGCTTCGTTCTCGAAGGTGACCAGCACATCGCCGACATCGCGCTGGGTGAAGGTCGTCGTTGCCCCGCGACCGCCGCCATCAAGTACCGGCACATTGGCGAACAGCTTGCTGACAAAATCCTTGGCCCCCGCATCCGAACCGGTTTTTTCCAGGGCATAGCCCCAGGCGGCGAGATAGGTGTAACGACCGTTACCCGAGGTCTTCGGATTCGGCACGATCACCTGGTAACCCGGTTTGGCCAGATCGTCCCAATCCTTGATCTTCTTCGGATTGCCTTTGCGTACCAGGAAGACCGAGGTCGTCGTGTAGGGCGTCGCATCATGCGGGAAGTGCTTGCGCCAGTCGGCGGCCACCAAGCCACCGCGCTCGACCAGGATGTCGATGTCCGGCGACTGGTTCATCGTGATCACATCGGCCTCGAGACCGCCGATCACTGCGCCAGCCTGCTTGGAAGAACCACCGTGCGACTGGTTGACCGCAATATCGGCCCCACCCTGTTTCTTCCAGGCCGCGCTGAATGCGGGGTTGATGTCTTTGTACAGCTCACGCGATACGTCGTAAGAAACATTGAGGATCGTCGTCTGCGCCAACGCGGCACCGGCCGTCAGAAAGGCTAGTGCGGCAACCGAACGGCGCAGGGAATTTTTCAGGCGGTGAGTCATCATGGGCTCCGGGTAACTAAGTAACGAGACCAAGTCTAAAGTGCACCGATTAGCGCGCTAACGAATAAAAACCGATTTTCTTATACGAAAAATAGATAAAGCCGATGACGAGGGTTTCTCGCCACCGGCTTTCACGGGTTGAATCGAATCGGCTATTTACTTCTTGCCATAGACCTGGTCGAACGTCCCAGCATCGGAGAAGTGCTTCTTCTGCGCGGCCTGCCAGCCACCCAGTTCGTCAATCTTGATCAGATTGAGCTTCGGGAAACGCGCCACATCCTTCTTGTCAGCCAGTTCCGGCTTGATCGGCCGGTAGTAGTTCTTGGCCGCAATCTTCTGCCCTTCAGCCGAGTACAAATACTCCAGGTAAGCCGTTGCCAGCTTGGTCGTGCCACGTTTCTCGGTCACGCCATTGACCACGGTGACCGGCGGTTCGGCCAGGATGGACACCGACGGAACGATGATTTCAAACTTGTCCGGCCCCAGTTCATTGATCGACAGGAAGGCTTCGTTTTCCCAAGCCAGCAGCACATCGCCGATACCGCG
Source organism: Azonexus sp. (assembly GCF_030824335.1). Lineage (GTDB taxonomy): Bacteria > Pseudomonadota > Gammaproteobacteria > Burkholderiales > Rhodocyclaceae > Azonexus. The sequence goes on from NZ_JAVBXX010000003.1 coordinate 108,094, forward strand.
CTGGACGAAGGTATTGGTCGAGCCGCGCGCCCCCGAGTCAAGTACCGGGACATGGCTCAGCAGGTTCTTGACGAATTCCTGCGCCTTGGCTTCGCTACCGTACTTCTTCAGCGCATACCCCCAGGCGGCCAGGTAATTCCAGCGCGCCCCGCCGGAGGTCTTCGGATTCGGCGTGATGACTTCCACACCCGGCTTGATCAGGTCGTCCCAGTCCTTGATGCCCTTTGGATTGCCCTTCTTGACCAGGAAGACGATGGTCGAGGTGTAGGGCGAACTATTGTGCGGCAAACGCTTTTGCCAATCCTTCGGCAACAGCTTGTTATTGGAGATTTGCGCGATCTCGTCGATATCGTAGGCCAGCGCCAGCGTCACGACGTCCGCTTCCAGACCGTCGATCACGGCGCGCCCCTGCTTGCCGGAACCGCCATGCGACTGCTTGATGGATAACTCTTCACCGGTCTTGGCTTTCCAGTGCTTGGCAAACACTGAATTGAACTCGGCGTACAACTCGCGCGTCGGGTCGTACGAGACATTCAGCAGGGTGGTTTGGGCTTGGGCCAGGCCGGCACCGGCAACCCCGGCGAACAGCGCACTCGCCAGCAGGACCCGGCGAATTACAGAGTGCTTCATGATCGTTTCCTCGCTTCAAATTAGAGTGAGCGAACTCTAGGGGTGCGCGCCGGGCAACAAAAATAATAAAACCCGATTTGCTTATACGAGCAGGCCGAAAATGCTTATCCCCTCCCCGACCATTTCTGTTTAATAGATCAATATTGCGATAACGCTGGGCAATCGACGATTTGTCTGATATACTTTTGCAATCGGTAGTCATTGAAATAATCAGCGAAAACTATTTCGCATTTTCAATAACGATAACGGACGCGGGGTGGAGCAGTTGGCAGCTCGTCGGGCTCATAACCCGAAGGTCGCAGGTTCAAGTCCTGCCCCCGCAACCAACCGAGCAGCACAATCGGAATCAGGGATCAGCCCAGCAATTGCTTGGGCTTTTTTGCTTTGGAACATCGTTCCGGCAAACCTGTCCATAGCAATACGCATCGGGCCATCTGTACTGGTCTGGCTTGCCTTCACGGACGACCTGATAAAGGGTCACTGGAATAAAGGGTTCGATATGCACCATGAAAAAGTTCTTCAACACCTGAAGAAACACGGCCAATTACTCGATTCCGAAATTGCCCAAGCCGTCGGCATCAAACTGGCCGATGTTCGCACCTCGATCGCCACACTGGCCGAACTGGGCGAAATTGCCCAATGCTCGGTCACGCGGTTTGAAAAGGGAAAACCGATCGAACAGATCCAGTGTCGCGTGCGCGGTTTCTCGCCACCGGCAGCTCCCGGCAGAAAATCCGCCGCCAAGTAATCTGCAGGCAAATCGCCGGACGGGTGCTTTCACAGCACTACTGACCGGCGATTTTTCCTGCTGCAGCATCGGCCAGCAAGTTGCCGCGACAGTAATGGTGTGCCTTGACCCAGCGAAACGAGGCCAGACGCACCACGTCTTCCAGGACTTGCATGCTCAGTCCGGGAAATATCGTGACGAGCGCTGCATCCTGCTCAATCCCGACGCTTTTCGCCCGACTCAAGCGGACAATTGCGTCCTGGTTGTCGGAAAACAAGGCGATGGGCCGACCAGGAAAAAGCATCCGAGCCTGCAGCAAGCCATATAAAACTCCCTGCAATTCCAGTTCATTGCTGCCGATCATTGGCACCTGTTCGGTCAGGACGACAGGCTCGCCTGCGTGATCCGGAAACAGGACCGCAGCAATGGCCGCCTGGCGCCGTTTACTGGCATCGGTAAAAACCAGCAACTGCCCGTGATACTCCCCGGCAATCTTGTCCGGTAAAGGCCCGGTCGATGCACGCAGCGGCGCTGCCTTGATCTGGCGTTTTCTGCGCAATGCAATTCCTCAAAAATACAAACGGCAGCGAATCTGCGGCCCCGCAATATAAGCCATCTCACATGACCTTCAAAAACAGTTCATTCCAGTTTCAAATGCTCGACGTGTCGCTGCTCGACCCCGACCTCAAGGCCGCACGGCAAAATCTGAACGAGGATGCGATCAAGGGCCTGATCAATTCGATCCAGAAGCTGGGCATGATCCATCCGCTGGTCGTGCGGCCTGGCAATTCGCCCGGTCGTTACATCGTCATCGTTGGCGAACGACGTCGCCAGGCGGCCATCCAGGCTGGCGAAAGCATCGTGCCGGTGATTGTCCGGGATTGTTCGCCGGATGCCACACTGGAAGTCCAGGTTTTCGAAAACATGGGCCTCGGCGTCCGTTCAGCCCTGGAAGCACGCGACATGGCCAATGCCATTCAGCACATTGCAACGCAATTTGCCTCGCCAGAAGAAGCAGCCCAGCACTTTGGCCGCCCTTCGACCTGGCTCAATCAGGCCACGGCAGCAGCCAATCTGTCGGAAAAAGTCAGCGCCTTGCTCGATTCGGGAAAAATCGCCAGCACCGGCGCCGCCGTTCAACTCGAAAAACTGGTCAAGATCAACGAAGCCAAAGCGGAATCCCTGATCGACCAGATCGAGCAATTACCCGAGGGTGAAAAAATATCGAAAAAGCGGGTCGACCACGCCATTTCAGAAGAAACCGGTCGCGGCAAGAAGAAGGAAGAAACGGTTGTCGCTGCTGCACCGCAGGAAGCAGCAGCAGAGCACAAACCGGCATCCGGAGCCGAAACAGCCCCCATGCAGCAGGAAGCCCCTCTTCCAGGCAGTACTATCCAGAACACCGCACCGCCAGCCCCCCCTCGCCAGAAGGTCAATCCAGGCAAGGTCAGACAGGTCGCTGAAATACTGGGCCTGGCCGATGATGATGACGAAGAAGAAATTCTTGTCCGCCTGATCGACGAATTCCTCGCGATGAAGCGCAACTGACGCTGTCTGATTTTCCCGAGCGATTTCAGGTCAGCACGTACGCCGTAATTTCCGGTGGCTGGCTGCGCGGGGTTTCGCCGACCAGTTCGCAGACGGAAACCTCGATTGCATGGCACATCGAGGCCAGTGCCAGATCGTTGGGTTCGGTGCCGAAAGGCTCTTCGATCTGCTCGCCAATCACATCGAGCGCGAGAAAGGTATAGGCGACAAACGTTGCGATCAGCGGGGTCAGCCAGCCAATCGAAGTACTCAGGCCAATCGGCAGGAGAAGGCAATAGGCCATCACGGTACGATTCATCAGCACGCGGTAGGTGTAAGGGATCGGCGTGTTGGCAATGCGCTCGCAGGCACCGGACGCTTCCGTCAGGAGATTGAGGTTGCGATCCATCGACTGCAATTGCAGGTCGCTGAGCAGACCGTTCTTCTGGGCGCTTGCCAGATCCTGCGCCAGCACCAGAAGAATTGCCGCAGTGGCGTAGCGCCGCCCCGTCACCTGGGCCATCTGCGCCGGCAGCAGCCGGCAAGCCAGATCGTCGTGGGCATCGGTGTTGCGCAACTGGTGCTTGAGTGCATAAACGAAAGCCGACAAGGTACAGGCAAGGCGCTTCTGCAACGCGGTGTCAGTCGTGAAACTGGCCACTTCCCGGGTCAACGAGCGGGCGGCAATCAATAACGCCCCCCATTGCTTGCGGGCCTCCCAGAAGCGCTCGTAGCTGACCGAGTTGCGAAAGCCGAGAAAGATGGCCAGCGCGATACCCATCAGCGTAAATGGCGGAATCGATAGCGAAGACGCTGCGTATTCCGCCATCCACCAGTTTCGGCACAGGACGCTGATCACGGCAACCGTGACCACCAGCAACAAACGGCTGGCAATATATGGCAGGACAGACCCGCGCCAAACAAACAACAAACGAAACCAATGGAGATGCGGACGAACAATCATGCAAGAAATTTCAAGGTATGCCCCGGCATATTGCCGATGGTGCGTGAATGAAACGGCTTAAAATACCGGCCCGGAAAAAACTTCCTTGAAATAGGCCTCTGGATCAGTCTCCGGCAGACACAAACCGGCCAGCCATTGCGCGCTCACAGCGCTGGCGGCAAGCGGCCCACTTTCCTCGCCGTCAAACACGTAGTCGTAGCTGACGCATGCACCAGGATTTGCGACAGACAAGCCGAAGATACGGGCAAAAAAGTTACTGAGGGACATGGCTGACTCCTTGAATACCGTGTCGAAATCGACAACTGGACTATAGAGCCGATGGTGCACTGCAGCAAACAATGTTTTCTCACCGGATACATTAGATAAACTTATCTGTAGATTTACCGTATTGCCGAAGGCGAGCACCGACCGACTCGGCTTCGCACGCTTTATCAACTCAGGACTTGTGCCAGTAATTCCTGCTTCCTGGCCAGATCGCTGTGGCTATCGGCAAAGCGCTCGGCAATGGCACAAAAACTCTCCTGAATCGTGATGAAGGCATCGAACATGTCGGCATCGAAATGTGTGCCACGGCCCTCGCGCATGATTTTCACCGCTGCTTCATGTGTCATGCCCTCTTTGTAAACACGGCGGCTGATCAACGCATCGTAGACATCGGCCACCGCCATCAGACGGGCCGGAATGGGAATATCGTCACCGGCTAGCCCTGCCGGATAACCGCTACCGTCCCATTTCTCCTGATGCGACAGCGCGATGGTCTTGGCGAATGCAAGAAAATCGCAGTCGATGCCCAGCGCCTTTTCAGCGTGGGCAATGGCATCGTGCCCCAGCGTGGTGTGCGTTTTCATGATTTCGAACTCTTGCGGCTCCAGGCGCCCCGGTTTCAAAAGAATCCGGTCGGGAATGCCAACCTTGCCGATATCGTGCAAGGGTGCCGATTTGAACAACATATTGATGTTGGCTTCGCTGAGAAACCAGGCAAAGCGCGGATGATCGCGCAAGCTTTCGGCCAGCGCCTTGACGTAGAACTGCGTGCGGCGCAGGTGGTTGCCGGTTTCGGTGTCGCGCGTTTCAGCCATCGAGGCCATGGCAAGAATGGTGACATCCTGGATCGCCACCACCTCCTTCGTGCGCTTGCTGACCTCAAGTTCGAGAAATTCGTTCTTGTCACGCAGAAAATCGGCCATGCGCTTCAGCGAAAGATGATTCTTGACGCGTGCCATGACAATCGGCGGACTAATCGGTTTGATGATGTAGTCGACCGCGCCAAGCTCCAGGCCGTGCTGCTCGTCCGCCATTTCGGCCTTGGCGGTCAGAAAAATGACCGGGATGTCCATCGTCAGGACATCGTGCTTGAGCCTTTCGCACACCTCATAGCCATCCATGCCGGGCATCATGATGTCGAGCAGGATCAGATCAGGCGGCACTTCCGAAGCCGCAATCTTTAGCGCTTTCTCACCACAATTGGCCACTTTCACCTTGTACTCATCCTTGAGCAGGTTGCTCATCAGGGTGAGGTTATCCGGCGTGTCGTCCACCACCAGCACGGTGGCCTTCTTGATCAATTCCAGCCCATCCATCACATTTCCTTTCCGGCCGGGTTGGCACAGGCCGATCTCAGCGCGACCAGTGCGGCCTCGAAATTGAAGGTGCGAATGCCTTCGCTGATCGCGTAAAACTGCGCGGGAAAGGCCGTATCAAGCAAGGCCTCGTTCGCCTCCAGGAGGTCTGCGGCTTCTGCATCGTCGTCCACCAACAAGGCCTCCAACTGGGTACAGACCAACTTGAGTTTTTCCTGATCCAGCACTACCGCCACCTTGGCCGGCGCCTTCGGTAGTTGCGCCTCCAATTGGGCAATCAGCGTATGTAGAGGCACTTTCAATGCTTCGATCCGAACATCGACAGCCTGAGGTGACTGCTTTTCCTTGATCGCCGCCTCCAGCTTTTCCGCTATCTGCTGCAGACCGGTAGCACCGATATGAGCAGCAAGCCCCTTCAACGTGTGGGCAAGACGCTCTGCCGTCAGCCAGTCGTTTGCCTCAAGCGCCTGCTTGATATCTACCGTCGCCAATTTCTGCCCGGCGACAAACTTCTTCAACATCGACAAGTAGAGCCGCCGCTTGCCAAGCACGCGGCGCAACCCGGCTGCCGTATCCAGCCCGTCGATGCCGGAAGGTATTTCCTCCTCTGTGGCTGGTGCTGGCGACACCACCTCCGCCACGGCGAACCCGTGCCAAGGCTTGACCCATTTGAGCAGCGTAGCCCACAAATCTTCGGGTTCAATCGGCTTGGGAATATGATCGTTCATGCCTGCCGCCAGACAAAGATCGCGGTCGACCTGCATGGCGTTGGCGGTCATCGCGATAATCGGCAGATCCTTGAAACGGGCCTCCTTGCGGATTTCCCGGGTCGAGGTCACACCATCCATGACGGGCATTTGCATATCCATCAGCACCACGTCGTAATCGACCGCGTAGACCATCTCCAGCGCGACCTGGCCGTTCTCGGCCAGATCGACGACAAACCCACCCTCCTGGAGCAATTCTGTCGCCACTTCCTGATTCATATCGTTGTCTTCGACCAGCAAAACCCGGCTGCCCTTGATACTGGCAAGTTGTTCAAAGCTGTCGCTCGGCACCTCGCCTGCAGTGCGTGCACCATCTGCGATCACCCCGCCCAGCACACGTGCGACGGAATCGAACAATAGCGAGGCATTGACCGGTTTGATCAGCACCATCTCGATCCCGGCCGCCTCCGAATCCTTGATAACTTCCTCTCGACCGAAGGCCGTCACCATCATCAGGTGCGGCATGTGCTCCAGCGGCAGATCCCTAAGCCGCCTGGCCGTCTCGCTCCCATCCATTGCCGGCATTTGCCAGTCAAGGAACACAATATCGTAGGGGGTGCCTTGGGCTTCGGCACGATTCACTGCCGCAATCGCCATTTTCCCTGACTCAGCCTGGTCGACCGTAAAACTCATGCCTTGCAGCATGTCGTCCAGCACCAGCCGCGCATTGTCGTTATCGTCCACGACCAGTACACGCTTGCCCTGAAGATTGGTCGATAGCGCCGGTTTCTTTTGCAGCCCGACACACTTGCCGAGACGGGCCGTAAACCAGAAAGTACTGCCTTGGCCAAGTTCGCTCTCGACACCGACCTCGCCATGCATCAGTTCGACCAGTTTCCTGGAAATGGCCAGCCCCAGGCCAGTGCCGCCAAACTCGCGGGTAGTCGAGGTATCCGCCTGAGAAAAGCGCTGGAACAAGTGCGCCATCTGCGCTTCGCTCAAGCCAATACCGGTATCCCGAACGGCGCAATAAATCAGCACATCGTGCTCGGTTTCTTCCTTGAGGCGGATAACGATGTCGACCTCGCCCCGCTCGGTGAACTTGACCGCATTGTTGCCATAGTTGATCAGAATCTGCCCCAGGCGCAGCGGATCGCCGATCAGGTGCGTTGGCACGCCCTTGTCCACGTCGAAAACCAACTCCAGCCCCTTCAGCGCAGTTTTTTCGGCGATCAGGTTGGCCACATTGTCGAGCACCTTTTCCAGCTCGAATCCGATATGTTCGACGTTCAGCTTGCCCGCCTCGATTTTCGAAAAATCGAGGATATCGTTGATGATGTTGAGTAAATGCCGGCCGGAAGCCTGAATCTTCTTGATGTAATCACGCTGACGCTGCGTCAGATCGGTTTTCAGGGCGAGATGCGACATGCCGATGATGGCATTCATCGGGGTACGGATTTCGTGGCTCATGTTGGACAGGAAGTCGGATTTGGCGAGATTGGCCCGATCCGCTACCTCCCGGGCACTTTCCAGCTCGACGTTCTTTTCCTGCAAAACACCAAGAAAACGCTCATTTTCCTGATTGATCAGGTTCTTCAGGCGTTGCTGCGTTCCCCGATAAACCTGATAGCCAAAAGCAAGCGCCAGCAATAATGCGAAAACGCTGGCAAAGACAATCACCGAGAAGAGAAAACGCATTTTTGCTTTGAAATCCGCCTCATGCGCATCCAGCGCCGCCTCCTCGATCAGATCGAAGCTGTGTAACCCGTCACGAATCGAATCCATCGTGCGCTTGCCCTGACCGCTGCTGAACATCGCCTGCATCGCAGCCAACTTGTGGGCGCCACGCAATTCGACGATTTTCGCCATCTCTGCCATCTTGTTCTCGACCAAGGGGGCAATGACATCCAGATGATGACGCGCCGAATCAATCAAGGTCAGTTCGCGCAAAACCTGCAGATGACTATGGATGTCGTCGCGCACCGCCAAGTAAGGTTCGAGAAAAACCGGGTTACCAGTAAGCGCGTAACCCCGCTGACTGCTCTCGGCATCCATCAATCTGCCCAGCAACTCACCCGCACTGATCATGACCAGGCGGGTATGGCGCCGCGCAGCAGCGGATGCCTCGATCTGCTCAAACGCCCAGAACGACACAGCCATCCCCAGGCTCACCAGGAGAATTGCACCGCTTAACGCGGCAATGATTTTATGGATGGCTTTCATCGGTGCATGCCCTCTCGGACGAATGCGGAAGCGACCATGCAGCCCGCTTGCCGGGGTTGGAAATAGCGATAGTCCGATCTTAGGAGAGGGAATTTCTTCGGTCTGTCTACTAGCACACATAGCCACGAAAACCGGCGGCACCCAGAACGCTGGGTACGCTATCGCACAGTGCGTGACCAGCAATCCCAATAGGCTGTGCTATGGAAATGACAGAGATGCAACGCGGTTTCTGCTCAAGCTTTCCATGCCTCTCCTCAATTCAAAGGAATCAACATGACCCATACACAAAGCGTGCTGCAGCGCATCCTGCTCATCACGGCAACGGCTTTTTCATTCGCCGCATTCAGTCCGGCAGCCATTGCTGCCTCGGCTGAAGACCTCAATGCAGATGCCGCGCAGGCTCTGCAAAGTCTCTACAAGAGCAATCCGGCGGCCGAACAGTTGTCAAAGAAAGCCAAGGCCATTCTGGTCTTCCCGAAAATCCTCAAGGCCGGCCTGGTTTTTGGCGGCAGTTATGGTGAGGGCGTCCTGAACCGCAATGCAAAGCATGTCGGCTACTACAACTCGGTTTCCGCATCTTGGGGCTGGCAGGCTGGTGCCGAATCTTACGGCTACGTCGTTTTCCTGATGAGCAACAAAGCCATCAAGTATCTCGATGATTCAAAAGGCTGGGAATTCGGTGTCGGTCCGAGCATCGTGGTGGTCAACGAAGGAATCGCCAAAAATCTGACTTCATCGACCATGAAGGAAGATGCCTACGCGTTCATCTTCGATCAGCAAGGCTTGATGGCCAGCCTGAGCATTGAAGGCACCAAGATCTCCCGCATCAAGCGTTAAGCACGAATCAAGCAGAACGTATCCGGCACGCCAGGGAAGCTGCAAAGGCTTCCCGGGCGTGCCGGATTTTTTGTCCAATCAAGCAATCAAAGCACACGCCGCCCACTGATCAAACGCAACAGAATGACAATGATCGCGATGACCAGCAGCACATGGATGAATCCGCCCAGTTGAAAAGAAGTGACCACACCAAGTAGCCACAGAATGAGTAAAACAACGGCAAGGGTATAAAGCATGGTGCATCCTTCAGAAAAGATAGTGACACTGCCAAGGCCAAAAAAGCGTGCCCATCAAACAGATGGAACACGCTTTAACCCGCAGAAGAAGGCCGCTCAACGCTGACGAATGGCCCCGTCCTCATTGGACAGAATGATTTCGACACGACGGTTCAACTGGCGATCTTCAGCCGTTTCATTGCTCGCCACCGGATACGACTCGCCAAAACCGCGAATGGCAATACGGTCGCGGCTGATCCCCATGTCCTGCAAACTGCGCCGCACGGAAATCGCACGCCGTTCAGACAGTTTCTGGTTATGCGCAGCCGATCCGGTACTGTCGGTAAAGCCTTCGATCAGGACAGTACGTTGCGTGTGTTGCTGCAGCAGATCGGCCAGTTTCTGCAAGGTAACCAGGCCGTTCTGATTCAGCTTGGCACGGTCGGTCTGAAATAGCACATCGCTCAGTGTGATGACCATGCCGCGCTCGGTCATTTTTGCCGACAGTGCGGCCAACTGGGCTTCCAGCTGAGCCGCCCGGGCCTGAGCTTCCCGCGTCTGACGCTCGGCGAAAGCCGCATTGCCCTGAGCCTGACGCTTTTCTGCCGTGGCCTTGTCTGCTTCCATCGTGCGCTGATCGAGACGAACCTGATCGCGCTCCTTGGCCGAACTGGCCACTTCCGCCTCAGCGGTTTTACGCTTGATGACTTCCTCGGTCAGTGCAATTTTCTGCTTCGCCAGGTAAGCCAGCTTATCGATATCCTCGGTGCTTTCATTCTCTTCGGCAGCCAGATTGGCCTTTGCCATGGCCTCGCTGGCCTGCTTCATTTCGAGTGCAGCATAATTTCCAACCTGTGGATTATTCTGCACAACCCGATAATCGCTACGTGTCTGATCAAGCAGACCGGTCGTTTTGGGCATGGAACTGCATGCCCCGAGCAGCGTCGCTATCACCAGCAAGACTGGCGTAAATTGTTTGGTTTTCATCATTGAATCCTTAGTGTTGACTTGGCTGCATGCTCAAGGTGCCCTTCCTTGCCAGGACTGAATCAATTCCGGACTGGACCATGAGCGACGGGCACGATTGCCCCCGCTGGCTCGGCTAATACGAAGGGTAGTCAAACTGCCCGGCATGTTCTGTCTGCTGACGAACATAAACCGGCAAGCCATCGCCTTGCCTCGTGAAGCGCCGGAAAAACACCGTCTGCGCCGATTTTCCCGCTCTGTTCGATGGCAGACAGAAGCCATCGCTGATCGAACGCACTATCAGTCATCGGAAGATGTCCATCGCGGCTTTCCAGCCCCGACTTTTCCTTTGATCTGACTGATACCCGGGAGACATGATGAGCAATGCAATTGCAGCAACACGTGAAATGCTTGAAGAGGGCAAAAATGCCATCGTCAAAGACCTGAAAGACGTTGCCAGAGAAGCCGATGCGCTGCTCAATCAGGTAAGCAATGCAAGCAGCGAGGAATTTGCTGCGGCACGCTCCCGGATCGAAGCCAATCTGCATGAAATGCGCATGGCACTGTCGACCGGCAGCAGGTGTGCAGCCAAAAATGCCCAGGACTACGTGACCCATAACCCCTGGAAAACAGCCGGTGCGGTCGCCATGCTCGGTATTATCATTGGCATACTGAGCACTCGACACCACTGAACCAGGCGGCTGCCCGAGGGCTGAATTTGAATGGAAAACCCCATGCAGCCGGAAAAAACACGACTGGGCCAACTTTTAATCGAGACATTGAATAGCTGGTTTGCCCACCGCGCTGGCAGCAAAGGGGCCGCGCTGGCCTTTTACACCCTGTTCTCCCTCCCTCCCATCACGATGCTGGCGATCAGTATTGCCAGCATCGCTTTTGGCACGGAATCGGCACTCGCCGAAATTGCCAGCCAACTGCGTGCGCTGATTGGCAATGATGGGGCACAAACCATCGTTGCCATCCTGGAAACCAACCGTACCCCTACCCTGGACTTGATCCCGACGATCCTGGCCGGCACCTTGCTGCTGTTCAGTACGACCAGCCTGTTTGCTGAACTGAAAGACAGCCTGGACGATCTATGGGGAAGAAAAAATCTGCCGGAAGCGGCATTCATCGAGTTTCTGAATACGCGATTGCTGTCTTTTGTCCTGGTGCTTTTTCTCGGCACGCTGGCCTTGATATCGATCATCGCCAGCGCAGCAGTGGCCGTTGCCACGACTTATGCCGGCGAGATCTGGAGCGATTCAGCCATTCTTGTGGCGACAAGCAGCACCGCGCTGATTTCCTTTGCCATCACCACCGCGCTGTTTGCCGTGGTGTACAAAATTCTGCCGGATGCCCCGCTCTCCTGGCGTGATGCCTGGACCGGCGGTTTCTTTACTGCAGCATTGTTCAGCGTCGGCAAATTCCTGATCAACCTGTATCTGACAGAGAGCGCAATGGCCTTGAGTTTTGGCGCCGCCGGCTCGCTGGTGGCCCTGCTCCTGTGGGTTTACTACTCGGCCCAGATTTTTCTGCTCGGTGCCATTTTCACCAAACAGTACGCGATGTATTTCGGCAGCCTGCGCCCCGCCGCTGCTCGTTCGCAGGATCTACCGTAGTACTTCTTGCCCAATGAAAAAGGGCCGCCAAAAAGCGACCCTGATTCGTTCCACTTGGTCATGCCGAAGCACCGACCAGGCCTTCAAGCAACTTTACTGCTGGCGTGCCCGATTCATTTCTTCGCGCAAGACGCGGATGTCTTCCTGCAAGGCATCTGCCGCCAGAGTGGCTTTGGCTGAATTGGCCTTGCCCTGGGCCAGCTTTGCATCGGCCTGGGCTTGTGCTGCCAGCTCTTCCGCCAAGACATAGTCCTTCGCCAGCATCGCCTTGTTGGCACGAGCCATCTTTTCACGCGCAGCCGTCATTTCCACCGGGGCATATTCCATGCCGCCAGCACTTGCGGCGTTTTCCACCGCTGCCTTGGAAACCGCCACATCCGCCGTGGCCGGGGTTTTCAGGCTGGAACAGCCGGCCAGCAACAGAATGGCCGTAGCGCACAGCAGGCCGACATATTGTTTTGAGTTTTTGTTCATTTTGTTTCTCCGTAAAGCGAAGCGGGATTGAATGCAAAACTGCACTTGCGAGCATCAGTTATAGGCAGATTGCCGGAATAATTCGGTACGCTGAGACACATACCGGGTTGAATCGCCCCCGCTGTCGAGTCGGTCAAAATTCTGCGGTCAACACGCGCCAGACAAGAAAAAGCATGTTCGCTGACGAACAGAAACCGCCCGCCCGCCAGCGTAGGATGAGCAACTTAATCAGTCACCCAACAAGGAAAAACCATGCAACACCTGACGAACAAGAAATGGATCGCCCTGGCGATCATGCTAGCCATTGCCAGCACAGCCTGCGACAAGCCTGGCCCTGCCGAAGTCGCAGGAAAGAAAATTGACCAGAGCATGGAAAAGGCCGAATCAAAGATTGATGAGACGGCCGACAAAATGAAGAAAAGTCTGGACGAAAAAATGAGCAAGTAAGTGCTGCTTGCCTGATGAAAAAACCCCCGGCACGCCGGGGGTTTTGCTTGGTGCGTCGATTATTTCTTGCCGACTTCGTGACCAATCACGCCGCCAACTACGGCACCACCAATGGTGCCGGCCGTACCGCCGCCGGTCAGGATCGCCCCGCCGAGTGCGCCGGCACCGGCGCCGATCGCGGTATTTTTGTCACGTGACGACATACCGGAACAGGCGGCCAAACCAAGAACCATAGCCGCAGCCATGATCCCCAGACTAAATCGTTTTGTCATTTTCATGGGATAACCTCTTTCTATCAGCACCGTCCCGGCGCCGCGCACCCGCGTGGACACGCTACCCGGAACCTGTTTGTTGAACTTCACCCTGGACGAACAAGGGGCAGAACTTCCCAAAATCCAGCAGTGATGAAAGCACGGTAACCGGATACCAATTCGCCATCTGTCTGCTGGCGAACAAAAACGGAAAATACGGAAAACTCTCGAAAAACGGGGTCGACCGCAATAATCAAAAAGCATAAGTGCGATATCGCACATAGTGCAGCGCAAGAATCGGCCATAATCAAAAAAACCCCATTCAGGCGCATCGAAGGCTGTGCATCTGTTTCCGAGTAATACCCCAAAAGAAATGAGATTGCCTATGCACGCATCGAACCGACACCGTGAAAATCATCTTCTGGCTGCCTTGCCGGCAGCGGACCTGGACCGTCTGATCCCACAACTCGAATTAGTCGCGGCCCCCCTGGGCGAAGTGCTTTACGAACCGGGCGTCCAGATGCAAAACGTCTACTTCCCGATCGACAGCATCGTCTCCCTGCTCTATGTCATGGAAAACGGCGCTTCGGCCGAAATCGCCGTGATCGGTAACGAAGGGATTGTCGGGGTTTCACTGTTCATGGGTGGCGAGACAACGACCAGTCGCGCCGTGGTGCAAAGCGCCGGGCATGCCTACCGGATGCGCAGCCCCTTGCTGAAAGACGAGTTCTTCCGGGCCGGCCCGATGCAAAAGCTGTTGCTGTGCTATACCCAATCCCTGCTCACCCAGATGGCCCAGACGGCAGCCTGCAACCGCCACCACTCGCTTGATCAGCAACTTTGCCGCTGGCTCCTGTTGAGCCTGGACCGCCTGCCGACGAATGATCTGGTCATGACGCAGGAACTGATCGCCAACATGCTCGGCGTACGCCGCGAAGGCGTGACCGAAGCAGCCGGCAACCTGCAACGGGCAGGCTTGATCGAATACCGGCGCGGCCATATCACGGTGCTCGACCGACCGGGCCTTGAAGCACGCGTTTGCGAATGCTATGCCGTGGTCAAGAACGAATGCGACCGCCTGTTGCCGGATGTGGGTTTCAAGCAGTCATCCCGCTAAGCGCGCAGCGTTCGCTAGCGCCCCGACAGCCCCCCTTCCTTTGTGCATTCTGGGCATGTTTCCGGCAGCCCCGGCAAGTCGACTACCGTCGTTCTTGATTGCGGGCCTGCTCATCGAGAAAGTCTCACATGCCCACCACCACGACAACACCGCTGACCAACCAGCTCATCTCTGCCTTGCCGAACGACGACAGGCGACGCTTTCTGGCGGCCTGCGAGTCGGTTGAACTGACTTTTGCCGACATCCTGGCCGAACCCGGCGCGCCGATCGTGCATGTTTACTTTCCGACCAACAGTTTCATTTCACTCGTCACACCGCAACAAGACAGCCCTAACCTGGAAGTCGGCATGATTGGCGATGAAGGCATGCTCGGCATCACGCTGATCCTCGGCGTCAATATTTCGCCGCTGCATGCGGTCGTTCAGGGAGGCGGCCCGGTGCTGCGCATCGGCGTCGTGGCCTTCCGTCAGCAACTTGATTTGAGCCCGACCCTGCAGCGCATATTGAAGCGCTACCTTTTCATCCTGATCGAACAATTGGCCCAATCCGTCGCATGCAGCCACTTCCACGTCGCCGAGGCACGGCTGGCACGCTGGCTGCTGATGACCCAGGACCGGGCGCACGCCCCCCATTTTCATCTGACACACAAATTCCTGGCCTTCATGCTGGGAGTTCGACGGGTTGGCATCACCAAGGCAGCCACGGCGCTGCAGGACAAAAAACTGATCAGCTACCGGCGCGGCGAAATCATGATTGTCGACCGGGCCGGACTGGAGCAGGCCAGTTGTGCGTGCTACAACGCAGCCAAGCTCAGCCATGCCTCGGGAATGCAAATGGCTATCTACGATGCATCCGGTATTGCCGAAAGAAATCCTTAAGACAGAATTCATCTTGCATCGCTACGATGCATGCATGAAATCTGTGCGAGGTATCGACGAATGAAAACGAACAATGGCAAAGTATTTTGTAGCGCGCTGCTGGCACTGTGGCTGCCGTTGTGGTCGGCTGGCGCCCAGGCCAGCCCGCCAGCGGAAAAGATCGTCTGCGCCGATCCCGCCACACGGTCAAGCTGGATGTCGGAACAGGCAATCCGGAAACACTTTGGTGACCAGCAATATGCCGTCGCCAAACTCAAGGTTTCCCGTGGGGGATGCTATGAGTTCTACGCCGTCCAGCATGACGGCGCTATCGTCGAGGCGTATTACCACCCGATATCCGGGGCGCTGGTTCGTCACAACAAGGTGCAGAACCAATCGAGCAATGTAGCTTACGAAGCAAAGTCTGCCGGAAAATAAGCCTGGCGTGCAGCCTGCTAATATCCGGCCATGACACGCTACCAGGCTCTGGCCGAGCACACCGAACAACTGATCGCCCAGGGCATCCTGCGGGCCGGCGAACGCCTGCCATCGATTCGCGAAACCTGCCGAACCCGGCAAGTCAGCCCGATTACCGTCACGCAGGCGTATTACCTGCTGGAAAGCCGGGGCTTGATCGAAGCCCGGCCACGTTCCGGCTATTTTGTCCGGGCCCGCCTGACACCGGCGCTGCCAGAACCGGCCATGACGCAACCGGTCGACGGGGCCACCGAGTTGCAGATCAGCGATTTCATTTTCCGCATTCTGGACAGCGTCAAGGACAGCAGCGTGATTCCGCTGGGCTCCAGCTTTCCCAGCCCTTACTTGTTCCCCTTGGCCAAACTGGGGCGCTTTCTCGCCCAGGCCGCGCGCCGGCTCGATCCGCTAGCCACCGTCACCGATCTGCCGCCCGGCAATGAGGAACTGCGCCGCCAACTGGCACTGCGCTACCTCGCCCGTGGCGCCAAAGTCGGCACGCAGGAAATCGTCATCACCTCCGGCGCGCTGGAGGGCATCAATCTCTGCTTGCAGGCCGTCACCCGGCCGGGCGACCTGATTGCCGTCGAATCGCCGACTTTTTATGCCGGACTGCAGGCGGCCGAACGCCTCGGCCTGCGCGTCGTCGAAATCCCGACCCATCCGCGCGACGGCATCAGTCTGGCCGCGCTCGCGGAAATATTGCAGCGCCATCCGGTCAAAGCCTGCCTGCTCATGCTGAATTTCTCCAATCCCTCGGGCAGCCTGCTGCCAGACGCGGGGAAAAAAGCCCTGCTCGACTTGCTGCGCCGGCATCAGGTGCCGCTGATCGAAGACGACGTGTACAGCGAACTTTATTTCGGCCCGGATGCCCCGCTGTGCACCAAGGCCGAAGACAGCGACGGGCTGGTCATGCATGTTTCGTCCTTCGCGAAATGCCTGGCGCCCGGTTATCGCCTGGGCTGGGTAGCAGCCGGACGCTTCGCCGAAAAGGTCCAGCGCCAGAAACTGTCGACCAGCCTGGCCACCACGGTCCCGGTCCAGATCGCGCTGGCCGAATATCTGAAACACGGCGCTTACGAACATCATCTGCGCCAGTTGCGCAAAACCCTGGCCGAGCAGGAAAACTGGCTGGTTTCTGCGGTCGACCGCAGTTTTCCGCCCGGAACGCGACTGGCCAGGCCGCAAGGCGGCTATTTCCTGTGGCTGGAATTGCCGCCGCAGGTCGATGCGCTGCAACTGCATCGACAGGCGCTGGCCCACGGCATCAGCACTGCGCCGGGGCCGATCTTCTCGGCCCAGCGGGAATTTGCCCACTTCCTGCGCCTGAATTTCGGCCACCCCGATTTTCCCGGCCTTGAAGCGGCAATCGCCAAACTGGGCCAACTGGCGCACGCGCTGTGCTGAATCTGTTCCTATAAAAAACACGACAAGCTGAATCTGTACCCATCAGCAGGCGGCTGATTTACTTCGCCCATCCACATTGCCCAAGGAGCACAGGGATGGAAAAAGCCGTCAGCAAGGTCCGCACCGCCAAGATCGAGCTTTACCGCAAGCAGGGAAAAATTCACGCCAAAGCAGTCGATGGCCGTTTCAACCGTCTGCGCTGGGCCGCCGTCTGGCTGACCCAGATCATTTTCTACGGCGCCTGCTGGCTGCAATGGACGCCGGCCGACACCCCGCGCCAAGCCATCCTGTTCGACATCGCCCACGAAAAACTCTACCTGTTCGGCCTCGTGCTCTGGCCGCAGGATGCGCTGTTGCTGGCGATTGCCTTGCTGCTCGCCGCGCTCGGGCTGTTTTTCGTCACAGCGCTGGCTGGCCGCCTGTTTTGCGGCTTTGCCTGCCCGCAAACCGTCTATACCAGCATTTTCGTCTGGATCGAAGCGCGCATCGAAGGCGACCATCTGGCCCGCCTGAAACTCGACCAAAGCCCGCTGAGCGCCCGGAAACTGGGCTTGAAAACCCTCAAGCACGGCGTCTGGTTGCTGATTGCCGCGTGGACGGGCATCACCTTCGTCGGCTATTTCACCCCGATCCGCGAATTGCTGCCGAGCCTGGCCGCCTGGCAGACCGGGCCGTGGGAAGCCTTCTGGCTGATTTTCTACACCGCCTTCACCTACGTTCAGGCCGGCCTCGCCCGTGAAGCCGTGTGCCAGCACATGTGTCCGTATTCGCGCTTCCAGGGGGTGATGTTCGACCCGGCTACGCGCCAAGTCGGCTATGACCATCAGCGCGGCGAACCGCGTGCGGCGCGCCGCCAGGACAAGGCGGCCGGCGACTGCATCGATTGCGCTATTTGCGTCGAGGTCTGCCCGACCGGCATCGATATCCGCAATGGCTTGCAATATCAATGCATCAACTGCGGCCTGTGCATCGATGCCTGCGATCAGGTCATGCAACGCCTCAAGCTGCCGACCGGACTAATCCGCTTTGCCTCGGAAAACGAACTGAATCTGCGGTCACCCCTAGAGCCAGCCGTTGTTCCTGTGGTCCAGGAAATAGCCCAAAAACGGCCACGCATCATCATCTACGCCAGCCTGATTGCAGCATTCACCCTGCTCGGCGCCTGGACGCTCAGCCAACGTACGCTGCTCGTCGTCGATGTCTGGCGCGATCGCGGGGCCTTGCTACGCGAAATGCCGGATGGCCGGATCGAAAACGCCTACACCCTGAAGCTGACCAACCAGGCGGATACGCCGCGTCGCATCGAGATCAGCGCCGACGGCCTGCCCGGCCTGGAAATTATCGGTGCCCGGCAATTCGATATTCCAGCTGGCAGCATCCAGCCAATCCAGCTCACGCTTGCCGCACCGAGCAGCGCCAATCTGTCGGGGCTGCAACCGATCGCGCTGGAAATTTCGTCCATACAGGATGGCCTGCGCTTGCGCCAGCCCAGCCGCTTTGCCCTGCCCTGAGATGGGCGAGGCAAATCGGTTCATTGTCCCAAGCTGACGGATACGCTCAGGATAGTGGCGTCAAGCAGGTAAAAATCACCGTTCGGCGAGACGGGTATTGCTCGGCCCATTGCCCGAGACCGTAGCCGGCGCGGATGACGGCAAGTCCCTATTGCTCGCCAGCAATGCCGCAGGCGCAGCAAGCTCATACGAAGCAAAAACTTGTTGTGGCGAGCGGGTTTCCGGCAGTACATAGACAATGCCGTTGGTACCCTGGAAAGCCGCGCTGACCACATTCTTGAAAAAAGCGGCCGGTACATTGATGCAGCCAAAAGAAATCCGGTTATCGCCTGGCGATGGCGTTGCCAGGCGCTCGGCACGGCGCTCCCGAGGATTGCCGGTCGCCACCGGGTGCAAGGAGATCGCAGTTTCGTAGTCCACCCAGAGAATTTCGCCGCCTTTCAGATTGCGGTCGAGCGACGCCTCAAAGCGCCCGGCGGGCGTGGTGCGCTCTTCCGGACGAATACTCGACAACTTGCGCTCGCCAATACCGGGCACGGCATCATCACCCACCGCCAGCCCGAGCAAGGCCGGCGCGGCACCGCGCAGCCGACCGTCGGCGTAAAAAACGAATACCTTGCCCTGCGTCTTGTCGACAATGACGAACGGCAACTGGCGGTTATCGTTGGCATGAACAATCCAGTCAGCCACATGCCGGGCGTCCGGCGATGCACTTTCCTGTTCAAAGTTAACTCGCCGAACCACCCTGTCAGCCGGGGCCATCGTGTTGGACTCCCCGGCAACAGGTGACAGCACCAGTTCCGCCGAAAAAGCAGGAAAGACGCTGACACCGGCGGCCAACAAGCCCAGGCCAAAGCCTTTTGCCAAAGTCCGTGTGATCAGGCGCATCGTCTTTACCCTGCCTTCCTCGACACAACGCCGTCGCTGTGCTCAGTTACGGTCTTGTTTGCGTGGGCGATGGGGCGCCACATAAGCCGCTGGTGCAGCCTGGTCGGGTATCCCTACTGATGCTGGCTCCGGTACGACAACCGGCACTACAGGTTCCGTCACCACTGGCGGTGGTGCCAAGGCCAACAACTGAGGGGGCGTGGTCGTACGTTCCACCGTAGGTACCCAAGTCGGCACAGTCACCAGGACCGAGGGCGACGTCAGGCCCTGCTCGACGTCCAGTGGTTCGTTGGGTTCAATAGCGACGGGCTCTACCGGTAGTACCGGCGGGACAACCACAACCGGGGGTACGACCACGACTGGAGGCACGACCACGACCGGCGGGACGACTACGACTGGAGGCACAACCACAACCGGGGGTACGACCACGACTGGAGGCACAACCACGACCGGAGGCACCACGACCGGAGGCACCACAACCGGCGGTACGACCACTATTGCCGTGATGGCCGCGGTCGTGGTCGCTGTCGGAGTAAAGCGGCTTTGATTTCCGGATGAAAGCCGTTTGAAAACCGGACAAACAATATTTGAAGATATACGGTGATTTCAGGACAGAAAAAACCGCCCTAGATCAGGGCGGTTTTTTTCAAATGTCAGCCATTTCGTAGCCGATCAACAGCGACCTCGTAATAATGTTTGCTGACCTCTATCCCGACAAACTGTTTGCCTTGATCGATAGCAGCCAAGCCTGTGGTGCCTGACCCCATGAACGGATCAAGGATGCGTTGGCCGCACGCTGCTACCAGATGATTCATAAGCTCCAGAGGTTTGCCAACCTGATGCAACTTCTCACCAGGTTTTTGTTGCACCCTGAATAGACCTGCCGAGTAAGCATCTCCAACCAAGCTACCTTTGCTGCCCCAAACGAAGAATTCCGTCTGCGCCTTGAAACCGCCCTTGTAGGGCCGAGCGCTGCCTGCTTTATCCCAAACGCCGACCCCCCGCCAAGTAAATCCAGCCGCTTGTAATGCATCTGTTGTGACCGGCAATTGACGCCAATCAGTGAAGACGATCATCAATCCACCGGGATTCAGCTTTTCGTAGCAAAGGGCCATCCAAAGCGCCGACCAATGCAAATAGCTGCGCTGATCTTTTGAGTCACCAGCAAAATCAGGCCACTGGGTACCGCCACTGTTCAGGTATTTACTCCCTGTCGACGCCGCACGGTTGCCTTTCGACTGACCACCACTTGAGTATGGCGGATCAGTGACTACGGCATCAAAAAGACCTTCGAGGGCGGGTATCACCGTCAAGCAATCTCCACGGTGTAGATCGGCTCTGGTCAAGTGCTCATGTTTCTGATTGTTAAAGAACGGAGGGTGCTGCTGTTTCGTTGCTTCCATGGGGTGTTTCCTTTCGGGATGACGCTCCATGGCGTTCAGATTCGTGGCTCGTGGCCTTCACTTGATTGATCGCCCCACAGCGGGGGCACTTGATCGACAGGCGGGTGTATTCCGCTTCTGCCAGTTTTCTGTTGCATGCGCCGCAACGGATGATTTCCATATTTACTACCTGCAGTGATAGCCTTCTGCCCGCTGTGTGCACAGCACGGTGCCTTGGCTAAACGCAGGACGCTTCTGCGGGAGGTGGCCGTTACGGGTGTTCCTGCACCTGTAACGGTCGCACCGTCTCAGTGGGGCGTTATACCCAACATCAAAACCATTCTTGTGGGCCGAATAAATCGACAACGGGCGGGTAGGTTTGGCACATCCAGGCCGGCGCCAAATCTGCACGTAACTGAGCGTCGAACAAACCTACTGTAGCGCCCTTCGTCAACCCTCTGATATCCCGCCGAAACTGACATAGCGCATCGTGAACTAATGTCGCTTGCCATGTGACCGGCTTGCCATCACGCCCACTCGGACCATCCCATGGGCCGATCCAAATATCACCACATAGACGATACGCAGGCGAGCAGCCATCCCATGCATATCTTGTGGCAATCTCGATTGTCTGTGATGCGATCCGTACCCATTCGCCCATGTAGAAGACACCATCAAGCCAGGGCGAACACAGCGTGAATTTCCGGTCAATGCAGTAACGCCAGTCGCTCATGGCCAGCCCGCATCGATGTCGATCATCGACAACTCATCAATTGATGTCGCTGCGTTAATCGCGGCTTTCAGCACGCGGGCGTGGGCATGCAGTGCGCCGGCATGGGCCGTCAGGCTTGCCTGTAGCGCCAGCACGCCCGCAGCATCAACCTGCAGAGGCGTATTGTCAGCCGCGATCCAATCCGGGAATGCGGGATTCTGGCCACCCATCAAAGCGCTGACTGCCGCCAGCGCTGTCGAATTGATCCGTGCGACTGAACGTTCGTCCGATTGGAACCAGAGACCAGCATGCGGAAAGCCTTGGGTTTCTAGCGCATCGCGGCGGGCATTGACTGCATCAACGAGTTGTGGTGCCGTCAGTTGTGGTGCGATATAGAGACCAATCGGACCAAATTCACCAGCCAGCACCCGGTTATAGATTGATACACCGTGCGCCTCTGTGTCATCGGGCGACGCAGAAAACGGGATGTAGTCGTCGAACCCACCGAATAGAACATTGCAGTTAATGGTTTGCGCCAGAGCGCCCCAGACGCAGTTTTTGACGTCGATGACTTCCATCATGCGATCCTTTGAGCAAGCACAGCAACTGGATTGGGATGAAACGCTGGCGCCTTGCCCAGCAATCGCCAGGAGCCGGGAGCACTGCCGCCGGATGTCGCAGATGCATATCCACCGCCGATAACTGCATATTCGGCAGATGAGACAATTGTTCCGGCGGCAACTTCAGTACTCACGTTGCGCCAAATGAACGCCAGACTACCGACGTTTCCATGCCCAAAATCCAAAGGCAGCACCGCAATATTTCCCGCGCCAAGCAAAGTGACACCAGCAACTGTTTTGATGTTTGTACCGGACACCAATGACGCTTGCTTGGCATTAATTTGTGCTTGCTTATCATTGAGCTGTGCCTGCAGCTTCCCGAACGCCGCTAGTTCGCTGTCCGCCGCAGTAATCGCCGCAGCACTTGCCGTTGACAGCCCCGTCAAGACCGTCATCCGGACATTCGCCGCGAAATCTCGAATCGTCTTGTTGCCCGCGATATAGTCATTCACAGTGCCCGTTGTGATCGTCGGCTCTGCACCGACATCAGCCGCCGTCAACAACTTCAGAACCCACTCGCCAAAAGCGGTAACAGAAAGCACTTTATTTTCGGCTGCAGGCGAAAGCGCAGGAAGATTTACTAGCGCTGCTGCGGCTACTGCCTCTGCTGCTTTGTCTATTGCTGTGTTTGCCGACGCCAGCGCCTCGCCGGCCTTTGCCACCGATACGCCAGCTGCTGATGCAGAGGCATCCGCGTAATCACTGGCGGTGAGCGCTGCAGCTACCGCAGCAGCAGCACGCTCAACGACGTGCGCTGCTACAGCAACCACCTGCGCCAGCGCCGGCACAAACCGTGTCCTGTGCCCTCCATTCCCCAGACCTGACTCAGCGTTTGAGTCATCGGTGAGCACGCTGCCATCGCCACCCACTGCCGGATCAAAACACACGCTGTTTGTCATTACAGAATCTCCGTGATTTCGTATTTTTTGCTCATGATTCGCTTGCTGCTATGCAACAGCGCCGGCAAGCTTTGAAGCCGCCCAAGGAAGTTTCGGCGCACGCCGTTTTCGCTATCGCTCGGGTCCGGTATGACCAGCACTTCGCCGGTCACGCCGGCCATGCGGTCAATCTCCAGCGCAAACTGATAGCCCTCGGTAACGCTCATTGCCGGCAGATCAAAACTCAGCGTCCGCCGCTTTCGCCTCGGCTCGAAAAACTCTTCACCGGTCAGCGAAGCATCGACGGCCGAAGCATCACCAAAGCCCAGCCCGACACCAGGGCGCATACCGTGTTTTGGTTGCCATGCGTCGGCGATATACAGACGGCCAATGTGCACCCACCCATCTGAATTACCGGTGTCACTAATTTCAACGCGCCAGTAGCGCGCAATGACCGCAGCAGGCAGCACGCAAATAAATGGTGCTTGATATCCCGCAACCGCCTGCTGGCTGACAGTTCCGAGCCAGAAGTTATCGTCTTCCCATTCCAGTAAATCCTGCGGGATCGTGCCAGCCGGCCACATGGGCACAGCCCCAGAATCGTAGAGCGGCGTTGCGAACGTGTTTTCATCATCACCGATGATCCGCACCGTTGCCGAGGTCGATAGGTTGTGCGCGACCAGCGCAACAACACGGATACGTCGGGCCTGCGCTAGATCGATATCAAATTTCGTCGAGGCATCAGACGCATCAGTAGAGCGTGCAACTCGCGACAAGCGACGATTCTGCAAATTAGACAGCGGCAGCGAGGCCATCCAATTACCGCCCGACAAGATCGCCTCGTCGGCTCTATTGATAAGTCCTATCGTGACTTTTCCCATATCAACCCCATAACGTGAGATAGAGCCGGCGCAACTCAAGATCAGGCCGGATGCCGAGCACAACAAACAGCTTTCCGGGCCCCATGCCGAAACGCGACAGCGTGACGCGAACGACATCACCCAGATCCGCAATCAGCCCAGGGTCGTACGCCATGACCAACTCAACCGTCAGCCGGTCAGCCTTGTAAAGATTGAGCCTGCGAGTGGACTCAGCCGCCGCCGCGCCGGCATCGCTCAACAGCGTTTCAAACTCAAGCGCCGGTGCCAGCAAATGCTTGATCTTGATCGCCGCATCGCTGGCGACAACAGACCGGTAGCTTTCGCGCAGTTCAGCGCGCCGTGCAGCACCGACGGCGCCGGCCACGTCGCTATCCTGCCGGGTCCAGAACCGGGCATATTTCAGCGTCACTTGCCACGTGGCCACACCCCGGCCAACATCGTTACTCGGCACGCGATCAATGCTCAGAATGTCGTCAGCTGTGATGTCGAGCACCGGCATACCGGCCGGTTCTTCAAGCCGGCTCATCCGGAATTTCCCAAGCCGATCAAAGCCCCACCAAGCACCAATCGACTCGCACAGCTTGTCCAATACTTCACGGCAGGTTTCGTCGTTGATCCAGATGCCAACCTCCGCGCTGTTTTTCGCATCAAGCGCCAGCAAGTCGACTGCAGAGATATCCCCCGCAGCAATACCGCCCGCGCCTGTTGCAATCTGCTGCGCCAGTTGCGCAACAGTGCGGTTTCCGACTGCTATACCCTGCGTCGCATCGGCTGTGACGATGCCGTCCGGTGACGTGCCAAGTCGGATATAGCCGCCCGCCGCCCAAGCGCGGTATTGTCCTGCGGCCGGCGCGTTGGCTTCCATCTCCGCCTGGCTGCCGTAGGCTGATCCTGCGGTCAACGCTGCACCGCGCACATAAACTGCCGACACAGCAGAAACGGCACCATCATTGATCTGATAGATCAGCCGGCTCGTATTGACGCAGGGCGGCGCGATGTTGAACACGCGACCGAAAATGCGCGGCTTCGGCTTACCCTTCAAGTCGCCGGCCACGCCATCCAAGCCGGCCGGTAGCACATTCGTGCCACCGTACTTATTCGGCGCTGCCGGCTTATCGAGTTCAGCCTGGCGGTCGCGCAAACGAATCGATACTTTTTGCCACGTAACAGCAGGTTGCTCCATCGTGCCAACAAGCACAGTCGTCCAGATAGGAGGGCCACCGCGACGTACTTCACCGACCAGAATAGTGATCGGCTGGCCATCAAGACCAAATGTCGCAATGTCATCCAACCCACCATCGATGTTCGTCAGTTCCAGCACCCCATAACCAACGGTCGATTCGCCGCCCGTTGTGCCGCGACCAAACATCTCTCGGCGCATGTTTGCCGGCTGTTTGATGCGTGGTTCGTACGCGGTGTGCGCCAGCCCACCGGGCGGCAGACCGGCAGACCCGGTGGTATATCCGGCACTCGACAAATACAACATCCGCGTACCAGCGATGGCCGGGTCAAACACCGTAATGTGCGCAAGATAGATAGTTGCCATTACGCAGCCATCCGCAAAACACCGCTGCTTTCAATCGCTGCAAGCTGTTTTTCAAGGAAGGAAATGCGTTCGATCAAGGCTTTCTGACCCAGCGCGTTGCTTTCTGCAGAAGCTTCAATGGCACGGATGATGTCGCTGTTATCCTGCTTTTGCTGCGGGCTTGGCGACTGCATCATCGCTCTGGTCTGCTCAAACGACCAGTAGCGTGCCGGGCCTGTGGCCTCGAGTTCCGGACCTCCTTCACCCACCATCCGAACGCCACCGACGTGGTAACCACCTGCCCGAAAGGTCGGCAGACCGTTTTTCTTAGCCCAGTCTTCTGCTGTGCCGGCAGAAAGGCCGAGCAGCGAATCCACTTCCTTCAGCGTCAGGCCTTCGTTCCATGCGGCGGTGTAAATCGACTGCGCGTCGTTGTTTTTAACGGCATTCTCGGCCCACCCATAAATTTCTGATTGAGTCATCGTGCCGCCGCTCTTACCTGTCACCGCCAGTTGGCCAGCATCATTGATAAACGCAGATGCGCCTCGGGTTGATGTGTAAGATGGCCCTGCGCCTGTCTCTACCACTTTGCCGGTCTGCCCGGCCTTATTGAGCGCATCCAACACGCCCTGGTTGATCGCAACACCCATTGCGGCCGAGTTACGAACTTCAAGCAACAGCGACTGCATCGCCGCATCAACAGACAGCAGCGAACTTGCCGCCGACGAAGCGCTGCTGTTGAGCGATCCCATCTGGCGCTCAAGGCCGACGAGCGAATCCTGCGCACGCTCGGCATTGCGGCTAGCAACAGATTCGGACTTGTCCAAGGATTCAAGCACGCGCTGATAGTCAGCGACATACGCGCCAGTAGTGGCGTTGTAATCTTGACTGACCGTCAGGAAATTACGACCAGCTTCCGGCAACTGCTGGATCGCCTCTGCGTTGCCCAGTTGAGCCAGACGGTACGTTTCTTCGAACTGGCGCTTCGCCTCACGGTATTTTTGTTCCGGATCGAGGACTGACAGATCGGACAGCATCAAGCTATCCCGATAATCCCGGATCGAATCGACAGCCTGTTCAAACGCATCCAACAACTGCTGTTGCGCCGAAATTTGCAACTGCACGCTGCTTGCGTAGTCACTCGCGTATTGCTCAACCCGTGCGTTATCCGCATCAAGTGCGGCGATGTAGGTATCTAGTGCGGATTCCTGCCTGGTAGCGGCTACTTCGGTCACAACCTTTTGTCGAGCGGCGGCAATCGTTGAAGCCGCTTGATTGATGGCATTTGCTGTGCCAGCGACCTCAGGTGTGATCCCGGCAAATGCCGACTCAACCTTCAGCATCGCAACGGCCAAGGGCGATGCGGCCCCGGCGGTCTCGACGATAGCTTCGTATGCATCGCGAAATTGTTCTCGCGTCGCGCTTGCTACGTCAGTCTCTGTAATAACAGCGCCTGCTGCAGCGAGTGATTCTGTGATTGCACGAACGACATTGGCGCGCTTTTCCTCAGCGGTGTAGTAGTTTTCGTAATAATTTGACAGCGTGGCTTGCAGGGTTTCCAAGCCTCCAAATGCCGTTACAAGGGCATTTCCGGCACTCAGGATGTCGTTTGCAAGACCAGTGCCCGTCAGCGACACGTCAAGTAATTTGAATGCCTCTCCAACCTGTGCAACCTGCGCCGAAACGCGGGAAAAGGTTTCGGCCCATGAGCCAGTTTCGCCGCTGCTCGTACGGATTTCGTCGATCACCGGAAAAATTGCCTTACCAAGACCTTCTTGTAGTTGAGTGGCCGCGCCGGTCAGCAACTCTTTTATCCCACCGACGTTATCAATCGTGATGTCCGCTGTATAGCCGGCGATGATCGCGTTGATGTCAGTCGCGCCCAAAGAGGTGCCCAGCTTCTCGAAGCTCGTTACGGTTTGGTCATAGATGCTGTCAAGCGCAGTGCTGATCGCATCGTATGTGCCGAGGTCCTTTGATACCAGTCGCTCTGGACGACTTTTGACGTTCGCGCCGAAGATTCCGTCGAGAATCTGTTTTGCGTAATCTGCGTCCTGGATACCGTTAACGACCGGGCCGTTATAACCCCCGTCCCCCATATTCATTTCGCCAACGGAAGGCGTGTAGCCACTTAAGAATTCGTCGCCGACATCACGACTTAAGTACCGGTTGTTGTTGATGTCGACAAGTTTTGACCAGTTCGTGCGGATTTCTGCTTCGGTCATCTCTGCCGCTGTTTTGAATACCGGCACAATTGCATCAACCATCTGAGCGCCGGTGACAAATCCATTTTCGTCATCAACCCACGTGCCTTGGCGCTCAACCTTCCCAAGCTTTTCGCCAACCTGAAGGCCGATCTGCCCGAGCAGGATGTTGTACTGCTCATCCGTCAATGTGTTTTTATAAGTGTAGTAATCCTCGCCACCAATACGGCTCACCTGGCGCTCGGCGTTCGACGTCAGCATGCCGATCATGTCGCGCACCGACAGATTGATGTCTGTCAGATAGGTTTCAGTTCCACCGTTATTGAACCAGCCGCTTGTTGTTTTGTAATTCTCGCCGATTGCGCCACTGAAACCGCCCTGGCTATATTTCCCATCAAGCGTGACGCCGGTCTGAAATGTGTCCCCGCCGCCAAATTTATCGACAAGGCCACCGATAATGAGGGGCGCTGCCACTATGGCAGCAGTGCCGAGTGACGAAATGAACCCGGACATCGCACCTTGGCCAGCCGCAATCCCTTCGGCCGTCGCTAACATTGCGGCATCGCCTGTCGCTTGGAATGCGGACTGATAGGCCCACATTGCCGCTTCGCTAGCAGTAGGGTTCGCAAGCCCGGCCGCAAATGCCTGGCCGCCCAGGGCACCAGATCCTGTTATCGCACCGTAGCCCGTGCCGACCATGTTTGCAGCATTGGCCAGCGTCTGACCAGATAGCAGTCCATAGGCCGAACTGGCATTGCTGACAAGGCCCAGCGCACTACCCAGCCCGCCACTACCACCACCAGCCGACGATCCAGATAGCGCATTCAGCGCAAGGCCGAGCAATTGCTTGCCGGCATCCGCCGTGAATTCGACACCAAATTTCAGAAGGGTTGTGGCTGCGGTACGCTGTAACGAGTCGAAGAACACATCTGCTCGGGATTCGCCAGCTTCGAATGACCTGAAAATTGAATCAGTCATTCCACGACTGATGTCACCGAAGAAACCGGACCAAGCTGTCTTCTGCTCTTCAATCGCCCGAGCGTTCGCTCGCCGCACCTGCCCAGTTGCGGTCAAGCCGCGCAGTTCCCGCATTGCTTCAATTTGCTCTCGTAGCATCTCGATTTCAGATGCGCTTTGCGAGGTTTTTTCAGCAACAGCCAGTGCCTGCGCTTTAGCTGAAATGGCGTCATCCATGCGGGCAATCCGGAGGACGTCAAGCTGTTCGGCGGTAAGGCCAATTTCGTCATTTTCGAGACGCAACTGGCTGACCTGATCCTGTAATGCGTCAGAAGTCTTCGCCATTTCTGCGAATCGAGCTGCGCTGACGTTAGCGGCTTCTTCTTCAGCCTTCGCTACCGCTTTGACTTGATCCTGATAGAACCTTTGTTGCGTCGTCAGCTTTGAAACGGCGTCAGCGTAGCTTTCCAGGTCACCGGTTTTCTGGAATTGCTTGTTCAGCCTTTCAAGGTCGTTCCAGTACCCAGCATCCAGTCCGGACTCTTTGCCATAGATGCGGTCCATCAGTTTTGCAAGTTCGTCAGCCTCCTTTTTGGCCGTTTTCAAACCTGCGGCATCAACAGGAGGTTTGACTGTTGGCCGTGGCTTTACAAGATCGTCAAGAGAGGCTGCAGCAGATTGTGTGGCCGTTCTAGCACCAAGAATGCGCTCACTCAGCGCATCAATTTCTGCTCGGGCAGCGGCGGCGTCACGCTTCATTTCCTCGCCAATAAACTTGGCGCCAGAAAAATCCCCCGTTGCAACGGCTGCGGCCTGAGCAGCCAAACCACCGATTTCTGTTCCAACAGACCGGAAAACATAAGCGACATTCGCGCCAAGCACTGCGACGGTTTCGAAAACAGTACCGATACCGTTTTGAATCTCTGCCATTGCTCCTGTGGCCCGAGCATTGTCGTCAGCTGCGCCGGACATGGCATTAATGATCTTGGTCAAATCGTCGACAGCACCGGTGGCCAACTTGACCGAATCGAAAATGAAGCCGCCTGTATTTTTTTGGCTTACGGTCAAAAACAGGTTGTCCCACGTATCTGAGAGATTGCTGATGGCACCATCCAGCGTCTTTGCACGCTCTGCCATTGCACCCGAAAATTCGTTTTCACCGATCTTTGTCAGGTACTCATTAATTTCCGCAGCACTGTTTTTGACAGTAGTTGTCACGCCCTGGAAGGTAAAGCTGACCTTGCCACCCTCCTGGCTTGCCTTTATGCCAAATTCTTTTAGTCGTTCAAATTCGCTGGTGCTGGCATCAGCAACCGCCTCGATAAATTGATCAAGGCCTTTTCCCATCGCGGCGGCTGTGTTGCCGTATGACTCTAGTGCCCGTTGCGATGGGTCAAGCCCGAGTGACTTTAACTTCGTAAATGCCGATGTGACTTCCTGCAGGCTATACGGCGTTGTTGCTGCGAATTGCTGGATTGCGGCAAAAGCCATCTGTGCATTTGCCGTCGATCCAGTCATCGTGATCAAGCTGGCGTTCATTACGTCAAATTCGCGCTGAACAGCAACCAGTTTTGATGCAAATGCGCTGGCTGATACAGCACCAGCCAAGCCGGTAGCAAGGTTTTTGACAGATCCCGAAAGGCTGGTTACTGCGGTATCTGCATTACGAGTGGCGTTGACAAAATTACCACTGTCGCCTGTGAACGTGACTTTGATTTCCGGACCGCGCGTCATTGTTTTTCTCTCAAAATTTACGCTTGATTCATGTGCAGGTGGCCACCAGCTCACTCTGCGTTTTCCCGCTGGTCGGCCCAGACATTGAGCGCCGCACGCTCCATCTCGCGCAGACCAAAAAACAATTCACGGCGAGATTTTTTCTTGATGCCGAGTAAGGAAAACAGGGCTGGCAATGCGTTGTAATCCAGCCCTGTCAGTCCGCCCATGCCGACCCGCCATTGCGTACTGAGGGCAAAAAACACCTCGACGATCTGCAGGTTCTCGGTCAGTACGTCCAGTTCTATATCTAAATCGTCGTCGCCGAATCCCAGCGCCTTCAGGCTTTCAACACCCCCACCATCGGCCCAGGTTTCGGCGACTTCGATTAGTTTTTTCGTTTCGACTCGACCAGCTCAGCGCGGAACGACTCGTACAGTTCGCCGGCTGAAGCTGGGTAGTTGTCGAGCAGCTCCTGCAGACTTTCCGGGCTATACGCTGCATCGGGTCCGTCCCAGCCACGCATGATTTCTGCAAGACCTTCTGCATCCGTTTTGCCTTTTAGTCCTGCGTAGTACTCCTGCAGGGCAGATCGGGACAGATGCCGGTACTCGACACTGATGACTTCGAGTTTTTCGCTACCTGGCACGGACAACCCGACTTTTGCTTTAAACGTGTCTTTCGGTTTGATTTTCAACATGGCATGCCTTTCGTGGAATTAGCTTGCGTAGCGCACGGTAGGTGCGCTCATCGCCAGCGTGATGGTGGAAACCAGCGCCTGGTTCTTTTCCATCGTCGGCTCATCAGACATCGACCAGTAGGCGTTACTGACAGATTTGGCACCATTCGGCAGCTCAACCAGCAATGCAGTAGGAATCTTTGCTTCGCATGCCGCTTCGACGGTCGGGTACCACGGGAGCGATGGATCGTCAAAAAACTTCAGGGTCGTTGTTTTGGCCGACTTGATTGACGGCAGCTTGATTTCGAATTCGTCATCCA
The DNA here is from genome assembly GCF_030824335.1 of Azonexus sp. Taxonomy (GTDB): domain Bacteria; phylum Pseudomonadota; class Gammaproteobacteria; order Burkholderiales; family Rhodocyclaceae; genus Azonexus. Next base: position 139,386 of record NZ_JAVBXX010000003.1, read on the forward strand.
TGTCGGTCGCGTCAGAGTACTGCTGCTCCCCACCAGCCGTGCTGACGCCGTTAACTTGTGACAGACGATCCCATGCCGTGATGCGGCGAATCGAACCGATACCGCTGCCGGCAGGATATTTATCAGCAGAAACGGTATTGATTTTTTCCAGCGTTACTTCGTTAACGTCTACCGATTTAATACGCACAACGCGACCGTTGAGCGCCGGCCAGGCCGATTGGATTTCGACGTATTCACCAGCAACAGCGCCATGAGCGGCAGCAAGTGTTGCAACGGCCTCCGCCGCGTTGCTGATAGCGCTCATTGCCACGGCTGCACCATAGGTTTTTGCAATCGAAAACTTGATACGTGTTGCAAGCGTTTTAGACATGTTCATTACTCCCAGTTGTTTTTTCCGGTTTCGGGGCCTTGCCAGCTTTGGTCACTACGACAGCGTGACCAGCGGCGACAAGTTGCGAGGCATCCAACGCAGACACCTCAATTTCCTGATTCACGGTCAGCGGGGCTGACCGGAACTTGATTTCTTCGACGATTCTTACTTTCACCATCGACGCACCTCCTATTGAGATAAAAGCACTTCAAACTCATCGGCCCACCACATCGTCTGAGCATCGAAACTCATCAAGCCGCCACGCATGAATCGCGCAGGAGCCTGCGCACCGGCCGGGATGAATTCGTCAATCGCGTCTTTAACTGCACACCGCAATTTTTCGAGATCGGACTGCGCGGCTTCGCCGATTGAGTCCCGGTAATTGCTCACAACGCACACAACAGCAATCACCACGCGCAGCAGAAACTCGCCGTCAAAATCATCCTCAGCAACGCGTTCCTCCTGCGGTATGACGAACACCGCCGGAACACTCACACTGCCATCGGCAGCGGCCATAAAATCGGCAGCGGCCCCAACTTCACGCACATCGACAAGTTGAGTTCTCAAATAGTCAGCAAGGGGCTTCGTATCCATCATTCACCCGCTTCATTCAGATTCCGACGCCCGTAGCGCGACGGGGCACTCTCAATGAAAGCCACGTCATCAATACGTACCGGATCGGTCGATGCGGCAGGAATCAAATTCACCTGGCCGGCGGCGTGAGCGGTCAGTGTTTTCATCACGCCGTCGTATGCGGTTTGAACCTCTTTCGTCATACGCTCCGCGCCCTGCAGGTTGTACAGCGCCACCGTTGACGCCAGCCGGGCCAGCAACGTGGTTTGCACGGTCTGCGGAATCCCGTAGGAGAGCAGCAGTGCATCCGCATCGGTGAGCGCCGTATCGATGGCAGACAGCGCCGCAGACAACGTTGCGCGCTCGGCATCCGTATAACCGGACAGGTCGCCTTCCTCGACAGCAACGCGTAGCGCATCGTCGGGCGGCATCCGCATATCTGCCGGCACAGCAAGCTGAAACAGTCGGCGTGCATTGCTGCGAGCCAGCAGATCGGCGCGGGTAGCGAACGGCATTACTTGCCGCCTTCCTGTGCCGCGTCACGTTCAGCGGCCAGCACCGGCCAGCCCGTCACTGCGGCAACGGCTTCCATCGTCGGCTTGCCACCCTTGGTCCAGAGCGTTGCATCTTCCTTGTTCAGGCCGGCAATGGCAGCGCGGATCGCCGCCAGGCGCTCGGCTGGGTCGGTCGGTGCGTCAGCCGGGGTGCCAGTGCCGGAGCCTGCAGCGGTCGAAGTGGCGGCGCTATCACCTGCCGGCACATCATCGAACGCGGCCGGCTTCGTTTCCGACACCTCCAGCATCTGCTCTTGGTCCAGGCGCTTCTTGGCGGCTTCGTCGACTTCGACGCGCACCCAGCCCTGGGAAAACTTCATGCCGCAGCGGAAGAACGAGGGCAACCCGCTCTTCGGCCGTACGCGCACATAAATGCTCTTCATGGTTTGATCTCCTGACCCGGCCGGGCAATTCCGGCCGGGGTTTCTCTATGGCCCGAAGGCCTGCTCGCGGGGGATGAGTTACGAACCAATCCAGGGCGAAACGAGCAGTTCGACCTTGTTGTAATTGGTGTTCGAGGCTCCGTTGGCCTTGTTGATGGCCTTGATCAGCGCTTCGGCAGCGGCCATGTTGTCTGGGCCAACGACGAGCAGATTCGGGATGATCCCGAGCTTGCTACCGCCATCGCGGGTGACTTTCATCATTGCCTTGAAATTGGCGGTGAAATTGGCCTCGGTCAGCTCGGCCTTGGAGCCATAGGCGAGTTGCCAGAAACCACACACACCCTCACCACGCCAGCGGCCGCCATAGCTGATTGCGTCGTTTTCGTAGACGTAATCGCTGTTCACGGCATTGGTTTTCGAGACGAGCTGTGGCTTCACGCGCTCCTGCAAGTAGAACGGCTTCGGTGCGCGATTCGTGCAGAGCAGCATCCACAACTCCCCTGCACCTGCCTGGAAGTTGCTGACAGTCGTTGCGACACCCGAGCCATCCTCATTCGGATACACCGGATGATCCGTATCGAAGAAGTATTGGCCGTCATAGCAAATTTCGGCGATGGCATTGCCAATGCGGCCGAAGACCAGGTCATTCTGCAGGTCATAGACGGATTCGCCGTAGCTCTGCGCAACGTCGCCGTACATGCCGTACTCGTCGTCTTCGACCTTGTCGACAGGAATATCGAGCGTGTTCTCGAACTTACGGTTCTTGACCGTGTAGGCCGTTTCTTTGGCAACCTTGTGCTGGCGTGGACCAACCCACTCACGGAAAGCGGGAAACTGAGACAGCCACTCGTAAGTGTTGCTGGAGCTGTCGCTGGTCACATAGCCGGCAACCTTGCGCCAATCCTCGCGATTGACTTTGAGGCCTGCATTGAAGCGAGCCTTGATGGTGGTATTAAGCGCGTCGAGTTGCGCTTGCGTGAGGGGAGCACCCATGTTGTGTTTCTCCTAAGTCTCGAAATTCGGTTGGTGATTCGGCAGAACTGAAAATCAGCGCTTTTTGGCTGCCAAGTACTCTTCGGGCGTGACATTCATGCGGCTGCAGGCGGCCACCTCATCGGCTGTCAGGCCATTGACACCACCCTGATCAGGCCGATCAGACTGCAGGTTGGTTAGCGCCACCGTACCCAGCGTGCCGATAAGGTTCTTGAGCGCAGCAAGAGGCATCTCCTTCACAGCCTCGGCCTGAGCCGGGGTCATCTTCGGCTTGTCGCCCGACGTGGCGGCAGCGAGCAGGTCGGCTTTTTCCTTGGCTTCAGCCGCTGCTTTGTCGTCGTCGACCTTTTTGCGCAGCGCAGCCAGATCGGCGTTTGCCTTGTCACGCTCGGCGGTCAGGCTGGCGAGGCTGGTTTTCAGGGTGTCGCGCTCGGAAGTGAGTGCGGCAATTTGTTCAGGGGTCATTTCAGGGTCTCCCGCAGGGTTGCCGGGAATGCGCCCGGCCGCAGTTAAAAAATGCTGAGCGAGCGCCCCGACAGGCAAGGCCGATAAAGCAGCCCGGCGAACCAGCGCCACGGCGCCCAGATCGCCCAGCGCCGGGTTGTTGGTCAGCGCGACCGAAATCAGTTCGGTGACCCGACCGCTGGCGTCGTAGTAGAAGCACGGGCTGGAATAGCGGTACTTCTTCTTCGCGATTGCCTCGGCGGCATCGTCAACCCACTCGACATGTGCGAACAGGCCGCGCCCGGCGACATAGACCAGCTTGGTGATCCAGCCGGCGGCCACGCTGTCGCCGAAGAGGCTGTTGTGCTCGTAGTCGTAGAGGATGGGCTTGCCGGATTGCTCCAGGGCGGCGATCAGGTCGGCGGCAATCTCCGCGTCCATGCGCCAGTCCTGCACCTGGCCCTCGGTATCACGGGCCGGACGGCCGTCATCGCTACGGAACTTGCCGTCCGGGAAAATGTGCGCATTGCAGCCTTCGGGGTAATCCTGCTTCGCCAGCAGGTCGATGACCAGGGCGGCAATTTGTCCGATGAGGGGATTATTCTGCGACACGTGAAAGCTCCAGCGGTTTGCGTTGGAGCCATGATCCCGTTTCGCTGTCAGCTGGGCATCGCTGGAAACGTTTCCAGCCATTGAATGCCGGACCCACAGAAACGCGCTACAAGGCGTTTTCTCCGTGTTGCCGCGGCGGAGACACTGAGATGCCCATGCAACGCGCTTTTAAATGGTCTTCAAACGGCTTTACGCGGCATTCGTGGGCGTGATGAAGCGAAAAAAAACCCGCTTCATGAGAAACGGGCTAGGTGTGTGGCAGTCAGATTACGGTTTGAGGTGATCCTCGACCTTCTGTACAGAGTTGCCAACGGCACCGACGGCGTTTCTGAGCTGTTGCTCCGTAACGCCCAACTTCTCGGTCCAGTAATCAACTTCGTGCGGTTGATTGAGGTTGATCGTATGGGGGTCCTGTGGCCCCTTGATCTTGAGATTGTCGCTCATTGAATGTTTCCTGGAAATACAGCCACGATGGCTGCATGTGTGCACATGGGGTGGGTTTTCAGGGTTTCAAGGGATGTCGGTAACATTAAAACAGATCAAGTTGCCCATCACCGGCCGGGTTGATGCCGGTATCGCCGTTGCGGCGGATGTTTGTGATCTGGCGACCGGTCAGCCGGTATGCCAGTGCCTGGTCGCGGATGCTGTATTGCGTCGATGTCTTGCAGATCGCAACGTTGCGCGCGACCTGCCACAGCTTGTCGGCCTTCGGCATCGATACCCGGCCGGCCGCATCCATATGCGCCGCCAGCACGATGCGCAGGCGGGCCATTTCATCGGCCTTCAAGCCAAGGGCTTCACCTTTCAGCACCGGGATGTTGACGTTGACGCCGCCGCGCGTCTCCAGCCATTCCCGTGCCCGGACGTAGCCGAGCGCCTTGACGACGGCTTTCAGCACCGGCGGCAGCAGGGACAGCAGTTCGGTATCGACCATGGGCCAGTCCATCGCTACCTCCGCTGCCAACCCTTGAGGGCTTCGATGATGTTCCGGCGCTCGTCCTCCGGCGTCAGGCTGTCCAGGTCGGGCACGTCGTGGCCGACCTGGCGGGCGCACCACTTGAGTAGCGCGGGCCGGCTGGCGTTCTCGATCCGGCCGGACTCGCCGAGCTTGCCCCACAGGCGCACGATATGCGCAATGTCCGGCGGCGCCGCACGCTTCTGGCCGTTGCCGGCCTTGTGCGGCTGCTTCTCACGCGGCCAGCCCCGGCGCTCGTAGTCGGCCAGCACCGACGACAGCATCGGCAGCGTCATGGTCAGCGCCGATACCTTGTCACCCTGGCGCCGGCCGCCGTGCCGGGCGAGCAGATCGCGGTGGCTATCATCCGACCAGCCCGGCAGGTTCTTCAGCGCCCAGCCTTTGGCGATGCCAACGAGCTGCAGCAGGTGTTTGCTCAGACCGGACATTCGCGTACCTCCAGTGCCACGGCAGCGTACGCATAGGCCATTTGCAGCGCAGCATCTAGGCCAGCTTTGTCATTGCCCACGCCGTGATACGCAAGTATTCCTGGCAGCGCCGCCATCGCGAACTGATCGCGCAACGTCTGCTGGGCCAAGCGCAAATCCTTTTCAAGCGTGCGAATCCGCGCTTCAAGCCATTCGATATCGTTCATCAGCGGACTCCCAGCGAAAGCGGGCCAACATCTGCACCAACACCGCGATTCAATTGAGCATCACGCCCGGCAGAGTGGCCATTCCAGCGGTCCCGGTGTTCGTGATCGCGCAGATTCCGACCATCGTTGCGGTCCCGCGCTTCGAGTTTCGCCAGTTCGCCATACTCGGCGGCAACGAATGCCGAGATGGAACGCGTTTCCGATTCGCTGCACGACAGGGCCGGCAGCAGCGCCGTCGCCGCCCGTACCCAGCCCTCGCAGAACATATCGGCACGGCGTGTCTTGGTCGACGTCTTGCAGCGGCGCAGAGTCTTCTGGATGTACTCAGCACGTGCGGCACGCAACTGGCGGCTCAGCACCAGGAAAGCGTACTGCGCAATCTCTGGTGATGCGCCACAACCGATGAACAACCATTCCGCCCGTCGCGATGACCAGCCGGGTGCGAAAACCAACCTGCAGGCGAACGACTCAGCCACCACAGATGCCAGCAGGTTTTCCCAAAGCGGCGGCGTCGAAGTCACACCCGATTTCGCCTTCGCGTCACTAGCCCGGCTGGCTTCGATGTCCAGGTCCGCAACCTTGAACTCCGCCATCAGCTTCTGCGCATGGCGAAGGGCCGCTGCAGCTTCGTGCTCGTTGGCGCTCTTTGACAACGCCAGGCACTTCTTGATCTTCTCGATGGCTTTACGCTTATCCATTATCTTCACCTCCGATTTCCCAGCCCCACAGTTCCGTCTTCTTGCCGGTGCGGCGATTATCGAAAGCAACGAGAAACGTCCAGCCGGTTTTGGTCAGCACACGCTTTTGGGCCGCATTTTCCGCGTCGACCGTGCAAGTGGCGTAGTCGTACAGCGATTCGTCGAGCAGCCTCATCTGTTCAAGCTTCTGCTGCGTGCCGAGGCCTTTACCACGGCCAGCGGGCACGATGAAAAAACCGTGGCAGTGCGCGAGTTGGGGCTGACCTGGAATGGGCGAAATTTCAAACGCGCCGAATTCCGATGCGTAACGGGTCGTCATGTCACACCGCCGCCACATCAAGGGGAATCGGTTCGTACTTGTCCGTCTCACCTACGCGCTTGTGAAACCGAACATACGACGTACTACCCACAACCTGCAGGCTTTCTGAGACGGCCTGCATTGCCCGCTGCCACTTCTCATCTTTGATATCGAGGCGCCGCAGGGCCAGCACGCGGCCGACGTTGATCTTGCCTTCCTTGTCGGTATCGAAGGCCGACTGCACAAGCGCCTTGATTTCGTCACGGCTACCCTGGCTCCAGTCGATGATGCATTCGTCGATCAGGTGCTTGGCCGCCTGCAGCCGCTCGTCGAACACCATGCGGTCGGCAACGGCCACGCTGACACGATAGCGACCATCGAAGCTATGCAGCGTGACATTGCCCTTATTGCCACCGCGCTTGACCCCGTACTTCTCGGCGCTGAGCGAGACAAAGGCGCCCACGTCGGCAAAGGCCCGCTGCTTGAAGGCGGCAAGGTCCGCGCTCGCTTGCTCGGCCCCCTTGGCCAGCTCCAGCACCAGATCATCGCGCATGCGATCAATCGGGCCGATCAAGCTCTCCGGCACAAGCCGGCCTTGCGCGTCTTTGCGGTAGCCAGCGGGAATGGTTTGGTTTTGCATGATTTCTCCAGAGGTAAGGGTTACTGCGGTTTCGGTTCGACCCAGCTCAGCTGGATGCCCATGAACAAGCCGCTGACGACAACGCAAGCGCCATCAGGGCGGAAGGAGCGCGGCCCCATACGGTCCAGCAGCGGCGAAAGCGACATGGCGTCATGACGCCGGATGTGCGCCTGTGGCACCGGGCCGGCCAGCTTCGACCAGACCACTGCCAGGCCCATGCCGCGCAGTTCGCGGGTAGCCGCATTGAGTGAAGCCAGGCGGTCCTGAAAAGCCGGCGTCAGCACGGCAGGGGCAGATGTCAGCGGGGCAGCGGGGACAACAAGCTGTAGCGGCATGGCGATCTCCTAAGCGAGGGATTGCAGGCACAGGGCCTGTTTGGCGACCGCGTCGACCAACTTCACGTCGAGCGGGCGGTTCTTGCGGAATTCCTTGATGCCGGCAATCAGGCCCTCCACCAGCATCCGGGCACTGCCCTTGCAGTAGGCGAACAGTCGGGCAATCACGTCATCGGCAACCTCTTCGGCGCCGAATGCGGACTGCACCAGGGCGGCCGCATCCTCAGCGGTGATGCCGGTTACGGTGCCCGGCCAAAAGCCGGTACGGCTGCGAATCTGGTCAAACTGGCCGTGCTGCGGCTTGATCAGGCCGGACAGGTGTTCGGTACCGGCCAGCACGATGCCGATACCAGCTAGGTCTCGAACGCGGCGGATGGTGTGCAACTGGTTCGGCGTCAGCGTCTCGGCTTCGTCGACGATCAGCAAGGCGTCGGTGTTCTTGAGGCTGGCGACCAGATCATCGAACTTGTCGGCGATGCTGCCCTTGCCGGTGCCCACAACCAGCCGGTAAAGCTGCTTGGTCAAGCTGGCCTGCGTCATCGTCGGCGCCGCCTCGATAAAGTAGGTGTTCGGGTGCGTGCTGACGTAGTACTTGAGTGCGAAGGTTTTGCCAGTGCCGACAAAGCCAGTCATGACCGCAAAATTGCGGTAACGCCGCGCCATGTCGCACGCCGTGTTCATCAGCTTGAACACGCTGGTCTGCACCGGTGCCATGGCGTGGCCGCTGGTTTCGTCGGCATGGCGCATGGCCGATTCAACCGAAGCCAGCAGCTTGGTCGGGCTGGTGGCGTAGGTGCCCTTGAGTATCTGGTTCAAACTGCTGGCGCTGATGCGGGCCAGGCGAGCCAGACCAGCTTGGGTATAGTCGCGCTCTTGAATCCACTTCAGTGTGGCTTCGATCATTTCGCGGTCGGCTCCGTTGTAATGGGCGGGCCAGTGCATTTGTTCTGTCACGTTTTTCCCCTCAGTCAAAAATGTTTATTTCGTCGCCGCTGGTATCACTCAGCAGGCGGGTAGCGGTGCCTTCCAGCGCCGCGCCATCTGCCATTGCATCGGCATCAATGACCAGCCCGGCGCGGGCCTGTTGTTCGTTCATCTTGGTTTGCAGGCGCTTCATGGCATCGCTGGCGCGGGCCATGCGCTTTTCTTCCAGTCGGTTCGGTGCGATGGCGTCCATGTTGGTGACCAGGTTGGCATCACAAATCCAGCGTCCGGTCTGGGTGCGCATCACGCCTACCCGGTCATCCATCAGGTCGTACTCCAGCAGCAGCTTTTCGCCGTTGAAGGAATGCAGGTCCGGGTGCTTGTAGAAACGTTTGCCGTGCTTGACCTGGGCCTTGGTCACCGTGAGCAGCACGGCTTGACGCTTCAGCTCGGTCACACAGGCATGCGGCGGAATGGGTACCAGTTCCGACCACAGCGCCGCCCGCGTGACGTACTTGTTTTCCGGATGCGGGCGCAGGTGGTAGCGATCCAGCCAGGCATTGAAGGCAGCAACGAACTGATCCAGCGTGGGCAGCGCCAGCCGGCCGGCCTTGATTTCGCGCACCGTGCGCTGCAACACCTCGGGCGCCATGTCGTCGCCGCAGTAGAACTCCGGCATCCACATCTTCAGGAAATCTTCCTTGGCGGTGCGGAAGAAGCGTTCGATCCAGCCCTTGCCGTGCGGGTTGCCGGGGATGGCGTGAATCACCTCCTGAACCCCGGCGCGGGCGTAGAAACCGACCACCTCGTCGCTCATCAGCATGTTCTTGTAGCCGGAGCCGTTGTCGACATAGAGCAGTGGCGGCACATGGTTCCAGCGGGCGAAGCATTCGGCCCACATGTTCTGCACGGCGTAGGTGCCTTCGTGTTCGTCGGCCCGCCAGCCGACAATCACACGGCTCTTCATATCCATTGCCACCGTCAGTTCCGGGCGCCAGATATCACCGGTCACCGGGTGAGCCAGATACACGTCGGCGCGGTAGCCGTCGGCCACATACACGTCACCGGCCAGGGCGTTCTCGGTGGAGCGGCGGATGTAGGCTTTCTGGGAGAGCCTGTAGAGGTTTTTCCCCAAGCGGACCGGGCTGTTGCGTCCGAGCATGGCGGGGACTCCTGATAGGTAATTGCGAACCTGGTCGTAGCTGATGGCAAACCTGTCGACCTCGACCAACTGTTTGTGCACCGCCGCCATGTCCGGCTTGCTGGGTGCATTGAAATATTCCAGGGCGGGGCCCCACCATCCGGCGGCTTCCACCACCCGGCCCTTGTGGTCGGGCAGCAAGGCGGTAACGCCGCCCTCGCGGTATTGGGCGCACCACTCGCAAATAGCCGAGCGGGAGGGCGCAGGACGGCCCGCTTTGGCAGCACCAGCCAGCATGGTGCTGACGTGGGCAGGCAACACGTCGGCCGCGCCACGCTCCAGCAGCAGCCCGACCGCGTTGTTTTGAGTCACGCCGGTATCGGTCAGGGCACGGACATAAAGCACCACCCCTTCCCGGTACAGGGCTACTTGCCGAGCCCGTTCGGTGGCTTCACGCCAGGGGTCTCGACTGCGCAGGGCCAGCACCTTGGCGGTGGGCATCACAACCGCCCCCCCACCGGTGGCAGGCTCAATGCGTTTGAGCATTTGTGCGCGGGCCATGGCTTAGGCTCCGTCTGCCTTGTTGGCAGAGCCCTTGGGACGCCCCGGACCCTTTGACTTGGCGGCATCGCGCTTTTCCTGACGCATGGCCTGCTCGGCGGCAAAGCGGTTTTCGATCAGGGGGTAGTCGCACAGCCAGCGGGCAGCTTCGTCCGGGTTCAGCATGTGCTTGGTCATGGGGCGTTCCGGCAAGCTGTTAGGGAATTGATCTTCGATGAACCCGACCAGGTCCAGCGCCCGGGCAGCCAGGGTATTGGCAACAATCCAGATGGTTTCAACCTGGAACGCGCCTTCTGCGCTCACCACTTCGGTTTCTACAAACAGCTTTTTAAGGCTGTTCAAATGCAGTTCAGCGCCGAATTGCAGGGCCATGCACTCTTCACGCAGTTCTTCAGTGCGCAGCAGAAAATCCGTGGTGCGCTTCTTTGCCTCAGAGAGCCGCTTGACCTGGTTGCTGGCCCGCTCCAGCTCGGCTTCGTAGTTCTTCTCCCGCCGCTGCAGAAGGCGGATTTCTTCCTTCAACTGGGCCACCGTCATCATGTCGGCCTTGCCGATCAAGTCGTTGCCAGACTCGGCGGCTTGGTCAATCACTTCTTGGGGCAGCGAGGCCAGCAGCAGGGCATTTTTCTTGCCGATGGTTAGCGCCTTGGCGCGGTTCTCTTCGGGCAGGCGTGAATAGAACTTGGCGATGGCAATGCACTCGTAGACGCGCTGCTTTGTCAGTCCTGCATCAGCGATCCAGTCCTTAAATTCCGGAGTCCGCTCGGCGGACTCGGTATTTTTCACGGCTTCTTGTGCTGCCCAGAAGGCCACACCTGCACGACAGGCGCGGATCGTGGCCTGGTTGAGTTCATCAATGCCGACCTGAATAAACTCATCGGCGGTCAGGGCCTGAAAGCCAAACTCCCGCAAGCACACCTCAAGTTGCTGCTGGCCGGGTTCGAGGGGGTCGGTGACCAACATGGGGCTGACGGGGTTTGCGGCGCCATCGGCATCCTGGCGCACCAAGATTTGCTGTTCGGCAGCGATATCAATGGCCCGCTGTAACTCGGCATCGACCACAGCCGGCATTTCAGCCTGCCCAGCGACGATGCGCTGAGCGTAGAGCGTAGAACCAAAGCGGGGCTTGCTAGCCTCGCCAATGCCGAGGTCAATTTCAGGCGACTCCATCTCGGCTGCACCAAGGGAGTCTTCGAGGTGGCGTAGCTCATCTCTGTCCTGAACGGCAACTTCAAGGCTGACCAGTGACCCACCATTGGCAAGATAAGCCTCAACCCACTTCGGCTGACGCCCCTTGCCGGACCATTGCAGGTCACTCATGTTCGGGTGGCAGTATTTGATTTCTGTGCTCATTTAATTCCCCTCAGGCTGCTTTCAAACCAACAAGAACATCGTCGAGCGTCACATCAAGCCGTCCATCGACAATTCCAAGCGCCACGGCAACCTTGCGAGCGTTGCCACGCTTGCCCGGCATTTTTCCTGTGAGCACCTTGCTGACGGTCGATTCAGGCACTTCCAAACGACGGGCAATGTCGGACTGGGAGATGCCAGCGAGCTTTATCCGCCCATTCACTTGTGCTAGCCTTTCGTTTTCTTTCACTTTGTTTCACTCCTTAGGCAAAGCTGGATTGAGAATTTAAGTTCGTTCAATTTGTTTCAATTATGGGAACTATTGTTCTCTCTGTCAATGGACGTATATGGATTTTTGTTCTCTTTGCTCCCCTCGTATTGCCGAGGAAAGAAAGCGTCTGAAACTTGGCCAGGAGCAGGCCGGGGCGGCGTGTGGGGTCAGTCGCGAGATGTGGGGGAAGTACGAACGCGCCAAGGCGGCAATGGGCGGCGATGTGCTGTTTCTCTTTGCCCGTGCGGGAGCTGATGTTCAATACATACTCACGGGAATCCGTTCAAGCAGCGTGACCGCGCCTGATGAGCAATTGCTTCTGGAGGGCTATCGCGCTCTTGATGCGACAACAAAACGGCGGGCCTTGGCATTCATGCTGACCGAGTCAGGCCCGGTCGCGGTACAGAAGAAGATCAAGGAAAAGGTTGCTGAACAAGCCCAGACCCAAACCACCGTGACTGCCAACGGTGACGGTGCCCAAGCAGCAGCCAACAAGATCAAAAACCGGGGAAAGAAGGCCGTGACCATCACCGGCGACAACAACACCTTGGGAAACAAATGACGGTCACTGGAAACACCGGACCAGGTTCAGTCGTCATCCAAACCCTTCACCTGCACATGCACATGCATATTTTTGGGAAATGATGAGATGCCCGACATGCCCGTTGATCTTCCTGAGCATTCTTTCTCTAGCCAGCTAATTTGGGTGGCGAACTTGGCGGGTGTTGATCCGGCCCCGCTGCTTGCCAGGGAATCCGAAATCGCCAATGTGTTCCAGAAGGGCTACAGTGTCTGCACGCCAGTTCTCCAAGAATGCATGCCTCAGGCACCACAGATGGCTGGGCATGTTTACGACAAGTTACGCTCGAGACACATGGCGCTCTATCGGCTGGGACAGATGAACGAAATAAAGCACTTGCGCCCGTTCTGGCAACTCAAAGGCAAGTGCCCAGGGCATAGCGCTGAGCAAAAAACTTTGCTGGCCAGTGACCCATTTTGGAATAGCGACAACGTACCTTGGAACTGCACGCAAATGAGTTGCGATTGCCAGGTTTTTTCCTTGTCGCGCGTTGAACTGAAGCGGTACGTTGAACGAGGTTGCGCGCTTGGCGACGAGGCTGCAGCCAAGCTGAAAGCTTCTTAAGAATGAAACCGCCAAAACCACTCTGTCCATACGGTCAATCTGCACGCGATCTGCGCAAGAGCCTGAACATGAACCAAACCGATTTCTGGTCCCGCGTAGGCATTACACAGTCGGTCGGCAGTCGCTACGAGTCCGGACGGAATATGCCCGTTCAGGTTGGCTGGGCGCTGCAGATTGCGTATGGAGCAGAAGAGGATGTCGAAGCATTAGTGAAATGGTTGCGAAACGGCTGACGATGCTAGTCGAGTTAAAAACTTCTTACCATGATAGAGAGCTAGACTGTGGCAAAAATTCACAAAACAGTTCATTGCAAAATTGCTCAAGTTCCAAAGCTAAAAGGAAGTCTACAAGCAGCAGTTGCAGCAGAGTTAGCGATACGTGAGCAAGCGGCAGATCGTCTAGAACGTGTATCCAATCGCAGTGGCTCTGTCGGGCGATCCCGTGTCATTGCGCAAAGCTACACCTATAAAGGTGCACTGGCGGGAGTTCTGTTGGCCTATGAGCCTGGCTCAAAAGCTGCTGCACTCATCAAGGATATGTCTGCCAAGCAACTATCGATATCCCATTTTTCGGCACCGGATGACGATGTTACCGGCACGCCACAGGACTGGGTCGAGGGATTGCTTTATTTTATGATTCGGGAAAATTATGTGGTTTTTGCCCAATCAACTACTGTTCGGTCAATTCAATTGGAACATCATCTGACTTGGCTGTTAACCCAAAACGTAGCATCACCGGTCATTGTTACGCTGTCCGATAGGGCTCCCAGGGATGTTGAGCAACTGATCCGCACTAACCACGTGAAATCGGTGTTTATTGGTGGCTCGCTAATATCGGCCGACCAAGAGGGACTATCGACAGACAAAGTGGATCGACAAAGTGTCAAATTAGCGGGGCCGATGCTCGATGCCGTGAAGGCTACTCTAGGCGGCCAACAGTTTCGTTGGCTGGATGGACTGGATGGAAACTTGGAGGCAAAACTCGAACTGACGTTCAAACGTGATACCACGACCGAAGCCCAGAAACTGCTCGACAATTTGGCTGTCGCGTTGCGCCATGTAGAGGGGGTCGATACAGATCTGGTTCTAGCCAATGGGCAAAAAATCGCCCATGATCGACTACGGTTGATAACGTCCCTTTCCATGGATGCGACCGATGGGGTGCCGAACGTTTCCAGCGTATTCGAGTCAATGTATGGCTGGTTAAAATCCTTAGCCAATACTGGGCAACTGTAGGTGAAAAACAATGAAGCTAACTCCTGGAAATGCGTGGATAAAGGCGCTTCCCGTTCTCGCGCTGCTTGTCGGTGGCGGGTTCGGGTATGCGCTCACGCTATTCGGGACGTATCCGCTATTCGGGTCGGTTTCCAAGCTGCTCGCGGTACTAATTGGAAGTGCTTGGGTAACTTTACTGACCTTTGCTACCAAAATCGGCGACATCACTGAAGCTCCATCTCTGTCATTAGCTGAGCACCAAAGGCTGGAGTCCAAGTGCAAGCGATCCGTTCGCAGGATTTGGTTATGGTCGATGCTCAACTTCTGTTTCGTGATTGTGGTGTTGATACCAGCAGCGTTGGTTGATGCCAAGGTGCCGGTCTATCACGCCATAATGGTCTTCGCTGGAATGGCGTCAGGTCTATCGGTTTACAGCATCGTGCTGCATGCGTATTGGCAAGAAGAGTTACGAGAGTTTCGTTCTACCTTGCGGTTACGTGAGCGCGAAAAAAGCCAGAACAAGCAAATGACAGAACTTTTCCAAGAAGCAAAGTCTTCGCCGGAAGATAACGCTGTTTCTGAAATAGGCAAATTGAACCGCGTTAAGGATTGGCCTAAAAATGGAACGACTCCGCTGTAGTGGATCAGCAGGAAACGTTTCCAGCCTAACCCCATGTAACCCTATTGCGTAACCTCCAATCGTCCCTTTGACGATCCTTTGGAGGTTGCAAAATGCAGTTCCCCCGCCTGTTCTGGTGGCTCGTCGCCACCCTCATGCTGCTTGCCGTTATCGGCCTGTTCTACCCGCAGCAAATCCCCGTCAGCCTGTACAAGCTCTCGCTGATCACCATGGCCGGCGTCGTCGGTTACTGGCTTGACCGCAGCATTTTTCCCTACGCCCGCCCGGATGCGTTTATCGAACATATCGACCCCGTCGATGATGCCGAGGCCTGCGATATCGACCTGCAGGGCGATTGCAAGCTGATCCCGTTCGAAGTCGCTAGCGGCGATGGTTTCGTGTTTGCCATGGCAATGCTGCGGCGCGCGATCATCGTCGGATGCGCCATGCTTGCCATCGGCCTCGGTGCCTAATGGCTGTTCTGACCAATCCCCACATATCGTCGGTGCACGCGGCCAATTTCTCGAAAGAGATTGCCAAGGTATACAGCGAGGACGCGCTGAAGGCGGCAGCGGCCAATCACGGCCCCTACCTGCTGTCGGAAGACGCCAAGCGCCTGCGTGACGAATACGCGGCCCGGTTGGTCAGCCTGCGAGGGTTGAAATCATGAATCCAAGACTCATTCTGCGCCGTGCCGGCCGGGTATTGCCGGTGCTGTGCCTGCTCTGGCTGGTCAGTCTGGCCGCCATCGCACAAACCGTGTCTGGCGTGGCGGCAAAGCACCGGGCGGACCTCGTTCGGATCGCTCATGCCCAGGCCGGCCTGGATGCCCCTGTGGCGTTGTTCGCGGCCCAGATACACCAGGAAAGCGGCTGGAACCCGCAGGCCATCTCCCGTGTCGGTGCGCGGGGCATGGCGCAGTTCATGCCGGAAACGGCTAAGTGGTGGTGCGAGCTGCACGGTCAAGATGCCGAATCGTGCCAGCCAAACAACCCGGTCTGGGCCATGCGGGCGCTGATCGGCTACGACCTGTGGCTATACCAGCGGGTGCGCGGTCAATCCGAGTTCGACCGCTGGTGGGCGGCGCTACGCAGCTACAACGGCGGGCTGGGTCACTGGCAAACCGAAGCCGCAAAGGCTCGCCCGGCTACCGACAGGGCCGCTATCGACGCAGCCTGCGGCAAGGCCAAGCGGCACCCATTGCACTGCGGAGAAAACCTGGATTACCCGCGCCGGATCATGTTGTTGATTCAGCCGCGCTATCTGGGTTGGGGCCGGGGGATTGCACTGTGAAAGTCATTCCCGTTTGGATTCCCATCGTACTGATCCTTGTCTTGTTCGCCGGGCTGGGTTTTGCGATTTACGGCTACGGTCTGGTGCAGTTCGAGCAAGGCAAGAAGGCTGAGCGCACTACCTGGCAGCAGCGTGAAAACGCCGAACTGACCGCCGCCAACGCCCGCATTCTCGAACTGACTGCCGAAGCCCGTCAGGCAGAACAGGGCCATGCCGCAGCCCTTGCGAAAGCATCAGCCACCTATCAGGAGAACCTGCAACATGAAAAAGCGACTCGCGACCGCACTATCGCTGACCTGCGTTCTGGCGCTCTGCGCCTGCGCATCGAACTTGCCAGCCGCGAAACAGCCGGTGGAGGTGCAGCCGGCGAAGGCGAGTCCAGCGCCGGCCGATGTGATGGTGAAACGCACGGCGAACTTTCGCCAGCGGCTGCTGAATTTCTTGTCGACCTCGCCAGCGAAGCCGACGACGTCGTCCATCAACTGAACGCCGCGCAAGCCGTCATCGCGGCCTGCGAATACTTAAACCAGGGAGCAAGAAAGTGAACGAGATCAAAAACGACAACGCCCAGGTAATGCACAGCATTGGGCAACTGACCGGCGCGGTGAATGCGATGCACCAAGGCCTGACGGCTCGCATCGAAGACATCAAGGGCGATATCCGGCGGCTCGAAGCAGCACAAAGTGAACGTATGACGCGGATCGAAGAGAACCTGTCCGGGCAGATTGGTCAGGTCCGAGACGATGTGAACAAGCGTATCGACACGATCGAAAGCAGCGTTAGCAAGCGCATCGACGGCCTCGGTACACGTGTCTCGACGCTTGAGGCCGAGGATAAAAAACTGATCGCGAAAACGGCACAGCTTGGCGCAGTCGGCGGCGGTATCGGTGGCGCCCTGGCAGCGGCGGCTGTTGAAGTCATCAAGCGCCTCTGATCATGGCCCACAGTCAAGAAACCCGCGAACGCGTCCGGCAGCTCTACATCGAGGCCATGCCGCTGAACGGTGCCGCCATCACCTGCGGTGTGAGCTATGACACCGCCCGCGAGTGGAAGCGCATCGCCAAGGCCAAGGGCGACGATTGGGACACGGCCCGCGCCGCCTACCGCATCAGCGACCAGGGCATGGACGAACTAAACAAGCAGCTCGTCGAAGATTTCGCCCGCCAGGTCATCACCACCACGCGGGAGCTTGAAGAAGCCAAGATTCCCGCCAGCGACAAGGCCGCACTGCTGGCCCAATTGGCCGATGGCTACGCCAAGTTCAGCAAGGCATTCGGCCGCTTGAATCCGCAGTTTTCCGGGCTGTCTGTGGCGCTCGACACGCTCAAGGTGATTGCGGAATACCTGAAGAAGAACGACCCGGCCGCGCTACGGGCGCTGCAGCCGCACGTTGAAGATATTGGCGGGATTCTGGGTAAGCGGTATGCCTGAGTTCGACTGGTCTGACGACTACGAAGACCTGACCGAGGTTGCGAATCTGCGCGACTTCCAGCAGCGCATGGAGGCGCTGTCGGAAGAACTGCGCCAGACCATCGAACTCGAGTGCGAGTCCTTCCCAATCGACCCGGCCGCCAGCAAGGCGCGCCGCGAGCGGGCCGTGGTCGACTATCAGTTTTTCTGTCAGACCTATTTCCCGCACTACGTCCCGACGCCCCATTTCTCGCTGTTCCAGCAATTCATCTTCAAACGCTTTCCGGAAGTTATCGACGGCCAAGCTGACGGGCGCGAAGTGCATGAGGCCCCACGCGGCGAGGCGAAGTCCACCTACGAAACCCAGCTCGGTGCGCTGTGGTGCATCGGCCGGGCGAACTACCTGGCCGAGCTGGTGCCACACGCCAGCAAGAAGGCGCGCAAGTGGATGATCGTGGTCACCATGAACACGCTGGAGCAAGCGGCAGAAATGCTGGAGGCCATCAAGGCCGAACTGGATAGCAATCCACGCCTGGCAGCGGACTTTCCCAAGGCAGTCGGCCAAGGCCGTATCTGGCAGGCGACAACGATTGTCACCGCCAACGGGATCAAGATTCGCACGGGCGGCACCGGCAAGAAGATGCGCGGCATGAAGAACGGCCCCCATCGTCCTGACCTGGTCTTTCTCGATGACCTGGAAAACGATGAGAACGTGCGCGACAAGGATCAGCGCGACAAGGTCGAAGCCTTCGTCCTGAAGGCAGTTATCGGCCTCGCTGGCCCATCGGGCGGCATGGACGTGTTCTGGCCGGGCACCAGTCTGCATTACGACGCTGCGATCAACCGCGTTTCCCGCAAGCCCGGCTGGCGCCGCAAGGTCTTCAAGTCGATCATGCAGTGGCCGGATCGCATGGACTTGTGGGAGAAGTGGGAAGGCATCTACACATCGGCCTCGGCCAGCGACGATGATGGCGCACAGGAAGCGGCCGAGGCCGAGGCGCTGGCTTTCTACCAGGCCAACAAGGAATTGATGGATGCCGGCGCTGTCGTGTCCTGGCCGGAGGTGCGCCCGCTGTATCGCCTCATGTGCATGCGGGCAACAGATCATGATGCGTTCAACCAGGAACAACAGAACGAAGCCGGCAACGATGACACGGCCCCGTTCAAGAACATCCAGTTCTGGGTAGATCGCCGAAGCGACTGGCTGATGTTCGGCGCGATTGACCCCAGCCTGGGCAGAAAAAACCGGAAACGCGATCCTTCGGCAATTCTTGTCGGTGGTCTCAACCGTGAAACGATGACGCTCGATGTTGTCGAGGCCGATATTGCGTGGCGTGTACCGGACTTGATCATTAGCCGCGCAGTTGAATACCAGCAGGAATACGATTGCCTCGCCTGGGGCGTGGAAACCGTGCAGTTTCAGGAGTTCATGTATACGGAACTGCTCAAGCGGTCGGCCTTGGCCGGCGTTGCCTTCCCCGGCATTCCTATGCCGGAAGACGTTGAGAAAGAGCTTCGAATCATCAGCATGCAGCCGCACGTCGGCAACGGAAAAATCCGCCTGCACAACTCGCAAACCTTGATGAAAGAGCAGTTGAAATTCTGGCCCGAGGCCGACCACGATGACGGGCCGGATGCGCTGGAAAAGCTGTGGAAGCTGGCGACGCAGTTCGCGGGCGACTGGGCCTATCACTCGGCCGCCGCATCGCGCCGCGACCAGCGCACCAGCCGCACTTACAACCCGGATAACGACGATTGGGATGACGATGATTAATTTTCAAAAGATGCGCGCGGCCCTGCGCGATACCGTCAATGCTGGCATCAAGGCCACAAAGGGCGCCCTGCAGGCCGGTCCGCGCACGACGCAAGGTAGCACCTCAAACTATTTGTCGGTTCAAACGATTGATCCCTCCGTTTTGGCCGCTGCTTTCCAGCAGGCCGATCAAGGCTACATCACCGACCAGGCGCGGCTGTTCAATCTGATTGAGCAAGGCGATCCGCACGTCTTCTCGGCGATGGCGAAGCGCCGTCAGAATGTGACTGGATTGGGCTGGCAACTGACGCCCAGGGACGATGCCAGCCAAAGCGAAATCGACCGGTCAGCCGAACTGGAAGATATTGTGCGGTCGACGCCGAACTTCGAGGGTTTTCATTACGACCAGACCGATGGTATCGGTAAAGGGCTGGCCTGCCATGAAATCGACTGGCAGACCGGTAGCACATGGCGTCCAAAGGAATTCATCTGGGTTCCGCAAACCGAGTTTCAAATCGATCCAAAAACAGGGCAACTGCAGTATGTGAAGCTCGGCATGCCAGAACCTTTGCGTGAAGGTGGCTGGATCATCCATCAACACAAGGCATTGTCAGGCTATATCGAGCAGGCTGCACTGTTCCGCGTCGTTGGCTGGGCCTCAGCGTACAAGTCGTTCAATGCGCTGGATATGCAGAAATTCCTGGAGAAATACGGCTTACCACTGCGACTTGGTAAGTACCCGGCAGGCATTTCGGAAAAACAACGCAACGAGCTGCTGCGCGCTGTGCGAAACATCGGTAACGATGGGGCTGGCGTGGTGCCGTCAAACATGATCATTGACTTTGTTCAGGCCACCAAGTCCGGCACGGTCGACGACTTTCTGAATGCCATCGCTTACTGGGAGCGTAAGCAATCAATCGCCATCAATGGCGGGACACTAACGACTCAGGCCGATGGAAAAAGCAGTACCAACGCGCTAGGCAATGTTCACGAACGCGGCGAACGCAAGATCATGCTGCACGATGTATCGCAGGTTCGACCGACCATGAAAGGGCTGCTGGTCAAGCCGATTGCCTTGCTCAACGGTATGTTCCCGGAAGACAGAATCCCGGATTTCACGTACTTGACGGAGGAAAGCCCAGACCAGGCAAAAATGGTCGACGTCCTGGAAAAGGGAGCCAGCATGGGTATGGAAATCGACGTCGACTATGCGCACGAAATCACCCAGATTCCCCGCGCCAAAGAGGGTGCCAAGCTGCTCACGGCCAACAAAAAGGAACCGGTCGTACCAGCTGGCGAAACCGCGTTATCACGTATTGCGCTGACCTCGCCGGACCTCTCTGCTGCCTACAGCGCTCAACTGGCCGCACTCTGCGCGCCGTTCGAGCAGCAGCTCATTCAACAGATTTCCGCCATCGTCGCCGAGGCCGGCAGCTTCGACGACGCCCAGGAAAAAATAGACGCCCTGCGCGCCGATCCCAAATGGACCGAAGCCATCGCCAGCGGCATGATGGCCGCGCATCTTGCCGGCCGATATGAAGTCAATCAGGAGTAAGCAAAGTGGAAAATCAACATCGCAAGATCAAGGGTTATCGCGAACTGACCAGAACGAAATCGACCTGATGAACGAGATCAAGTCCAAGGGGGCAGAACTCGGCGAACTGGTGGAAAAGCTGCGGTCGACCGAGGGAACCGACCAACGCTGGGTAAGCATTGGTGCAACCGACATGCAGACCGGCCTGATGGCGCTGACCCGCAGCGTGGCGCAACCGACGTTCTTTTAATCGGATACAGCACAGTGATGAACAGAAAGAGGATGAAAGTTGTGTTGATTTTTCCCGTCGCTGTGTTCTTTCACTGTGCGGGCCTGCTTTGGGAAAAGTGGCATTTTGGCCCATCGCAGCAAATCCTGTGCGGTTTGATCAAGGCCAACGAACGTCTGTGGGCTTGGCGCCATCGTTTGGAAAACTGACGTGACCAATCCCGCCTATCTCCCCTTCACCGAAGCCGCCGATTTCTTCGCAAAGAAGATCAAGCTGCCGTCTTCCGGCTGGACCGACATCTGGCAGGAACAGCACAGCCACGCATTCGTTATAGCCGGTGCCACGTCGGATGACCTGGTAGAAGACTTCTACAACGCCATCGCCAAGGCCAAGGAATCTGGCGGCTTCGCCGAATTCCAGAAAGCCTTCCCGGAAATCGTCAAAAAACACGGCTGGTCACACAATGGCACGCCTGGGTGGCGTTCAAAGATCATTTACGACACCAACGTAGACCAGGCATACAACGCCGGCCGCGAGCAGCAGATGCAGGCCATCAAGCACCTGCGCCCCTACGGCCTATACGACCACACCAGCATTGAGCATCCGCGCCTCGAACACAAGGCATGGGATGGATTGATTATCCCGCTGGACGATATCTGGTGGGACACGCACTCACCCAAAAACGGCTGGGGCTGCAAATGTCGCAAACGCTCGCTGTCCCGCGTCGAAGCCGAACGACGCTGGAAGAAAGCCGGCAAGACAGGCCCGGATCAGGCACCGCCAATCGAATGGGAAGAAAGAGTTGTCGGCAAGAACGGCAGCAACCCCCGAACCGTTCGAGTACCTAAAGGCATCGACCCCGGCTTCGCCTACAGCCCTGGCAAGGCCTTCCTTGAACCGCATACCGTGCCGCCGTTGCAAGGTTACGATGCTGTGTTGAAAGAGCGTGGCACACCGTGGCCGACCAACAGTAAGCGGCCGAGCATGCCGAGTCCGACAACCGTTCCGTCCAGCGTGCGCTTGCCAGCAGGAACACCGCCGGAAATTGCGGTCGATGACTTCCTTGATGTATTCGGCGCGACGGTAGATCAAGGCGTCGCATTCACTGACGCTGCTGGTAGCACGCTGGCGATCACCAAGGCACTTTTCGAGGACGGAAGCGGCGACTTCAAATGGCTATCGTCGCCCAACAAGGCTGCGCGTCTGGAGTCCATCAACCTGTTGGCAATGACCTTGATCGAACCCGACGAAATCTGGTGGGGCTGGGTCAAGGATCACCATGAAAAAGGCCGTTGGCGCCTCAAGCGCCGCTACCTGCGCGCCTTCCAGATCGAAGGCACGGACGAATACGGCTTTGCGGTGTTCGAGTGGGGTAGTAGTGGGTGGTCTGGCGCGACAACGTTCATGGGCACACAGAAATCACCGGAAGACCGCGCCGCCTACTTTGATAAGCAGCGGATTGGTCGGCTGCTGTTCAAGAAATGAAAACGCGGACCTGCAAGTCCGCGTCAGTGGGTCAGATTTGAGGGCTAAGCAGAGCCGCAGCTTCATCACCACAAGGTCATCATATGAAATTTAAAATCGAGTTTCAAGCAAGCCATGTTGCTCAGATCATGGAAGCCATCCGCCGTGAGGTGGCAACGCCGCAACAAATGCTCGGTAGCGTCGGCGAATCCTTGTTGATAGAGAATCAGGATCGCCACAAAGCCGGCGTCGACCCGGATGGAAATCCTTGGAAGGAGCTGGCCGAATCAACAAAATCGGCCGGGCCGCGTAAAGGTGGCCCGCTCATGCGTACCGGCCGCATGCTGCGTAACCTCAATTATCAGGTGACAAGCGACTCGTTACGCTTGGGCTTCGATAGTGGCGATGGATTCCCGGCGATATTCCATCAGGACGGCTCCCGGCCCCACGTCATCACCGCTAAAAAAGGCAAGTCGCTCAAATTCGGTGGTATCTACAGGAAGCGGGTAAATCACCCCGGCCTGCCGGTCAGGCGACTGCTTGGCTTTCCTGACTCAGACCAGCGACTAATCGCAGACGTGCTTGCTGATCATTTGTCTAAGGTCGCAAATAAAGTTCGCTGACCGAATAAACGACCTTCAAAGTGGGAATATTCCCGTACTACGCCCCCCAATTTCCCGCACATTTCTCCCGAAATACCCCGACTTTTACCCCAAAACTGTCCGGAAATCAGAATTTTCCAAAGAAGGCCCGAAATCCTTTAACCACGGCCCTTCCAAGCCGTTTTCGATACATCCCACCCATCCGATTTCTCCCCCCTCCCTACTGTCGGGTTAACCGTGTAGTTGCCTGCACTCGTACCTGACAAACCCAGGCCGCTGCCCGTTACCGTTTTGCCACTACCGACGCTTGCCGTGTCAAAAGTCCCCGTACCGCCGGTATAGGTCACATCATCCGCGCCCACTACGCCGACCAGCGTGCGGCCGGTGATCGTTGCCGTGCTCGTTGCGTCATAAACCTTGTCAGCCGCCGTGATGCTGCCGATCAGCGCTTTTGGCAGCACCGTCAGCAAACCGGTCGCATAGGTGATGGTGTAGTTCGATGGATTGAAGGTGCCACCGGTCGCACTGCTCGGCGTGATGATATAGGGACTGCCGCCCACACTGGCGGTGACTGGCGTGCCCGGACTCGTCTCGGTCACGCTGCCGACTGTTTCACCCGCGACAGGCGCGACCGGGGTCGTAAAGGCAGTGGTTGGCAGGGTCAATACCTCACCGTAGTTCTTGCTGGCGTCGTTGGCCTTGATCGTCAGCGGCGCCGGGGTAATGGCCGCCGTCGTGGTGCCGTTACCGGAAGCCACCCCAAGAGCGGAATAGAGATCAAATTTGGCCAGGTCCGGGCCGCCCACGCTATAGCCACTGAAGGTGACCGGCTTGAGCACGCCAACGTCCTTGGTGTTGAAGGTAGCGGTGCCGCCATCCAGCGTGACGGTGTTGCCAACATTGGGGTTATCCCCCAGGGGATCCCGGAACTGAAGCGTTGCCGTCGCATCGCCATCGTACTGTTTGTCGACACCCTGCGCGAACACCCAGGCTTTCACGTCGGCCCCACCGGCCACGATTTTCGCCACGTAAGTGGCAATTTCCGTCGTCGTATTGGCATACCCGGCAGGATTGAAGCGAACGACGGTGTTTGCGGCACTCACCGCGCTGACCGTATTGTCACCGGTAAAAATGACGGTCCCGCCAATGATGCCCGGACCACTGCCGTCACTGTCGGCACGCAGTAGCACCGTGCCACCGCTGGCGCTGATCTGACCATTGACCGTCACATCCTTGTTGGCAATCACGCTTACGGCACCGCCACCATCGGCGGTCGTCGTGAAGACGCTGGCGTTCCCTCCGGCAGTCAAATCGATCTTGGCACCGCTACCTGTGGCAGTGAGTGCCGACGTTACCGCCACGTTACGCCCCGCACTCATGCTGAGTACGGTATTTGCGGCACTGGCGGTGAGCGCGGCGTTGACCAGCACGTCCTGGCCTGCCGTCAGTGCGATCTTGGAGCCCAGTGCGCTGGCGACCAGCGCAGCATTAACTTTCACATCATTACCGGCATTCAACACAATGCCGGAGCCTGCCGTGCTCGCCGTGATGGCGGAGCCCGCGTTGACGATCACATCATGGAGCGCATTCAGTGTCAGGATTTTACCGGTCGTCCAGGTCAGCGCGGCGGCGACGGTAATGTCACCGACACCACTGCCTGGCGTGCCATTATTGGTCGTAGTGACGGTAACATCGGTGCCGCCGTTCAAAACCGCGACCAAGGCAGCCGCATCGATTGATGCCGCATTCAAACCGGAATCCGGCGAATAAACGCCTGCGCTCAAGGTGGCACCGATGGTGCCAGCGCCAATCGTCACATCGGCCGGGTCAAGCAACCAGTTACCGGCCAAACCGTTTGCAGCGCTGGCATCAACCCGTATCCCCGCCACATCCAGTGCATGGCCGGAAGTTTCGATCAGGCCACCGTCGCCGCCCAGCGCACCACCGCGAGCCGTAATGCGACCGGCGACACGCGTCGAATCATCAGCCCACAGTACAACCTTGCCACCGTTGCCACGCGTCACCGCGTCCGCACTGATGCCAGCATCGGCACTCATGTAAGTCGCCGCAGCGTTCGGCACAGCAGGGTTCGTCCCCTGGTAGTCGCCGCCAAGCAGCACGCTACCCCCGCCGACGTCGCCGCTGGCATTGAGTTGCCCGCCAAACAGGCCGACGTGGTGACCGGTCAGCGTGATATTGCCGCCAGTCTGCCCGGCTCCTGTGCCCGAGACATCGAGTACACCGCTCACAGTCACCGTGCCGGTTTGCCTGTCGCCGATCAAGCGAATCGTGCCGTTGTGGTTCTCCAGCGTCTGCGCCCGGATTAGCCCCGTGTTGTTGACCGCACTTTGCAGCAGGCCGCTGGCCGATTGCGCGGTCAACAACACCTGGCCACCATCGGCCTGGATCAACCCGCCGTTTTGGACCAGTGCGTTCACCGCACCTTGATCCACCGAGACATTGAGCAGGCCATCACCCGCCACATCCAGAGTGATGGCGTTACCGGCCGCCAACGCTACCGAACCCAGGTTGGCCACGATGGTGCCCTCGTTGCTGACCGTAGCGCCGAGCAATGCCACGGCACCGCCATTTGCATTGAGCGTGCCCTGATTCAGCACCGTCCCGCCCGCACCGATGAACTTGTAGCGTCCAGCCATGAAGTCACTGTCGCTGATATTGAGCGTGGACGCGACCAAACCACCGACATTGACCGAAGCCCCCGGCCCGAACAGGACACCGTTCGGATTCACCAGAAACACTTTGCCGTTGGCCGACAAGGTGCCAAGAATGCTCGACGGATCAGCCCCCAGCACACGATTGAGCATGACCGAATTGTTGTTCGGCTGCGTGATGTTCACACTTTCTGCACTGCCAATGTTGAAGCTCTGCCAGTTGATCACGGCATTTTGCGTGGTCTGGATGATGCTCGTATTGCCGGCCCCCGTGCTGATGCTGGCGCCACCGGCAGCCACAACGCCACCGACGGGCAAGGCGTTAACGCTGCCCCCCACGGCCAGCAGCACGAGCAAGGTCAGCGCTTTCAGGGCAAAACCATCAGCACCACCGAGGACGGTTCGGCGCGACGCCGTTTTTTTGCCAGCACTGCTGGCATTTTCAGGCACGGCGACAAAGGTGGCTGTCTGCGCGTTCCAGAGAGATCGATAAGCACGGTTCATGGGGCAACTCCAAATTTTTTAACTGGCAAGGGGATCACGCAGGGAGCCGATCAATCGGATCAGAAATACTTGATGAGCTGGAGCCAGAAACGGCCCGACTTATCCGGGGCAGAGGTGGCATCTTCGCTGCCGAGTTTGAAGGCGTAGTAGGCCCGCACCATGAAGTTGTTGGCCTCATACCAGTTCGCGCCAACACCGGCACCACTGAGCGTTCGCGTGTTTTTGCCGGGGCCCCACGGGTTTTTGTGCACCGTGACCGTGCCGGTATCGACAAATCCGATCAACTGTATTTGTCCAGGCATGCTCTGGGAAAATTTCGGCAATTGCAGCCGGGCTTCCAGATTCAACAGATAACCTTCGTCGGCATAAGCCTCACCCTCTGGATAAGCCCGCACGCCATACATGCCACCGAGTTCCATCTTCTCGGAAACGTCCAGGTTCTTCGATGCCCATTGACCGCTGAGAGCCGCCGAGAGTGAAACGCTATCGGTCACCCGCTGTAGCCGCGCGGCGCTGAAAGCGAATTTATTGAAATGTCCATCGCTGCGCGCCGTTGCATCGTCATAGGCACGCACCACCGGCGTTTGCAGGTCGATATCGCCGACGCCCCAGGCGAAGGCGTAATTATTGATCCCGCCGCCGCCAAAATTGTCGCGCCAATCCCCGTTCAGGCTGGCCGTCGCCACATGGGCGCGTTTGTCGGAGACTGATCGCGTCGTATCCACCCGGTCTTCAAACTTTTTGGTCTCCAGCGCAAGCCCGGCGTAGAGATTGTTATTGCGCGAGCGAATCAGCGGGTAACGACCATACAGGCTGGCAATCTGTGCCGTGCCGTGAGCATCCAGGCTTTTAAACTCTTTGCCCAGTTCATATTCAAGATAACTGTAGGCTACACCGACGCTGGCTTTGCCCAATTGCAATTGGTAGGCGGCGCGGCCGTAGTTCAAGCCGGAACCTGCGGTCAACACGCGCAAAGAGGCCACATCGCCCAAGCCCAAGGGTTCATTGAAATTGACCGTGGCACCAGCCCGATAGGCGCCGGTGTAACGGTTGCCTGCATTATCGGCATCGACACTGCCGGTGATACGCCGCCCCGGTGTGAGGTCAACACGCAAATCAGAGGTGCCGACTGCAGCCCCTGGCAGCAGGGTCGATTTGACGACCACGCCGGGCAAATCGGAGAGCAGCAGCAGTCGGCTCTCCAGCGGTGCCGACGTAACCGGATCGCCTGTCTGGATACCACTCAGCAGACCATCGGCCAATGCACTGGAAACCGGCGCTTGATTGTTCAGTGTGATCTGCCCGTAGCGCCCCTCGACCACGGCAATGGTGACAACGCCATCCTTGATGTCTTGCGCCGGCAAGTAAGCCTGCGCGACGAAAAACCCGTTGCGCTGATAGTGGACCGCAATTTTTGCCGCCATTGCCCGCAACTGGGAGAGACTCAGCTCACTCCCCGGCACAAACCTGGTCAGCGCCAGCAACTCGGCTTCGGAATAAGTCTGCGCCCCCGTCACGATCAGGCGCTGGACGATCATCGTGGCCGTATCGGGCGCAGTCATGACACTTCCCTGAACCGGCTTGACCTCAATCTGCGGTGCGGCTTTTGGCGGGCTGGGTATGGGCGGAATCTGCTGCATCTGCCCGCCCGCACTGGGCACTTGCTGGGCCAGCAGGCTTTGACTCAAAACCAGCAGGGCAAATGGTAGAAGTTTGTTCTTTTTCATGCTTTGTATCCCCTAAGTTAGCTTGCAATGCAGGCTTTTCTGGGTGGCATGATGGCCGCAAGGTGCCCCCACAGTCTGTGGGCTGGCGAACACAAGACAAACAGACACCGACTGAGCGGCAAACCACAAGAAGGTGTTAGCAGCTTGTCCCGATACCGGATCGTGTGCTGCCTCAAACTACCGACATTGCTGAACCGCTATGCCGCAAAAATCACCTGAATGGGCAGTCGACCGCAGGAATCACGAGCAAGCGGCTACGCGTATTGCCGGGCTGCCCCGAAAATCAATGGAGCAACGCTACGAAAGGCATGCTGAAGACTTGGCGCCAGCGCGCCATGATGAATGACGAAACAAGGCTATGGCAACCAAGGAACCTGAACATAGCGGCAAAACCTATAAGAGCTTGGTCGATCACCGAAACGGTACTAGCTCACGAAACGGTAGCCAACACCGGATTCTGTCAGAATGAATTTTGGCCGGGTCGGATCATCCTCGATTTTCTTCCTGAGATGCCCCATATAGACGCGAACGTAGTGACTATCCTCGATATGGGATGGCCCCCAGACTGCCTTCAACAACTGGCGATGTGTCAGTACCGAATCAGGATGGGCAATCATGTACGCGAGCAATCTGAACTCAATCGGTGTCAGGTGGATTTGTTCCCCATCCTTCTCAACGACCCGCTTGCCAAGATCGACGCAAACCTTGCCAAACTCGAATACCGTCACGCCCGTGGCCCCCGCACGGAAATGCCGTCTAAGGTGAGCACGAACCCGAGCCAGGAGTTCTGCCGCACCAAACGGCTTGATCAGGTAATCGTCGGCGCCAGCATCAAGTGCTGCCACCTTGTCGGCTTCGGCAGTACGTGCGGACAAAACGATGATGGGAATTTCCGACCACGTCCGCATGTCCCGGATCAGGTCAATCCCATCGCCATCCGGAAGGCCGAGATCGAGCACAACCAAATCAGGCTGTCGGGTGCCGACCTCGATCAGGCCACGGACCACTGAATCAGCTTCGAACACGTTCAGTTGCTCGGCCTCCAGGGCCAACTTGATGAAGCGGCGAATCTTGGCTTCATCCTCAACGACAATCACGGTCGGCGTGGTGGCAGACATTTAATCAAGTTTCCTCGGCATCGAATGCTTCCTCGGCATCAAGTAAAGGCGGATTACCTTTGGGCAAGGTAAACATGAAGCGAGCGCCGCCCTGCAAGCGATTTTCAGCGTGGATTTCTCCACCGTGCGCTTCGACGATAGCACGACAAATGGCCAGCCCCAGTCCGACGCCCCGGGTCGTACCCTCCGGTTGACCGCGTTCGAACTTTTTGAAAATCACCTCCTCTTTTCCTTCCGGCAAGCCGGGGCCGTTGTCGTCGATCCAGACCTCAATCAGCCTTTCCTTGACCGTGGCACCAATCTCGACAGCACTTCCCGGCGGCGTGTACTTCACGGTGTTTTCCAGCAGGTTGTAGATGACCCGCTCCATCAGGACGGAATCGATATTAACCAGCGGCAAGTTTTCATCAAGGGAAACCATGACCTGATGTTCTGCTAAAGCCCGCTCCAGCGTTTTCAACGCACTGACGACGACTTCCTCCAGCGGCTGCCATTGACGGTTCAACTCGATACGCCCGGATTGCAGGCGGGCCATGTCGAGCAAATTATTGACCTGACCGCTAACGCGCAGTGCCTCTTCCTTAAGCGATCGGGCAATTTCAGCCTGCGGGCCGGTTGGTGGCGGCTGGGTCAGGAACATGGAATCGGCCAGGCCGACCAGAACGCTCATCGGGGTACGCAAATCATGAGAGATGGCTGACAGTACGGAGTTACGCAAACGCTCTGACTCCATTTGCACGGTCGTATTCTGGGCAACCTCGACGTAATGCACCCGCTCCAGGGCAATGGCGATCAGCGAGGCAAAAGTATCGAGCAGTCGCCGCTGCTCCGGGATGAGCAAACGATCCGTGTTGCGTATTTCGAGTGCCAGCACACCACGCAGACGCATTGGTGCCTTCAACGGCAAATACAGGATGGGGCTGGCGGCCAGCGTGTTGGTCCCCTGCCCGGCCGCCTCGGCATGATCAAATGCCCATTGCGCAATACCCATATCGACAACCGGCATGCCATTCGCCGATGGAAGCGCAGGCTGCAAGCGGTCGTTGTCATCGGTCAGCAGGAACGCCGCTTTAGCGCCCAATTCAGCCACGATGAAGCGCTCGCCGATTTCAGCAATCTGCTCTGGCATCAAGGCGCCGGACAGATCGCGCGACATTTCGTAGAGGGATCGGACACGCTGCTCACGCCGTGTCGCCACCTTGGCCTGGTATTTCGAACCGGCGGTAAGTTGTCCGATGATCAGACCGACGGCCAGCATGACAATAAAGGTCATCAGGTACTGCACATCACTGACGGCAAAGGAAAAACGTGGCTGGACGAAAAAGAAATCAAAAAAAGCCACCGACAAAAAGGATGCCAGTACGCTGGGGCCGCGACCGTAACGTACGCTGACCAGCACCACCGCCAGTAGAAAGACCATGACGATGTTCGGTAGATCAACGATTGGAAACAGCACGGTTGCAGCCAGCCCGGCTAGCGCGCATCCAGCGCCTGCCTTGGCGTAAGACGGCCACTGATCGAAAATGCCGTCACCGACAGGCCTGTCTCTCCCCTTTCCGGCCTCCCTGTCGATATCGGCACGCGCCACCTGGAGCACGTCAAGATCGGGGGCTTGCTGACCTATCCGCTCGGCAAAAGAGCGATACCAGGGGCGCCAGAGACGCGGCCTATCCCGCCCGACAAAAATTTTCGATAGATTGTGATCACGGGCATATTTGACCGCGACCTCTTCCACCTCGTTACCGGAAAGCGTTGCCGTCTGGGCACCGAGTTCTTCAGCCAATTTAAGGTTGCGCAGGATGCGATGGCGCGCTTCTTCAGACAAACGCTGCAAAGCCGGCGTTTCGACATAGATGGCGTGCCATGGAGCTTCCAGCCGACTGGCAACGCGGGCCGTCGTCCGAACAATTTTTTCTCCCCCCATGCCGGTACCAATGCAGGCAAGCAGTGAATCGCGGGTTTGCCAGACCGGAGAAACAAATTGGTCGCGCCGGTATTGCAACATCTGATCGTCAACCCGATCCGCCGTACGGCGCAGTGCCAGTTCACGCAGGGCGATCAGGTTGCCCTTGCGGAAAAAGTTGCGAATCGCCCGTTCCGCCTGGTTGGGCAGATAGACTTTGCCAGCCTGCAGGCGTTGCAACAGTTCATCTGGCGGCAGGTCGACCAGGACAACCTCGTCAGCGGCATCGAATACTTTGTCTGGCACCGTCTCCCAGACGCGGATGCCGGTAATGCCGCTAACCACATCGTTCAAACTTTCGAGATGCTGAACGTTGACCGTGGAATAGACATTGATACCAGCCGCCAGCAACTCGTCGATATCCTGCCAGCGTTTGGCATGGCGTGAACCAGCCACGTTGGAATGAGCCAGTTCGTCCATCAGGATCAATGCGGGTTTGCGGGCCAGCGCGCCATCCAGATCGAACTCTTTGAGCACACGATCACGATAGGGAACGTCCCGCAGCGGTAAATATTCCAGGCCGTCGGTCATCACCTCCGTTTCCATCCGGCCATGGGTTTCGACGATGCCGATCACCACATCAACACCTTGCAGGAGTTGCTGCCGGGCAGCGCCCAGCATGGCGTAGGTTTTGCCGACGCCGGCCGAGGCACCGAAAAATATCTTCAGCTTGCCACGCCGAGCCTTGGCTTCCTCAGCATTCAGGCGATTCAGTAACTGATCCGGGTCGGGACGTTGATCGGACATGGGTTTGACCTCATTTTTCCTGAAAATTTCTCGCTATCTCTGCCAGCAACCGGGCTCGAACCAGCCCGGGGAATAGCGCCTTGCAGTGTGGGGAACAGGTTCGCTGCCGACCATAGGACAACCGATGCAGAATCACATGGATCTCATGGTGCTTAGCGCAAACCGGGCAAATGTGTCGCACCATGATGGCTTATGCCGCATGTCCAGCGTAATGAGCCAATGCTAGCGCGTGATCGGCAATTGTCGACGAGACGATGAAGGTTTCCCGTCCAGAGGCGTTTCCGAGCTTCAGGGCAAGATTCAATGCCGCCACACCTGCCACCGCCATCCGTACCGGGTTTCCATAGCTGGACAGAAAAATCCTGATCCCTTCAATGCCCATTCCCGTTGCCGGAAACTTCATCACCACCACCGCCTTACCGGGTTCCAACGCAGCAACCTCAAGAGATTCTTTCGTTGAGGCGATACCGATACATAGCTCAGCGTTCATGCTGTCTCTCACTTTCGATTGATAAACAACCAGGCCAATCCCACGGGAATGAGAAAGGCGGCTAATGTCAGTAAAAAATTCAGCGTATCCATGATTTCTTCGAATTAGCTGCCCTGGCACATGAGTCATGCCGGGCAAAGCGATCACCTCCTGATCAGAGCCTCATGCGGCAAGCAAGCAAGCGTCGAACACCTTCTTGGTCTCCGCCGCTTCCGTGCACAAGCAAAGCTGCTGACGGAACTGAGGATCGGAAAACATTTGGGTTACTTCAGACAGGATTCTGAGATGCTCTTCGGTTGCTTCCTTCGGAACCAGAATCACAAGAATGTCTGACACCGGCTTGCCATCCGGTGCATCGTAGGGAATGGGCTGTTTGAGGCGCAGGTAGGCGAGTTGAATACGTTCAAGATACTTGATCCGGGCATGCGGGATGGCTACCCCACCGCCAAGGGCCGTTGACCCTAGCTGTTCCCGACGCAAAAGGCTCTGATACACCCATTCTTGCGGCATGCCATGCTCACGCTCCATATGCCGGGCCACTTCCTGTAGCAAACGAATCTGGCTTGGCACCTCCAGGTCAAGAAGAATGTCTTTCTTCGATAGCAATTCAGCAATGGTGCTCACTTGGACTACTCCTGTAGATTGTTCTGTCGACAACGTTCCGAGCGGAGGGACTAAAAGCAGGCCCCTCCACGGAATCAGAATGTCTTGCTGGCGGAGATGACCGCGATGCCGCGACCAGCATCCTTGGTCTGGCTGCCGTTCTGGACATTTTGCTTGTTCAGGGAATTGGCAAAACAATAGAACTCACTGCTGCCGCAACTCCCTTGCGCATTGGTGTCGATGTAGGCCAGAGCAAGCGTCCAACCAGAAATACTCTTGCTTACTCCGAGTTTCCAGTCAGTAAAACTACCGTTGCTCACGTTTTTAAAGCGCAAGTAACCCACATGGCCATTGATCCCCCAGCCGTCACCCAGATCGTAGTTCGCGGACAAATCCAGATAGCCCGTTCCCTTGCTGCCCGGCATGGCGAAATAATCACTGATTGCGTGGGAATACTTCAGGGAGACGTTTTTCCAGGAGGCTGCAACGTACACTTCGGTGTTATCGACGCTGCCAGTATGCGTTTTCCCCCGGTTCGAAATCGTCAGCTCGGTACCGGGATAGTAGTAATACAAGCTGCCGAGATCGATGCCAAAATCTCCGAAGCTGGCCTTATAGCCACCATAGAAATCCATCTCCAGATTGCCTTCCGGATAACCTGCACCGGACGAAATATTGGAATTCCAGTTGCCGGCGTAGAAACCGCTGGCATGCGAGTAATCGAAACCACCCTGCAAGGCTGGCTTGCCAAAGGTCTGGTCGATGCCACGGAAACGGTAGCTGGAGAACAGGCCGAGGTTGCCGGTCAGGCTATGCTCGGCGGTTGGCACCTGATCTGCCAGAAGCGGTGCCGAAAAACTGACGGTCAGCGCAAGGGTGACCAGGGAGCGAAGCGGAGCGGAATGCTTTTTCATATGAGTCTCTCGGTGTTTTTAACGCAGTGAATCAAGCGCAATGTTGAGTTGCAGGACGTTGACCCGCGGTTCACCGAAGACGCCCCATTGGCGACCTTCGGTGTGCTGGCTGACCAGCGCCTGGACGGCGGTCGGCGGCAACTGACGCAGGCGGGCGACACGGGCGATCTGGTAATCGGCTGCGGCCGGACTGATATGGGGGTCGAGACCACTGGCCGAGGCATTGACCAGATCGGCCGGGATCGGCAGTGGGTTGGTGGGATCGGCCGCTTTCAGTGTGTCGATGCGGCCCTTGACGGCATCGACCAGGGCCGGATTGAGCGGCCCCTGGTTGGAACCGCCGGACGCGCTGGCGTTGTAAGGCATCGGCCCGGTGGCCGAGGGGCGGCCCCAGAAATATTTGGGATCGGTGAAGTTCTGGCCGATCAGGCGGGAACCGACCACCTTGCCATCGTGGACGATCAGGCTACCCTCGGCCGCTTCGGGAAAAGCGAGCTTGGCAATGCCGGTCACGGCCAGCGGGTAGGCGATGCCGGTGACGGCAGTAAGCAGAACGAAGAGACTGACGGCAGGACGCAACAGGGTTTTCATGAGTTTTCTCCTCAGACCAGACCAACGGCGCTAATCGCCAGATCGATCAGCTTGATGCCGATAAATGGAACGATGACGCCGCCCAGGCCATAGATCGCCAGGTTCTGGCGCAGCAGCGTCGCCGCGCCGAGCGGCCGGTACTTGACGCCCGTCAGGGCCAGCGGAATCAGGAAGACGATGATCAGGGCATTGAAAATCACCGCCGACAGGATGGCCGAGGCCGGGCTGGCCAAGCCCATGACATTGAGCGCGGCGAGCTGCGGGTAGGTGCTGACGAAAGCAGCCGGGATGACAGCGAAATACTTGGCGATGTCGTTGGCGATGGAAAATGTCGTCAGCGAACCGCGCGTCATCAGCATCTGCTTGCCGGTTTCGACGACCTCGATCAGCTTGGTCGGATTGGAATCGAGGTCGACCATGTTGCCGGCTTCCTTCGCGGCTTGCGTGCCGGTGTTCATGGCCACCGCGACGTCGGCCTGGGCCAGGGCCGGAGCGTCGTTGGTGCCGTCGCCGGTCATCGCCACTAGGCGGCCTTCGGCCTGGTACTGACGGATCAGCGCCAGCTTGGCTTCCGGCGTGGCTTCCGGCAGGAAGTCGTCGACGCCGGCTTCGGCAGCGATGGCGGCGGCAGTAACGCGGTTGTCGCCGGTCACCATGATGGTCTTGATGCCCATCTGGCGCAGTTCGGCGAAACGCTCCTTGATGCCGCCCTTGACGATGTCCTTGAGCTCAACGACTCCCATGACACGCATGCTGTCGGTAACAACCAGTGGCGTGCTGCCGCGGCGCGCCACTTCATCCACTTTTCCCGAGACCGACGGCGGGAACTTGCCACCCAGCGCCTCGACATGCTTTCGGATGGCATCGGCGGCGCCTTTGCGGATCTGGCGACCGGCCATGTCCACACCGCTCATTCGGGTATTGGCCGAGAAGTGCACGAAGTGGGCATCCAGCGCCTGAATATCGCGCTCGCGCAACTGGAAACGTTGCTTGGCAAGAACCACGATACTGCGGCCTTCCGGCGTTTCATCGGCGAGCGAGGCAAGTTGAGCGGCATCGGCCAATTCAGCTTCGCTCACGCCATCGGCCGGCAGGAAAGTCGAAGCCTGACGATTGCCCAGCGTGATCGTGCCGGTCTTGTCCATCAGCAGTACATCGACGTCGCCCGCCGCTTCAACGGCGCGGCCGGAAGTGGCAATCACGTTGGCCTGCATCATGCGGCTCATGCCGGCCACACCGATGGCCGACAGCAGGCCGGCGATGGTGGTCGGGATCAGGCAGACGAGCAGCGCGATGAGTACGGTGATGCTGATCGGCGTGCCGGCCCCGGCGACCTCGACGCTGAACATCGAGAACGGCAGCAGCGTCACCGTGACACCGAGGAAAACGATAGTCAGCGCGACCAGCAGGATGCTCAGGGCGATTTCGTTCGGCGTCTTCTGGCGCTTGGCGTTCTCGACCATGGCAATCATGCGGTCAACGAAGGTTTCGCCCGGATTTACGGTAACCCGGACGACGATCCAGTCGGACAGCACGCGGGTGCCACCGGTGACAGCCGAGAAGTCGCCCCCGGATTCGCGGATGACCGGGGCCGATTCGCCGGTGATGGCGGACTCATCAACCGAGGCGACGCCTTCGATGACTTCGCCGTCGGCCGGGATGGTTTCCTGGGCCTGGACCAAGACGATATGGTCCTTTCTCAACTCACTGGCCGGCGTCATGACCCACGTCGCATCGCGCTTCGGTTCGCGCAGCTTTTTGGCCCAGGTCTCCTGCTTCAGGCCGCGCAGCGATGCCGCCTGGGCCTTGCTGCGTCCTTCAGCCAACGCTTCGGCAAAGTTGGCGAAAAGTACGGTGAACCATAGCCAGACGGTGATCGCCAGGATGAAGCCAGGGTTTTCCACCATCCCTGCCTCGCCTTGGGCCGCGAAGGCGTGGAGCCACAGGATGGTGGTCAGGATGCTGCCGATATAGACGACGAACATCACCGGGTTGCGCCACTGCACCGTCGGGTTCAGCTTGCGGAAGGCATCGGCAATGGCCGGGATGGCCAGCGCCGGATCGAACAGGGTAAAAGTCTTGCGTGTCATTGTGTTCTCCCCAGGCTTATTGACCGGCCCAGAGCACGAGGTGCTCGATGACGGGGCCAAGAGCCAGCGCCGGGACGTAATTCAGAAGGCCGACCAGCAACACGGTGCCAATCAGCAACAAGACGAACAGCGGGCCATGCGTCGGCAGCGTACCGGCACCAACGGCGATGCGTTTCTTGGCGGCCAGCGCACCGGCGATGGCCAGCACCGGCACGATCACGCCGAAGCGACCAAACCACATGGCAATACCGAGCATCACGTTGTAGAACGGCGTGTTGGCGGACAGGCCGGCAAAGGCGCTGCCGTTGTTGTTGGCCGCCGAGGTGAAGGCGTAGAGGATTTCCGAGAATCCATGGGCACCCGGGTTGGCAATACCGACTCGACCATCGCTCACCGTCACTGCGATGGCGGTACCCAGCAGCACCAGCAACGGCGTCACCAGGATGGCGAGGGAAACCATCTTCATCTCGAAAGCCTCGATCTTCTTGCCCAGAAACTCCGGCGTGCGGCCAATCATCAGACCGGCAATGAAGACAGCCATGATGGCGAAAATCAGCATGCCGTACAGGCCGGTGCCGACGCCGCCGAAGACCACTTCGCCGAGCTGCATGCCGACCAGCGGCACCAGACCGCCGAGCGGCGTAAACGAGTCATGCATGGCGTTGACCGCACCACAGGAGGCCAGCGTCGTGATGGTGGCGAACAAGCCGGATTCGGCGATGCCGAAGCGGGTTTCCTTGCCTTCCATGTTGCCGGCGGCCGGATCGACCCCGAGTTGCGTCAGCAAGGGATTGGTCTGCTGTTCGAAATACATCGCTGCCGAGGCGAAGGCGACGAACATCAGGGTCATCGCGGCAAGCACCGCCCAGCCCTGGCGCGTATTGCCGACCATACGGCCGAAGGTGAAGCACAGTGCGGCCGGGATCAGGAAGATCGACAGCATCTGGATGAAGTTGGACAGCGGCGTCGGGTTTTCAAAGGGATGCGACGAGTTGGCGTTCATGAAGCCGCCACCGTTGGTGCCCAGCATCTTGATCGCTTCCTGCGAGGCGACCGGGCCCATGGCCAGGGTCTGGCTTTGCGTCTGCGCCGGTTCGGTGACGACGGCGCCCTGCCCGTCCTTCACCGGCTGGCCGGCAGCGTCGAGCTTGGGCATCTCGAAACCGGTCACTTCCAGCGTCGTGATTTCCTTGTAGGCGTCGAAGTTCTGGATGACGCCCTGGCTGGTCAGGAAGACCGCGTAGACGATGGAAATCGGCAGCAGTATGTAAAGCGTGACGCGGCTCAGATCGACCCAGGCGTTGCCAACCGTCTTGGCGCTATGCCGGGCGAAACCGCGGATCAGGGCGATAACGACGACGATGCCGGTGGCAGCCGACAGGAAATTCTGCACGGCCAGCCCAAGCATCTGGGTCAGGTAGCTCATCGTCGCTTCGCCGCCGTAGCCCTGCCAGTTGGTGTTGGTAGCAAAACTGATCGCCGTGTTGAAGGCGGAGTCCGGACTGACTGCGGGAAAAGCCTGCGGATTGAACGGCAGGCCGGCCTGCAAGCGCTGCAGCCCATAGACAGCAAGCGCCCCGAACGCATTGAAAAGCAGGATGGCGAAGGCGTATTTCAGCCAACCCATTTCTTCATCCTGGCGGATACCGCACAGGCGATAGAGCGGACTTTCGATCTTGCCAGCCAGACGGAAGCGACCTTCCATTACGTTGGCGATGTAGGTTCCCAACGGTTTGACCGTGAGTAACAAGACAACAAGGTAAAGTCCGAGCAGAATCCACGCATGATGGCTCATGAGAAATCCTCCGGATTGATCAGCGCGGCGATCAGATAGACCAGCAGACCAACGGCAACAACGCCACTAAGAATGAAAAGCCAAGTCATTTGGCCCCCCCGAGCCGGGCACAGCCGGCGGCGAAGCCGAGCATCAGGGTAAGAAACAGCCCGATACCAGCGAGATAAACGAAATCCATGAATACTCCCCATGTAGGTATTGCGACAGGGCCATACTAGGAAAACGCTTATTAAAATTTTCAAGAAATAGGGGAGTGAAAATATAAAAAAATGGTAAAAATTCATCCGTTGAAAACTCACTCAGCATCCCCTGAGACCAGGCTCACTGACCGCACTGCAAACCTGCTCGAAGACTGACGCCTGGATAAAAGCCAATGTTTGGCAAAGAAATCCATTGCTTATACCCATTAGCTATAAACAATTACCTTTTTAGAATTTTTGTTCAATACCGGCTTTGTTACGATGCGCCTCGTTATCCGAAGACATCGAGCACATCATGGATTGGCTGTACACCGCATCAGGCTTCACCGTAGGCATCATTGTCGGCTTGACCGGCGTTGGCGGAGGCTCCCTGATGACGCCCTTGCTGGTCCTGTTTTTCGGCATCAACCCGGCCACGGCAGTCGGCACCGACCTGCTTTATGCGGCGATCACCAAAGCCGGCGGCACCGTCGTGCACGGCCGGCAAGGTCACGTCGAATGGCGCCTGACCGGCCTGCTGGCCGCCGGCAGCCTCCCGGCGGCGGCCATCACCATCGTCGGCATGTCCTTTCTGCCAAAGCGCAGCGACGATCTGACCCAACTGATTTCAATCATTCTCGGCGTCGCCCTGCTGCTCACCTCGCTGGCGCTGTTTTTTGGCCGCCGGGTCCAGCAATATGCAGCACACCACGACAACACCAACTGGCGGAAAAAGCATCTCGACAAGATCACCGTACTGGTCGGCGTCCTGCTCGGCGTGTTGGTATCCATTTCGTCGGTCGGGGCCGGCGCACTGGGTGTAGCTGCACTTTTCTTCCTGTATCCGAAACTGAGTTCGGTCAAGATCGTCGGCTCCGACGTCGCACACGCCGTCCCGCTGACACTGGTCGCCGGCCTGGGTCACTGGTGGCTGGGCAGCGTCAACTGGACCCTGCTCGGCGCATTGCTGCTGGGCTCGCTTCCCGGCATCTATATCGGTAGCCGACTGTCGGCAAAAATCCCCGAACACATCCTGCGTCGGGCACTTGCGGTCATGCTGGTACTGATCGGCAGCAAGCTGCTGCTGACTTGATCCGAAGTTACAGATGAATATCCGAGACGCAGTTTCAGCAGCGCACATCACTCGCTGCTGCGGTCGACACCTGTCTGCTCAGGAAAACGGCCTATGTTCGACATCAGACAGATGAATCATGGTCGTCCCACTACGCTTGGTTCAGCCAAGCCTGCGGAAATTTCTTCCTGTTTTCTGGATTGGCAGCCAACCCTTTCTGGAAGGAAAGACCATGAACAAATTCGACATCAACACAATTGCCTTGGCCCTCACCCTGATGTTCAGCACGGGTGCCATGGCTGAAGGCATGACCAAAGAAGAGTTCAAGAGCAGCAAGGAAAAAATCAGCGAACAGTACAAGGCGAGCAAGGCCACCTGCAAATCCTTGTCGGGCAATGCCGGCGATGTCTGCGAAGTCGAAGCCAAGGGGAAGGAGCACATTGCCATCGCC
Source organism: Azonexus sp. (assembly GCF_030824335.1). GTDB lineage: Bacteria > Pseudomonadota > Gammaproteobacteria > Burkholderiales > Rhodocyclaceae > Azonexus. The sequence continues at coordinate 179,321 of NZ_JAVBXX010000003.1, forward strand.
GAACTGGATGCCAATTACAAACCCAGCCTGAAAGCGCGTCATGAAGTTCAGGTCGTCAAGGCTGAAGCCAATTATGCGCTGGCCAAGGAACGCTGCGATGACCGGGCCGGCAACATCAAGGATGTCTGCGTGAAAGAAGCCAAAGCCATTGAAGTCGCGGCCAAGGCCGATGCCAAGGCGCAGATGAAATCCAGCGAAGCCAACATGACGGCCAATGAGAAGTCGACAGATGCCCGCAAGGATGCCAAGGCTGACAAGTCGGATGCCCAGTACGCTGTGGCCAAGGAAAAGTGTGACAGCTATTCCGGCAACGCCAAGGATCGTTGCATCGATCAGGCCAAGGTGAATTTCAACAAATAATGCCTGGGCTCGCCTTCACCTCGGAAGGCGAGCCGGTGGGAGAGCAAATGCCTCCCCTACCGGCAGGCGGCATCGATCAAACGTCGTGAAATACTGATCGGCTCGGGCAGCATGGGTAGTGCATCGAGTGCGAACCAGTCTGCCGCCTCGATTTCCTCCGGCGCCGGCGTAATCGTCCCGCCGGCGTAATCGGCAAAGAAGGCGACCATCAGTGAATTGGGGAATGGCCAGGGCTGACTGGCGAAATAACGCAGGTTGGCGATCTCGATGCCGACCTCCTCGCGGACTTCCCGAACGGCACATTCTTCCAGCGTCTCGCCGGCCTCGACAAAACCGGCCAGCGCGCTGTACACCCCCGGCTTGAAATGCGGACTGCGCGCCAGCAACAGTTTGTCGCCGTGGCGCACCAGCACCATCACGGCAGGTGAAATGCGCGGATAGACGAGCAATCCGCAACTCGGGCAGCGCATTGCCAGTTCGCCGGCTTGACGCGTGGTCGGCGTGCCGCATTTGCCACAGAAACGATGATTGGCCTGCCAGTCGAGCAACTGCGTCGCCCGGCCGGCCAGCGCAAAAACAGCCGGACCGGCCAGCGAAAATACTGCGCGCAAGGAAACCGCTTCATAGCCGGGAATTTTCGGCAATTCGGCCAGGTCGACCGCAAGACACGGCAGTCCATTCAATTCGCCGACCGGCAGGACTTTTTCAGGATCGCCAAAAGCCCTTGCCTTGCCCGATGGGAAAAATCCACCGTCGGCCTGACCCGGCAAGGCCAGCAGCCGATTTTCGCTGCGCAATATCCAGTAAACCGTTTTGTCCATGGCAACTCCGAAAAAGGAAGGGGCCGAATCAGGCATGACGCCCGTGCATGACGATGCGCGAAACAAACCAGATGGCCAGCAGATTTGCCGCGACGGCGACATAGCCGACCAGCGGATAACCGACGATCCGGCCGCTGCCATCGAGCGTGATCAGGAAACCGGCCAGCGTTGTCGCCAAGCCCATGGCCAGTGACTGGACGGTACCGTTCAGCGACATGAAAGTACCGCGCAAATTGGCTTGAGCTGCCGAGGCGATGATCGCCATGGCCGGAATCATCCGTCCCGAGATCAGCACGAAAAAGCTGGTCGAGCAGAGCAGCCAGCCCCATAAGGGCAGCGCGCCGACATGGGTGATCACCAGCAAGGGCAGCATGGCGACCAGCGCAACCCGACGGTAAACCTCGGCCTTGCCGTGATGGTCGGCCCAGCGGCCAATCAGGCGAGCGCTGATGAAGGTGGCGAAGCCGCCCACGAGATAGACGATGGGAATATCGCCGGGGGAAATACCGACATTGTTCACGGCGTAGATGGTGATGTAGGGAATCACCGTGAAACCGGAAAAAATGATCAAGGCGGAAAACAGCAAGGCCCGCCGGTGATTCGCCTCGCCCAGCACGCTGAAGGTGGCCGACAGCAGATGGGCGCGCTTCTCTTCGCCGAGGTGATGGCGCAACTCGGGCAGGAAACGCAGGCCGATAGCGAGAAAGATCACGCTGATCAGGGCAATCAACATGAAAGGGGCGCGCCAGCCGAAATGATTGGCCAGCCACAACGACAAGGGCACACCGGCGATGGTCGACAACGAGAAAGCACTGGCCACAACGCCACTGGCCCGTGCCCGCCGGGAAAACGGAATGGCGTCGCCGATCATGGTGTGAATCAGCGCCCCCATGATGCCGCCGAACACACCGGCCAAACCACGCGCCAGCATCAAGGTCGAATAACCGGGCGCCAGCCCGCAGGCCAGGGTAGCCAGCGCAAACAGCGTAAAACTGATGAGCAGCAGGCGCTTGCGCTCGAATAAATCGACAAAGGTCGCCGCCAGCACGCCGGAAATCGCCGCACCGAAACTGTAGGACGCCACGAGCAGTCCGAATTCGTGCGTACCGATACCAAACGCCCGCATCAGGATCGGGCCGAGCGGCATCATGATCATGAAATCCAGCACATGGCTGAACTGGATGCCGGCCAGGGTCAGCAGGAAGAAACGTTCGCTACGCGGAGAAAGCTCGGTCGTCATGGAAAATACAGCGTCAGCAGATGCGGGCGACAAGGATACGCGCCCTGATCAGGCAAGCGACAAATTTCGCACTCTGCCGGCAAACCGTCTTGTGAGCGCCCCATGCAAAACACCCCTGCCCGGAACAGCAATCCGGCCAGGGGCGTTTTATCGGCAATTACTGCGGTCGACCGCAATAATTGTTACTTTTTCGGCTTTCTCTCCGGATACGGCGGGCCATAAAGAATAAAGGCACTGAAGCTGGTGCCACCAGATGCCAGGTCGAGCAACTCATCGGGCAATTCGTCCTCGAGCGTTGGCGCAGGAAGGACAAAGGTCAGCTCGTCGGGGCTTTCAACGATCACATTGATCTTCTTGTTCGGCACAGGGTCCTTGCCGAACACAGACGCAAGCGCGGCGTGCGGGTCTTTCAACAACTGGGCACGAAAGTTTTCGTCAAGCTGCGCCGCACGAATCAGTTCATCTTCAGTTTTGCGGCGAATATCCAACACGAAATCCGGGCTGATTTTTTCAGACAAGTTACATCTCCTTAAACAGAGCAATTGATGCAAATAAACCGGCATCGCCAAAAAACATTGGCGGAGCGCCAGTCACAAACGAGAAAATCGAATGGAATATTCTATATCAGCCCATTACAATGGCAAGTTCATTTTGCCGGATTTCTCCCTGGTGTTGCCTGTCTCGATCAAACCCCTGCTAGCCGCAGATGCCCCGAAGGTCTACAGCCTGACGTGGCGTTATTACCACCCCCTGCTGCACGCAATTGAAACCGATTTGCCGAGCATCGTTCGTCCCTGTGCTCTGGTCGCCTGGGTGGATGAACTTCCGGTCGGTCTGATACTTTCAGCGGCAGCGGACGACCATCGGGTTGAAGCGGGGCAGCAACGCGTACTGTCGCTGATGGTTTCGCCAGCCTGGCGGCGACGCGGCATTGCGCGGCAATTACTCGCCGCGCTGGAAGAACAGCGGGAGAAACTCGCTTTACGCGGCATCTCCATCTCCTACTCGGATCGCTTGCCCGGCGCCCCGGCGCTGGCACGCCTCCTGCCCTCGCTGGGCTGGAGCGACGTACAGCCTCAGCGTCTGCGCATTTGTGGTGAAGGACGCCAAACCGGCGTGATTTTCCGTAATCAGACTGCCCTGCTCCGGCGCCTGGAAAGACATGGCTTGCGCATATGCGCCTGGCGTGAACGTGCCGAGGCTGCCGAGGCGCTGGCCGGGCGTTGCATCGCCGAGGAAAAGGCGCCGATGTGGACCTCCCCGGCCATGTGGGCGGAACGGCTGGACCCCGATCTGTCGCTGATTCTGCTGGACAAGACCGATACGGCGGTCGGCTGGGTCATCTGCGAGTATCAGGCCGCCATGGCGCGCTGGCATTATCCGGTCGGCTGGGTCGTTCCGCCCTACGATACGCAAGGCTGGCTGCTCGTTGCCTATGCCGATGGCGCCAGACGGCTGGTCGAACGGCATGGCGAGACAGCTGTGGCGGTCATCGAAACCGGCTCGGAACAACACGGCATGTGGACTGTTCTCGAAAAGCACTTCAAGCCACATGTCACCTGGACGGACCGTTTGATGTACAGCGAGCGCCGTTTTGACGCAAGTGCACAATGAAAGTCATGCTTCACAAAGCCATCCCGCATGCTAACTTAGCGTTTAAAGTACGCTAGCGCCCGGCGAATATTTTATAAAACAAGGCGTTACATCCCAACCATCGCCACCCGTTTGGCTTGTTCATGCGGAGCCGTCATGAAAAAAAACTGCAACGACTGCATTGAAAGCCGCCAGCTTGCATTGATCCAGCAACTTGGGCGGGTCGGTTATTGGGAGTACGACCCGGCGAGCAACTTCATGCTGCTGCCGCAGCCGTCGCAAGCACTGCTGGCAACGATCATGGCGGCCGAGCCAGCCGCCTGCAGCAACCTGCCGGACGTTCTGAACGAGGCCGAACGACGCCGCTTCATGCTGGCCCTTGAGCAAGCCGTCAGCAGTACCCTGCCCTTCACCATCGAACTCGGTTTGCCCAATGCGCAGGGGGAATTCATCCATCTGGTTGTCCGTGGCGCACCCCGCTCCCGGAACCCGGAGGACATCTGGTTTGCCGGCACTTTCCATGACATTACGCATGAACGGCAAACCGAAATCGAGCGCGAGAAGGTTCTGACGCAGATGCAGACGCTGCTCGATGCCTTGCCGCAGGGCGTCAGCGTGATCGACAGCGAATTGCGCCTGATCCTGTGGAATCGCCGCTTCATGGAAATCCTCGATTTCCCGCAACGTCTGGTGTACCGCTACGCCCCGTTCGAGGATTTCATCCGCCATAACGCCCAGCGCGGCGAATATGGGCCGGGCGATCCGGAAGATCACGTCAAGATCAACGTGGCCCGCGCCAGGGAGTTCAAGCCGCACCGTTTCGAACGGACGCAAACCGGCGGCAACAGCATCCTGATCGAGGGCGTGCCCTTTCAGTTTGCCGGCGAGATTTCAGGCTTTGTCACCACGTACACCGACATCACGCAGCGCAAGCACAGCGAAGAACTGCTGGCCCGCCAGCGTGACGTGATGCAAACCATCATCGACAACTTCCCCGGCGGTATTTCGCTGTGCGATCCCGATCTGCGTTTCACCACCTTCAACGAGCAATTCATCAAACTGCTCGATTTCCCGCCCGCGATGTTCGCCAAGGGCTGGGTGCATTTTGAAGAACTCGCCCGATTCAATGCCGAACGCGGCGAATACGGAACGGGAGACAAGGACGAGCAGATTCAGGCGACCGTCGAACGCGCGCGGAATTTTCAGGCGCATCACATCGAACGCCAACGACCGGATGGCACCTGGCTGGATATCCGCGGCACGCCGCTACCAAGTGGCGGTTTTGTCACCAGCTACATTGACATTACCGAACGCAAAAAAGCCGAAGAACGCATTCGCAGCATGGCCTTGCACGACGCACTGACCGGCCTGCCCAACCGGCTGAACCTGAACGAGCAACTGGAACTGGCGGTCGAACGGGCAGCCACCCGCGGCACCCGTTTTGCGCTCCTCTTTCTCGATCTGGATGGTTTCAAACACATCAACGACAGCATGGGCCACGACGTCGGCGATGCGCTGCTGGTCCACGTCGGCCGGCAATTGAAATCCGTGGTGCGCGAAACCGACCTGGTCGCCCGTCTGGGCGGCGACGAATTTGTTGTCCTGTTGCGCGACATCAGCGATGCGGCAGCGGTCCAGACGATTGCCGAAGACATCCTCGCCAGCCTGGGCGAAGCGTGCACGCTCAACGACTGGACGATCCAGACCGGCAGCTCGATCGGTATCGCCCTGTACCCGGAGCACGGCACAAGCCGCCAGCAATTGCTGAAAGCGGCAGATCATGCCATGTATGCGGCGAAACGCGGCGGCAAGGGAAGTTACCGGTTTGCCGAAACCGAGGGTGAGCGTTCGGCCGGCAGTGTCTCCATCGGTGGCCCAGTAACGGCAGTCGACACCTGAAAGCGATGACTCGGGAGACGCCGGGCAGCGCACAGAGCATGACGAAAAAAACCCGCCAGCCGAGGCATCCCGAACTCCAGTGGTAAACTCGCGCCTTCGCTTTCACCGGATGGCCCCGCTGTGCGCCTTACCCTGCTCGTCCCCGAACTGATCTGGCCCGAACCGGGCGACCAAATGACCCTGGGGAAACTATCGACACCGGGTTTCACCTGGCTCGATGGCCATGCCGAATTTCTGCGGTCCACGCGGATTTCACAGGAAAAAGCCCTGCTCGACCTGTTCGGCCGCCCCGATGGCAGCGCGGCGGCATTTCGCCGCTTGGGCGAAGCTGAGGCCAGTGTTGCCAGCCCGAGGTCCGACGACGGACTTTGGCTGTGCGCCGACCCGGTGCATCTGTGTTTTCACCATGAACGCATCGTGCTGGCCGATGCCGGCGCCTTCGAGATCGACGACGGCGAAGCCGCCGCGTTGATCACTTCGCTCAATGCCACGTTTGCCGACATCGGCGTATTCCATGCGGCAACGGCAAGGCGCTGGTATCTGCGGCTGAATACTGCGGTCGACCATGTCGCCGAGCCACTTTCCGCCGTCGCCGGCCGGCGCATGGACAGCGAACTGGCCGACAAGACCTCGCCACTGCATCGCTGGCTGAACGAAGTGCAAATGTTCCTGCACCTGCATCCGGTCAACGAACAACGTGCAGCGCAGGGCAAGCCGGCGATCAACAGCCTGTGGCTGTGGGGCGCCGGTGTGGCCGGAATGGCCGAACAAGCGGCCGGCTCAGCAGATGCCCTGTTCGCCGACGATCCACTGGCCATCGGCCTCGGCCGCGCCACAGGCATTGCCGTGCAGCCGCGACCAACAGCCTTGGCCGAACTGCTCGACAGCGGCGCGCAGACGCCGCTGGTGGTGCTCGACCAGTTGCTACCGACCGTCCTCTACGAAAACCCGGAAAACTGGCGGCAGACCTTTGCCGACCTGGAAAACCACTGGTTCGCCCCCTTACGCGCTCAGTTGAGTAAAAACCTGGGTAAAACCGTCAAAAACCTCGAGATCGTCGCGCCGACCATCTACGGCCGGCTGCAATGGACGATCAGCGGCGGCGAACGCTGGAAATTCTGGAAGAAAGGCCGCCCGCTGGCCGATATTGCCAACGCACTGGCCGCCGTACCGCTGGAAGGAAAACCGTCTTGACCCGCATCGTTACCCGCAGCGCACCGCAGCGCACCGTCTGGCAACTCGAACAGCAGGGGATGCATCCCCTGCTCGCCCGGCTCTACGCCGCCCGCGGCGTCACCGACAAGGCCGAACTCGATTACGAACTGAAATCGCTGCTGCCACCAGCCGCGCTGACCCACGCCAGCGACGCCGCCAGCCTGCTGGCCGATGCCATCGAAGCCGAAGCCAAATTACTGATCATCGGCGACTACGACTGCGATGGCGCCACCGCCACTGCGGTCGGCATGCGCGCCCTGAAGGCGCTCGGCGCCGACGTCGATTTCCTGCTACCCGACCGCTTCAAGCTCGGCTACGGGCTGTCTCCGGAGATCGTTGATGTCGCCGCGCAGCAATCGCCGGACCTGATCATCACCGTCGACAACGGCATCGCCAGTCTCGAAGGCGTCGCCCGTGCGCAGCAGCACGGCATCGCGACGTTGATCACCGACCATCACCTGCCGGCCGCGACCTTGCCGGACGCCGACTGCATCGTCAATCCGAACCAGCCCGGCTGCGACTTCCCGTCGAAGTGCATCGCCGGCGTCGGCGTGATGTTCTACGTGATGCTGGCGCTGCGCGCCGAACTGCGCGAGCGCAGTTTCTTTGCTGACCGCCCCGAACCCAACTTCGCCGATCTGCTCGACCTGGTTGCGCTGGGCACCGTCGCCGACGTCGTCAAGCTCGACCGCAACAACCGAATTCTGGTCAGCCAGGGCTTGAAGCGTATGCGTGCCGGCCGACTGCAACCGGGCATCGCCGCGCTGTTCAAGGCGGCCGGGCGGGAGGCCAGCAAGGCCACGGCTTTCGACCTCGGCTTCTTGATCGGCCCGCGCCTGAACGCCGCCGGCCGGCTGGCCGACATGCGCCTGGGCGTCGAATGTCTGATCACCGACGACCCGGCGCGGGCGCTGAACATCGCGCAGGAACTCGATGCGCTGAACCGCGAACGGCGCGAAATCGAATCCGGTATGCAGGAACAGGCCTTGCTGCTGCTCGAGTCGATGCATGTCGAAGCCGCCGCGCCCGGCGTCGCACTGTTCGACGCAAGCTGGCACGAAGGCGTCGTCGGCATCCTCGCCTCGCGCATCAAGGACAAGCTGCACCGGCCGGTATTCGCCTTCGCACAAAGCGAAGGCGGCATCATCAAGGGCTCCGGCCGCTCGATTCCCGGCCTGCACCTGCGCGACGCACTCGACCTCGTCGCCAAGCGCGCGCCCGACCTGCTGGTCCGCTTCGGCGGCCACGCGATGGCGGCTGGCGTGACGATCAAGGACGGAGATTTCGAACGTTTCCAGGCATTGTTCGCCGAAATTGCTGGCGAACTCCTCGCCCCGTCCGACCTGACCCGCACGCTGGAAACCGACGGCCCGCTCGAAGGCGGCTACATTTCGCTGGCCACCGCCAAACTGCTGGAAAACGAAATCTGGGGCCAGGGCTTCCCGGCACCGCTGTTCGTCGATGAGTTCGACGTCGAACAACAGCGCGTACTCAAGGAAAAGCACCTGAAACTCAAGCTGCGCAAGGGCAACACGCTGATCGAGGCGATCCAGTTCAACTTTTCCACCCAGCCCGGCCACAGCACCCGCGCCGCCTATCGCCTGTCGATCAATGAATACAAGGGCGTGGAAAGCCCGCAGTTGATGATCGAACATCTGGAATAAACCGGCCGCATCCCGAAAAAAGCCCGTTTTTTTGCGGTCGACCTCAAAAACCGGGCTTTTTCATCTGGCACACCATCGCACATGGCATACTCCAGGCCATGACAACCAACTGCCCCAGGGGAACAAGCATGACATTCGGTGAATCCATCAGCACCTGCTTCAGCAAGTACGCGACCTTCGACGGCCGAGCCACACGTTCGGAATACTGGTGGTTCGCGTTGTTCACCTTTCTCGCTTCGGTCATCCTCGGCATGATCAGCGAGACCGCTTCCGGCGTGTTTTCGCTGGCGGTACTCTTGCCCTCGCTCGCCGTCGGCGCCCGCCGACTGCACGACACCGACCGCAGCGGCTGGTTCCTGCTGCTCTGGCTGCTCCCCATCATCGGCTGGATCGTCCTGCTGTTCTTCGCCACGCAGGAAAGCAAGGAACCAAACCGCTTTTCCTGAACCACGGCCCCGTCATTTCAAGCGCAGCGAAGCAATCCAGCGCTGCGCTCGAAATGACGCCCCCAGCATTCACCAACCCAGATCACTCCCATGCGTATCGAAGGTACCCTCGCCAAATGGAACGATGATCGTGGCTTCGGTTTCATCACACCAACAACCGGTGGTCCAGAAGTCTTCGTTCATGTCTCGGCCTTCCCGAAAGACGGCCTGCGCCCCCGACTCGGTGAACGCCTGAGTTTCGAGATCGAAACCGGCAACGATGGCAAAAAGCAGGCAAAGCGCCTGGTTTGTCTTGATCGCACAACGGTCGGACGGCCGGCGCAGCGCACACATCCTGCCAGGCATAGAGAAACGCAGCCCGGTCCGGGCTGGTTCGGACGCTTGGTCGCCTTGCTGCTGGCCGCCGGTGTTGGCTACTACGGCTATAACGCATTCATGCAGCGCAGCCAGATCGCTACGCCGACAGCATCCTGGCATCAGACGGAACCAGCAAACGCCTGGCCGGCGACAGCAGAACCGGCGCCACAGAGCTTCCGCTGCGACGGACGCCAGCACTGCTCCCAAATGACATCCTGCGAAGAAGCGAAATACTTCCTGCGTTATTGCCCTGGCGTGAAAATGGATGGCGATTACGATGGTCGACCTTGCGAAACCGGCCCCTGCTGATCTCGCCTGCACGCTGGAAACCGACTGCCCGCTCTAAGGCAGCCAATCACACCGCTTCACTACACCAAATCAATCGCGCGCGTGCTGCGTCAGATATTCCCCAAGCGCCTCGACCGGCAGCGGTTTAGCGAACAGGTAGCCCTGAAACTCGTGGCAGCCCAATGCGTTGAGTACGGCAAGCTGGGTTTGTTTCTCGACGCCTTCGGCCACCACATGCAGGTTCAGGCTATGCGCCAGTGTCACAATGGCCCGCGTGATGGCCAGACCTTCGTTGCTGGCATCGCACTCGATGACGAAGGAACGATCGACCTTGAGGATGTCGATCGGGAAACGCTTCAGGTAGGCCAGTGATGAATAACCGGTGCCGAAATCGTCGATCGCGATGTAGACGCCCATCGCCTTCAGTTCCTTGAGCACGGTGAGCGCCCGCTGGACATCGCCCATCAGCATGCCCTCGGTGATTTCCAGTTCCAGGTTTTCCGGTGGCAAACCGGCCTCTTCCAGTACCGAGCGCACCAGTGCCGCCAGATCCTTCTCGCGAAACAGGCTGGGCGAGATGTTGACCGCAACACGCAGATTGGAATACCCCGCGGCACGCCAACCGGCAGCCTGCCGACAGGCTTCGCGCATGACGAACCAGGTCAGTTGCCCGATCAGGCCATTTTCTTCCGCCAACGGGATGAAGCGCACCGGCGAAACGGCGCCGAATTCGCTGCTGTCCCAGCGGACCAGCGCTTCGAAACCGCAGGTCCGCCCGTTGGCTTTTACCTTGGGCTGGTACACCACGTACAACTCATCCTGCTCAACGGCGCGCCGCAAGGCCGAGTCGAGCGCCAGCCGGTCGCGTGCCTCGACGTTGAGCGATTCGGTATAAAACTGGAATTGCCCCTTGCCCAGCTTTTTGGCGTGGTGCATGGCGGCATCGGCATGGCGCAACAGGACTTCCAGATCGACCCCATCATCCGGAAAAACGCTGACACCCAGACTGCAATTGACATGCACTTCGTGGCCGTCGAGCATCATCGGCGCACTGACGGCATCCTGTACGCGATGCAGGATATGCAGGGTGTCGCTCAGACCGCCGTAATCGCCCAAGATAAGCACGAATTCATCGCCGCCATAACGCGCCACGGTATCGGAATCGCGCAGACACTCCTTCAGGCGGCGCGCCACTTCAACCAGCAAACGGTCGCCGGCACCATGGCCCAGGCTGTCGTTGACGAATTTGAAGTTGTCGAGATCGACAAAAGCCAGCGAACCCTGCGTCGCCCGCCGTTGCGCCATGCGCAACACCTGCTGCAGACGATCCTGCAACAGATTGCGATTCGGCAAGCCGGTCAGCGGGTCGTGCGTTGCCTGATATTCGAGTTGCCGCCGGTAGTTGTGCTGCGCCGTGACATCCTCAACCGTGCCTTCGTAATACAGCGCCTCGCCATCCGGGCTGTACACCACGTGGGCATGCTCGGAAATCCAGATGCGGCTACCGTCGCGCCGATAGACCTCGGATTCGAAATCGGTCACCCGGCCGTGCTCGCGCATCAAGGTTTTGAACTCATCGCGCCGCCCCGGTGCCACGTAAAGACTGGTGGCGATATCGGACAAGCCGGCAATCAGCGCCGACGGGTTTTCATAACCATAAAGTGCCGCCAGTGCCCGGTTGGCTGCCAGATAATGGCCATCGACCGAGGTCTGGAACATGCCGACCACTGAATCCTCGAAAATGCTGCGGTAACGCAACTCGGCATCGGCCAGTTGGCGCTCGCCGACAACTTGCTCGGTCACATCCTCGATGAAGCCCTCGAGAACACGGCCACCTTTTTCATCGAGCACCACGGCGCCCCGCTCAAGCACCCATTTTTCGCCCCCTTGCCGGGGACAAATCCGATACTGCTGGCGATACCGGCCACTACCGGCCATCGCCGCAACAATCGCCTCGCGCACCCGCGCACGGTCGTCCGGATGCGTCAACGCTTCCAGCGAACAAACCTTGTTGTACTCCAGTTCGTCCGGACAATAACCGGTCAGTTCGCGGCAACCATCGCTGACAAAATGCATCGTCCATTGATGATCAATCGAACAGCGGAAAACCATCCCGTCAAGATTGCGCACCAAGACCTGCAAGACGCGCTCACTATCGATGCCATTCCAGGCCGAATCACGACGCTTGCGCAGGACGGGCAGAAAACCGGAGGATGATGCTTTATCAGTCACAATGTTGAGGCTTCAAGTCAGAGTCGGTTTTATTGAGCAAAAACCTTGCCCGGTGAAAATACTGGCACTTTTGTCAGCTTTCCGCCGTAGACCGGAAAAAAGCGGCCTTCCTGCCCCAACTGGCGCACCAAAAAAGTGCGCACCATAGTGCACCGCACCATTCACATAAGATGGCAGGCGCCGAAGCCTTGATCGGGCAATGTATAATTCGCCGTTTGAATTCAACTGGTTGATATAAAAATGGAAGCAGAACAGCTCAACAGCATCTCCAACAAGCTCGACGATCTGGCGCAGCGCGCCGCCGAGCTGCGGAGGTATCTTTGACTACGATCACAAACGTGAGCGTCTGACCCTCCTGAGTCAGGAAATGGAAGATCCCAAGATATGGGACGATCCGAAACGCGCCCAGGAACTGGGCCGGGAAAAGAAGGCACTGGAAGACATCGTGCTCGTCCTCGAAGACGTGGACGGCGCGATCAAGGACGGTCGCGAACTCTTTGCCATGGGCAAGGAAGAAGGCGACGAAGACACGCTGCTGTCGGTCGAGGCCGACAATGCCGATATCGAGAAGAAAGTCGGCACGCTCGAATTCCGCCGGATGTTCAACAACCCGTCCGACCCGATGCCCTGCTTCCTGGAAATCCAGGCCGGCGCCGGCGGTACCGAAGCGCAGGACTGGGCGGCCATGCTGCTGCGCATGTACCTGAAGTTCGGCGAAAAGAAGGGGTTCAGCGTCGAGGTCATGGAAGAATCGGAAGGCGACGTGGCCGGCATCAAGAGCGCCACCGTCAAGTTCACCGGCGACCATGCCTACGGCACGCTGCGTACCGAAACCGGCATCCACCGCTTGGTCCGAAAATCGCCGTTCGACTCGAATGCGCGGCGCCACACCAGCTTCACGTCGGTGTTCGTGTTCCCGGAAGTCGATGACTCGATCGAGATCGCGATCAACCCGGCCGACGTCCGTACCGACACCTACCGCGCCTCCGGCGCCGGCGGTCAGCACATCAACAAGACCGACTCGGCCGTGCGTCTGACGCACGTCCCGACCGGCATCGTCGTGCAGTGCCAGAACGACCGTTCGCAACACCGCAACCGCGACGAAGCCTGGCAGATGCTGCGCGCCCGCATCTACGAGTTCGAACTGCGCAAGCAGCAGGCCGAACAGCAGAAGCTGGAAGATGCCAAGTCCGACATTGGCTGGGGCCACCAGATCCGTTCCTACGTGCTCGACCAGAGCCGGATCAAGGACCTGCGCACCAACTTCGAGACCGGCAACACCCAGGCCGTACTCGACGGCGACCTCGATGACTTCATCCAGGCCAGCCTGAAACAGGGCGTGTAAGCGGAAGTCTGTTTGCCGGATTGCGCGTCAAAGACTGCGGTCGACGTGCAATCCGGGGCGATTTTCAGCCCCCGACCGGACGCTTTAACCGTTGATCGTCACCGGCACGGGCGCCGGCCAAGGATTCGGCATCCAGTCAGCAGTCCAGAACCGGAACGATTTCAGGCAAGGCTTCGGGCGCGATGGATAACCAGCGCAGGATGACTGCAAACAACCGGTCCGGATCAATCGGTTTGGTGACGAAATCATTCATACCGGCATCCAGACAACGTTGCCTGTCTTCGGCAAAGGCGTTGGCCGTCATGGCGATGATGGGAACCCTGCCGAGTCCGGGCATCGCCCTGATCCGCCGCACTGCATCCGGGCCATTGAGATTCGGCATCTGCATATCCATCAGGATCAGGCGATAGTTTCGCGCCGCGACCCGCGCCACTGCGACCAGGCCGTCCTCGGCAAAATCCACATCGAACTGGCATGCGGCCAGCAATTCGCCGGTGATTTCACGATTGATTTCGTTGTCTTCGACGACCAGCACCGCTTCACCGGCGAAACGCTCGATCAGAATGGCTTCGTACGCCGATTCATCCGGCAGATCGCTGGTCAAGCTGCCAGTCTTTGGCAGACGGGCCGTGAACCAGAAGGTACTGCCCTCATTGGGCCGGCTATCCACGCCGACATCGCCGCCCATCAAGCGCGCCAGTTCGCGAGCGATGGCCAGGCCAAGCCCGCTACCGCCGTAGCGCCGGGAAGTCGAATCATCGGCTTGATGAAACAGTTCAAAAATCTGCCCGACATCCGACGGCTTGACGCCAATCCCGGTGTCTTTGACAGAAAACCGGACCAGCGCATTGGCCGGCGTCGACTCAAGGAGATCGACGCGCAAATCGATCCGGCCATGATCGGTAAACTTCACGGCATTGCCGGCAAAATTAAGCAGCGCCTGGGTAATCCGCAAAGGATCACCCGCCAGCCCGGACGGCATCTCGGGAACATCCAGATGAACCTCGATCCCCTTCTCGCTCGCCTTTTCCCGGATCATTGAAGCCACGTTAGCTGCCAGTGCGGCAACCGATATCGGGATCGATTCCAGCTGAAGTTTGCCGGCGTCGATTCTCGACAGGTCGAGTACGTCGTTGACCACCCCGAGCAAATGCTGCCCGGCGGCATCGATGCGGTCTACCCGATCCCGCTGATCGCTGCTCAATTCGTTGCGTTTCATCAAATGCGCCATGCCGATGATGGCATTGAGCGGCGTCCGGATTTCGTGGCTCATGCTGGCCAGGAAATCCGCCTTCATGCGCCCGGTTCGCTCGGCCGTCTCGCGCGCCGAAATCAGATAGCGCTTGATTTCCTGTTCATCGGAAATATCGCGCATCAACAGCGCAAACTGCCGCACCCCATCGCAGGCATCCAGCTCCAATGACGATAATTCGACAGGAAAGCTGCTGCCACCATGGCGCCGACACACATGCTGGACGCGACAAAGCTTTTCTCCGGCCAGCAAGGAGGCCAGCAGGCTGCGATTTTCATCCGGAAACAAGGCGTACAGATGCTGGAAGTTTTGCGCTCTCTGCGCCGCCTCATCCAGCCCGAACATGGACAAGGCGTTCTCATCCATCGAGCGAATGGCGCCTTCGGCATCGATCACCAAAACGCCCAGCGCCGTTGCGCCAAGCAAAGCGGTATTGCGCTCCGCCGCCCGCTTGCGGGCCAGCAGGTTGGATAGCCGCGCCCTCAACTCGGCCGGGAAAACAGGCTTGGGCACGTAATCGTCAATACCGATATTGAACAGTTCAATACGCCGTGCCGGATTATCGAAGGCCGACACCGCCAACACCGGGATACCGCCGCGGGGCAATGGCTGACGACGAATGCGGTTGATCAGTCGGGCGCCCGTCATGCTGCCCCCCAGGACGACATCGCACAGCAGAATGTCGTAATCCTGGGCGAGAAAAGCCGGCCATGCTTCATCGGCCGAAGCAAAGGCATCGACCGACATGCCCCAACTGCGCAGTTGCATGCTCAAGGCCTCGCGCTGATCACGGCTGTCTTCGACGTAGAGCAGCCGGCAACGCAGCGGCTGGTTGGCCTCCAGGAAGTGACGCATGAAGGTCAGCAGTTCTTCCACGTCCTGCCGGCGAAACAGCTCGGTCACACCGCACTGGGCAGCCGCAGCGGCCAGTGATTCACTCGGCGTGGCGGTCAATACGACAATCGGTTCGACGGAGACAATGCCGGAAGTCCGCAGCTTGTTTGCCAGATCGATGCCATCGCCATCGACCAGCTGACCCGAGATGATGAAAAACTGAAAATGGTCCCGCTTGAGTAGCGCCAGCGCCTCTGCGCCGTTGCTGACATGCAGGACTTGCACACCGCGAAAGCGGGACAAACCCCGCTGCAGTATTTCCAGGTAAAGATTGGACGCGTCAACCAGCAGAATTTTCATCAAGCGCTCCCCCGAGTTCATGCGCGATTGTGCCATGAAAGCCTGACGAAGTTGCCGTGAGCATGAATACGACAAGCCGCCAAACTTTCCGGCACGCGGCACGAACAGCGTGCCGTACTATTTCCGGATCGGCTGATTGCGCCCGGAAAACTCGTCGCTCAAACGCATCGCTGCATCGCTCAGGTTGCCATCGCGCGTCGTCGAACAATAGCGCTTGATATTCAGTTCAATCGTGCCACTGGAGATGGTGGACACCTGCTGTTTCGGCAAAGCATAGTTGTGACCGCTCAAAAACCCGCGCAGCCAGGCGACATACGCCGCACGCTGCTCTGGGTCATTTTGCGCCGCCTGCCAGGCGGCACAGGACATATCGTCCAGTCCGAGAATATTCTGTCGGGCTGACGCCCCGGTCACCAGACACAGCAATGCACCGGCCAGAACGCTGACACGGGCAATTTTCGCAATTTTCATGACACCTCCAAAACGCTCAGGCCGTCAGTATATGCCCCGCCGTACGCAGCGCGATGCCGATGCAGGCACCGAGCGCCGCCGGTTTCCAGACTTTGGCGATGCGCTGCCCGGCCGAAATCAGGACGGCCACCCCGGGCAAATCGAACGGCGAGATCAGAAAGCCCGCGCTGGCGTTGAGCAGTTCGACACTGACCTGACCGGCTTTACGCATCTCGTCCATCACCCCCATCATCGCCGTGCCGCCGGCCAGATACTTGGTCAGCGCTGGCAAGACCAGCGCCGGATCGATTGACAAGAAGCCGAGTAGCGGGGCCAATCCTGCGGTCAACAGGTCGATAACGCCAAAAACGCGCAAAGCAGTGACGACGACCAGCGACAACACCAACATCGGGATGGCACCAACCGCCAACTTGAACGCCTCGGCCCCCGCCCGGTTGATCACGTCGAGCACGCCCTTCGCACTCTCGGCCACCGGATGCGACAGGTGTTCATCGACTACAGCTTCGCTGACCGACAGCGCACGCCCGAACAGGTAATACGTCGCCGCAGCCGCCGCCAGGCCACCGAGCAAAGACCAAAGCAGCGTCAGGCCGATATCCAGGCCCATCGTCATCATCGGCAAGGAGGCATTGGCTTGTGCCATGGCGAACACCATGGCCAGAGTGGCAGCAATATGCCGATCCGAGGCGCCACGCTGGTCCATCATCGTCAGGGTCGCCATCGGCGCCGCGAAGCTGACGAAATTGACCTGTAGCGCAGCGAATACGCCCAGCCCGGTCAAGCCGAATGGTTTCAAGACCGGCGCCAGTCGGCTGACCACCCAGTCGAGCACGCCTCGCGCTTCGAGCAGGCGCATCAACGACAGCATGACGACCATGACGGGCAACAGAACGAACAGCGAAAGCTCGACCGCAGAACGGCCAGCCTTGAGGATGATGTCGATGAGGATTTCCATGGGGCAGGATTATTGCACCGCTTTTCACTTTCGGCCGATGGGCAATTTCCCCGACCCCACGGCATTGTGCTTGTCGCTAAGCCCCTAAATCGGCGAAAATTCAGGGTTCTACGCGGTCGACCGCAGCAAACCTCAAATTTCCAAGGATTCTTCCTCATGGCCACCTCCGACAACGCCGAGCAGCAAGCCCCGGTCCAGCAAGACGAAAATCAGCTCATCGCCGAGCGTCGCGCCAAACTGGCCGAGTGGCGCAAGAGCGGTGCCGCCTTCCCGAACGATTTCCAGCGTGAAAACACCGCGCACAAGCTGCATGAAGGCTATGGCGAGAAAACGGCGGAAGAACTGGAAGGTATGCCGGTTGAAGTCAAGGTCGCCGGCCGTATGATGTTGAAGCGCGTCATGGGCAAGGCTTCGTTCGCCACCATCCAGGACGTTTCTGGTCGCATCCAGCTCTACGTCGCGCGCGACAAGGTCGGCGAAGACGTCTACGCGGCGTTCAAGGGCTGGGATTTGGGCGACATCGTCGGCGTCGTCGGTACGCTGATGAAGACCAAGACTGGCGAACTGTCCATCCAGGCTGCCGAAATCCGCCTGCTGACCAAGTCGCTGCGCCCGCTGCCGGACAAGTTCCACGGCCTGGCCGATCAGGAAATGAAGTATCGCCAGCGCTACGTCGACCTGATCATGAACGAGGAAACGCGCTTCACCTTCCGCGCACGTTCGGCCATCGTCCAGTCGATCCGCAACTACATGTGCGGCCACGGCTTCATGGAAGTCGAAACGCCGATGATGCACCCGATTCCCGGCGGCGCTGCGGCCAAGCCTTTCGTCACGCACCATAACGCGCTCGACATGCAGCAGTTCCTGCGCATCGCGCCCGAGCTGTACCTGAAGCGCCTGGTCGTCGGCGGTTTCGAGAAGGTCTTCGAGGTCAACCGCAATTTCCGCAACGAAGGTTTGAGCCCGCGGCACAATCCCGAATTCACGATGATGGAGTTCTACGAGGCGTATGCGAATTACCACACGCTGATGGACTTCACCGAAGGCCTGCTGCGCCACGCCGCGCGCGAAGCGCTGGGCAAGGAAGTGTTTGTCTATCAGGGCCGCGAACTCGACCTGTCGAAGCCTTTCCATCGCCTGACCATCACTCAGGCGATCCAGCGCGAACAGCCGTCCTTCACTGACGAGCAACTGGCCGACGCTGAATTCCTCAAGGCCAAGATCAATGCCTTCGGCGAGAAGGTCAAGCCGGGCGGCCTCGGCAGCCTGCAACTGCAATTGTTCGAAGCCTGCGCCGAAGCCCAGTGCTGGGAGCCGACATTTATCATCGACTACCCGGTCGAAGTGTCGCCGCTGGCCCGTGCCTCCGATTCCAACCCGGAAATCACCGAACGTTTCGAGCTGTTCATCGTCGGCCGCGAGATCGCCAACGGCTTCTCGGAGCTGAACGACGCCGAAGACCAGGCCGCCCGCTTCCAGGAACAGATGAAGGCCAAGGACGCCGGCGACGAAGAAGCGATGTACTACGACGCCGACTTCATCCGCGCGCTGGAATACGGCCTGCCACCGACCGGTGGCTGCGGTATCGGCATCGATCGCCTGATCATGTTGTTGACCGACAGCCCGGCGATTCGCGACGTCATCCTGTTCCCGTCGATGCGTCCCGAGTAATCTCCGGAAAGACCGACCGATGCAACTTCGCCAGATACAGGTCGCGCGCGACGCAGTGCAGGACAGGCTGATGCTGCGCGTATCGACACAAGCCAACGAGGAGTTTCGCGTCTGGTTCACGCGCAACTTCCTGCGCGAAGTCTGGCCACTGCTGACCGGCATGCTGATCGACCATCTCGCGGCCACGCCGCAGATGGGCGCCAGCGCTCAAGAGCCGAGCCAGCAACCGAGTTTCGATCAGGCCTTCCAGGAAGAAAACCCGCGCTATCCGCTGGGCAGCCAGCCCCTGCTGACCAGCGAAGCCAGCCTGACGGCAATCAACGAAAAGACCGTCCAGATGACCTTTCGTGAAGGCCGTGAACGTACCTTCAACCTGAGCCTCAATGCCGACCTGCTGCAGGCCTTGTGCGCCATGTTGCGGGCCTCCGCCGAGCAGGCGGCATGGAACCTGACGCTGGATTACACCAGCCAGCCCACGCCCGCCAAAGCGCCCCCCGAGATGCCGGCCGGTAACAAACCCACCCTGCTGCATTAGTGAAAAAACTGCAGCCTGCCCGCCTGGAATTCGCCACCATCGGCACGCCGTACTCCAGCACTTACGACGATGTCTATCACTCGGCCCATGGCGGACCGGCGCAGACACGGCATGTGTTTCTCACCGGCAACGACCTGCCGCAGCGCTGGCAAAGCAAGGAACGTTTCGTCATTCTGGAAACCGGCTTCGGGCTGGGCCTCAACTTCCTGACCACCTGGCAGGCCTGGCGCAACGACCCAGCACGCTGCCGGCGACTGCATTTCGTCTCCTTCGAAAAACACCCATTCAGCGCCGCCGACTTGCGCCAGGCTCAGCAAGCCTGGCCGGAATTTGCCGAACTGGCCGACCAACTGCACGCCCAATGGCCGCTGCTGACATCCGGCGTACACCGGATTTTTCTCGATCAGCACCGGGTCATCCTGACCCTGTTTTTTGGCGACGCCAGCACGCAACTTCGTGCGGTCAACGCCTCGGTTGATGCCTTTTTCCTCGACGGCTTTTCGCCGGACAGGAATCCGGAATTGTGGACGCCGCAACTGTGCAAGGCGCTCTCCCGACTGGCCGCACCGGGTGCCACGCTGGCCACCTGGTCGGTCGCCGGCCAGGTGCGGACAGCACTGAAAGACGCCGAATTCACGGTAAAAAAGCGCCCCGGTTTTGCCAACAAGCGGCAAATGCTGGTCGGCACACTGCGCGCCCAACGACCGGAGCGTTACCCGCTGCCGAAAGAGCGCCGGGCCGTCGTCATCGGCGCCGGCATTGCCGGCTGCACGGCGGCGTACGCGCTGGCCGCTGCCGGCTGGCAAGTCACGGTGCTGGAGCAGGCGGCGAGTCCGGCCAGCGGTGCCTCGTGCAATCTGGCCGGCATGCTGCGCCCCTTGCCGAGTGCCGACGACAATCGCCTGTCACGCCTGACCCGCGCCGGCTTCCTGGCCACCCGCCGCTTGCTGGCAAACCTGCCAACCGCACGCTGGTCCGCCTGCGGCGTGCTGCATCTGGGCCGCGATGCCGAACATGAAATCCTGCAACACAAGGCCGTAGACCGGCTGGGCTGGCCGCCCGAATTGCTCGGCTTCATCGAGCGCGACGAGGCCGTCCGCCGCCTCGGTCTGCCGGTCGATACCGGCGGCTGGTGGTTTCCGGCAGGCGGCTGGGTCCAGCCCGGCTCGGTTTGCCAGGCAGCGCTTGCCGCCTTTCCCGAACAGATCGCGCTGCGCTGCAATACTGCGGTCGACCGGCTGGAAAGAACGAAAACGATAGACGGGACAGAAACCGGCTGGCAATTACTGGACGCGGCGGGAAACGAACTGGCCGTGGCACCGGTTGTCATTCTGGCGGCCGGCGCCGCCGCGCAGCATTTCGAGCAGTTTGCGCCGATTCCGCAAAGTTCGGCCCGTGGTCAGGTCAGCCACCTGCCCGCCGGCCAAGCTGCGTCGCTGCCGCATGTGGTGTTCAAACATTGCTACGCCATCCCCGAAGTCGACGGCCAGTGCCTGATCGGCGCCACGTTGCAATACGACGACAGCGATTCGGCCGAACGGCTGGCCGATCACGCGGAAAATCTCGCACAGGCCCGCCTCAACCTGCCCGGACTGGCGGAAAACATCGATCCGGCCAGCCTGCATGGCCGCGTCGGTTTCCGGCCGATGTCGCCGGATCGTCTGCCCATCGTCGGCGCGCTGCCCGACAGCAGCGCCATCAAGGGCCAGCCGCGCCTCGCCGCCCTGCCCCGCCACCCCGGTCTGTGGTGCCTGCAGGGCTATGGCGCACGCGGCATCGTGTGGTCGGCGCTGATGGCCGATCTGCTGCTCTCCCGTCTGGAAAACGAACCGCTGCCGCTGGAAAACGATCTGGTCGATGCGCTCGACCCCGGCCGCTTTTTGCTCAAATCCTGCGGTCGACGGCAGGATTCTGACAATTCCAGCGAAGCCGACTGAAAACCGGGTCAAGGCAAAATCAATCCGCATGATGTGTTAGCATCGCCGCCGTTGGTGCTCGCGGCAGGATTCCTTTGCCGCGGTTCAACGGGAAGCTGGGGGAAGAAAGTCCTGCAGGACCGATTCTTCTAACCAGCGCTGCCCCCGCAACGGTAAGTGGACGGGTCGGGCCTTTCGGTTCCGCCCTGCTTTCGTCTCTTGAGCCACTGGTGATGTGTTCGCGCATCATTGGGAAGGCGACGAAGGTTGTCTCCACCAGCCCGGATACCGGCCAACAAGGTGGACCAGTGAACAGCCGGTCTGTAGTGCCAACAGGTCGACGGGGATGTCGACGACGGCGATTTTTTTGGTATTCGACATGTTTCCTTCCCTTTCAAGCGTCGCCCCCGCTGCGCGCCTGCTCGCCTGCGCTTTCGCCGCCGGCACCTGCATTTCCTTCAACGCGCATGCCCACGGCACGCATACCCATGGGCACGGGACGGCGCGCCTGACGGTCGACGGGCCGGTTGTCGAGGTCAGTATCGATGTTCCGCTCGAAAGTTATCTCGGCTACGACTATCCGCCGCGCGGCGAAGCCCAGCAGCAGGTGTGGGATGCCTTCGCAGCCCGCGCCGGCAATCCGCTGAATTTCATCGAGCCGGCCGCCGAGGCACGGTGCACGGTGACTGCAGCGAGCACAACACCCGATATCGCCAAGGCAACACCTGCGGTCGATATCAGCAACGTGGTCCTCACCGTGAAATTTCATTGCGAGCAGCCGGCGGCGCTGAAGTCCTTCTCGCTGCACGCCTTCCGCGATCATCCAGGCTTGAAGCAACTGCGCGTGCAGCTGCAGTTGAACGGCCAGCGCAAGACGGTTACGGTGCGCCCGCGCTTCCCGGCCATCACGCTCTGAGGATGGACCATGCTTGAAGCCGGTTTCCTGCAGTTGGCGCAGTGGTTGCTGACGCCCATTCTCGTGCTGCTCGCCGCAGCTTTCCTTTACGCGCTCTGGATGGCCGGGATGGTGGCGATGGAAGCCTGGCAACGCCGCACCGACCCGGCATTTTCCAGTCTACAGCTGGCGGCCGGCATGGATTTCGAGGAGCTTGAACTGCTCGCCCTGCGCCGGCTCGAACCGCTGCGCCTGCTCAGCCGGGTGACCCCGATGCTCGGTCTGATCGCCACGATGATTCCGCTCGGCCCGGCCTTGCAGGGTGTGGCGAGCGGCCAGGGCAACGCCGCCCTGTCGGTGTTCAGCAACGCTTTTGCCGGCGTCGTCCTGGCACTGGCCGCAGCAGCCATCGGGCTGGTTCTCTACTCGCTGCGCCGACGCTGGTTGCTGGCCGAACTGCTGGTCATCCGCAAGCGCCTGGGAGCGGGGCAATGAGCCTGAAACACTTCAGCATTTTCGAGGAAGACGACGATGATCCGATGCTGTCGTCGATCAACCTGGTCGACGTCTTCCTGGTGCTGGTCGTGGCGCTGATGGCTGCGGTCAACCTGTCGACGAAGCCGGAAAACGCCACGGCGAATACGGAAAAATCGCCGGTGGAAATGGTCATTCGCGAGAATGGCCAGGAAATCCGCTACCAGGGCACCGGCAGCAGCGGTGAAGGCGAAGGCGTACGCGCCGGCGTCGCCTACCGGCTGCGCGACGGCAGCATCATCTACGTGCCCGAAGGCGAAGCCTCGCCGCCTGCCGCGGATTGATCCGCATGGTTCATCGTTTTTTCCGGGCGCTGGCCATCGCCGCCCTGTGCTGCTGGGCGGCCGTGGCGCAGGCCCGGCAACTGCTGTGGCTGACCGCCGACATCACGCCGGCGGCGCGGACGGCCGTTGTCGAGCGGATGGCGGCGGAACAGGGCTGGCAAGTTCAGCACCTTGATCATCCGCTGAACGACACGCCAGCGCTGACCGGCGAGCAGCGTGCCGCTCTTGCACGGGCGCTGCCCGGTGCCGACATGGTCTGGGTCGATGCGCCACATGCGACGGCGAGAAGCCGCCTGGAAAAGCTGTTCGGCGAGCAGTTGACCGCATACGCGGCACAGCAGCCGCAACGGCTGGTATGGATTGGCGCCGAAGCCGGCGGCGATCCGGTGGTGGCTGACCTGGCCGGACGTGTTGCCGGCTACCTGCGTTTTGGCGGCGAAGACAACATCCGCCATGCCTTCATGCTCGCCAGGGCCTGGCAGCAACAGCCGCAAACCCCGGTGGCCGGACTCCTGCCCGACCTGCCGCCGGCCCGTGCATGGCCGCAACGTGGCCTGTACCACCCGGATGCTGGCAGCTTTTTTGCCGATATCGGGCAGTTGACCGCATGGCAGGCGCGACAGCCGCATTTGCGCGACTTGCCGGCCGTCGCGCTGCTCGTCCATCGTCATCATTTCGTCAATGCCGAAACCGGCTGGCTGGAACAGTGGCTGCGCCTGTTCGCAGCGCGCGGCATGTTTGCCTATGCAGTGTTTGGCCAGCAGCTCGACAGTCGCGGACTGGCCGAATTGCTCGCGCTCCCCGATGGCGGGGCACATCCGCGGGTGCTGGTGCTGCACCAACTGGCCTCGCAATCGAGCGCACTGCAGGCGCTGTTCGATCAATGGGGCGTCCCGGTGCTCGCCACCCAGCCTTACCGGCATGGCGACATCGCCGCCTGGGAAGCCGATCCCACCGGCCTGAAACTGTCCGATACCCCCTTCTACCTGGTGCAGCCGGAAGCTGCCGGCGCCGTCGATCCGCTGGTGGTCACCGCGCATGCCGACGGCGGCCGGCAGACACAGTTGATCCCGCGCCAGGCCGAGGCTGTTGCCGCCAAGGCCAGACGCCTGATCCAGCTGCGCGACACGCCGCCGGCGAAGAGAAAGCTGGTGGCGATGGTCTACAACTATCCGCCCGGCGGCAGCAATTTCGGCGCGTCCTTCCTCAATGTCCCGCGCAGCCTGGAAGTCGTCAGCGGCGCGCTGGCGCAAGCCGGCTATACCACGCAGCAGGTTGCCGAGGCGACCTGGATCAAGTCGCTGCAGCCGCTGCTCGGCGCCTATTACCCGGATGGCGATTTGCGCGCCTTGCTGGCCAACGATCAGGCGGCTGCCCTGCCGCTGCGCGATTACCTGGCCTGGTGGCAGGCCTTGCCGGCAGCGCAGCGGCGCCGGATCGAAAGTGTCTGGGGCGTGCCGACACGCAGCCGCTATCTGGTCGACTGGCAGGGCGAACCGGTCTTCGTCATACCCCGCCTGCAGTTCGGCAATCTTGCCGTGCTGCCGCAACCGCCGCGCGAGGAAACCCTGCATCGCGGCCAGAATCCTTTCATGCACCG
The DNA here is from genome assembly GCF_030824335.1 of Azonexus sp. Lineage (GTDB taxonomy): Bacteria > Pseudomonadota > Gammaproteobacteria > Burkholderiales > Rhodocyclaceae > Azonexus. Next base: position 204,088 of record NZ_JAVBXX010000003.1, read on the forward strand.
CAGCCGTCAGCCGCTGTCGCATCACTACCTGGCGGTTTACCTGTGGGCCCGCCAGGCCGATGCCCTGATTCATTTCGGCACGCACGGCACGCAGGAATGGGCCACCGGCAAATCGCGTGGCCTCGATGTACTCGACGACGCGTTGTTGCCGCTCGGTGATGTGCCGGTGGTCTATCCCTACATCGTCGACAACCTGGGCGAGGCGCTGACCGCGAAGCGACGCGGCCGTGCCGTGCTGGTCAGCCATCGTACGCCGATCTTCGCCACCACCGGTCTGGCGGGCGGAATGGCGCAACTGCATGAACTGATGCACGAATGGGCCATTGCCGACCAGGGGCCGACGCGCGAGGCCATCGGCGACCGGCTGACGACCCTGATTGTCGACAGCCGCCTGCACCACGACCTGAAATGGTCGGCTGAACGGGTGCGCGCCGAACTCGATCCCTTTCTCGAACTGCTGCATCCCTGGCTCGACCAGCTGGCCCACGGCAGCCAGCCGCAGGGCCTGGCGGTGTTCGGCCGGGCGCCTGACGAAGAACTGCGCCGGCAGACCATACTCCAGTCGCTGCGCACACCGCTGCTCGACGCGCTGGGCGAGGATGTGGACGAAACCTTCCTGATGGATCACCGGCGGATCGCCGAATCGCGCCCGATGCAGTGGCTGAAGCTCGCCTTGCAGGACGCGGAAGCCGCCAGCCAGCTCGATCTGCGGCCGCAGCAGGCGGAGAACGCGGTGCCGAACCGCGCCGCCGTACACCGGATCGACCGCGAGGCACTGCTGGCGCTGGCCGAGCGGGCGCAGGAACTGGACCGCCTGCTGGCGACCGAGAACGAAATGCCGGGATTGCTGGCGGCGCTGGATGGGCGCTTCCTGCCGGCGGCTTATGGCGGCGACCCGGTGCGTAATCCGGAAAGCCTGCCGACCGGGCGCAACCTGACCGGTCTCGACCCGAGCCGGCTGCCGACCCGGCAGGCATACACCGTGGCCGAACTGATGTTCGACAACTGGCTGCAGACCTGGCGCAGCGAGCATGGCGGCAAATATCCCGAGCGCCTGGCGCTGTCGTTGTGGGCCGGCGAAACCCTGCGCCATCAGGGCATCATGGAAGCGCAGGCGCTGGTCGCACTGGGCGTTCGCCCGGTCTGGGACGATGCCGGCCGGCCGCGTGGCGTGACGGTGATTCCGCTGGCCGAACTCGGCCGACCGCGCGTCGATGTGCTGCTCAGTGTCACCGGCTCCTACCGCGACCAGTTTCCGGCACTGATGGCGCTGGTCGACACGGCCATCGCCGAGGTCAGCCATGCCGAGCCGGCAGGTGCGGTGGCCAGCCACAGCCGGGACGTTGCCCGCGAACTGGCTGCTCAGGGCGTACCGGCCAAGCTGGCCGGACTGATCGGGCAGGCCCGCGTTTTCGGCAATCCCGTCGGCGACTACGGGACCGGCATCGATGCCGCCGTGCAGGACGACGGTTTGCGGGTGCGCGATGCGCGCCTGGGCGAATTGTTCCTGCAGCGGATGAGCCAGCCTTATCTCGGTGGCGTGCCGGTCGATGGCGTCAGCACGGCGGTGGCTGCCCGCTCGCTGGCCGCCGGCTTGCGCCGGACCGACGCGGCCTTGCTGTCGCGGACCTCACACCTGTACGGCATGGCCAGCTCGGACGACCCGTTCCAGTATCTCGGTGGCCTGGCCGCCGCCGCGCGCAGTGCCGGGCGTCAGGAAGCGCTGCCGCTGTACGTGAACCAGTTGCAGAATGCCGATGAACCCTTCACCCAGAGCGCGCAGCAAAGCGTGGCGCTGGAAATGCAGGCGCGTTACCTGCATCCCGGCTGGGTCGAGGCTTTGAAGAAAGAGGGCTACGCCGGCACCCTGCAGGTGCTGAAGGCGGTGCAGAACAGCTGGGGCTGGCAAAGCGTCACCGACGGCATGGTGCGCGAGGACCACTGGCAGGGTTTCTACGATGTCTATGTCCGCGACAGTCACGGTCTCGATGTGCCGGCCTGGTTGCGCAGCCATCCTCAGGCCTATGCCCAGACGCTGGAGCGCTTGATCCAGGCGCAACGCCAGGGCCACTGGTCGCCGGACCTGGCGACGCGCCAACAACTGGCCGGCCTGTACGACGAACTGACCAAGCAGGCGCCGCTGGCGCAGGAACTCGCTGGCGTTCGCCAGTGGGTTGACAAGGTGCTCGACAAGTCGCGCCCGGTGCGGCAAGCCGAAAAGGGGAAAACCGCCGGTGTGGTGCTGGCCAATGGCGGCGCAATCCTGCCGGTGAGCAGCCCGGCGCCGGCGAATGCCGCAACGCCGGCAAACGCCTATGTACCGGTCCGCGGGCAAGTCCTGAGCCGGGTCGAGCGCCAGACCGGACAGGAAGTCATGACCTGGCTTGGTCTGTTACTGATCCTGCTGGCGGTCACTGGTGGGGCGGTGCAGCAATGGGCGCATGGTCAGGCATCGGCACGACGGCAAAGCAGCGGCAGCAAAGCCGAGTGAAGAGTGTTAGCCAAGCCTTTTGATTCTTGATAAGGTGAGCGAAGGGGAATCCGCGCTGGATTCCCCAGCACACCTGCCAAGCAGCATCCGCGCGAACCAATAGCCGAGCTTTCTCGAGATGCCTGAAAATCACACCATCAGCGTAGACCAATTGAGAATCGGTCTGTACGTCCACCTGGACTTGCCTTGGTTCAAGCATCCATTTGCTTTCAATCAGTTCAAGATCAAGAACGACGAACAGATTGAGACAATCCGTGGTCTGGGTCTGAAAACCGTTCGTTACAACCCGGAGCTGACCGACCCGATCCAAGCAGCAGCCCAAGCCAACCCGGCAGCCAGGCTCGAAACGCCCCAATCCGGGACACCACCCAACACCAACGTCGAAACCGCAGAAACCCCGGGTGCTGCCGTCAGCCCCTTCATTGCCCGCGCCCTGGAAGCCAAACGCACGATGATCACGCAGATCAAGATCCAGCGTGAAGCGGCAGCACGCATCGAAAATGCGTTCGTCAACACGGCAAAAACGGTTCATGAAGTGGAAAAGAACCTGTTTACCCGACCGGCAGAAACGGTCAAACAAGCCAGCCGGCTGATTGCACAAATTGCCGACTCGATTCTGTGCGCTCCCGAACTCGCCATTCACGTGATGGGCGACAAGATGGGTGGCGAAGAGTTGTATTTCCATTCGCTGAACGTCACCACCCTCTCCCTGATGGTGGCTCGCGAAATCAAGCTACCGACGGAAATCGTCAGCGCACTGGGCATGGGGGCACTGTTTCACGACATCGGCCGCAAGGAAATCCCGAATCGCATCCTGATGAAGCTGGAGCCAATGACCAAAGCGGAACGCCATTTGTACGAAATGCACTGCCAGTACGGCCTCGACATGGCACAACGCCTGCATTTCACGCCGCCCGTCACCAATATCATTTACGAACATCACGAATTTTTCGATGGCAGCGGCTATCCGCAAAAACTCAAGGGAGAGGCAATCAACCTGCTCTCGCGCATCGTCGTCATCGCCAATCACTACGACAGCTTGTGCAATCCGTTCAACATTGCCGATGCACTCACGCCGCATGAAGCCTTGTCGGTGATGTTCGCCAAATTGCGCAGCAAGTTCGATCCCAAAATGCTGCAGGTTTTCGTCCGCTGTCTCGGCGTCTATCCGCCGGGAACCATTGTGCAGTTGTCCAACGGGCTGCTCGGCATGGTTGCTACGGTCAACACCGCAAGACCGATGAAACCCGTGATCGTGGTGTACGACGCCGACATTCCGAAAGATGAAGCGATATTGGTCGACATGGAAGATCAAAACGACCTGAATATCAGCAAAGCCATCCGTCCGGCCCAGGTACCTGCCGATGTTTACAACTACCTCAGTCCGCGTAAACGGGTCAGTTATTACTTCGACCCGATCAAATCGGGGCAGGAAACGGGTAAAAAATGAGCAGTCTTGAAAAACTGATGCTGGATCATTGCCCGAGCATGGTACTGCTGGTCGATGCGGAGAGTCTTCAGATCGTACATGCCAACCGGCCGACCGAGCAGTTACTTGGTTATCGCGTAGAACAGTTGCTCACCATGAGCATCACGGAAATCGAAAGCTCGCTACAGGATGTCTTCTATTGGGAAGACGTGCGCAATGGCCAGTTTCTCGACATCAAGGGGCAGGAAGGTCTCTACCAGTGCGCCGATGGTGCCATGCTGCCCGTGACCAAGAGCATTGAAGTGCTTGAACATGAAGACCGGCGTTTTTTGCTGGTTCAGGCCCAGGATATCCAGAACCAACGCCAGGTCGAAGACACGCTGGAGCAAACGCTCTCCCAATTGCGCGCCACACTGGAATCGACCAGCAACGGCATTCTGGTGATCGACTGGCAAGGCAATATCGTCAGCCTGAACCGGCTGTTCAGCAACATCTGGGAAATACCGGAAAATCTGCTTCAGGCACGCAACGATTCGGCAATCATCGATTTCATGTGTCACCAGGTCCATGAAGAAGAGGTTTTGCGCGAACGCCTGCAAGGCATCGTAGACAGCGTTGAAACCGAAGACGTGTTCACACTGAAGGATGGACGTGTCTTCGAATGCAAATCACGGCCGCAATACCTTGGTGAACACATCGTCGGCCGGGTATTCGGCTTCAACGACATCACGGCGCGGACACAGGCCGAAGCATCGCTACGCGAATCGCGCGACAAGATGGAAGAGCGGGTCCGGGTACGCACAGCCGATCTGCAAGCAGCCAATGCCCTGCTGCAGGAGGAAAAGAGTCGCCAGGAAGAACTGATCCGCAAGCTGGGTGAAGCCCAGACGCAATTGCTGCAATCTGAAAAACTGGCGTCAATCGGTCAATTGGCGGCAGGCGTGGCGCATGAAATCAACAACCCGATCGGCTTTGTCAATTCCAACCTCGGCACCTTGCAGACTTACGTCAAGAACATGCTGCAACTACTCGGCGCTTACGAAAAACTGGAATCCTCCATGCCGCGCGCAGCACAGGAAGAGATCAAAAAATTGAAGCAGGAAATCGATGCGGACTTCCTGCGCCAGGATATCAACGACCTGACAGTGGAATCACTGGATGGACTGCAGCGGGTCAAACACATCGTGCAGGATTTGAAAAACTTCTCGCACGTGGATAGTGGAAATCTGGAGTGGGCAAATCTGGAAAGTGGCCTGGACAGTACGCTCAACGTGGTCTGGAACGAATTGAAGTACAAGGCCAAGGTGGTCAAGGAATACGGCAACATTCCACAGATCGAGTGCTATCCCTCGCAACTCAATCAGGTATTCATGAATCTGCTGGTCAATGCAGCCCATGCCATCGAGGAACACGGCACCGTAACCATCCGTACCGGCCATGATGAAAATAATGTCTGGGTCGAAATCGAAGACACTGGCAAGGGCATTCCGGTCGAGTTGCAACGGCGTATTTTTGAACCTTTCTTCACCACCAAGCCGGTTGGTAAAGGAACCGGTCTTGGCCTCTCTCTTTCCTACGGCACCGTGAAGAAACATGGCGGACATATCGAAGTATCGAGCGAGGTTGGTAAAGGCTCTACCTTTCGAGTCGTTTTGCCGCGCCAGACCCATATCGAGAACGAAAAAAGTTAGACTTTGATTTTTGCCACACATACAAGAGAGAGATATGAAAATCGAGACGATTGCCGTACACGGCGGCTACAGCCCGGACCCGACGACCAAAGCCGTGGCGGTGCCGATTTACCAGACCACCTCCTACGCCTTCGACAGCACCCAGCACGGCGCCGACCTGTTCGACCTGAAGGTCGCCGGCAACATCTACACGCGGATCATGAATCCGACCCAGGACGTGCTGGAAAAGCGCGTGGCCGAAATGGAAGGCGGCATTGCGGCGCTGGCCATGGCGTCCGGCATGGCGGCGATCACTGCGGCGATCCAGACCATCGCCGAGGCCGGTGACAACATCGTCACCTCAAGCACGCTGTACGGCGGCACCTACAACCTGTTCGCGCACACCCTGCCGCAGTACGGTATCGAAGTCCGTTTCGCCGATTACCGCGATCCGGAAGCTTTCGAGAAGCTGATCGACGCCAAAACCAAGGCGGTTTTCTGCGAGTCGGTCGGCAACCCGCTGGGCAATGTCGTCGATTTCGAAAAGCTCGCCGAAGTCGCCCACAAGCACGGCGTGCCGGTCATCGTCGACAACACCGTGCCCTCGCCCTACCTGTGCCGGCCGTTCGAACACGGTGCCGACATTGTCGTGCATGCGCTGACCAAGTATCTCGGCGGCCACGGCAATAGCCTGGGCGGCATCATCGTCGATAGCGGCAAGTTCCCGTGGGCCGAGCACAAGGCCAAATTCAAACGCCTTAACGAGCCGGATGTGTCGTACCACGGCGTCGTCTACACCGAAGCGCTCGGTGCCGCTGCCTACATCGGCCGCGCCCGCGTTGTGCCGCTGCGAAACATGGGTGCCGCAATCAGCCCGTTCAACGCCTTCCTGATCCTGCAAGGCATCGAAACGCTGGCGCTGCGCATGGACCGGATCTGCGAAAACTCGCTGAAGATCGCCCAGTTCCTGCAGAACCATCCGAAATGCAGCTGGGTCAACTACGCCGGCCTGCCCGACCACAAGGACCACGCGCTGGTCCAGAAGTACATGGGCGGCCGCGCTTCCGGCATCCTGAACTTCGGCGTCAAGGGTGGGCGCGAAGGCGGCGGCAAATTCCAGGACGCGCTCAAGCTGGTCACCCGTCTGGTCAACATCGGCGACTGCAAGACTCTAGCCTGCCACCCGGCATCGACCACGCACCGCCAGCTGTCGCCGGAAGAACTGACCAAGGCCGGCGTGTCGGAAGACATGATCCGTCTGTCGGTCGGCATCGAGCATATCGACGATTTGATCGCCGATCTGGATCAGGCGCTGAACGCTGCCTGAAAAAACGACTGATAGTGAAAAAGCCGGCTTGTCCGGCTTTTTTGCTTAACGCAGCCCACCTTACGTGGGCTGCACCTCAAATTCGACAGCAGCATCTGTCTGCGGAGCCAAGCACCATGAACCAGAAACTCAGTCGTTACGACGACATTCCCCCCATCACCGCCAAGGATGGCTCCGAAATCCGCGAGTTGATGCATCCGCAAAAGCATGGCAATCAGGCGCAGAGTCTGGCCGAGGCCACCATTTTTTCCGGGCAGAAGACCTTGCTGCACCGGCACCACACCACAGAGGAGCTGTATCACGTCACGGCCGGTCAAGGGACGATGATTCTCGATGGGGAAAGTTTTTTCATCAGCGTCGGCGACACCATCCTGATTCCGCCCGGCACACCGCACGCAGTTCACAACACCTGGCCGGTACCACTGCGCCTGTTGTGTTGCTGCAGCCCGGCCTACGATCCGGCAGATACTGAAATTCTGGAATAGCCGGCCACTTGGCGCACTGTGGCCGGACTTTCTGCGCTTAGTCGGCCGCTTCGACCATCAGCCAGATCGAACGCCGGTCGCGGACTTGACCGCTCCCGGCGCTGAACGAACCAGCTTGCCGACTACTGGCTTCCCGCCCCACACCGCCGAGTTCGATCCATTCACCCAGCCGTCCGGAAACCATCGTGCTCAAGCGTTGAGCATCGATGGCAGCGCGCTGCCGGGCATCCTGCGTTTCGGCCTGCTGGCTGATATCCAGCGTGACTCGTTCGCCATTCAGCCGCGGGCTGGCGTAGAAACCACTGCCAATATCGCGATAGACCACGCCTTCATTGATCATCGCACCGCCCGGCCCGACAAGCACCTGGCGCATCGGTACCGGCACTGACTGACCCAGCTGGATGAATGCCCGCCCGCCTTCGATGGTCTGTACCCGCTGGGCGGTATTTTCGCCGCGCTGACTGCGCGTATCCCAAACGCGGCCCTCGACGTCGGTGCGGCGGGTACTCCCCAGCACCACCTGGCCACTGGCTTCCGCACCCCGTGCGCTGTCCTGGCTGCGCCGGTCGAGGCTGACGTGAATGATCAGGCGCCGGGCCGGCTTGTCGATGGCCGCTAGCGCCCGCTTGATATCGTCACGATTGCGTGGCGAGGCGCGCAGAAAGAGCTGGTTATTGACCCCGGTCAGCGTGCCGCCCGGCTCGACCAGCGGCAATAGCGCCGGCAGCACTTCATCGACCGTCCGGCTCTTCAGTTCAATGACTTCCATCTGCTGCGCCGTTGCCAGGCCCGCCGAACAGGCAAAAACGATGAATATTGCGGTCAACCAGGCTTTCAGCGCGTTTTTCATGGCAGTTTCCTCAAGGCGCGACGATATGTGGCTGGGCCAGATATTCGCGTGAATTCATTTCGGTCAGTCGACTGACTGTACGCTTGAATTCACTGGCCTGCGTGCCCTCGGTGTACAAATCCTCGGCTGCGCAGTCGGCAGTCGCGATCAGCTTGACCTTGTTGTCGTAGAACACATCGACCAGCCAGGTGAAACGACGTGCCTCTGAGGCCTGGTGCTGGGTCATCTTCGGAATGTGCGAGAGCAGCACGGTGTGATAGGCGCGGGAGATTTCCAGGTAGTCGTTCTGCGAACGCGGACCGCCGCACAGCGTCCGGAAATCGAACCAGATCACGCCGTGACCACGACGCACGGTCTCGATGTCGCGTCCGAGAATTTCGATGTGGCCGCCAGCCTCGCCGTCTTCACCCGCCACCATCCTGAAGTAGTCGAGCATCTTTTTCTCGGCAGCCTGATCGGCCGGAAAATGGAAAATCTCGACCTGTTCGAGCGCCCGTAAGCGATAGTCGATACCGGCTTCGACCTCGAACACGTCGAGGTATTTTTTCAGCAGGGCGATGGTCGGCAGAAAACTTTCGCGGTGCAGGCCATTTGGGTAGAGCATGTCCGGCGGGTAGTTGGAGGTCATCACGACAATCACACCATTCTTGAACAGCCCTTCCATCAGGCGACCGAGAATCATTGCATCGGCGATGTCGGAAACGTGGAATTCGTCGAAGCACAACAGCCGGACATCCTTGGCGATGTCGGCAGCCAGTTTGAGCATCGGATCGGGCTCGCCCTTGTACTTCTCCAGATCACGATGAATCTGCTGCATGAACGAATGAAAATGCAGCCGCTTCTTGCGCCGATACGGCACGGAGTCGTAGAAGCAGTCCATCAGGAAGCTCTTGCCACGTCCGACACCACCCCAGAAATACACGCCCTTGGGTGGTTTGGGCGGCGACAGCAGGCGTTTGAACGTATTTTTGCGGTCAACCTTGAAATAGAGCAAATTCGTGTAGAGGGATTGCAACGCCGACGCAGCGGTCAGCTGTGCGGCATCGGCAATGTAGCCGCGCATGTCGAGCAGGTTCTTGTAGGCGTCGAGCATGCCCTGGGCGGCAACGTTCAGTTTTCTATGGGGCATTTCCTGGGGGCATCGTTATTGGAATGATTGGCTATTTTGCCAAATAAAAAGGCGGGTGCGTTACCGCAACCCGCCCGATTTGACGCTGTGACGTCTTATACGTCAGCGTCGATGTGCTTAGAAGTGCAGCGCGCGCTTGTCGCAGGCCAGGGCCGCTTCGTGCACCGCTTCCGACAGGGTCGGATGGGCGTGGCAGATACGGGCCAGGTCTTCGGAAGCACCACCGAACTCCATCGCCACAACGGATTCGGCGATCAGTTCGGAAGCATTGACACCGATGATGTGCACACCAAGGATGCGGTCGGTCTGCGCGCAAGCCAGCATCTTGACGAAGCCGTTCGGTTCGCCCATGCCCAGCGCACGGCCATTGGCCATGAATGGCATTTTGCCAACCTTGTAGGCAACGCCTTCGGCTTTCAATTGCTGCTCGGTCTTGCCGACCCAGGCGATTTCCGGCGCGGTGTAGATGACCCAGGGAATGGTGTCGAAATTGCAGTGACCAGCCTGGCCGGCCATCAATTCGGCAACCATGACGCCCTCTTCCGACGCCTTGTGGGCCAGCATCGGACCACGGACCACGTCACCGATGGCCCAGACGCCCGGCAAATTGGTCTTGCAATGGCCGTCGACCGCAACAAAGCCGCGTTCGTCCAGTTGCAGGCCAACCGCTTCGGCATTCAGACCGTCGGTGTTCGGCACGCGGCCGATGGAGACGATCAGGCGATCGGCTTCCAGCTTCTGTTCCTTGCCATCCTTGTCGGCGTAGGCAATCGAAACGCCCTTCTTGCTGACCTTGATGTCGCCAATCTTGACGCTCATCTGGATGTTCAGACCCTGCTTGGTCAGCAGCTTGTGCGCTTCCTTGGCCACGTCCTGATCGGCGGCAGCCAGGAAATCCGGCATGGCTTCGAGGATGGTGACTTCGGCACCGACGCGACGCCAGACCGAACCCATTTCCAGACCGATGACGCCAGCGCCGATGATGGCCAGCTTCTTCGGCACAGATTCCTGATTCAGGGCGCCTTCGTTATCGAGCACGATCTTCTGGTCGACCGGCACATTCGGCAAATGACGCGCCTTGGAACCGGTAGCCACGATGACCTGCTTGGCCAGCACTTCTTCTTCGCCAACCTTGACCTTCCAGAACTCGCCTTCCTTGCCGACGAAAGAACCGTGGCCGGCCAGGAAGGTGACCTTGTTCTTCTTCAGCAAGCCCTTGATGCCGGCGGTCAGTTGATTGACCACGCCATCCTTGCGGCCCTTCATGACGGCCACGTCGATGCTCGGCTTGCCGATCTTGATGCCCTGGGCTTCAAAGCTGTGACCCGCTTCTTCAAACAGATGCGAGGTATGGAGCAAGGCCTTGGACGGGATGCAGCCCACATTCAGGCAGGTGCCGCCGAGGCGCGGCTCGCCCTTTGGGTCGGCATAGGGATTGGATTCGGCACAGGCGGCCGAAAAACCGAGTTGCGAGGCGCGAATGGCGGCTACATAACCGCCGGGACCACCACCGATGACGAGTACGTCGAATTGCTTGGACATGAATATCCTTTCAGATTTCAGATGTGCAAAAGCGCCAGCCCTCTTGGACGAGGAACTGGCGCCGGCGCAGGATGATTAAACGCCGAGCAGCAGGCGTGACGGATCTTCCAGGGCTTCCTTCATGGTCACCAGACCGAGAACGGCTTCACGGCCGTCAATGATGCGGTGATCGTAGGACATGGCCAGATAGTTCATCGGACGCACAACCACTTGACCGTTTTCAACCATCGCACGGTCCTTGGTGGCATGAATGCCGAGGATCGCAGATTGCGGCGGATTGATGATCGGGGTGGACATCATGGAACCGAAGATGCCGCCGTTGGAGATCGAGAAGGTACCGCCAGTCAGGTCTTCGATGGTCAGCTTGCCATCCTTGGCCTTGACACCGAATTCGGCAATCTTCTTCTCGATGTCGGCAATAGACATCTGGTCGGCGTTGCGGATGATCGGCACGACCAGGCCACGCGGCGAACCGACAGCGATACCGATGTCGATATAGCCGTGGTAAACGACGTCGTTACCATCAACCGAAGCGTTCAGGATCGGGAATTTCTGCAGGGCAGCACACGCAGCCTTGACGAAGAAACCCATGAAGCCCAGACGAACGCCATGAGTCTTCTCGAACTTCTCGCCGTACTGCTTGCGCAGCGCCATGACCGGCGCCATGTTGACTTCGTTGAACGTGGTCAGAATGGCGTTGGTGGCTTGCGATTGCAGCAAACGCTCAGCAATCCGGGCCCGCAGGCGGGACATCGGCACGCGCTCTTCGGTACGATCGCCCAAAGCAACACCGGTCGGCGGCACTGGCAGGGAAGCGGTCGACTTGGCTGCAACCACCGGACCGGCAGCAGGCTTGGCCTGGGCACCAACAGCGTCTTCCTTGGTCACACGACCACCACGACCGGAGCCGGCGACGTCAGCTGCCGCGATACCCTTTTCGTCGAGGATCTTGCGGGCCGACGGGCTGGCCGTACCAGCCGGTGCAGCAGCAGCCGGCGCCGGGGCTGCAGCAGGTGCAGCGGCCTTCGGTGCAGCAGCGGCAGCGGCCGGCGCAACAGCGCCAGCGGTTGCAGCAGTGTCGATACGGGCAATCATTTCGCCGGAAACGACAGTCTCGCCATCGCCCTTGACGATTTCAACCAAAACGCCTGCACCCGGCGACGGGACTTCGAGAACGACCTTGTCGGTTTCGATATCGATCAGGATTTCGTCGCGAGCGACGGCTTCACCAATTTTCTTTTTCCAGGATGCGAGCGTGCCTTCGGCGACGGACTCGGAAAGCTGGGGAACTTGAACTTCGATAATGCTCATAGTGACTCCACTCTGCTTTAGTTATCAGTACTCGATCTTGCCCAGCGCGGACTCGATCAGTGCCTTTTGTTGCTCGTTGTGCTTGGCCAGGTAGCCAACCGCCGGCGACGAGGAAGCCGGACGGGACACCAGCAGCATCTTCTGTTTGCTGCCGAGTTGCGTATCGAGGTGATGACGCGAGGCAATCCAGTACCAGGCACCCTGATTACGCGGTTCTTCCTGGGTCCAGACCACTTCGGTTGCCTTCGGATACTTTGCCAGTTCCTGCTCCAGCGACTCCTTCGGGAAAGGATAGAGCTGCTCAAGACGAACGATGGCGATATCGTCGATTTTCTTCTCGCGACGGGCATTGATCAGATCGTAATAGACCTTGCCGCAGCACAGGACAACGCGTTTGACCTTCTTGGCATCAATCGGATCAACTTCGCCAATCACCCGCTGGAACTCGCCATTAGCCAGTTCTTCGAGCGACGAAGCAGCATCCTTGTGACGCAGCAGTGACTTCGGCGACATGACGATCAGCGGCTTGCGCTGCATGCGGACGGCCTGACGGCGCAGCATATGGAAGACCTGGGCTGCCGTGGTCGGCACGCAAACTTCCATGTTCATCTCGGCACAGAGCTGCATGAAACGCTCCGGACGAGCCGAAGAGTGCTCCGGTCCCTGACCTTCATAGCCATGCGGCAACAGCATGACCAGACCACAAGCACGACCCCACTTGGCTTCACCAGAGGCGATGAACTGGTCGATCACGACCTGGGCACCGTTGGCGAAGTCGCCGAACTGGCCTTCCCAAACGACCAATTCGTAGGGATTTGCCGTGGCATAGCCATAATCGAAGGCCAAAACGGCTTCTTCGGACAAAACGGAATCGTAGCACTGGAAACCAGCCTGTTTTTCCTGCAGGTTCTTCAGTGGGTGATAGGTACCGACATCCCAGCTGGTCCGGTTCTGATCATGGAACGCGGCATGGCGGTGGAAGAAAGTACCGCGACCGACGTCTTCACCGGAGATACGCACGCCGTAACCGGAAACCAGCAGCGAAGCGTAGGCCAGATTTTCAGCCATACCCCAGTCGACCGGCAGTTTGCCCTCGCCCATGGCGGCGCGATCTTCGACGATCTTCTTGACGCGAGAATGCAGCGTGAAACCTTCCGGCAGCGCCGTGAGGCATTTCGACAAGCGCTGCAATTCCTTGACCGGCACCGTCGTATCGCAGGTTTCGATGTAATTCTTCGCCAGGAACGGTGTCCAGTCGATCATGTTTGGATGCTTGTAGCCAGCCAGCACCGGGTTGTACAGCAACTCGCCCTTGTCAAGGTGAGCGCGATACTCGGCAATCATCTGGTCCGGGCCATCTGCCGGCAACGAACCTTCGGCAATCAACTTGTCACCATACAGCTTGCGGGTACCCGGGTGCTTGCTGATGATCTTGTACATCAGCGGCTGGGTAACCATCGGCTCGTCCTGCTCGTTGTGACCGAGTTTGCGGAAGCAGATGATGTCGATCACGACATCCTTGGCGTATTTCTGACGATATTCGACAGCAATCTGGGTAACCAGTGCAACCGCTTCCGGATCGTCGCCATTGACGTGGAAAATCGGCGCATCGACCATCTTGAAGATGTCGGTACAGTAGTGACCGGTACGGTAATCGCGCGGGTCGGAGGTGGTGAAGCCAACCTGATTGTTGACCACGATATGCAGCGTACCACCCGTACCATAACCACGAGTCTGCGCGAAATTCAGCATCTCCTGATTGACACCCTGGCCAGCCACGGCTGAGTCGCCGTGGATGATGACCGGCATGACCTTGGCCTTGCTACCTTCACCACGACGTACCTGGCGTGCATACACCGAGCCTTCGACCACCGGGTTAACGATTTCGAGGTGGGATGGGTTGAAAGCCAGCGTCAGGTGGCAAGGGCCTCCCGGCGTGGACACATCGGACGAGAAGCCCATGTGGTACTTGACGTCACCAGCCGACAAATCACTCTTTTTCTTGCCTTCGAACTCGGCAAACAGCATGGACGGAGCCTTGCCCAGCGTATTGACCAGAACGTTCAAACGGCCACGGTGCGCCATGCCGACCACGACTTCGTCGATGCCCAGCGAACCACCGGAACGGATTGCCTCATCCATCGCAACGATCAGGGATTCGCCGCCCTCGAGGGAAAAGCGTTTCTGACCGACATACTTGGTATGCAGATAGCGTTCCAGCGTTTCTGCTGCGGTCAACCGCTCCAGAATGCGTTTTTTCTGCTCGACGTTATAAGTCGGACGCGAACGAATACTTTCGAGGCGCTCTTGCAACCAGCGCTTCTCGTTGTAATCGGTCATGTACATGTACTCGACACCAATCGTGCCGCAGTAGGTTTGCTTCAGTGTTTCGAGAATGTCACTGAACTTGGCATTTTCCGGCAAGCCCTTGAGCGAACCAACGTTGAATGTCTGATTCAGGTCGGCATCGGTGAAACCATAAAACGACGGGTCCAGTTCGTCCAGCTTTGGTCGTGGCACGCGCTTGAGCGGGTCCAGATCAGCCCAACGGGTACCCAACGAGCGATACGCAGTAACCAGTTGGCCGACCGCCGATTGCTTTTTGTGTTCGGTCGACGACGAAGCCGGTGCTGCCGGACGGAAACCGCCATCCTTGGCCAGTTCAGCGAAGGCAGCAACCACCGGAGCGTGCGCCACATCGCGTGCCACGAAACCGGGCATCTGGGACAGGTGATCAAAATAATCGCGCCATTCCGCCGGAACGGAGGTCGGATCATTCAGATAGTTCTCATACACTTCTTCGACGAAAGGCGCATTACCGCCAAAATAAAGCGTGCTGTCGAATTTTTCATTCATCGTAGTCATAGGCGTCCCCACCAAGGGTATTTATTTCATGTCAGCACAGAAAGCAGCTGACAATTCTCCGCATGTAAAAAAGGGCGGCCCCACGGCCGCCCAGATTTTCTCTTAGCCGCGTTGAGCCAGCGGTACAACATTGCGTTTCGCTGCACCCATGTAAAGCTGGCGCGGACGACCGATCTTGTACTCGGGATCGGAAATCATTTCTTCCCACTGCGTCATCCAGCCGACCGTACGGGCCAGTGCGAAGATACAGGTGAACATTTCGGTCGGAATGCCGATGGCTTTCTGAACGATGCCGGAGTAGAAGTCCACATTCGGGTAGAGCTTCTTCTCGACGAAGTACGGATCTTCCAGAGCGATCTTTTCCAGTTCCATTGCCAGCTTGAACAGACGATCATTTTCCAGGCCAAGTTCGCCCAGAACGTCGTTGCACACCTTGCGCATCAGCTTGGCGCGCGGATCGAAGTTCTTGTAAACGCGGTGACCGAAGCCCATCAGCTTGAAGGAATCGTTCTTGTCCTTGGCACGCTTGATGTACTCGCCGACGCGCGAAACGTCGCCGATTTCTTCCAGCATCTGCAGGCAGGCTTCGTTTGCACCACCGTGCGCGGGGCCCCACAGACAGGCGATACCGGCAGAGATGCAGGCGAACGGATTGGCACCCGACGAACCGGCCAGACGGACGGTCGAGGTGGAAGCGTTCTGCTCGTGATCGGCGTGCAACGTGAAAATGGTGTCCAGTGCATTGACCAGAACCGGGTTCGGCTTGTACTTCTCGCACGGCGTACCGAACATCATCTGCATGAAGTTGGCGGTGTAATCCAGGCTGTTGTCCGGGTACATGAAGGGCAGACCCTTGTTGTACTTGTAGGCCATGGCGACGATAGTCGGCAGCTTGGCTACCAGACGATTGAAGCTGATGCTGCGATGCTCGGCATCGGAGTAATCCATCGCTTCATGGTAGAACGCCGACAGGGCACCGACAACACCGACCATGACAGCCATCGGATGCGCATCACGACGGAAACCATTGAAGAAACGGGTCAGTTGATCATGCACCATCGTGTGATTCTTGATGGTGGTTTCAAAATTGGTTTTTTGGGAAGCATTCGGCAGTTCGCCGTTCTTCAGCAGGTAAGCCACTTCAAGGAAGTTGCAATTTTCGGCAAGCTGCTCAATGGGGTAGCCGCGATACAGCAGCTCACCCTTGTCACCATCGATGAAGGTGATGGTGGACTTGCAACTGGCAGTCGACAGGAAGCCAGAATCGTAGGTGAACAGGCCGGTTTTAGCACCCAGCGTACGAATATCGACACAGTCGTTGCCGTGCGTCGGGGACATAATCGAAAAATCGACGGGAGCTTGCCCTTCAATCGCCAATGTTGCCTTGCGTTCGGTCGTCATGTTTTCTTCCCTTTACAGGTATTGGTTATCACTGCATTGCCAAAAAACGGTTAACGTTACAAAGTTAATTCGCCAACCTTACTGAACACTTACGTAATTTTTCGACGATGGGCACGAAGTGCGCCTCGTCATCATTGCACTCTTCCTTGCCACTGATCAGATACCAAAGATCGTGGTCTTCCAATGCCACCAGTTCTACGAACGCCACCTGCTCGTCCTCGGTCAATTGATCGAATCCATCATCCAGGAAACGCGTCAAGGTGATGTCGAGTTCCAGCAAGGCACGCCGTATACAACGCCAGCGCAGGCGTTCGTAGTCCTGGCGTTCCATCAGACGGCGCGACGAACCATCATGTCCTTGATCTTGCCGATAGCCTTGGTCGGGTTCAAACCCTTCGGGCACACGTCAACACAGTTCATGATGCTATGACAACGGAACAGACGATACGGGTCTTCGAGGTTATCGAGACGCTCGTTGGTCGCCTGATCGCGCGTATCTGCGATGAAACGGTAAGCCGCCAGCAAACCAGCCGGGCCGACAAACTTGTCCGGATTCCACCAGAACGACGGACAGGAGGTCGAACAGCAGGCACACAGGATGCATTCGTAAAGACCATTCAGTTCTTCACGATCTTCCGGCGACTGCAGGCGCTCGCGCTCCGGCAGCGGATCGTTGTTGATCAGGTAGGGCTTGATCGAGTGGTACTGCTTGAAGAACTGCGTCATATCGACGATCAGGTCGCGAATGACTGGCAAACCGGGCAGCGGACGCAACACGATTGGCTGCTTCAGGCTGTCGATGTCGGTCAGGCAGGCCAGACCGTTCTTGCCGTTGATGTTCATTGCATCCGAACCACAGACGCCTTCACGGCAGGAACGGCGATAAGACAGCGTGTCGTCCTTGGCCTTCAACTTGGTCAGGGCATCCAGCAGCTTGCGGTCAGTCGGCTCGAGCTCGACCGAGATGTCCTGCATGTAAGGCGCGTCATCCTTGTCCGGAT
Source organism: Azonexus sp. (assembly GCF_030824335.1). Taxonomy (GTDB): domain Bacteria; phylum Pseudomonadota; class Gammaproteobacteria; order Burkholderiales; family Rhodocyclaceae; genus Azonexus. The sequence continues at coordinate 221,589 of NZ_JAVBXX010000003.1, forward strand.
CGTAACGATAGATGCTGAATTGAACCATGCGTTTGCTCATTTTCAACTCCAATTAGTACGAGCGCGTCTTGAGCGCGACAGGCTCGACGGTCAGGGGTTGCATGTTCACCGGCTTGTAGCAGATCGAGTTATCAACCGGCGAGAACAGCGTATGCTTCAGCCATTCCTTGTCGTTACGGCCATTCGGGAACTCGGCGGTATCCGGGGCATCGTCACGGACGTGCGCACCGCGGGATTCCTTGCGGGCTTCGGCGGAAATCATCGTGGCCTTGGCGACTTCGATCAGGTTTTCCATTTCGAGCGCTTCGGTGCGGGCCGTATTCCAGGCCATGGACTTGTCCTTGATTTCCAGCTCGCGGGCAGCCTTTTCGACTTCGAGAATCTTTTCGACGCCCTGCTTCAGCATGTCGCCGAAACGGAACACGCCAGCGTGATCCTGCATCGTGCGCTGCATGGCCAGACGGGTCTCGTGCACGTTGGCACCGCCCTTGCGGTTGTCGATGGCAGAGATACGGGCCAGCGACTTGTCGGCAGCGTCCTTCGGCAGTTCGCGATGTGCGCGGCCAGCCTTCAGGTCTTCCACAGCGGAATCACCAGCCGACTTGCCGAAGACCAGCAGATCGAGCAGCGAGTTGGTACCCAGGCGATTGGCACCGTGCACCGAAGCACAAGCACATTCACCACCGGCGTAGAAGCCCGGCACGACAGCATTCATGTCACCGCCCTGCGGCATCACGACACGACCGGAGTAGTGGGTCGGAATACCGCCCATCTGATAGTGACAGGTCGGCACGACCGGCAGCGGCTCTTTCAGGCAATCGACACCAGCGAACTGGATACCGATTTCATGAATACCCGGCAGGCGCTTCATAATGGTGGCCGGGTCGAGGTGGGTGATATCGAGCAGGACGTAGTCCTTGTTGACACCACAACCGCGACCTTCCTTGATTTCAGTGGCCATGGCGCGTGAAACCACGTCACGCGACGCCAGATCCTTGGCGTTCGGTGCGTAGCGCTCCATGAAGCGTTCCTTGCTGGAATTACGCAGGATGCCGCCTTCGCCGCGCACACCTTCGGTAATCAGCACGCCGGCACCGGCTACGCCGGTCGGGTGGAACTGCCAGAATTCCATATCTTCGAGCGGGATACCAGCGCGTGCCGCCATACCCAGACCGTCACCGGTATTGATGAAGGCATTGGTCGAAGAGTAGAAAATACGACCGGCACCGCCGGTGGCGAAAATCGTCGCCCGGCTGTGGAAGATGACGACCTGGCCGGTTTCCATTTCCATCGCGGTAACGCCGAGGACATGACCTTCTTCGTCGCGGATCAGGTCCAGCGCCATCCATTCAACGAAGAACTGGGTGTTGGCCTTGACGTTGCGCTGGTACATCGCGTGCAACATGGCGTGACCGGTACGGTCAGCGGCAGCACAGGAACGACGCACCGGCTTTTCGCCAAAGTTCGACATGTGGCCGCCGAACGGACGCTGATAGATTTTTCCGTCATCGGTACGGTCGAACGGCATGCCGTAGTGTTCGAGCTCGACGACCACTTCGTTGGCCTTCTTGCACATGAACTCGATCGCATCCTGGTCACCGAGCCAGTCGGAACCTTTGACGGTATCGTACATGTGCCACGTCCAATGATCTTCCTCGGAATTACCGAGGGACGCAGCAACACCGCCCTGCGCCGCAACCGTGTGCGAGCGGGTAGGAAAAACTTTGGAGAGCACGGCGGTTTTCAGGCCGGCTTCGGACAATTGGATTGCGGAACGCAGACCGGCGCCACCAGCACCGACGATAACCGCATCAAACTTGAGAACAGGAATACTCACGCTTACAGCCTCCAGAGAATCGCAGCAGCCCATGCGGTGTAACCCACCAACAGGGAAACGGTGACAACGTGCAGCGTCAGGCGCAGACCGGTCGGCTTGACGTAGTCCATCCAGATGTCACGCACGCCAATCCAGGCGTGATAGAACAGGCTGACGAAGAACAGGAAGGTGAAGAACTTGATGACACCATTGGCAAAAACCCCCTGCCAGGCATCAAAAGTCCCCGGACGCACAATCAACAACACCGCAGCAATCAAGACCGAATAAACAGCCATGATGACGGCGGTGGCACGCTGCGCAATCCAGTCCTTGAGGCCGTAATGGGCACCGACAACGATACGGTTGATCACAGCAGAACCCCCCACAGGATCAGGGTCAGCGGAATGCTGACCGCAAACACAACCGCCGCAGACTTGCCAGCGGCTTCCTTCTCGATCCCGACATGCAAATCAAGCAACAGGAAGCGGATACCAGCACAAAAGTGATGCACAAAAGCCCAGAGCAGGCCGGCAAAAATCACTTTTACTGGCAACATACTGGCCAGCGACTGGAAGGAAGCAAAGCTTTCAGGGGACTCCAGGCTGGCACCGAAGAGCCAGAGCATTACCGGAAAGCAGAGAAACAAGCCGGCACCGCTCACGCGATGCAGAATTGAAACCTTGCCAGGCAATGGCAACCTGATGGTCGTCAAGTCCAAATTTTTTGGACGTTTCTTCTTAATGGACATTTCTGCCATGAACGTCATCCCTCGCGTAAGAGTGCGGATTACCGCTTGTACGTGGTTTGAAAAGAGCCATAATTATACAGCTAAAACCCGGCCACAAAGCGCCTTCTGGCGTGCTTTGAAGATATTCTGACCAACAAAATTCCCGGCTAGCCAAGATCGTTTCTGTAATAGTGGTTTCTTGTGCAATACAGACCGCGACGCCACTCAACCGGCTTGTTGCCATAAGTGTAAGCAGTACGCTCCACCAGCAACAAAGGCTCGCCGGGCACCACGCCGAGCATACTGGCGCTCTCGGCATCGGCAGCCAAGGCACGCAAATGCTCCTCTGCACTGATCATGCGTACGCCGAAATCGCTTTCAAAAAGACTATAGAGCGAACGCTCTCCACCCCGCAGGGCCTCAAGGGTCAAACCATCAAAAAGATCGCCCAGCAAATAAATCTGATCAAAAACCACTGGCTCCCCGGCAAAGCGCAGCAGACGCTTTACATGCACCACCGGATCTCCCGGCTGCAAACCCAGCGCCAACGCAACCTCCGCCGAGGCAGCAACACGCTGGCAAAAGAACGGGTCGCTGACAGAAGGAACCGCCACACCATCATCTGGCAACAAACGCAAAAAACGGTAAAACGAGCGCGGGTCGTTATGTGTGGAAACAAATGTTCCCTTGCCCTGCCGACGAACCAGCATGTTCTCGGCGGCCATTTCGTCGATCGCCTTGCGCACGGTCCCCTGACTCACATTGAAACGCTGTGCCAACTCTCCCTCACTGGGAATGGCATCACCCGGCCCCCACTCACCTCGCTCGAGGCTGGCGATCAAAAAATCCTTGATCTGACGATAGAGGGGGCTGAAGGTTGGTGCGCTTGCACGCGCGGCAGGACGATTTGGATCACGGCTCATGGCGGGAGATTTCAGCATATTTCACCAATAGCGTCCACGAAAAGTTGTCTTATATAAGACACATGATGAATTGACAGCGAAACGCCGAACTTCTAACATCTCCAGTCTCCAGTGCCGACTGACGCAAGCTCAAGAAAAATGGCCGGCATTCGAGCCAAATTGAACAATTCAATCACGCTGTTTAAATCCAGGAGCGACATATGTCCAAAGCCCCCATGCGCGTAGCAATTACCGGCGCCGCCGGCCAGATCGGTTATAGCCTGCTGTTCCGCATTGCCTCCGGCGAAATGCTCGGCAAAGACCAGCCGGTCATTCTGCAATTGCTCGACCTGCCGCAAGCCCAGAAGGCTGTGCAGGGCGTCATGATGGAACTCGACGACTGCGCCTTCCCGCTGCTCGCCGGCATGGTCGCTACCGATGATCCGAACGTCGCCTTCAAGGACGCCGACGTCTGCTTGCTGGTTGGCGCCCGTCCGCGCGGCCCCGGCATGGAACGTGCCGACCTGCTGACCGCCAACGGCGCGATCTTCACGGTTCAGGGCAAGGCCATTGCTGAAAACGCCAAGGAAGACGTCAAGGTTCTGGTCGTCGGCAACCCGTGCAACACCAACGCCTACATCGCCCGTTCTGCCGCGATCAAGGTTGGCCGCACCAACCCGAACAACTACCACGGCATGCTGCGTCTCGACCACAACCGCGCGCTGACCCAACTGGCCCAGAAGGCCGGCCGTCCGGTCTCGTCGCTGAAGCAACTGGTCGTCTGGGGCAACCATTCGCCGTCGATGTACGCCGACTACCGCTTCGTTACCTCCAACGGCGACAACGTCAAGAACATCATCAACGACGCCACCTGGAACAACGACACCTTCCTGCCGACCGTCGGCAAGCGCGGCGCCGCCATCATCGACGCCCGTGGCCTGTCGTCCGCTGCTTCGGCCGCCAACGCTGCCATCGACCACATCCGCGACTGGCACCTCGGCTCGACCGAGTGGGTCACGATGGGTATCCCGGCACCGGCCGACAACGGCTACGGCATTCCGGAAGGCTTGGTCTTCGGCCTGCCTTGCGAATGCAAGAACGGCACCTTCACGCTGATCAAGGGCCTGGAAATCGACGAATACTCCAAGGGCAAGATCGCGATCACCCTGAAGGAACTGGAAGACGAGCGCGCTGCTGTTGCCAGCATGCTGTAATCCAGTTTCAGCACTTAGCTGATTCAAAAGGCCGCGGTAAAATACCGCGGCCTTTTTCATTTCAGATGACCGGAATTTGCTTCATTTTTACGGTCGACCGCAAAAAACTCATTTTTCTTCGCCCCACTGCTGCCATGCGCCATCCCAGAAATATTCTCTTTGCCGGCGAAAAGCCCTTCCCCATCCTGCCAGCCGTCGACCATTACGCCGGCTCGGAAAAGCTGATGCGGAAAGCGCTGCAATTGCAGAAAGAACTCGGGCCGATCTTCGACATCACCTGCGATTGCGAAGATGGCGCCCACGCCGGCGCCGAGCGCGAGCACGCCGAAATGGCTGCTGCCGTGATCATGTCGGATGACAACCTGTTCAACCGGGTCGGTGCCCGCGTGCATGACATCACACATCCGCACTGGCAGCAGGACATGGAAATCCTCGTTCGCATTGCCGGTAGCCGCCTGCCATTCATCACGCTACCGAAACCCTGTTGCGCCAGCGATGTTCAGGTGCAGATCGAAGCTTTGCGCGAAATCGAGAAAAAATACGGCGTCGACCGCAGAATTCCGGTGCATGTACTGATCGAAACCCACGGCGCATTGCGCGAAGTCTGGGAAATCGCCGCATTACCCGGCGTCGAGTCGCTCGATTTCGGCCTGATGGATTTCGTCTCCGGTCACCACGGCGCGATTCCCGGCAGTGCGATGAAGAGCCCCGGCCAGTTCGACCATCCGCTGGTTGCCCGCGCAAAGTGCGAGATCAGCGCCGCCGCGCTGGCCTGTGGTGTCGTCCCGGCACACAACGTGACGACCGAACTGAAGGACATCGAATACATCCGCAACGACGCGCTGCGCGCCCGCAGCGAGTTCGGCTACCTGCGCATGTGGAGCATCCATCCGAACCAGATCGTGCCCATCGTCGAAGCGATGCGCCCGGACTTTTCCGAAGTCCAGGCTGCGGCCGAAATCCTGATCGCCGCACAGGACAAGGACTGGGGACCGATCCAGCACGCCGGCAAACTGCACGACCGCGCCTCCTACCGCTATTACTGGGAATTGCTCGACCGCGCCCACGTTACCGGCATGGACATCCCGACACAGGCCAAGGAACGCTTTTTTGCCTGATTTCGATGAAAATATTGCGGTCGACCGCAATATTCCAGCGTTTTTGCCGGACGACGCGCCGCTGACCATCCTGTATCGAGACGCGCACATCGTCGTCATCGACAAGCCGGCCAACCTGCTGGTCCATCGCTCGGAAATCGACCGTCACGAAACGCGCTTCGCCATCCAGATCCTGCGTGATCAGATCGGCCAGAAAGTCTGGCCGGCACACCGGCTGGATCGCGGCACTTCCGGCGTCCTGCTGTTCGGCCTCAGTCCGGAAATAGCCAGCCTGCTTGGTCGACAATTCGAGGCCGGTACCGTGGAAAAACGCTACCTTGCCGTCGTGCGCGGCCATCCGCCGCTATCTGGCAGCATCGACCACGCGCTGAGTCGCCAGCGCGACGCCTATGAATTCCAGGGCGAACACAGCAGCCAGGAAGCGCAGCCGGCACTGACCCGCTATCGCCGGCTGGCCAGCATCGAATTGCCGTTTGCGGTCGACCGCTATCCGAGCAGTCGTTACGCCCTGCTCAAACTGGAACCCGTCACCGGCCGGCGGCATCAGTTGCGCCGTCACCTCAAGCACATCGCCCACCCGATCATCGGCGATGCAACTTATGGCAAAGGACGACATAACCGCTTCTTTGCCGAACAACTCGATTGCCATCGCCTGCTACTGGCCTGTACGCACCTGAACTTTACCCATCCGGTAACGCAACTGAATCTTGCGGTCGACGCGCCGCTGACCGGCAAATTCGCCGGCCTGCTGACGCGTTTTGGCTGGTCGCCCGATCAATAACCGATCGAGTTTTCCAGCATTTCCATCCGCTTCAGGTCGTTTTCCAGATCGACCATGTCCTGCCCCAGCGCATCGCGCGCTGAAACCATGCCGACTGGAACGCCATCATCGTCAACCACCGGAACATGCCGGAAGCCGCCTTCGGCCATCATCTGCAGCGCATGGGCCAACGGTTTGCCAGCACGAATCGTCAGCGGGTTGGCCACCATGACCTGAGACAGCGGCGTGCTATCCGGATCAAGAGATGGAGCAACCACCTTGTTCAGCACATCGCGCTCGGTAAAAATACCGGTAATCGCAGCCCCTTTGATAATCAGCAAAGCACCGATTTTGTTCTCTGCCATCAAGCGGCAAGCAGCTCGCACGGTCATCTCCTGAGTTGCGGTAATCAGGGGCCGCGCAGCAATAATGTCGCGAATCATCCTTCTAGGCATGGTTTGTCTCCTTATAGGTTGTGTGTCCTGCAGGCATATATTGGGTTTTTATGCGGTCGACCGCAACAGGGACAGAAAAAAACCCCAGAGAGACAAATCAATACCCGAAAAATCAGGGTTTCAGTTCGTAGACCACGCGTACCCGCGCATCGGCTCGCGACAGCTCGACAAAACCGATCCCCCCGGGCCGGGTCGCCACCCATTTCAGGACCTCATCGGTGGAGCTCAAGCGCGGCGGTGCCTGCATGCGTCCGGTAAAGACCTGACGCGACCAGTATGCATTGATTTCAGACAAATCCTTGCCGACCAACTGTTTGTAAAACTGCACACGCTGCGGATGCATATCTTCCAGATCAACCGGTAGGGCTTCCAGGCCATTGAAAAACTGGCGGTTTCGGCCAAAGAAAATATTGATTACATCGCTACGCGTCATCGCGGCGACACCGCTGCGGGCGTTGACCACCACAACCAGATCGGCCAGCGCCGGTCCGGCGATAAGGCCGCCCAGGCAAAACAGGAGAAGTCGCAGAAATCGGCGGCTCATGGCATCAGAAAACGAAATCCATGCTCAGAGAAAACACATCCATCCGGCCATCCCAGTTCGGACGATCATCCCGCCGATATGGGAACAACGAGGAAGAACTTCCCTGCACCCTGTCCCACTGTGCCTTCAGCGCCACATTGCGGGCCACATCCCAGCGCATACCGAGGAAGCGCGTGTTTTGTTCCGAATGGGCATCCTGCATGACATAAGCCGTCACCGCATCGGCCAGCGGGTCACCCGTCACCGGTTTTTCCCGCGCTTTCGAGCGCACCCAGGAATAACCGACGTAGGGCGTTACTTGCCCCGTGCGATAGCCGATCAGTGCATACCCACCGTCAGAATCTTCCAGTGTCCTGGTGCCCTGCCGAATATGATTGAGCATCAGTTGCGCCTGCCAAGGACCTCGGTCATAGACCACACCCAGCGAGTAATAATGCGTTCTGGTGCCTTTTGCGGCGAGGAAGCGCTGCTGATCGGCGGTCAAATCATAGTTGCTTTCCTGCTTGAGCACGCGGGCAATCGGCAGATCGCGCTTGAAGCGGATATTGGCGTAACTTGCCCGCAGTTGCCAGGCACCCGCTTGATACTCAAGGTATCCGCCCTGCATCGGCGAGGCTTTGATTTCCCACTGCTCATCGGCTAGCGGTATCTTGCCGCGCGACAATCCGTAAAAAACCTTGCCACGAACGATGCCCTCGCCGGCCGGAACACTCAATGCGACATCTGCGCCATGAATGCTGTAGAAAGGCAGATACCAGAAAAAATCGCCAGGCGGGCGAACGGTCAGGAAGGAATATCCCACCCAACGCGAATCGGCCTGCATGAAAAACTCGGTCCCCAGACGCCCGGCACGCAAACTGAGATTGGGCGCCGGTTCATATTTGACGAAGGCCCAAGCCATTTCCGGCTTGAAGCTGCGGTCATAGCGGTAGCGACTGATCCCTTGCGCCACGACCTGCCATTTCGGTGCGATCCGCCAATTGGCCTGCAGGCCGATAACACTGTCCGTCTTGGCGGTCCATTCGTTCGTGGCGCCCCTCGCCTGCGAAAGATCGCGGACGAATTCCACATCATCCGTATCGCTGCGCACCGCCCCCAGCGTCCCGAATCCCTGCACGGAGAATGACGGATCGGCATCGGCCAACGCCTGCGCAGAAAAAAACAGGCCGACCAACAAAGCAGGAAAAAGACATCCGAGCCATCCGGCTAAGGAATGTCTGGCACAACGGGGAGTAGAAGGCATGCCTGGCGTTGAATCAAGAACCCCGACGCTGCGTCGGGGTGTTTGCATTTCAAAAAGCCGCTCCTGCGGCCTGTCGACCGCAAGATGGCAGGAGTGAACCTCAGCCCTGAAGGATCTCCGGCAAGGCAATTTTTTGCTCCGTACTGAACTGATAATCCTTGAAGATATGTTCCGCACTGAGCATCTGGTAGCTACCGTCACCCAGTTTGTTGGTCGTATCCTTGAGACGATAAGTCAGTTGGCCGCAAGTCCAGATTTCAAAGTTGCGCATGTGCGTGCACAGACAGGTCTTGTCCATCACCTTGACCTTGCGCGCTTCCGGGTGCAGGGCCACTTCACGGTTGTACGACGAGATGTAGGCGCACTTGCCGTTGGCGTCGAGCAGGTAACCATACGCCTCGCAATTCGGACGGATACCGTCGCCAATACCGGGGCTGGACTTGATCATGCGCATCGGGTAGCCGGTGGGCGAAATCTGGTTGACCTCGATATCGTCTTCGCTGGCCTTGAAGTATTCCTGCTTGGCTTCGTCCGGCAGACCGCATTCGCTGGCCACGGTAAAGCGCGTTGCCACTTGTACGGCAGCAGCACCGGCTTCGAGAAATTGTGCCGCGTCTGTGCCGGTGAAGATGCCACCGGCCGGGATGACCGGAATATCGAGCTGCTCGGTTTTCAGGAACTGCATCACTTCGGCCACGATGGTGGCCAGATCGTACTGCGCCCAATCCATGCCGAAACCCAGGTGGCCACCAGCCAGCGGACCTTCGACAACGATGAAATCAGGCAGACGGTTGGTCCGCGCACTTTTCTTCAGGAACAACTGCAGCGCACGAACAGAGGAAACGATGATGCCCAGTTTGGCATCGCGGAAACGCGGGTGATCCTCGATCAAGCCGAAGGAACCGAGGTGCAGGCCGGCGGCCAGCGTAATGCCATCAATCCCGGCATCCAGCGCAGCCGACATGCGAACCTTGAGGGTTTCGCGCGGCGCGTTCATCGTCAGCTTTTCCATGCAGTTGATGAACACCATGCCGCTACCCTGCTTGCGCGCCATCGTTGCTTCGACGTGCAGCCGGGTGGCCTCTTCGAGGCGGCCAAGATTGAACTTGACTGACGATTTGTCCTCGTTGAGAACGTTGTACTTGTACAGCGCAAGCTTTTCCTTGACGTGCTTGGTCTCGTAACGGCGGTCGGAAACGGTATTGATCATCGCATCCGAAATATGCCCGACCCCCCCGAGCCGTGCGGCCTCCAATGCCAGATCGGCTGTCGAAATATCGACGCCCATGCCACCAATCATGATCGGAACCAGCTCATGCTTGCCCAGACGCAAGCGAAAATCATCCACGCGCTTCATCATTATCCTTAGGAAATCAGCCGGACCACAGTCTCACTCCTTGTCCAGCCAAGCCTGCGATTTTACGCCAATGTCCCCCCTCCTGCGCGCCAGCATGGGATAAATCAAATGCCGGTGCCTTCAGGCTTGGTAAAGTTGCGACGTTTCCATCCCCCGAATACGAGAAAAACATGTCCCTTGCACGCCATCCACTGTGGCTGGTCGGCTTCCGTCCATTTTTTCTGCTCGCCTGCCTGGCCGGCGCACTGTTGCCACTGATCTGGGCGCTGATTTTTTCCGGCGTGGGGTTGTTGACCGCAAGTCCGGTCGATGCACTGCGCTGGCACGCCCACGAAATGTTCTTCGGTTTCGGCTGGGCGGTACTCGGCGGCTTCCTGCTGACCTCGACCAAGAACTGGGTGAACATCCGCGGCCACCACGGCGACGCGCTCGCCTTTCTCGCCGCTGCCTGGCTGTTCGAACGCCTCGGCATGGCCTTTGGCGGCAGTTGGCCGACGGCGCTGTTCCTGCTGTCGAACAACCTCTTCCTCGGCAGCATTATCACCATGCTGCTATGGACGCTGATCCGCTACCGCGCACAGGACAGCTACCGCGACAATGTCTTCTTCATCGTGCTGCTGCCGGCCTTCATCGTTGCCAAGCAATTGATGCTACACGGTGACTTCGCCGCTGGCAGCGACATGGTGCTGGCGCTCTTCCGCCTCGCCTTTCTGGTCATGCTCGAACGCACGCTGACGCCGTTCATGAAGGGCGCCTTCCAGGTGGAAATCCTGCGACAGCCGCGGCTGGACATGCCGATCAAGCTACTCGGCCTGGTCCTGGTCGCCGGCTTCCTGCTGCCGGCCGAACTGACCGGCGCTTTGTCGCTGGCACTGGCGCTACTGCTGCTGGTCCGCTTCGTTTTCTGGAAACCGCAACTGGCGTTCCGCCGCATCGACATCGGCATCATGTACGTCGGCTACCTGGCCATCGTCGGCCAGTTGCTGACCGTGGCGCTGGTGCAGGTGGCCGATCCCGGCTGGGTCGGCTCAGTACCGATCCACTTGTTCACCTTCGGCGCGATGGGCTGCATCATCCCGGCGATGATCGTGCGCATCGCCAACGGCCACACCGGCAGAAAAGTCGTGTTTTCGCCGGTCGACCGCGGAATCCTGTACATCATGCTGGCCGCGCTGGTGATCCGCATCGTCATCCCGCAATTCGCGCCCGGCCTGTACCTGGCCTGCATCCACGCCGCTGCAACTTGCTGGCTGCTGGCCTTCGGCCTGCTCGGCTGGCGCTACATCCCGATTCTGCTGAAACCGCGCATCGACGGCCGCGAACATTAAACCGGCAATCAGACCGACGCATCCGAGGCCGCCCAAAGCATCGCCTCGCTATAGTGATGCCACACCTCGGCGGGTTCAAGACCGAGGTGTTCGCACAACAACAGTCCCTGCTTGAGCTTGCCAGCCTCAATGGCCAAAGCCAGCTTCAAATAGTCGCCATAAGGTGATGCTCTGCTCAGCAAAGCCGATACCACTTTCTTGGGCAAGTTCATCCGCGAAATCGCTGTTTCCACAGGCATCCTGAGCAAACTATCCAGCAAGGAAAACAAACCGACCAAAAACAATTCACCCGCCATTTGCGGATCCGAGCGGGGAGCCAGGCTCTCCAGAAATGAGGCGCGGCTCAAGGCAAGCACCATCAGCGTCTCATCGCGCCGGCTTTGTTGATCGAGCCGGAACATCGCCAGCGCCAGCCAGCGATAAACCACATCCCGCCCAAGCACCAGAATGACGTCATCCAGCGTTGCCACCTGCCGGGACAAGCCGGACATCGGCGAATTGGCCATGGCGATCAATTTCAGAACCACACCGGGATCGCGTTTGGCCACTGCCGCAATTTCATGATTGGGCGCATCCCGACGCAACAAGTTGAGCATTTCCACGACCACCAGCCGACTTTCGGAAATCTGGCCTGTCTGCTCCGTCTCATCCGGCGTCGTGGTGAATGGGCCGGCACACAAGGCAACGCCCAATGACTGCAGAAAACGCGATTCGCTCCAGGTGCCAACCCCATCGACGGCCAGCATGGCTTGTGGACTAGCCTGGCGAATGTTCCGGATCAACAACTCAAAGCTGGAAAGTTGCGCCCCTGCAATATCGAGAAAAATCAGGCCAGAAAACGTCCGCGGCTCGGCCAGGCGGCTATGGAAAGTCTGGTTGATTGCCAGTTGGCCGCCCGCTGCACAAATCTCGGCGGCAAACTCCAGCCCCGCTGCAGCATTGAACTCGGCCGAACCGGATGCTTCGGCCAGCAGGAAAAATGTATTGCCGGAAATGAAAGAACGGAAATCAGCAGCCCGCCATTGCTCAGGCGTCAGCGGGATCAATACTTTGCAACGGGCGCTCAGGCGCCCCACATTTTCCTTGCTCAGGGCATCCAGCAACACGCTGCCGGCGACCGTTTCCTCACCACCCAACGCCACCGGGCGCAAGTAATAGCCCGCAATGCGCTCAGACCCGTCAAGCATTTCCTTCCAGGAGAGCGCGACGCTACGCGGCGGTGTTTCAAGCACGGCTGCAAGCGGCGGCGCTTGCTCCAGCACCGGTGAAGGTAGCGACGCCTCCTTCTGAAACACACCAAAAATACGCTGTAAAAATCCCATGAAATGCCTCGCCACCGGTATTTTCCTTGAATGACTCATGACAATACCTTGATTGGCAGCCGCTGAAAACTTGCTCAACGTATTTCATCGGACAAGCACCTGCCGGCATAGCGACCTATCCGCCTGGCTCCGGTTTCACGCCTGCATCACCTCGTGATATGTCGGCATGTTGTATCTCGTTGACGGGGCAACCATGTCGGACTTGCCAACCAAAGTGCGATACGAATCCGGCAGACTGTTGTCGAACGCCTGAAGGCTTGACAACAACTGCTCGTCAGACAGTCCTTTGGCTTTTCCTTCCTGGAAAATCCCGACTCTCTGTCTGGTTACGTCCATCAGCATCTTTTGGTATTTATCGGCAACGGACCCGCTGAGTATTTCGCCGGTCGATTTGACGACAAAAGGATAGGATCGCCCGTCAATATCCAGGCCATCAGGACGGTAGACGTTGTATTCCAGGCGCGAGACATCCTTTGGCAATCCCATGGCTGCCCCATCGCCAAATGAAAAATAATCCAGTGCGGCCATCGGCATGCCGCCATTCACAGCATCATTGCCTTTTTGTACCGGGTTATTCAAAACAGTTGTGCCTGATGCAGGCGCGGATGTTTTTTCTTCGCCGGTTTTCTGCGCGTGGCTCAATTTCTCGGCAAATGACGACGCAGCCGGATTGGCCGAAGTCTTGATGCGTGAATTCATCAATTCACTGAAAAATTTCGATCCATTGCTGTTGATGCTCAAGGTCATGCTTACTCTCCCGACAAGGTTGGATTCCGGCTGCTTGCAGCAAATCACAGCAAGTTACAGGCCACATCGCTCCGGTATCTGCCAAGTCCGCAACACACCAGCATCAGCGATATTTTCGACAGATTCAGTTATCGCAACTGGCATTTTTTGCCGGTGGGGCAAATCCCTGCCTCACCCCTCCGCCTGCTCCAGCGCCCGGAACATCGAGCAGCGGCGGAATACCTCCTCCGTCGGCGCCGTCTGTTTCTGGCTGCAGTACTTGGCGACCAGCTTGGCCAGGCCCTTGATGTCGCGTCCTGACGCCTGCGGGAAGATGTCCGGCAGGCGGTCGAGCAAATCGGCCTCGATGGTCAGCCCGAACTGGTCGGCCATGACGCCCCAGATCTTTCTGCGGTCGACGCGCTCCGGCGGGTAAAAACGGATCAGCGCGATGCAGCGCGAGACGATGGCTTCGTCGATGTCATCCACCCGGTTGGTCGTCAGGAACAGCAGGCCGTTGAAATACTCCAGCACGCGCAAAAACACGCCGACGACGGCATTCATCGTGATGTTGTCGTCGCGCCGCTTGATATACACGTCGGCCTCGTCGATCAGCATCACCGCGCCCCAGCGCTGGGCGCGGGTCAGCACTTCCTTCAGCGATTTTTCCATTTCCGCGACGTTCAGACCGAGCTGGCCGGAGTGCACGCGGTACAGCGGGCGGCGGATGATTTCCGAGTAAACCTCGGCGGTCAGCGTCTTGCCGACGCCCGGTGGCCCGGCGCAGAGCACCGTCGTACCGCCCGATTTGCCGGCGACGATGTCGTCCATCAGTACGTCCATCTCGGCGGTCAGGATGTCGATCAGGTCGGTCTGCTCGGGCGGCAGCACCAGCTTGTCCTTGAGTTCCGGCTGGTAGGCGTAGGACGCGATGTCGTCCACATGCACCCAGACGTAGTGATGCAGGTCGAGGTGGAACATCAGGATGTAGAAATGCACCGGCAGTTCGGTGAACAGCCCCTTGGCGATGCCGTCGCGGGTTTCCTCGACTTCGCTTTCCTCCTTGCCGGACAAGCGCGCGTTGCGCTGCACGCGGCGCACGAACTTTGCCAGGATGTCGCCGCTGGCATCGAGCGCCAGCACGCGCTCGCCGAGAATGCTTTCATCGTTGACCAGGCGCGCCGGGCTGCCGGTCGACGACAGGATGATCTGGTCCTTGCGCGAATAGTCGGTGTCGCGGTGCGTCGCCGTCGGGTTCTCGGCGAACCAGCCGGTGCCGCTGCCGGAGAACTGCGCGCCGTACTGCGCCCGCCAGTCGAAATAGCGCGCCGCCGCTTCGTCGTAACTCGCCAGCAGCGCTGGCGTTTCCTTGACGTAGCCCTTGCTGGCGAGGATTTCCGGGATCGTCCGGCCGGCGATGTCGGGCCCGGCGATGCGCACGGTGACCATGGCCATCCGGGCGCGCGAATTGGCCTTCAGTTCGACAAAGATCTTGCCGCTTTCCTCTTCCGACGGCGGCGTGTAATCAAGCCGCGTCACCACCCAGGCCAGCGGCTTGCCAGTGATCGCCGCCGAGAACACCCAGCCGCGCGTGGCGTCTTCGGCCAGATAACGGGCGATGGCCGGCACCGCCATTTCAAGTTCTTCGGCATCGAAGCGCTTGCCGCCCTCGGCGAACGCGCTGCGCAAGGTGGCGATCTGCGCGGCGCGTGCGCGCAACTCGGCGTCGCCGGCGGCGTACAGCGCCTGCAGCAAATCGAGTTCAGCGGCTTCGAGTTGCGGGAAAGCCAATTCGACGCGATTGCCGAAACGCAACTGCTCGCGCACGAAGTCGAGACGCGGAAAAGCCTGCAGCATCGTTTCGATGTGCGGCCGGTCGATCTGCAGCTTCATGGGCCGCCTCCCTGTCGTTTGAACAGGCAAAGGACTAGCCAGTTTCGTGCCTTGCGGTCGACCGCGCCAAATCATTAAAAATCAATCGATTGGCGCAAACCGGCATTGTCGTGCTTGCGACAGGCTTTCGTGGGACAATCCCGACCCCGCAGAAGGAAGGACCGCCATGCACCCGCGCAACAAGAACGCCAACGGCTACGATCTGGCCGCACTGACCGCCACCTCGGCCGCGCTGGCGAAGCACGTCAAGACCACGCAGGCCGGCAAGGCCAGCATCGACTTCGCCAATCCAGCGGCGGTCAAGATGCTGAACCGGGCGATCCTGATGCATCACTACGGCGTCAAGGGCTGGGAAATTCCCGAAGGCTACCTGTGCCCGCCGATTCCCGGCCGTGCTGACTACATCCACAGCGTGGCCGACCTGCTGGCCACCTGCAACAAGAAGAACATCCCGGCCGGCGCCAGCGTGCGCGTGCTCGACATCGGCACCGGCGCCAACCTCGTCTATCCGCTTATCGGCCACGCCGAATACGGCTGGTCCTTCCTCGGCGTCGATATCGACGAAGCGGCGCTGACCAACGCACAGGGCATTTTGGCGAAAAATCCGGGGTTGACCGTAGATATCGAACTGCGCCACCAAACGGTCTGGGACAACATCTTCACCGGCTTGCTGCGCACCGGCGAGTACTTCGACCTGTCGATTTGCAACCCGCCCTTCCACAATTCGCCGGATGAGGTGCTGGCAGTCAGCCAGCGCAAATGGAACAACCTCGGCAAGCCGGGCGCCAAGAAAGGCAGCGCCCAGCCGCGCCTCAACTTTGGCGGCGGCGGCACCGAACTGTGGTGCAACGGCGGTGAACGCGCTTTCGTCAAACTGATGATCGAGCAAAGCTGCAACATCCCGAAGCGCGTGCTGTGGTTCACCAGCCTGCTGTCGCAGGGCGAAAACCTGCCGCACATTGAGGCGGCGCTGAAGAAAGCCAAGGTCGTCGAATCGCGCATCATCCCGATGGCGCAAGGCCAGAAGCAAAGCCGGCTGATCGCCTGGACCTTCTGCGCCAACGGCGAACGCGAAAAATGGCGGCGCGAACGCTGGTCGTCGTCACCCGCCTTCTCCACCCCTGCAATTGCCGAACAAGCCAGTCCGCCGACTGACGAAACACCTTCTGCGACCATAGAAGCAAATGCTGGCCCTGGGACCATAGAAGCAAATGCTGGCCCTGGGACCATAGAAGCAAATGCTGGCCCTGGGACCATAGAAGCAACGGCTGGCCCTGGGGTCGACCCCGTATAATTGTCTTTTTCTGTCTGGAATATCTGCCTGTGTTCGACCGCCTTGCTGTACTGCCCCAATACCTGCTGCCCAAACAGGCGCTGACCATCCTCGCCGGCAAGTTTGCATCGACCGAAGCCGGCGAGATGACAACTCGCGTCATTCGCTGGTTTGTTGGCCGCTACAACGTCAACATGGACGAAGCGGCCAATCCGGACATTGCCAGTTACAAGAGCTTCAACGAGTTTTTCACCCGACCGCTGAAAGATGGCGCCAGACCGCAGGCCGCTGCCGGTTTCCTGTGCCCGGTCGATGGCGCGATCAGCCAGTTCGGCGCCATCGAACGCGACCAGATTTTCCAGGCCAAGGGTCACAGCTATTCGACCACCGCGCTGGTCGGCGGCGACCGCGAACTGGCCGCACGCTTCAACAATGGCAGCTTCGCCACGCTGTATCTCAGCCCGCGCGACTATCACCGCATCCACATGCCCTGCGACGGCCGGCTGACCCGGATGATCTACGTACCCGGCGCGCTGTTCTCGGTCAATCCGACCACGGCGCGCGGCGTACCCGGCCTGTTTGCCCGCAATGAACGCCTCGTCTGCGTGTTTGATACGGCCAGCGGCCCGTTCATCATGACGCTGGTCGGCGCGACCATCGTCGGCAGCATGGCAACCGTCTGGCAAGGGGTGATCAATCCGCCACGCCCCGGCGTCGTCCGGGAATGGCGATACGATGGCGAAGCCACGGTCAACCTGAAAAAAGGCGATGAAATGGGCCGTTTCCTGCTCGGCTCCACCGTCGTCATGCTCTTCCCGAAAGACAGCATCGCCTTCAATGCCGACTGGGCACCAACCCGCGCCATCCGGATGGGCGAAGCAATGGGTGAAAAATTCATGGCTCAAACCAAGGCCGGCTGATTGATGGCTGCGCCAGAGAATGCGCCGCGCCGACGTCAGAAAGGCGTCGCCACCTTGGACGAAATGGCGAACTTCGATGCCATCATCGACGTTCGCTCACCGGCCGAATTTGCCGACGACCATATTCCCGGTGCCATTTCCTGCCCGGTGCTCGACAACGCGCAACGCGCCGAGGTCGGCACGCTGTACAAGCAGGTATCGCCCTTTGCTGCGAAGAAACTGGGCGCGGCCTATATCTCGGCCAACATCGCCCAGCACCTGCACAACGGCTTTCTCGAACGCGACAAAAACTGGCGGCCGCTGATCGTCTGCTGGCGCGGCGGCATGCGCTCCGGCGCGATGACCACAGTGTTCCGTGCCATCGGCTGGGATGCCTGCCAACTCGACGGTGGCTACAAGATTTTCCGCAACCATGTGCTGGCACAGCTGGAAACCCTGCCCGACCGCTTCCGTTTCCAGGTCATCAGCGGACCCACCGGCTCGGCCAAGACGCGCATCCTGCAAGCCATTGCACGCCAGGGTGGGCAAGTGCTCGACCTCGAAGAAATCGCCCGCCACAAAGGTTCGGTGCTTGGCCGCCTGCCCAGCCAGCCGCAGCCTTCGCAAAAACGCTTCGAAACACAGATCTGGCAAGCCTTGAGCAGTTTCGACCCGGCCCGGCCGGTGTTTGTCGAATCGGAATCGCGCAAGATCGGCAGCCTGCGCCTGCCCGAACAGCTATTCATCGGCATGCAGGCCGGCCCCTGCCATGAAATCCGGGCCGAACTCGCGCATCGCGTCGAATTCCTGCTGTCCGACTACGATTATTTCGTCAATGATGCGGTCGACCTGAAAAAACACCTCGATACGCTGCGCACGCTGCTCGGCCACGAACTGGTCAACCAGTGGCATGGGCAAATCGATCAACAGGACTTTGCCGGACTGACCGAATCACTCTTGCTCAAGCACTACGATCCGCTCTACGCCCGTGCCCGGCAGCGTGATTACGCCAACAGCCCGCCCACCCTGTTTGCCGCAGCCAGACTGGATAGCGGAGAAATCGAGCGCCTGGCTGCGACCATTCTTGAACACGCCGCCCGAGCCGGGGAGAAAGATAAGGACAAAGACAAGGAGAAAGACAGCGCATGAACGACAAGCAAACCAACAACCCGGACAGCGAACAAACCAAAAGACAACGTGCCATTGTCCTGATTCGCGGCATCAGTGCCATCGCCATTTTCCTGCCGATGCTGTGGATCGCCTGGTACTACACGCCGGTTCCGCTGCTCGTCACGCTCGGTGTGACGGCCGCGCTGGTTTGCATCCGCATCGGTCAGGCCGGCGAAGCACGTTACGGTCGACGCGTCCAGGTCACCGAAATGCTGCCGCTCGGTCGCCAGGGCGACAAGCAGATGCTGATCGGCGGCATCGCCGGTTACCTGATGATCGCCCTGTTCGGCCTGGCCGCCTGGCTGGCCTTTCACGACTGAGATACGTGACTGAGATGCAGAACTGACATGCAGATCTGGGTCGATGCCGACGCCTGCCCCGGCGTCATCAAGGAAATCATCTTTCGTGCGGCCGAACGCCGGCAAATCCAGACTACGCTGGTGGCCAACCAGATGTTGCGCACGCCGCCGTCAAAATATATCCGCGCCATCCAGGTAGCCAGCGGTTTCGACGTCGCCGACGCGCACATCGTTGACCAGCTGGCCCCCGGCGATCTGGTCATTACCGCCGACATTCCGCTCGCCGCGCTGGTCATCGAACGCGGCGCTCACGCGCTGAATCCACGCGGCGAGTTGTACACTACAGCGACCATCCGTGAACGCCTGAACATGCGTGATTTCATGGAAGGCCTGCGCGCCGCCGGCATCGAAACCGGCGGACCAGCCCCCTTCAGCCAGACCGACCGCCAAGCCTTCGGCAACCAGCTCGACCGCTTCCTGGCGAAAATTCCTGGCTAGATATAAACGCCGATCAGAACGCCGGAAAACCGGCTCGCAGGCGAATCAGCCCTTGCGGCCGTGCCCGGTACGCACTTGCGTGGACGCCAGAATACCGCGCAGGATGTTGATTTCATCCTTCTCCAGCCCGGCCCGGCCGAACAAGCGACGCAACTTGGGCATCAAGCGCCCCGGCTGCTGCGGATTGAAAAATCCGGTATCCGTCATCAGCGTTTCCAGATGGCCGTACAGCCCTTCGATCTCGTCGTGCGTGGCCGGTGGCGAGACAAAGGGCGTCGCGCCCTGACTGCTCAACGGCGCCGCGCCGGAAAACGCCGCCATGCGGCACTCGTAGCACAGCACCTGGACGGCCGCGCCGAGATTCAGCGAACTGAAATCCGGGTTGGTCGGAATGGTCACTGCCGCCTGGCATTGCAGCACTTCCTCGTTCGACAGGCCCATCGTTTCGTTGCCAAAAACCAGTGCCACGACACCCTGCTGCGCTGCCTCAAGCAAGCGGGCCATCGTTTCGCGCGGCGTGCCGACCGCTGGCCCGAGATCGCGCTGGCGGGCCGAGACGGCCACGGCAAACACACTGTCGGCCAAGGCTTCAGCCAGCGTCGCGGTGATTTTTGCGTTATCAAGCAGGTCGACCGCACCCGTCGCCCGCGTATCGGCCTCCGGGTCAGGAAACTGCTTGGGGTTGACCAAACGCAGGTCGGACAAGCCCATGGTCTTCATCGCCCGTGCCGCGGCACCGATGTTTCCGGGGTGGCTAGGACGGCAAAGGACAACTCTGATGCGGGACAGCAGGACTTCCGGTTTCATGGTGTAAAATTCGTTCTTTCCCAAATAAGAATCGGGTGGGTTGTCGAGTGGCTTTCAGTCCACGACCGCAGCCGTCCGATCGCTCTTTCATAAGCCATGCATCCAGCCCTCAATATCGCCATCAAGGCCGCGCGTCGCGCCGGCCAAGTCATCAATCGCGCTTCCAACGACCTTGATCTGCTCAAGGTTTCAACCAAGCAGCCAAACGACTTCGTAACCGAAGTCGACAAGGCTGCCGAAGCCGCGATTATCGAAATTCTGCGGGATGCCTATCCGAATTACGGGATTCTAGCAGAGGAGTCCGGTGTAATCCCCGGCAAGAGCGCCGGCAAGGATGAAGCGGATGCGGAATACCAGTGGATCATCGATCCGCTCGACGGCACCACCAACTTCATCCACGGCATGCCGCAATACGCCGTGTCGATTGCGCTGGCCAAGGGCAGCGTCATCGAACAGGCCGTCATTTTCGATCCCAACCGCAATGAATTGTTCACGGCCAGCAAGGGCGGCGGTGCCTTCCTGAACGAACGTCGCATCCGCGTTTCGCGCCGCCTCAAGTTGCAGGACGCGCTGCTCGGTACCGGTTTCCCCTACCGCATGCTCGACAAGATGGATCTCTATCTGGCCATCTTCAAGGAACTGACCGAAAAAACCGCCGGCCAACGCCGTCCGGGTGCTGCTTCGCTCGACCTGGCCTACGTTGCCTGCGGCCGTTACGACGGCTTCTGGGAATTCGGCCTCTCGCCGTGGGACATGGCAGCCGGTGCGCTGCTCATTTCCGAAGCTGGCGGTCTGGTCAGCGATATGCGTGGCGAAGCCAACTATCTGGAAAGCGGCAACATCATCGCCGGCACCCCCAAGGTTTTCGCCCCGCTGTTCAAGGTGATCGAAGACAAGCTGCCGGAATCGATGCGCGGCTAATCGGGAGGCGGCTGATTCTGGCCGCCGTCCGACTGGGCAACAAAAAAGCCGGTTTGCACCGGCTTTTTGCATTTTCAGGCTCCCCCATAAAGAGAAAGCCGGCGCAGAATCACTCGCCGAAGAAATTCACGTCGTAAGGATAAGGCTTCTGCGGAACTTTCGACTGCGCATTGCGATCAGTCGCTTCGACTTCCTGCTTTTTGTCCCACCACAAGGCACGTCCGGCCTTCTGATCTTCAACCCACTGCGGGTTTTTCTCGAGCTGCTCGTTCATCCACTTCGTGTGATCAGAAACGTAACTGGTATTGACGACACCCATTTTCAACATCCTCAGGCTAATCCGGACAAGGGTGAAATTCTAGCATGGCTACGCAGCAGCGTCATTTTCCGGATGGCCGGAAAAACGCTGTTTTAAGCGCTTAAGGCCACCGAACAAAGAACTGTACATCCATACAGCTTTCGATTAATCTACAAGGACTGGTTTTTCATACAGCTCAATGTAATGAGGAGAAAGCACATGAAACAACTGCAAAAATGGTTTGACCTGATCGCCGGCATTTCGGAAGAGGAACAAAAACGCCTGGCTCTGGCCCATGCAATTTTCGGCCAACGCGGCCCAGATCTTGCCGAACTCAGTCGCCCGGCCTGCTGGCGCCGTTCCAGCCACATCCAGCGGCGCAGCGCCTGAGCCTCGCCTGACACAGCGCCCGCCCCCCCGTATTGCACGCACAGACCAGCGGCACGACAAGCTGAAAACAGGCGGGCAGAAAGCCCGGCATTCTCCCAACAAATATCGGCATTCTGGCCATCTCAGGCAGGCAGGCAAGGCCACCTGCGGCATAATGGCGGTTTGGAAGACCAAAGCCGCTCTCGGCGGCAATTTCACTCCGGGGAAATGCAATCATGAAGCGTATCGACATCGACGAGGCCATACGCCAGCACAACAAGTGGCGTCGCCAGTTTCTCAACGCATTTGCCGGTGGCAACTATGCCGACATGCCGCTTTCCGAACACCGCTGCTGTACGCTGGCCAATTCATTGGTCAAATCGCTGGCCGAGCACCAGTCATCCCGGCAGACGCCAGATAATCTATCCGGTTTGATTTCGGTCCACAACCGATTCCACGATCTGGCCAACGAAATTGTCGACCTCAGTCAGAATGGCTTGGGGGATTCAGCGGATTTGCTTTTGCCTGAACTGAACGAAGGTGCGCATCAATTGGTCGCCGCCCTCGATCAATTGCGTGAACAACTGGCTGAATAATTCAGCTTGTTCAAGCTTGTCCGCAAGCAGATGCCGCGACTAAAGCAGCGCGGCACGCCAGAGGGCCAAGCCAACCCAGAGTGCCAAAAGCAGAACAAAGCAGAGCAGGCCGGATAATCCCGGCCCGACTTTGTTGCGCAGCAAGCACGCGACAAGACGACGGGGGGCTCGGGTAATCAGGGCAAAAAGCTGATAAATAGGATTTTTATCACGCTGACTGCCGGCCAGGACATACATAAGCGCCAACCCGAGCAGCGCCAGCCCGAGCATTTCGATCACAGCGCGCAAGGCGCTGATCAGAAACAGCAGCACAAACACCCGCGCCAGACCGCTTCTTTCCTGCAGCGCCCTCTTCTATTCCGCATCGCCAGCATATTCGGCATCCAGTTGCCGCATGCGACGACTGTAATAGACGATGATGCCCAGATAACAGAGCAAGATGCCTTGGGCGGCAAAATAGAAGCCAAAAGGAAAACCGAAAAAGCTGTAGGCATTCAGTTCCCGGGCGAACCAACTGACACAGAAAGTCAGAACGACCCAGATGACCAGCAACCAGGCAGTCAGATGTCGTGTCTTGCGCCAGTAGGGAGAAACCTGATTCATATGCCCTCCCCGCGACGATCCGGCTGTCGGATGCGGGCCAGAAAATCTGCCGCCTGAGGCGATGGACGGGTAAATAGGCTGACCAGCACATTGGTCATGAAGCCAGCCACAATACCGAACACCCCCGCCGAGGTCGATTGCAGATGCAACCAGGGTTTCAGGGGAGCGCCTTCAAGACCGAGCCAGGCAAAGCCGCCGAACTCAAGACGCAGGATGTAGTAAAGCGTCAACAACAGGCCAACCAACATGCCGGCAATGGCCCCGGCCCGCGTTGCCCGCGCCCAGAAAATCCCGAGCACCAATGCCGGGAAGAAAGCCGAACCGGCGATCGAGAATGCCCAGGCCACCATCGACAAAATCGTGCCGGGTTTCTGGGCGGCAACGGTTGCAGCAAAAACCGCGACCACCAGCAACAGCGATTTGGAAATCACCAGACGCAGTTGGGTCGATGCACCCGGACGGAAAATCCGGTAATAAACGTCATGCGACAATGCGCTGGTAATGGTCAGCAACAGGCCATCGGCGGTTGACAGCGCGGCCGCCAAAGCGCCCGCGGCGACCAGTCCGGAAACCACATAAGGCATGCCGGCAATTTCCGGTGTCGCCAGCACGATAACGTCCGGGTTAAGCGACAGCTCAGCCAACTGCAAGATGCCGTCGCCATTGATATCCTCAATACCGACCAGGCCCACCTTGGTCCACGCTGCAACCCAGCCGGGCAATTTGGCAATCGGGATGCCGGCCAGATTGGACAGCACTTCGAACTTGGCGAATACCGCATAGGCCGGTGCCGTGATGTACAGGATGACAATGAATAACAGCGACCAGACCACGGACTCTCGGGCCTGTGACACTGATGGTGTCGTGTAATAACGCATCAGGACATGCGGTAGCGCAGCGGTACCAATCGTCAGGCAGAAAATCAGCCCCAGGAAATTGAAGCGCAAGGCATTTTGTTCTTCAACTGTTTTGGCCGGGAAGGGTTCGGCGTGATGAATTGGCGGTTTACTGCGGTCGACCGCAGTAAACATCTCATTTTCCCAGCGCAATCTGGCCTGTTCCGGATCATGCGGCAGTTCGCGGCGCTGACGTTCCAGTGCGACGATTTCGCGCATCTGTACGTCGCTGGATTTCAGTTCGTTGATCTGGATCGACAAGCGCTCGCGTTCCAGGATCAGCGACTGTGGCAGCTGCATGATTTTCTGTGCATAAAGGTCGGCGCGCTCCTGATAGAGTTCGCGCACCTCCAGCTCCTTGGCTGAGTCGAACAACTGATGTTCGAGCGTGGTCACCTTTTCCAGCACTTGCCCGTAAACCAGTTGCGGAATCGGCACCCCGGTGACGTTGTAGGACAGGATGGCGACCGGCGTTACGTAAGCCACGATCAGGATCAGGTATTGCGCCACCTGCGTCCACGTCACGGCCCGCATGCCCCCCAGGAAGGAACAGACCAGGATGCCGGCCAGACCGACGAAGACCCCGACCTCGAATTGCAAACTGACGAAGCGGCTGGTAATGACGCCGACACCGTAAATCTGCGCAACGACATAAACAAAGGACGCGAGAATGGCCGCAGCGACAGCGACCAGCCGGATGAAATTGCCGCCGTAACGGGCCACCAGGAAATCCGGAATGGTGTATTGCCCGAAGCGCCGCAGATAGGGGGCCAGCAGCAAGGCGACCAGCACGAAACCGCCGGTCCAGCCGATCACGTAAGCCAGCCCCTGGAAGCCTTGCAGATAGAGCGTGCCGGCCAGCCCCATGAAGGACGCCGCACTCATCCAGTCGGCACCGGTCGCCATCCCGTTGAACAGGGCCGGTACCCGGCGCCCCGCCACGTAGTACTCCGAGACATCCGTGGTTCGACTGAAAACGCCGATGGTGGCGTACATCGATACCGTGAAAACGAGGAAAGCATAGCCGACCCAACGCGGCGGCATCCCGTGACGCTCAAGGAGTGCCAGCGTCAGGACGAACAGCACGAAGACCGCCGTGTAATACAGGTAGTAGCGCTGCAGCCGGGTCAACGAATTAAGCATGCCGTCTCGTTTAATGGGTCCGACGCAGGTGGCTGCTGGCTTTCGATTCCTCGATCAGTTCGTCCACCGTATAAACCCCTTTGGCATGTGCGCGCACCACCAGCATTTGCAGCAGGCGGGCCAGCAACAAATTGTTTTCACAGGGGCTACGCCGCCCATCGCCAAGATCAAGGCCAAAAGCAAGCAGCCAGTCATCCAGCGGCATGGGTTTGTGGTGTACCTCGCTGAACATCGCCGGCAGTAACCAAGTCAAGTCGACCCAGCGCGGCTGGAAATTGATGCCCAGTCGCTTCTTCAACAATTGCTCCAGGAAGGCGCTGACGAAAACGACATGGTAGGAAACCAGCGGCGATTTACCGATGAATTGCAAAAATGCCGCCAATTGCCGGTCGACCGCAATATCGTCAGTTGCCGCCGACAAGTCGATGTAGATACTCTGCGCCGGCGAAGCAACGCCTTGATGCATCACCGTGGCAGCAATCGCGGTCACCTGATCGGTTTCTGCATTGGCGCCTGTAGTCGCAATATCGACGATGACGTAGCGCGTCAGATGATGCGATGACTCAAGGCCAGCCAGTTCGAGTCCCTGCCAGGCAACAACAGCAGCCTTGACGTCGGCCGGCAGATTTTCGTTCGGTCCTTCCCCGAACAGGAATTTCTTGATGCCGAACATGATCAGTGATTCACCTGGTAATCGAGCTTGAGACGCGACTGTATCTTGCGCGCCTGACGGAAGGACTCCTTGAGAATCCGGCGATCAAGCTCATTGAGTTTTTCCGGATCAATCAGGTTGTCGCCCTGGCGTCCCGGCTCACCTTCCAGATACTGGTGCTGCAGGCGCAGCAACTGGATGAAGTTCAGACCATCGAGAATGGCGTTGATTTCATCGCCCTTGATGTTCATTTTCTGTGCGGACATTCTCAGCCGCTGGCCGGTATTGGTGCCGTGCACGCCGACGGCCAGCGCGTAAATGCGCGCCACATCGACAAAAATGCGCGAACCATATTTCTTCAGATCGATCTTGCCCGGATGATCCGGCTCGAGATCGGTCAAGAAATCGCGAATCTTGCCCAGCGGAGGACTGACATCGAGGGCATTACGCGCCATGGCCTGCAGGAAAATCGGCGTTGCGGCTGCCTGCGCCAATAAATGCCGGCGCATGGCATCGGCCAGTTCGCTCTTGCCAAAAAGCGGCCGGAAGTCGAAAAAGATGGTTGCATTGAGCAAGGCAGTCGGCTCCGGTGTGCGAATCCACTTGCTGAACTGTGACCGCCACTCGTCCAGCGTCATGCACCACTCGGGATTGCTGGCCATGATATTGCCCTTGCACAACGGGAAACCGACCTTGTCGAGATCCTTGTTGGTATCGAGCGCAAAAGCCAGGAAACGCTGCTTGAGGGCATCCTGCGATTCCCCTTCGGGCACCACGAAAACAATGCCGTTATCCTGATCGGTACTGAAAGTCTGCTCATCGCGGCCTTCCGAACCGAAGGCCAGCCAAGCCCAATCGATACCGGAAAAATCGTGCTTTTCCAGGTTGAGCTGGATGACGCGCCGGGTCAACGCGTCGTTCAGGGCAGAAATGAACTGCGTCAACTGCTCAGCGCCTATCCCTTGCGCCAGCATGTTGAACGACAACTGGCGCACATCGGCGGCAGAATGTTGCAGCGCTTCGACATCCGGTGCGGCCTCGATGGCCTGGCGAATCTGGCGCAAGCCAACGCGCTGCAAGGCAAACAGGTCGCGCTCGGAAACCACGCCGGTCAGGCAGCCGGCGTGATCGGTCACCAGCACATGGCGAATGCCGTGCGTTGCCATTGCCAACATCGCGTCGTACGCCGTGGCATGCTCGCTGAGCATGAAAGGCGAAGACGACATGGCACTGCTGATCGGTGAAGTAAGTTCCAGACCCGCCAGCACGACGCGATCAAGCAAATCGCTGCGGGTAAAAATACCGACCGGTTTCTTCTCCGGATCGGCCACCACCATCGAACCGATACCCTTCAGCGACATGGTTTCCAGCACGCTGCGCAACGGCGTTTCCGGCAAGACGGAAATCGGCTCACGCGTCCCGATACCAACTAGCGGCGAATTCAGCGTCTGCTGTTCGCTCGCCTTCTGGGCAAACTGGGCCTGCAACTGGCGCCGTGACTGGTCGAGCAGGCTGGCAATGTACTGGGTACAGAACAGGTTGAACTCCGGGCTGCTCGACATCAGCAGGAGAAAATCCTCGGCCGGCAGGTGATAGCAGAACGTATCTTCGACTGCCGTATAGATGTTGGTGGAAGGACGCCCCGCCGTCACCGCGCCAATCGGGAAACTCTCGCCCGCCCCCAGGCTGAGAATGGAATATTCGGTCACCGTCACTTCACCCGCCTGGCGGGCCTGCACCTTGCCGGACTCGATCAGGTAAAAGAACCGGACATTGCCGGAATCCGGCCCGACGATCAGGCTCCCGGCCGGATAAAAGGCAATATGCGCCTTTTCGCCGAAGCGCTGCAGCGCTTCGGCTGACATCTTGTTGAACGGCGCATGCTTGCGCAGGAAGGTCATCGTGTTGCCTGCAGCGCGATGCAAACCTTCCTCGCGCAACATGGCTTCAACTTGGTTTACATCCATTTCAGTCGCTCTCCCGATATTTTCTTGTTTTGAATGCACGGCAAATCCTTCCTGATTTACTGTCAAAGTGAGTAGTTTAACTTTAGTCGTTGTTGCAGATGGCGCGCCTGACGCAGTGCTTCACGCAGGATCACGCGGTCGATTTCATGGAGCGAAGAAGGGTGAAAACCCGCTTGCTCCATCCCGCTCTGGCTTGCTTGATGCTCCAGGCGCAAGCGCAGAATCTGTGACAGCGCCGCCTGGGCCACGCGGATTTCGTAATCCTTCATGCACCCCAAAGGTCCGGCATCGCGCAAGCGGTCGAAGGTATTGACCGCCGACACGCCGCTGGCCAGCGCCA
The DNA here is from genome assembly GCF_030824335.1 of Azonexus sp. Taxonomy (GTDB): domain Bacteria; phylum Pseudomonadota; class Gammaproteobacteria; order Burkholderiales; family Rhodocyclaceae; genus Azonexus. The sequence continues at coordinate 249,725 of NZ_JAVBXX010000003.1, forward strand.
GGATGCGGGCGGTGTCGACGAACAGTCGGCTGCCCAGTTTTTTCAAATCCACGGTTTCTGCGTCGTCGACCGCAACATCGCCGAGAAAACCCAGCGGCGGATGCACCGCCAGGGCATTGACCGCCATCAAATGCAGAAATGCCGGGGCATCGGCGGTCAAGCGAGAAACCAGTTCGCGCAAGGAAACACCGAGTTCAAAATGACCGTACAAGGGGCGAAAATCGAAGAAGATCGTCGCATTGAGCAAAGCTTCCGGTTCTGGACAACGGACCCAGTCAATGAACTTGCCACGCCATTCATCCAGCGACAAACACCAAGCGGGATTGCCCGCCATGATCTCGCCGGGACAACGGGTGAAGCCGCAGGCCGCAAGGTGCTCGTTGGCTTCCCGGGCAAACGGCAGGAACAATTCACGCAATGCTTGGGCCTCGCTGCTGCTGGTAGCGACGAAAACCAGTCCGTTATCCTGATCGGTGACCAGCGTCTGTTCATCGCGCCCTTCCGAGCCCATCGCCAACCAGCACCATTCGGTCGGCGGCAATCGATGGCGACGGGCGACCAGTGCCAGCACACTTGCGGTCAACTGGTCGTTGAGGCGAGAAATCAGGCGTGTCGCGGCTTCGCCCGACAAACCGCTGACTGGAATCCGGCGCTGGAAATCGTGCAAGCGCCTAGCCAGTTCAGGTGCCAGTGCCAGATCGCCAAGCGCTGCGAGCTCGCCGGACAATGCTGCCAGTTCTATACACGGCAGCCCCGGCATTTCCGGCAAAGACACGCACGCCATGTCAGTACTTGATCCGGGCAAAATAGGTCTTCTCAGCCGCTTCCAGCGCCTGACGCACGGTGACAATGCCCATTTGTTCCAGCAGCGGGACCAATTTCAGAAAGACCTCGCCGGTTGCGACGGCGTCTTCGAGGGCATTGTGTCGCGTATCGATGGAAATGCCGAGGCGCTCAAGAATGACATCGAGCTTGTGCGATTCCTGGTTGGGATGAACCACCGCCGACAGCAGCAAGGTATCGAGCACCGGCTGGGTGAAACGCAGACCGGTACGATCCTCCTTCAACTGCAGGAAACGCATGTCGAAAGCCGCATTGTGGGCGATCAACACGGTTTCTTCACAGAAAGCATGGAAGGCCGGCAACACGATATCAATGTTCGGCTGGCCGCGCACCATGTCCTCGGTGATGCCGTGAATGGGGATGGACTCCGGCTTCAATGGGCGTTCCGGATCGACGATCTGATTGAAGGTTTCCTGCTTGAGCAGGCGGTTATTGACAATGCGCGCCGCCCCGATCTGGATGATCTCATCGCCTTTCGATGGCTCCAGCCCGGTCGTTTCGGTATCGAACACGGTGTAAGTCAGGTCGGACAGCTTGCGGTCGAGGTCTATCGTTTGATCCTCGAATTTGAACAAGTCGAAATCGTAATACTCCGGTCGGCCGGTCGCCCGGCGCTCATCCAGCAACTCGGTCTCCGGCGCCGCTACCGGCAGCACGAAGCGGAAGAATGCCCGGTGTGCCGCCTTGTCGCGCTGATACCAGATTTCGCCGCCGTGCCGGTCGATCACGTCACGCAGGGACAAGGAGGAACTCTCGCCCAGTGCCTGCATGGTCTCCATTTCCCACGTGTAGAAAGTCTCGGAGGAAATCGCCTGACCGACCCAAATCAAGTCAAGATAGGCCAATTTTCCCTCGTGACTGGTGCGGAAACGCAGATCGCGAATCTGGTAATGATCGAGCAAACGTTCGGCCAGGAAAGTCAGCGCGAAAACCAGCGAGAAACTGTCGGCCTTGATCCACAAGCTTTCATCCACATCCTCGATCTTGCTCGGCAGCTTCAGCTTGTCGTCGATCCGGCGTTGCGCAGCACTGATCACGTCGATTGCCAGCACATCTTCCAGCGGCCAGCGCGTCTTCATCGAATCGGAAAACTCGCCCATCGTGTCGTCCAGGCGCTGGCTCATGCGGGCAGCTTCGTCATCGACTACCTTGACGAAACGTTCGCGCAACTCGGGGTCCATTTCCGGGTAATCGATCAGGTTGGCCACTGCTGCGCGAATACTGCCCAGTGCCGCCCGGCTGCCTTCGGTCAGCGAATGCAGCGCCTGATCGCGCCGCGCCTCTTCTTCCAGTGTGCGGGTGATGTTCTCAACCGTCAGCACATACCCGGTCATTTTCGCTTCACCTTCTTCGTGCACGGCAGACAGCACCGGCACCATCTGGACGCGCAACAACTGGCCACCGCGCGTCGTCGTGACGAAGTTGGCCAATGCCGATTTGCCGTTACTCAGGCGCTGGCGAATGATTTCCTGCGAATGCTCAACCTGGTTCTTTTCCAGGATGGAGAAAATCGACCGTCCCAGACCAATCAGCGCGCCGCCCGCCACCGTCGTCGGACCTTGCGACAGCGCCTTGAATTGCAACCTGGCGCGATTGTTGTAGAGCAGGATACGGCCGTCGAGATTGCACACGACCACCGCTTGCGCCAACTCGGACATCAGCGCGGCCAAGCGGTTTTTCTCCTCTTCGACCGAGGCATTGGCTTCAGCAATCTGCGAATCGACATCATCCATCAAGGCATCGCGTTGCGCTGCCAGATCGTTGGCCACCCGGGCCAGTTGCTGGACTTCCGGCGGGCCATCGAGTTTGACCCGGAAATTGCGATTGGCGCCCAGCATCAAGCGCAGTTGTTCGGCCATTCCAAGCAAACCTTCGACATACTGTTTGAACAGCTTGTGCAGCACCCCGACACCGATACCAAAACCGAACAGGGTCATCATCGTGCCAATCGGCAAACGCGAGACCAGCAGATCGATCAGTATCTGACGCTCGCTTTCCCCCATGTCCACCCAGACCAGGAAGGAAGTCACGACGAATGGCCCGGTCATCAACAGACCGAGAACGACAACAGCAATAGCAAAGCGTACTTTGGCCTTCATGGCTGGTACTCCACAGCAAGCGTTTTTACGCCGCGCACGGCGTCGACCGCAGAATCGAAAGAAACGGACCCGGGACTGGAAACGAAACGGGACTCAGGCCATGCCAAGCAGGGACTTGACCTGAATCACCAGATCCTTGGTCGAGAATGGCTTGGTCACATAGGCATCGGCCCCGATGGCCAGCCCCTTGGCGACTTCCGTGTCGCGCCCCTTGGCGGTCAACATGACGATACGCAAATCCGCCTTGGCCGGATCGGCACGCAAGGCTTCGCAGACTTCGAAACCGGATTTTTTCGGCATCATGACATCAAGCAGGATCAGATCCGGTGCGAAGGAAGCCGCTTTGGCCAACGCTTCTTCACCATCGACTGCCACTGCGACATCAAAACCTTCCTTCTTCATGAGGAACTCAAGCGAGATGACGATATTCGGCTCGTCATCGGCAATCAGAATTTTTTTGGACATTTGTCCAGTCTCCCATTGTTATGCTTCCGGCACCGGCAAGGGCACCGTGAAAATGAAGGTAGCACCGGCACGCGGCGTACTTTCGACCCAAAGCTTACCACCAAAATACTCGACGATTTGCCGGCTGATCGGCAGGCCAAGACCCGTTCCCTGGGGCTTGTTTGTCAGCGTGTTTCCGCCCTGGCGGAACTTCTCGAAAATGACCGAGCACTCCTCCGCACTCAAGCCAGGACCGTTGTCGGCGACCGCCACCCGGACCTCGTGCGCACCGGCAGTCACGCTGACCCGGACCACACCATCGCCCCCCGGTACAAACTTGACAGCATTGGACAACAGATTGACCACGACCTGCGTCAGGCGGTCGCGGTCAGCCAGCACACACGGCAAATCGGCAGCAATCTCGTCGTCGAGACGCACCGCCTTTTCCCGGAAAAGCTGGCCCAGTACGACCATGGCATCGCGTACCACTTCCCCGATATCGACTTCGGCCGTCGTCCACTCGGCTCGCCCGGACTCCAGCTTGGCCATGTCGAGAATCTGGTTGATCAAACGCGTCAGGCGCTCGGTCTCACTGACGATAATGGCCATGAAGCGCGTGCGGTCGACCAGTTCCATCTGGGGGTCTTCGTGCAACATTTCGGACAGGGCGCGAATCGACGTTAGCGGGGTGCGCAATTCATGCGTCACCGTCGAGATGAAATCGTCCTTCATGCGATCCAGTTCGCGCAGACGCTCATTGGCTTCGCGCAACTCGCTTGTCGCCACCTCCAGCGCCAGTTGCTTGGCCTCCAGTTCGCGGCTATAGGCGCGAACCTGGGTTGCCTCATCAAGAATATCCAGCACCTCCTCCAAGCCCAGGTTCTCCTCACGCGTCACGCTGGAGACCATAACCCGCGCACTGGCCGAGCCGATGGCACCAGCCAGTTCGGCTTCGGCGAAATGCACGAAGGCCGCGTCGGGCGGCAAAACCTGCCAGTGTTCAACGCCGCGCATCTGCGCATAGGAAACCAGTTGCTGCTGAGCCCGCAAGGGCCCGAGAAAGCGCTCGAGCAAATCGACCAGATCCTTGACTGAGGCATCGCCGCGCCACAAGCGGGTATCGGGGCCGCGCTGGGCATGCCGGAAAACATCGACAAAACGCTCGGCCTGCCCGGCTTCAACAACCCCCGGCACGCTGTTCAACGAAACCACCACGTAGGCACCGAGATTGGCCAGCAGACTCCACCACAGGCAATGTGAAATCTCGTCCAGTCCGCTCAAACCGAATAAAGCCTGCGCCTTGAGCCAGCCCAGACCGAACAGGCCGTGCTCGACGAAGCCATTGGCAATCCAGCCCGATTTGGCAAACGACGGCAGCAGCAAGGTATAAAGCCAGACGGCGAAACCGGCGAGCAAACCGGCCAGCGCACCGGCCCGCGTCCCCTGCTTCCAGTACATGCCGCCAAACAGCGCCGGGGCGAACTGGGCCACAGCGGCAAAGGAAATCAGCCCAATGCCAACCAGCGCATAAGCTTCGCCGGCCGCACGGAAATAGATGTAACCGAGCAACAGGATCAGGATGATGGCGACCCGCCGAATGCCGAGCAGCAAGCCGGAAAGATTGCCCCTTTTTTCCATTTTCAGCCAGGTCGACCGCAACAAAATCGGCATCACCAGATCGTTGCAAATCATTGTCGACAACGCGATGGTTTCGACGACGACCATACCGGTAGCGGCCGACAGACCACCAATGAAAACCAGTAGCGCCAACGACTCGGCACCTTGGGAAAGCGGCAGGGTGAGGACGAAAGTATCGGGATTGAAATTCTGCCCGCTGAAATGCATCAAACCACCCAAAGCCACCGGCAGCACGAAGATGTTGATCAGCAGCAGGTAGAGCGGAAACAGCCAGACCGCCCGCTTGAGATGCGACTCATCGACATTTTCCACCACCATGACCTGAAACTGGCGCGGCAGGAAAACAATGGCCAAACCGGAAAGCAGGACCATCGCCGTCCATGTCCCGGCCCGTGCGGAATCCAGCTCCAGCAAGCCGACCAGTTCCGGATGCGTTGCCGCCCGCTGAAAAAGATCGGAAAATCCGCCATACATGCCATAGGTGACGAACAGACCAACCGCCACGAAAGCGAACAGCTTGACCACTGACTCGAAGGCAACAGCAGCCACCATGCCTTCGTGGCGCTCCGTGGCATCGAGATGGCGGGTCCCGAACAGGATGGTGAACAAGGCCAGCACGGCAGCCACCAACAAGGTCGAATCGATACCCCACAACTGGATGGCATGCCCCGGCCGGTCAAACAGCACATCCAGACTGGCGGCCACCGCCTTGAGCTGCAAGGCGATATACGGCACGATGCCGATCACTGCAATCACCGTCACCAGGCCAGCCAGCAACTGGCTCTTGCCATAACGCGAGGCGATGAAGTCGGCGATGGAGGTGATGCGCTGCGCCTTGGCGATACGGATCATCTTGATGATGACCCCGACGCACATCAGCATCAGCGTCGGACCAAGGTAGATGGTCAGGAAAGACAGCCCGCCGGAAGTGGCGCGGCCGACACTGCCGAAAAACGTCCAGGAGGTGCAGTAGACCGCAAGTGACAGGGCATAAACGTTGGCTGAGATGATCGACTTGCCCGCATCCGCCCGCGCATCGCCAAAACGGGCAACGGCAAAGAGGAGCCCGACATAGGCGGCAGACAAAAGCGCGATGAACCAGCCGGAAAGCATCTAGGCATTCCGCCGTTCAGCGATCCAGGCGGCCAACGCAATCAAGCCGGCCCAAACGCCGAAAAGGTAAAACACAATCATCGGGATACCCGCCAGGCTGCCTTTCGGCAAACCGAGCAACGGGTAAGTCAGCAGAGGAATACCGCACAAGCCGATCGCCGCCAGGCGCTGCCGGGTTGGACTACCGCGTTTCACCAGATACCCCCTGTAAAAATAAAAACGGCTGACACGCCAAGCGTGCCAGCCGTTATGCCATGCAGTCTGTTAGACCGCCTTAGCCCTTGAGTTGCTCAAGGATCGCCGGGTTTTCCAGCGTCGAGGTGTCTTGCGTCAGTTCCTCGCCCTTGGCCAGGCCACGCAGCAGACGACGCATGATCTTGCCCGAACGGGTCTTCGGCAGGTTGTCACCGAAGCGGATGTCCTTCGGCTTGGCGATCGGACCGATCTCCTTGCCCACCCAGTCGGACAGTTCCTTGATCATCTTCTTGGCATCGTCACCGGTCGGGCGCTGGCCCTTCAGCACGACGAAGGCGACGATGGCTTCACCGGTCAGATCATCCGGACGGCCAACCACGGCAGCCTCGGCAACCAGCGGATTGGCAACCAGAGCGGATTCGATTTCCATCGTACCCATGCGGTGACCGGAAACGTTCAGCACGTCATCGATACGGCCGGTAATGGTGAAGTAACCGGTGTCCTTGTCACGGATCGCGCCGTCGCCTGCCAGGTAGTACTTGCCCTGGAAGTCGGCCGGGTAGTAGGACTTGACGTAGCGTTCGTCGTCATTCCAGATCGTGCGGATCATCGACGGCCACGGCTTCTTGCACACCAGGATACCGCCTTGACCCCACGGCAGATCGGCACCGGTCTCATCGACCACGGCGAACTGGATGCCCGGGAACGGCAGCGTGCAGGAACCCGGCACCAGCGGGGTTGCGCCCGGCAGCGGGGTGATCATGTGACCACCGGTTTCGGTCTGCCAGAAGGTATCGACGATCGGGCAACGACCGCCGCCGACATTGTTGTGGTACCACTCCCAGGCCGCCGGATTGATCGGCTCACCGACCGAACCGAGGAGGCGCAGCGACGACAGGTCGAAGCTCTTCGGATGGATTTCCGGCTTGGTATCGCATGCCTTGATCAGCGAACGGATGGCGGTCGGCGCGGTGTAGAAAATGCTGACCTTGTGATCCTGGATCATCTTCCAGAAACGGCCGGCATCCGGGTAGGTCGGCACGCCTTCGAAGACGACTTCGGTGGCACCGCAAGCCAATGGGCCGTAAGCGATATAGGTGTGACCGGTGACCCAGCCGATGTCAGCCGTACACCAGAAGACATCGGTCGGCTTGATGTCGAAAGTCCACTGCATGGTCATGATGGCGTGCAGCAGATAGCCGCCGGTAGAGTGCTGAACACCCTTCGGCTTGCCGGTGGAACCCGAGGTGTAGAGCAGGAACAGCGGATGTTCTGCGCCAACCCATTCCGGCTCGCAGGTTTCCGGCTGATTGGCCAGACCGTCGTGCAACCATTCGTCACGGCCGGCAACCATGTTGCACTCAACGCCGGTGCGCTTGAAGACGACAACACCCTTCAGGGATTCGCAACCGCCCATGGCCAGGGCTTCGTCGGCAATGGTCTTCAGCGGCAAGGCCTTGCCGCCGCGGAACTGGCCGTCAGAGGTAATCAGCAACGTGGCGGCAGCATCGTTGATACGGTCGCGCAGTGCCTGAGCGGAGAAGCCGCCGAACACGATGGAGTGCGGCGCGCCGATACGGGCGCAAGCCTGCATGGCCACTACGCCTTCGATGGTCATCGGCATGTAAATGACGACGCGATCACCCTTCTTGACACCCTTGGCCTTGAGCAAATTGGCCATCTTGCAGACCTTGACCAGCAATTCCTTGTAGGTCACCTTGGTCACGTCGCCGTTGTCGGCTTCGAAGATGATGGCGACCTTGTCGCCCAGACCGGCTTCGACCTGACGGTCGAGGCAGTTGTAGGAAACATTCAGCTTGCCGTCGGCAAACCACTTGAAAAACGGAGCGTTGGACTCGTCCAGCACCTGGGTGAACGGTTCCTTCCAGGTGATCAGTTCGCGGGCCCGCTTGGCCCAAAAACCTTCGTAGTCGGCTTCTGCTTCCGCGCACAGCGCCTTGTAGGCGTCCATCCCCGAAACCGCCGCGTTCTTGACCATTTCGTCAGACGGATAATAAAACTGCACGGACTCATTCGACATATTCTTCTCCTCTGCGGTACTTCGCATTTATGTTGAAACAACCGATCGGATCTCGGGGAAAACCCCGGGATGTAGTAAAGCCGTACGCACTGGAATTGACACACTCCCCAGTCCAGCGCCGAACCGGCATTACACGTCGATAATCTTACAAACGCCTTACGAAATCACGCTGCGGCGCAGCATTTCCGCTTATCGGGAACCGTCCTGCAGTCGCGTGATAAACTCCGGCCTTCCATAACAACCCACCATGACGATGAATTCCCCTGTCAAGTCACTTGAAACTTTCATCTTCGCCAGCCGCTGGATTCAGGCTCCGCTCTACGTCGGCCTGATTGTTGCCCAAGTCGTGTATTGCTGGCTGTTCATGATCGAACTGAGCCATCTGGTTACCGGTGCCTTCAGCTCGCAGCACATGAGTGAGGCTGATGTGATGCTGGTGGTTCTTGGCCTGATCGACGTGGTGATGATCGCCAACCTGCTGGTCATGGTCATCGTCGGCGGCTACGAAACCTTTGTCTCCCGCCTCGATCTCGATGATCACCCGGACCAGCCGGAATGGCTGTCGCACGTCAATGCCGGCGTCCTCAAGATCAAGCTATCGACTGCCATCATCGGCATTTCGTCGATCCACCTGCTGAAAAGCTTCATCAATGCGGCCAATCTGTCAGAGCACACATTGATGTGGCAGGTGATCATTCACGTCGTATTCCTTTTCTCTGCCCTGGCCATGGCGCTTGTCGACAAGACCATGACCCAGACTCTCGCCCTGCAACATCAAAAAAACCATTGATTCGGAGTTGTGCATGACCGCCATCAAACAGGAAGACCTGATCCAGTCCGTCGCCGATGCTTTCCAGTACATCAGCTACTACCATCCGCTCGATTACATCAAGGCACTGGGCGAAGCCTATGACCGTGAGGAATCCCCTGCCGCCAAGGACGCCATCGCCCAGATCCTGACCAACTCGCGGATGTCGGCCGAAGGCCATCGTCCGATCTGTCAGGACACCGGTATCGGCATGGTCTTCATCAAGGTCGGCATGCAGGTCACCTGGCCGGATGCGACGATGAGCATCCAGCAGATGATCGATGAAGGCGTGCGTCGCGCCTACGGCAATCCGGACAATCCGCTGCGCGCCTCGGTGCTGGCAGACCCCGCCGGTGCCCGCAAGAACACCAAGGACAACACCCCGGCCGTCGTGCATTTCGAAATCGTTCCCGGCCATCACGTCGAAGTGATCTGTGCGGCCAAAGGCGGCGGTTCGGAAGCCAAGTCCAAGTTCGCCATGTTGAATCCGTCCGACGACCTGGTCGACTGGGTGTTGAAGAAGATCCCCGAAATGGGCGCCGGCTGGTGTCCGCCCGGCATCATCGGCATCGGCATCGGCGGCACGCCGGAAAAGGCCATGCTGCTGGCCAAGGAATCGATCATGGCACCGGTCGACATCCATGAACTCAAGGCCAAGGCGGCCACCGGCGCCAAGCTGACCCGTCCGGAAGAACTGCGCCTCGAACTGATGGAAAAGATCAACGCCCTCGGCGTCGGCGCCCAGGGCCTCGGTGGCCTGACCACCGTGCTCGACGTCAAGGTTCTGGATTACCCCTGCCACGCCGCCAACCTGCCGGTTGCGCTGGTGCCGAACTGCGCCGCGACCCGCCATTGCCATTTCCACCTCGACGGCTCCGGCCCGGCCAAGCTCGAAGTGCCGAAACTCGAAGACTGGCCGGCCGTGACCTGGACGCCGGACCTCAAGTCGGCCACCCGCGTCGATCTGAACACGCTGACCAAGGACGAAGTCGCTGCCTGGAAGCCCGGCCAGAAACTGCTCCTGAACGGCAAGATGCTGACCGGCCGCGATGCCGCGCACAAGCGCATTGCCGACATGCTGGCCAAGGGCGAAAAGCTGCCGGTCGACTTCACCAACCGCGTCATTTACTACGTCGGCCCGGTCGATCCGGTGCGTGACGAAGTCGTTGGACCAGCCGGCCCGACCACCGGCACCCGCATGGACAAGTTCACCCGGATGATGCTCGAACAGACCGGCCTGATCTCGATGATCGGCAAGTCCGAGCGCGGCCCGGTTGCCATTGAGGCAATCAAGGACAACAAGTCGGCCTACCTGATGGCAGTCGGCGGCGCTGCCTACCTGGTCGCCAAGGCGATCAAGTCGGCCAAGGTGGTCGGCTTTGCCGACCTGGGCATGGAAGCGATCTACGAGTTCGACGTCGAGAACATGCCGGTGACCGTTGCCGTCGATTCCTCCGGCGTCAGCGTGCACGAAACCGGCCCGAAGGAATGGCAGATCAAGATCGGCAAGATCCCGGTCAAGACCGCCTGATTTTCTGCTGCCCCAGCCAAAGCCGTCCGTCATCCGGACGGCTTTTTTCGTACACTTCCCGGTCTCGGATGCGGCAAATTCCCCATTTATTCCGGTCGACCGCAACTAGCGAGCAAATCCTGAAGAGGTACGCCGGCTTCTCCTCTACCCGACAATCCTATCAGACGGAATTATCCAGCCACTTCAGCAAACAGGTGTAAAAGCTGTCGGGATCAACCGGCTTGGCAACATGATCATTCATGCCAGCATCCAGACAAGCCTGACGATCTTCGGCAAACGCATTGGCTGTCATCGCCAGAATGGGCGTTGAAGCATATCCCGGCAACGCCCGTATGGCCCGCGTTGCAGTCAAGCCATCCAGTTCTGGCATCTGCATGTCCATCAGGATCAAGGCATAGCAATTAGCTTGTGCCATCTTGACGGCCTGCTGCCCATTTTCGGCGAAATCAACGTTCAGGCCACAATACGCCAGGATTTCGCCAGCAACCTCACGATTGATTTCTTCATCCTCAGCCAGCAGTACACGCGTACCGTGATATTTCTTCTGGATGAGTGCCGCAGCGCTTCCCTGGGCGGGCACATCGGGCATTTTTGCCTCGACCAACGCCGTCGCCTTGCCCAGCCTGACGGTCAACCAGAAAATGCTTCCCCCTTGCGCCCGTGTTTCGATCCCGACTTCACCGCCCATCAATCGCGCCAGATGACGATTGATGACGAGGCCCAGCCCGGTGCCGCCAAAACGTCGGGTAATGCTGCTGTCGGCCTGCTCAAAGTTGCTGAACAGTCGGGTCTTCTGCTCCTCTGTCACACCAATGCCGGTATCTTCGACGCTGAAATTCAGTAACAACGTCTTGCCATCCTCCTCGATAATCCGCCCACGCAAGGCGATTTCACCGGCATCAGTGAATTTGACGGCATTACCCAGATAATTGAGGAGCACCTGGCGCAGACGGGTGACATCGCCATTCAGAATATTCGGCAAATGGTCGGTATCGATGACGAAACGCAGCCCCTTTTCCGCGATTGCGCCCCCCATCAAGCCACAGATGTCCTCAATCAAGGCATTCAGGTTGAAATCCGCGTGCTCCAATGTCAGCTTGTCAGCCTCGATCTTGGAGATATCCAGGATGTCATTGATGATTGCCAGAAGATGATTGGAAGCACCGACAATCTTGTGCAGCTTTTCTTGTTGCTCGACATTCAGCTGGCCTTTTTGCTGCAGCGTATAAGCAAGCCCTGTAATGGCATTCATCGGGGTGCGGATTTCGTGGCTCATGTTGGCCAGGAAAGCACTCTTGGCACGATTGGCGGTTTCCGCTTCCTGAACGCGTTTCTCCAGTTGCTGATTGAGATCGGTAATCTGGGCTGTACGCTGAGCAACCAGATTTTCCAGATGACAACGGTAGTTATCCAGCTCGGCCTCGGTTCGCTTGCGCTCGGTGATATCCATCGCGACCACATGAAAAACCGGAGCGTTATCGGCCAGCACGACCTCAAGGTGGATATAGGCCGGCGTCGTCTGTGACGCACTGGCAGTCAGGGCCAGATCGCAGGTTTTACGGCCAGGAATGGCATGCGCACTGACTAGCACGCTATTGAAATCCGATTTTGCATTCAGCCCGATGAAATCCGCAAAACGGCGGCCAATCAAGGAGGAGCGATCAGCGCCAAGAAGGCGCGCACCGGCCAGATTGACGCGAACGATAGTGCCTGGCCGGTCGATGGTGAAATATCCCACCGGTGCAAAATCATACAACTCGGTATAGCGGCTCAATGCGCTTTCAAGTGCCGACTGGGTTTCTGCCAGTTCGCTGTTCTGCATTTCCAGCTCGATCTGATGCACCTGGAGTTCGTGCACCAGACGCGGCAGTTCAGCGCTATTCTCGGCGCGCAGTGCCTCAGCCTTTCCGACGGCAAGGCGCGCCTCGGCAATACGGCGCAGTTCGAGGCCATCGCCTTGAAGGGTCATGATTTTTCCTTGAGTGGTCGACCGCTGGCTCTCAGCTCTGCCTCCAGTTGTTTGGCACGACTGATGTCGTTGCAGGTAATGACAATGCCGTCAATGACATTTTCCAGTGTCCGGTAAGGCATGATCTTGACCTGAAACCACCGATCATCCTTGGTAACGACCTCCCGATCCGAATAGGCCAGCGTCCGCAGCACCTCTTCGGCAGTAGCCGGCAACTCGGGATAATCGAGATCGGTGACGATATCCGACAAGGCTCGCCCCACATCACTCGGAATCAGCTTGAACAGACGAGTCGCCTGCGTCGTGAAACGCCGGACATGCAATTCGTTATCAAGAAAAACGGTCGCGATATCGGTGCTGTTGAGGAGATTCTTCATATCGTTGTTGGTGCTTGAAAGCTCGTCCACCTTGGATTGCAGTTCGACATTCACTGTCTGCAACTCCTCATTCAGGGACTGCATTTCCTCCTTCGAGGTCGTTAGCTCCTCATTGGCCGACTGGAGCTCTTCATTGGTGGATTGCAACTCTTCGTTGGCTGATTTGAGCTCTTCCTGAGAGCTTTGCATCTCCTCGCGCAACGTCTGCACTTCCTCATGCATCCGAACGAGCGACAGCTCCAGTTCGGCTTCACGCTCCCCCCGTTTGCTGTCATCTTTTTCGCCTGCAATGGCCAATTGTTGCGGTCGACTGGCCACATCGGCAAAAACCAGCATCACCATGCCACTCAGTTCCGCTGGTTCGGCGATTGGCTGCACCGTCAGATCGACGACCTGCACGCGCTCACCGGAAGCGATGGAAAGATTACGGCAGATAACGGTTTCGCCCGTTCGTAGCGCCCTGGGTAACGCCAGAGAAATTTCCTGGCGCAACCCTTCGCGGGCCATCGCGTGGATATTCCAGTTCACCTTGCCAGCCGCCGGTTCCAGGTACTTCCCGGTGCGCCCGCTGATATAGACCAGATCGCCAGTAGCCGTAACCAGCACGGCGGCTGGTGAGAATCGCTGCAGCAGCAAGTCGTTGGCAAGCGTCTGCAGATTCGCGGTAACGTGTTCGGGCGTGCTGTCCATGGTGGGCTCACTTTTTTTGGTGAATTCGCGGGTCGGGAATTCAAGGGACTTGGCGCGCAGCAGATTGTCGCTGCGCCGGAACAACCGCGCCTTGCTTTCCAGTGGTGCAAAGAGTTCGGTAAAACTACCGATCGACTCGGCACTGCCGAGCATCAATATCCCACCCGGCTTGAGGCTATAGTGAAACAAGGGAAATACCCGTTTCTGCAACTCGGGGCCAAGATAAATCAACAAGTTACGACAGGTCAGGATATCGAGCTTGGTAAACGGCGGGTCAATGATCAGATTCTGCGGCGCGAACACCACCATCTCGCGAATATCCTTGCGTACCCGGTAAGTACCGCCCTCATCGATGAAGAAACGTTTCAGGCGCTCCTCGGACACGTCACTCGCAATGTTGGCGGGATAGACGCCACGCCTCGCCTTTTCGATGGCATCGGGGTCGAGATCGGTGGCGAATATCTGCAAGGTATAAGGAGCATGGTGTTGCAAGTCAGCCAAGGTTTCGCGAAAGGCGATAGCCAGCGAGAAAGCTTCTTCACCGCTCGAACAGCCAACCACCCAGGCGCGTAGTGCAGCCCCGTCAGGATAGGCAGCCAGCAGATCAGGCAGCACGACTTCCTGCAAATAAGCCCAGATTGCCGGATCGCGAAAGAAACTGGTGACACCGATCAGCAATTCCTTGAACAGCAGATCGCACTCCTGCGGGTTCTCTTGCAGGTAGCACACGTAGTCAGCAATCCGCTCAAGTTGATGGATAGCCATACGGCGCTCAATCCGCCGGTAAACCGTGGTCTTCTTGTAAAGCGAGAAATCGTGCCCGGTACGGGCGCGCAACAGAATGCAGATTTTGTCGAATACCGATTTCTGCTCGACTGTTTCGGTTTCCTTGGGAAGCTTGCCGAGCACAGCCGAGCGCAAATGATGCAGCGACTCGATCAGTTGCTGCGGCAGATCTTCAGGCACGCCAACGATGTCAGCCAGACCGGCAGCGATCGCACTCTTCGGCATGCTGTCGAATTTTGCGCTTGCAGGTTGCTGAACCAGCGTCCGGCCACCGTGTTCCTTGATGGCGCGCAAGCCAAGCGTACCGTCCGAACCCATGCCGGAAAGGATGATGCCGATAGCCTGCTCGCCACGATCCTCGGCCAGGGCATGAAAGAAAAAATCAATCGGCAAGCGCAACCCCCTTGGTGCAGATGGCTCAAGCAGATGAAGGCTGCCATGCAGGATGGAGATATCGGAGTTGGGAGGAATGACATAGACGCAATCAGGCTTGATCTTCATGCGATTCTTCACCTGCGTCACCACCATCGGCGTCACCCGCTGCAGCAGTTCGGACAGCATAGCCTTGTGGTCAGGATCAAGATGCTGGATGACAACAAAAGCCATACCGCTGGCCGGGGGAACATGGCTGAGAAACTGTTCCAAAGCATCAAGCCCGCCAGCCGATGCACCGATGCCCACAACAGGAAAGCCAGGCAGACGCAAGGACGCACCGGCTGTGCTCACGACACCGCTGCGGCTACGCCTGATGGTTTTCGCCAACATCAACTTTCTCTATTCATATTGCTTTTATCATTGAATCAGATTATCACCTTTCGCAGCATCACCCCCGAACGATGATGCACGGCTCACCGGCAAGGCTTGCCACAGATTGACAGCCAAGCCGCGAGATGAGGATAATCCGCCCGATCTGCGGGAGAGAGAGCACCGGATTTCCGGGCTCCGCCGAAGGCGCAAACTCCCATAATCGCTCAGGCACATTGAACCGCAGAAATGATTCGCCGGCTGGAGAGAAGTTTCGAGCATCAAGATGCTCGCAAACTCACCGAAGGGGCAGGCCCTCGCAGGGCTCAAACTCTCAGGTAAAAGGACAGGGGGAGAGGCGTCACAGAAGCATCCGACTCGGGGCTTCTGCTCTTTGACGGAGTCTCTCCCATGCTAGAAAGTCTCGCCCTCGTTTTTCAGCCCCTCGCGACCAAGCAATTCGATCTGCTGCTGGTCATCTACCTGATCGCCATCACCACCGAAGCCATGTCCGGCGCACTGGCCGCAGGACGTCGCAACATGGATATTTTCGGCGTCGCCGTGATTGCATTCGTCACCGCGCTGGGCGGTGGAACGATCCGGGATGTCGTACTTGGCAACTACCCGATTGGCTGGACGCAACACCCCGAATATGTGTATCTGGTCGTCCTCGCCGGACTGGCCACCATCCTGCTCGCCCGCTTCATGCACCACATGAAAAGCATCTTCCTGATGCTCGATGCGATGGGCCTGGTCGCCTTTTCGCTGATTGGCTGCAATGTGGCCCTGCAACTGGAATACCCGGTAGTCGTCATCATCATGGCCGGCATGATCACCGGCATATGCGGCGGCATTCTGCGCGATGTCCTGTGCAACCAGCTCCCGGTGATCTTTTGCCGCGAGCTTTACGCCAGCGTCTCGCTCTTTGTCTGCATCCTGTTTCTGGCCATGCGTTCGCTGGGCGTCGACGCCGACCTGAATACCCTGCTGTGTTTTGTCCTCGGCTTTGGCTTTCGCATGCTGGCGCTACGTTTCAGCTGGAAGCTCCCGACGTTTTCCTACCAGCAACGTTGGGATTAGCCGCAACGCCATCCATCGCCGCCCCCGGCAAGGCCAGGTAAACCAACGCTTGCCTGCATTGGAAAATAGCCTTGCTGCATGTACAGTCCGCACCTTTCCCGTTACCACCCGAACCACCATGAAACAAGCCAAACGCAGAACCCGCTACCCGGACATCTCCTTTCCCGCTGAACTTGATGCCATCGTCGATGCAGAAGTTCAGGACAAGGGATACAGCAACAATACCGAAGCCATGCAGGCATTCACCGCTTATTTACGGCGTGCCGTGGCATTTGAGCAGAAACAGCGATACGGTCGCTGAATGAAACAAACAAAAGGCCAACACTGTGTTGTCCTTTTTCACTTTTCGTGATCAGTCCGTCGTTTTAGCTCAATTTCTCCGGTCGACCGCAATATTTCTTGTATTTCTCGCTGCTACCTCAGATTCAGTCAATTTAATTAATCGCCCCACAAAGATCTACCACATGTAACTCATAAGGACCTGACTGAGGAAAAAAAGCCTTCCGTAAATCGATAGCGTAAGCAAGCTTGCACCCATCCGGCGAAAGTCTTTGGGTTTCTTCGGAAATCCATCCAGAATCAATTAACCTCACCCCACCATTTTTTGTTCTCTGATATAAACCCATTGGATTGGATCTAGCAGATCTTGCGACAATACCGTCCCGATAGGGAATAACTCCAGAATAATTAAAAAACTGCCAATCTCCATTCCGTTGGAAGATAAAAGCCTCCTCCACTTTTCCATCTGGATACAACCACCACAACCCACCATACTTTGTCCCACTGTCCCGCAGCGCAACCAAGTAAGCATTGCGAAATGCTTCATAACGCAAATCAATTATTTGGTAACCCTTATCCAACCATTTGGCAAATGGCGCCCGATCAATTTTGATTGGGCTATCCTCACGGCCCGGCGGATAAATCGCCAGCGGACCGTAATCCCCTTCGTTCTGTTGCATCGCCAGCCAGCCGTGCGCTGGTTGCAAACGAGCCATCCAGACCTGGCGATTGTTCATCTCCTTTTCTTCCCTGGCCTTTCTTTCCCGCCAGAGTTCCCTTGCAGCCACCGCAGCATTTAAATCAGGCAAGCAATTCTCTGGATCGATCGGAACAGACTTTTGAATTACTTCCTCGCCGAAACGACCATAGAACAAATCCGATTCTTCATTTATTGGACACTGCCCATCCCGGACAATACGACGGCGATAACTGACATTCCCGTTCACATAACAAAGACCCTGTATCCCAAGATCGCTATACCGGCTCAGCTTTTGTGTCCGCGTATCGAAAATCGCCAAGTGCTGAAGTGATGCCTTGTTAGTATTGGGAGGCTCACCCACATGACAAAACTCACCGCCATGAGCGAGAAAAAGCACACGATCATCATCCAGCCAAAATATTTTCTTATTACCTGGTATAACATTTTCAGCGCCACTGTTCATCACCAATGGCGCACCAAGAGAACAAGCGCTCAGCAAGACAAGAATCCCCAAATAAAACGCCTCACGAATCCGCCAGAAATTTCTCATTCCGCACATTCCTTCGAGAAACATCACCAAACTCCCGGTTGAATACAGCAATTACTGTGCAGCTTCAGCACACAAATCAATCACACGCAAAACATCTTCGCGCAAATGAGGCGGTCCCTCCCCTTCCTTGCGCATACCAAATGCCAATTTGCATCCACCGGGAGATACCGTTGGTTCAATAAGCAAACTCACATCCCTCCGGTATATCAAGCTTCGCGTGCCATCAGGTTTGACTTGGTAGAAGCCTTTGTTGTGCTCCTGATTAACCAACACCCCCTCCTTGACCGGAATTAATTCCGGCTTCCATACAGAACGATGCGTCAAAACATGCTCAAGCTTGCCATTGGGATATAACCACCACAATCCTGTAATCACCGCATCAAACAACTGAATTCCTGCTGTCGATTCGTAGGGCGTTTTCTCTACTTTCGATTTGTAGGAAGCTCTCAGCAGATAGGCACCACGGAAGGTTTCATAATGCAAAAAGTTGACCCAAGCATCCTGAGTCAGCCAATCGACGAAGGGTGCCCGGTCGATCAAAATCGGTTTGCTCTCACGCCCCGGCGGATAAACGGCCAACGGCCGGCGGTCATGCCCCTCATCCAACACGGCCAACCAGCCATGACTTTTGTTCAAGCGAATCATCTTGATTCTGCGTTTGTTTTTTATCAGTTCATCAAGCGCGATCTGGGTTGCCCAGTCCTCCTCCGGGTCATTCGATGGCCTGGGCAGGCAGGTTTCCGGGCTGATCAAGGTTTTCGGCTGTACCTTTTCCTCACCCAAACGGCCATACACACGTTCCCATTCGTCCCGCAGGCATTTGCCATCGGTCAGCACTCGCTGGAAATACGCGATATTTCCATTGGCATAACATGGCGCATCGATACCGATCGCACTGTGGAAGGTCGTCTTTTGCGTTCGGGTATCGAAGATGGCCAGACGATTGAGTTCCAGCCCCCGATTGCGCTTGGGCTGGACGGAGCGCGGCATCAGGCTGTCACCCAGTTGCACCGCCTGCGGCTTGTCATGCGTCGAAGGGATAATCCGCTCACAGAAGGTGCCGCTCCTGGTGGGAAACATCACCCGGTGTTCATCCATCCAGCGTATTCGATATGGCGAAACAATGGCAAGGTCGCTGTCCAGGATGACAGCCTCAGCCTGCACGGCGCATGGAAACAGCAGCAAGCTTCCCAGCATTAGCAGGCTTGCCCGCCATCGATTCACTTGGTTTTTTACGCGCGGCTGCGGATCAATCCGCGCCGAATCTCCGAGCGAGTATTTGCCGCGTGTCTTGTGTTGCATGATCGTACCCCTATACACCTCTGGCATTTAAATCATTACTCAACGATTGGAACATCCGTCAAAGACGTTAAGATAATATTGGCTCTTACTGCTCATGCTGAGACTTGGAGCTATTCCATAAGCAAATTTACAACCATTTGGCGAAATAATCCCTCTCTGGTACCTGGGGGTATTGTAAAAAGACAATGAAACTCCTTTATCAACCAGGGAAAGATGCTGCTTTTCACCCACAAGATAAAATCCAGACCCCCCACCATCACCATTCTTTGAATAAGGCCTATAAACCAATAATCCATTTTTAAATGGAAACACATTACCACTCACCACGGAGCTCCAACTTTCTTTCCGTTTGTAACTTATAACCCCCTCAATTCTTCCATCTGGAAATAGCCACCAGACTTGCCCATCTTTAGTAGGCGTGCCATTTACACTCCCCTTGGGTACTCCTTCTAGACCTATTAAATACGCTTTTTTGTATTCAAAATAACCAACGAAATCAATTTCATACCCAAGCCAAAGCCACATCGAAAAAAAATCAACATTTAAATTTATTGGGTTGTTTTCACGACCCGGTGGATAGATTTTCGTAGGGTAATGCCCATTTTCCTTCTGAATTTCCAAAAAACCATCTTCCGGTTTCAAATAAACCACGCGAACCGATCGATTATTCAGCGCTTTTTCTTGTTGAACGAATTCTTTCTCCCTGATTTTTTTAGTACTGAAAAATGAATTGGGTTTGATCTGACAAGTTTCGCTATCAACCCAATGACCATCCTGAACCGCACTCTCATTTCCAAAACTACCAAAAACCAATTCGCGCTTGCTACTATCACACTGATTTTTATTTCTTAGATAAGCCGAATTTCCATTTGAAGAACAAATCAATCTATAAACATCCAAATCTTCATGCCATGTAATTTCTCTTGTCCTGGTATTGAAAATACCTATTTGGCGCTTCCTCCACTTGCTCTCTCTCGGGTTTTGTGGAGTTGCAGCATCATGGCAATATTTGTCAGAAAGATTGGAAAAAATCACTCGATCATCATCAAGCCACATCGATGACGCGAAGTAATCCAGGACTACGCCACTTTCAATAACTCGAGGATCTCTTTCTTCAGAAAAAAAATCAGGAAGAAAAAGTACGAATATCAAAATAAAAACAAAAATGGTTTTTTTATTCATAAACCAGCGCCCAGTGTTTTTATCACTCATTTTTTTCCCCGAATCTGAAAACACCGCGATTACCGGAGCACATCGGTACACAAATCAATCACACGCAAGACATCGTCACGCAAATGTGGCGATCCTTCCCCTTCTTTGCGCGTACCAAATGCCATCTTGCATCCACCAGGAGATAGCGTTGGTGCAATAAGCAGGTTCACACCCTTGCGGTATATCGACCTTCGCGTCCCATCGGGTTTGATTTGGTACAAGCCTTCGCTGAAATGCTTGACCAATACCCCCTCCTTGAAGGGGATTAGCTCCAGCCCAAAAGCGCCACGATGCGTCAAAACATGCTCAACCCTGCCATCGGGATACAGCCACCAAAATGCCGTGATCACAGGATTAATCTGTCCCGCCATCTCCGGCCGGTACTCTCCACTCAGCAGGTAGGCACCACGGAAGGTTTCATAGCGCAGGAACCTGACTTGAGTCGCCCTCTTTTCATCTTGCGTCAGCCAATCGATGAAGGGCGCCCGGTCGATGAGAATCGGTTTGCTCCCGTGCCCCGGCGGATAGATTGCCAGCGGCCGATAGTCGCGAGCCTCCAGCGACATTGCCAACCAGCCGTGGGCCTTGTTCAAGCGGATCATCTTGATTGTGCGTTTGTTTTTTACCAAGGCATCATCAAGCCCGACCTGGGTTAGCCAGTCCTCCTCCGGGTCATTCGACGACTTGGGCAGGCAGGTTTCCGGGCTGATCAAGGTTTTCGGCTGTACCTTTTCCTCACCCAAACGGCCGTACACACGCTCCCATTCCTCCCGCAGACATTTGCCACCGCTCAGCACTGGCTGGAAATACGCAATATTTCCGTTGGCGTAACATGGCGCATCGATACCGACAGCCCCCTGGAAGCTCGTCTTTTGCGTGCGGGTATCGAAAATGGCCAAACGATTGAGCGCCACCCCCTGATTGCGCTTGGGCTGATCGGAGCGCGGCATGAGGCGGTCCCCCGATTGCAGCATCTGCATTTTGTCATGCGTTGAAGGGATATTCCGTTCACAGAACGTACCGCTTTTGGCAAGAAATATCACCCGATGCTCATCCATCCAGCGCATCCAATATGGCGTAGCAATCGCAACATCGCTGTCCAGGATGACAGCCTCAGCCTGCACGGCGCTTGGAAACAGCAGCAAGCTTCCCAGCATTAGCAGGCTTGCCCGCCATCGATTCACTTGGTTTTTTACGCGCTGCTGCGGATCAATCCGCGCCGAATCTCCGGCCGAGCATTTGCCGCGTGCCTTGTGTTGCATGATCGTATCCCCCTGGCGGTGACGGGCTGGACTAACGCGACGCACGCCTATGCCCGGCAAGCGTAGCCTAGCCGAACATTAAATGCTTTGGGAATATCACTTTGGTGCTACTGCACCATTCGCCCTATGCCGGGCGAGACCGCCAGATCAGCGGAGAAACGATCCGGGCGATTGCCCGGATCGGCATATTTAGTTCAATTTTTCCGGTCGACCGCAACATTGCTTGTATTTCTTGCCGCTGCCGCAGGGACAGGGGTCGTTGCGACCGGATTTCGGTTCGTCGTGCTGCACCGTCATCCCGCCACGCTTGGCGCGCCAGAAGTTGTACAGCGTCTGCACGATGACCGGCAGGTTGTCCTGGATATCGCCCATCAGGCGGGCTTCCTCGGCGGGCAGGAACCAGCGTTCGCCACTTTTTTCGGCATCTTCCTTGAGCATGCCGTTGAGCATGAACAGCGGCTCGAGCAGTTCAGACAAGTCGTCGGCGTGCTTGCCGGCCAGTTCGTACCAATCGCCGCCGAGTCCGGCACCAAAGACATAAGCATCGGCCCAAGCGGCAAAATCGTATTCTTCCGAGCCTTCATCCACCGGGTAAAGCAACGGCGATATGGTTTCATCGGCCAGCAGGGATTGCGCGATGTCGTTGTTCAATCGAATCAACAATTCGACCGTTTCCCCAACCACTGGATCGTCAACCTTGCTGGCGGCGGCGCCGAGTACCTCTGGTAGCCAGACGGCCGGCTGAATCGGCTGCGGACTGCTGACCACAGCGCAGATCAATGCCTGCGCTTCGTCCAGACGCATCGACTCTTCGCCAAAAATTTCTGCCTCGAGCAATTCTTCAAGCCGGTCGAGATCGGCTTCGGTCAATGGATTCGGGTTCATTTCACTTATCCTCGGGAATAGTTGAATCATAGCCCAGATTGCCGTTCCCCCCGGAAGACTGGGCGCGTGACTGCATGAATCGAGCCGGCGATACGCCAAAGGCGCGTTTGAACATGGCGGAAAAAGCCGCCTGACTGGCGTAACCGAGTTCGCTCGCAACCTCACCGCAAGCCCGCCCCCGGCCGATCAGGTCGAGTGCTCGGGCCAGGCGTAGCTGCTGACGCCAGGCGCCGAAGCTCATTTTCAGTTCGCTGGCGAACAGCCGGGCCAGCGTCCGTTCGCTGGCGCCGACGCGAACCGACCATTCGGCCAACGAAAGTTTGGCCGCCGGATCCTCCATCAAGGCGCCGCACAAGGTTTGCAGACGCCGGTCGCGTGGCAAGGGCAAGCCCAGCGACAATGGGGGCGCGCGACTAATTTCAGTCAACAACAGACGAATCATCAACTCACGACGCTCGTCCTCTTCCTCCGCCAATGCGCTGATTGCTTCAATCAAGGCGCGCATCAGATCGGATACTTCAACCACGGAACAAGCGTCGAGCGGTAATGGTGCAGCCTCGGTCGCGATGTAAATGGTACGTAACTCGACCTGGCCGAGCATCACCACTTCGTGCTCGATCTGTGGCGGAATCCACACCGCACGGAAGGCCGGGACAAGCCAGGCCATGCCTGCAGCCGCGATGCGCAAAGCACCACGTAGCGGAAAAGCCAGTTGCGCCCAGTCGTGGCTGTGCAAGGGTACGCGCACGTCGGACGGCAGGCTGCGCAGGTTGACGGTCAGCGGCTCGGCGACAGTAGGTGCCCGGCGGGGGCAGGGATCGAAGGGGAGATGTGTCAGCATTGCGATAATTTTTGTCCTATTATCGAATTTACGTCAAGTAGCACGTCGCTAAACTGCAAGCACACGCATTTCTTCTGCTGCCGACATGAGTACTACTGCCCTTCCCCCACCTGTTACGCACGATATCGAAACCATTTCGCTGATCGGTTTCGTACATGGTGTCTCGCACTTTTTTCATCTGCTGCTGCCACCACTCTTCCCATGGCTGATGGTGGATTTCGCACTGAACTTCACTGCCGTTGGCACGACGATGACAGTCTTTTTCGTCATTTCCGGTATCGGCCAGGCTGCGGCAGGATTCTTCGTTGACCGCTTCGGTGCCTTCCGTGTTCTCGCCGCCGGCATCTGCTGTTTCATACTCGCCGGCATCGCGCTGCATTTCGCCAACGGCCTGCCCGGACTACTCATCGCTGCCGGGCTCGCCGGTCTGGGCAACAGTGTTTTCCATCCAGCCGATTTCACCGTGCTCAACCGTCATGTCTCACAATCCCGGCTCGGCCACGCTTTCTCGGTGCATGGCCTGTCCGGCAATCTCGGCTGGGCTGCTGCACCGGTGTTCATGACAGGAATTGCCGCCGTATCCGGCTGGCGCGATGCCGCCCTCGCCGCCAGCCTGCTGGCACTCGCCGCGCTGGCTGTACTGTTCTGGCGTCGCCAGGCCATTGCCGATCCGCGTGGCGAATACGCCAGTCGGCCACCGGAAAAAGCCGTACCGCCGCTGGCCTTCCTGCGCGTACCGGCGGTCTGGCTGTGTTTCCTGTTCTTCTTTCTGATCACCGCCGCCTTCGGTGCCATCCAGAATTTTTCCAGCCCGATCCTGCAGGCACTTTATGGCCTGAGCCTGGCAAGCGCAGCCAGCGCCTTGTCGGCCTACTTGCTCGGCGGCGCAGTCGGTATCGTGCTCGGAGGCTTTCTCGCGCAGAAAAATGCACACGACTGGCTGATCGCTGCGGCCCTCGGCATCGCCGCACTGCTCGCATTACTGCTCGCCAGCAGCCTTCTACCCGCCTGGAGCATGCTGCCGCTGATGAGCGCCATCGGCTTCTGCACCGGCATCGCCGGCCCATCGCGTGATCTGCTGGTGCGCCGGGCTGCCACGGCGCGCTTTGGTCAGGCGGCATTCGGACGCATCTACGGTTTCGTTTATTCCGGGCTGGACCTCGGCTTGGCCTTGGCGCCCTTGCTGTTCGGACGATTGATGGATGCCGGAAATTTTACGGAGGTGCTATTTGGCATTGCCGGCTTCCAGATACTGGCCATTTTCACCGCCCTGCGGGTTGGTCGGGCCGGCTGAATGAAGCTGGCCTGGCGGACGCCCCCCCGCATGACATGGTGGGTGGATAGCATAGGGAGAATGGCGTGCAACGAAGTCAGATGTTACGGAACAAACTGCCATCTCCCCGTGAGTTCCCGCCGATTTCGCCCCCCCGTTTTTTCCGGTCGAAATGCATCAGCGCCAAAGCACTCACCCAGACGGTCGCACCGACTCCGGCAAGGAAACAAAGGATGATAAGCAGTATGTTGGTATCCATTGAACAAAAATACCATTTGAATAGATTGCCAGGCAATTACCAAAAATAGGTATATGACAACGTAGCAAAAAATCATCCTTGTAAAGTTCGATTTCTGGACTAAAGTGAAAGTGCACAGCACGTTGTTTCACCGAAAGGAAATGAATCATGTGTGTAGTAACGCAAAGAAACAGGCCGATGATGAATCCGGGAATTACCAAGGCAACACGGGCTGAAGATTCAGCCGAGGATGATCCGCCGCAAATCGGTCGGCACTGAACGGAGAGCGTTACGGTGCCAGCAGAAAGGCCAGCAAAACAGCTGGCCTTTTTCTTGGTCCTTCCTTCTTGGTCCTTCGTTCTGAGCGCTGAATTCAACAACATCCGGCGGGCAAGAAATGCCCGATGCTTGAAAAATACATCAGGAAAACCAGGGCAGCGTTACAAACCGCGCGCCCAGAGAGGCCGCAGTCGCGCTTCCTGCGGTCGTTCAATCGCTTGCCTGACCTGCGCCAACAGTCTTTCCTTATCCGCTCCCAAGGTGCCTTTCAGGATCAGGGCATTGGAGGCGTGATCGCTGCGAAACACGGTACGCGTCAACGTCAAGCGCGAGAGAAAATCTTCCATTTCAGTGAACAAGGCCTGTTGGTCAAGCGGTTCCCACTGAGGAAAATCCGCACGAAAACGCTGCTCGCCTTTCGGAAAACTGACCACCAGGGTGGCAAGGTATTCAGGCTGTGTCAGATTCGCCAGCTTCGCGGAGTTGACTGCGTGCTGGTGGGTGTAGACCTGCCCGCCCAAGCCATTGAGGATCATCACGGAACGGGAGATACCTGCGTTTCCCAATTTTTCCAAAGCCTCGCAGGTCGTAGCGAAGCTTTCTCCCTTGGTAACCAAGGCCAGGACTTCATCGTCGCCAGATTCGGCACCGACATAAACCATTTTCAAACCAGCCGCCGCCAGTTCGTCGATTTCCTGCTGCGACTTTTTCCTTAAATTTCGCGGCAGGCAATACGAAGAAATCCGGCGCACCGCCGGTAGATGGGTATGGATTGCCTCAAGTACGGTCAACAAGCGTTTGGTCGGCAAAACCAGTGCATCGCCGTCCGCCAGAAAGACACGCCGGATATCGTTACCATAGCGTTCACCTGTCAGGCGGATACTCTCCAATACCTCGGCTTCTTCACGGGCGCGGAATTTTTTCTGCGGCGCGGTGTACATCTCGCAGAAAGTGCATTTGTTCCAGGAACAACCATCAGTGAGCGGCAGGATCAGCGATTCAGCCTCACTCGGCGGCCGGTAGACCGGCTCGACGTAGCGGATCGGGATCATGCGCCGCCGACCTTGGCAAGAAAGGCTACCGGCACTACCGCCTTGCTCCGTGCCGCGTAGTCGAAAAAGACGATGCCATGCTTGCCACGCGCCACTTCGCGCCCGCTCGCCAGGTCGGACAAACGCCAGAGCAGATCGCAACCGTGGTTGTGAAAGTCGCCGGCAGCGAATTCAATCCGCAAGGTCTCGCCGTGAAACGCTTCGGAACGATACTGTGCTGCGACATCGGCAACGATGACACCAACGCCTTCGACGTCGAGTTCGGAATAACCGAGTGAGCGGAAGAAGCGGACCCGCGCTTCCGAGACCAACATCAACAATGCGGCGTTATCGAGGTGATTGCCATAGTTGATGTGGTTAATATAAATAGGCACTTCGGTGGAAAAAACGAAGTGTTCAGGCAGGTCGATCTTGATGCGCGGCATGATCATCCGGTTCGTGACAGAAAAGCCGTATTTTAGGCCTTCGACAGCCGAACCGTGACGATCTCCCGCGGCCGAGCCGCAAGTCGGCAAAACACGCTCAGGCTCAGGTTCTGAAACGGCCGATGCTGGCGCGCAACTGGGTCGACAGCGCCTCCATACCGTGCGCAGTATCGGCCGTTGCTTTGGCCTGCACATAGTTTTCTTCCGCTTGCTGGGCGATCAGTTCGACATTGCGGGCAATTTCCTGATTCGCCATGTTCTGCTCGCGCAGCGCCTCGGAAATCCCGACCACGGCAACGCTGACTTCATCCGCCCCGGACTTGATGTCGTTGATCCTGCCGCCAGCCTCGCTGGCCAGACGAACGCCTTCGTCAACCTGCTTTTCTCCGGTTTGCATGCTGTCGACCGCATGATTTGCCCCTTGCTGAATGCTATTCACCATGCGGGTAATTTCCTGCGTCGACTGGGTCGTCCGTTCGGCCAGTTTGCGCACTTCATCGGCCACCACGGCAAAACCCCGACCGGCCTCGCCGGCCCGTGCCGCTTCAATCGCGGCATTGAGCGCCAGCAAATTGGTCTGTTCGGCAATTTCGCGAATCACATTGACGATATGCGATATCTGCTGCGACTCCTGCCCCAGGCGCGCTACTGCCGTTGAGGAATGGCCGACGGTCTGGGCAATGGAACTCATCCCCTGCACCGCCCGGTTGATCACTTCGATCCCGGTATCGGAAACCCTGCCCGAGGTTTCTGCAAGGCTCCGGCATGCCTCGGCATGCATTGCAACCTGCTGCATGCTGCTACTCATCTCTTCAACAGTCGCCGCCATGGTCGTTGCTGCCGAGCTTTGCTCGCCGGAACTGCTGGCAACCGATTCGGAAGCCAGCGACAAGCGGTGCGCATCATTCGCCAGACCACCAATCCCGGCATCGATTTCACTGACCATCTGCCGCAGTTGATTGCTCATCGCGTCCAGAGCCGAAAGAAGGAGCCCGACCTCATCCGACGAGGTCGCCCGGATATGTTGCGTCAGATCGCCGCCGGCCACGCGGTTCGTTACGGCAACAGCTTCGGCCAGCGGCTTGCTGATCCAGCGATGCGTGGTCCACAGAATGGCAATGGCGATCACCAGCAGAATGGATATCCCGACAATGGTCAGTTGCCACTGAACGGCAGTCACTTCACGACTGAATTCTTCGGTATACGCCCCCGTGGCCACAATCCAGCCCCACTTCTCGAAGGGGGCTACTACCGTGATTTTTTCCCGCGCCGCAGTTTCACCCACGGCGGCGTTCTGCCACCAGTAACGCAATTCGCCAGACTTTATCTCGATCAGGCGGCGCACGACGGCAACACCGTTCTTGTCCTGAATATCGAGAATGTTCTTGCCTTCGGAAGCCGGGTGAATGATTGCCAG
Organism: Azonexus sp.; assembly: GCF_030824335.1. Lineage (GTDB taxonomy): Bacteria > Pseudomonadota > Gammaproteobacteria > Burkholderiales > Rhodocyclaceae > Azonexus. The sequence continues at coordinate 277,798 of NZ_JAVBXX010000003.1, forward strand.
CCCCGGCTCTTTGACCGCGTCGATCACAAACGGGTAGCCGGACTCGCCGACCTTGAGCGCCAGAATCCTGGCCTTCAGATTTTTCAGGCTATCCGTGAAATCCATGCCAATGAACGAGATCCCGACGACTTTGCCCTCCGCATCGAGCAAAGGCAGATAAGCGCTCATGTAATTGCGGCCGAAAAGTGCAGCCGGACCAAGATAGCTTTTACCCGCCAGAACGGCAGCGTAGGCTGGATGCTTGCTGCCCAGCGGTGTACCGATCACCCGCTCACCCGCCGGGTTGCGCAAGGAGGTCGTGACCCGGTAAAACTCGTCACCCTGGCGAACAAACAGGGTAGCCACGCCGCCGGTCGTTTTTGAAAATTGATCCACCAGGGCGAACTGGTTATTGAGCCCGACATCACCAGCCTTCAGCAACGGCAGGGCGAGTGGCCCGGTCGGCACCTGCTGGTGTGCATCCAGCGAAATCCCCTTCGGCAAGGAAGCGGTAAAACTGGCCCCCAGCATTTCGGCTGAACGCTCAAGCACGCTGGCGTAGGCTTCGACCATGTCGACCACCTGCTGGTTGGTACGTTTTAGCTCATCGATGCCACGCGCCTCGAGACGATTGCCAAGCCAGCTTGAAAGAAAGGTGCCCGCAACAAGAAATATCGCCACAATGACGGAGAGCAGGATGAAATTGAGCTTTGCAGCGATGGAACGGTGAGCAGCCGACAGCATGTGAGCCATGTATCCTCCTTTTTTCCCCAAGCAGAAATAAGCATGGTGGCTTATGGCAAAGGGGAATTTTGAATGGCCAATCTTTTACGTTGGCCTGTACTTTCAGGTTGTAAAACCTTCAAGCGAAAAACGCGGACTATACACATCACCAGGCAAAGAAACGACAACTAAATAACCAGATAATGAAATGGAAATATTGTGATTACACGAAACGAGGCTCAGTGAACACAAAAAATCCGAACGGGCCACTGTCCGTTTTTCTTGTTTTTCTTCGCCTGGGGCTGACCGCTTTCGGCGGCCCTGTCGCGCATCTGGCTTACTTCAGGGAGGAATTTGTCCTGCGTCGGCGCTGGCTGACGGATGCAGCCTACGCCGACCTTGTCGCGCTATGTCAATTCCTGCCCGGACCGGCGAGCAGCCAGGTCGGACTGGCCATCGGTCTGCAGCAAGCCGGCTACCGTGGCGCACTGGCGGCATGGAGCGGCTTCACGCTGCCCTCGGCGCTGCTGCTGATCCTGTTTGCCCTCGCTCTGGGCGAGTTCGGCAATGCCTTGCCCGCCGGCCTGCTTCAGGGCTTGAAGATCGTTGCCGTTGCAGTCGTCGCGCAAGCCGTCTGGGGCATGGCAAAAAGCCTTTGTCCCGACGGGCTACGACGCGTACTTGCGCTGGCGGCCACCGCGGCGCTCCTGGCATGGCCATCAGCCTGGAGCCAGATCGTGGTCATCCTGCTCGCCGGACTGATCGGCTTGAGCCGCTCATGGCCAGTGAGCGGTGCTCCGGCAGAAAGCCTCTTCCCCGGCATGGAACAACGAACCGGCGCGCTCTGGCTGGCATTTTTCTTCGCCCTGCTTATCGCCTTGCCAGTACTAGCCCAGGCATTTCCCGTTCATGGGCTGGCCTTGATCGATGCGTTCTATCGCGCCGGTGCGCTGGTTTTCGGCGGCGGCCATGTCGTGTTGCCACTACTGCAGGCGGAAATTGTCGGTCATGGCTGGGTCGACCGCGAAATTTTCCTTGCCGGCTACGGCGCAGCCCAGGCGGTACCCGGTCCACTGTTCACTTTCGCCGCTTTCCTCGGCGCCGCGGCCAGCCCGTCACCCAATGGCTGGGCGGGCGGCCTGCTCTGCCTGTTGGCGATCTTTCTGCCGGCCTTTCTGCTACTGGCCGGCGCCTTGCCCTTCTGGGACCGCCTGCGCACCAATCCACGGGCCAGAGCGGCGCTGGCCGGGATCAACGCGGCAGTAGTCGGCATCCTGCTGGCAGCACTCTACGACCCACTATGGACCAGCACGATCCACACGCTGGCGGACCTGCTGCTTGCACTCCTTGCCTTCACTGCGCTGACCCTTGGCAAACAAGCGCCGTGGCGCATCGTCGCCGCCTGCGCACTGACCGGCGGGCTGTTGTTCTAGGCCTCACCGCGCGCTGCCGCGCCACAGGCGTGGCAAAAACGGGCGAAGGCACTCTTGCGTTCCTTGCAGCCCGAGCAATGATCGAACAGGCAAATGCCGCAATGCGGGCAGAAATCGATGGCGGTGTTGCTCAGATCGACCGTGCGCTCGCAGCCGGGGCAGACCTTCTTGCCCAGTCGCGCCAGCGCCACGTCGTAGGACAATTCCTTGCGCCGCTCGACGTCGGGCATCGCTTCGGCCAGTTTCTGTCGTTCCAGGTAGCGGTTCAGTCCGATGATCGCGTAACGGCCAACCAGCACCGTCAGCGCAATGCCAACGACGTAGCGCACCCAGCCGCCATAGCTTGGAATGTAGGGCACGAGTTCGACAAAGAAGGCGAACAGGGCGAAGTAGATGAAGCCCCAGACAAATGGCCACCAGATGCTCTGGCGCTTTTTTGCAAATAACCAGCCGGCAACACCCAACAATGGCAGGGTCAACAACAAGCGATAGCCAAAAACCCGCAACTCCTGGCTACGCAACTCGCTGCTCAAGCGATTCCCAGCCAGTCGCTGCAACTCGCGCAACTGGCTTTGGACGCGTTGCTCCAACTGCTGCTGGTCGAGCAAAACCTGCTGTTGCGCCTGTACTGCAGCCAGCGCCTGCCGCTCGGCCGCTTTCAGGAGATCCAGCGCCGCAGTGCGGGCAATCACCTCGCTATCCTGCTCAACGCGTTTGGTAACGTGCCGAGCGGCCAGCCAGTTGTTGAACGTGTCTCTTGCGGTCGACGCGTCGGAACGGGCGGAATTCAGTTGCAGTTGCGCCTGATCAAGCGCATCTTTTGCCTGCTGCTGCGCCGTCTGAGCCTGCGTGATTTCGACCCGCAAGGCTTCGGCGGCAGGTCGGTCAATGAAGCTGTCCAGCGTCAGCCGCTGCTCCACCTTCGGCAGATTTTCGACGATGTTTCCGCCCAGCCCGATCAAGAAACTGGCGAAGACCACGGCCACGATCCACAGACCAAAACGGAACCAGCGTTCCGACCAGCGCAATGCCTTGCTCATTTTCGCCACCTTTCAATGCGTTGAAGGCGTCATGTTACAAGCCAATCAGCATGCCGCGCACAGCACATCGCAGCGATCCAGCGCGTGTGCCGCGTTCCGTCGATGCATCCAGAGGGATGCGAGTTTTGCGGTCAACTGGCAGAACTCGCCATTTTCCCGGGTTGGCAAACGGGCAGCCAAGGCGAGCCATATAGGCACGCCCAAGCGGACAAAACGCCCTTAGATTTCGCTGATGACCACGTCGGCCGACAAGCGGGATTTCGGCAAGCTTGCATTGAAATCCTGCGCACTGCGATAGCCGAGCGCCAACAGGACCACGCTGCGCAAGCCTTTTTCTTCCAGACCGAGCGCCTGATCCAGCGCGGCGCAATCGATCCCTTCCATCGGGCACGCATCCAGCCCCAGAGAGGCAGCGCCGAACATCAAGCTGCCCAGCGCAAGGTAAACCTGCTTGTCCATCCACACTGGTGCATCCTGCAATTGATCGCGGTGCAGGCTGGCATAAAAATTACGCGTGTTCTGCTGGCCTGTCCGGGCTTCTGGCGTAGCAAAGCGACCATCCTTCTCTTCTTGCGCCAGGATCGACGCCAGATGCGCGTCATCCAGTTCACGGCGAGCGCACAGCACGACCACATGCGATGCATTGCGCACCTTGGGTTCGTTGTAAGCAAAATTGGCCTTCAGGGTATCGGCAATAGACGCCTTGCCTGACTCGCTGCTGGCAATGATGAAATGCCAAGGTTGGGAATTGACGGAAGACGGCGCAAAACGCAGCAGCGTGCGCAACTGGTCGATCAAGGCGGCATCAATGCGCCGGCTGGCATCGAATGCCTTGCAAGTGTGACGGGTACTGGCGATCTCGGCGATATTCATGGGAAGTGGCTCCGGATTCTGGTCAAATGACAGTGAAAAATAGCAAGGCTGCACGGCCAAGCTGCGGACGGCAAGATAACGGGCGCTAGGGCTTTTCGTCCAGCGCCAGCAACGCCAGGCCGTCCCGACCGATCCCGACGGCACAAGCGCCCTGTTCCCCGGTAACGCGGTAACGCTGATTGCCCATGTGCACCTCGACCCCCTCGTGCAGAAGTTGCTGAGCTACGACACGCGACTGTTGCGAAAGCTCAATTTTTTTCGTCAGCACATCGTGTTCTTCGCGCATGGCTGCAATTTCTGCCGATAACGAAGCGGCAGTCGTACGCGCCTTTTCGCACATTTCCGGGCGCAATTTGCCAGGATTCTTGCGGGCGAAATCAAGCAATTTGCTGACTTCCAGCAACTGGGTTTCGCGCTCATCCCGCAGCTTGCTCATTTGCAGCAACTGCTTGTGCATCAGCGGATTGACCCCGATTTCACAATAGGTCAGCACGCGGTTGGGCGAACCGATGACTTTGGCCGTAATCGACAGCGTGGCATGGATGCGCCCGCCGATGATGTGGCCACGCCGCTTGCCGGCCACATGCACGTGATTGATCGCCGACAACTCGCACTGCATTGCCGTGTCGTCGATGAAAATACTGTCCCCCGCTTCGATCCGCGCCTGCTGGGCATACGCCGCGTGGATCGAGCCGGCACAATGAATGTGACATTCCTCGCTGGTCTTGCGGCCCAGGGAGCCCATCACACCGCCCTTGACGACAATACTGCCGCCGGCCTCCAGCGTCCCCATATCGACCACGCCCCCCACTTCGATATCGCCACTGGCCTTGACCCGCATACCGGTATTGATATCGCCCTTGATCACCACGCTGCCGTCGAAATCGATATTCCCGCTGGCCGTACCGACTTCCGCCACATTGAATACCGGCTCGACGATCATGCCGCCTTTGACCACGACGGGCTGCCCGGTAATCGCGGCGACCAGCAAATCCGGATTGGCCGGATCGAAAGCCGTCCCCGGCAGCGATGATGCATAGGCTGCCGGCTTGCCAGGCAGCGCGTCGATTTTTTCACCAAGCAGCGTTTTACCGGGCGTCCCGGGCGTTGGCGGGTGGCGCAACATCAACCAGTCGCCCGCATGCACGACAAAAATATCCCCCAGGTCACGATAATCGGTGTGACCGCTTTCATCGACCCGAGGCACGCGGCTGCGCACATCCGGGATCAGGGACTCCAGCCGACCGTCCAGCCCATGCTCGGGGGGCAAACCACGCGCAATCACCAGGCCCTCGGCGGCGCCGGCGGCAACTGCTGCTGCAATGGCATCGTGCAGAATTCCATCGCCGATACCGTTATCTGCCAAAAGTGCAAAAATCGAGTCGGCGTCAACCGGAACACCACCCGCTGCAGGCTGAATATCGAGATATGCCTCAACACCATCAGCTGAAATTTCAATGTTCAGACTGGCATCGACAGACTCGGCCAATTTGATTTCAAGCGCCGTACCAGCGTTGTAATTGGCCAGCACGGCAAGCAGTGCCTGTGGCTCGTAACGTAATGTCGCATAACCATTTTTGGTCAGATACTCATTCAACCAGACGTCATCAATCGGACTCGACTCGGCGTCTGGCGTCACGGTCGCCATCAGCGACTTGCTCTCCTGATCAAGCCGCAAGCTCAGGCCTCGCCCTCTTTGATCTTCTTCCATGGACATCCCCTCCCCCAAGGATTGCTTTGATGTGTTTATCAATTAATACGCAAATATCTGTTTTTCTTGCATATTAGCCCATTTTTAACAAAATACGCGCCGCTGAAATCCCCCGCCCCCTCTTGCGACCCGTTAAAATCGCCCGGTTTCGCCGTCTTCTGCGGTCAACCCTGTTTCATTGCCGATTTCCACCACGATGACCGAATACTCCGCCGCTTCCATCCGCGTCCTGAAGGACCTCGAACCAGTCAAGGAACGTCCGGGCATGTATACCCGGACCACTTGCCCGACCCATATCGTGCAGGAAGTCATTGATAACTCGGCGGACGAAGCGCTAGCCGGTTACGCCAAGAAAATATCGGTGGCCATTCGCGCCAACGGCGTCATCGAAGTTTCCGACAACGGGCGCGGCATTCCGGTGGAAATCCACCCGGAAGAAGGCCGGCCGGCCGTCGAACTGGTGTTCTGCAAACTGCACGCCGGTGGCAAGTTCAACAAGAAGGAATCGGGCAACGCCTATCGATTTTCCGGTGGTCTGCACGGCGTCGGCGTCTCGGTGACCAATGCGCTGTCGATCCGGCTGGAGGTCGAAATCAAGCGCGGCGGCGGCATCCATCACATCGCCTTCGGTGCCGGTTTCGTCACCGAGCCGCTCAGCCGCATCGGCGATTGCGGCCAGCGCAATACCGGCACCACGGTGCGCATCCTGCCCGATCCAAAATACTTCGATTCGCCCAAGGTCAATCTGGCGCAACTTGAACATCTGCTGCGCTCGAAAGCCGTGTTGATGCCGAATGTTACGGTCGACCTCGAAATCGAAGCCGAATCCGGTTTGGTCAACAAGAAAACCTGGTGCTACCAGAACGGCATGGCCGACTACCTGAACGAGATGATGGTCGGCGAGCCGGTCGCCCCGATTTTCGTCGGCGAAAAATATGTCGAGACGGCCAATGGCTTTGCCGTAGGCGAAGGTGCCACCTGGGCCCTGGCCTGGTTCGAGGAAGGCGGCGGCAAGCCGGAAAGCTACGTCAACCTGATCCCGACGCTGGATGGCGGCACCCACGAAGCCGGATTGAAGGCTGGCGTATTCGAGGCAGTCAAAGCCTTTGCCGAGCACCACGCCATCCTGCCGGCCAAGGTCAAACTGGCGCAGGAAGACGTCTGCGGCCGGATGACCTACCTGCTGTCGGCCAAGGTGCTCGACCCGCAATTCCAGGGCCAGACCAAGGAAAAACTGACCAGCCGCGATGCCTACAAGCTGGTCTCGCAGATGGTGCGCGATCCGTTTGAGCTGTGGCTGAACAACCACGCCGATTTCGGCAAGAAGATCGCCGAACTGGCGGTCAAGGCGGCGCAGAACCGCCTGAAATCGACGCAGAAAGTGGAAAAGAAAAAGTCATCGGGTATCGCCACCCTGCCCGGCAAGCTGACCGACTGCGAATCCGATGATCTGGCGCGCAACGAAGTCTTCCTCGTCGAAGGGGACTCCGCTGGCGGCTCGGCCAAGCAGGGCCGCGACAAGGAAACCCAGGCCGTGCTGCCCCTGCGCGGCAAGGTATTGAACACCTGGGAAGTCGAACGTGGCCAGTTGTTCAAGAACAACGAAGTGCACGATATTTCGGTGGCCATTGGCGTCGACCCGCACGGGATCGAACAGATCGACACGGTTGACGTCTCCGGCTTGCGCTACGGACGGATCATCGTGATGTCCGATGCCGACGTGGACGGCAGCCATATCCAGGTGCTGTTGTTCACGCTCTTCCTCAAGCACTTCCCGGCATTGGTCGAGCGCGGCCACATCCACGTCGCCCAGCCGCCGCTGTTTCGCGTCGATGTCGAAGCCCGCGGCCACACGCGCAAAATTTACTGTCTCGACGAAAACGAAAAGCTGCAGACGCTGCACAAGCTGCGCGAAGAAGGCATCAACGAAAACAAGATCAGCGTCTCCCGCTTCAAGGGCTTGGGCGAAATGAACCCCGACCAGTTGTGGGAAACCACGCTGTGCCCGGATACCCGCCGCCTGGTCCCGTTCCAGGCCAGCTGCGAAATGATCGAGGAAATGACCGCCACCTTCACGCTGCTGATGGGCAAGGGCGAAGCCGCCGGGCGTCGGGCGTGGATGGAAAAGGACGGCGGACTGGTTGAAGCGGATGTTTGAGCAACGGCCCGGCACGAACCAAAATCATCCCGCCACACCAGCATCTCCCGCCAAATACCATCGAGTCCGCCCATGAAAACACCGAAAAGACTCATCACGCTCGTTGAGGAAGGCCTGGTTGACGAAGTCCTGGGTCAGTTAATGAGCGGCAAGGAAGCCACCGTCTATATCGTTCGCTGCGGCGAGCACATTCGTTGCGCCAAGGTATACAAGGATGCCAAGCAGCGCAGTTTCCGCAAGGCCGCTTCCTATCAGGAAGGCCGCAAGGTGAAGAATAGCCGGCAAGCGCGGGCCATGGAAAAAGGCAGTCGCTACGGCCGCCAGATGCAGGAAGAAACCTGGCAGAACGCCGAAGTTGATGCCCTTTACCGGCTGGCCAACGCTGGCGTTCGGGTGCCGCAGCCGCACATCTGCTTCGAGGGTGTACTGCTGATGGATCTGGTCACCGATGCGGAAGGCAATGTGGCACCGCGGCTCAACGATGTCGCGTTGAGCGAGGCGACCGCACTGGAATACCACGCCCTGCTGGTCAACCAGGTGGTGCGCATGCTGTGCGCCGGGATCATTCACGGCGATCTTTCGGAATACAACATTCTCGTTGCCGAAGACGGCCCGGTCATCATCGACCTGCCGCAGGCCATCGACGCGTCGGCCAACAGCACGGCGGCCGAAATGCTGGAGCGCGACGTGATCAATCTGCGCAGCTATTTCAGCGCCTTTGCCCCGTCGCTGAAAGATACCCAATATGGCAAGGAAATCTGGAGCCTGTACGAAAGCGGCAACTTGCGGCCCGATCAGGTGCTGAGCGGCCAGGTCGTCCTCGATGACAGCCCGGCCGACGTCGAAGCAGTATTGCGCCAGGTAGAAGAAGCGATCCGGGAAGATGAAATTCGCCGGATGTGCCGTTAACGTGAGCCGCATACGCACCCTCTCCCTGCTGCGCCGCAGCCTGTTGACCGCCGGTTTGCTCTGGCTGACCGGCTGCGCCTCGCCACCGCCAGCCAAACCGCTGATTATCGCGGTCAACCCACCGGCCAAGGCAAAAATTGCCCTCGCCCTCGGAGGCGGTGCAGCACGCGGCTTTGCCCACATCGGCGTGATCAAGATGCTGGAATCGCAAGGCATCGTGCCCGACTACATCGTTGGCACCAGTGCCGGCGCTGTCGTCGGATCACTGTACGCCGGCGGCTTCGATGCCTTCGCCATGCAGAAAATTGCCCAACAACTGGACGAGACCCTCTTTGCCGACTGGACACTCGGCGGACGCGGATTGCTGAAAGGCGAAGCGCTGCAGGATTTCATCAATCAACATCTCAACCGGCGACCGCTGGAAAAACTACGCATTCCTTTCGGTACCGTCGCCACCGATCTGAACAGCGGTGAGCGCGTGGTCTTTCGCAACGGCGATACCGGCATGGCGGTACGTGCTTCGGCCGCCGTTCCCGGCGTTTTTCAGCCCACCCGGATCAATGGCAAAAACTATGTCGATGGTGGTCTGAGCAGCCCGATTCCGGTTAAGGCAGCGCGCGAAATGGGCGCCGACTTCGTCATCGCCGTCGATATTTCGGCCATTGCCGAAGGCCAGCCGGTAGATAGCATGAGCAGTATCCTGTGGCAAACCACAACGATCATGGGCAGCATCATCGGCAAGAACGAACTGGCCAGCGCTGACATCGTCATCCGGCCGAAGCTGCCCTACGTCAAATCCTGGGACTTCACCGCCCGCCACGACGCAATGCTTGAAGGCGAACGCGCCGCACTGGTGGCGTTACCGGCGATCAAACAAAAACTGGGGCGCTGAGGCAGTCGACCGTGGCAATGCATACTGTACACATGCCCAAATACCCGGAATGCTGGGAAAGCTGCGGTTCGTGTGCCAGCGGCGATGTGTTCATCCTGGAAATCCTGGTACAAATCGGTGACTTGCTGGCTCGGGACGACAATATCCTGACGCTGGAAACCGGCAAGGTGGCGCTGGATATCCCCACCCCCTGGGCCGGCCGAGTTCTTGAAATACATGTGACGGCGGGCGACAAAGTCGCCGAAGGTGCGCCACTGCTTACACTGGAAAGTGAATGAACCGTGATTGCTACCGCCGCCTGTCAGCTTATCGGACACCACATCGCCAAATGACAGCCAGCGAAAGACGCCCAGGCAACAGGAACTCCTGATCATGAAAATAATTGCCTATCTGGTTTTGCTGAGCATTCTGGGTAGCATTACCTGGAAATATCCCTTCCTGTTTGAACTGCCCCTGATCGGTGCCATCGCTGGCGCCTATTGGTTGTTTTTCCGCCAGCCCGATCAAAATACAAAGCCAGAAGATCACCAGAAACCACAAAGTCAGCAAGCCAACCGGGAAAATGCACTTTTGCCTTTGCATAAGCGGCCGGATTGACCTAAAGTACAACTAAGTCGTCGAAGTGTCTTTGACCTTCAAATTGTTTATTCGAGGTAAATAAAATGCCCACCGCCGTTAATTCGAGTAGTTCCACTCAGGAAGCCTACCGGGCAAAGCTCGCCAATGGCCTCAGTAATTCGCTTGCCAATGCGACGAATAGCCTGAAGGCCACCGATAAAATGGTGAAAACCTCTGGAACAGAGGCTGCGGGTGTTCAAAATGCGTCAAAGAATGTTTCCGGTAGCCAGAATCAGGCTAGCCCAGCTACTTCTTCGACCAAGGTCAGCTTGAGTTCTGAAGGCATTGCTCGATTGCAGGCTGAGAACAGCACGAAAGCCTCGTCGGCCAATACATCGGCAACGCCAAGCCCGGCGTCTTCCGGCAACGCACGGCCTGAACGCCGTCAGTTCAATTCGGTTGATGAAGCCATTTCCTACGGTGCCAGCCGGGCAGCCGAACAAGCGAATACCCGCGCCGCAGCCAGAACGGCCAGCGCGAATGGTGAGGTACGCTCGGCCAATGCTGCAAATTCGGCCAATGCGGCCAACAACACAACGGCAAACTCGTCCAGCAATGCCGCAACGAATTCTGCGGCCACCGCGTCAGCCAATTCGAATAAATCGACTGTATCCACCGACAGCACAACGGCGTCTTCAACGAGCAGCCGTGCCGAAAGACGTCAGGTCAATTCGGCTGACAATGCAACTGCCTACGGCGCTGGGCGGGTAGCTTACAAGCCAGACACCCAGTCTACGACTAAAACAAACAACGCGAGCGAGTCGGGTTCGACCAACGCACAAAGTGAAACCGCTGCAGCTAATCGTTCGGACAGGAAACGTTTCAGTTCGGTCGATGAAGCCATCTCCTACGGCGCCCAACGAGCCGTCGAGCAGTACTCGAAACAGCAGAGCGTCATTCGCGGCGCCTGATTCATCGCTGCAGCACACCATCAAGGGTGGTCATGAACTCATGACCACCCTTTTTACGTCAACGTACCCGCTTGATCACGAGGCAAAATCACGACGCGCTGACGCCAGACGGCGCATCCACAGGTAAACTGCCGGCCATGACCTCCGCTCCTTCCTGCGCCGCCCCTTCCGTCGCGCCACCCATCGAAATTGGCCGCGCGCCCGGCAACATCAGCCCGCCTCATGCCGGATCGCCACGCATCCTGTCGATCATCCCGCCGATGACGCAGCTCAACACGCCCTACCCGGCCACCGCCTATCTGACCGGCTTCCTGCGTTCGCGCGGTTTTGTCGCGGAACAGGCCGATCTGGCGCTGGCATTGGTACTTGAGTTGCTTTCTCCGGCCGGTTTACCCAAGCTCAAGGTGGCCGCCGAAGCGATTCCCGGCAAGAAGCGCTCGCCGACGATCAAAACTTTCCTCAACGAATTCAACCGCTACCTCGCCAGCATTGGCCCGGCCATTGCGTTCCTGCAAGGCCGGGATACGTCAATGGCACATCGCATCGGCTCGCGGGCCTTCCTGCCTGAAGGGCCGCGCTTTGCTTCGCTCGACAATTACATTGACGAAGATGGCGGCGATCCACTGGCCTGGGCTTTCGGCGCGCTCGGCGTACAGGACCGGGCACGCCATTTGGCCACGCTGTATCTCAACGACCTGGCCGATGTCTTGCGCGAGGCGGTCGATACACGCTTCGAATTCGTCCGCTATGCCGAGTCGCTGGCGCAAAGCCAGGCCAGTTTCAATCCGCTGGCCAGCGCACTCGCTGCAGCCAAGACGCTGGTCGACGAAACCTTGGAAAAACTGACGATTTCCACGGTCGACCGCAATAATCCAGGCATTTTGCTCATTTCCGTACCTTTCCCCGGTTCGGTCTATGCCGCGTTTCGCATCGCGCAAACAGTGAAACGAAAATACCCACACATCGTCACTGTGCTGGGCGGCGGTTACGTCAATACCGAATTGCGCGAGCTGGCCGAGCCGCGCGTTTTCGACTATTTCGATTACGTCACGCTTGATGATGGCGAAAAGCCGCTGCTCGCGCTGTTCGAACATTTGGCCGGCGAGCGCCCACGACTCAATCTGGTGCGCACCTTTAGCCGCGTCGATGGTGAAGTCCGTTACTTCAATGCGCAAGAACCCGACATCCCCTTCGAAGAAGTCGGCACGCCGACCTGGGATGGCTTGCCGCTGGACCGCTACCTGTCGCTGCTCGACATGCTCAATCCGATGCACCGACTGTGGTCGGACGGCCATTGGAACAAGCTCACCGTAGCCCACGGCTGCTACTGGAAGAAATGCAGTTTTTGCGACGTCAGCCTCGATTACATTTCGCGTTACGAAGCCGCCAGCGCCAGCACGCTGGTTGACCGCATCGAGCGCATCATCGACGAAACCGGCCACACCGGCTTCCATTTTGTCGACGAAGCAGCCCCCCCCAAAGCCCTGCGCGCGCTGGCCGAGGAACTGCAACGACGCAACCTGGCCATTTCCTGGTGGGGCAACATCCGTTTCGAAAAATCGTTCACCCCGGAACTCTGCTTGCAACTGGCCGACAGCGGCTGTATCGCCATTTCCGGTGGCCTGGAAGTGGCCTCCGACCGCCTGCTGGAATTGATGAAAAAAGGCGTCTCGGTCGATCAGGTAGCCCGCGTCACCCGCGCTTTCACGGATGCCGGCATTCTCGTCCACGCCTACCTGATGTACGGTTTCCCGACGCAAACCCAGCACGACACCGTCGACGCGCTGGAATACGTGCGCCAGCTTTTCGCCGAAGGCTGCATCCAGTCCGGCTACTTCCACCGCTTCTCCTGCACGGTGCATTCGCCGGTTGGCCAGAATCCAGCCGAATACGGCATTCGCCTGCAGCCTTTACCCCCGGGCAAGTTTGCCAAAAATGATGTGCAATTCATCGATCCAACGGGGGTCGACCACAGCACTCTGGGACGTGCACTGAACAAGGCACTATACAACTACATGCACGGCATCGGGCTTGATGACGATGTGCGCAACTGGTTCGACTGCAAGGTGCCGCGGCCACGGGTTGCCCGACACTTCATTTCCCGTGCACTCAATGCCGAACTCAGCAGGCCATGACGCCAAACACCAACCTTTTTGCCGATTTATCGCCGTCGCCCCTAGGGCCAGCCTCTGTTTCTATGGCCGCAGAAATTGAGCAAAACAGCGAACAATTCAGCGAACTGCTCGCCCGCCCGGGCCTGCGCATCGAACGCATCATCTCCACCGGCCAATGTAGTCCGCCCGATTTCTGGTACGACCAGGACGAGGGCGAATGGGTTGTTTTGTTGCAGGGGGAAGCGCAGTTGCGTTTTGCCGACGAAGCAAAAGCCCGTCACCTGCGTGCCGGCGACCATCTCGATATCGCGCCGCATCGCCGGCATCGCGTGGACTGGACGGCGCCGGACCAGACGACAATCTGGCTGGCCATTTTCTATCGAGCCTGACGGCCAGCTTTCCCGATTTAGAGCGTTCAGCCGATGACTACCTGTGCGCCAACCGCTGGCAAGCCCGAAGCCGGTTGGAACAGGAACATATCGGCGACCTCCTGAGCCTGCTCCCGTAGCTTGCCCGCTACGGCTTAGCCGATCACCCCAATGACGTTGAGGAAGATGATCACGATTGCCACCGGCGAAACATAGCGGACAACGTTGAACCACAGCGTGAATACCCCGCCACTCAGGCCGATTTCATCGAACACGTGAGCACGCTTCATCGTCCAGCCGGCAAACAAGGCGATCAACAAACCAGCCAGCGGCATCATGATCTTGGTCGTCAGCGTATCGAGGAAGTCGAACAGGCCCAAGCCGAACAGCGTGAAGCCGCTCCAGTCGTTGAACGACAGCGCGACCGCGATGCCGAGCAGCCAGACGCCGCAGCACAGCACAACGACTGCCTGCTTGCGGCCCATGCTGAAACGCTCATTGAGCAGCGAAACGCCCGGCTCGAGCAGCGAGATCGCCGAGGTCCAGGCGGCAAAAACGACCAGCACGAAAAACAGCAGGCCGACGGCATGGCCGCCCGGCATCTGCGAGAAGGCCAGCGGCAACGTCTGCAGGATCAGGCCGGGACCGGCCGCCGGCTCGAGGCCCTGGGCGAAAACGATGGAGAAGATGGCGAGGCCGGCGAGCAGTGCGACCAGCGTGTCGGCGCCGGCGATGGCCAGGCCGGTGCGCGGGATCGAGACGTCGCGCTCGAGGTAGGAGCCGTAGGTGATGATCGCGCCCATGCCCAGGCTTAGCGTGAAGAAGGCGTGGCCCATGGCGGCGAAGAGGACACCGCGGTTGATCGCCGACGGGTCGAAATGGAACAGGAAGCGCCAGGCTGCCGGCAGGTCTGCCGCCACCGCGCCGTAGCCGACGAGGAAGACGAGGATGCCGAACAACGCCGGCATCATGATCTTGTTGGCGCGCTCGATGCCGCCGGTGACGCCGCCGAGCACGACCAGTGCCGACATCGCCATGAACACGGTGTGCCAGAAAATCAGCCGGCCCGGGCTGGCGAGCAGCGCGCCGAAGGCCTCGGCGAAGGCTTCCTTGGGCAGCGCCTTGAAGCCTTCGGCGGCCTGCCAGGTGTAGTCAAGCACCCAGCCGGCAACGACGCTGTAGAACGACAGGATGAGGAAGGCGCCGACGATGCCGATGTAGCCGATCACCTGCCACAGCCGGGTGGCGCCGGCTTCGTCGGCGAGCAGACGCATGCTGCCGACCGGGCTGCCCTGGCCGCGCCGGCCGAGCATGCTTTCGGCCATCAGCAGCGGCACGCCGATGCCGAGGATGCAGCACAGGTAAACCAGCACGAAGGCACTGCCGCCGTTGCTGCCGGTCATGTAGGGGAATTTCCAGATGTTGCCAAGGCCGACCGCCGAACCGACGGTGACCAGGAAAAAGGCCCAGCGACCCGACCAGTGGGCGCGTGCCGTTTGCACGTGTTCAGACATTCTGCTCACCTTTAATTGATTGCCGGAGCAACCCGGTCTTTTCGGAAAAGTCCGCGATTCTACGCGGCCGGTTGAAGCACCGTAGCTAGGGATTTCACCTAGGGCAGGAGTCGCCGCCAGGACAAATCGGTTAACATCGCGCTCGCTTGCCGCCAATTGCCGATTGCCATGACTGACCAGCTCAACCTCTTCGATCCGAACAACCCGACCGCCGCCGAAGCCGGCGATGCCCAACAGCCGCCGCTGCCGCCCGCCGCCAGCGGCCCGGCCGATGACATCCCCTCGCCCGCCGACTACGCCGCCCGCCGCTACCTTGAGTACGCGATGAGCGTGGTCACCGGCCGCGCGCTGCCGTCGAATGCCGACGGCCAGAAGCCGGTACAGCGCCGCATCCTCTACGCCATGCACCGGATGGGCCTGTACAAGAGCCCGAAGCACGTCAAATCGGCGCGCGTCGTCGGCGACGTCATCGGTAAATACCACCCGCACGGCGATTCGTCGGTCTACGACGCCATGGTGCGCATGGCGCAGGACTGGAGCCTGCGCTACCCGGTGGTCGACGGCCAGGGCAACTTCGGCTCGCGCGATGGCGACAACGCCGCCGCCATGCGCTACACGGAAACCCGGCTGACACCGATCGCCGAACTGCTGCTGGCCGAACTCGACGAAGGCACCGTCGACTGGAAACCGAACTACGACGGCGTCAATGACGAGCCCTGCCTGCTCCCGGCCCGCCTGCCCTTCGCGCTGCTCAACGGCGCCTCCGGCATCGCCGTCGGCATGGCGACCGAAATCCCGTCGCACAACCTGCGCGAAATCGCCAATGCTGCGGTCAACCTGATCCGCAACCCGGATTTCAGCGAAGACGAAGTCCTGGCATTGGTGCCCGGCCCGGATTACCCGGGCGGCGCACAGATCATCTCAACGCCCGAAGAAATCGCTGCCACCTACAAGAGCGGTCGCGGCAGCCTGCGCGTGCGCGCCAAATGGAAGATCGAAGCCCTGGCACGCGGCCAGTGGCGCCTCGTCATTACCGAACTGCCGCCGGGCGTTTCCACCGCCACGGTGATGTCGGAAATCGAAGCCTGCTCCAACCCGGTGGCCAAGGAAAAGGCCGGCAAGAAAGTCTTCACGCCGGAACAACTCAATTTGAAGGCGGCCTTCCTGTCGGCCATTTCCGAGTCTGGCGTGCGCGATGAATCGGGCAAGGAACACGACGTGCGACTGGTCATCGAACCAGCCAGTTCGCGCCAGGGGCAGGACGATCTGGTGCGTCTGCTGCTCGCCCACACCAGTCTGGAGACGAACGCCTCGATCAACCTGACCGTGCTCGGACTGACCAGTTCGCCGCGCCAGGGCACGCTCTATGACATGATCGCGGAATGGTGCCGTTTCCGGCTGTCGACCGTGGAAAAACGCACTCGCCACCGCTTGGCCGCCGCCGAACGACGCATCCACATCCTCGAAGGCCGGCAGGCGATCCTGCTCGACATCGACAAGGTGATCAAGGTCATCCGCGAATCGGACGATCCGAAGGCCGACCTGATTGCCCACTTCAAGCTGTCCGACATCCAGGCTGAAGACATCCTGGAAATTCGCCTGCGCCAGTTGGCACGACTGGAAGGCATCAAGATCGGCGAAGAGCTGGCGAAACTGCGCGAAGAAGCCGCCGGCCTAAACAAGCTGCTCGATTCGGAAAGCGAACTGCGCGCCTGCGTCGCCGCCGAAATCGAGGCCGACGCCAAGAAATACGGCGACGACCGGCGCACGCTGATCGAAGCCGACGCCAAAGTGACGATGTCTGACGCCAAGAACGTCTCCATCCCGGACGAACCGACCACGCTGATCGTCTCGAAACACGGCTGGCTGCGTTCGCGTACCGGCCACAGCGTCGATCCGACGCAACTGACCTTCCGCTCCGGCGACAGCCTGCTCGCCTGCCTGCCCTGCCGCACGGTCGATCAACTGATCCTGCTCGACACCAAGGGCCGCGCTTATTCGATTGCTGCGTCCGACATTCCCGGCGGCAAGGGCGACGGCGTGCCGGCCACCTCGCTGGTCGATTTCCAGGATGGCGGCAAGACGGTGCTCGCCTGGCCGGTTTCCGCCGACAAGCTGTACCTGGTCGCCGGCGAAGGCGGCTATGGCTTCCGCGTCAAGGGCGAGGACTTCATCTCGCGCGGCAAGGCCGGCAAGGCCTTCCTTACGCTGGACGAGGGCGAATCGCCGGCCATCTTCCAGCCGGCCCCGGCCGACGGCGAGATCGCAGTATTCACCAAGGACGGCCGGGCGCTGGTCTTCCCGCTCGAAGAAATCCGCCTGCTCGCCAAGGGCCGCGGCCTCAAGCTGATCGACGCGGCACCGGGCAAGACGGCGCTGGATGCCATCGAACCCGTGCTCAATGGCGTTGCCGGCAAGCTCAAGGGCGAACGCCTGGAAGTCTGCCGCGGCAATCGCGGCGGCAAGGGCAAGCCGGTGAAAGCGCCGCGCAAATAGAATTCTGCGGTCGACCGGAAAAAAGACCAAAAAAGCCAGTCGACCGCAATATTTACCCCGACTCACAGCCGATTGCTGCGCTTGGTCAGCACCGGCATTTCGGGTAATTTATCGGCCTTCAAAAAAACAAATTCAGGGAGAACACATGACACCGCTACGCATCAATCTCGAACAGGACGAGATTCCGACCCACTGGTACAACGTCGTCGCCGACCTGCCGACACCGCCCGCCCTGCCGCTCGGGCCGGATGGCCAGCCGGTACCACCAGAAGCGATGGGAGCGATCTTTCCCGATCCGATCATCGAGCAGGAAATGAGCGCCGAGCGCTGGATTCCGATTCCTGAAGAAGTCCGCCAGATCTACGCCCAATGGCGCCCCGCCCCACTCTGCCGCGCGCTGCGCCTGGAACAGATGCTGGGCACGCCAGCCAAAATCTTTTTCAAGTATGAAGGCGTCTCGCCAGCCGGTTCGCACAAACCGAACTCCGCCGTACCACAGGCCTTCTACAACAAACTTGCGGGTACCAAGAAACTGACGACCGAAACCGGTGCCGGCCAATGGGGTTCGTCGATTGCCTATGCCGGCCAGATGTTCGGCCTGCCGGTGCGCGTCTTCATGGTCAATGTCAGCTATCAGCAGAAGCCCTTCCGCCGCTCGATGATGCAGACCTGGGGCGCCGAAGTGTTCGCCAGCCCAACCAAGCTGACCAACGCCGGCCGGGCCGCCCTGGAGAACGATCCGAACTGTCAGGGTTCGTTGGGTCTGGCGATTTCCGAGGCGGTGGAAGAAGCCGCCGCCGACCCAAACACCTGCTACACGCTGGGCTCGGTGCTGAACCATGTCGTGCTGCACCAGAGCATCATCGGTCTGGAAGCGAAAAAGCAGTTCGACAAGATCGGCCTCTACCCGGACGTGATTTTTGGCCCTTGCGGCGGCGGTTCCAGCTTCGGCGGCATCGCCTTCCCCTTCCTCGCCGATCAGGCGGCTAGCGACCCGCGCGCAAAAAATCTGCGCTGCGTCGCCGTCGAGCCGACCTCTTGCCCGACCCTGACCAAAGGCGCCTACACCTACGACTACGGCGACGCTTCCGGCTACACGCCGATCATGAAGATGTACACCCTGGGCCATGACTTCATGCCGCCCGGCATCCACGCTGGCGGCCTGCGCTACCACGGCGATTCGCCGCTGGTTTCGCAACTGTTTCACGAAAAATTGCTCGAAGCCGTTGCCGTGCCGCAGGTCGCAACCTTCGAAGCCGGCGTGCAGTTCGCCCGCGCCGAGGGCATCATCCCGGCACCGGAATCCTGCCACGCCATCCGTGCCGCAATCGACGAAGCGCTGAAATGCAAGGCGACCGGGGAAGCCAAGACAATTTTGTTCTGCCTGACCGGCCACGGCCATTTCGACATGGCCTCATACGACAAATATTTCTCCGGCCAGCTTGAAGATTACGACTACCCGGCCGAAGCCATCGTCGAATCGCTGAAGCACTTGCCCAAGGTCGGCTAAGCCGGAAAATGATCGAAATTCTGCGGTCGACCGCAGAAATGGCCCAAAAACGGAACCCGCAAGGTTCCGTTTTTCATGAACATCACGGGCAGAGAGCAGTGGACATATAATCGTATGCTAATAAATAACGCCACCCTGACCGAGAACATGAAAATCGCCGACCCGACCCAAACCACCATCGTCAATGAAGTCCGCCTGATGCTGGACGAGCTGCCCTTCGACGGCGCACGCGTTGTCGAACTCGGCTGCGGCAAGGCAGAAAAAACGCGCACGCTGGCAGAAACCGGGCGTTGCCGGGAAATCCTGGCGCTTGAGGTGGATACCATCCAGCATGCCCGCCACCTGGAAATCACCGATCTGCCAACCGTCCGCTTCCTGCACGCCGGTGCCGAAGCCATTCCGGCCGATGAGGCCAGCGTGGACATCGTCATCATGTTCAAATCGCTGCACCACGTCCCCGTCGCGCTGATGGATCAGGCCTTATCCGAAATCGCCCGCGTACTCAAACCCGGCGGCCTGGCCTGGATATCCGAGCCCGTCTTTGCCGGCGAACTGAACGAAATCATGCGCCTGTTCAACGACGAAGAAATCGTCCGCGAAGCCGCTTTCGCGGCATTGAACAAGGCCGTCAGCGATGGCCGGCTGACGCTCGCCAGACAATATTTTTTCCAGACGCGCAGCCATTTCGATGACTTTGCTGCTTTCGCGCAGCGCATGATCCAGGTCACCCACAGCAATCACAGCCTGTCTGCGGAAACTTATGCCGCCGTGCAACAGCGATTTGCCACCCATTTGACGACGGAAGGAGCGACTTTCCATTCGCCACAGCGCGTCGACCTGCTGCAAAAACCCCGCTGACCGAACAGTCGGCTCGCTAATCCAGTTTCAGATCGCGCGTCACCAGTTGCTGGCGCAAAACCTGCTCGTGCGCATAGCGGGCGCGCAACCGGGGATCGGTGAGCAACATGCCAAGCGTTTCGCCAACCACCATGATCACGCCCAGTACCGGCAGCACCAGCATCAGCCCCGGCACACCGGCTACCGCCCCACCGACAAAAATCATCAGTACCGTCAGCAGCGGATGCATCTTCAGGCTCTTGCCGATAGTCAGCGGCATGAAGACGAAATCGTCGAGTAGACGGACGAAAAGAAAGAGCACTATCGCTGCATAGGCAACGCCTGGCTGACCGGGGAAATCGGTCGCTGCAACCAGCACGACCAGCAGACAGCCAAGCACCGAGCCAATGTACGGCACCCAGGCCAGCACAGCCGTCGCCAAGCCCAGGGTCAGCGCGCCGGAAATCCCGATAGCCGATAAACCCAGTGCCAGACAAACGGTGTCGAGCAGTGTCAATTGCATCAGCCCGACAAAATAGAGGCGCGCCGTGCGGTCAACCTCGTCCATGACATACAAACTGCGCTCGAAATACGCATTCGGTACGGCACGCAGCAGGAAGCGACGGAAACGCCAGCCGTCGCGCAGCATGAAAAAGGCCAGAAATGGGGCGAGTAATAACGACGGCGACCAGGCCACAATGCCCAGCGCGATACCGGGGATATATGTCTCGGCAAAATGTTCGAAAAATCCGCCCAACTGAATTTCCAGCATCTCGCGCGCCTGCGACTCGGCGATGAAACCGAAGCGTTGCTCCAGATCGCTGATCGCCCCGGTCAGCAAGCGTATGCCGCCGCCAAGATAACGCATGGCCGATGCCTGCCAACCCATGGCATCGCCAAACAGGTATGAAAAACCCAAAATAGCGCCAAGCAGGAAAAAGCCGAAAGCCAGCAGGCTGACCCAGGCCGCGGCACGATCGTGCGAAACACCACGCAACAACAGGTGCAGTTTGAGCGGCATCAGTACGTAATAAATGATCAGCGCCAGGATAAACGGCACGACCAGCCAGAGAATTTTCTGGAACAGGAAAAGGACCAGGCAGGTCGCAGCGATATTTGCTGCCCAGACCAACGGCCCAGCCCGATAAGGCAAGCCGGCCAGTTTCATGAGGAATCTTTGCCGTTTGACGAGGCGGCCAGCATCTGGCGCAACCGCAAACCCATGTGCCGTGCCAGTTGTAGCGCAATACGCGAGGCAATGCGGGCGTGGGAGTTCATCAGGCGTTCGAAATCAGTCCGCGACAAGACGACCAGCACGACAGGCTCGAGTGCCCGGGCTTGAGCCGAGCGCGGGCTATCGTCAAGCAAACCAAGTTCACCAAAGAAATCACCCGCCGACAACTCAGCCAGCGGTGTTGCAAAGCGTTCCGGCAAACAGATCGCCACTTTGCCGCTGATCACGACGTAAAGGGCCTGTCCATCCTCGCCGGCATCAAAAATCACTTCGCCGGCCATGAAATGGCGTTCCTGAACAAAGGCATCGATGACCCGGAAATCCCGCTTGCTCAGATCGCGAAACAACTCGGTTTTGGCAAGTTGATGCTCGCCCTTCGCAACATCGCCTTTGCCACCCAGCCATTTCATGAAATATCCCCGTTGAAAACAGTGCGCAATTTTAGCGCAGCGGCTACCCCACAAACAAAAACCGGGGCACATGGCCCCGGTTTTCATGCTGACACGAAGAACGTATCAGGCAACTTTTTTGGCAACAGCCTTCGGTGCAACAACATTGGCCGCCTTCATGGTTGCCTGGGTTGCAGCGGTCACGCTGGCTTCGGCAACTTCAGCAGCCTGCTTGGCAACCTTGTTCAGGCCGTCAAAAGCTTCGTTGGCCGACTTGATGGCGGTCTTCACGGCTGCAACAGCCACTTCGGAACCAGCCGGTGCAGATGCCAGCGCCTTTTCCACCATGCCGGAAACCTTGGCATTGGTGTCAGCAACATGCACTTCAACTTCCTTGGCAATCTTGTCCTTGGCGTCGCTGGCAATGGCGATGACATTACGCGAGTATTCCATGCCCTTTTCCAGCGACGGCGCGGCAATACCCTTTTGCAGTTCGACGAAGGTCTTGATGTCCTTGACGCCGAGCAGTGCATTGATGTTCGAAGCATACGCTTCGAACATGGAGCGGGAAGCGGCCAGATTCAGCACGGCCAGACGTTCGATACCATCGAATGTAGTGTTGGCAAAGGACAGGACGGCGTTGAAACCCGGCTTGGTGAAGTCTTCGGTTTTGGTGAACATGGATAATCTCCAGAGGATGAGGGAATTAGAACGGGAACCGCGTCAGATAAATGTTGCGGTGCAGCATGGCTCTATTCTATTCGCCCAATCTGCGGTGTCAAGCCTTATTTGTGCAGTGCAACATTTTCTTGAAAACTACAGCTTTCAAAGATAAATCCAGTCGCACTCAGCGCCAGGTTTCAGCGCGGTATTCCCGAAATACGCGGAGATCTTCGTCGAACTTTGTTTCAATCTCGTTACGACCAATGTTTCGATGCTCACGATGCGTTTCCGGTGTGCCACCGACAAATTTTCGGGAGAGTTTGTCGGCCCAGACCTGCTCCCGCTTTGCATTCTCAAGATGCCTCGTCCGCAGTGCAGGAGTCGCAGCATCAAGCGCTAATTGCTGCTCTTTTGCTGCAGCCATTCTGGCATCGATCACAAATTTGGTTTCTGCGTCGGTAACCAGATCGTAATAGCGCAAGCGTCTGGCCTTTTCCTCGACGATATCGATTTCCGAGGCATAATATTTCATCAGCATACTTTTCTTGCTGTCGAAACACTGAGGCTGGACCTGATCCTTACAGCTGGAGTACGGGGCGAATGGCGCAACCTGAGCATAACTGGCTGCGGCAAACAGGACAAAGGAGAGGCTGACAAGAATATTCTTCACTCGCATATCGCTTCCTCCACCCATTTCACGCCCAACAAAAAACCCGCAGAGCGTTACTGTGCCGTTAATCGTTTCATGTCCCGAAATAAAGCATTAACTGACCAAGAAGGCCGCTGAAGCATGCCTCTGGCCCCACAAAAACACTCCAAAACTCCCTGAAAACGATGGTCTCCAGCGCACTGAAAAGCATATCTTGGCCAATCGTGACGAAATAAAGCAATTCTTGGCCAAAAAATATCTACGAAAATTCAATGACTTTCCGACCTTGAAGCACTCAGATAGAGCCATTGGCTAACTAGAACCAAATAAAACCTTACAAACACTAACCACAAATTCGAATTTTACGAAGCGACATTCAGAAGCAGATTGATTTCTTGGTAACGGACCCCGACTTATAGTGGCGTCACATACTACAGGAGGAACAAACCACCATGCGCACTGAAGCACGCGTTATCGACCTGAGCAAAACCGAATTTGGCACGTTTGCGGCGCCCGACACCAATCGCGTCATTCGCAATACCTACCAACTGCTCGCTCTTTCAACTGCTGTTGCCGGCGTAGGCGCAGGTATCAGCATGCTGGCCGGTTTTGGCCCGCTGGCCGGTATCGTATTTACCCTGCTCGGCCTGGTGCCGCTGTTCTATCTGCACAAGAAACGGAATACGGCGGCAGCCGTGCCGGCCATGCTCACCTTCACCGCCCTCAGCGGCCTAGGTCTCGGCCCGACGCTAACCCACTACATCAACATGCCTGGCGGCAGCAGCACAGTGCTGACCGCAGCCGTGATAACCACTGCGGTCACCTTGGTCCTGACGGCTTACGTCCATAAAACCGGCAAGGATTTCTCCCGCATGGGTGGCTTCCTGTTCGCTGGCCTGATTGTCGTCATCCTAGCTAGCATTGCAGCGATGTTTGTCCCAGCCATGCAGGCTGGTGTATCGGCTGTTGCAGCGCTACTGTTCTCAGGCTTCATCCTGTACGACACCAGCCGTCTGGTGCGCGGGGAAGAAGACAACTATGTGATGGCTGCGGTAAGCATGTACCTGAATGTGCTGAATCTATTCCTTTCGGTGCTGCAACTTCTCGGCTTCTCCAGCAACGACTAACGCAGTTCTCCGAAGCTATCCCTTGGCTGGTTGCAATTGAGCAACTCGGGAAAGCACTTTTTTCTGTTCAACACGAGGACGCCAAGCAACTGGAGAACCCAGGTGGCAGCGAATCGCAGTTGCACGACATCCCTTGGCAGTAGTTCCGGCTGAAAATATTTTCCGAAGCTGTGTCTGGTCGTACTTTTCAGGCTATACCCGCCCTAACTTACAGTGGCGTCACCACCTACTGGAGGAGTTAGGAGTTAACGTTTTTCGAGTGGGTTACCTGAAATTGGCGATTTATGAAGGTTTCTCGAAATTCATGAATGTTTTTCGAGCTCGGGCATGATGATTTGCATATGGCTGACCAGGGCTGGTCACCAAGGAGCGGACTGTTATTCTTTCCGGCAGTAGACTTTTCCATCTGGAAGAGTAATCTGGAATCGAAGCCTGACAGGCAGTTGGTTAGGCCCTTCAGGAACAACGCGATTGGAGGCAGCATGACTGAAAATCCGCCGCAGTTCGACAAGATGACCGAGTAGTACCCAAACGGTGACAAGCCGGTTGCCTCGGCCGTGAGTGCCAAGGTCCAAGATTTACGAAGCCCATGTTCAGCGACATGGGCTTCATGCTTTTACCCTCAGGCCCTATGCCGTTTCTGGATTCACAGGCTTTTTGCGCCTGACGTAATGAGGGTCAAATTCTCGCAATATGTTTGAGTTGTAGAATTTTTTCTTCGTACCATCTGGCTTGAGAGGGTCAAGTAGGCGCTCCCTACAGAAACGACTATCGCCCTCAAGCGCCTTACGGATTTGGTGGTAGCGAACGTTTTCCTTGAAGTTTTCATACCTCAGGCGGAGACGTTGGGTCAGGGTCTTGTACTCCCAAGGGTAAGTCTCACGAATATCAGCCTCATCCAGTCGTATCGGCAATGCTGATGGATGATTAGAAACACTGAATACATTACTAGCCCCATCCTTGCTCCGCTTCAAAGCAACTTCAACGGTCAACGCCACAGAAAAATCACCATCATGGCCGGAATCGTTAGCCTTCATCGCTTCAAGATACTTTGCCAGATGACGCTCTTCCCCATTCATACAGAGGCCGGGGACAGTGTTAACGCCTGAGACAAACGCTAATGGCATTAAAAACATGCGTTGTCCGGATAGGTCATCACCAAACCAGATTCGTGCGGCCTGCACGAAATTTGCTACGGTAGCCGAGCTAATTTCATGGAATGCTTTAGCAAATGCCAGGTCCTTGTTAGCAAAATGCACCGCATTGTCCCGAATCTCCGACAAGGCCTCCAAATTCTGTCGGATTGGCAATTCGACGGCAGCACCATAGCTTGAATTCAGACGCTCGATGGCCTTGAATAGGCCGACGGTGACCACATTGCCAGCCTTGTTCCGACGCCGGTACGCCTTTTCCGAATATTCACCATCGGCCTTTTTGCGGCGCTCGTACTCCAAGATGGCAGCCATTTTGTTGCCAGCCAATTGCAGTAAACGTGCCTTAACTAGAAGCTCCCACGCATTGATGGCGAGAATGGCAAAGGTTTCTTCTCGATACTGGAACACAGGCTTGTTGTAGATTTCTATCGCTGCAATCAGCGCATCTACTGCCTTGCTCAGGAGATTTCTGGACCTAGGCTTCATCGATACTCCTAGCTCCGAATCCCAGTGCAACTGGGAAACCGCGAACACCCCCAAAACTGATTGCCGGCGTTGGCCCCCTTCTTGGCAGTCCGCCGCACCATCTCACTGCCACACTTCGGACAGGCCGGCATTGTCTGTTCCGGTGCGGTGATGGGACTGGGAACCTGGCCAATCATGGAACGAAGTTTTCTGGCATCGAATAATTTGATGGCCCGGCCATCAGCAAAGCTCTTTGCCTCGTCTGTGAAGGCACCGGAGGCCACTACAAATGCGCCGACAGCGCGTTCGGCCGTCATCACGCCATAAAGCTCCCGGACCGTGGCCACGCCGACCTTATGCGATTTCCATTGCTTGCACTGCACCAGATATTTGTCGCTCCCCATGTGAAGCTCGAGGTCGACACCGCCATCCGGACCATCGCCACCGCGTTCCACCACGCGATAGCCTTGCCGACGGAAGGTCTCTGCCACCAACCCTTCAAACTCCCGCCAGCTCATCTTCTCTAGTGCATCGGCTGCCGGGTCGGTCGCCACCTGGGCATGGAGTTCTGACTGGCGGCGCTGCCGCGAGAACGAGATGAAAGCGCCGACCAGGAAAGCGAGCGGGACAATGTACTGCAATACACTGGCCAGCATGGTTCCGACCCCGTGTGTGACGGAGTCCCCCACTGTTTTGCCCAATGCTTTCAGCTCGGCCGGGTTCATGGTGAGAGGTACCCGGGTCGCAAAGTAGTGCAGGATGAAATAGGCGACAACGGCCAATCCAACACCTGCCTTCCACGGAAGTTGAGCGGCAATATCGACCAGGTCATCGAGAACAGATGATTTTTTGCGGGCCATGCGGATTGTTGTTTTGAGATAAAGGATGCATTTTGCATCCCGCGGAATGCCAACAGCAAGCATCGATTTCGGGTTTGAGTACCGAGTGCGTTTGCCCGCAACCCTCAGAGGTAGTGCATTGCAGTCTCCTTAATACTCGGAGAAAGCATTGACATCCAGACGATGCAAGGCATGCGGCAATTCATTTACGCCGTGGCCTCAAGCAAAAAACCAGCAATTCTGTTCGAACCCGGCCTGCC
This sequence comes from Azonexus sp., assembly GCF_030824335.1. Classification (GTDB taxonomy): domain Bacteria; phylum Pseudomonadota; class Gammaproteobacteria; order Burkholderiales; family Rhodocyclaceae; genus Azonexus. The sequence continues at coordinate 304,664 of NZ_JAVBXX010000003.1, forward strand.
AAAACGAGCGGCGCCGGCGCAAGCAGGCCCAGTGACATCAGCGACACCGAGCCGCCCCTCTGAAGAGGTAGGCGAACCCAAAGCACCAACACAGAGAGCGTAGTGCCGTGAGCACAGGCGTCTTCAGCGCGTGACGCGAACGGAGCGAAAAACCTCACTAAGCTGCACAGCGGCCGCGCGCCTACCTGTCACTACCAACCCAGTATCGTTCTGATTCTGTCTAACATCCAGGCCAGCTCATCAACGGTGATATCCCACTCGCCTGTATTGACTTTCTTGCCTACCCCCTTGGCCATCCGCTCGAGATTAAATTCGCGGCTCCATTCGGGATTCTCGTGTTCCTTGCGCTGGCAATACAGGACAAGTTGCTCGACGAGGTCCTCGCAATTTTCGTATTGTTCTCGAAGCTCCTCTTCCGTCCAGCCAACCACATACCGTCCGTCAATGCAGCGTGCAAGTAATTTGGCTTGCACCCCAGGAACTGCGCCCATTGGTGCACCACGGGGAAAATCATCTGGAAGAGTTATGGTTGTCATGGCAATTCACTCCAGTACATCAAGGTACCGCTAGTTCATCAAAGTTGAAGTAGATTTGCTACTGTTTTGTGGGCGGCCTTTCAGTGACGGCACCACCAGCCGAAAGACTGCTAAAGAACCGCCATCGGCCCTGCCGTTACGACACATCAGCGCCCCGGCAATGCCCTACCAATAACCAGGCCGTTTTGGCTCTGGCGCATCGAGAATCGGGTCGGAGACTTGGATAAGTGGGTCCAGCCAGTCGGCCTTGCCTCTTACCCATGCAAGCCAATCCAGTTGTTCCTGAGACAGGCCTCCACTCGACCTTGCCTCAGCCTCTACCGCGTCAGCGAACACACGCAGTCGGGCTGCACGCTCCCATCGGTGGCTGAGGCCTCAAGGTGCTTGAAGCGCTCAGCTTCATCAGCACGCCGTTTGGTCAAAAACTCAAAACGTTCAACGGCAAGCCGGTGAGCCTCTTTACGACGGGCTTCCTCGACTTCTTTCGCATGCGTGTCTTGAGCAAGCGCGACGATACCGCCAATCACCTCCGCTAGACGATTTTGAAGTTGCGTCTTCGGAGTGTCTTTCCACGTTCTCGAAGGCCACCGTCCAATTTGAATAGTGAGTATCCCCGTCGGGGTGTAGTCATACATGGGCACATGCGGGAAGGTAGCCGAATGGTCCCATCGAGAACGGTCCCAATACCGTTTCTGAGCCCGTTCCTCTGCTGCTGTTCGTTCATGGCGGGTTCGCCGGATGTACTCGGTCAAGGCGAACTCAAGCGTGGTTCCGGTTTCAATCCATTTCAGAAGTGTCACTCCCCGTTCACCATCAACCTCAATGTCGAATCCCCGCTTGATTACCTCCTTCAACAGTGCATCGACAATATCGAGGGCCCGGTCAATTGACTCACGTGTTACGGAGAGATTCAGCACCTCTTTCGGTGCCGTGCGAAGTTGGGTGTTTTCGGGCCAACCATCTCTCTGCCGCAATCGCTTTGAGGCAGCCCGAACCAACGGATGAGGAGGCAATGATGAGAAAAGCTCCTCGGGCCCCGGTAACGGGGGAGTTTCTTTCCGAATCTTCGCTGCAGACTGCCTTGCAGCCTCGCGGATGGCAGCTTTTTCTGGAGGAAGCTTCACTAGCCCAGTGGCAACCTGCCCTTGTTGCTTCAACTTGGGAAGTGGCGCCCGATTCATGATTCGGCCAGCCTTGACCTTCGCCCAATAGCCCCGACTGGGCAAAGGAATGACAAGGGCTCGGCAAATCTTGGCAAGCCCTACATCAGAAAGGCCATAACGCGGAGCGACAACAATGACCGGGTCAGTCCAGACCTCGTTGTACAGCGTTTCCCGGTCAACAGGCTTTTCGGGTTTTTCCATAGAGAAGAGGCGGATTCATCGCATCGATATATTGAATTTGATTCCGGCAGGTCAGTGCAAACGTGAGACGGTTCAGCAACTCGGATAATATGCAAATTGCTTGCATTTCGCATTACTACCAATGACCGAAGAAAAACTCCATAAGCTTCTCGACCGAACAGCCCAATTCCACACGGCGGTCCAGCGCCATGTCCAATCGCTACTCCCAGCCCCCGACCAGCGCTTCGTCATTGCTTTTCAGTCCGGACTACTATCGCTGGAACATGCGGTCAGTGCCTTGGTTTTATTCGACCAAGGACTGTTTTCTTCGGCTATAGCACTGACCCGCCCCCAGTTCGAAAGCCTCGTCCGCGGAGTCTGGTTATTGCATACCGCCAGCGACAATTGGGTAAACAAGCTCTCCGAACCCCTCACGATGGAAAACGCCAAACGTGCAAATGAAGGAGAGGGACTGGCGGAGATGCTTAAGCAGTTGGAAGCTAATCCGAAGGCACCGGCCGGCATCGTTGCTCAATTGCGAGAGTACAAAGAGGTCACCTGGAAAGCGATGAACAGCTACGCTCACGGGGGACTACACCCGCTATCCCGCAAGATAACGGGGTATCCAGCCCAACTGATTTACGACGTCATTCGAAACTCGAACGCCGTAGTCGCGCTGACAGCACAGCTCCAATCCATTTTGACAGGGAGGCCCGAGAACATGGGACCGGTACGGCAGATGCACAGAGATTTCGTGGACGTGCTTCCGATTATCAATCAGTCGTGACTTAGCTTGAATGAGGCAAGAACGCCTCAATTTCTGACCGATTACGCAGGATGATTTGCTGGGCCTTCGGGTTCTTCCCCGAAACATCATCTAAACCCAAATTGCGAACGACGTAGAGTAGCAGTGCCCGTCGGCATTGAAAACACAGCTCACCGTTTTCCATCCCATAACTGCTGCCACATACAACCGATGCATCGGCCGTCCCTCCTCAAAGCTCACCACCGAGTGGTATAGCCGCTTGTTACCCTGCCAGTGCACAGACCATTCTCTTGACGGCCGTGCGGCCTACAGCACCCGGCCAATGATGCTGCTGCCAGTAGCGTGCGGCGATTAAGTTGCCTAGGGGCATGTACTACCTAATACCGCCGTACTTGGGCGTTACTACTCAGCTGACCCATTCACTTTCAGTTCAATGGGTTACTGTGAAAAATCGGCAGTCTTTCAAACTACCCCATTTCATACTCTGCTGTTTGGTATTCCGGCACAGACCTACCGGGTCGGCGCAATACCAACGGAATGGTTCGACATTCCCGAACGTCGGCCCGGCTAGAACATCAGCCGGTCCTCCAACTCGAGCCGGTCTTCGGCGGACAGCCCGAGCGTCTTTGCGCGCTGCTCCCAGGTGCCAATCACCACCCGCAAGCTGGCCAGCTCGGCCTGGGCTTCCGCTTGGCTCAGCCGGTAGAGTTCCGCGGTGGCTAGCACTGTTTCGAAATCAGGTTCGGTGCTGCTATCGTCGAGAGCCAGGACGTGCTCATCCTTCTTTGTGGAAGGATTCATGTCGTAGGCCGGCGCCAGTCGCCAGCCACCTGGATGCCAGATGAACCCATGGTTGCGCAGATGGTCATCCCGATTGGCGGTCGCCACGTTGAACAGCACCCGGCGGAATAGCTCCTTCAGGTCAGCGTCGATATGGCCCTCCACCCCATGGGTGGACAAGAACTCGGCGAGCTCGAGATAGGATGCTTCGTCCTTGTCGGATTTGCCGAGCAGGGACATGGCGGAAGTGAAAAAGCGCCGGCGGCCTTCGTGCCGGTCAAACCGTAATGTGACGAAGGTGTGGTAGTCGTGCCCAATGCGCTCGAGCTTCGCCGGAGAAATAGCCAGCTTGTAGTCGTCAGCCAATTCATGCAACAGCTTTTCACGCAGCGCCCAGTCGTGCTCATCGTCTGCGGCCGGAAATTTGGCAATCCACAACCTGCCCTGGCCATCCTGGAGATTGGCTTTGGGTCGAGCGCCGCCCAGAGAAGCCCCGGGCGCGACCAGCACCCGCAGCCATTGCTGCAGCAAATTGAGGTCATCAACCTTCTTGCGGGTAAGCTCAAGCGCGACGTTCTGCAACTCACCGAGGTGCGTCAAGGCCGGCGCGGATAAAGCTTCGTTGGCCAGACATGCCGTAGTCGCAAACAAGGGGCGTTCGCCCTTCTTCAGTTGTCGGTCAGACTGCAATGGACTGAATCGAAGCGCGCCCATCCGGGTAATGTCCTGGACACCCAGGAAGAAGTCCCAGTTTGTCAGCTCCCGCCGGGCTCGGTCCTCCTGCTTAGCCTCTACCAGCTCGCGGCGTTTCATCAGGACCTGCCCCCAGCGGTCCGGGCAACTGTCCATGAAAATGCCAAAATTCGAATCCTTGGGATAGAAGCTGCCCGCCGCCAGGGTCAGCTCCGGGTCCAGGGCGAACGCCAGCGGATGTGAGAGCCATTCAGGGGAATACTCAAACCGAACAGTATGCATCCCGGCGCGATAGAGCCGTCCCATGTGAGCCATCTCGCCGGCATGGGCGTCATCCAGCCAGACTTCAAGGCCTTCAGGCGTCTCTACGCGGGACGCTTTGGCCGCTTTCGACATCACATATCCTCCGCGGCAGGCTCGGCCAGCGTTTTCTTTTTCGGCGCCCGCCGGGGCACATGGAGCGCAGCATCTTGAAGCCGCCGTCCAACCAGGTCATCTGCCGCCACCTGAGTGAGGTCCTTGTCGAGGCCAAGCACAGAGAGAACTCGCAGATACGTACCTAGGGTGACCGCAGGGTCCCCTTGCTCAACCTTGTTGATGGTCGGACGGGAAACATTCGCCCGCTGGGCGACCAGGCTGACCGAGAAGCGGCGGCGCAGGCGCGCATCGCGCAAGCGCTCACCCAGTTCCTTGAGGAGCTTGGTCTGGCTGGGGTAGAGAAGGGGGGCTTTTGCGGGCATAGTGAAAAACATTATATGCAAACTGGCCGCATTTTGTCAATAATGGTTTCTCTTAAGAGGGAGCTATCGCAATCATACGTGAGTGCGGATTAAGCTGATTAAGAGTAACCATTGTTGGCATAAAATCGATGTATTGTAAATAATGGTTTCTGTTTAGTCATAAACGAACAACCCGACTAGAAGGCCGGCTATTTTGAAGGGAGTGGCTGGGCGCTCTTTGGGTCATGTGCCCTTAACCGAAAGCGAGCGGGAGGTTTTACGACGTCATTCGAAACTCGAACGCCGTAGTCGCGCTGAGAGCACAGCTCCAATCCATTCTGACGGGGATACCTGAGAACATGGGGCCGGTACGGCAGATGCACAGAGATTTCGTGGACGTGCTTCCGATTATCAATCAGTCGTGATTTACCTTGAATGAGGCAAGAACGCCTCAATTTCTGACCGATTACGCAGGATGATTTGCTGAGCCTTCGGGTTCTTCCCCGAAACATCATCTAAACCCAAATTGCGAACAACGTAGAGCAGCAGTGCCCGTCGGCATTGAAAACACAGCTCACCATTTTCCATCCCATAGTCGAGTTCAATGACCCGTTGGTGTGCTTCTGCTAGCCCTGGATTGGGAGCCAGAACCAGCGTTATTGAGGTCTCCCAATCAAGGTCTTGGGGCGGCTCCATCGGCGGTGACAACTCGCCACCCAGCGAGAGAATTCGCGCAACAACAAAATCGCGGTAGCCATTTTCCAAATGGCAGAACACCCTAACGTGCCAACGATAGCCGTCATGACCAAATGCTTTAGGAGAAACGAGTCGCTTCTTTGGCACCGTACTCGTCATCGACTGGTAAGTCATTTCCAGCGCCCGCCGCCGTCGTATCGCTCCCAATAGCGCAATCAACGTATCGGCATTCAACATCCGTACAGGCGTAGGTGCCACACCAACCGGCGGAACCCATCCTAAAAAACTGACGCCTTGGTCCAATATGCCATATGCTTGCACCAGCAAGTCGCTGAGATATTTTTGTGGCTGGCTGGACGGAAAAAGCGGCTGAAATGCCTCGGTGGCAATATAAGTTCGCTCACTGCGGTCATAGAGCGCATTCCTGGGAGCCATCTCGAGGTAGCGCGCAATGTCGAGTGAGGCCTGCGGGGTGGAAATTCCGAAAAAGTCAGAGATGTCACCGCGATTCAACCGCCCATCCCAACGCAGACGAAAGTCGATGAACTCCAGACGTTTCTCGGGGCCCCAGCGAGTCGAGGTCCGAGATTCTGGCGTGAGAGCAGTCGACGTTTTCATGGCGGCAACTTTAGCACACGTATAAAAACTTTACGCACGCCGATTTTGAGCATATAGTTTTTATACGTTCATCTATTTTGGATAGAGCAATGCACACTCTCATAGCCAGTCGAAGGAGTGACTTATGAAAGCACTCCGTGCCTCTGCTGGGCTAGTAATGCTGCGCAGCCGCCCCTTGTGGCGGCTGCTGGCGGCTGACAAAGCACCGCTGGTCATGGGATTGCTGCAAAGCCTGTTACTCGACCAAGAAAAAACACTTCCAAGTTCAGTGTTTCATGAACGCTTGGCCAGGGAACTCGAGGTACTTCGTACTCACGGCCATGACCTACCCCAAACCCCGCAAGCTTATGTTGCCAACTGGATTGCCGATGGCTGGCTAAGTCGACGCTTTCCAGCAGGCGCTAGCGAGGAAGAATTTGAGCTCACTGCCGAGGCGGCCTCTGCCTTGCGCTTCATCAATGGCTTGCTCAAGCCACGTACGGCAGCAACAGAGAGCCGCCTGGCCAACGTGATTCAACAACTGACCCGACTAGCGGAAGAAACAGATGCCAATCCACAAACCCGGATGGCTGCGCTGGTCGCAGAACGCGAGCGAATTGATGCCGAAATTCTTGCCCTGGAACGCGATGGCGTCGTCACGCTACCCGATGAGCGCGCCTTGGAACGCACCCGAGAAGTCATTGCGTTGGCCGAGGACCTCGCTGCCGATTTCCGAAATGTTCGCGATGAATTCGACAAACTGAATCGAGGGTTACGGCAAAGTCTCATGGAAAGCGATGGCAGTCGCGGCGAAGTCCTCGAGGCACTGTTTGCCGGCGTCGACCTGATTGCCCAGAGTGAGCACGGAAAAACCTTTACCGCCTTCTGGCGACTCCTCACTGATGGAGAACAGTCATCTACCTTGATGGAATCATTGGATGCTGTGACATCACGTTCCTTTGCTCGAGGATTGGAACTGCGGGAGCGACGCTTCCTGCAGAATCTGACGGCGACCTTGATGGCCGAGGGCGGCACTGTGCATGAGGTTGTTCAGCAGTTCGCCCGCAGCCTAAAAACCTTCGTCCAAAGCCGAGAATTCCAGGAGCAGCGACGGCTGCACAGCCTGCTGAAAGAAGCCCAACAAGCTGCGCTTGATGCTCGTGACCACGTCCGACCGAATTTGGCCTTGAATTACTCCCTCTCGCTGACCAGCAGTCGTATTCGCTCGGTCAGCCAGTGGACCTTGCATGACCCCAGTTTGAATGTCGCCAATGCCTCAATGCCCGATGCCGAAGTATCGGAATTGGGCTTGGACGTGGTGGAAGAACTGGTACGCCAATCGGAAATCGATTTCCGCACCCTCCGCCAACATTTGCGAGAGGCGCTGGCAACCGCCTCACAAATCACTGTAGGCCAGATGCTGGAGAGATTTCCGGCAGAACAAGGCTTTGGTAGCGTAGTCGGTTACGTGGCGCTGGGTGCCAAACATGGCGAACTCACCAGCGATGCCGAGTTGGTCCGCTGGTTGGGAAGCGACGGAATACATCGAACGGCCAAAGTCCCGGCCATCTATTTTGTCAGGGAGAGCCTTCTTGAACTATTCGACGAATGACAGTTACCCGGCCGAGACGCCTCTCGAGTCGGAGTTGTTAGCAACGGTCCAAAATGACAACACATCCGACAGCGCCGTTTTCCCCGGTGACTTAGGGTGCATTCCCCATGAAACCCGACGGGTGCTCGTCCAACTTCTCCTCGGACCTGCCGTCGATGGCCGGCGCCAGGGCAATCTGTGGGCAGTATTGCTGCGCGATGAACCGGTACTCAGGGAGCGTCTGCACGAACTTTTCCTGGAATTGGTCATTGACCATGACCAGAAGGTTGCCTTCACCCGACAGGTTGTTGCCGAGGACATCGAAATCCCCGTTCTGCTGCGACGTGCCCACCTGACCTTCCTTGAGTCGGTACTTATCCTGTTCCTTCGACAGCGGCTAACCCAAGCCGATACCCATGGCGACCGGGCAGTCGTGTCTTGGCTGGAAATGGTTGAGCACCTCAGTGTCTATGAACGCACTGGCAACGCAGACCATGCACGCTTCGACAAGCAGTGTCAAAGCGCCATCGAGAAAGCCAAAAAACTCAGCCTTATCCAGAAGCTTCGCGGCGCCGACGACCGCTTCGAAGTCTCGCCGACCTTGAAGCTCTTGTTCCCAGCCGAAGAAATTCAAGCACTGACCCGGACTTATCAGGGGCTTCTGCACCAAGGGCATGACGTAGAAGCAGAACCAACGAACGAATTGCCCGGAGAAGCAGAAGTCCAGGGAGAAGATGATGAATAGAGAACCGCAAGGCACCCTGGAGCTGTATGCCGATAGTCCGGCAGATGTAAATCAGTTCCGACTGACCAAGATTCAGATATTCAATTGGGGCACATTCAACGGTGTCGTCGACTTCACTATCCCACGGAGTGGCTACCTCTTCTTAGGTCCATCCGGTTCAGGAAAATCGACAGTTCTGGATGCCCATGCTGCCATCCTTACGCCTCCAAAATGGGTGGATTTCAACGTTGCAGCCCGCCAGGATGAGCGCCATAGCAAGGACCGTAATCTCATAACCTACATTCGTGGGGCCTGGTCGCAACAGACCGGCGATAGCGGCGAGTACGTTTCCCAATATCTCCGCCCAGAAACCACATGGTCAGCCATTGCTGAAACATATCGGAATGGCACCGGCCGTGTTGTCGTGTTGGCCCAAGTTCTCTGGGTCCGCGGCAAGAGTACGGCGTCCAGCGATGTCCACAAGCGCTATCTGATTCTTCAGCGGGAATTCGATGTCCGGGAGTTGCAGTTTTTTGCAGACAACAACTTTGAAGTCCGGCGCTTCAAGTTTGACTTGCCCGATGCCTCGGTCAAAGAAGAATTTAGTGGCTACCAGGAGCGGTTCCGGCAACTACTCGACATCGACAACGAACGCGCGCTGCGTCTCCTCCATAAGACCCAATCCGCCAAGAATCTCGGTGACCTCAACACCTTCCTGCGCGACTTCATGCTCGATGCACCGGAAACCTTTGAGTTAGCTGACAACCTAGTTGCCCAGTTCCAGGAGTTGAACGAGGCTCATCAGGCAGTTGTTGAGGCACGTCGCCAAATCGAGACGCTGAGCCCTGCACAAGCCGAGGCTTTTCAGCTCGATTCTGCCAAGCTGACGAAAAACGAGCTGGAAGCGCTGTCGGTCGCTATCGACGCCTACTCGGAGCGAGAGAAAAAACGCCTGTTGGAGTCCGCGGTTCGCGAGCGCCAAGTTTCCATTGAAGTGTTGAACTCTCAGTTGTCTGAACTGGAGACAACGTCACGCAATGAGTATGAGATGCTGCAAGGCCTTCAACAAAAACGCTCCGATTCCGGCGGCAGCCGCATCGAGCAACTGACCAAGGAAATTGGTGATACAGAGAAACAGCGAAATACGCGTCTGAGCAAACGCAATTTGGCAGAAGCCGCCTGCCAGGCGATTGCCTGGCCTTACCCCGATAACGCCACGGAGTTTGCCCGCCGCACTGATGAAGCCCGCCAGGAGGTTATTGAGGCGGAGGCTTGGCGAGCTCAACACGGCGAGAAGACATTTGAACTCAAGAAGAAACTCGATAAATGCGAAGAAGAGTTCTCCGGCATCCGCTTAGAAATTGCGGCGATGGAGAAGCAACCCTCCAACATTCCAGCCCGTCTCTTGGGTATCCGCGACCAACTCGCCAAGGCCCTGAACATCGCCGAGGATAAGTTACCGTTCGCCGGTGAGCTCATCGAGGTGAAGGACGAGGACGGCGAATGGCGGGGAGCCATCGAACGAGTTTTGGGTGGCTTTGCGCGGTCCCTCTTGGTGGCCGATAAACACTACCCTGCCGTCTCCAGCTACCTCAACGAGAACAATATTGGCGAGCGCCTGACCTATCTCCGCGTTATCGAGCGTCCCGCCGAAATCCGCTCCGTTGGACCCGCCTCCCTTGTCGGCAAGCTCCAGTTCGCCCGAGGCCCTCACACCGAATGGTTACGAGATGAGCTGAAAGCACACTTCAACTACGATTGCGTTGATAGCCTCCAGGCCTTTCGAAATGCGACCCGCGCAGTAACACGAGAAGGCCAAATCAAGCACAACACCATCCGGCATGAAAAGGATGACCGACGTCGCGTCGATGACCAGACCCAATGGGTCCTCGGGTTTGATAACAAGGCCAAGCTCAAGCTGTTCAAGGACAAAGCCTTGGCACTGGCCGGTGACCACGAACACCTGCGCAAAACGCTGGAAGTTCACACCGAGGTTGGCACCAAGCGAGAGCAACGCTTCGTCCATTGCCAGACACTAGCCAACCTGCAATGGGTAGAGGTTGATGTCGCATCCATGCTAACCCGTATTACTAGCCTCCAGACCCAGCTAGAAAATGAGCAAAAGACACACCCCGACTTGGCAGTCCTTGACGAGCAAGTCAAACGCCAAGTGGATACCTATGAAGCTGCACTGAAGAAACAGAACGCTTGCACGGTGTCCATTCAGACGGCAGAAAGCCACCTCGCCAATCTGAAAACCAACTTGGAGGAATTGCGGTCAGAACTCCTTGGCTTCCCCCTTCCCCCTCAGCAACTAGAGAACCTCAAGCGGCGCTATGACGAAGTCCCCAAGGCGCTCGAATTGTCGTCGCTCGCGACAATTACCCTTCAAGTTGAACGTGGCATCAATAAAGAAAAGGAAAAGCTGGATGAAAGCATCCACGGCCACATCAAAGTCATCGAGCGCCAATTCCAAATATTCGTGACAACTTGGCCCGCTGAAGCCGGTGGACTCGACCCGACAATGGCTAGTGCCGATGACTTCTTTGCCAAGCTAAAGCGCCTGGAGCAAGATGGGCTTCCCGAGTTTGAGGAGCGCTTCCTGCGCCTATTGCGGGAACAAAGCGACCAGAATCTGACTCGCCTATCGACCCAGCTCGACCAGGAACGCAAAGCGATTCGAGACCGCATGGATGTGGTGAACGAAAGTCTTGAAACCGCCCCCTTCGGCCCCGGAACCCACCTCGTCATCGACACCCAGGACCGCATGTTGAAGGATGTACTGGATTTCAAGCAGAGCTTGAAGCAGGCGCTCAGCTATTCGTTCAGCCAGGACAAGGAAAGTGCGGAAGCACGGTTCAAGGTACTCAATGACCTCGTGAAGCAGTTATCCAGCCAGGAAACTGTCGACCGGAATTGGCGAGCGGTGGTGCTCGACGTCCGACAGCACGTTGAGTTTGTTGCCATAGAACTTGATGAATCGGGACTTGAAATCGAGGTCTATCGCAGTGGTGCCGGCAAGTCGGGCGGACAACGCCAAAAGCTGGCAGCAACCTGTCTGGCAGCTGCACTGCGCTATCAACTGGGCGGCCACGACCGAGCTTTGCCGACGTACTCGACGGTAGTGCTCGACGAAGCATTCGACAAGGCGGATGCTGAATTCACCGCCATGGCGATGAACATCTTCAAAACCTTTGGCTTCCAGATGATTGTGGCTACGCCTCTCAAATCCGTTATGACGCTAGAACCCTTCATTGGTGGTGCCTGCTTCATTCACATCAAGGACCGCAAATTCTCCGCGGCAATTCCTATCGACTATGACGATGAGACTCAACGACTGAAATGGAAAGCGGAGGATGGCGATGGCCAGGCAACTGCTGCTGCCTAAAGACGTCGTCGACTTCCTGTCGCGTCGTTATACGAACCAGCACAAGGCATGGCTTCTAAGCGAAGGCCAATGGCCGATGACCGTCACGCTGGGCATCCCCACGGAAAACGCTGTCGCCAGCGATGTCTCTAGCGTACGGCAATGGGTCGATGCCTGGACCTCATGGTCTGGACCAGCCAAGGTATCCTGGGTGGCTCGGCAATGGGCTCGCCTAGGCGCCCAACAACTACCTGCCGCATTGGAGCTCGCAGGCCCTGTTGAAGTGGCGGCTATCGTTGGCCAGGGTCGGCGCTGGCGTAGCGCAACCCAACGCTATGAGGCCATCACGCGCCGTTGGCCGCAACTCGCGGGTAATTCAGTGCTTGGAAGGCACTTCAATGTCTTAGCAGACTACGCCGAGACCGATTTTTCCAGGCTATTTGCAATGCTCGACTGGCTGGAGAGAAACCCGGCATCAGGATTAGCGCCACGACAACTGCCAGTTATCGGCCTCGACACCAAATGGCTGGAGAAGCGAACAGGCATCATCACTGAGCTCCTGAAAAGCATCCGGAACAGTGACGAATCAGGCGACTTCTATGCAGTTTGTGGACTGAGACGCCCCAAGCCGAGAGTGCGTATGCGCGTTCTCTGTCCCCAACTTCGCGGCCTGCTTGGTGGCCTAAATGATATTGAAGCCCCGACTCATGAACTCGCTGCTCTGTTGATAAAGCCACAACGCGTCATCATCGTAGAGAACCTCGAAACAGGCTTGGCCCTTCCGGACATGGAAGGAACGGTTGCTTTTATGCGCTTGGGTAACGCAGTCAGCCTGCTAGCCGAACTTTCGTGGTTACGAGACTGCGATGCCGTGTATTGGGGTGACATTGACACCCACGGTTATGCCATATTGAATCGAGCACGCAGTCTGTTCCCTCAGTTGGTATCAGTCATGATGGACCAAGAAACTTTCCTTGCTCACCAGGAGTTGTGGTGTGAAGAGAATGTGCAGTGTCCGGAGGCCGAGCTGCCATGGCTGACCGAAAGCGAGCGGGAGGTTTTCGAAGGTTTGAGGAACGGCACCTGGGGTTCGCAGCTAAGACTGGAGCAGGAACGTATTTCTTGGCAAAAGGCTTTGGAAAATATTCAACATCCGCACCAGCACCAGCACTTACCTTCATTGGCAGCGGGCTGATTAGCGGCTATTTCATATCTACGGGGCACGTGCAGATGCAATCCTCGCACACTGGGCAGTGCGCCCTGCGCTACTACGCGGGCAAAGGGCATCCCTGGCCACTCCCGGAATACTGGATAGCGACTGGGTTTGTTGTTCGGACCTAGCCGTATGAACAACGTAAGCGCCCGGCAAACTCATCTGTAAATTGACGCGCTAGACCGCGAAGATCGTGTCCCCTTAAAAACGATGGTGGACACTTTCGATGGAAATCCAGAAGCCAAGTCGGCGCCGGCGGC
>NZ_JAVBXX010000005.1 GCF_030824335.1 Azonexus sp.
GTCGCATCGCTGTCGATGTAGAGCGTGGTGACGCCTGCAACGCTACTGATCTGCACCGCATTGCTTGCCACCGTGCTGCCGTCACCGGTCGTTACGGTGCCGCCGGTTGACTGACGACCGATCACGCGAATCGCATCGCCGGTACCGAAGTCTGTGATCCGGTCGATGCCGAAGTCTGTGATGCCGGTGTACATCACATAGTTCGCTTCGCTGGCAGTCTCCTCGGGCGCGTAAAGGAATACGTCCGCACCGCTGCCGCCCGTCAAAGTATCGTTGCCCAATCCGCCCACAAGCGTATCGTTTCCGCTCCCCGTAGCTATCGTATCGACACCACCACCGCCGTAAACAATGGAATTCACTATGCCGGTGTCAACGAACGAATCGGCGCCATCGAACATGTAATATTTCAATGCCCCAGCGGCAGGTGTGCCGCTACTGTTGAGCGTGACCTGCGTTGCAATATCCGAATGCGTAACGTGACCAAACCACGGATCTGGCAAACTGTGGCTGTCAAGAACCGCAATGACAGACTCGGTAAAATTGTTGTTTCCGATATTGAGAGTAAACGGTGCAACGTCAAACTCATTGAAGACCGCATAGTCCGTATCGACAAACGTATTGCCGGAAATAGCAACGCTGATACCAGCAAGCCCCTGATAAACCGTTACCCCGGCAACATTGCCCAATCCATCTGAAGGACCAGATATCGAGTTGTCGGTTACGCTTGCATCTCCAGTCTGCCTCAGCATGATGCCCGTAGCGCCGTATGTGTTGTTCTCGAAGCTCAGGTTGCTGATGATGTTGCCAGATATTGTCGCTGTGGTGCCTTTGCGATCATCGTTGCTGGAACCTATCTGCATCCCGTTCTGACCACTTTCCCCGAGTATTCCCATACCGGTAATCTCGTTGTCCGTAATGGTCACATTCAGCTTCGGCCCCCAGGCAATGATGCCCGTCTTCTGGTAATCAAAAATCCTGGAATTCGTTATCGTGACATTCATCACCTGAGCCAGAGCACTACCCGCTTCGGCCAGAATGCCGTAGTTCTCACTAAAGCCCCACTGGTCGTAACTTGCATCACTACGGATGTTCTTGATGGTCACATTGTCGATAAGCGCGTGGCTATCCACTATGCCAATACCGAGAAAATCCTTGTTGCCATTATGAATATCCGCATCTGCCTGATCACGCCCGTCGACGGTAATGTTCTTGATGGTTACCGTACCACTCGCGGCATCCGTATCCACGTTAACGACGGGCATTCGCCAGCGCCCATTATTGGTCAACTGGAAGGGGTCAACGCCCTGAAGATCAAGCAAATCGGGCGACTCAATGATCACACTGCCACCCGCACCGCCCAGTGCATCAACAGTGACTGCCTTGGTCACATTGAACTGCCCTCGGTACGTTCCATCGTGGATGAGGATGTTGTCGCCATCCTTGGCGCTAGCCAATGCTTCCTTGAGGTTGAAACCATCAGCCGCATCACCATCGGCATCCAGTGCCGTTTGGTCGACGTGTATCGTCGCACTACTCACCACGACATCGGAATTCGTCGTGCTGGTCCCGTCGTTCAAGGCCATGCGGATGGTCGCATCGCCATATGGCGTGGCATTGCTGTAGCCAATATGGCGCACCACGTCTTGTACCAAGGAGCCGGAGGCATTGGTATCGAAGCTGATGTCCAGCTTACCCGTGGCACTGGTGTAGGTCCAGGTGGCAAACTGGGTGCCACCTGGGTTGGTCAGCAAAGTGCCGCTGGCATTACTGCCTTGGGCAATGGGACCGCCATTTGCCGTGAAGTTGCCACCCGACGTGAAACTGAACACATCGTGTGCGCTGCCATCCGCCGCACCAGCGGCTTTGATGCGTTGGACGCTCAACGTGCTGCCATTCCAGTTGGCGGCATCATTTTCTGTATCGGTCACCACGGAGGTGCTCACTGCCAGGCCATTGGCCGCATTGGCCAGCGTCACCGTGTTGCCCGTGCCACCGCTTGCACCGTTCAGGTCTAACACGGGTACAGCGTTGGTACCCGATGTGATCGTGCTGCTGTTGACCGCTGCCAAGCTGCCTGACGAGGCCATCAGCGCAATGGACTCTGAAGCGCCCGCATTCGTGTACTGCAGCGTCAGCCCGGAGAACGTAGCCACGCCACTGGAGGGTGTCAGCGTGACGGTGGTGCCTGCGCCATCGGTGTCGCCAGTACCGCTCAGGCTGTTGACGGTGCCGTCCACCGTGCTGTCGGCGGGGTCAGTCACTGCCAGCACAACCGCTGTGGTGTAGTCCGTGTCAAGCAGGTTGTCGGCGTCCACGGCATTGACCACCGGTGCTGTGGTGAAGCTGGTGGATTGCCCGCTGCCAATAGACGTGGGCGCTGGCTGGGTGCCAAAAATCAGCTTGGTTGCCACCACATCGGGGTTGAGGTTGCTGACGGTGGCGCTGCTCAGCGAACCGCTAGCGGCCGTCAGCGTGAAGTTGGCATCGGCATCCGAAGCTGACGTGTACTTCAGCCCGCTGAAGGTGGCCACACCTGCCGCTGCCGCCACGGTGGCCGTGCCACCCAATGTGCCGCTGCCGTCTTCAGTCAAGGCCACGTTGC
Source organism: Azonexus sp. (assembly GCF_030824335.1). Classification (GTDB taxonomy): domain Bacteria; phylum Pseudomonadota; class Gammaproteobacteria; order Burkholderiales; family Rhodocyclaceae; genus Azonexus. The sequence continues at coordinate 2,603 of NZ_JAVBXX010000005.1, forward strand.
CGGTGTAGGCGGTGTCCACGTTGCCCCGTGCGTCCACCGCCTGAACCACCGGTTGGGTGCCAAACGCCACACCGCTGGTCACCGTGCCAGACGGCGCTTGCGAATACGCCAGTTGCGTGGCCGTCACATCAATGGCTGCACCAGTACCGTTGGTCACCGCTGCCTGGCTGGCTGCCAGAGTGGAACTGCCAGCCCCCGTGGTGAAGCTGGTGTCGCCGTCCACACTCAAGATCAGGGTGTGGCCCTCTGCCAGGTCGTTGGTGCCGGTGTTGTCGTTGTAATAGGCGCTGACGGTGTAGGTTTCATTGCCGCCGTCAGCCACCGAAATGCTCAGGCCAGAGAAGGTGATTTTGCCGGTGCCCGAGTCGTAGGTGCCCTGCTCGTTGGTGACATCGGGGCCGTTCAGCAAGAACACCATGTTGCCGCGCTCGGCTTGCGTGGTGGTGCCCGACACATCCACCGTGAAGCTGGTGACCGTGGTGGCCACGCTGTCAGCCGTGCCCGCATCGGCAAGGGTGAAGTCGAGCAAGCCAACTGCCGAGCCCGTGGCCATGGCTGTGGTGGCAAAGGTGCTGGGTTCTGTCAGTATGGCACTGGCGGTGACCGTGCTGTTGGCATCCTGAGCTGCCGCAATGGAAATGGTGGACGTGGCGCTGGCCGTAGCGTCATCATTTACTGTGACTGTTACCGTTCGGTCACCCGTAGTAGGTGTTGCATCTACATTTTTGTACTGGATGTTGCGCAAAACCGCTTCAAAAGCAGCCAGGGTTTCACCGCCTGTCAGTGTCAAGCTGGCGGTGCCATTGCCCGCTACGCTGATGCCCGACTGGTGCGCCGCCAGGAGATGGGCATCGGACAGGAAAAGAGTTTCATCGGCACCTGATGCGCCATCTACATGGTCACTCAAGACCGCTGTCACTTTCCACAGACGTGTTTCGCCGTCGGACTGCGTGATGGAGGCTGCGGCATTTGCCATCGCCACGCCTGTGGTAAAGCCTGTGGTGGCTGGGTTGGTGTAATTGGTGCCGGCGGTTGCACCATTCAAATCGACTGCAGCAGCAGTTCCCGAAGCGTACTGCGATTCATAAGCCCCGATATCCACGGTGGTTTGGCGAATACGCTCCAGACCACGGGCATCTGTTGTTCCCGTGATGTAATGGGCATCCCCCGTGTTGATGGCATTGCTGGCATTGCTTGCCAAGCGCAGATCACTGCTTGAGTTGACAAAATTAACGGCATCGCCCACCAGGTTGCTGGTGGCATTGGTCAAGGTCACACCGGAAGTATTCGTTGTGTTTCCAGAAACGATTGCGTTACGAGCAGTGACGCTCAAAGTACCATCCAATTGCGTCTGCCCACCAATCCCTACTGTATTTCCAACAATCGACATCCCTGAAAGCGAAATGGTGACCGAGGCATTCCCCCCTCCAAGGCCATAGATAGCATTCATGTCTGTAGACGCATTGGTGTAGATCGACGAATTGTTAAATGATGCTTTCGTCACACTGACCGCCCCACTACCACCGCCTACGGCACCAAGATAAAACACACCATAATTAATATCAGTGTACGAAAGCGAATTGTCGTAGAACTGACTGTTGTTAACCTGCAAATAGGTATGCTCACTGTTGCCGCCCCCAGTCTGCCCGCCAGCTTGAATCAAACTAGCGGAACCATAACCTGCCGAATTTCCATAAAACGCAGAATTGTTGATGTAAAGCCATTTGTCACCGCCATACATACCAATTGCGGAAGCCCCAATATTATCTTGACCGTTATCGTTGAAATTGGTCATCGAGACATTCTGAATACCCAGCGTTAGTCCAGCATCCTCAGAGAATAAGCCGCCAAAACCGCCGCCGTTGATTGTGAACTTCTGACCATCAAGTAAGAGGTTTTCGCTAATTTTTGAAGCGACCGTTGCCAACTCTGCCGAAAGCGTTACATTCGTCGCCAGCTTGATCGTATCGGTTCCAGCGTTTGCATTCGCCCAATGCAATGCTTCGCGCAGGCTCAAGCCCCCGCCATCGCTCTGGTCCGCCACCAGATTGGCCCCGGCACTTGCGTCATCGCCGGTGTCCACTCCTGAGGTCACCACCAGTGCTGCATTGCTGTCCAGAACAGACACCGTGGCCACCCGATTGACCGTGGTGCTGTTGTTGCTGCCGCCGCTGTCGCCAACGGTGGTCAAAGTAATGGTGCGGATACCTGCGGTGGCGCTGGCATCGCCGTTGAAATACTGGACACCGTCAATCAAGCCACCCATTTGCTCGTTGCTGGCGGACAACCCAGTCAGGGCAAGCGTTGCGGTACCGGAGGCAACAGACACGCTGAAATTTCCCACACCAACAATATTGCCGGTAGTGTTATTCACCAGCGCAACCTTGGTGCCTGCAATGTTCAGGTATTCGGTCGCATCGGATACGTTGCTGACGGTGAGCGTCGCATTGCTGAAAGTCTGGCCACTGTCGTTGGTGGCGGCAGTGACATCACTGAACACGTCAACCCCTCCAGCCAGGCCCTCGATGAAATGTTGCGTTAGGCCGGTGGCGGTGAGGGTGGGGGCGGAACTGACGGATGGAAAGAAATTATTGATCGTCAGATCCGTGTAATTCACTCCGGGAAGGAAAAAGTTATACCAATCAATGTTGTTACCAACCACATTGACGAATGTGCCATCCGTTCCGGTGGCCGCGATTGTGGATGCATCTCCGGCCGTCTCTTTGGCCGGGGTGACGATAACAACATTGCTTATTGTCGATGGTCTTTTTGTACCACTGTCGCTCGATATAAATGTGGGCTGCGCTTCAAAGGTAACGGTCGCTGGATCAAAACTGGCAATGACAGAAGTAAAGTCAAATCTATCCGTAGCAACCTGAAAGTCTGTGATGATATTGTGGGTATGGATTTCATCCTCTACACCAACTCCATTGTTGGCGGCCATCCCCCACGCGTAATCGTTCTGGCTTGCCTCAATGATAGAAAAGGTATCGCTCCCCGGTGTTCCATTCCAAGTAACAGGTGTTACGCTGTTTCCGGGGGAGCTGAGATCAACGGTCCCCAAGATTTGGTTGTAAGCCGTTATGAAAATAGAGGGTGTCGAAACTTCACCATTCGAAGCCGAGACGCTTTCAAGAATCCAATCCCCCCTCAACCCGCTCGCCCCCGTCAAGTCATCCGAAGCCGCCACATCCGCCCCGGTGGCCTGCGCCAGTTTCCCGACAAACTCCACCCCCCCCTGTCCTTCGGCAACGTTGCAGCCGTACACCAGACAGTCGCCACCTGCCGTCAGCGCGCTGCCAATCTGCACCAGCGTGTTGCTGTACTGGCTCAAGTTGGTGCTGCTGAGCGTCAGCGTGCCCAGATCGATGGCCCCGCTGCTGCCGTGGCTCAGCAGATGAACGGCATCCACACTGCCCGCCCCCTTCTGCGCCAGCCAGTCGGCCATCTGGGCCAAGCCGTCTCCTCGGCTGTCTAGCACCACCACTTCCACACCGGAACGCACCCCTTTGGCCAAGGTTTGCCAATCAGCCACGTTATCAAGGATGAAGGCCACTTCGTTTCGTCCATTGTTTTGCTCAGCGTTCCCGAGCGTGTACAGGCTGGCTTCAACGTTTTTTTGCATAGCGGCATTCTGACTAGTGGCTTGCGTGGTCATGGTTAATCCTTATAGCGAAGCGGTTGGGCGGGCGCCAATCCGTCATAAATTGTTACATTGGCACATCGTGGGAATTTCCCACGGCAGAAAAATGCTGAATAGTTGCAGAAAGCTACAGGTCATTTCAGATGCGTTGATGCAACAGGGCAATGGCAATGGCTTGTGCCAAGGTGCTCACGCCGAGTTTTTGCTTGGCATTTTGTAAATGGAAGGTCACGGTGCGCTCGGTGATGTTTAGTCGTCGGCCGATTTGCGCGTAGGTCAGCCCGTCACGCACTAGGCCAAGACACTCCCGTTCCCGGGTGGTCAAAGTGGGCTGCACTATCGCAGCCCCCCCGGCACTGAGGCGGCAAATACACTCGTGCAGGTAAAGCGCTCCGATTTGCACCAGCGGATGCACCGCTTGCAGGTCGACCTTTTCGTCCTCGCAGTAAAAACACAGCGAGGCTTCGTCTTCGTGATCACGAATTGACAGATCAAAACCCTTGGCGATGCCAAACTCTCCGATTTCCTGATAAATCCGCACTTGCTCTGCAGAATCTTGCGGTCGACGCTGGTTGGCATACCAAAACTGCGGCACGACGGATTTCCTGGCCGCGGCATAAAGAGGGTCGACGGCAAAATAGTTGCGCTCGACGAAATGAGCAATCCAGCGCCGGACAATCTCGGAGCCTTCGATCAGGGGGGCAGTTAGCCGGTTACTGGAATAGACCAAGCCACTGAATCCTAGCGGCACGATGAGTTCGTAAAACTTCGCTGCGCTCTCCTCCGGTGTCGACGAACTCAAAATTCCGGGAAAATGGTCATAACCCTCTGATTTGTTCATATTTTTATGATTCCTGACCTGATCCAATGATTTTCAGAGAAGGGCAAAAAGTGCGATAGCTGTAGAAAGCTACAGCCTCGAGTATAGGGTTACTCGCCTTGCACTTGTCATCACACTGAATTGATTACCAAGCACCTCCATGGTAGAAACCTGTAACCATCTGGATAACTACGGAAATCCGTGGGATTGTTATTACTTGAGGAAAGATGAAGCCACCGAAATCGACCTGCTGCGCCATGGTGACGCTGCGAATACGGGAAGAACACGATCTTCCGGCGGTATGGCAGGCATTGGCCGCATTGCAGGCACTGACTCGCCAGGAGTCGGGCTGTCTGCGTTTTGATCTATTTCAGTTCGCAGAGAAGCCTGACGCTTTGCTGCTGATCGAAGAATTTGTCGATGCGGCGGCTTTTTCCCGGCACTTGCAGGCCCCTTACACGCAAGCATACTTTTCTCTGGCGATGACTGAGGTTGTCGAAAAAACGCCACTGCTGGAATTGAAAATAGATGTTGCAGGCTGATACATTCGCCGCGCTGGATGCTGCGTTCGCCCGTGTCAGTTCGCCACAGCAAGCCTTTGCCGTGACTTGCGAACTGGCTTACCAACTGGGTTTCGAGCATGTCATTCACGCACCGGTGAGAAATCATCCGGATGCAAGGAAAAACTGGGCGGCAACCAGTTATCCATCAGCCTGGCAGGAGATTTACGTTGCCAAGGCCTATCTGTCGCGCAATCCGGTTAGACAGCGGGCTGCAATCAGCTCGCAACCCTTTCTCTGGTCATCGCTGGAAAATGAACTACCCGCGAAAGAACGCGAGTTGTTTCACGACTGCCGGGCCTGTGGCATGCGGGATGGTTATGTCGTACCGATTCACGGTGCCTGGGGGCAGGCCGTAGCTATCGGTTTTGCCTGTCAGTCACAAGAAGCGATCGTCAATCCCGGAAAAACCGCTTTGCAGTTGCTCGCTTATAAATTGCATCACCTGTTTGATCAGTCATCCGCCGAGGCGCCGATCAAAATCACGAGACGCGAAAAGCAACTGCTGATTTATCTCGCACAAGGTAAATTGAATTTGGAAATTGCCGATGCAATGAACATTTCCGACAATTCAGTTGAGTGGCACCTGAAAAATATTTACAGGAAGCTGGCCATCAACAACCGGACAGGGGCGGTGATAACGGCGATTCAGTTGGGCTTGTTGGAGCTTTAAAGCACCACCATGCATGGAAAAAGCCCGCCGGGAACGATGACTTCCGGCGGGCTTTTCGGTCGACTGAGAAATGGGTGCTTAATCCACTCGGTACTGTCACATGCTTATTGAGGCACCGGGTCCAGCCAACTCTGGATCAGCTCCACGTCTTCGTCGCCCAGCAAGCCAGCCGCAGAGCGGAGCTTCAGGCGGGACAGCACGTAAGCATAACGTCCCTGCGCCAGATCACGCTTGGCCGTGAAGAGCAATTGCTGGGCATTCAGCACGTCAAAGCTGGTGCGCATGCCGGCTTCCTGGCCTTTCTGTGCCGAATACAGCGCCACTTCGTTCGACTTGACTGCCTGCTCCAGTGCCTTGACCTGTGCCACGCCATTCATCACGTTCATGTATTCCTGGCGTGCGCTGGTGGTCAGGCTGCGTTTGGCAGCTTCCAGTTCATACCTGGCTTTTTCCCGCAGTGACGCAGCTTGATTGACCCGGCCCTGCGTACTGCCACCGGAAAAAATGGGGATGGACAATTGCAGACCGATCGAATTCATCTGACTGCGGGTATTCAGGTTGGTGTAGCTGGGATCTTCGTAAAAGGAACGCGATGCCACGATATCCACAGTCGGCAGGTGTGCTGCCATATTTTTGTGCACTTCCTTTTCCGCCACACGCAAACCGGCCTCTCTGGCCTTGATCATTGGATTGTTGTCGGTGGTGAACTGAACCCACTGGTCGATTTCGACCGGGTTAGGCAGATCCAGCGCCAAACGTGAGCCCAGACGACTGAGATCACGATGCACCGTACCGACCAATTGCTCCAGCGAACGAATCCGTACTTCCAGATTGTTTTGTGCTGCCAGCTCCTGGGCTGCAATGCTGTCGTAGCGGGCCTGCGCTTCATTGATATCGGTAATGGTGCCGACACCTGCTTCAAAGTAGCGCTTGGCCTGTTTGAGCAGTTCATCGATGGCTCGTTTCTGCTCGGCCATCAAGGTGACGTTGTCGCCTGCGAGCAAAACTTCGAAGTAGGACTGGGCCAAACGCAGGATCAGCTCCTGGCGGGCCTGGCGAACAATGCCTTCCGCCTGCTGAACTTGCGCATGGGATTGCGAGTACGCCAGCCAGGCCTGCGGCCGGAACAAGGCCTGGTTCAGATTGATCGAGGCGTTCTTCGGATCGAACTCGTACTGCTGCCTTTGCTCACCAAACACGTTAGTACTTTTGACGGTCTGGTCGTTTCTCATCTTGGAAGCGCTAACCCCAAGCTGCGGCAAGAGTTGTCCCCGTGACTGGGTGATCAGGCTGTCGGCCGCCTCCCGCTCGGCTTTCGCCGCCGCATACTGAGGGTCGTCTTGCTGGGCAGCACGATACAGTTCAAGCAAGCCGACCGCCTGCGCACTCACCTGTACATTGAGTAGCGCAAAGGCCAGCAGTGCAAGTTTTTTCAGGCGTGGTTTCCGGTATGCGCTCATCAATTACATCTCCTTCATGCCGGCATTAAGGCGGGAAGTCAGTGGGCGCATCAGATAATTCAACACGCTGCGTTCGCCGGTCACGATCACGACATCAGCCTGCATCCCCGGCTGCGCCTTGATCTTGTGCTTGACGATTTCAGCTTCGCCAGCCGGCGTGATCTGAATTTTCGCGGCAAAGTAGGAATGACCTGTTCTTTGATCGGTCAGAGCGTCGGCAGAAACATGCACGACCTCACCCTCAATCGTTGGCTGAGCGCCACCCGCAAGGATGATTTGCAGATGCATATTGGCTTTTTGTCCAACGTGAACCTTGTCGATCAAGTTGACCGGCAACTGGGCTTCGATGACCAGCTTGTCACCTTCAGGCACGATATCCATGATTCGGTCACCTGGCCGGATGACGCCACCAACCGTATGCGCTTCCATACCGACCACATAGCCATCGGTCGGCGCCTTGATCACACTACGTTCGAATTCATCGGTCAATGCCGTCAAACGTTCGAGTTGAGCACCGGCTTCGCGCTGAACTTCAGTCATCTGGGTTTCAACTTCCTTGCGGAAATCCTGTTGCCGCTGCAGCTTGCGCAGGCGAACCTCGTTGATCGACGACTGGGCACGGGAGATGGACGCCAAATCTCCACCGCGCGTACCGGAGAGGTCGGCATGCACACGTTCAAGTTCGTACAGCTTGTTACGTGGCACGAAACCCTCCTCAACCAGGCCACGGATGGACGTCAACTCTTTGTCCAGCAACCTGATTTGCGACGATTTCCCGGCCTCGAGCGAACGCAGGCCCTGAATCTGGTCGTTCAAACCAGCAATCGCTTCGTCCATAGACCCCAATTCATTCATCAGCGAGGAGCGACGGGCCATGAACAACTGGGATTGCGAACGCATGGCTTCAGAGGCACGCGGATCGCCAGCCGCCGCCAGCAAATCGGCAGGGAAAACGATCGATGGCTTGTTGTCGCGCTCGGCAAGCAGTCGATGCTCCGTTGCCTTCACCGAGTAGTACTGACCACGCACGATATCGAGTTGGGCCTTGATGTCGGTATCAACCAGCTTGACCAACTCATCGCCCGCTTTGACTCGATCACCATCGCGCACACTGATGCTGGCCACGATACCGCCGCGCAAATGCTGGATTGTCTTGCGCTTGGTGTCCACGCTGACTACCCCCATGCCGGGAACGCCTTCATCCAGCGGCGCGAGGGCTGCCCACAGCAGAAACCCGCCGAACCCGATGATCAGGGTCAGCATGCCAAAGCGGACGACCGATTTTTCGTCGGACTCAACTTTTTTGGGTTTTAAATCCAGCCCCTCGACATCGGCCGAACCTTCGATTTTTTTGACCAACCGGTCGTAAATTTCGCGAATTTTACTCATCTCTTACACGCTCTCAAGGAGATCTAGGGGTCAGGCCTTGCCTGGGTTGGCCAAAGCAGTTTGTTGCGCCTGCTGGGCCCGTTGTTGCAAAGACTGCAATACCTGATCACGCGGGCCATAGAACTGCACCGCACCATCGGCGAGTACCAGCAACTTGTCGACCACACCCAGAATGCTGGTGCGGTGGGTAATCAGCAGAACCGTCGTACCGCGCTGCTTGAGAGCCTGCACGGCGCTGACCAGAGCGGCTTCACCGTGCTCGTCAAGGTTTGAGTTCGGTTCATCAAGCACCACGAAAGATGGCGTGCCATACATTGCCCGGGCCAGACCAATACGCTGACGCTGACCACCGGACAACCCGGTGCCGCTATCGCCAATTTGCGTATCGTAGCCATTCGGAAAACGCAGGATCATTTCATGCACACCGGCCAACTTGGCGGCTTCGACGACTTGATCGGGATCAACGTTGCCAAAGCGAGCGATATTTTCCGCAATCGTGCCTTCAAAAAGCTCGATATCCTGCGGCAAATAACCCACCGTCGGCCCGAGCTGTTCCTTGTTCCAGGTAAAGACATCGGCGCCATCGAGGCGAACCTTGCCGGCCATGGCCGGCCAGACACCCACCAACAAACGGGCCAGGGTTGATTTACCTGAAGCCGAAGGGCCGATCACACCAACGATTTCGCCAGCCGGCACCGTAAAACCGACTTGTTTCAGAATCAAACCTTGCGTACCTGGTGCGCCAGCCGTCACACCTTCAACCAGCAGATTGCCCAACTGTTTGGGCAAATCCATACCCTCTTCGCGCTTCGGATGTTTATCCAACAGATCTTCCAGACGGTGGTAAGCCGCCCGCGCCGACAGCAACTGTTTCCAGACACCAATGGCCATCTGCACCGGACCCAGCGCCTTGCCCAACAAAATGGAGGCGGCGATCATGCCACCCGGCGTCAGCGTACCTTCGATGACCAGCAATGCGCCGATGCCGAGCACCAGAGACTGCACGGCCACACGGGTCGCGCTGGTCGTGGCAGAAATTGCCGCGGCTTTTTCACTCGCCTCATTCTGCAAGGCAAGGAACTTCAGCTGCTTTTCCATCCAGCGACGCTTCAGGTTGCCCAGCATGCCCATCGCTTCGATGACTTCGGCGTTGCGCAGATTGTTCGTCGCGTAGTTGTTGGCGCCAATGGCCACCTGAGTCGCTTCAGCCAGCGGCTTGCGCGTCGATATTTCGGTCAACCAGGCCAAAGCGAACAAAACCAGCGAAGCGATCACGGCAAAAAGACCCAGCCAGGGGCTCAGCAGGAAGATCACGATCAGGTAAATTGGCGCCCAAGGGGCATCGAAGAAGGCAAACAAGCCATTGCCTGTCAGGAACTGGCGGACATTGGTCAGGTCACCCAAGGCCTGGCCTGCATTACCGCCGGCCCGTTTCAGGTTGCGCTCGAAGGAGGCGACAAAGACCCGATCATTCAACTTCATGTCGAGTTGAGCCCCCACACGGATGAGCAGCTTGGAACGGGCCAGTTCGAGCATGCCCTGCATGACGTAGAAGCCGATCAGGATGACCGTCAGCATGAGCAAGGTCGTCTCGTTGCGACTTTGCAGCACACGGTCGTACACCTGCAACATGTAGATCGATGGAACCAGACCGATCATGTTGATAAACATGCTGAAGAGTCCCGCCGTATAGAACATTCGGCGAAACGAGTAGATCACTGTAGTGAGCTCACTCCGGGGCGTAATGGCTTTTTTCATGGTTTTCTATGACACGGATAAATCAAGCGGCCAGAACCTTCGGCTCTGGATCGACAACGATAAGGTACTCGGGTAATTCGACGGATTGATTTTTTGACTCAGGCTCATCACCAAAACTAAAAGCCAAGAAAAAACCCTGCTCGTCGCGCGTAAGCAATACTTCCTTCAACTTCTCTTCGATAAAACGGGTCTCATCCGCTGGCGCAAGTCCCAATTCGAAACGCATTCGCCCATCCAGGGTAAACATCGACAACTTGCCCTGACGAATATTGAGCGTATGGCGATCAAAATAAACCGGTGCCGAAGCCGCAAACTGCAGCAATGGCAAAGCAGCTTCCGGATTTTTGGTGATGCACCACGGACTGGCCGGCGCCTGATAAATCAGGCGAGCCGAGCGACAAACCGAATAAATCGCATTGCACACCATCTGCGCTCCCAACTCTGGAAAGCTGTCGCGCAACTTGCGATAGGCCAGGTGATGCAATGCAACGCGATTCCAGCAACGCGTATCACGAACGATCGGCCCGAGCTGGTTGCAAGCCTGGGCAAACAGTGCCTGCAAGCGGGCCAGGCTTTCGCGCTGGGCCGGATTGGCATTGAGTCGGATAAACATTCTGGAGTTCATATAGGACAATCTTAATCTACATTCCTATATGAAGCAATGAGCAGAACGATTGATGCATAATTACGGACTACCAACGAGGTCACGCTAATGTCCACCTACGCCATCGGCGATATCCAGGGCTGCTACGATTCACTGCAAAATCTGCTGGAAAACTGCGCTTTTGATCCAGCGAAAGATCGCCTGTGGCTGGTCGGTGATCTGGTCAATCGCGGGCCGAAATCTCTTGAAACACTGCGTCTGATCAAATCGTTCGGCAATTCAGCACTGACCGTACTAGGCAACCACGACCTGTACCTGTTGATGGTTGCCGAAGGCGGTGCCAAATACCGCGCCAAGGACGATACGCTGGATGCTGTGCTCAATGCACCGGACCGCGATGAACTACTTGACTGGCTACGCCAGCAGCCGCTCTGCCATACCGAAGGCGATTATTGCCTGGTACATGCCGGCCTGCTGCCCCAATGGAGTATCAAACGGGCGCGTGAACTCGCGCGCGAAGTCGAAACCCAACTCCAGGGCAAGGATTACCGGGAGTTCGTCCTCAATCTGTGGGGCAGCGAACCGGCTGCCTGGTCGGATGAACTGAAAGGCTGGGCACGCCTGCGAGTAATCGTCAATGCGATGACCCGAATGCGTTTCTGTACCAAGAAGGGATTGATGGACTTCAAGGCCAAAGGCAAGTTGAGCAACGCGCCGGAAGGTCATCTGCCCTGGTTTGATCTGCCGGATCGAAAAAGCGCCGATAGCGTTCTGGTCACCGGGCACTGGTCGGCGCTCGGCCTGCGCATCACACCAAATCTGCTGGCACTCGATTCGGGCTGTTTGTGGGGAGGGCATCTGACTGCCGTTCGTCTGGAAGATCGCCGGATATTTCAGGTCGATTGCTCACCAACGGAAGTCCTGCCGCTAAAGCGATAGCCTCCCGCGCTTCTGCCGCCACCTGTTTTCGATCTTCACCATGCAAGCCACGCAGCGGCGTACTGACCAGCCTGGCGATGATGCGACGACGCTGCAGAATGGCCTTGGTACATTGGCCCAGCGAAATATCCCCATCGTAACGCGGCGCCAGACTACGCTCTCCGTTCGGCTCCCAGTAGGAAATCGCCAGCGGCAGTACCGGCCGGCCAACCGCCAGGGCCGGCTGAATCAATGCCGCATGAAAATGCAGCAAACTACGCCCATCTGTCGTCGTTCCCTCGGGAAATACCGCGACCCGCTTTCCCTTGCCCAGCAAGTCGGCAATCTGTCGATTGATGATTTTTGCATGCCCACGACTGCCGCGCCGGAGAAATACGGTGTCGTTTTTTTCTGCCAGCCAGCCAATCAATGGCCAGTGACGGAGTTCCTCTTTGGCGACAAAAGCGGCAGGCATCGCCGCATTGATCACCAGAATATCAACCCAGGACACATGATTTGCTACCACCAGAACACCCGGCGCCAAATGCGCTAGATCGGCTTCGATTCTGATGCCGAGGGCACCGAGCGCGGCTTGTGCCCAATGCTGGCGTAGCGCAATTCTGTAGCGTTCGCAGCATAAGGGAACAAGCAGCAATGAAACAAGCGCGCCGCCGAAAATCAGCAAGCTCAGCCACGACAGGCGAAAGAGGCGAACAAGAAAATTGGTTTCGTTCAGGCTGACTTATCCCAGATAGTGTTTGGCGTAGCGGCCGGAAAGCTTGGCCATCGGTAACAGGATGGGCAAATCGGCCGTGTTGAAATCGGGATCCCAGGCCGGTTGACCGCAAATCCAGGCCCCGGCACGCAGGTAACCCTTGATCAACGGCGGCACATCGGCCGGACGATCCTGCTGCAGGGCAGCCAGTGGCAACGGACAGCGCGGAAAAACCCGATACTCCTGCGGCCCCAGATGATCCACAGCTAGACGATTATACAGACTGGCCGCCGCATGGCCGCCATCCGCCATGCTGACCGATGCACAGCCAATCAGGTAATCGTGACCGCGCTCGACCATGTAGGCCGCCAATCCCGACCAGAGCAGGCCAATCGTTGCCCCGCTTCGGTAATCCGGATGAACACAGGAACGACCGATTTCAACCATACGCGACCGCAGGTGCTGCAAACGTGTCAGATCGAACTCGTTTTCCGAGTAATAACCGATCAGTCGCGCATTGTCCGGACCAAGGATACGATAGGTACCAACCACTTCATCGCTTTGCCGATCACGCACGATCAGGTGCTCGCAATAGGGATCATAAATATCGTGATCGACCCCAGGCGTTCGGCTCGGCAAATTGGCCCCCATCTCGCCAGCGAAAATACGATGGCGCAAACGCTGCGCCTCCAGCACTTCGCCATTATGGCAAGCCAGACTGACCGTCAGATTTTTGGGGTCCGGACGACTACGCAGTGCGCCCCAGGTATGGACATGTTCCATGCACGTTCTCCGTTTTGTTGACGGAAAACAGCATGCCGAAGCCTTGTTACACGCTTATTGCCTGATTTTTACTACCGGGTTTCAACGGGTAACGCGTGTTTCACCGCCGCCGGAAACCAGGCGAACGTGATCGCCGGCTCGAAACTCTCCGGGCTGTGCATCCTGAACGATGACCACAGTTTTCCCCCCTTCCAGTTCAACCGTAATTTCCAGCGCCTGCTTCTTGGTCACATTTTCCTCGATGGCGCCACCAGCCAGACTGCCCGCCACTACACCGATAATGGCACCAACGATCTGCCCCTTACCGCCCCCCAGGTTACTGCCGGCAATGCCACCGATCGCCGCGCCGGAGATACCGCCCAGCCCGGTTTTCGTACCCTCCACGCTAACGACACGCACGGATTCGACAACGCCTTTACGCACCGACATTTCCCGCCGTGCCTGATCGCGGGAATAAACGTCACCCGACTGACCCGAAGCACAACCGGCCAGCAACACGACTGAAAGCAGCAGAACAAAGGAACGCATCAATTTTTACCAGGGCAATGCGCCAAAAGCGCGTTGATAGCGAACGGCAATTTCCTCACGGCTCGGCTGATGATTCTGCCCGCCGCGATGGGCAATCTTGATGGCTCCCATCACCGAAGCAAGCCGCCCGGTAGTCGGCCAATCAAAGCTATTGGCCAAACCATAGAGCAGACCGGCCCGATAAGCATCGCCGCAACCTGTCGGATCAAGGATCGCATCGGGTTCGACACAAGGAATATGGAGACGTTCGCCCTGCACAAAAATCTCGGAGCCTTCAGCCCCCCGCGTAACAATCAGCGCCCTGACCTCAGCGGCCAGTTGTTCGAGGCTATGCCCCGTACGATCACAAGCCAGTTTGGCCTCGTAATCGTTAAAACAGGCATAGTCCGCCAGCTTCATGAAGTCGAGCAGATCGTCGCCGCTGAACATCGGCAAACCCTGACCCGGATCGAAGATGAACGGCACGCCGGCGGCAGCGAAATCCCGCGCATGTTGCATCATTCCCTCACGTCCATCGGGTGCCACAATACCAAGTTGCGCATTGGCGCGGTCAACCTTGTTCAAATGGGAAAAACCCATGGCCCCCGGATGGAAGGCCGTGATCTGGTTATCGTCCAGATCGGTGGTAATAAATGCTTGCGCGGTAAAGCTGCCGGGCACCTGTCGCACATGACTGCGCGAGAGACCAAGCTTGTCCAGGCGATCCAGATAAGGCTGCGCATCGTCACCGACTGTTGCCATGATTTCCGGCTGCCCGCCGAGCAACATCAGGTTATAGGCGATGTTGCCGGCACAACCGCCGAATTCGCGGCGCATTTCCGGCACGAGAAAGGCAACATTCAGGATATGAATCTGTTCCGGCAGAATATGATTCTTGAATCGGTCCGGAAAAACCATGATGTTGTCGAAGGCGAGCGAACCGCAAATCAGAGTGGTCATATTCGGTCAGGGATAGAAAATATAAAGGCGATATCCCGCAGCACCGATACCCGACGCTTCAATCCACAAGCGAACAGCCATATCGGCATTGGCAGCAAAGGCGCTACCTGGGGCATCGGACGGAAGATAGTCGTTGGCAGCAATGACCCGGCGGGCGACCACCCGGTCATTGACGTCGGTCAGCGTCAGCTCGAGACTCGGCCAAGCCTGAGCGAAGGGCGCCCGGTTTTTCAAGGTCGCGTTCAGCACAAACAGGCCGCGCCCGCTATCCAGCTGGAGATCGGAGGTTTCGATGGAAACCAGCGCCTCGTCTTTCGGCAAGGGAACATCAACGCCAAACATGCCATAAACGCCAGCCAGCACAGGTAAACGCAAAACAATTTCGCTGCGGTAGTGATGGGACAACTGCCCGAACAATGCGAGCAACAACAGACCAAGAAAAACCAGGTAAGGCCATAAAAGCACTTTGGACGACGAACCGCCAAAGTCGTCCAGGCCGTTGCTGGCCAGCGCCCCCGCCGACCAGCGATTGAAATTGGCCGCATCGTTCAGTTCACGAACGGCAACCAGCCCGGCTTCACGTGCAGCCTGCGTGCTTTCTTCCGGTGTTTCATGCTCCGCTGCAAGCGGCGGAACAGGCTCAGACAGGTGAGCCTCGACAGCAGACGACACCAAACCATTTGCCGCTGGCTCTGGCTCTGGCTCTGGCTCTGGCTCTGGCTCTGGCTCTGGCTCTGGCTCTGGCTCTGGCTCTGGCTCTGGCTCTGGCTCTGGCTCTGGCTCTGGCTCGGGCTCGGGCTCGGGCTCGGGTTCGGGTTCGGGTTCGGGTTCGGGAACTATCGTCTGATTTTGCAGATCGATCAATTCCGAAGCAGGCTCCTCCGGCAACGCTAGAACAGCTTCAGCTTGCCTGAGCGATGAAGCTGCAGACAAACTGACATTCATTTCGGCATCCAGCGGCGCCACCTCGGCGGGCGAGGCAATGGCGTCCATCTGCAGATGTTCAAAAGCATTGAAAACCTTCTGACACTGACCGCAACGAACCTTGCCGGCCTTCAGCCGCAGTTGCTCGGAAGTGACACGGAAAACCGTGCCACAACCCGGGCAACGGGCGCGACTCAGGCTCGGCGCCCGCTCAGACATACCCAGTCCTCGCGCACATCGGCTACCTCAAGGGCAATCCAGGGTGCGTAAACAGCGATGATCTCGTCGGCCTGTTCGCGCAAGATACCGGACAAGGCGAGCGATCCACCGGAACGCACATGAGCGCAGATGGCCGCAGCCAGAACACGCAAGGGATTTGACAGGATATTGGCGACCACGACATCGTACTCACCAGCCAGCGGTGCCGCCGAATCTGAAAATTCAGCACTGACTGCATTGCGTTCGGCATTGGCATTCGCTGCTTCGACGGCTTGCGGATCGATATCGACCCCCGCCACCCGAGCAGCCCCAAGCTTTGCTGCAGCAATGGCCAGAATGCCCGAGCCACAACCATAGTCGAGTACGCTATCACCGGGCTTCACGGTGCGTTCCAGCCACTCGAGGCAAAGTCGGGTCGTTGGATGCGAACCGGTACCAAACGCCATGCCCGGATCGAGAATCAGGTTGATGGCTGCGGGATCGGGGGATTCATGCCATGAAGGCACAATCCACAAGCGGCCGGAAACCCGGATCGGATCGAATTGCGACTGAGTCAGTTGCACCCAATTCTGTTCTTCCACCGCGTCGACCGTAAAAGTCGGCACCTCGGGCAGGCCAAGCTGCTCGGCAGCCGCGGCCAACATGGCGGCAACATCGGCATCCGGTTCGAACAGCGCTACCACTCGCGAATGGGTCCAACCCGGCGTATTGACCGACCCCGGCTCACCAAACTGCGGCTGCTCGTCGGGTGTTCCCGCATCGGCGTCCTCGATGCTCGCCGACAAGGCACCAATCTCGATCAGCGCATCGCAAATCGGATCGGCCTTTGCCGCATCGGTAAGAAAACTGACGTTTTGCCAGGCCATGCTTATTTCTTGACCTCGCTCTTTTCAGCCAGCATGTGTTCCAGATAGTGAATGCTGGTGCCGCCTTCATTGAAGCGGGCATCAAGCATCAGTTCCTGATGCAGGGCGATATTGGTCTTGATTCCCTGAATGCTCATTTCTGACAGCGCAATGCGCATACGACGAATGGCCTGCTCGCGGGTATCGCCATAGGAAATCACCTTGGCGACCATGGAGTCGTAATGCGACGGTACCCGGTAACCCTGGTAGATGTGCGAATCAACGCGAATCCCCGGACCACCCGGCGGATGATAAAACTCGATCTTGCCGGGAGATGGCACGAACGTGAAGGGATCTTCGGCGTTGATGCGGCATTCGATGGCATGCCCACGCAGCACAATATCCTTTTGACGGTAGCGCAGCTTTTCACCGGCAGCAACGCGAATTTGCTCCTGCACGATGTCGACCCCGGTAATCATCTCGGTGACCGGATGCTCGACCTGGACTCGTGTATTCATTTCAATGAAGTAGAACTCATTGTTTTCATACAGGAATTCAAACGTCCCGGCACCGCGATAACCGATCTTGCGGCAGGCTTCGGCACAACGCTCGCCAATGCGGGCAATCAGTCGGGGCGGAATATGGGGGGCTGGCGCCTCCTCGACAACTTTCTGGTGCCGACGCTGCATCGAGCAATCGCGTTCGCCCAGATAAATGGCACTTTTATGCTGATCCGCCAGTACCTGGATTTCCACGTGGCGTGGGTTTTCCAGGAATTTTTCCATGTAGACCGCAGGATTACCAAAGAACTGGCCAGCTTCCTGACGCGTCATCTGTACCGCATTGAGCAGCGCCGCCTCGGTATGCACGACGCGCATGCCGCGTCCACCACCACCGCCAGCCGCCTTGATGATCACCGGATAACCGACGGCACGGGCAATGCGCACGATCTCCTTGGGATCTTCCGGCAAGGCGCCCTCAGAACCCGGCACGCACGGCACACCGGCAATCTTCATGGCATCTTTAGCAGAGACCTTGTCGCCCATCAGGCGGATGGTTTCTGCCCGTGGCCCGATGAAGACAAAACCTGAGGTTTCAACGCGCTCAGCAAAATCGGCGTTTTCCGACAGAAAACCGTAACCGGGGTGGATTGCCTCGGCGTCGGTGACTTCCGCTGCAGCGATGATCGCCGGAACGTTCAGATAGCTCTGGGCAGATGATGCAGGACCAATACAAACCGACTCGTCGGCTAGCTTGACGTACTTGGCATCACTATCAGCCTCGGAATGCACCACAACCGTCTTGATGCCAAGCTCGCGGCAGGCGCGCTGAATACGCAGGGCAATTTCACCGCGATTAGCGATCAGTATTTTTTCAAACATGACTGGCCGCTCAGCCGATCACGAACAACGGTTCACCAAATTCAACCGGCTCACCGTTATCGAGCAGGATGGCCTTGATCACACCGGTCGCATCGGCTTCGATTTCATTCAGCAATTTCATGGCTTCGATGATGCAAAGGGTTTCACCCTGCTTCACCGACTGGCCGATCTGTACAAAGGCATCGGCACCGGGCGACGGAGAACGATAGAAGGTACCGACCATCGGCGACTTGACGACGTGACCTTCGGGCAAATCATCCTCTTCATCGAGGTTGACCGTAGAAACAGCCGGTGCGCCCTGTGGCGCAGGTGCCGGCATGGCATATTGCTGCATCGGCACGCCAACTGGCGCGTAATGCTTGGCGATACGGACCTTTTCCTCGCCCTCAGTCACTTCCAGTTCCGAAATGCCGGACTCCTGAACGAGATCGATAAGTTTCTTGAGCTTGCGCAGATCCATGTTAACTCCTTAAATTTTCGCGCACATTACGTGCATGATCACGACAACAGTCGCTTATTGATCCAGATTTATTTTGTTGAGCAGGTATTCGAGGGCCAGACGATAGCCCTCATGCCCCAGACCGCAGATGACACCGATGGCCAGGTCCGAGAAATACGAGTGATGCCGGAAAGGCTCCCGGGCATGAACATTCGACAGATGCACTTCGACAAAGGGGATAGCCACCGCCGCCAGCGCATCGCGCAGCGCCACGCTGGTATGCGTATAAGCCGCCGGATTGATGATGATGGCGCGCACCCCTTGCTCACGTGCTGCATGGATGCGCTCGATCAGCGCACCTTCGTGATTGCTTTGAAAGGCTTCCAGCTCGACCCCGACACTATCCGCCATGCGCGCCAGCGCAAGGTTGATATCGGCCAATGTTACCGAGCCGTAGTGCTCCGGTTCGCGAGTACCAAGCAGATTCAGATTTGGCCCATGCACCACCAGGATGCGAGGTTTATCTGTCGACTTGGAAGCAGTTTTTCGCTTCGTCATAGCTGCGAGTTTGCCGCAAATCGCCGCAACTTGTCCAGTCTACTCATTCAATGCAAGACGTAGCTCAGCCGCCCGGATGCGTGCACGAACTCTTCCGTCCCGGTGCTTCAGGCTCACCCGTTCCATGTGTGGCGCCAGGATAATCAGGCTGGCATCTGCCGTGTCGGTTTCAATCTGCAAAACTGCCTCAACCTTATCGCTACGCGGCTCGGCATGCGTCACATCGATACCGCGATTGAGCAGGAATATTTCAACTTCTTTCGCGCTGTCGGCAAAAAGCAGGATGTCAATGTGTGAATGTTCGCCCGCCGTGCCATCCAGCACCGAGCCGGTCAGGTAAGGGTTGAATGCTGCCAGCAAGTCGAGTAGCTCAAGCGCCGTATGACGCATGGCAGCCAACAACTCGGCATGCTCCTCGCCCTGATACAGGCTGCGATATGCCCGCAATTCGGCTTCAACCTCGGCGTTATCGGGAAAGGCGACATGTTCGCCCAACCCCAGATGACGAGCCGCTTTTTTCTTGGCTTGATAATAATCACTGATACCGTCTTCAGCCATCAGACGGGCCGCCGCAGCGGCGATGGCGGACCGCGTACCAACTCCCGGGCGCTGTTTTTCGTGGCGAGGCATGATGTCTTGCTCAGGGTAGAATCCAGTTCATTCTAACCACAGTACGTGACATGCACATTCATATTCTCGGCATCTGCGGCACCTTCATGGGGGGCATCGCCCAACTGGCTGTCGCTTCCGGCCACCGAGTCACCGGCTGCGACGCCAACGTTTACCCGCCGATGAGCGACCAGTTGCGTCAGGCCGGCATCGAACTGATCGAAGGCTTCGATCAGGAACAACTGGCACTGAACCCCGACATCTTCGTCATCGGCAATGCCGTTTCACGCGGCAACCCGCTACTCGAAGCCGTTCTCGACAAGGGCCTGCCCTATGTCTCCGGCCCGCAGTGGCTGGCAGAAAATGTACTGCAAGGCCGTTGGGTGCTTGGTGTGGCCGGCACCCACGGGAAGACGACAACGAGCTCGATGCTGGCCTGGATTCTCGAAGATGCCAACATGTCGCCCGGTTTCCTGATTGGCGGCGTGCCACTCAATTTCGGCGTCTCGGCCCGCCTGGGCGACACACCATTCTTCGTGATCGAAGCCGACGAATACGACACTGCCTTCTGCGACAAGCGATCGAAATTCGTTCACTACCACCCGCGGACCGTCATCCTGAACAATCTTGAATTCGATCATGCTGATATTTTCGCCGATCTGGCAGCTATCGAGACCCAATTTCACCATCTGATACGCACCCTGCCGCAATCCGGACTAATCGTTGCCAATGCGGAGGAAGCCAGTCTTGGGCGAGTTTTAAGCCGAGGCTGCTGGACGCCGGTCGAGCATTTCAACGACTCGGCCGGCTATCGCATGACGGGCGACGACACGACAGGAGAACTCATCCTGCACGGCCCGGGCGGCGAGATCGGCCGCTGCATCTGGCAACTCTCCGGTGCACACAACCGGGCCAATGCCTGCGCGGCCTTGCTTGCTGCCCGCCATGTTGGCGTGCCTTTCGACAAAGGACTGGAAGCGCTGGCCAATTTCAGCAATGTCAAACGCCGGATGGAAGTGCGCGGCATGGTTGACGGCATCACTGTGTACGACGATTTCGCCCACCACCCAACGGCCATTGCGACCACCGTCGACGGCCTGCGGCGCAAGGTCGGTGATGCACGCATCCTGGCCGTCCTCGAACCACGCTCGAACACCATGAAGCTGGGTACGATGAAATCCCAGCTCCCGGATAGTCTGAGTGCCGCTGATGCCACCTTCTGTTACGCTGGGCAATTGGGCTGGGATGCGCGCGAAGCACTCGCCCCCATGGGCGAACGGGCCTGCGTCCACGACGACATTGCAGGCCTGGTCAGTGCCATCGTTGATGCAGCACACCCCGGCGACCACATCCTGGTCATGAGTAACGGCGGCTTTGCCGGCATCCATAACCTTCTGCTTGAAAGACTGGGCAAATGAATCGTCGCGAATTCATCACCACGCTGTCAGCCATCAGCCTGATTGGCTGCGCTGGCGACGGCGCAAATCCCGAGTTTCGCAACACGGACCTCTCAGCCGGCAAAATCTTTCCGAGCGCAAATTTGCTCGATAACAGCGGTCGACCGCGAAATTTCGAGGAATTTCGCGGCAAAGTCCTGATTGTCTTGTTCGGCTACACCAGTTGCCCCGACATCTGCCCCGGCACGCTACGCAAATACGCCAGCCTGATGCGCACCCTGCGCAACCAGGAAAGTGAAAAGATTCAAGTCCTGTTCATTACCGTAGACCCGGAACGCGACACGCCGGCGCATACCGATACCTACGTCAAATGGTTCAACAAGAGCTTTATCGGACTATCGGGAAATACACAGCAGATTGCCGACGTTGCCCAGCAATTCAAGGTCATTTACAGCAAGCAAGCCGTTGAAGGCGGCATGGGTTACGTCATCGATCACAGCGCCGGCGCCTACGTCATTGACCCGAAAGGTCAGTTACGCCTGACCTTCGCCGAAAACGCCCTGCTCGAACCGATTGCCGCCGATCTGCGCGTTCTGCTCGACGGAAAATAAAAACCCCGCGCCGGCGGGGTTTCAGGGTTCTGCACGAAGCAAGCGTGCCGCTCAGCGCTCCATCGACTCGACAACAGCCAGCGCCGTCATGTTGACCAGACGGCGCACCGTTGCCGTAGACGTCAAGACATGCACCGGACGGGCTGCGCCGAGCAGGATGGGGCCAATCGTCACGCCCTCTCCGCTAGTCATCTTCAACAGATTGTAGGAAATATTGGCGGCGTCGATATTCGGCATCACCAGCAGATTGGCTTCGCCATTGAGCGGCGAATCCGGATTGGCTTCGCGACGAACCTCTTCGCTCAACGCCGAATCGCCGTGCATTTCCCCGTCAATCTCCAGTTCACCGGCCGACATCGCGGAAACCAGCCCGGCCGCAACGCTCATCTTGCGTGCCGACTCGGATGAGCCGGAACCAAAGTTGGAGTGCGACAGCAGGGCGGCCTTTGGATGGCTGCCAAAGCGCTTGACCTGCTCGGCCGCCATCAAGGTCATTTCAGCAATTTCCTCGGCGCTCGGGTTCTCATTCACATGCGTATCGCAGATGAACAAGGAACGGCCCGGCAGCATCAAGTAATTCATTGCCGCCAGCGTGTTGACCCCAGGACGCTTGCCAATGACCTGATTGATCACACCCAGATGGTGGCCGTATTGCCCGGTCATGCCGCAGATCAGCCCATCCGCATAACCCAGCTTCAGCAGCATGGCGGCAATGACCGTCGGTTTGCGATGCAGGGCTTCCTTGGCGATGGCCGGGGTCACGCCACGCCGAACCATCAGCTTGTGATACGCCGTCCAGCACTCACGGTAACGTTCATCAGACTCCGGATTGACGATGTCGAAATCGACACCCGGCTTGATGCGCAGCTTGGCTTTTTCCAGACGGTGCTCGATGACCGCCGGACGCCCCACCAGTATCGGCCGGGCAAATTTTTCTTCGATCACGACCTGCGCAGCGCGCAACACGCGCTCGTCCTCACCCTCGGCATAAATGATGCGTTTGCCTTGGGCCTGACGCGCCGCCTGGAAAATGGCGCGCATGCCAACGCCCGTGTGATAGACGAATTCGGACAGTTTGGCGCGGTAGGCTGCCCAGTCGGTGATCGGACGGGTAGCAACACCGGAATCCATTGCCGCTTGGGCGACAGCCGGCGCGATCTTGACGATCAGACGCGGATCGAACGGCTTCGGAATCAGGTATTCCGGCCCGAAAGACAAATCGGCACCCGGATAGGCCATGGCCACTTCATCGGTCACTTCAGCTTCGGCCAGTTCGGCGATGGCGCGCACCGAGGCCATCTTCATTTCTTCGGTGATGCGCGTCGCGCCAACGTCGAGTGCGCCACGGAAGATGAAGGGGAAGCACAGCACGTTGTTGACCTGGTTCACATAGTCGGAACGGCCGGTGGCGATGATCGCGTCCGGGCGCACTTCCTTGACCAGTTCCGGCATGATTTCCGGCGTCGGGTTGGCCAGCGCAAAAACCATCGGCTTGGCAGCCATGCTCTTGACCATGTCTTGGTTGACCACACCAGCAGCAGACAGACCGAGGAAAATATCGGCGCCAACCATCGCGTCAGCCAACGTGCGCTTGTCGGTTTCCTGCGCGTAGCGCGCCTTGGTTTCGTCCATGCCGCCCGGACGGCCGACGTAGATGACGCCCTTCGAGTCGCAAATGGTGATGTTCTCGCGCTTGACGCCGAGATCGCACCACAGGTTCACGCAGGAAATGGCGGCAGCACCGGCGCCGGAGACAACGACCTTGACCTGGTCGATTTTCTTGTCGACCACTTTCAGGCCATTCAACATCGCAGCGCCGGAAATGATCGCGGTACCGTGCTGGTCATCGTGAAAGACGGGAATATTCATCCGTTCCTTCAGCTTCTGCTCGATGTAGAAGCATTCCGGCGCCTTGATGTCTTCGAGGTTGATGCCACCGAGCGTCGGCTCCAGCGCGGCAATCATGTCGATCAGCTTGTCCGGATCGTTCTCGGCCAGTTCGATGTCGAACACGTCGATGCCAGCAAACTTCTTGAACAGGCAGCCCTTGCCTTCCATCACCGGCTTCGAGGCCAGCGGGCCAATATTGCCGAGGCCGAGCACGGCGGTGCCGTTGGTGACGACGCCGACCAGATTGGCGCGCGAGGTGTACCAGGCGGCGGTGGCTGGATCTTCGACGATGGCATCGCAGGCGGCGGCGACGCCGGGCGAGTAGGCCAGCGCCAGATCGCGCTGGTTGGTCAAGCCCTTGGTCGGGCGGACGGAAATCTTGCCTGGCGTGGGCCAGCGATGGTATTCGAGTGCGGCTTCGCGCAAATCCTTTTCCACGGAAAATCCTCGGCTGTCAGGTTGGGGAAAACCCTGTAGGTTACTCCAAAGATAAAAAACAGGGTGTGTAATTATGAATTATGGAGTATCGGTACGCAATTTTCCAGACACACCTGACAGTCGAACAGTTAGCCGAAGATAAATACGGCCCGAAATATTTCAGGAAATCGCGACAGTTCGACCCGTTGCCCGGCGATTGTATGAATTTACCGATGCCTGCCCGTCAGGTCAGCCGTGCTGCATCGCGCAAAGGAATCATCTGCCCCAGATCAGCCTGCTGAAACAGCAAGTCTGCCAGGGTATAACGATCCAATACCGCAAACATCGCTGTCAGCGCCTCATCGAGAATGGGCGGCAAGCGGCAGGCACCATTGATCTGGCAATTGCCGGCGGTCGCAAAACACTCAACCAGCACCCAATCATTCTCGGTCTGCCGGATAAGCTCGCCCAAACGAATTTCGGCTGCCGCCTTGCCGAGACGGATGCCCCCCCCCTTGCCACGCACCGTCTCGATATACGCAAGGCGACCAAGATGATGCACTACCTTGGTCAGGTGATTACCCGAAATACCATAGGCCTCGGCGATTTCACCAATCGTCACAAGCCGGTCAGCATGCACCCCAAGGAACATGAGCACGCGCAGACTGTAGTCGGAAAAACTGCTCAGCCGCATCGAGTCGCAATGGGCGATTGCCCTGGGAGGAGATTCATTGTTACCATAAGATGCAAAAATTATACATGTTAAACAAAGCGAAAAAGCCCTTCGGACACCATGGTAAAACAATCCTCTGCCCAGCGGATCATCGAGATCAAACCGGTATCCGACCCCAACGTCAAAGTCTATCCACGCACCATCCGCGGGCTGTTCAACAGCTGGCGCGTGGCCTTCGTCTGGCTGACCCAGATTGTCTTTTACGGGCTTTGCTGGCTCCCCTGGAATGGTCGCCAAGCAGTATTGTTCGACTTGGAGCAACGCCGTTTTTATCTGTTCGATCTGGTTCTGTGGCCCCAGGACACCATTTACCTGACCATCCTGCTATTAATATCGGCACTGGCACTCTTCCTGTTCACAGCCGTTGCCGGTCGCCTGTGGTGTGGTTATAGCTGTCCGCAAACGGTTTATACCGAGATTTTCTTGTGGGTGGAAAGATGGATCGAAGGCGACCGCCCGCAACGCATCAAACTTGATGCCGCACCAAACTCCGGCAAAAAAGTGGCTAAAAAGACGCTGAAACACGGCATCTGGCTAGCCATCTCGCTCTGGACGGGCCTTACCTTCGTCGGCTATTTCACGCCGATCCGCGATCTGCTCAGCGGCCTGAGCAACGCAGGCACCGGCGCCTGGGAAATTTTCTGGATCCTGTTCTACGGCGGCGCCACCTACGGCATGGCTGGCTTCCTGCGCGAGCACATGTGCAAGTACATCTGCCCCTATGCGCAGTTCCAGTTCGTCATGTTCGATCGCGACACATTGATTGTCGCCTACGATGCACAACGTGGCGAAACCCGGGGCAGTCGCCCGAAAAATACCGACCCGCGCGCAACTGGACTAGGCGATTGTATCGATTGCAGCATCTGCGTCCAGGTCTGCCCAACCGGCATCGACATCCGCGACGGGCTGCAGCTTGAGTGCATCGGCTGCGCCGCCTGTATCGATGCGTGCGATCAGGTCATGGACAAAATGAACTACCCACGCGGCCTGATCCGCTACTCAACCGAAAATGCGGTCGAACAGGGATTTGCCCGCCAGGAAATCGTACGCCGCACCTTTCGCCTGCGCCCCATGCTCTATCTTGCTGCCCTGTTGATCATCAGCGGCGCCAGCGCCTGGTCCATCGCTACCCGCATACCACTCAAAATCGGCATCGAGAAGGAGCGGGCTGTGCTTTATCGCGAAGGCGACAATGGCGCCATCGAAAATTCGTTCCGGATGCACCTAACCAATGCCAGCGAACAGGCTAGACACTTCCGTATCGAAGTTAGCGGCCTCCCCGGCATTCGCGTTCTCGGCAACGATCTTGCCAACGTGCCGGCCGCCGGCATGCAGGAAATCGCTCTGACCATCCAGGCCGAACCGGGCAGCATCGGCAGCGGATCGCACCCGATCCTCTTTCGCGTCATCGACGCTGCCGATCCGGCAATACAGATTGAGCAAAAAGCCTCGTTCTGGATGCCCTGAACGAAAGCCTGCAAGCAGCAGGAACGGGAAATGCTTTGATGAAGGTAGCCCCGACACCGTACCCAGGTCGTCGGGCTACCGTTAATCGTGGCAAGCAGCACAGGAGGAAGTCATCATGGCATACACCGACATCCGACTCTCAGTCGCCGAAGAACGTAGTATCTATGACGTGGCCGATATTGACCGCGCCCTTGAGGATGCTGCAGGCAACCGCAACGAAGCGCTGGCCGCGCTGTACGAAAAGATGAAGCAACGCGGCGGTGGCCGCTTCCTGATTCGCCCAAGCGGTACGGACATGATCGACGAGCTCTACGACAGTTGCCCGAACTTCGGCGAGGTCATTGACGACCTGAAGAAACACCTGGCGCTCTCCGTTGCCGGCAACGAACCAATGCAGTTCACGCCTATCCTGCTGCTCGGCGAACCGGGCATCGGCAAAACCCACTTCGCCCGCGAACTGGCAGCGCGCCTGGGCACCGGCCACGAATTTGTCTCAATGAGCGCGTTGACCGCAGGATGGATACTCTCCGGGGCATCCGCCCAGTGGAACAATGCCAAGCCGGGCAAGGTTGCGCACACTTTGGTGCATGGCGACTACGCCAACCCCATCGTGGTGCTCGATGAAATCGACAAAGCCGGCGGCGATTCCCGCTACGACCCGATGGGTGCGTTGTACAGCCTGCTCGAACATGACACGGCGAAAGCCTTCAAGGATGAATTTGTCGATATCGACATCGACGCCTCGCACATCCTGTGGGTGACGACGGCCAACGACGAACGCAGCATCCCGGCCCCCATCCTCAACCGGATGAACGTCTACGAAGTGCCACGTCCCGACCGTGATGCCTCACTATCCATCGCCGCTGCCTTATACCGCGACTGTGTCAGCGAACACGACTGGGGATTCCCGCCGGAAGCCGGGGAAAATGTGCTGGAGCGCCTGGCATCACTGCCGCCGCGCGACATGAAAAAGCGCCTGCTCAACGCCTTCGGTACGGCCAAGCTGGATGGCCGCAACTGGCTTGAAGCGAATGATTTCGAACAGGCACGGAGCGGACGTAGCCGCAAGATCGGATTCTGATCGAACGGCAAAAGGGGAGCGGACGGCAGTAATTGCCATCCGCTCAGGCAGCACAGACTCCGCCCGACAACCTGGCCTTGCGCCGAGCCAGGTATTCCGGCTGAAACACTGCCATGCGTAATACATCCCGATATTCGCCATCGACGAAAAACTCGTGACGCAATCGGCCCTCCTCGCGAAACCCCAACTTCGTATAGACATGCACGGCACGTTCATTCTCGCAATCGACAATCAGCGATAACTTGTACAAATTAAGCACCGTGAACGCGTAGTCCATGGCCAATTGCGTTGCCACCGTAGCGTGCCCCTTGCCCTGATGGGCCGGCGCGATGATGATCTGGAACTCGGCACGACGGTGAATGTGGTTGATCTCGACCAACTCGACCAAACCGACGCGCTCTCCACCACCCTCTGCGACAAAACGACGTTCGCTCTGGTCGTGGATATGCTTGTCGTACAAATCGGCCAGCTCGACAAAAGCCTCGTAAGGCTCTTCAAACCAGTAGTGCATGACGCTTTCGTTGTTGTCCAGCTCATGGACAAAACGCAAATCTTCGCGCTCCAGCGGACGCAGGATCAGATTTTCCGACATGGGAGCCCCGGCAGGATTCAGATGAATGGATTCTAACGCCCACACCGATATTGGCAATGTGCCCGATGAATAACGCGGACATGCCATTCGGGTTTTTTCAAATGCAACAAAATTGATTAACCACGTAACCAAAAGGGTTTGGCGCCAATCCCCTTGCCATTCATGCGGAGCTATTACCTTGGCTATATTTTTCAAAGCCTTGGCTTTGATTAGGATACAAAAAACACACAGGGGAGAATGCATCATGACCGCAAGCCAGCGCCAGTTACTCACCACAAAACCCATTGCTCATGTCCGTCCGGAATACGTGGCCGCCGTACGCTATCCCGACGGGAAACGCGATCTGTTCCATATCCGCAACGCCGATAGCCTGGCCGATGCCCGGGAACTGGTACTGCTGGAAGTTGGCGACGTGCGTAGCCTGGTCGTCGCGCTCCGCCACTAAGCCGATCTAACAGATGCGCGGCAGTTGCTCACCGCTCAGCCAGTCCACGATGCGCCGCCCGCCCAAGGCGGTGGTCATCTGAACAAAATGCTGTGGGTCGGCATGCACCGTGCCGATACGCGCAGCGTCCCGGGCCAGCGGATGCTGGCGCATTGCGGTCAACAGCATTTCCGCATCGTTTTCCGCGCAGATCGCCACCACTTTCCCCTCGTTGGCGACATAAAGCGGGTCCAGCCCGAGCAACTCGCAAGCCGCATTGACCGCCGGACGTACCGGCAAAGCCTTCTCCTGCAACATCATGCCGACGCCGGACTGCTGGGCGATTTCATTCAGCGTGGTGGCCAGGCCGCCGCGCGTCGGATCGCGCAGCACGCGCAAATCGGCGCCAGTTGCCAACATCGCTTCGATCAACTCGTGCAACGCCGCCGTATCGGAAACAATCGGCGCGTCAAAACCCAGGCTTTCACGTTCCGCCATGATCGCCATGCCGTGGTCACCCAGCGTCCCGGACAGCAAAATCACATCACCCGGCCGGGCCAGACGCCCGGACAATTCACGCCCCGGCGGCACGACACCGACCCCCGTCGTCGTGATGAACACGCCATCACCTTTGCCGCGCTCGACCACCTTGGTATCGCCAGTCACCACCGGCACCCCGGCTGCCTTGGCCGCCGCTGCCATACTTTGCACGATGCGCGCCAGATCGGCGAGTTTCAGCCCTTCTTCGATGATGAAGGCCGCCGAAAGATACAGGGGCTTGGCGCCCATCACCGCCACGTCATTGATCGTGCCATGCACCGCCAGACAACCGATGTCGCCACCAGGAAAGAACAGCGGCGAGACAACATGCGCATCGGTCGCCATGACCAGCCGGCCGGCACCAACTCCGGGCAAAGACGGGGGCAAGGGCAATGACGCACCGTCATCGCCCTGCGCCAGATATTCATTGCCCAGATAGCGGGCAAACAGCTCATCGATCAATTGCGCCATCGCCCGACCACCGGCACCGTGCGCCATATCGACGTGGCCGTTCTTGATGTCCAGCGGGCGGCCATAGGTTTTACGTGAACTGGGTTTGCGCGAAGCCGGATCAGACATCCTTGTAACGTCCATAAGTGTAGTGCGCGGCACAGGCGCCTTCCGACGAGACCATGCACGAGCCGACCGGATTTTCCGGGGTGCACGCGGTAGCGAATATCTTGCAGTCCTGCGGCCGTTTCACGCCGCGCAGGATCGCCGCGCATTCGCAGGCCTTGTGATCGGGCACCGGCACATAGTCGACGGAAAAACGCTTTTCAGCATCAAATTCGGCGAACTGCTCGCGAATGCGCAAGGCCGAGTCGGGAAGTACGCCCAGTCCACGCCATTCGAACGAATCGCGCAGGGTAAATACGTCGCGCACCAGTTGCTGCGCCTTCAGGTTGCCGTCGCGGCTGACGGCACGCGAAAACTCATTCTCCACCTCGGCCCGAGCGTCATTGACCTGGCGAACCAGCATGCGGATCGCCTGCATCACGTCGAGCGGCTCGAAACCGGCGATGACCACCGGTTTCTTGTAATCGTCAGCACAGAATTCGTACGGTCGACTGCCAATAATGGTCGAAACATGCGCCGGACCAACGAAGCCATCGAGCGGCACGCTCTGCCCGGCACGGACCTCGGGCGATTCGAGAATGCCGATCATGGCGGCTGGCGTCAGCACATGGCAGCACAGCACGGAAAAATTCTTCAAGCCCAGCGCCGCCGCCTGGCGGATCGCCACGGCAGTCGGCGGGGTGGTGGTTTCGAAACCGATGGCAAAGAAAACGACCTGCCGATCCGGATGCTTCTGCGCCAAGGCGACGGCATCGGCGGTGGAATACACCATGCGCACATCGCCGCCGGAATTCCCAACGCCGGCCTTGGCTTTCATCAAGGACAGCCCGCCGGAAGCCGGCACGCGCAAACAGTCGCCGTAGGTGCACAAGATCACGCCGGCCTCGCGCACCAGACGAATCGCCTGATCGACCCGGCCTATCGGCAACACGCAGACCGGGCAGCCCGGGCCGTGGATCATCCGGATGTTTTCAGGCAGCAGATCACTGACGCCATAACGCGAAATGGCATGCGTATGACCGCCGCAAAATTCCATGAAATGATATTGCCGACCTGGCTGCACGTCGGCCCGGATACCGGCGGCAATTTTTTGGGCCAGTTCGCCGTCGCGAAATTCGTCGATGTATTTCATCAATGCAGCATCGATGGGTCGTCAAGTTGGCCATCGAGCTGGCCCCCGAATTCTCCCATTTCGGCGAACAGCGCCAGGGTTTTCAGCGCCTCGTCCGTATCCAGCTTGCTCAGCGCGTAGCCAACATGAACGATCACATAATCGCCAACGGCGACATCCTCAACCAGCGACAACGAAATTTCCTTGCGCACGCCGGCCAGGTCGACCACGGCACAGTCGTTGTCGCGCAATTCAACGACCTGCGCGGGAATGGCCAGACACATGGAATTTCCTTTATCGGTTAAAGCCGCCAGATCGCGGCATGTTCGAAGAATTCACCGTCAACATCCCCAGTAGCGCCTAGCCCCGACCGACCAAGCGGCGCAGGAAACCCCGCCGGTCGACCGGTGCCTTGCTGCGCTCGGTGACCTCGGGGACATCAAGCACTTCGGCGGGTGGCGGCGGATTGAAAAGGCTGTTGAACGCCTCCATCGCCAGGGTCAGCGCCTCATCCTGCGAGCCAATCCGCTCGACCGACGCGAATACCGGGCACCAGAAAAAAGCCGGCACCTCGGCGTCCGGATTAGATTCGGCGAGAAATTCAAGATCACCCGCCGGAAACTCGACACGCAGCGGTTTGCCCGCCGGCGCTTCATTCCCCGGCGCCTGCCACAACTCACCGCCGCCCGGCAGCAGGAATAGCCGGACAAACCAAGGCGTCACGACCGCCCCCAGCCAATCGCCACGATAACGACGAAAACCGGCAATATCGACGCTCAAAACCGGGTTTTTAACGCCACATCCCGCCATCGGCACTTGCGCCAAACGCCGGTACATGGCGAGCAGTAGCGGTGCCGGATTGTCCTGATAAATTTGTTCCGTATTCATTTCACTCAATCCTTGGCGCATTCAACAACTCGTATAACTATGCAGCAGCGGCACCGCATCGCGCCACCCAGGCTTGCCCGAGGGCCAAGCCGCCATCGTTGGGTGGCGCCTGCCGCGCCGACAAAAGTTCCAGCCCCGCTTGGGCAAAGTGACGATGCAGCGCGTGCAGCAACACCGAATTCATCGCGCAACCGCCAGCAATCGCTATTTTGCTGATTTTTTCGCGGTCGACCGCAGAAATCACCCAATTTGCCAGTCCAGCGGCCAAGGTAGCGTGAAACAGCGCGGCGCCTTGCGCCCGGTCGCGGCAATCGAGCAAAGCCAAGACCAGCGGGGAACAGTCGAGATTGCCGGTCGCCGGGTCGATACGATAGCCGCCAACCAGCGGCGCCACCGGGCCGTGACGCGCGGCCAGGCTTTCCAGTTCCATCGCCGCCTGCCCCTCGTAATGATTGGTGTCGCGCACACCCAGCAAGCCAGCCGCCGCATCGAACCAGCGTCCGAGACTGGAAGTGGGTGGACTGCGCAGCTTGCGCTCCAGCATGGTCAAGATGGAACGGCCGTCGTGCTGCGGGTAGTGCTGCTGCAACCAGGGCGCAACGCGATAGCCCAGACCGGCCGCATACAGCGCCGATACCGCCATGCGCCAGGGGTCACGGGCCGCCCGGTCGCCGCCGGGCAGTGCCAGAGGCTGCAGATGGCCCAGCCGCCGGCATGCAGCACCATCGACCCGAAGCAGTTCGCCGCCCCAGCTCCCGCCATCCGGCCCCAGGCCTGTGCCATCAAGCGCCAAGCCAATAACCGGCTCATTGACGCCATGTTCGGCGCAAATCGCCGCAATATGTGCGTGATGATGTGCCACTGCAACGGCTGGCACACCCAGCGCATCAGCCAGCCGCAACGCCATTTGCGTAGAGGGATAATCCGGATGCAGGTCGTGAGCGATCAAATCCGGGCGTACTTCCAGCACCTTCAGCAGATGCGCCGTCACTTCTTCGAGAAAAGCCAGCGTAGGCACATTGTTGAGACTGCCGATGTGCTGCGACAAAAATGCCTGCCGGCCGCGCATCACGCACAGCGTATTTTTCAGGTAGCCGCCCAGCGCCAGCACGGCTGGCCCGTCGTCGCGCAGCGCAATGGGCAAGGGCGCATAGCCGCGCGCCCGGCGAATGAACAGCGCCGGCAGGGTTTCGCTCGCCGCCCGGACGACCGAATCGTCGCTGCGCACGACGATATCCCGGTCATGCAGCAGCCAGGCATCGGCAATGCCGGCCAGCCGATCCAATGCTTCATCGTTGTCGATCACCAGCGGTTCACCGGCGGGATTGGCGCTGGTCATCACCAGCAGCATGTCGTTCGCCGCCGCCATCCAGGCAGTGCCGGCCGGTCTCCCGGCGGCCTCGTGCCAGAGCAGCAGATGCAGCGGCGTCGCTGGCAACATGACGCCCAGCCAGGCCAGTCCCGGCGCGACTTCTGGAAGTTCGTTATCACCTTTCGGGCAGAGCACGATGGGCGCCGCTGGCGAATGCAGCAAAGCCAGTTCGGGCGAGCCGATTTGTGCCCAAGCGCTGAACGACGCGGCATTCAGGCCCATCACGGCAAAGGGTTTGGTCTCACGGGCTTTGCGCTCGCGCAATTCGCCGACAGCGCGTGCATTTTTGGCATCGCAGGCCAGATGAAAACCGCCCAGCCCCTTGATCGCGACGATTTTTCCGGCGCGCAGCAGGGCCAGCGTTTCGGCCAAAGGATCGCCGTCGACCGCAGAACCGGCCGCATCGAGCAAGCGCAACTGCGGACCACAAGCCGGGCAGCAGGTGGTTTCGGCATGAAAACGCCGGTCGACCGGCGCAGCGTATTCGGTGGCACAAGCGGGGCACAACGGGAAGGGCAGCAGGCTGGTCTGCGCCCTGTCGTAAGGAATTCCCCGGCTAACGCTATAACGCGGGCCACAGTGCGTGCAGGTGGTAAAAGCGTAGCGCCAGCGGCGATCCGCCGGATCAAAGATGTTTTCGACACAATCGACGCAGATCGCCGCATCGGGGCCAATCGCGGTGCGTGCGCTACCCGGCAGGCTGTCGAGAATGCTGAATCCGGCTGGCGCAGTCCATGGCCCGTCCGGCGCGGTGCCAGTTTCAATCGCGTCGATGCGGGCCAGCGGCGGGATTTCCCTGGGTAAACGGGCCAGGAATTCAGGCAGTTTTTGCCCGTCGACCGCAATCGTCACGCCCGCCCCATCGTTGCGCACCCAGCCGGTCAAACCCAGTTCGCTGGCCAGCCGCCAGACGTAGGGACGGAAACCGACGCCCTGCACCAACCCGCGGATACGGAGATTAAGTAAGGACATAGGCCGCCGATCCAGGAAAGCTCCGATCATTCTCCCCGAGCGGATGACAGTCAAGGCATTTCAGGAATGATTCACGCATCACCACAATGCCATTTTTGCGTTATCCACCATGCATTACCGCAACACTGTGCGACACTCCCTCCCCGGTGCCAAGCCGTACCGCCCCCGTGCACATTGAACAATACAAAACACCATGATGGATCTGCTGAAATCCACGCGTCGGCGAATACGTGTCCCGACCCGCCTGCAATTCCAGACCACGGAATGCGGCGTCGCAACACTGGCCATGATCCTGGCCCACCATGGCCGCAGCGTGCCAATGGACGAAATACGCCGGATCAGCGGCGTTTCCCGGGACTGCATGACTGCCGCGGACATGGTACGCACAGCCCGATACTTCGGTCTGGAAGCAAAAGCCTGGAGCCGGGAGCCCGATAACCTGGAGAATTTGCCGCTCCCGCTGGTCGCGCACATGAACTTCATTCACTTTGTCGTCATTGAAGGCATGACGGAGAGCCAGGTGCTACTCAATGATCCGGCAGTCGGCCGCAGCGAAATCTCGCGCGAAGAATTCGAACGCCGATTCACCGGCATCGTGCTCGGCTTTCGCCCGCTGGCAGAATTCCAACCCAAACCGGCACCAGCCTCCCCGCTGCTCAGCTTGAGCCGCCGCCTCCGACAAAACGTGCCGCATCTCTTGGGCCTGTTCGGTCTGATGGCCATCTCCGGACTGTTACTGGCAGCCCCCCTGCTGATCGTTGCCAGCACGGCACAAATGATGCTGGACGGGCATCTCGACGCATCTACGGCATGGCCGTGGCTACTCGGCGCACTGGCCGGACGCTTGCTACTGAACTCACTCCAGCTTGCACTGCTCGACAAATTGCAATCGCAGATCGGCAGCACCGAAACCTCGAGCATGCTGCGAAAAATGCTGGCGCTGCCCGACACCTTCTTTGCCTATCGTCTGCCCGCCCAGTTGCACGCCGTGATTCACTCGGGCGACGCCGCGGCACAAAGCATTTGCCGCGAATTGCTGCCCGCCCTGATCAATCTGCCGCAAGTCTTTGTCCTGCTCGTTGCCGCATGGGTCATCGCACCATCCAGCGGATTTACACTGACCCTTTGCGGCGCTTTTTTTGCCTTGTTTCTGGGCACTCTGCTGCATTGGAAAAACAGTACCGAACGCCAGCTTGGCGAGGAATCCGAACGGGACTTTTCCTCCCTGCTGGATAGCCTCGACAGCATCGAATCGTTCAAGCAGGCCGGCATGGCGGAGGATTACGTCATTGCCCGCCTGGGCAGTTCGGCAATCAAGCAGAAACTTTACCAACAGGCTGGCATCGCCCGTGCGGCAATTGCGGCGGCAAACCGCATGCTGCAAATTGGCCTGCCTCTGACCGCCGTCGGCTCGGGCTGGCTGGCCTGGCGAGCCGATCAACTGAGCCTTGGCGGCTGGCTGGCAGTTTGCCTGCTGGCACTTGGCCTGCTTCCGGAAATGCAGCGCTGGCTTAAAACCCGACGAAAACTGGATGCGCTGCATTTACGCCTGCTGCATGTCGAAGATGTCCATCTCCATCCGCCGGCAAGCCCGGCACCTGCACGCAACGACAGCACAATGCCCCCCGGCGCGGTACGCCTGAACGCCGTCAGCTTTGGCTATACCGAGACCAAACCGCCCTTCCTCAAGGATTTGAATCTGACGATTCAAGCCGGCGAACAAGTCGGCATCAGCGGCCCCTCCGGTAGCGGCAAGTCGACGCTGGGCGGCTTGCTGGGTGGCCTGCACAAAGTACAGACAGGGCAAATCCGTATCGGCGGTGATGCAGCAGCGGCATGGGTGGGTAAAAATGATTTTTTCTTCACCGGCACGGTGCGCGAAAACCTGTGTCTTTGGCAAAGCACGATCAGCGATAGCGCGATCTATGAAGCCCTGCGCGATGCCTGTATCGACGATGTGATCGCAGCCCGACCACTCGGACTCGACACCCCGATCGCTGTACATGGCCGAAACTTCAGCGGCGGCCAACGCCAGCGACTCGAAATCGCCCGCGCCTTGTTGCGCAACCCGGCGCTGCTGGTGCTGGATGAAGCGACAGATGCACTCGACCCGCAACTGGAAGCCCGCATTCGCGCCAATATCCGGCGCCGCGGCTGCACCCTGATCGTGATCAGTCAGCGCACATCCACGCTGGCGGCCTGCGACCGCGTCCTGCACATTGAAGCCGGGGAGATCAGCAGTTTCGACAGCGAAAAAACCCTTCCAGCGGCAGTTGACCGCGCAACGATTGATCACCATGCCCGACAAGCGGTGCAGCAGGAGAATTCAGGGCTGGACAGCCTCATGCTGAACCCCGAGCAAGACGCTGCACTGCAGGACGCCTGCCAAAAAATCGCCATCCATCATGGACAATCGGTCCTTGCGACTGAACGCGAGGCATTTGCCGAAAACTGGCGCATCGTTCCGACATTGCGCCGCCTGGCCAGGGCAAACGGGATGTACGTGCGCCGCATACGGATCGACGAACGCCGACTATGGCAACAAGACCTCGGGCCGATCATCGTGTTCAAGCACCAGACCTGCCTGGCAGAAACCCTGTTTCCCGAACAAATCGCAGCTCTGGAAGCACCCGCCGACACCCTGTTGCCGGAAGCATTTTGTCTCTATCCCGCGGCCAATCTCTCCGACAAGCGCCCGCTGGGCTGGTTGTATCGTGCCGTGGACAGCGCGCGTGCCGAGCTATACCGGGCATTGCTGGCCAGCACCGGACTCTGGGCATTTGCCCTTCTGCCACCCCTGGTCTTGCTGGGTTTGCTCTCCACTCCCGACACACAAAACATCCAGAGCCTGAAACTGATCACCAGTCTGTTGTTTTTGACGATCGCCAGCGGCTTGCTCGAACTGGCCCGACATATCGCCCTGCTGCGCTTCGACTCCCGACTCGAATCCTTCGTCGGCAATGAACTCGCCCAGCGCCTCATCCGCATCCGACCGGCTTTTTTCCGTTATACCGGGCAGGAGCAACTGGCCCTCGGACTGGCCGGCATTCCCCGCTTGCTCGACCGCCTGCGCGAAGCGCCGCTGCGCAAGCTGCTCGACGCCGGAACGCTAGTGGCTGCCGCAGGCAGCCTGCTATGGCTCGATGCGCGGCTGTTGCCGGCAGCCCTGACGCTCACCGTTCCGGCCGTATTGATCCCCATCCTGCTGGCGCGACAAACGGAATCCACGCGTCGGCAACAACTGATGCAGCGAGTAGGAAGCCGCCGCCTGCTTTCCGACATTCTCGGCAACTTCGCCCGACTGCGCCTGCTCGGCGCAGCCGATGCCGCACTGGCTGCATGGCAGGCCCGGCACGACAAGAATACCCGGCAAGCCCAGAGCATACGTCGGACAGATAGCCTGCAGGAACTTCTGGAGGATATTTATCCCTGGTTCGGCATCGCTGGCTGGCTGCTTCTGTTGCTTCATGTGCACGAAGTCAGCCAAGTAACATTGATCGTCAGCAGCCTTGTCCTCTGGTCGATGCTGCATGCAGCGCTCGAATTGGGCAGCAGCGTTGCCGGCTGGCTTCTGGCCAGGGAATTATTGCCACATACCCGGCAAATCATGGCCGCGCCACTTGAAACACAAGGGCTTCGCATCAAACACGCCCCAGCCCCCATCGAGTTGCGCAAGGTCTATTTTGGCTATCCGGACAGCGGCCTGCCGGTCATCGAAAACGTCTCGCTCAGCATCCCGCCGGGCCAGATTGTCGTCATCGCCGGACCTTCCGGCAGCGGAAAGTCCACCTTGCTACGCCTGCTGCTCGGTTTCGAAACCCCAGACCGTGGAAACGTCCTGTACGGCGGACAATGCCTGAATGAACTCGATCTGCTGCACTGGCGCGAACAATTCGGGGTAGTGCGCCAGCACGACGGTATTGCCAGCGCCAGTACGCTACGCAACCAGATTGCCGGTCTTGCCCCGGTCAGCCTGGAAGAAGTCTGGTGCGCTGCTGCGCAGGTGATGCTGAGTGACGACATTCAGGCGATGCCGATGGGCATGCAGAGTATTGTCGAAGGCAACAAGATTTCCACCGGGCAGGAACAGCGGCTGTTGATTGCGCGCCAACTGATCCGCAAGCCGGCATTACTGATTCTCGACGAAGCGACCAATGCCCTTCCGGAAGACATTCAGGCCGCGCTGATTGACCAACTCCGCACCTTGGGCATTACCTGTGTTCTAGTCACCCACCGGGAAAGCGCCATTGCGCTGGCCGATCAGGTATTCATCCTGGAAAAAGGCCGCCTGGCCTGGCAAGGTGCGCCGCAAATGCTGGCAACCCAGCAAGGCTTGATCGAACAATTACGTGCCGAAAGTCGCCAGGAGGGGAAACATGTCGCATGAAGCAGTGAATCGGCCAACGCCAACCAAGCCGGCAAGCAAACGGATCGGGGTTTTCCGTCGTGTCGCAGTAGAACGCTATCGCGCCCCGCTTGAACTCGACACGCCCTGTGTATTGCAACCCTGGCGACCCGGAGTGCTGTGGGCCGCCTGGGCAATCATGCTGGCAACAGGCATTGCCTGGCTTTTTTGAACAATGAAAAACATTGGCCAGTCCAAGCGGAAAAAACCGGATGCCATGCCGGCTTGCATCAGCTTACTTGCCGAAGGAAATGTGCCCCCCTTTTCCTTTGTTCATCGACGGCATCATGGGAATCCCGGCTGCCACCAGTTCCAGCTCGAAATCGGACAACTCGGTATCATCAATGCATTGCTGCACTTCGTCGGCACTGAACTCAAAACCCAACTCGCGGGCAAGGGCTAATACTTCTTCAGTCTTACCGGCACTAAAAGATTCGACACAAGCCTTTTGCAGGGCAGCATCGGCAGCCAGCTTGGCACGGAATTGATCAAGGTTTTCAAACGACATTCGGCTCTCCTTAAAGGGACTAAAAACAGGAAGGTATTGCTTGGTTCTTTTGAACAAGCGATAAAACATGGAACAGAAAAACCAGGACAAACCTCTTCAATATTGCAGGGGCTTATCCCTTTGAGATACCACCACCATGACTTAGCTTCATGGACGGCGGCATCATCACCCCGGCCGCCACCAGTTCCAATTCAAAATCCGACAGTTCAGTATCACCAAGGCATTGCTGCACTTCGTCGGCACTGAATTCGAAACCCAGTTGGCGGGCAACGGCCAATACCTCTTCTGTCTTGCCTGCACTAAAAGATTCGACACAAGCCTTTTGCAGGGCGGCATCGGCAGCCAGCTTGGCACGGAATTGATCAAGATTTTCAAACGACATTCGGCTCTCCTTCGGGGGGGCTAAAAACAGAATTAGGACACCTATATATTGAGTGCACGGCGAGAGACTATTCATTCCGGATAGAATCCGTCAACTAGAAACTCCCTGGAAAATTTTCCAATCCATGCATCCCCACCGCGATCTCCCGCTGCTCAGCCTGTTTGAACACGCACGAAATCAACCCGATACGGCAGCAGTCAGTTTTCTGCTTGATGGTGAAGAAAACGTCCAGACATGGACTTACGTTCAACTGCTGTGTCGTGCCCGGGATATTTCAGTTGCGCTGGCAAAATACAAAGGCAAGCATGCCTTGATACTTCACCCACCCGGTCTGGAATTCATCGCCTGTCTTTACGCTTGCTGGATGGCCGGTGTCGTTGCCGTACCAAGTCCGTTACCGAAATTCAGTCGCCACAACCGTGCCGCAACCCGATTTTCCGCCTTGGTCGAGGATGCCCAGGTCAGCGTTGCACTGATTGCCGCCGATAATCTCCAAAGAACGCTTGTGTTCTGCCGCGGAAACGCCGGCCTGGAAAAACTGCAATGGCTGGCCACTGATACCTTGCCGGTCTCCCGCAACGAAGCTCCGGCATCTCCCGTAAGCACACCCGGGCTTGACGATCTGGCGCTGCTTCAATACACCTCCGGATCAACTGGAACGCCACGCGGCGTCATGCTCAGCCATGGCAATATCGCCGCAAACCAGGCGGCAATCCGAAGCAAGTTTGGCCACACCCCGGCATCATCCGTTTGCAGCTGGCTACCGCCCCACCACGACATGGGACTGATTGGTGGCATCCTGCAACCGCTAACGCTGGGCATCCCGGTCGTACTGATGGACCCGTCGCACTTCATGCAGCGCCCGGTGCGCTGGCTGCAAGCCATTTCCCGCTATCGCATCACATCCAGCGGCGGGCCGGACTTTGCCTATCAACTTTGCACACATGCAATCAGCGATGACGAATGTGCAGGACTTGATCTATCCAGTTGGGATCTCGCCTTTACCGGTGCAGAGCCGATACGGGCAACAACCCTGGAACAGTTCACCAGACGATTCGCAGCGCTCGGTTTTCGGCAAGAAAGTTTCTACCCTTGTTACGGCCTGGCCGAGGCAACACTACTGGCAACGGGGGGTGAAAAAGCAGCAGCGCCACGGCTGAAACAACTGGATGGGAAGACCCATGTCGCTTGCGGCACAATCATCGAACACCATAAGCTGCTTATCGTCGACGCAGAAGGAAATCCCTGCCCGGACGGCAAAACGGGGGAAATTCTGCTTGCAGGCCCTTCAATTGCGCGGGGATACTGGAATCACCCGGCAAATACTGCGGTCAACTTCCAAAAAACGGGTTTTTTGCGCACGGGAGATCTGGGTTGCCTGCATGATGACGAACTGTTCGTCATGGGAAGACTCAAGGACCTGATCATTCTGGGCGGACGCAATTTCCATCCGAATGATATTGAGGAAACGACCAGCACGGCCCACCCGGCGCTAGGCGCCAGCGCGGCTTTTTCGCTGACTCAAGATAACGTTGAGCGACTGATTGTCGCAGTCGAGATTCGCCGAGAAGAACGTCACACACTGCACCGCGAGAAAGCGCTGCAGGCCGTCCGCGAAGCGATTGCCCGTGAATGCGGGCTGCACGCGACAAACATCCTGCTGCTCGCCCCCGGTGCCTTGCCCAGAACGACCAGTGGAAAAATCCGCCGCTCGGCCTGCCAGGATGCTTATCAGGCAAACACCTGGAAAGTCCTCGCCACCTCTGCCGAGCAAGCGATAGCGGTTGACACGAATGCCCCCCCCACCGAAACGCTGCACAACGCACTTTCGGCGACGCCGGATGAGCGCCCGAAATTGCTGCTGCGCTACCTGGAGCGCCGTACCGCACAAATTCTCGGCGTTCCCGCATCCTGGATGAATACCCGACTGCCCTTGGCCGAACAGGGCGTGGACTCGCTGATGCGCGTCGAGCTTTTACTCCAGCTGGAGACCGATCTTGGCAGCTCGATCGGGATGGCAACGCTAACCGGGGAAGCCTCGCTGCAATCGATCAGCGACAGCATTTTGTCCAACCGCCACCAAAACGCTGGATCAAGCGCCGAAACAGCCGCATTACCCATCAACATTGGCGAACATGTGCCGCTGACACCGCTGCAACATGAATTTCTCCGACCCGGCCTGCAGCACCCGGAAAAATTCCACACCATTTCGTACCTGCGAATACCGGCAGGAACCGATATTGCGCTGCTTGAATCGGCAATTCGCCGCCTCGAATATCAATTCGATGCCCTGCGCATCCGCTTTCGCCAAGGGACCGAGGGTTGGCAACAATTTATCGGCCCACCAGGATCGGCCGTCGCCTTTCGCCGTCAGGACATGGGCAGCACCGTCACCAGTCAATTCGTGCGACAACTCGAGGAAACCATGCATGAAGGTTTCGACCTGACCAACGGGCCGCTGATTCAAGCCATCTGGCTGGATAACGGAAAGCAAAAATCCGGGGCGCTGGTGCTTGGCATTCATCACCTGATTACCGACGGCACATCGATCGCGGTACTGCTGCTAGCCCTCGAGCGCGCCTACCGACAACCAGAAGCCACGCTGCAGCCGAGAAGCGGAGAAATATCATTCTCCCGGTGGTGCAGGCATCTTCAAGGTTTTGCGGAATCACCCGATATTCTGGCCGATCTCAAATACTGGCAGGCTAGCTGTCCCCCGCTGGAAGCTGAGCAGGCAAGTGCCATCGAAGCGAAATGGGCGCTAATTCAACGCCATCTGAGCGCACAGCAGAATCAACTGTTGCTAAGACTATTTCCGTCATCCCGTGCCCAACATGACCTGTTCCTCACCTTGCTGGCCCAGGCATGGCATCAGATCACCGGCAGCCCACTGCTTCAGGTACTGCTGGAAAGTCATGGCCGCCACGATTTTCCGGGCATGCCGGCAGCGCTGACATCGGCGACCACGGTGGGCTGGCTGACCAATCGCTACCCGATCAGTATTGAAATCGCCCCACATGAGACAACGGGAAGCTTGCTGCCGAAAGTGCAGGCCGCCGTTGAAACAGTCCCGAATCACGGGCTCAGTTATGGCCTGCTCATGCACGCCCATCCAGATCCGGCGATTCGCAGCGCAATGGCACGACTTGCCCGTCCATGCTTGAGTCTGGTCTATCGCAGTCGCCTCGACCATGCATTCCGGGCGGATGCCATGTTTCCGGTATTCATGGTCAATCACGCAAATTTTTCGCGCCAGATTGATGACCTGGCCCCGCGCATCGCGCTTGAAATCAACCGCAACGATACCGCCATCAGTTGGCGTGTTTCTTATGATCGCGTTCATCATGAAGAGGCCCGGATGCAGCAACTCGTACAACATATCAGCGATCTCCTGGCACAAATCTTTGCGCCAGACTGAACATGCATTACCATCCACGCCTCTCATTTCGAATATCCGACAGCCGATCTGGTGCTCCGGTAAATTCAAAAACTGGATATCCCCGTGAGTGAAAAAAAGCTTGCTGCACGTCAGATTTTCCGCCAAGCAGCACTGGACCGTCTGTCCTCCCCCGAACAACTGGATCGTCTGCTCACGCTAACCGACACCAGGGGCTGGGTAGCCTTGGCGATTTGTGCCGGCCTGCTGTTCTGTTTCCTTTTCTGGAGCATATTCGGCAGGTTGCCAACCCATGTCACCGGTCAGGGCATCCTGATGCCGCGCAGCGGCCTGGTCGCCGATGCATCAAGCCAGGCCAGTGGTACCTTGGCGCGCTTTCTGGTCGGCACCAATGATCTGGTAAAAAAAGGGCAAGCCGTGGCCGTGGTCAATCAAACAGAGGCCGCCCGTCGCGCTGAAAATACGGAAGATGCCGTGCGCGACCAGGAAAAAATGCTGGCGCGCTTCGACCGCGACTATCAGCATGAATTGCGCAGCAAAACCGATAACCTGGGACGTCGACGCCAGGCACTACTCAAGTCGATCAGCGATGGCGAAAGCCGGGTAGCCTTCCTGATCCGCACCTTGAAACGCCAGGAAGAAACCGTCCAGAAGGGCTTTTTTTCTGAACGGGCACTCGACGACTCGCGAACGGAAATCAGCCGCGTTCGCCAGGAAATTGCCGACCATCGTCACGAACTGGCGCAACTGAACACGGAGCTGCTGGAATTTCGCAATCAGTACGAGCGCGGGCGAGATGATCTGGTGTTCAAAGTCAATGAGGCACGCCGCCTGGCAGGCCAGCAAGCCTTGATCCTGGCCCGCGACTCCATCATCACCGCCCCCAACGATGGTCGGGTGATCGAACTCAAACTGGCACCGGGTGCCATGGTGCAAGCAGGTCAGTCGGTATTGAGCATCGAAAATGGCGAAGGCGAACTAGGAGCACTGGTGTATATGCCGACGGAACACGGCAAGAAACTGGTCCCGGGACAGGAAGTTCGCCTGGCACCAGCCAACGTGAAGAAAGAAGAATACGGCACGTTGCGCGGCCGTATCGAGAGCATTTCCGAATTCCCGGTTTCACGCGAAGGCATCATTTCGGTACTGCCCAATGCGGCACTCGCCGACATGTTCTTCCAGAAAGGGCCACCCTACGCGGTACAGATCAGCCTTGAGCCTGACGCCGGGTTGAGTAGCGGCTATCGCTGGACTTCGGCCGAAGGCCCTCCCTTCCCGATCGTCAGCGGCACCACGGTCAATGCTGAAGTTACCGTCGAAGAACAACGGCCAATCAGCCTGTTGATTCCTTTCCTGCGCAAGACTTCCGGTCTCTACCTGCACTGAGCCATGGCGCACCCAGCCGGATCGACCTCGACGCCAGCCCAGACCGCGATGATTGAAAAGCGCGTCAAGACACCGACCATCCTGCAAATGGAAGCCGTGGAGTGCGGCGCGGCAGCATTGGCCATCGTGCTGGCTTACCACGGACGCTGGGTGCCGCTGGAGGAACTGCGCAATGCGGCAGGCGTCTCCCGAAACGGCAGCAAAGCCAGCAACCTGTTGAAATGTGCGCGCAATTACGGATTGTCAGCTCGTGGCTTCACGAAGGATAAGCCGGAATCGATCATGGCGATGCCGGTGCCATCCATCTTGCACTGGAACTTCAATCACTATCTGGTGTTTGAAGGCATCAAGGATGGCGTGGTCTATCTCAACGATCCGGCCAGCGGCCCTCGCCAGGTCAGTATTGAAGAACTGGCCGAAAGCTTTACCGGCGTCTTGCTGGTGTTCGAACCCGGCCCGGATTTCAAACCCGCCGGCCGCCCTCCTTCACTGTTCCGGGAATTGGCCGAGCGCCTGCAGCACTCCCGCCAGGCACTCGGGTTTGTCGCCATCTCCAGTATTCTGCTGGTGATCCCCGGCGTCGTCGTTCCGGTATTTTCCAAAGTTTTTGTCGACAACGTACTGATCCAGAACCAGGAGGAATGGCTACGCCCCCTCTTGCTGGGCATGTTCCT
The DNA here is from genome assembly GCF_030824335.1 of Azonexus sp. Classification (GTDB taxonomy): domain Bacteria; phylum Pseudomonadota; class Gammaproteobacteria; order Burkholderiales; family Rhodocyclaceae; genus Azonexus. The sequence goes on from NZ_JAVBXX010000005.1 coordinate 47,192, forward strand.
CACGGTGCTGGTGCGCGGTTTTCTGGTCTGGATCCAGCAGCACTATCTGCTGCGCCTGGAATTGAAACTGGCAATCACCATGTCGAGCCGCTTCCTGAGCCATGTGCTGCGTCTGCCGATGAGCTTTTTCACGCAACGACAAGCCGGCGATGTCGCCAACCGGATCGCCGCCAGTGAGCGCATTGCCCAGTTGCTGTCCGGCGAACTGGCGACCAACTTCTTCAACTTGATCGCCGTACTGTTCTACGCAATCGTGATGTTGCTGTTCAATTGGCAACTCGCGACCATCTGTATCGGCCTGGCTTCGGTCAACTACCTGATGTTGAAGAAAATGGCGCGCAGCCGCACCGATACTGCGGGACGCATGGTGAACGACCTCGGCAAGCTGGCCGGCGCAACGGTCGGCAGCATTCACGGCATCGAAACCATCAAGGCTGGCGGGATGGAACAGGCGGCCTTCGCAAGCTGGTCGGGTTACCAGGCATCCACGCTGGATAGCCAGCAACGACTGGGCGCACAAAATATCTGGCAAAGTTCGACGCCCGCCCTGTTGACCGGACTGACCACCGTCGCCGTGCTCGGACTTGGCGGTTATCAGGTCATGCAGGGCAGCATGACCATGGGCGACCTGATTGCCTTCCAGGTTCTGATGGCCGGCTTCACGCAGCCGATTGGCAAACTGGTCGGGCTGGCGAGCACCTTGCAGACAGTGAAAGGCCTGTTGGTACGACTCTCGGATGTTTTCCGCTACCCGCTCCCGGCCCGAACCGAAGAAGACAGCGCAACGGACATTGCCGTGGCTTCCCGCTTGCAAGGTCATCTCGAGCTGAAGAATGTCAGCTTTGCCTACAGTCCGCTCGATCCACCATTGATCAAGAACCTGTCACTCGATCTTCTGCCGGGTAAGCGCATTGCACTGGTCGGCTCATCCGGCAGCGGTAAATCGACCCTGGGCCGCCTGTGTTGCGGTTTGCTGCAGCCCAGTGAAGGCAGCATCCTGCTTGACGGCCAAGCCTTGGCCAGTCTGTCCAATCGCGTATTCGCCGAAGCCGCCGCCTATGTCGATCAGGATATTTTCCTGTTCGAAGGCAGTTTGCGCGACAACCTGACCTTATGGGATGCCAGCATTCCGGAAGCGATGCTCCGGCAAGCACTCGATGACGCCCGGATCAGCCAGGAAATTGCTTTACGCCCGGATACGCTGGACACCCATGTGAATGAAGGCGGCGGCAATTTCAGCGGCGGTGAACGTCAGCGACTTGAAATCGCCCGGGCGCTGGTGCGCAATCCGGTGCTTCTGGTTCTCGACGAGGCAACTGCGGCGCTGGATACGGTGACCGAAAAAGCCATCGACGACAATATCCGGCGTCGAGGCTGTGCCTGCATCATCGTCGCCCATCGCTTGTCCACCATTCGCGACTGCGATGAAATCCTGGTGCTGAAGCATGGCGAAGTGGTTGAACGCGGCACGCATGAAGCATTGATGGCTTTGAATGGCGAGTATGCCCATCTGATCGGAATGATGTAGCCACGATGACGACACCGGACCAAGCAGCACACGCCATCGATGCCGCACTCCTCGCCTGTTGGCCGGGAAAGCCGGAGGATCTGAGCGCCCGGACGCCGCTACGCCTTGACGGTGAGCCGGGCATCATCCTGCTGACACGCGGCTGCATCAATGTTTTTTGTGTCGATCCGTTACCGTCTGGAAACGAAGCCCGGCACGACGAATTGTGCGGTCGACGGCATTTTTTGCTGCAAATTGCACCGGGTGAAATACTGCTCGGAATACCGGCCGTCGACGGTCGCGCCGTCATCGCCGTACCCGTTCAAGGCACCAGCATATTGCGTAGCGCTGATGCGCAGGCGCAATTGGCAACCTTGCCGGGTGAATTGGCCGAAACCCTGTACCAGCGCTGGTGGCAGCATCTCGGACTAGCAGCCGGCATGGCCTCGGAGACACCAGCACCAAGCGCGACACTGGCGACACAAAGCGCGGAAGCCAGCCGCCTCATTGCTGCCCGTATCCATCGCGAATCCGCTGGTCGACGCGAAAATCTGGCCAATATCTGGGATGAAACCCGGCAAGATGTTGCCAATGGCCTGGGCCAACTGGCAAGGGTACTGCAGGCATCACCTTTGGCGGACGATGAGGCCGCGGACGACACGCAGGAGTCGCCTCTCGTCCGCGTGCTCCGCCGCGTCACCGACGCCGCCCGAATCGAGCTGACATTACCGCCGGAACAGCATCGGGCCACCGACCCCGATGCGCTGCTGGCTGCGCTGGAACTGAGAAGTCGACGCGTCTTGCTCAGGAATAAATGGTGGCAGCAGGAAAATGGACCACTGCTCGGCATGCGGGAAAACGGCCAACCGGTTGCCCTGTTGCCCACACCTCGCGGCCGGGGCTACATGCTGTTCGACCCGGACGAGAACGAGCAACAAGCAATCGACGAAGAATTGGCAAACACCCTGCAGCAGGAAGCCACCATGCTGTACCGGCAATTGCCGGATCGCCCATTGAACGCCGGGGATCTCTGGGCCTTTGCCCGGGCTGGCATCGCTGCCGACAGCAGGCTGATGTCGCTGATGGGTATGGCCGCCGCAGCACTCGCCATGCTCACGCCCATCGCTACCGGCATGCTGATCGAATCGATCATCCCGCGGGCTGCCTATTTTCAGCATTGGCAACTTATCGCCGCACTCCTCGCGGCAGCAATTGGCGCAGCCGGCTTCGAGCTGACCAAGGGCTTCGCCATGCTGCGCATCGAGGGGCGCATCGATGCCGGTCTTCAGGCCGCACTATTTGATCGCCTGCTACGCCTGCCAACCGGTTTTTTCAAGCAATACACGGCGGGTGACCTGGGGGACCGAACGCTTGGCGTGCAAACCATCCGGGAAACCTTGTCCACAACGGTGGTCACGGCAATCCTGGCCGGCCTGTTTTCCCTCACCAGCCTGCTGACCATGTTCTGGTTCAGCTGGAAACTCGGCCTGATCGGACTGGCCATTGTTCTTGTCGTACTCGGATTCTCTGCCTGGCTGGGTGCCCATCAATTACGCCAGGAACGGGAACAGATACGCTATCAAGGCAGGGTTGAAGGCCTGGTACTGCAATTCATCACAGGCATTGCCAAGCTACATGCCGCTGCCGCCGAAGCCCGAGCATTCGCTGTATGGGCCAGGCTCTATCAGAAACAGAAGCAACGCTTCGCCAATGCCCAGCGGGCAGCCAATGTTCAGGAACTGGTGCAAACCTGCATCCCGATACTGGCCAGCATGCTGATTTTTGCCTGCATGGTCTGGTTGCTTGAGCGTTCGGCCATCGACCTGAAGCTGGAAAGCCTGGCCAACACCACAAGTACACTGGTTCGCCCGGATGAAGAACCGGACAAAGTCCTATCTGCCGGCGACATGCTGGCCTTCAATGCGGCTTTCGGCCAGTTCCTGCAAGCCATGATCGGCATGACCTTGGCCCTGACCAAAGCACTTGGCGTCATGCCTATGTTCGAACGGCTGCGCCCCTTGCTGCGCCAGCTGCCGGAAAGCGGCAAGCATCTTCAGGCACCGGGAAAGCTGAAAGGCAGCATCGAGTTTTCCGAGGTGAGTTTTCGCTACATTCCCGAATCATCGCCCTTGCTTGAGCGGATTTCACTGAAGATAGAACCCGGACAATTTGTGGCAATTGTCGGGCCGTCGGGCAGCGGAAAATCGACCTTGGTGCGCCTGATGATGGGCTTCGAAATCCCGGAACGCGGTGAAATACTCTTCGATGAAAAACCCCTCGGCGGGCTCGACCTGACCGCCTTGCGACGGGCCATCGGGATCGTCTTGCAAAATGGTCGCATTGCTGCCGGCAGCGTATTTTCCAACATCGCCGGCAATGCCCGCATCACCCATGACGAAGCAATGGAAGCGGCCCGTCAAGCCGGACTGGATACAGATATCGAAGCGCTCCCGATGGGACTGCACACGGTGCTGCAGGAGGGCGGCAGCACCTTGTCCGGCGGCCAGCGACAACGTTTGCTACTGGCCCGCGCCCTGGTGCGCAAACCGGCCATACTTTTGCTCGACGAGGCGACTAGCGCACTGGACAACGAAACCCAATCCATCGTCATGCAGCGTCTCAATCAACTGGCAGTCACCCGCGTCGTGATTGCGCATCGACTATCGACCATTCGGAATGCCGACCAAATTATCGTCATCAATGACGGGAAAATCGTCGAACAAGGACAGTTCGACGCACTGATGTCAGCCAATGGCTGTTTTGCCGATCTGGCAAGACGGCAACTTCTATGACGCAACATTCAAGCATTTGATCACCCGGGGATAAATGACATGCGCAAGGTGCTATACATTTTTGGTCTGTTGACCGACAGCGATATCGAATGGCTGGCCAGAATAGGCTCACCAAGGAGTTTGACCGATGGCACCGTGCTGATCCGGGAGGGCGAAAAAATCGACCGGATGTTCATCCTGATCGACGGCCACATGGATGTCTCGGTTGCCGGGCTTGGCATTGTCGCCAACCTGGGTTCAGGCGAAATATTGGGCGAAATGTCTTTTGTCGACAGTTCCCCCACCTCGGCCACGGTCACCGCTCGCGGCGAAGTGAAATTGCTTGAATTACCCAAGCGGGCACTCGAAGCACACTTCGCCGAAGACCCAGGCTTCGGGATGCGTTTTTTCCGCGCCCTCACGGTATTTTTGGCCGACCGCATGCGGTCGACCATAAAACGCATGGGCTATGGCAAGGTCGGCGATCTGAACGCCGATGAAATGATGGAAGACGAACTGGACGAAAGCTTGCTCGATACCGTGTCAATCGCCGGTGATCGTTTCAGCCGCATGATGAAAGTTTTGTCGGGCAGTTCGGGGCATGGCGAACGCCCATGAAACCATTTTCACAAAACCATAAATGACAAACAAAACCCTGTTTAATCATCGGATTAAAAAACACTGCTAAAGTTATTTGATATCATGCCGAAGAACGGTAAAGAATTTACCAATAGGGGCTCGAAATGACTCAGCGCGTATCAAATTTGATCAAATACATCGGCCTTGGCTTGGGTATCACACTCCTCGGCGGCTGCGCTTCGGACAGATGCTGTGACGTCAGAAATGCCTACGCTCAACGCGACATCGCAACAGCACAGCTACCTGCACAAGATGCCATGCCCGCCACACCGATCAAACTGCAGGCAGTCGGTCACGGCACCCCTGGTGCCTACACACAACATACTCACGCCCAGCAGCGGCTGATGGCCATGCGGGCCGCGCAGGTAGACGCCTACCGCAATCTCGCGGAACAGGTTTATGGCTTCCGGGTGTGGGGTGGTACCTCTGTGTCGGCATTTGCCACACAAAATGACAGCATCCGCACTTATGTGGACGCCGTCATTCGCGGTGCCCGACTGGTCAACATAACCTCAATTGCTGATGGTAATTTCGAAGCGACTGTTGAACTCGAAGTCAGCCAACAGTTCCATAGTTGCATGACTTCACCGGGTAGTTGTGACATACGCGCCTTCGCCTCAGGGCAGACCGGACCATTAACAGCCATGCCGAATGGCAATTACGTCAGCAACTGAAATTGAATAATTTCGTCCACCAAACGTTCAGAAAATTGATTTTCTGGACGTTTTTGTTTGCCGCCCTGCCTTCGAATGCCAACGAACTGGTCGTTGAAGGAACTGCGCTGATCAAAAATGGTGATCTTGGTCAGGCCAGGGAACAGGCCACACGCAGAGCCCTGGCCCAGGCAAGCGAAATGAAGAGTGCTCATGTCAGCGCAGCATCAATCGTGCAGCCTGACGCGGTATATGACACCGTACAAGTCAAATCCTCGGCATGTACCGAAAACGCCGAGCAACTCTCCGAACGCGTTACCGGTAATGAACTAACCGTTGTTTTGCGCGTATCGCTGCGCGACGGCCCTGAATGCAAGCCAGCGTGCCGTGGCGCATACACCAACAAGCTGCTGGTCACTGGCTTTGCCATGGAATTTCCCGATCAGAAACTGGCCTCGGAACTTCCCCGACTGAGTCATTTGACTGCCGGCGAACTGGCCAGAAAAATTCGCCAAAACCGGCGTCTGCTGGTCGACTTCAAGGGTGATGCGTTTCCATACCTGGCACCGGCACGCGCCCCCGAGCCTTATGTTCCCCCCAATGGTACGGAAACTTTTTTTGCCACCCTTGGCAAGAATCATCGTGCGCAATACGTTTTATCCGGGATTTATCGCGATTTCGGCATCAAAGGGTTTCTGCCCTTCCTGCAAATGCCATTCAGGGAAACCCGACGGATCGAAATCGAGGCATTCATCCATGACGCCATCACTGGTGAAATGCTGGTGCGCAAAAACTTCGTCCGGGAAGCCAAGGGTTCAGTACGCCTGAACAGCAGTCCATCAGTCGGCTCAGAGGCGTTTTATCGCGGTGACCTGGGCACAGCCTGGGGCAGTGCCCTCGAAGAAATTGCCGCCTGGGCCGATACAGAGGCTGCCTGCCTGCCCCTGAGCTCACGCATCATCAGTGTCACCGGGACAACCATGCACATTGATAGCGGTGCGGAATCAGGCTTGTCAGTCGGCGACACCCTTAACCTGCACACTTGGAAAGAGTCTGCAGTCCTTGGCATGAATGGCGCCTTCCTTGGACAGGAAAAACGCATACGTGCCACAGCCAGCATCCGGGCGGTCTATCCGAAATTCTCGGTCATTGAAATCAGCGACTTCCCGAAAGGACTGGTCGTTAAACCAGGGGACATCCTTTACGTCAACTAGGCCCTTTGCCGGCTGGACAATCCCGTTCTGAGCCAGGCCAGCCATTCAGCCATGCCTTCGCCGGTCTTCGCCGAAACACGGAAAATACGCAGAGCCGGGTTGACCCGGCGGGCGTTCGCCTCAGCCAGATCAACGTCAAACTCCAGATAAGGCAACAAGTCACATTTGTTGAGCAGCAGCACATCGGCCGCTGCGAACATGTCCGGATATTTGAGCGGCTTGTCCTCACCCTCAGTCACCGACAGGATGGCCACCTTGTGCTGCTCGCCGAGATCGAAAGCTGCCGGACAAACGAGATTGCCGACATTTTCGATCAGGAACAGGGACGCATCTGCAGGCTGTAAACGCTGCATGGCCTGGCCGACCATCTGGGCATCCAGATGACAGCCCTTGCCGGTATTGATCTGAATGGCCGGCACGCCGGTCGCACGGATGCGTTCGGCATCGTTGGCCGTTTGCTGATCCCCCTCGACCACAACGATGGGCACGACATGCTGGAGTAACTCGATACTCTTCACCAGTAGCGTGGTTTTGCCGGAACCTGGGCTGGAAACCAGGTTCAGGGCAAAAATGCCATGCTCTTCAAACCACAGCCGATTGGCTGCCGCATAGTCATTATTCTTGCGCAGGATATCCTGCTCGATCTGTACCATGCGGGTCTGGCTCATACCCGGCGCATGCGCCCGCGCCGGACCACTGGCAAAGTTGAGGTTACCAGCAGGGTGTGTCTGATGCTGATGGCTATGCCGGTAAGCATGGCCGTGGGCATGGCGATACACCGTCCCGTCAGCGCGAACATGCTCATGTTCTGCATCACCGATTCTGACTTCCCCTTCGCCACAACCGCAAACTGTACACATGGTGCCTCCTATTCGATTTCGATTTCCTTGACCCGCATCTCCATCCCAGCCGTTGGCTGCATCCGGTAATCACCGCACACCGGACAACAATCGTACAGCGCCTGCATCGGCTGGCTGGCAGCACACTGCGGACACCAAGCCAGGCCAGGCACGGGAAGAATATCCAGGATTGCGCCGTCAGCTACTCCAGCACACGTCACGGCATCGAAACAAAAGCGCAGTGCATCAGGCTCGATAGACGACAGGCAGCCAATTTCCAGCACGACCCGTCTAACCTTCAGGGCATTTTCGCGCTTTGCCGTCTCTTCGACCAGTTCGACGATGCCTTCGGCCAGCGACATTTCATGCATGCATTCACTCCTGTTGCTGCAACGAATCGCTGAATTATTCGCAAAATCAGCAAAAACTCCAGTCAAATAATACGCTAGCGATTAATCAACAGATTTTCTCCGGCCACCACTAAAATAGCCCACATGCGCCATATTTCCGACCCCACGCTATCGCCCGCCTCACCTATCACCTCCGATACGATGCCAGCAGAAGTGGGAGATGACGTAAACAAAGCTACGCAGAATCGGCAAACTCGTCACGATGAAGCTTTAGTCATCCGTAATGCAGCACTGGCCGGCTTGTTGCGCGGCGAACGCTTGGAAAACCTGCTCGAACTGATCGTGCTATCAGCCGAACATGAAGCCAGCAACGTCAAATGCGCCATTCTGCTCGCCGCTGCCGATACGCTCAGCGTTGCTGCAGCACCCAACCTGCCCGAAGCCGCCCGCGCCATACTTTGCAACATACCAATTGCCGATCAGACCGGCATCTCCGGCACCGCAGCCTATCGCCGGGGCGAGGCCTGCCTGGAAAATCTTTTTACTGATCCGGCAGGCGAACCTTACCGTGAATTCGCCCGCCTGGCCGGTATCACTTCCGGCTGGGCCGAACCCTTGCTCGGGCCCGGCGACGAACTGCTTGGTACATTTTCCGCCTACTGCGCCCACCCCGGCGACTTTCCCGATAGCTTGCGTGCCTCGCTGCACCAGGCCAGTCAGGTCGCCTCACTGCTGATTCTGCAACATCGTCAGGCCGCAGCGGTGCAATCCGGCGAGGCAACGTTTCACGGTTTGTTCGAAGCGCTGGACGACGCATTGTTTGTTGTTGATGCCGATGGGCGCATTCTTGATGCGAATCCGGCTGCCGAACGCCTGACACAACACGAGCGCACCGAACTGATCGGGACAAACCCGGATTTTCTCGCCGCCCCCGACATGAACGATCCTGGCGCACTGCAACTCGCCATCGCGACAGCGCTCGCTGGCCGGCCGCAGGCCATCGAATTCTGGGGACGCAATCGTCACGGTCACCTGCTGCTGATGCATTTGCAACTCTCTGGAACCGCCTATTTTGGTCAGCCTGCGATTCTCATGACGGCAAGCGATATCAGCGAACAGCGCGCTGAAGAACGGCGCCTGGTCATTGAGCGCGACCTGTCGACTGCATTGGCCAGCGACAGCGACCGGCACAGCCTGCTCTGCACCATGCTCGAAATAGCGCTGCGCTACCCGGAATTCAACGCAGGCTGCATCCACTGGCAAACCAGGGATGGCGGCTACGAACTGCTGGTCGAACAGGGATTTTCGCCAGAATATGCCAAAAGACTTGACCATTACCCACCCGATGACCGGCTGTCAGCATGTATTCGGGACTGCCGGATCGCCTGCAGTAACAGCAACTGCGCCAAACAATGTGGCGGATGTGCCAATACGCTGAGCGTAGACCGGTTCGCCAAAGACCTTCACTCGTTAATCGTGCTGCCCCTCGTTGTAGAAGGGCGTGCCGTGGCATGCATCACACTGGGTAGCCAACGGACCAAGCAGATTCCCGAATCGACCTGCTTGGCGGTACAAAACATGGCCCGCCATTTCGCCCTGGCCCTGGCGCGCCAGACGGCTCAGGCAGCCGCCCATCAGTCACGCGAAAATCTGAGCGGCCTGTTCGATGCGCTGCAGGATTTCATTTTCATCCTGGATGAAACAGGCCGCATCCTGCATCACAACCGAGCGGTCAACAACCTCCTTGGCTATCCGGCCGGCAAACTCGTCGGGCAAGCGATTTCTGCGGTCCACCCGGAAAATTGTCGAGAAATGGCCGCTACGGCGATGCGCGACATGCAGGCTGGAGACACCAGTAGTTCCCTGCTCCCCATCCTGCGCCTCGATGGCAGCAGCCTGGCGGTCGAAACCCGTCTACGCCGAGGTTGGTGGAATGGCGAACCGGCGCTGATCCATATCTCCCAGGACATCAGCGAGCGGGTCGCCAGCGAAGAAAAACAGCAACTCGCCGCCAGCGTCTTTGCCAATGCTCATGAAGGCATCATGATCACTGATGTCCAAGGCCGCATCATCGAAGTCAATCCAACGTTCACTGAGCTGACCGGCTTCAGCCGCACCGAGGCAATTGGCCGTAACGCCGACCTGCTCAACTCGGGTCATCACGATAAAAATTTTTACCGTGAAATGTGGCGGGCCATTTATGAAGATAGTTACTGGCGCGGAGAAGTATGGAATCGCAAGAAATCCGGAGAGATTTTCGTTGAATTGCTGACGATCTCGGCCGTACGCAATTCGACACAAACCATCACGCACTACGTTGCCATATTTTCCGATATCACCCTGATCAAGGAACACCAGCAACGCTTGGAACACCTTGCCCACTTCGATGCGCTGACCCAACTGCCCAATCGCATGCTGCTCGCCGACCGTTTGCAACTGGCCATGGCGCATGCCAGTCGGCATCGGCGCATGCTCGCCGTTTGCTACCTTGATCTCGACGAATTCAAACCGGTCAATGACAACTACGGCCATGCCGCTGGAGACCGCCTGTTGATCGAGGTTGCGCAGCGACTCAAAAGTTGCGTCCGCGGTGACGATACGGTGGCTCGATTGGGTGGCGATGAATTCGTCCTGCTGCTGTCCGGCCTGGTTGACATCCATGAATGCGACCAAGCAGTCAAGCGTATCTCGTCCGCACTGACACAAGCATTCATCATTGCCGATCATGAAGTGCTGATTTCGGCCAGTATCGGCGTCACACTATATCCGCAGGACGGCTCGGATGCCGACACCCTGCTGCGGCATGCAGACCAGGCGATGTACATTGCCAAGCAGGCGGGACGCAATCGGCATCACCTGTTCGACCCGGAAAACGACCGCCGGGCCCGCCGTCGGCGTGACGAAGTCACGCGCATCCACGAAGGTTTGCTGGCTGGGGAATTCGTGCTTTACCACCAACCCAAGGTCGATATGCGACAAGGGCGGGTGATTGGCGCCGAAGCCCTGATCCGCTGGCAACACCCGGAGCGTGGCTTGCTGCCACCAGCAGAATTCCTGCCGGCAACCGAAGGTAATGAACTGGCCATCGAACTGGGCGACTGGGTGATCCGGACGGCGCTGGATCAGTTATCCGAATGGGCCGCAGCCGGCATAGACCTTGAACTGAGCATCAACATCGCTGGCGAGCACCTGCAACACCCCGGCTTTGCCCGGGAACTGGCCAGACACCTGGCTGCCCACCCCGACGTCCGCCCCGAACGGCTGGCACTCGAAGTGCTGGAAACGGCAGCCATCGACGATATTGCCGGCGTCGCCGATCTGTTTGGCGAATGCCGGCAACTCGGCGTCAGCTTCGCTCTGGATGATTTCGGAACGGGCTATTCATCGCTGACCTATTTCCGTCGCCTACCCGCCGAGATGCTGAAGATCGATCAATCATTTGTTCGCGACATGCTCGACGATCCGGAAGATCTGGCCATCGTCGAAGGGGTCATCGGCCTGACCCGTGCGTTCAAGCGCCAAGTGATTGCCGAAGGCGTCGAGACCGTCGAACACGGACTGGTCTTGCTACTGCTCGGCTGCGACTTGGCGCAGGGCTACGGCATTGCCCGCCCCATGCCGGCAGCCGAACTCCCCGACTGGATTGCAGCATTCCGGCCCGACGAGCTGTGGGGCGCCGCTTCGGCCTTTGAATGGTCACGCGAGGACCTCCCGATGCTGATCGCCGAAGTCGACCATCGCCGCTGGATGAAGGCCCTGGAAAAATACATGGGCGACGACACATCGAATTCCCCGATGCCGGAACTTGACGACAAGGCTTGCGGCTTCGGACGCTGGTATCACGGCGCGGGAGCCAAACGCTACGGTGACATTCCCGCCTTCCAGATGATCGAAGACGTTCACCTCCGGCTGCACCATATCGCCCGGCAAATGTCTGCGCAACACCAGAGCGAACTGCGTGAAGCACACACCGAACACTGGCCGGCATTGCACGAAACCAGCCTGCAACTCGCCGATTTGTTACAGCAGTTACAGGCCGAAATCCTGATCGGGACTCAGGCCAGCAAACGGTAAGCCGGCGAGTTCAGACCGCGCACGGCGGACAACAGCGCATCAATCGCCTTGGGTCGCACAAAACAGCTGCGCCAGGCCAGTGCGACTCGGCGCGACGGCTCGGGCGGGGTAAACGGGATGACGCTGATCATGTCGTTACGGTAAGGGTGCTGCAATGCACCGTCCGGCAAAACCGAAACCCCCAGCCCGGAAGCCACCATGCAACGTATGGTGCCAATCGAATGGCCGAGACGAATATCGGTTTCGGGACTGCTGACCTGTGGACAGGCACCAAGCACCTGATCGCGGAAACAGTTACCCGCCTTCAACAATAAAACCTCATCCCCTGCTACATCCTCCGGCGCGATGGCCTCGCGGGTTTCCCAAGGATGTCCGCTGGGCACTACCACCTTGAATACTTCATCGTACAAAGGACGGGTCAGTACCCCAGGCAAATCGAACGGCAATGCCAGGATGGCCACATCAAGATCGTTGTCGCGCAGCATTTCAGCCAGATTGGCCGTCATGTTTTCCTCGATGACCAAAGGCATGTTCGGCGCCACGCGTTTCAGTGAATGGATCAACTGCGGCAGCAAATATGGACCTATGGTGTGAATTACCCCAAGACGCAAGGTGCCATCCAGTTGATCACGCCCGCGCTGGGCGATCTGGCGGACTTTTTCGGCCTCGTCGAGCGCGTGCTGCGCCTGCTCCACCACTTTTGCACCAACCAGGCTGGGACTGACAAAGCCCTTGCCGCGCTCGAACAACTGCACACCCAATTCATCCTCAAGACGAGCGATAGCCACACTCAGCGTGGGCTGACTGACTGAACAGCGTTCGGCAGCACGGCTGAAATTCTTTTCCTGGGCAAGCGCCACGATGTAGCGCAACTCGGTCAAGGTCATGCTTTCTCCTCGAATACCAGGCTCAAATGGCCCCTTCAACTATAGGGGTTACCTATAGTCACTATAGCCAAAAGCCATGAAAATCATTGACTTGGATCAAGTCTAGCATAGAGACCAAGGGGAGAATGGGCTGACCGTTTTTACAAAGAGGGAGATTCAATATGAAACGTACCGTCCTTTCCACCGCCATCGCGCTACTCGCTGGCTTCACCATTCATAGCGCCGTCCAGGCCGCTGACGAACCGATTCAGCCGATCAAACCGGCAGCCAACATCAACCTCGGCATGGTTGAACTGGGCAAGAAGCTGTACTTCGATCCCCGCTTGTCCAAGTCCGGCTTCATCTCCTGCAACTCCTGTCACAACCTCTCGATGGGCGGCACCGACAATATTCCGACCTCGATCGGCGACAAGTGGCAACAAGGCCCGATCAACGCACCGACTGTGCTCAACTCCAGCCTCAACGTCGCCCAGTTCTGGGATGGCCGTGCGTCCGACCTCAAAGCCCAGGCTGGCGGCCCGATCGCCAACCCGGGCGAAATGGGTTTCACCCACACACTGGCAGTCAACGTACTTGAATCGATCCCGGGTTACGTCCGCGAATTCAAGCAAGTCTTCGGCAAGGACAAGATCAGCATCGAAGAAGTGACGCTGGCCATTGCCGAATTCGAAAAGACTCTGGTGACGCCGAATTCACGTTTCGACCAATGGCTTTTGGGTAAAAAGGATGCGTTGACCGCAGAAGAGCAAGCCGGCTACAAGCTGTTCAAGGATAGCGGCTGCGTTGCCTGCCATAACGGCGAAGCCGTTGGCGGCAACTCGTTCCAGAAGATGGGCGTCGTCGAGCCGTACAAGACCAAGGCCACGGCAGGCGGTCGAGCCGATGTGACGGGCAAGGATGCCGACCGCTTCAACTTCAAGGTACCGACGCTGCGCAATGTGGAAATGACCTATCCGTACTTCCACGACGGTGCAGCCAACACGCTGACCGAAGCCGTCGACATCATGGGCCGTCTGCAATTGGGCAAGAAGTTCACCAAGGATGAAAACGCCAAGGTCGTCGCCTTCCTGAAAACCCTGACCGGCGATCAACCAAACTTCCAGTTGCCCATCCTGCCGCCGTCTACCGACGCTACCCCGCGTCCGACGCCGTTCAAGTAAAGCAACTCACTTAGCGCCAATTCGGGGGCTGCGGTCCCCGTTTTTTTCTTGTTTGATTCACCTCAATCTGCCGGTACACTTGCGCGTCCATAATTTGCGCCTGACTCAACCGGGTTTTCTCCCATGCTGGAAGCTGACAATCTGGAATGCGTGCGCGGCGAGCGCCGCCTGTTCGCAGGCCTCGGCTTTCGTCTGGAAGCGGGGGAACTGCTCTACCTGCAAGGCCGCAATGGCGCCGGGAAAACCAGCCTGTTGCGCATGCTGATCGGACTGCTGCCGCCGGAAAACGGCGAAATCCGCTGGCGGGGCGAGCTGATCGATGAAGCGGGCGAGGCGTTTCGCGCCGATCTCTGCTACCTCGGCCACTTGAACGCCATCAAGGAAGACCTGACGCCGCTGGAAAACCTGCTGTCCGCCGCCCGCCTGGCCGGACTCACACTCTGCGAAGACGATGCAATCGATGCGCTGGAGCAGGTCGGTCTGGCTGGCCGGGAAGACCTGGCCTGCAAATATCTGTCGCAGGGCCAGAAACGCCGTGTCGCGCTGGCCCGCTTGGTCGTTGACCGGCGCCCGCTGTGGATACTCGATGAACCCTTCGTCGCCCTCGACGTTGCTGCGGTCGACTGGCTGGCCGGCATCATTTCCGGCCACCTGCAGCGCGGCGGCATGGCCGTCATGACCACCCATCAACTGGTTGCCATCCCGGCCGGCACCGTTCGCGAATTACGGATCGGTTGAGGCGCCGGGGATGCTAAATATCGTCTTTTCCGTCATCGCCCGCGACCTGAAGCTGGCCATGCGTCGCCAAGCCGATATTGTCTCGGCACTGTTCTTTTTCGTCATCGTGGTCAGCCTGTTCCCGCTCGGCATCGGCCCGGAACCGGACCTGCTGCGTCAATTGGCGCCCGGCGTGCTGTGGGTGGCGGCCTTGCTCGCCACGATGCTCTCGCTGCCGCGCATGTTTGCCGACGATCACCGTGACGGCACGCTCGAACAACTGGCCCTGTCGCCCAATCCGCTCGGTCTGATCGTCACCGGCAAAGTAATCGCTCACTGGCTGGTTTCAGGCCTGCCGCTGGCCCTGATCGCCCCCATCCTCGGCATCCAGTTCGACCTCTCGGGCGATGCACTGCTCGTATTGACCGGTGCCATCCTGCTTGGCACGCCGGCCCTGTCCGGCATTGGTGCCATTGGTGCTGCCTTGACGCTAGGCGTCCGTGGCGGCGGTGTTCTTTTGTCCCTGCTGGTTCTCCCGCTCTACATTCCGGTGCTAATATTCGGCGCTGGCGCAGTTGATGCGACGGTGTCCGGTCTCGGGGGGGAAGGACATCTTTCACTGCTCATTGCAATGACTTTTGCTGCAATCGGTTTCGCCCCCTGGGCGTCGGCTGCGGCCTTGAAGATCGCCCTCGAATGAACGACCGCTTCAATTTATCCCGCTTCAGCTTTTATCGCTTCGCCTCGCCCGCCATCTTTTATCCGCTGGCCGGCAAGATGATTCCCTGGTTCATCGCTGCCGCCGTGCTGTTCGGCCTGGCCGGCCTGTATATCGGCATGCTCGTCGCACCGACCGATTTCCAGCAGGGCGAGGGTTACCGGATCATCTTCATCCACGTCCCGACCTCCTGGATGAGCATGTTCATCTACCTGATCATGGCCTTCTGGGCCGCCATCGGCCTGGCCTTCAATACCCGGCTGTCCGGCATGATGGCGCAGGCACTGGCCCCGACCGGCGCGCTGATGGCCTTCCTGTCGCTATGGACCGGCGCGCTATGGGGCAAACCGATGTGGGGTACCTGGTGGGTGTGGGACGCCCGCCTGACCTCGGAACTGATCCTGCTTTTCCTTTATATCGGTTACATGGCGTTGACCGCAGCAATCGACGATGCACGGCGTGCCGACAAGGCCGGCGGCATTCTGTTGCTGGTCGGCGTGGTGAACATCCCGATCATCTATTTCTCGGTGAAATGGTGGAACACGCTGCATCAAGGCTCCAGCGTCAACCTGACCAAATCGGCGATGGCCGAAGTCATGCTGTGGGGCATGTTGCTAATGGCACTGGCTTTCTGGATGTATTCGATTGCTGTGGCCCTGACGCGGGTCCGCACGCTGATCCTCGAACGCGAACGCCATACCGACTGGGTCAAGGCCGAGCTGGAGGGCGTTAGCAAATGATTTACTGGAACAGTTTTGGCGATTTTCTCGCCATGGGTGGCTATGGACTGTACGTCTGGGGCTCTTTCGGCCTGACCGCGCTGGTCATGATCATTGAACCGATTGCCGTCGCGCGCCAACGCAAGACCACCATTACCCGCCTGAAGCGCCAGTTGCGCGCAGAGTCCCGGAGTCACGAAGCATGAAGTCACGCCATAAGAAACTCGCCCTGATCGCTGGCGCCGTCGCACTGATCGGCATCATCGCCGCCCTCGTGCTGAATGCCCTGAACAGCAACATCGCCCTTTACATATCGCCGACCGACGTCGTCGCCGGCAAGGCACCGCAGGACAAACTGTTCCGTATCGGCGGGCTGGTCAAGGAAGGCAGCATCCAGCGCCAGGCCGACGGCGTGACGATCCGCTTCATCATTACCGATTCGGAAACCGATGTCTTCGTCGATTATGTCGGCATCCTGCCCGACCTGTTCATGGAAGGCAAAGGCGCCGTGGCCCAGGGCAAGCTGATGCCCGATGGCACGATCAAGGCCAGCGAAGTGCTGGCCAAGCATGATGAGAACTACATGCCGCCAGAAGCTGCAAAGGCGTTGAACGATGCCCATGAACGTGGTGTCCAGAAGCAGAATGATAAAGCCGGCATTGCTGCCACACCCGCTGCCACACCTGCCGGCGCTCCAGCCACACCCGCAGCACCCGCACAACCGAAAGCGAGTTACTGAGCATGATTCCTGAAATTGGTCATTTCGCCCTCATTCTCGCCGCACTGACTGCGCTGCTGCTCGGCACCTTGCCGCTGATCGGTGCTCATACCGGACGCCAGCCATGGATTGCACTGGCCCGGCCGGCCACCACCGCATTCGCACTGCTCGTCACCTTTTCCTTTGCCTGCCTGACTTGGGCGTTCATCGCCAACGACTTTTCCGTCGTATATGTCGCCCAGCACTCGAACACGCTGCTGCCAACCGAATACCGCATGGCCGCCGTCTGGGGTGGCCACGAAGGTTCGCTGCTGCTGTGGATGCTGATGATGTCCTGGTGGGCACTGGCTGTCCGGCTGTTCTCCGGCCATCTGCCGGAAACCATGCTGGCCCGCGTCCTTGGTACGCTGGGACTGGTCTCTTTCGGCTTCCTGCTGTTCATCCTGTTCACGTCCAATCCCTTCCAGCGTCTTTTGCCGGGTGCGGCCGAAGGGCGCGATCTGAATCCGTTGCTGCAGGACCCCGGCCTGATCATTCATCCGCCGCTGCTCTACATGGGCTACGTCGGTTTTTCGGTCGCCTTCGCCTTCGCCATTGCCGCGCTGCTTTCCGGCAAGCTTGATGCCGCCTGGGCCCGCTGGTCGCGGCCGTGGACCACGGCGGCCTGGTGTTTCCTGACCTTGGGCATAGCGATGGGCTCGTGGTGGGCTTATTACGAGCTGGGCTGGGGTGGCTGGTGGTTCTGGGATCCGGTCGAAAACGCTTCCTTCATGCCCTGGCTGGTCGGCACCGCACTGATCCATTCGCTGGCCGCCACGGAAAAGCGCGGCAGCTTCAAGAACTGGACCGTGCTGCTGGCGATCTCGGCGTTCTCGTTGTCGCTGCTCGGTACCTTCCTCGTCCGCTCCGGTGTATTGACCTCGGTGCACGCCTTCGCCACTGATCCGACCCGCGGCATCTTCATCCTGATTTTCCTCGTCGCGGTGATTGGCTCATCGCTCGCGCTGTTTGCTTGGCGCGCGCCGTCAGTCGGACTGGGCGGGCGTTTCGGTCTGGTTTCCCGCGAATCGCTGCTGCTGACCAACAATGTATTGCTGGTGGTTTCCTGTGCCACCGTGCTGCTCGGCACACTGTACCCACTGCTGATCGATGCGCTTGGCGTTGGCAAGATTTCCGTCGGCCCACCGTATTTCGATGCGGTGTTCGTCCCGGTCATGTTGCCGATTCTTTTCCTGATGGCCGTCGCACCTTTCGCCCGCTGGAAGGAAGCCTCGGTGGCAGAAATTGTTCGTACCCTGCGCTGGGCCTTCGTCGCCGCACTCGTTGTCGCCATCGCCGTGCCGCTCATTTATGGCAAATTCAAGCTGTTGACCGCAATCGGCATCCTGCTCGCCGCCTGGATATCACTGGCTGCCGGACTCAACTTCATCCAGCGAACCAATCACACCCGTGCCGGCCGCAGCTTCATCGCTGCCGCGCTTGATCAGCCGGCCAGTTTTGCCGGCATGCATCTCGCCCACATCGGTATCGCGGTATTTGTCGTCGGTGTCACCATGGTCTCCAGCTACCAGCAGGAGAAAGACATCAAGATGGGGCCGGGCGACACCGTGGAGGTTGCCGGCTACAGCTTTACGTTCAACGGCGTCAAGGCGGTCAAGGGGCCGAATTACCAGGCCGCCCAAGGCGAATTCGATCTAGCCATGAACGGCAAGTTTCTGCGCAAGCTGAATCCGGAAAAACGCAACTATTTCTCCTCGACCATGCCGATGACCGAAGCCGCCATTGATGCCGGCCTGTTGCGCGATGTTTATGTTTCGCTCGGCGAACCGATCAACCCGGACCAGCCGGAAGGCGACTGGGCCGTACGGGTTTATTACAAGCCTTTCGTTGACTGGATCTGGGGCGGCAGCGTGTTGATGGCACTTGGCGGCTTGCTGGCCATGCTCGACCGGCGCTACCGGAATCGGCGTAAAAACCCCAAAGATGAGGCCATCACACCGGCCGGAGCGCAAGCATGAATCGTTATTACTGGATATTGGGCGCCTTTGCCGCGCTGGTTATTCTGCTCGCCGTCGGACTGAATCTGAACCCGCGCGAAGTGCCCTCACCACTGGTCGGCAAACCCGCACCGGCGTTCAAACTGGCGGTGCTGGGTAAGGAAGGCCAGACCATGAGTCCCGAAGACATGAAGGGCAAGGTCTGGCTGCTCAACGTCTGGGCCTCGTGGTGCGTCTCCTGCCGTCAGGAACACCCGGTGCTGGTCGACTTCTCGCGCCGTGGCAGCGGCACGCCGATCGTCGGCCTCAACTACAAGGAACTGCGCGGCGACGGCAGCATCGACATGCGTCGCATCGCCCCCGATCAGGAAGTGCCATTGGCCCTGCAACGCGCAAATGGCTGGCTGAGCGAACACGGTGACCCCTACCAGCTTACTGTTATGGACATCGATGGACGCGTCGGCATCGACTACGGGGTTTATGGCGTGCCGGAAACTTACGTCATCGACAAGGCCGGGATCATCCGGATGAAACACACCGGGCCGATCTCGCCGCAAATCCTCAGCGACAAAATCCTGCCGCTGGTCGCGGAGCTGAACAAATGATCTTCGCCCGCGTATTGTTTTTTGCCCTCAGCCTGCTGTCGACCGCAGTATTTGCTTCAGCCGCCAATGAAGCGGCGCTGGCCGAAGACCCGGTTGCCGAAAAGCGCCTGCAAGCACTATCCAAAGAGCTGCGCTGCCTGGTTTGCCAGAACGAGACGATTGCTGATTCGAACGCCGAACTGGCGGTCGATCTGCGCCGTGAAATTCGCGGCATGATCCGTGACGGGCGCTCGGATGCCGACATCCTCGACTTCATGGTGACCCGCTACGGCGATTTCGTGCTCTACCGACCACCCGTCAAAGCCATCACCTTGCTGCTCTGGGGTGGCCCCCTGATGCTCCTGTTGGTCGGCATCATCGCCATGCGCAGTTATCTGAAACGCCGCGGCATCCAGGTGGCAGCCAACGACAAGCCCCTCTCCGCCGAGGAAGCCCAGCGCGCCCAGTCGCTGCTCAAGGAAGTCGACCAAAAATGACCCAGTTCGCGATTTACGCCATCCTGCTCATCGTCACCGTAGCCGCATTCATTTTGCCGCCGCTGTGGTTCGGCAAACGCCGCCAGGCATCCGGAGCCGACCGGAAAGCCACCAACTTGGCCATTTTCCGTGATCAACTGGCCGATCTCGAGCGGGACCGGAGCGATGGCACGCTGCTTGAGGCTGATTTCGCACAGGCGAAGAACGAATTGCAACGGCGCTTGCTGGACGAAGTCGAAACCAGCGCTGAGCTCAACGCCAACACCACCCAACCGCCAAGCACGTCGACCAGTCGTCCAACCGCCATCATCCTGCTGCTTGTCTTGCCGATACTTGCAGTTGGCGCCTACGCCTTGCTCGGCAATCCCCGGGCGCTGGACCCGGTAGCGACGACACCGCAGAAGCAGATGACGGCTGCCGATATCGAAGGCATGGTGGCCAAACTGGCCGAGCGCATGAAGAACAACCCCGATGATCTCAATGGCTGGCTGATGCTGGCCCGCTCCTACAAGATGATGGGACGTTATAGCGATTCCGTCGACGCTTACGCCAAGGCCGAGTCGGTCATCGACAACGATCCGGAACTATTGGCCAGCTATGCAGAAACCATCGCCATGGCCAGCGGCAAGGGTTTAACCGGGAAGTCGCGAGAATTGATCGCCAAAGCACTGAAACTCGATCCAAAACACGCGCACAGCCTGTTCCTGGCCGGCGCAGCCGCGATGGAATCCGGCGATAGCAAAACGGCGATAGCCCACTGGGAAGCGCTGCTGCCGCAAGTCGAAGCGGGTTCCGAGCTGGATCAAATGCTGCGCAAGGGTATCGAGCAGATGAAACAGGGCAAGTGATGTTCTCCTGAGCGGGAAGGCGGTATGCTTGCGCATGTTGCCAATGTCTCCGGAGACCTCACGAATGTCACAAGAAAAATTCCGCCTCGTCACCCGCAGCGATTTCGACGGGCTTGTCTGTGCTGTCCTGCTGAACGAACTTGATCTGATCGACGACATCAAGTTCGTCCATCCCAAAGACATGCAGGATGGCAAGGTAGACATCACCCCGCGCGATATCACGACCAATCTGCCTTACGTCGCAGCAGCGCACATTGCCTTCGACCACCACCTCTCTGAAACCCTGCGCAATACCGGCGAACGCAAGAACCACATCATCGACCCGAAAGCACCGTCAGCGGCCCGCGTGGTCTATGACTACTACGGTGGCAAGGAAGCCTTCCCGAACATCACCGATGACATGATGGAAGCGGTAGACAAGGCCGATTCCGCACAATACAGCCGCGACGAAATCCTCGCCCCAACGGGCTGGGTATTGCTCAATTACCTGATGGATGCACGCACCGGCCTCGGCCGTTTCCGCGAATTCCGCATCAGCAATTACGCGTTGATGATGGACCTGATCAAATATTGCCGGAATCACGGCATCGACGACATCCTGATGCTGCCCGATGTGCGTGAGCGGGTCGATTTGTACAACGATCACGCCGAAAAGGCCAAGGAACAGATCCTGCGTTGCTCGACGGTGCACAAGAATCTGGTGGTACTCGATCTGCGCAATGAAGAAACCATCTACGCGACGAATCGCTTCATGATTTATGCGCTGTTCCCGCAAACCAACATTTCCATCCATGTGCTGTGGGGCCTGCAGCAACAAAATACCGTTTTTGCTACCGGCAAATCGATTCTTGATCGCGGCAGCAAGACCAACGTTGGGGAACTGATGCTGCAATACGGTGGCGGCGGCCATCATGCAGCCGGCACCTGCCAGGTAGCCAACGATCAGGCGGTTGCGACGTTGCAGGCATTGATCACCCGGATCAACGCTGACGGCTGATTATTCGGCTAGAGGGGAAAGCAGGAACGAGGGCGGCGTTTCGCCGTTCTCGATCATTTCCGTTTCCACCTTGATGCGCAGGATAAGCAGCCCCTTAAGCGTTTCGCGCGCCTTATCATCACTCCAGGCATCATGGTGCTCGTTAAGACAGGCGTCGATTTCATAACGATTATTGAGGTTGACCCCGCAAAGCATCGCGTACTTGCGGATTTCATGGTCTAACTCGCTCAATTCCCGTTCGTAATGTTCAAAGCTGCTCATGGTTTCTTTCAGTAAAAAAGGCCTGTTCGAAAACAGGCCTTTTTGATGGTTGACCGCAAGAATACTGTTTATTCGTGCAGTTTATCCGCGAATCTTATTCAAACTCGATGATCACCTGATCGACAGAAAGGCTCTCGCCGGCAGCAGCGGAGATTTTCTTGACCTTGCAATCCTGATCGGCCTTGAGGATGTTTTCCATCTTCATGGCTTCGATCACGGCGAGCTTTTCGCCAGCCTTCACTTCCTGACCGACCGTTACGGCAACTTCGCGCAGCAGCCCAGGCATCGGGGAGAGCAGGAACTTGGACAGATCCGGTGCAGCCTTCTCCGGCATCAATGCCAGAAGTTCAGCAGCACGCGCGCTCATCACCATGAAGTCGGCACGCGTCCCCCAATGGAACAGCGAGTACTTCGTCTTGTGCCGTTCGACCTGCAGCGTGAATTCTTCGCCATTGCAAGTGCCGTTGAACAGGGACTCGCCGAGCTTCCAGTCAGACAGGATCTCGTACTGCTCGCCGTTATACTCGACGTGGTAACCGCCAGGAATCGGGCGGGCAACAACGTGGTGGCTTTCGTTGCCATTCGGGTTCAGGCGAACGACACACCACTTATCGCCAACCAGACGTTCATGACCCTGCAACTGACCGGTAATAGAAGCTGAGCGGTCGGTAAAGGCACGGTAAACGTAGGCAGCAACGGAAACCAGCAGCGCCGGATCATCGTGCGGCACCATTGAGGCATCGAAGCCGGTCGGGTAGTGCTTGGGGATGAAACCGGTGTCGAAGATGCCGGAATGGAAGACCGGATGCTGCATCAGTGCGGCCTGGAACGGAATGTTCGACGAAATGCCGCGAATCACGAAACCGTTCAGCGCATCACGCATGCGGGAAATCGCCTGCTCGCGGGTGGCGCCGTGCACGATCAGCTTGGCGATCATCGAATCGTAGAACATCGAGATCTCACCACCGTCGTAGACACCGGTATCGACACGGACATGGCCCGCATCTTCCTTCGGCGGCTGGAACTTGACCAGACGACCGGTGGACGGCAGGAAGCCGCGGAACGGGTCTTCGGCGTTGATCCGACACTCCATCGCCCAGCCGTCGATCTTCACTTCAGCCTGGGTCAGCGGCAGCTTTTCGCCGTAGGCAACGCGGATCATCTGCTCGACCAGGTCGAGGCCGGTGATCAGTTCGGTAACCGGGTGTTCCACCTGCAGGCGGGTGTTCATTTCCAGGAAGTAGAACTCCTTGGTCGCGCCGGAAACGACGAATTCGACCGTACCGGCCGATTCGTAATTCACCGCACGGGCCAGAGCCACGGCCTGTTCGCCCATCGCCTTGCGCATTTCCGGATCGACGAACGGGCTCGGCGCCTCTTCGATGACCTTCTGGTGACGGCGCTGGATCGAGCAGTCACGTTCGTTCAGGTAGACGTAGTTGCCGTGCGAATCGCCGAGCACCTGGATTTCGATGTGACGCGGCTCGAGCACGTACTTCTCGATGAAGACGCGGTCGTCGCCGAAAGAATTGCGGGCTTCATTGACGCAGGACGAGAAACCTTCGTGCGCTTCGGCATCGTTGTAAGCGACGCGCAGACCCTTGCCACCGCCGCCGGCGGAGGCCTTGATCATCACCGGGTAACCGATCTTCCTGGCGATTTCGACAGCAGCATCCGGGCCATCGATGGCATCGTTGTGGCCCGGGATGGTATTGACCTTGGCTTCGATGGCCAGCTTCTTGGACTCGATCTTGTCGCCCATCTTTGCGATGGAGTAGTGCTTCGGACCGATGAACTTGATGCCTTCTTCTTCCAGACGGCGCGAGAACGCGGCGTTCTCGGACAGGAAGCCATAACCCGGATGAACCGCTTCAGCACCGGTCTGCTTGCAGGCGGCGATGATCTTGTCGGCAACCAGATAGGACTCTTTCGAGGCGGCAGGACCGATACAGACGGCTTCGTCAGCCAGATCGACGTGCAGCGAATCCTTGTCGGCTTCGGAATAAACGGCAACGGTCAGGATGCCCATCTTGCGGGCGGTCTTGATGACGCGGCAGGCGATCTCACCGCGGTTGGCAATCAGAATTTTCTTGAACATGTTCCTTTTTCTCCCTGACGCTTACAGAGGAATATTGCCGTGCTTGCGCCACGGGTTTTCGAGTTTCTTGTCGCGCAGCATGGCCAGCGAACGGGCGATCCGCTTGCGGGTCGCGTGCGGCATGATGACGTCGTCGATGAAGCCACGTGCACCGGCCACGAACGGGTTGGCGAACTTTTCCTTGTACTCGGCTTCGCGCTGGGCGAGCTTTTCCGGATCGTTCTTTTCTTCGCGGAAGATGATTTCCACGGCGCCCTTCGGACCCATCACGGCGATTTCAGCCGACGGCCAGGCCAGATTGACGTCGCCACGCAGGTGCTTGGACGACATCACGTCGTAGGCACCGCCGTAGGCCTTGCGGGTGATCACGGTAACCTTCGGCACGGTACATTCGGCGTAGGCGTAAAGCAGCTTGGCGCCGTGCTTGATGATGCCGCCGTATTCCTGCGTGGTACCCGGCATGAAGCCCGGGACATCGACGAAGGTGACGACCGGAATGTTGAAGGCATCGCAGAAACGGACGAAGCGGGCAGCCTTGATCGACGACTTGATGTCCAGGCAGCCGGCCAGAACCAGCGGCTGGTTGGCGACGATACCGACCGGATGGCCATCGATGCGCGAGAAGCCGACGATGATGTTCTTGGCGTAATCCGGCTGGATTTCGAAGAAGTCGCTGTCATCGGAAATCTTGATGATCAGTTCCTTCATGTCGTACGGCTTGTTCGCGTTATCCGGCACCAGGGTGTCGAGCGAATAATCCATGCGGTCGGCCGGATCGTTGGTCGGCGTGACCGGCGGCTTTTCCTTGTTGTTGGCCGGCAGGAAATTCATGAAGCGACGCAGCATGGCCAGTGCTTCAACGTCATTCTCGAAGGCCAGATCGGCGACACCGGACTTGCTGGTGTGGGTCACTGCACCACCCAGTTCTTCGGCGGTCACGTCTTCGTGGGTCACGGTCTTGACGACTTCCGGACCGGTCACGAACATGTAGGACGAGTCCTTGACCATGAAGATGAAATCGGTCATCGACGGCGAGTAGACCGCACCACCGGCACAGGGCCCCATGATCATCGAGATTTGCGGCACGACGCCGGAAGCCATCACGTTGCGCTGGAACACGTCTGCATAGCCACCGAGGGAGGCGACGCCTTCCTGGATGCGGGCGCCGCCCGAGTCGTTCAGGCCGATCACCGGCGCACCGACCTTCATCGCCTGATCCATGACCTTGCAGATTTTCTCGGCGTGGGTTTCCGACAGCGAGCCGCCGAACACGGTGAAATCCTGCGAGAAGACGAAAACCAGACGACCATTGATCGTGCCGTAACCGATCACGACACCGTCACCCGGAATCTTTTCGGCTTCGTTCATACCGAAATCGACGCAACGGTGTTCCTTGAACATGTCCCATTCTTCGAAAGAACCGGGATCAAGCAACAGTTCGAGACGCTCACGGGCGGAAAGCTTGCCCTTCTTGTGCTGGCTGTCGATACGCTTCTGGCCACCGCCGAGGCGGGCCATTTCGCGCTTTTTTTCCAGCTGGCGGATGATGTCGTGCATAGAAAACTCCCTGAGTGGAACGGGTGATTTGGAACTTAGTGTTTCAAATAATCGAGCAAGGCATACGCGGCAGCTGCCGGCGTCGTATGGCCCTGTTCAACGGATAGTGAGAAAGCGGGCAGGTTTTCCTGCACCCGCGGGTGATGCCGGAAATGCTGGCGCAAGCCGGAATCGATCAATTGCCACATCCAGCTCAGCGCCTGATGCTGGCGCTTGGCGGCGAACTCGCCGGTCGGCTTCAAGGCCGCCTGGTATTTCTCGACCTCGGCCCAGAACTCGACGATACCCTGCTTGTGCAAGGCCGACAGCGCGATCACAGGCGGCGACCAGTTGGGAGACGCCGGCCGCAGCATGTGCAGCGCGTTGCGCCACTGGGCACGGACGACGGCAGTCGCCTGCTTGTCGATGTCAGCCTTGTTGATGACCACCATGTCGGCAATCTCGACGATGCCTTTCTTGATCGCCTGCAGATCGTCACCAGCATTCGGCAACTGCAGCAGGCAGAACATGTCGACCATGCCGGCGACGGTCGTTTCCGACTGACCGACACCGACGGTCTCGATGATGATCACATCGTAGCCGGCCGCTTCGCACAGCAGCATGGCTTCGCGCGACTTCTCGGCAACGCCGCCGAGCGAACCGGACGATGGGCTCGGCCGGATGAAGGCTTCTTCACGCTGGCTCAACAACTCCATGCGCGTCTTGTCGCCGAGGATGGAACCGCCGGACACCGAAGACGAGGGATCGACGGCCAGCACCGCCAGTTTCTTGCCCTGTTCGATCAGCCAGACACCGAGCGCCTCGATGAAGGTCGATTTGCCGGCACCGGGCACGCCGGAGATACCGATGCGGATAGCGTTGCCGGTACTCGGCAACAGCGCGTTCAGCACCTGCTGCGCGCGCTGCTGATGATCGCCACGGGTCGACTCGATCAGCGTGATCGCCTTGGCCAGCGAACGACGCTGGCCGGCCAGCACACCGTCGACCAGGGTCTGGTCGGCAGCGGACAGGAGATTGGCTCGCACGGGCGCTTCGTCCAGTTTCATCCGGGCTTAAGCGCGCGCCTTGCGGATTTCTTCGAGCACCTTGACGGCCGAATCCTCAATCCGGGTTCCCGGACCGAAAACGGCCTTGGCTCCGGCATTGAACAGGTAATCGTAGTCCTGCGCCGGAATCACGCCACCAGCGAAGACGATGATGTCGTCACCGCCCTGCGCCTTCAGCGCCTGCACCAGTTGCGGCAGCAGGGTCTTGTGGCCGGCGGCCAGCGACGACACGCCGACGGCGTGCACGTCGTTTTCGATGGCCTGGCGGGCGGCTTCTTCCGGCGTCTGGAACAGCGGTCCCATGTCGATATCGAAGCCGAGGTCGGCGTAGGCGGTGGCAACTACCTTGGCGCCACGGTCATGACCGTCCTGGCCGAGCTTGGCGATCATGATACGCGGACGACGGCCTTCTTCTTCGGCGAATTTGGCGACATCGGCCTTGATCTGTTCCCAGCTTTCCTGACCTTCCACGACACCTCCGTAGACACCCGAAATGGTCTGGTTGTTGGCGCGGAAACGGCCGAAGACCTTTTCCAGCGCATCCGACACTTCACCGACCGTGGCACGCAGGCGCATGGCCTTGACGGTCAGGTCGAGCAGGTTGCCGTCACCGGTTTCGGCAGCCTTGGTTAATGCGGCCAAAGCAGCGTCGACCGCAGCAGAATCGCGCGTCGCGCGGATCTGCTTGAGGCGGGCAATCTGCGAATCACGCACGGCATGGTTGTCGATATCGAGGATGTCGATCGCGTCTTCCTTGGCCAGCTTGTACTTGTTCACGCCGACGATGACGTCCTTGCCGGAGTCGATGCGCGCCTGCTTGTCGGCGGCGCAAGTTTCGACCTGCATCTTCGCCCAGCCGGATTCGACGGCCTTGGTCATGCCGCCCATCGCCTCGATTTCCTCGATGATGCTCCAAGCCTTGTCGGCCATGTCCTGGGTCAGCTTTTCCATCATGTAGGAACCGGCCCACGGATCAACGACATTGGTGATGTGGGTTTCTTCCTGAATGATCAGCTGCGTGTTGCGAGCGATGCGCGACGAGAACTCGGTCGGCAGCGCGATCGCTTCATCGAGCGCGTTGGTGTGCAGCGACTGGGTGCCACCGAAGACGGCAGCCATCGCTTCGATGGTGGTCCGGACGACGTTGTTGTACGGGTCCTGTTCGGTCAGCGACCAGCCGGAAGTCTGGCTGTGCGTGCGCAGCATCATCGACTTCGGGCTCTTGGCCTCGAACTTGGTCATGATGCGGTGCCACAACAGGCGCGCGGCGCGCATCTTGGCGATTTCCAGATAGAAGTTCATGCCGACGGCCCAGAAGAAGGACAGACGGCCGGCAAAGGTATCGACATCCATGCCGGAAGCGATGCCGGTGCGCACGTATTCCATGCCGTCGGCCAGCGTGAAGGCCAGCTCGATGGCCTGGTTGGCGCCGGCTTCCTGAATGTGATACCCGGAAATCGAGATCGAGTTGAACTTCGGCATGTGCTGCGCCGTGTAGCCGAAGATGTCGGCGATGATCTTCATCGACGGCTTGGGCGGATAGATGTAGGTGTTCCGCACCATGAATTCTTTGAGAATGTCGTTCTGGATGGTGCCGGACAGCTTGTCCTGGCTGACACCCTGCTCTTCGGCGGCAACGATGTAGCCGGCGAGGATGGGCAGCACGGCGCCATTCATCGTCATCGACACCGAGACCTTGTCGAGCGGAATGCTGTCGAACAGGATCTTCATGTCTTCAACCGAATCGATCGCCACGCCGGCCTTGCCGACGTCGCCGGTCACCCGGGCGTTATCGGAGTCATAGCCACGGTGCGTCGCCAGGTCGAAAGCAACGGAAACGCCCTGACCACCGGCGGCCAGCGCCTTGCGGTAGAAGGCATTGGAGGCTTCGGCAGTGGAGAAGCCGGCGTACTGGCGAATGGTCCACGGCTTGACTGCATACATCGTCGGTTGCGGGCCGCGCAGATAGGGCGCAACGCCCGGCAGCGTGTCGGCGAACTCGAGACTTTCGACGTCCTTTTTCGTGTACAAGGCCTTGACCGCAAGGCCTTCCGGGGTATTCCAGACCAGATTATTGACGTCGCCACCTGGAGATTGCTTGGCCGCAGCCTTTTCCCATACGTCCAGGTTGTGGGAATCAAAGAATTTTTCAGACATGAAACACCTCTCGCCGATTCGATTTTTTCGGGCCGATAATGCAGAATACAAAATTCTACGCTTTCGCACCCGGCTTGACATAGCTAGCCTCACATAATACTGTATCCATAATTATGGAAGCAAGTACGACTACGTACCCAGCCTCCTGTCGTCACCACACCGGAACCATGACCCGCATCGCCCCCACCGCGCTTTATCAGGAAGTTGCCGAAAGACTGCGCCAACGCATTTTTGCTCACGAGCTGACGCCCGGCATGTGGATAGACGAGCAAATGCTTGCCGAACAGTACGGCATTTCCCGTACACCACTACGCGAAGCGCTGAAAGTACTGGCATCCGAAGGTCTGGTTGAACTGAAGCCACGGCGCGGCTGTTACGTCACCGAAATTTCCCGCCGCGATCTGGATGATATTTTCCCGTTGATGGCCATGCTGGAAGGTCGTTGCGCCGCTGACGCGGTCAGACGCGCCAAGCCTGCCGACATTGCCGACCTGAAGTCCATTCACGAAAGACTTGAATCGGCAGCGCGTGATGGACGGATTGATGCCTTCTTCGAAGCCAATCAGGAATTCCACCGGAGAATTCAGGAAATTGCCGACAATCGTTGGCTGCTCTCGGTCATTCAGGATCTGCGCAAGGTGCTGAAACTTTCCCGCCTGCATTCGCTGTCACTCGAAGGCCGCCTGCAGCAATCGCTGGACGAACACCGGCAAATCATGGCGGCGCTCGAAGCCGGCAATAGCGAGAAAGCTGAAAAAGAAATGCACGACCATCTACTGTCCGGCCGCGAAGCGCTGGCCAAAATGGACAGCAAAAACACGAAGCTTGGGTAAAACGCCCATTACGCACCGTTGACCGCAGCAAACTGCTTCCGGCTTACTTGCGGTAGCAGGTTTTGCACAGCCCAGCCGGCGATCAGCGCATTTGTGCTTCTATGTTGGCAAACAAAGAATCGTAAATAGCGACCAGCGCTTCGCGGTCAGCGCTGCCTTTGACCCACTGACGCGAACGAACGATTGAAACTGCCTGCTGCTCCATTTCGGAAAGACTGGCAATGTTGATTTCATGCCCATTCAAGATACTGTTTGCATCGGCCCGGGCATTTTGGGCCAAGGCGACCAGATGCATGTAATCCTCCATCGCCCGGGTTCCAGCCCCGATGGCGGCGGTCAATGCACCGACCTGCGTGGCCGAACTGGCGGAATGGGCAAGCTCATTGCCGAACTCGTCGGCCGTTGACCGCGCGCCTGAAACCGAATGATTGAGTTGGCGAATCTGCGCGGTTGCGCTTTCCATCGACAAATAAATGGCCGAAATCGCTTTGGCAATTTCCTCGGCGGCGATTTGCGACTGATCGGCCAGCTTCCTGACCTCATCGGCAACCACCGCAAAACCCCGGCCAGCCTCACCCGCCCGTGCCGCCTCAATCGCCGCATTCAAGGCCAGCAGATTGGTCTGCTTGGCAATACCATCGATACGTCCGGTCAGGTCCCGAATGGCAAGCGCCTTGCCGTTCAGGTCCTCCAATGCCGAAGTACCGCTTTCGGCAGCCCCTTGTGCCTCGCCCAAGGCGGCGGACATGCGGGTCGCGGCATCGGACATGGCAGAGGCAGATTGGGCAAACTCCGTGGACAGACTTTCCGAGTCAGCCGAATGCTTTTCAACCTCGGTCAGCGCGCTGCCTACATGCTGAATCGCCATCGACAAGCCGCGCTCCGAACGAAGGAAAATGCGCGACAACAGCGCTTCCCGAGCCACAGACTCCTGAGCGGCATCAAGACGATCCAGCAGTAGTTGCATTTGTTCGAGAACGTCACGGAATGCACCGTGCAAACCTGCTGTCTGCAGGCGACGCCAACCACGGCCTTCGGTCGACGCCTCAAGACCGCCAAGAATCTCGCGAAAAGTGCTTTCCGTCTGATCCAGCACCGAGTTCAGGTTGATCCGGATACTTTCCAGCATCGGGTCCTTGAGCGCATTGGGCATACGAGAAACCAGATTGCCGTCGCTACCTTGATTCAGCAGCTTGTCCAGCTCCTGCAAGGGAGAGGTGCTCTTTCTCGGCCAAAGCAGGCAAAGCAATGCCGGACAGAGGCAGCCCAAGCTAGCCCACGGTGACCAAAAAGCGGCACCGCCCCCAAGTACGACAAAAAGGCCAGCCAACAGCGGCCCGTTAAAGGGAGAAGATGAGTTCTTCATAGCCCATTCCTGATTGTTGCATGACATCCACCAGCACCTTGGTACCCGCCGCAATCGCATCGCGACTGCCGGCATTACGCTCGGCTTGCAGCATCTGCTGGTAAACCGGCTCGATTTTCTGCACCGCATCCCGTTTGGGGCAACGACGCACCGAGGTATAGCCGACGATACTTCGGCCAGGACCAAAATCCGGTGCGATATGCGTAAACACCCAGTAATAACTGCCATCCTTCGCCATGTTTTTTACGTAAGCAAAGAATTCCCGACCGGACTGAATAGTGTCCCAGGCCAACTTGAAGGCGGCACGCGGCATGTCTGGATGACGGATCAGATTGTGCTGGATACCAATCAATTCGGCTTCCGAATAACCCGAAAACTCGATAAAAATCGGGTTGCAGTAAGTAATGATGCCTTTGGGCGTGGTTTTGGAGACGATGAAATCTCCCTCCCGCATGATCCGCTCAACAGTTGTTGGCGCTATCGCTCGTTTCATGGTCTCCCCTCAAGCGCTACTTCCTCTTTGGAAAAACGCTTTGCAAGCACTGTTATTCGTTCTATTGGTTGTAGAGCATACGACCTTAGTAATAATTACGCCATAAACTGCCGGACAAAAAAGTTAAAAAGCCCCCCAAGCATTACCTGGAGGGCTTTTCACCGGCGCAACAACAATGCGCCGGAATCTACAACAGAAGTTGCTTAGTGATTGGAAGCAGATGCTGCACCGTAACCCGTTTGGGCACGGACATACTGATCACCAAAGGCTTCGATTTCCGTCTTGGCACGGGCGCTCGTATCCGTCGTCGAACCAATGTAAGCCAGCAGGAAAGCTATCGGCATGGCGAACAGCGCCGGCTGGGTGTAGGGGAATAGTGCGGCAGAATTGCCCAGCACGTCGACCCACACTGACTTCGAGAAGAGCACGAACAGCACGGCGGAAACCAGACCGCCGTAACCGCCCATCAATGCACCGCGCGTCGTCAGACCCTTCCAGTACATCGACAGGATGAGTACCGGGAAGTTGGCAGCGGCAGCAACACCGAAGGCCAGACCGACCATGAAGGCGATATTCTGCTTTTCAAAGGCGATACCCAGGATGATGGCAACCACACCGAGACAGATGGTGGCGATCTTGGAAACACGAATTTCCGTGGCTTCCGAGGCCGTCCCCTTCATGATCACGCGGGCGTAGATGTCGTGCGAGATGGCGGATGCGCCAGCCAGCGCCAGACCGGAAACAACCGCCAGGATGGTAGCGAAAGCCACCGCAGCCAGGAAGCCGAGCAGCATGTCGCCACCCACAGCCTTGGCCAGGTGCATGGCAACCATGTTACCGCCACCGATCAGCTTGCCGCCAACCACGCCACCTTCAAAGAATTCCGGATTCTGGCCGACAATGATGATACCGGTCAGGCCCATCAGGAAAATGACGTTGAAGAAGTAGGAAACAAAGCCCGAAGCGTAAAGCACCGACTTGCGCGCTTCCTTGGCGTCAGTCACGGTGAAGAAACGCATCAGGATGTGCGGCAGACCGGCAGTACCGAACATCAGGCCGAGACCCAGCGAGATGGCGGTAACCGGATCAGCCAGCAGGCTACCCGGATGCATCAGCTTCTCACCCAGCTTATGCACGCTCATTGCACTATCCAACACCTTGGTGAAGGAGAAGTTGAACTGGCTCATGGCCAGGAACATGACCAGCGTACCGCCGGCGAGCAGCATGCAGGCCTTGATGATCTGCACCCAGGTCGTCGCAACCATGCCACCGAAAGTCACGTACACCATCATCAAGATACCGACAGCGAAGATGGCAACGTTGTACTCAAGACCGAACAGCAGCTTGATCAACTGACCGGCACCGACCATCTGGGCGATCAGGTAGAAGCAAACCACGACCAGCGAAGAAATCGCGGCCATCGTCCGCACCTTGCCCTGATCGAGGCGATAGGCGGTAATGTCGGAGAAGGTGAACTTGCCCAGGTTACGCAGGCGTTCGGCCATCAGGAACAGAATGATCGGCCAGCCAGCGAAGAAGCAAAGCATGTAGATGTAACCATCGTAACCCTGCGTGTAAACCATGGCGGTCAGACCGAGCAACGTGGCGGCAGACATGTAGTCGCCGGCAATTGCCAGACCGTTCTGGAAGCCCGTGATACCACCGCCGGCGGTGTAGAAGTCCGACGTCGATTTGGTACGGCTGGCCGCCCAGTAAGTAATGCCCATCGTCATGGCGACGAAAATGCAGAACATCACGATAGCGTGCCAGTTGGTCGCCTGCTGCTCGGTCGGGCCGAGGGAATCGCCAGCGGCGATGGCCAGCGTACTAAGGCTCAGCAGCCCGATTGCGGAAATAATCTTGCGCATCATTTGTTCTCCTTCCAGGCGGCTTTGACCACTTCCTGCGACAGTGCATCAAATTCGGTATTGGCACGACGCACATACACGGCGGTCAACACCCAGAAGAAAATGAACATAAACAATTCGACCACCACGCCAACTGTCCATCGCGAACCTTCGGCAATCGGCTGACCCAGCGACGCCGGGGCAAATGCCACCACCATCACGAAGCCATAAAACATGGTCAAAACAATAAAGGCCAGTGTCCAGGCAAAACGTCCCCTTTTGGCGACGAGTTCCTGGAATTTGGGATTGACCCGCATCCTCTCGTACATCACGCTGCTCATCCTATATTCTCCTTATTAATAATTACCGTAAAAACCGGCGCAATTATTGTATCTTATGTAAGACATAAGAACCTTACGGCGCACCCAGGTTTTGAGCTTTGCGTCGCCCTCCCGGAACATAGAAATGAGCAGTGTCGACCTCTCCATCGCCGATGAAATAGCCACCCTTACCCTGAACAATCCCGGCAAGCTAAACGCCATCGACTTGTCCATGTGGCGACAACTCAGTAAAAACATGGGCATTATTGCGGTCGACCGCAATATTCGTTGTGTTTTGCTGCAGGGTGCCGGTACGGATGCGTTTGCTGCAGGTGGCGATCTGGAAGAATTCATCACCGGTCGGGCAACGCTGGCCCAGGCACTGCACTATCACGGCGAAGTCGCCGCAGCACTCAAGGCCATCGCCGAATGCCCTCAACCCACCATCGCGCTGATCCGTGGCGCCTGCATTGGTGGCGGGCTGGAAATCGCCGGCGCTTGCGATCTGCGTATTGCCGGTGAAACCGCCCGCTTCGGTGCGCCGATCAACAAGCTGGGCTTTTCGATGTATCCAGGTGAAATGGAAGGCCTGCTGCGCCTCGCCGGCCCTGCCGTCCTGAAGGAAATACTGCTTGAAGGGCGCATTCTGACGGCACGTGAAGCCTATGACAAAGGGTTGCTTACCCGCATCGTGCCGGACGCCCAGCTTGACGATGAAGCCTTCGCAACGGCCCGCCGGATCAGCCAGGGCGCACCGCTGGTTGCCAGTTGGCACAAACAATGGATTAACCGCCTGCTCGACGGTCGACCGCTATCGGAGGCCGAAAAAGCGGCATCTTTCGCATTTCTCGATACGGAAGACTACAAGGAAGGCTTGGCGGCTTTCTTCGAAAAGCGCAAACCAGCTTTCAAGGCGCGCTGAATCAGCTACCGAAAACAGTGTGCAGCATTTTTGCCGACAGCAGAATCAGCACACCCGCAAAGACTTTTTTCAGCACCCCAACAGGGAGACGATGCGCCAGAGCGGCGCCAAACGGCGCCGTGAAACTGGAAACCAGACTAACCAGCAGCAGCGCCGGCAAATAGACGTAACCCACCGACCACTCGGGCAAAGCGGCTGATCCCCAACCATTGAGCAAATAGCCCGCAGCCCCGGCCAGTGCAATCGGCAAGCCAATGGCAGCGGAAGTACCGATCGCATTCTGCATTTTAACATTGCACCAGGTCATGAACGGCACCGAAAGCGAACCGCCCCCGATGGCCACCAATGCCGATACCAGCCCGATCCCAGCGCCGACACCGGTCAGGCCAACCGCCCCCGGCAACTCTCGCGATGGCTTGGGCTTGACGTTAAGCACCATCTGCAAGGCCACATAGGCCATGAAACAGCCGAAAAATATGGCCAGCGGCGCGCTGGCGACACGCGAGGCGATAAAAGTGCCAGCAAAAGTACCCACCAGTATCCCCGGCGTCACCGCGCGCACAATATCCCAGCGCACCGCGCCGTGGGCATGATGGGCGCGCAAGCTGGCAATCGAGGTCATGACAATGGCGGCCATTGAAGTACCGAGCGCGAGATGCACCAGGTGCTCATGGGGAAAGCCCTGGGCCGCAAACAGCGTGGTCAACATTGGCACCATGATGCCGCCCCCGCCGACTCCCAGCAAGCCGGCAAAAAAACCGACGAAGGCGCCCAGCACCAGATAAGCGGCCAGCCATTCAAGTTCCATCAATCTTCTTCCGGGATATCGTTAGCACACAGCAGGCGGGAGGTGGGGGGCGGGGAAAAGCCGCCTCTGGCAACTTGTGCCAAATGCCGCTTTCCCGGCAAAAAAGCCCCCGCGAGTGCCGTCAGGCCGGCATCCTGAACCTGAGTCCAGAGTGGCTGCTTTCCTTCCGCATCAGGCACATTCGACGAAGAACGCGCACAACAGCGGACATTTGGTCCGCAACCGATGCCAATTAGCATTGGTTCAAGGAATATATGGCCTTAACAAACACCGCAGGGGACACTCGGCGGGCTACCCCGCAACAGTCAGATTTCCAACTGTTGCCGGGGCTCCAGCACGGCATCCAACCGTGCGCCCATGTCTTCGATTCTACGCTTCATCTCGGGTGACGCAACCGTTTCATCGGAAGCCCCGAGCGCTGGCAACGCCAGGCGTTCATGTGCGATATTCAACGCTGCCATCACGGCAACCCGTTCGGCAATGGTGTTTTTGGTACGCTGGGCAATGTCACGCATCTTGTTGTCGACCAAGCTGACCGCTGCCTGCAGGGCATCGCGCTCATCCGGCTGACAGGCGACACGATACTCACGCCCCATGATCTTGACGTCGAGGAAATTTGGCTCGGCGCTCATCTCATGCATCCTCCGGAATTTTTTCCATCAGGCCTTCCAGACGTTCACGGGCAGCCGTCATCGTCGAGCGCAAATGCAGCCGCTCTTCCTCTGCTGCAGCCATCTGGTTCTTCAAGACCTCGTTCTCGGCGCGCAACTGGTGAACCAGGGCAACGACCTGTTCGATCTTGGCTTCTAGCGCTTCAAATTCGCTGTTCATGGCGCGCACTATAGAGGGATAAACGCCGCCCGGTCAAGGACTAAGCGGCTATTTTCAAAGTGTTTTATACACAACGAAACCAAGCCCGGTTCGCACCTCGGCGCAATGCCATGTAGAATGCGCGCCGTGTCAGGTGCTGCGCGAGGTTTCACCAAGCGCAGTTAAACGGGAAAGCGGTGCGTCTCCAACGAGACCAATCCGCTGCTGCCCCCGCAACGGTAAGCAAGTGCGGACGTATCACAAGGCCACTGGGGAAACCTGGGAAGGCGATACGTCAAGACTTGCGAGCCCGGATACCGGCCTTACACACCTAGCGGAAGTGCCACGGGGTGGTGGCGCCGGTTATTCCAACCTGCTCTCTCCCCCGGCATTTTCTTTTCAATGCATTCCGGCATGCGGGGACGCCTGCCAGGAAAGGGAAAACATGTATCCACGTTTGAAGCCATTGGCCGCACTGCTGCCGCTCGCATTCGCCTTGCCGAGCGCACCCGCCTATTCCGTCGAGCAACTCGCTGCACTGGACACCGTGCTGGTCACCGCCACCCGTCAGCCACAGCGCGCCAACGAAGTCCTGTTTGACACCACCGTGATCGAAGCGGAAGAAATCCGCAATGCGGGCCCGACGGCGACCTTGAACGACCTGCTGGTCCGCCAGCCGGGCATAGAAATCAATGCCAAAGGCGGCGTTGGTACCGATTCCGGCATTTTCATTCGCGGCAGCAATAATTCGCATGCGCTGGTGCTGGTCGACGGCATGCGTCTCGGCTCCAGTACCACGGGTTATCCGGCCTGGGGGTTCATTCCACTGGAACAGGTCGAGCGGGTCGAAATCCTGCGTGGCTCCTGTTCGTCGCTGTATGGCTCCGATGCCATCGGTGGCGTGATCCAGATTTTCACCAAGCGCGGCGAAGGCCCGTTCCGTCCGTTTGTCGAAGCCGGCTACGGCAGCTGGAACACAAAATCACTCGCTGCGGGTTTTGGCGGCAGCCAGGATGCCTGGCGCTACAACTTCCAGTTTTCGCGTAAGGAAAGCGACTCCTACTCGGCCATTCGCAATCCAAAGAATTCCGCCTACAACCCGGACAAAGATGGCTACGAAATCACCAGCTCGTCGGGCAATCTGTCCTATGCCATCGCCCCGGGCCATGAACTGGGTGCCAGTTATTTGTATTCCGAGGGCTGGAATCGCTATGACACCTCACCGAAGAACAGCGACTTCAAGCAAACCGAAACGATTTACGGCACCAACCTGTACTCCCGAAACCAGCTGACCTCAATCTGGAACAGCACGATCAAACTCGGCAAGAGCATCGACCGCAGCCGGCAATATACCAACAAGGTGCTGGGCTCCCGCATCCAGTCGGAACAAACCCAACTGCAGTGGCAAAACGACATCACCCTGCCATTCGGCATGGCGCTACTGGCCGCCGAAAGGGTCGAACAGGGCGTTGCCGGATCACCCAATTACACGGTCCGGGAACGCAATATCAATTCTTACCTGGCGGGCTGGACCGGCAAACTGGCCGACCATCGCTTCCAGTTGAATGTGCGCCGCGACAACAACTCGCAGTTCGGCAACCATACGACCGGCAGCGCTGCCTATGGCTACCAGATCACCCAGGACTGGCGCGCCAACGTCTCCTACGGCACCGCGTTCAAAGCACCCACGTTCAACGACCTGTATTGGCCGGATTCCGGCAATCCCGACCTGAAACCGGAAAAATCGCAAAACCGCGAAGCTGCACTGCACTACGAAACCAACCAGCACCACGCCTCGGTGACGTATTACCGCAACAAGATCAGCGACCTGATCGAGTGGGCCCCAGCCGGCGGCATCTGGATTCCGTCGAATATTGCCAATGCGACACTCAGTGGCTGGTCGCTGGCCTACAACGGGCAACTGGCGCACGGCTTCAAACTGAGCGGCAGTCTCGATTTCCAGAACCCGGAAGACACGGATCGCAACCGGATCCTGCGTTACCGGGCCAAGCGCATCGCCAAGCTGGCGCTAAGCCGGGAGTTCGGCGATTTCAACGTCGGCACGGAAATCCAGGGCAGCAGCGAACGTTATAACGACGTGGCCAACAGCCAGGTTTTGCCCGGCTACGGCATCGTCAACCTGTTCGGCACCTATCGCCTGGACAAGGACTGGAGTCTGTTCGCCCGCGCCAACAACGTGTTCGACAGGAAATACGAACTGGTCCGCGATTACGCGACAGCAGAAGCCAACTTGTTTGTCGGCATTCGCTATAGTCCGAAGTAACCGACCATGCCTTCCCGTCATCGCGCCTTCCTGATCCTATCCAGCCTCGGCCTCCTGGCCGTGCTGAGTTTCGGGCTGGCGTTGACGGCCGGCAGTCTGAAAGTCGCAGCGGCCGATATTCTGGCCGCCTTGTTTGGCTACGGCGACGGGGCGGCCGACATGGTGTTGCAACTCCGCCTGCCGCGCGCCCTCGCCGGCTTTGCCTGCGGTGGCCTACTCGCCCTGGCCGGCGCGCTGATGCAGGTACTGCTGCGCAACCCGTTGGCCGACCCGTACATTCTGGGCATTTCCGGCGGCGCCGGCGTCGGCGCGATGTTTGCGATGCTGTTTGGCCTGCCGCTGCTGGCCGTCGACGGGCTGGCTTTTGCCGGCGCGCTGGCCGCCATGTTCATCGTGTTCGGGCTGGCCCACGGCGATGGCAGTTGGACGCAGACCCGCCTGTTGCTGACCGGGGTCATCGTCGCCGCCGGCTGCGGTGCACTGATTGCACTGATGCTGTCGATTGCCGACGAACGCAAGCTGCACGGCATGTTGTTCTGGCTGATGGGCGATCTCGGGCAGACCTTCGACTGGTGGCCGGCGCTGCTCGCACTGGTCGTCGCCCTGCTCTGCGCGATGCCTTTTGCCCGCGAACTCAATCTGCTCTCACGCGGCCTGATGCAGGCACAGGCCCTGGGTGTTGCGGTCGACCGGCTGCGCTACGCCATTTATCTGCTGGCCTCGCTGGCCACTGCCGCGTCGGTGACGACCGCCGGCTCGATCGGTTTTGTTGGACTGGTCGTGCCGCATCTGGTGCGCCTGGCGACCGGCAACGACCAGCGTCTGCTACTGCCCGCCGCTGTGCTAGCCGGCGGTTCGCTACTCGTGCTGGCCGATACGGCG
This sequence comes from Azonexus sp., assembly GCF_030824335.1. GTDB lineage: Bacteria > Pseudomonadota > Gammaproteobacteria > Burkholderiales > Rhodocyclaceae > Azonexus. The sequence goes on from NZ_JAVBXX010000005.1 coordinate 86,765, forward strand.
GCACGCACCCTCATCGCACCACAACAATTGCCGGTCGGCGTACTGACCGCGTTGATCGGTGTGCCGGTCTTCCTGTTCCTGCTGTCGAGACAAGCCAAGTGAGTGCGCCCTTGCTCGAAGCCCGCCAACTCAGCGTTGAAATCGGCGGCAAAACCGTCGTCGACCGCATGAATCTGAGTCTCGCCCCCGGCGAGCGGCTGGCCATCCTCGGGCGCAATGGCGCCGGAAAATCGACCCTGTTGTCCACGCTGGCCGGCCTGCGCCAGCCACAAGCCGGCGCCGTGCTGCTCGATGGCGAAGACTGCGCTCTGCTCCCCCCGCGCCAAGCCGCATTGCGGCGCGCTTGGCTGGGCCAGTTCCAGGCTGACCCCTTCGGGTCGACGGTCATGGAAACGGCACTCACCGGACGCCACCCGCACCTCGGCCGCTGGGACTGGGAGTCGAAACGCGATGCCGAACTGGCACGCAGTGCCCTGCAAGCCGTTGGCCTGCAGGACATGGAAACCCGCCAGATCCACACCTTGTCCGGCGGCGAGCGCCAGCGTCTGGCCATTGCCACGCTGCTCACCCAGGCCGCGGCGCTCTACCTGCTCGACGAACCGCTGGCCCATCTCGATCTCAACCACCAGATGGCCGTCCTCCAGCTTTTCGCCGGTGCCGCCCGCGATTGCGGCGCCGGCATCATCATGGTCCTGCACGACCCGGCACTGGCACATCGTTTCTGCGACCGGGCCTTGCTGGTACATGGCGACGGTCGCTGCATCATGGGTACGGTCGACGACATCCTGACGGCAAAAACGCTGTCCGAACTTTACGGCTATGGCCTGCGTCAGATCGACGATGGCGGCCATCGCTGCTTCATCCCGGAGTAAGACACCATGGCAATCAGCCACGAACAACGCATGCAGAAAAAAAAGACCGTCGTCGACGGCAAGATCGACGCCGCTCAGCAGGAACGCGGCGTGCTGGTGGTCAACACCGGCAACGGCAAGGGCAAGTCCTCTGCCGCCTTCGGCGTCGTGGCCCGCGCGCTCGGCCACGGCATCAAGGTCGGCGTCGTGCAGTTCGTCAAGGGCCGTTCGGACACCGGCGAAGAAGCCTTCTTCCGTCAGCAGCCCAACGTCGCCTGGCATGTCGGCGGCGAAGGCTTTACCTGGGAAACCCAGGACAAGGAACGCGACGCCCAAGCCGCTCAGGCCGCCTGGGCAGTCGCCTGCCAGCACCTGGAAAACCCGGAAATTGGCCTGCTCGTCCTCGACGAAATGACCTACGCTTTCAAGTACGGCTGGCTCGACCTCGACGCGGTACTCGCCCGCCTGCTATCACGCCCAGTCATGCAGCACGTCATAATAACCGGCCGCGCCGCACCGCAGGCACTGCGCGATGCCGCTGACACAGTCAGCGACATCGGCATGGAAAAACATGCCTTCCAGGTCGGTGTCAAAGCCATGCCCGGGCTGGAGTGGTGATGGCGTTGACGGCCCGACGACTGTCGCTATCGATCAGCCGAAAATTGCTGGAGCGCCTGGAACCCTGTAAGTGCGAAACTTCCGTCCACCCATCCACGGGCGACGCTACTCCAGTGTCTCGACAACGACCTGCCGGCTTTCCGTCAAACCATTGGGATCGACCACCCGCAGCAGGTAGCAGCCGGCTTGCGGCGGTTTCCATTCCAGCGTCTCGCCGGGTTTCACCCGGCCGAGTAGTGTGTCGTCAACGAACCAGTTGAGCGGCCCGACGGTTTCGCTTTCGGCCCGCAGGTACAGGGCTTGCGGTGCATTCAGACGGCTCAGATGAATGACGCCACGCTGCGGGGCGACGATCTGCGGTGGTGCCGCCGGCGCCACCGCATCGTCGCAGACCAGTTCCGCTGGCTGGCGCCGGGGTAGCCCGGCCTTGCGGAACAGGCTCGCCATCTCCGACGACCAGTGTTCGACCACCTCTTCCCGGACATGCTGGCCCGGCGTGCAAGTCGGCTGGCCGGTACGCTGGTCGATGAGGACAGTCCGGTGCAAGGTGCTTTCGCGGATCGGCGACTTACCGGCGATGAACCAGGCCGGGCGGAGCAAGCGACAGGCGGCATTGGGCAGATCGCCGCTGGCCGCGCAGACATCAACCCGGCGCAGATCGGCCGGCTGGGTCTGGGCCATTTCGCCGGGATCGAGCCGTTCGGCCCGCAAGGCATCAACGATACGCAGGAACAGGGGCGCCGCCACGTCGATACCGGTCAGGCCGGGATTGCTGGCTCCGTCGAAATGGCCGACCCAGACGACCAGCGCATGGCGGCCGAAAACCCCGGCCGTCCACGCATCGCGAAAGCCCCAGGAGGTGCCCGTCTTCCAGGCCACGGCCGGGCGGGCCGGGGTGTAAGTGTCGGGGCGCGGCGTCTGGCGCAGCATTTCAATGACGATGCGCGCGGCGGCCGGGCTGAGCAGCGTCAGTTCCCGCGCCGGTCCGCTGGCGGCGGTCTCCAAGTAGCGCAGCTCGCGCCATTGCCCGGCGTTGGCCAGCATGGCGTAGAAACGCACCAGTTCTTCCGCCGTCAGTTCGCCGCCGCCGAGCACCAGAGCCAGGCCGTAATGGGCTTCCGGCAACAGCTTGTCGACGCCCCCCTGCTTGAGAAAGTCGTAAAGGCGGGGGCGGTTCAGGCGCGCGGCCAGATCGACCGCCGGTACATTGCGGCTGCGGATCAGCGCCTCCTGGGCGGCAACCGGCCCGGAGAAACGCCCGTCGAAATTTTCCGGCGAGAAGCCACCAAAGCTGCTCGGCGCATCGCGCAGGATGGAAGCCGAGTGGATCAGGCCCTGGTCGAGCGCTAGCCCATAGATGAAGGGCTTCAGCGTCGAACCAGGCGAACGTTTGGCGAACACGCCATTCACCTGGCCGGCGATCGCCTCGTTGCGATAGTCGGCCGAACCGATCAGGGCCTTAACCTGCATGGTCGAGGTATCGACCAGCACCGCCGAGGCGTTGTCGATGCCGACATCGGCACGGCTCTTGAGATATTCACGCAGCACCCGTTCGATGACTGACTGCATTTTCAGATTAACCGCCGCGACGATTTCGCGCTCGGCGGTCTGGCGCAACAGGTAGTCAGTCAGGTGCGGGGCCCGGAAAGGCAAGGCCGAGCGTGGCCGGAAGACGATCCGCAAGGCATCGGCGCTGACTAGGTCGGCCATGGCCGGGTAACGCTCGGCCCACAGCCCAGCTAGGCGCTGGCGGGCGGCGACCAGGTCTGGTGTCGCCAGGCTGGCGGCGGATTCGCGCAGGCGTTTGTTCGGATTCTGAGGAATGACCGCCAGATTGAGCGCTTCCGGCACGCTCAGCTGGCGCGCCGGCTTGTCGAAATAGATCAGGCTGGCCGTACCGACCCCTTCAATATTGCCGCCGAAGGGCGCCGTATTGAGATAGGCCTCGAGAATTTCGTCCTTGCTGTAGCGCAGCTCCAACCAGAGAGCGGCGGCAATCTGCCTAACCTTGCCGAACAGACTGCGGCTGTCGATACCGTACAGTCGCCGCGCCAGCTGCATGGTGATCGTCGAGCCGCCCACCCGCCGCCCGCCGACCGCAGTCCCGACGCCCGCCCTGAGCAGGGCCCACGGGTTGGCACCGGGGTGCGCGTAGAACCAGCGGTCCTCGTAAAGCAACATGGCTTGCTGCATCGGCGCCGCGATTTCAGCCAGCGGTACCCACAGCCGGAACTGGCCGTCGGCCGCCAGCGTCAGCCGGAGGATTTCACCCCCGGCCGCCGCAACACTGCGCGACGAGGGAACAAGGTCGGCGAGCGGCGCCTTGGGTAGCAGGCGCGGCAGCAGCAGAGCGACCAGCAGGGCAAACCCCCAGGCCGTACTCTGCCACCAGCGCCAACGCCGGATGCCGGGCATGACCGCTAGACCTACTTCGCCACCGCATTCACCTTGAACGCCGCGCCAGCCGAGCGGCCATAGACGCGCCGCTCGTACATCGCCTCGCCGTAGGCGGCAGGCACCACGAAGTTACCGGCATTGGTTGCCCGCACCCGGTAAGTCACCTCGGTCATGGAGCTACCGACCGTACCGTAGAACAGCACGCGATCTTCGCGGATATCGGCGTAGTCGATTGCCCAGCTGCTCTTACCGCCCAGACGCCGCTGCCACAGCGGCACGTCTGGCGCATCGTCGTCAGCGGGCGCGGTCAGCACTGGCTCAAGGCCGCCGGGCAGGACGTCCACCAGGGCCACCTGCTCGATCTGGCTGCGCTCGGTAGCACGCACCCGGACGCGCGCCGTCAGTTCGTCGCCGACTTGCGCCTCGCTCACCACATTGCCCTTGGCATCAAGGAACTCGCGAATGATTTCCAGGCCCTTGACAACCGATTCCCTAGGCACGCTCTTCTCGTAGCCCGATTCCAACCAGCCGTAGAACAGCGGGAATTCACCCCCGTTGTTCAGTTTCAGGGAGCTGCTGTCGAGCGGCACGGCGAGCTTGGCCAGCGCCAGTTTTTGCGGCACCTCGAGCGCCTTGGCCACGTTGGTGGCGTTGACCGCGCTGACCCCAAGCTTGCCGGCGGCCGATTGCGCAGCCCGCGCGGCGTAGGCATCGATTGCCATGACTAGGCGTGCCGCTGACAGGCTCTGGTAGTAGTTCTCCTGAATGGCCTTTGCCATCTGCTCCCAGGTCGCCATCGGCAAGGCCTTGAGCCGGCCGGGGAAGTGCAGGGCAACGAGCTGGATCAGTCCGGCATGCTGCACCAGCGGATCGTAGTAGTAATTCCAGCGCCAGTCCTTCCAGGGATCCTCCTCAGCCAGCAACGACTCCAGCGCCGGCTGTAACAGTTCCTGGGCGATCCGCTCCTGCTTGGTCAGCATGAAGCCCGCCGCCAGATAGGCTGCGCCCAGATCGCGACGCAGGAATTCGCGGCGCCTGGCATCGTTTTCCTTGTTCAGGCGCTGACGCAGGCCATCGTGGAGGTTGCTCAGGATAGCCGTGGTCACGATTCCCTGCCGGGTCAGCAGGTAGGCCGCCTGAGCCTGGACCCGCCACTGATAGTCATAGGGGGAAACATCGGCGAGCTGGCTTTGCAAGTAAACATTGGCCCGCTGCAGCAGGTCGTTGGGCACGGCAAACTTACGCTCCCTGGCTTCAACCAGCAGATTCACCACATAGGTCGTGGCGAACAGGTCGGAGAAATTGCCCGGCCACATGGCGATGCCGCCGTCGGATGTCTGACGCGAGCGAACCTGGGCCAGATAGCGTTCGAAGCTTTTCTTCGGATCCGGCGCCCGGGCGTCCTTCTGCCGGGCGCGTTGCAGTTGCTCCTGCACTTCCGGACGGCCGGCCAGGATCACCGCCGGGAAAATCTGGCTGGTGATCTGTTCTGAACAACCGTGCGGATAGACTTCGAGGTATTGCAGCAAGCCGAAAGAGTAAGCCCAGGGCGAGGTCGACAAGGCCAATTCGCTGCGTTTGAAATTGGGATAGAGATCGACCTGACTGTCCAGTTTCGCCTCGCCGCGAAATAGACCCGTCTGCACTTGAGTGACATAGGGCGAGGCCGGGCGAATGCTCAGCTCGGTCGTCAGTTGTGCCTTGGCATCGCCAACCCGGGCGCTGAAAGTGACTTTGGCAGACCCCAGTTGGGCGGCCGCCGCTGACTTGGCCTTGACCCGGAACTTGGTGGCGGCTTCCGAACGCTCACTGATCTTGAGCGTCTGCGTCGCCGGCCCAACGACTTCGAGACCGGGTGAAACGCTCAGCGTCAAGGCCACGGGAGCATCCTTACCGCTACCCTTGGTCTGGTTAGCGACGCCGACGCCGATTTCCACTTCATCACCGGGCGTCATCGCTACCGGCACATTGGGTAGCAGCACGACATCGCCGCGCACCAGGGTATTGGTGGTGGACGTCGACACCGCGTCCTCATTGACCGTCACCGCCATGACCCGCAAGCTGCCGTTGAAGCTCTCCGGTACCGTATAGGAAAACTCGCGGCTGCCATTGACCTCGACGATGCCCGACCAGAAGACCACGGGCTTGTCGGTGCGCCGCTTGAAGGGATTGAGGTGCTTGCCTGCCTCGCCTTCGCCATCACCGCCGGGCGCTGCCTGCATGAGCTTCTTGAATTCCGGCAGGATCAGATCGAGCGTCTGCTGGGTACCAACCTCGAGGGCGCGCTTCTGGAAGAAATGTTTGAGCGGGTCCGGCGCCTGATAGCGGGCGACCTGCAGGATGCCTTCATCGACGGCAAAGACGATGGCCCGGCTGGGGACCTTAGCCTCCAGACGGAATTTGGCCGTCTGCCCCGGCTTGATGAGTTCCGGCGCCGTCAGGCTCACCACGTTGGTCCGTTTGGCCAGGCTGGTCGCGAAGGGCACGACGCCGTAGCTGAGCGGGCTCATGTAGATCTCGTTGGAGGCGAGATCGCGGGCGAACTGCACCGAGACATAGCCGTTGCCCTCGAAATCTTTGGGGAGCGTGATTTTTTGCACCGAAGCCGTGTCCTTGGCGGTAAACCAGTGATGCACGAAAACCTTGTCGCGCTCGATGGTGATCAGGCCGCTGCCGGCGTAGGGTGCGCGGATGCTCACCTCGACTTCCTCGCCCGGCGCGTAGTCCTTCTTGTTGAGCGACAACTGCAATTCGGCATTGCGGTCGAGCGAACGGGAGACATTGCCGTTGCCGGCCACGCTGTAATCGACCCGCGCCAGTTCGAGGCTCTGGGCATCGCGCACGACGTAGGCGAAATTGCCCGGCGTCTGGGTTGCCAGCATGACGCTGACGCCATTGGCACCAACGCTGAAGGCATCTTCCTTGAGTACGGTTTCCTTGCTGCGCGATTCGTACTTGTAAAGCCCGTTGGGCTGTTTCAGCAACACCGAAACCACCTTGCGTTCGAGGCGTACCAACTTGAGGTTGTTGACCGCCGCTTTCTTCGCCCGGGGATCGATCGCGATGAAATTGACGTTACGCACACCGCTACGGGTGATGTAGCCGAGATCGCCGTCGGCCTTGTAGCCGATCAGGAAAGGCCGGTCGGAAACCAGGGCCGAGGCTTCCGCCGCGACACTGCGGCCACCTTCCGGCTCGAATGCCTTGACCAGCAGGTGCAGCTGGTAGGTAGCTTGGACGTAACGCTGCAGGCCGAGCGCAATATCGGTATTGCCGGCACTGTCCGAGTTGCTGCCCTGTAGCGGCTCATGGTGGCGCTCGCGGGCCCGGGCCGGGTCGAAGAAGGCGTAGTCGGGATGATTGCGGAAGGCCGGGTAGGCCGGCGCCAGCGTCAACTCGGCCTCGATGCGGCGATCCGGAGCCGGTGTGCCGAACAGGTTCTGTACATTCACCTTCGCCGCCAGATCCTTGGGATGCACCCAGCCGCCATCGGCTTCCTGCGACAGGCGGGCCATCACCTTCATGCGGTCGGGCATGAACTCCTGGACCTTGACGGTGACGCTGCCCAGCCGCAAGGACGGCACTTCGGGCGCGCCCGGCGCGGCGGAACCGCTGTCGCGGGCCAAGTTGAGATTGATCGTGTAATTGCCGGTCGGCGAACTGTCCTGTGTCGCATGGCTGAATTCCGCCATGCCGGCCGCCCCCAACTTGAGCTTTTCGCGCCGCACAGTGAGGCCGCGGGCGTCGATCACCTCGGCCTCGACCGGCAGGTCGGCGAGCTTTTGCGCCCAGTTGGCCGATTTGGCCATGATGCCGATGTTCATCGTGTCGCCGGGTCGATAGATGCCCCGGTCGGAAAAGAGATAGGCCTGGATCTGGTTGGGCAACGCGCCCGAGCGCACGCCACCGATATCGAAGCGCGACAGGTCGAGATTGCGATCGGCCCGGTTGAGCGGCAGGAAACTCATGTCGCCGCCTTTCCTGACGACCAGCACGACCGGCGTCTTTTCCCGCGTCATTCCGGTCAAGCTGGGCAAATGCGCCCGCCCTTGGGCATCGGCGGCCTGGCTGGTGAGAACCGCGCCATTGCGTGCCCAGACCTCGACCATCGCGCCGGCCACCGGTTGGCCGCTGGCAATCGACTGGACGAAGACATCCCGCGAACCATCGAGCGCCCGCTTGGCGACGATGCCCAAGTCGGTCACGATGACCAGCCGGCGATCGCGCATCTGGGTCGGATCGACATTCTCCGCGGCATCCTCTCTCTCGCCCTCGTAATAGCCTTCCTCACCCTCGCCTTCGCCGCCATATCGCGGGCGATCGGCTTCGGGATCGGGCGCGGCGACGTTGGCCGCCTTGGGGTCGTAGCCCTGGACCGTCAGCAGGAAAATGCCGCGGCGATCCGTCGCATCGGCCCGCAGGTATTCGCTGAAATCGACCGTCTCGTAATGCGTCTTGCCCGGCTTTAGGCTGAGCGGAATCTGCTTCTCGAAGCGCTCGGTCAGGTGATCCTGGGTGATTCCCGAATAGAACTCGGGACGCGCCATGTCGCCCTGCGACTGGGTGACCAGATGCTGCAACTGTTGCGGCAGCAGGCGGCCGATTTCCAGCCGTACACCGGGCAGGTCGCGGACCACGATGGGCAGCTTCTTGTCGCCGGACAACGCCAGCAGCGAGCCTTTGCTCATGATGCCCAACTCCGGCGCCGAGCGCTTGATGCGGAGAATCTCGTCACGGTTGGCGGCCAGTTGATAGCCGCCCACCGACTTGAGGCCTTTCTGGATGCGGACCAGCAGGTAGCGGCCGGGTTCGGCAACGAACTTGAAGGCATGCCCCTCACCGCTTTCCCGTTCGGCCGGCAGCAGCAGCAAGGGCAGCTTCGACGACTGCTTGAGCACCGCCTCGGTAATTTCGGCGGGATCGCTCCAGGCATAGGCCTCGTCGCCATTCGGCCCTTTCGCAGGCAGCAGCCAGGCGGTCGTCGCCCGGTTCATTTCCTTTTCGTGCACCGCCATGCCGGTCGTCAGCTGCAGGACGTTTTCCGGGTCGCCGTTGTCGGCCGTGACGATCAGTTGCTTGAGTTCGGTAATGTCGAGACTGAACAGGCCGGGAATCGCCACCGCCTTGACCACCTCGTTCGCCGTCCCCTTACCACCGCGCTGGGCCGTAACCCCGGCGCCGATGTGCAGGCTCAGCGGCACGTCGCTCTGGGGAATCGGCAGCGGATCGGAATGCACCGATGCCGCCAGCCGAAGCTTATCGTAGGTCACCGTATATTTCAGCGCGTCGCCAAACTTAGCCAGACTGCTGACGGCCCCCTCAGCGAGCAGACGTAACTTCTTCTCGAAAATATCGGGATTGACCGGATGCGAGAAGGCAACCTCGAACACCGCCTTGCGCAGGCTGACCTGGACCGGGTCCTGATAAAACTCCGCACCGCGGATGTCGACCTCGAATGTCGGCGCGGCAAAACTCAGCTCGCGCTCCGCCGTGACGTGCGGAGCCAAGGTCTTGGCGCCAAGCTTGACCGTGTAGCGTTCGCCGATCGGCCAATCCTCATTGGGCAGGAATTCGAGCCGGTTGGCCGCGCTCCACGTCCATTTGCCGGGCAGAGCCGGGGACAGCTCGATATCCTGAGCCTCCTTGCCGACCCGGGCGAGCGGCGCCGCCGATACCGAAAACTTGAAGATCACCGGCCGTGGCTTACCGTCACCATCATATGGAGTCCGCGTCGGACCTTCGACCCGGATATCAGTGGTTTTGATCTCGCCCTGGTCGGGACGTGCCCCGGAGAAAGTCTGCCAGTCCCACCAGTTTTTCCAGCCGCCGACCGGACCATGTGTGGCGCCCCAGACACCGCCAATGAGCAGCACAACAAGGAGGACAACCCAGGCGGCCTGATCACGGCACCAGCGGCCGAGCGGAGAAAGTCGGGTTTGCAGCCAGGCCAACCAGACCGGCGGCTGCCAGTTCATGTCGCCGAGCACTACCCGACCCAGTGCCGCCAAAGGCCGCCAAGCGATACGGGCAACCCGGCTCAGGCCGACGGCGACGCGACATACTTTCTCATGCATACCCATGATCACCCCTGAATCATTTTTTTTTCATCCCGGCAAAGCTGGAAACCATATTCTGGCCAATTACATGCATCACAAGCCCGGTTCTGACATGACGGATAGGCAGGAAGAGCAATCGGCGGAGAATTCCACCGTAATTATCTTCTATCCATATAACATATGGAAGCGACAAATCAATGCACGTGCATCGATCGAGAGGCGCAGGTGGAGTGGTGATCGCTTTGACAGCCCACCGAGCAATGCGTACGATCATGCGCATTCACTGACAAGAAGAAATCGTCATGGCCCTCCTCACCAGCAGCACACCAAAAAGCCGCCTGTCGCTATCGATCAGCCGGGAATTGCTGGAACGCCTCGAACCCTACAAGCACGAAATCAATTTCTCGGCCGAAGCCGAGCAGCTCTTTACCCGCCTGCTCGAGCAAAGGGAAAACCGTGACTGGGCGAAGCGCAACGCCGATGCGCTGGTCGAACACGGCCGGGCAATTGCCGCCAACGGTCTAGCCGGCAGCGAATTCGAGCGCATCTAGGACGTGGCGCAATACGACATTTACCCCAATCCGGGTAGCCGGAGGGCCGACATTCCCTTTCTCGTCGCCATCCAGAACGACCACATCTCCAGTCGCACCGGTGCTACCGTAGTCATTCCCCTGCGCGCCGGACTGCCGCCGGTCGAAATCATGGCGCCACAAGTAGAGGTTCCTAGGCATGGCCATTTCATATTGTCCACCGACGAAATCTTCACCATCGACAACCATCGCCTGCGCCATGCCGTGGGCAGCCTTAACTTGACCGACCGGGCGAAAATCCGGCCAGCCATCGACAAGCTGATCGGCGAGTACTGATCCCGCATCATCGAATCAAGAAGACTTTACGTTTTCTCCATCCCCTACCTTGGTACCTGATTTGCCAGCCTCCAACATCGTTTTCGACTTCATTTCCTGCTCCGCCCTGCTCATCGCCGCTCCCGCCTCCGGGCAAGGCAAAACCACCGTGGTCGCCGCGCTCGCCCGCCTGCACGCCCGCCAGGGACGGCGGGTTACCGTGTTCAAGTGCGGTCCGGATTTTCTCGATCCGCAAATTCATGCCTTCGCCAGCGGTCGACCGTGCCAGAATCTCGATCTGGGCATGTGCGGCGAAGCCGATGCCCGCTGGCGACTGGCCCGCGCCGCCAAAGACTCCGACCTGATCCTGATCGAAGGCGTCATGGGCCTGTTCGACGGCCAGCCATCCGCCGCCGATATTGCCGAACGCTTCGCTATCCCGGTCATGGCCTTGATCGATGCCGGCGCCATGGCGCAGACCTTTGGCGCCATGGCGCACGGCCTCGCCACTTACCGGCCCGGCCTGCCTTTTGCCGGTGTGCTGGCCAACCGCGTCGGCAGCGCGCGCCACGCGGAAATCCTGAAAGACAGCCTGCCGCCCGGTATGGGCTGGTTCGGGGCCTTGCCAAAAAGCGGCGACAGCCTGCCGGAACGCCACCTCGGCTTGTTGCAGGCCGCAGAAATCGACGACCTCGCCACCCGCTTGGACAAATTGGCCGATGCGCTGGAAGCCAGTGCCGGCACGACGGGAAATACGCAAAATTCTGCGGTCGACCTGCCCAAACCGGTGATTTTTACCGCCGCACCGCCGCCGGCACTGCCCCCCTTACTCGCCGGCCAGCGCATCGCCATCGCCCGCGATGCAGCCTACGGTTTCATTTATCCGGCCAACCTGGAAACCCTGCACAGCCTGGGTGCCGAGTTGCGATTTTTCTCGCCGGTCGCCGGCGAGCCTTTGCCGGATTGCGACGCCGTCTGGCTACCCGGTGGCTACCCCGAACTGCACGCCACGGCACTCACGGAAAATGCGCCGCTGTGGCAGGCGCTGCGTACCCATGTCGCCGCCGGCAAACCGCTACTCGCCGAATGTGGCGGTATGATGAGTCTGTTCGAAGAGGTCGTGGACAAGGCCGGTGTTGCCCATCGCTTCGCCGGCCTGCTCCCGGGCCGCTCGATGATGCAGCAACGTCTTGCCGCATTGGGCACGCAGTTCGCCGAACTGCCGGAAGGCCGCCTTGCCGGGCATACCTTCCATTACTCGAAAAGCGACTCCTCACTAACCCCGCTGGCCCATGCGACCACGCCTGATGGCCGGCCAGGTGAGGCGATCTACCGCCAGGAGCGGCTGACCGCTTCCTACGTGCACTTCTATTTCCCGTCGAATCCGGAAGCTGTCGCCGCACTCTTCAAGCCCTGAAACACTGCGGATTTTGCGAATAGTTATTTAGCCACACCCTGATTTTTCCGATGCTAAAGCTGCGTACAATACAGCCACAACTTTGTCTAAAGGAGACATCCATGAACAAATTCATCGCGATGGCAGCCGCTGTAATCATCGGCTTCACGCTGAACATCAATGATGCAGAAGCCAAGCGCCTGGGTGGCGGTGGCTCGTCCGGCATGCAACGTCAGGCCGCACCGGCCAACAACAACGTCACGTCGGCACCGAGCAAGCCGTCAACGGCTGCTGCACCACAAGCCCAGCCCAAGCGCTCGTGGATGGGCCCGCTGGCCGGTCTGGCAGCCGGTCTGGGTCTGGCCGCGCTGGCTTCCCACCTCGGTTTTGGTGAAGAACTGGCCAACTTCATGATGATCGCCCTGCTCGGCGTCGTCGTAATCGCGGCAATCGGTTTCTTCATGCGCAAGAAGGCGGCAGCGGCAGCCGCAGCACAAGGACATGGCATGCAGTACGCTGGCGCAGGCGCGAACTTCAACGCCACCCCCGGCAACAATGCACGCCCTGACTTCACCCCGGCTGGCGGTTCGTCTTACGCCCCAGCCGCCGCAGGTGCGGTTGCCGGCGCTGCTACCGGTGCCGCAATGGCAGCCAACGGATCGACCTCGGGCAATATCCCGGCCGACTTCGATGTCGACGGTTTCGTACGCAACGCCAAGGTCAACTTCATTCGCCTGCAAGCGGCCAACGATGCCGGCAATCTGGACGACATCCGCGAATTCACCTCGCCGGAAATGTTCGCCGAAATCAAGCTGGCCATCGCTGAACGCAAGGGCGCCAGCCAGGAAACCGATGTCCTTCATCTTGATGCTCAGGTGATCGACGTAGCCGAAGAAGGCAATCGCTACATCGTCAGCGTGCATTTCAGCGGCGAGATTCGCGAAGAGCGCAATGCAGCACCGGAGAACTTCTCGGAAATCTGGCACATGAGCAAGCCGGTCGACGGCAATCGTGGCTGGGTGATCGCCGGGATTCAGCAAGTCCAGTAATCCAGCCCGGCTTGGGGTCCCGCAGGGGATCTCATTTCTGGTCAAAAAAGCCGGCGGCAACCCCGCCGGTTTTTTTATGCGCGCCGGGGTTTGTATACTGTGCCAAACAAATCGATGGATCACCCGTGCATCAGCCAACAATCCGCATTGAAGCTCTGAGTCCCGAGTTCGCCGACGCCGTCACATTATTGGCTGCGACCCTGTCATTACCGCAAACCGGCGATGCCGGCCATGCCCTGCAACTCGGCCCACGCGGCCTGCAATTGCAGGAACTCGGCCCGGATGCCGCCGGCCCGGTACGCGTCGATTTCGTCGAGGGCGCATTAGCCCACCGGCGCCAGCAAGGCGGCGGCAACGGACAAATGATCGCCAAGGCCGTCGGCGTGCAACCCGGCATCCGGCCGATCATTCTCGACGCCACCGCCGGCCTGGGACGCGACGCCTTTGTGCTGGCCGGTCTCGGCTGTCAGCTCTGCCTGATCGAGCGCCAGCCGATCATCGCGGCGCTGTTGGCCGACGGCCTGCAACGGGGACGGCTCGATCCGGAAATCGAACCGATCATGCAGCGCATGCGTTTGCTGCAAGGCAATGCGATCGCGTTGATGCACGCCTGGCAGGACGAAGCGCCACAGGTGATTTATCTCGACCCGATGTTTCCGGAGCGCACCAAGACGTCGCTGGTCAAAAAGGAAATGCGCGTCTTTCGCCCACTGGTCGGCGATGACGATGACGCCCCGGAACTGCTGGTCGCCGCACTGGAGCTGGCCTCGCATCGCGTCGTGATCAAGCGACCGCGCAAGGCGCCAAGCATCCCCGGCCAGTTGCCGGGTTATGTCATCGAAGGAAAATCCAGCCGCTTCGACATTTATCCGAAAAAGGCGCTGAAGGCGAAATCCTGAATTCGCTTCCCGGTCAAAAGCTCACAACTCAGCGCAATTCAGGCAAATTCCTGCGGTCGACCGCAGAATCAGCCCTTTTTCCATGCTTCTGGGGCCAGCCTTTGGTTCTATGGTCCTGGGGCCAGCCTTTGCTTCCCTAGTCGCGAAACTCAGTCCTTTTCCGGCAACAAGGAAAGAACGCTGCCGATGACGATCAGTGCGGGTGGTCTGACACCTTCTTCTTGCGCCGTTTTCGGCAGGCCGCCCAGCGTACTGGGGAAGATTTTCTGCTCGGGCAGGGTGGCCTTGTAGATCAACGCAGCCGGCGTATCCGGCGCCAGACCGGCCGCCATCAGGTTATCGGCAATGCTCTGCAAACCGGTCACCCCCATGTAGATGACCAGTGTCTGATTCGGCTGCGCCAGTGCAGTCCAATTCATTTCGACCTGTTCGTCCTTCAGATGCCCGGTGACAAACGTGCAAGTCTGGGCGTGATCGCGATGCGTCAGCGGAAATCCAAATGCCGCCGCAGCCCCCAGCGCAGCGGTGATGCCCGGCACCACCTCCACCGGAATATGCGCAGCCCGCAACAATTCGAGCTCTTCACCACCCCGGCCGAAGACGAAAGGATCACCGCCCTTCAGGCGAACCACGCGTTTGCCACTGCTGGCCAGGCGCAGCAACAAATGGCTGATTTCCTCCTGCGGCATGGTGTGCATGGAAGCGATCTTGCCAACGTAAATCCGCTCGGTGGCAGGAGGAATCATATCGATGATCTGCCGGCCGACCAGATTGTCGTAGACCACAACTTCCGCCGCCTGAATCAGCCGGCTGGCCTTCAGAGTCAGTAGCTCCGGATCTCCGGGGCCGGCCCCGACCAGGGCAACAGAACCCGTGGTCAGCGTTGTCTTTTGTTCCATCGTCCACTCCCGACCCAAGGCCGCCGAAAAGCGCCGCAGTATACGCTCAGCCTGGGGCAGTTCCCAAGGCAGTGGGTAACCAGTGCAACAGTTTTTCCTGCAGGATATCGAGCTTGATCGGCTTGCTCAGGTAGTCGTCCATGCCAGCTGCCAGACAGTACTCACGATCACCTTCCATCGCATTGGCGGTCAGGGCGATGATAGGCAAACGTGCCACGGCTCCTCGTTCAAGCTCGATCTCGCGCCAACGGCGTGTCGCGGAAAAACCATCCATCACCGGCATCTGGCAATCCATCAGAACGACATCCCAGACGCTATCGCACATCCAGGCCAGCCCGGCCTCGCCATTCTCCGCCAGTGCCGGCGTGATACCCAGCTTGCCCAGCAATGCGCGAACCAACATCTGGTTGATCGTATTGTCCTCAACGACCAGCACACGCAAACCGGCCAAGCCATCGCTAGCCATGCTGAGCATCGGCCTGACCACACTCGCTTGGGGCGATGGCAGCGAGACATCGAGCAGCGCGGCTAGGGCAGATTGACGAAGCGGCAGATACAGTCGGCGCAAGCCGGTCAGTTCATCACTGTCTTCGATGCCTTGACGACGCGTCAACAACAGCACCGGTTGCGGCTCGGGCAACCCGGCTTGCCGGCAGGCATCACGTAACGTACCGGCACGATGTACCGGCGCAGGCGCATTGCTCAGATCAAGCAGGATCAATCGATCCGGCGAGTGGCGCAGGATTTCCACCGCCTGCACATGATCGGTGGTGCTACGCACATCAAACCCCCAGCTTTGCAACTGGGCCGGCAACAATCGGCGGTGACCAACGTAGAGCACCGGCGAACCCGCCGGCAAACCCGAGCGTAGATCCAGCCCTGCCGGCGGCTCACTGAAACACACCGAAAAATGAAAGGTGGCACCGGCACCAGGCTGACTGTGCATGCCAATCTCGCCCCCCATCAACTGCACCAATTGACGGCTGATCGCCAAACCCAGACCGGTGCCGCCAAAACGTCGGGTAATCGAACCATCCACCTGCGAGAACGACTGAAACAACAGCGATTGCTTGTCTTCAGCGATACCGATCCCGGTGTCGCTGACGGCGATCTCCAGCCGACAGGGCTGCTCCGGGTCGGCACAAACCTGAATCTCGACTTCCCCTGCCTCGGTAAACTTGATGGCATTGCCCAGCAAATTGCTCAACACCTGACGCAAACGCCCTTC
Source organism: Azonexus sp. (assembly GCF_030824335.1). Classification (GTDB taxonomy): domain Bacteria; phylum Pseudomonadota; class Gammaproteobacteria; order Burkholderiales; family Rhodocyclaceae; genus Azonexus. The sequence continues at coordinate 103,003 of NZ_JAVBXX010000005.1, forward strand.
GTCACCAACGACTTGGCGCGGCAGGGCCGAGCCGGTGCGATAGCCGATCTCCAGCCCCTTATCTGCAGCCCGTTCGGCAAAGAGTTCCAGCACCTCTTCGATACTCAGCAGCGGGTCAAAAATCACATTCTCGAACTGCAGCTTGCCCGCCTCGATTTTCGACAAATCGAGGATGTCGTTGATGATCTTGAGCAAGGACTCCGAGCTTTTCTGCACGGTCAACGCCAATGAACGCTGTTCTTCGTTGAGCGAGGTATCGAGCAACAGATCGTTCATCCCGATGACACCGTTCATCGGCGTCCGGATTTCGTGGCTCATGTTGGCCAGAAACTCGGATTTGATACGCGCCGACTCCAGCGCTTCGTCACGCGCCAGGCGCAAGGCGGCCTCCTGGGCAAGACGCTCGGTCACATCGACGATCACGCCGGCAAAGAAGCTGTCACCGCCGGTTTCCACATGACTGACCGCCAGATGTATCGAAAAAATCTCGCCATTCTTGCGCCGGGCATTAAGCATACGCAGATGGCCGATCACGTTGGCTTCGCCGGTTTCCAGATAGCGTGCCAGATAATTGTCGTGCTGGTCGGCATGCGGGTTCGGCATCAACATGCTGACATTTTGTCCGGTCATTTCCTCAGCTGAATAACCGAACATGTCCGCCGCCACGCGATTGGTCTGAACGATCCGGCCGCGCGTATCAATCACCACCACCGCCTCCAAAATACTGTCAAAAATGGCTCGCTGCTTGGCTTCATTGAGGCGCAACGCATGCCGTGCATCATTGCGATGCGTGATTTCGGCACGTAACTGGCGGTTTGATGCTGCCTTGTCCCGCATGGCCTGACGCATATTGCGCAGACTGATCCACAACAAGAGCAAAATCGCACCAATCATCACCGCCGACAGATAAGCCGCATTACGCAAACCACCAGCCAGAGACTCTTCCGCAAGGCGCATCGAACGACGGATTTCGAGCACCCCGCGCACATCACCGACCACCCAGTCGGTCTTCGGCGATCCGGGATAAGTGTTGTGACACGCCACGCAGCTCTCAAGCATCCGATCTGCCGTGGCATAGCGCAGGATTCGCTCACCGTTCATCTCGACCACGCGAAAATAGGGCTGGCCTGGATCGGTTTTCAAGCTGGCCATGGCGGCGCGCTGAAAATCGTCCAGCACGCGCTTTTCCGCCCGCCAGGGAAAAGCCAGATCGCTGTATAACTGCACCCCGAAACTCTCATTCTGACCGGACAGAAATTCACCGAAATCCAGGGTGAAAGTTGCCGGCAAAGGCAGGGCGTTGGGCAAATGACGATACGCATGGGTAATCTGCATACCGCTGGCGCGCGCCCGGGGAACAATTTCGGCGCTGTAAAAATTGCGAAACTGAGTCACCGAGCGAGAGAAACTTCTTGCGTCGTCAACCGCTGTATCGAGATCGCGCTGACCGATTTGCTGCGCCAGATACCAGATCACAAAACCGGCGCCCAAGGTCAGGAAAACGCCAAGCAACGGGACAAACAGGGTCAGGAAACGCTGCGGCAGAGGGCTTTCAAAACCATCGGAGGAGTCGGGGGAGTCGGGTGGCAAGCTCATTCCATAATGATAGCTGCAAAATTTCCGGAGGCATTCATAAGTGGACGGCACGAAGACCGGGGTAGCGACGCAAGCAAATCGCATTATTGCGGTCGACGCACCTCAATGAGAAGAAAGCGGGCTTGGTTGCAGGGAAAAACGGTCTATACTGAAAATAGTTGATTGGAACAGTCGAGTATTATTCTGAAGCACAAAAAATCCCGGTGTCTGCCCCTTGCCGCAACCCGGCAGTCGCCTATCGGAGTGCGCGTATGCTAATGATTCAGGAAGAGGCCATACAACGAATGCGGCGTGACCACGCATGCATGATTGACCTGATTCAGCGCATCAAGGCTTCATGCACGCAAAACGGTGTTGTTGAAAGTTGTCATCATTGCCAGTCGGATCATCGCCAACTGTGTCACGCCAATATCGAACAACTGGTCAAAGCCTTCGTCGAGGCCACGCTCAAGCACAACGTGATCGAATCCCTGTACATGCAGGATGGCGTGCCAAAAGACCACCGCATCGCGCACAACAAGGCACACCAGGCCATTGCACAACAACTGCAGGCCATTCGCATCATTTTCTCGGAAGATGGCAACTGTGTTCTGGCCATTCATGGCGTAGACGATGTGCTGGCTACGCTGCAGACACACTTCGCCGAATTCGATCAACAGCTGGAAAGCTACCTGCTGCAGTTGTAATCCGCCGCGGACTCGCCTATTTGCTGCTCGGCAACAACCACGCCGCGAGCGCTTCAAACAGTCGATCCGGATCGACCGGTTTGCTGAGATGGTCGTTCATGCCGGCATCCAGACAGATTTGCCTGTCCTCACTGAAGGCATTCGCCGTCATGGCGAGAATCGGCACTTCCGCATAACCGGGCAGTTTCCGGATTTCCCGGGTAGCATCGATGCCGTTCATCTTGGGCATCTGCATATCCATCAAGATCAAGTCGTAGCGATTTTGCCGGGCCAGCGCCACGGCAACTATGCCATCTTCCGCCACATCGACCCGTAGCCCGACATCTGTCAGCAAACCGTACGAAACTTCCTGATTGATCGGTTCGTCTTCAACCAGCAAGATATGGCGACCGGCACACTCATGGCGCAGCCGTACCTCGGCCGACTGCTGTGCCTCAGCCTTCGGGGGTGACAGCAAGGGTTGGTCGGGCAAACGATCCAGCTGCACGATGAACCAGAAGGTACTCCCTTCACCCGGCTTGCTGTTGATGCCGATATCGCCCCCCATCATGCCGATCAAGCGCTTGCTGATGGCCAGCCCAAGGCCGGTCCCGCCATACTTCCGGGTCATTGAATTATCAGCTTGTTCAAACGCCGTAAACAGGCGTTGCTGATCGTCGACATTGATACCGACGCCGGTATCGCTTACCTCGAAACGCAGGACCGCTGTATCGCCCCGCGTATCCAGCGCCAGCACACGCACATCAATCCGGCCCTGCTGGGTAAACTTGATCGCATTGCCGACAAGATTGAGCAGCACTTGGCCCAAGCGCAGTGGATCGCCCTGCATCGGCATGCCGGCCAGTTCGGCGGGCAGATGAATATCCAGCAGCAAACCCTTGTCGACCGCCCTTTGCCCAATCAGGGCGGTCAACTTGTCCATCAAGTCCCCCAGCGTAAACGGAACGCTCTCCAGCGTCAGACGCTCGGCCTCGATTTTCGACAAATCGAGAATATCGTTGATCAATACCAGCAAATGCTGCGATGCCTGATCGATCTTGCCGAGATAATCGCGCAACTGTGGCTCATCGGTGCGGCGCAGGGCGATCGCCGCCATCCCCATGATGGCATTCATCGGCGTCCGCAGCTCATGACTCATATTGGCCAGGAAAGTGCTCTTTGCCCGACTGGCGGTTTCTGCTGCTTCCTTGGCGATAGTCAAGGCCGTTGTCCGCTCCTCTACCAGATGCTCCAGATGATGGCGGTAATGCTCCAGCTCCATTTCTGCCAGACGACGCTCGGTAATATCCTGGACGGTGCCGACTGAACGCAGCGGTTTGCCATCTTCTCCATACAGCGTTTCACCCCGTTGCTGCACGTACTTTATACGGCCATCCGGCAACAACAGGCGATGCGAGATGTCTACCCTGGAGAGTCCGGTCGCCAGACCACGCTGATAATTCTCATGCAGACTGTCGCGATCCTCCGGATGCACGGCGGCAAGGAAGGTTTCGTAGCAGCAATCGAACTGCGCCTTGTCAATTTCGAAGATGCGATGAACCTCGTCCGACCAGGTCAGGCGCCGGGTCAGCAAGTCGAACTCCCAATCGCCGATCCGCCCGATACGCTGCGCCTCGCTCAAGCGCAGGGTGCTGCGCAGCAAAGCACTTTCGATTTGCTTGCGCTCGGTGATATCGGTGGAAATGCCGCACAAACCCCAAACCTCCTTGGTCTCGCCATGGATATAAATCGGTGTCTTGATTTCCCAATAAGTGCGGCTATGGCCAGTTTCATCCTGTACTTCGATTTCTTCTTCCGTATGCTCTCCAGCTAACACGAGTGCATCAACCTCCTTCAGGCGTTGCACGGTGGCCGGCGGAAAGAAACGTTCGTCGGCACTGCCCGGCAGTTCCTCGGCACGAACGCCGAACAGGTCGAGCGTAGGCTGGTTGGCATAAACATAGCGACCGGAAGCGTCTTTCATGTAGATGAACGAACTCACGTAATCCAGCGCCTCGCGGAAGCGCTCTGCTTCGGTCAACGCCGCCCGTAAGCGAATTTCCGTTTGCTTGATATCGGAAATATCGGAAACCAGGACAAAGAAGCCACGTACCTCACCGTCCAGGATGTCCGGGATGTAATGCGCCCAGGTGTAACCCGTACTGCCATCTGCCTTGATCAGCGTGCGCTCGAACGAGCAAGCCTCACCTCCCAAGGCAGTACGGATAAAAGGCTCATTGCGCTTGAACAATTCTTCGCCGAGCAACTCCTGGATCGTCAAGCCGTGCATCTGTGCCGGCTCCCGGCCAAACCATTCCCGGTAGGCGCTGTTGGCGAAGCCACAACGCAACTCGGCACTCCAGTAACCCACCATGCCGGGAATGATATCGATCAGCGAACGAAGAAAATGCTCGTTGCCGGCCAGTGCGGCATTGGCTGAAGCAAGCAACTGTTCGGCGCTATGCCGACGCCTTTGCAGCAGGTACAAGCCGCCCATGCAACTCAAGGCGAGCAGGGCAAATAGACTGACTTCGGCACGCAGCCGATCACGCCAGTCGGCATACAGCACTTCCATATCCCGACTGATCGCGATGACCAGCGCCTTGTCCATCTTCAAGGCGGCTGGCTGCACGGTGCGTTGCGCCATCATCCGGTACTCACCGGTCGTCATGACCTTACCGATCAACACGCTAGCCGCTTCCCCGCTCTGCCGATGGCGACTGAAGAAAGAGCCGGAACGGGCCAGATCCGCCCCTTGCAAATCCAGCCGCTCGGGCATGGTCAGAAACAGCTTGCCATCGCCATGGGCCAGCGCAGACCACATGTCTGGTGTGCGATTCACCGCATCCAGCATCATCCTGAATTCCTCCGGATCGAGCGTTGCCGCGACGACCCCGGCAAACTCGCCGTTTTCTCCCGGAATCACGCGCACCACATTCATCGACCAGACGCCCAAGCTCGTCAGGAAAGGCGGGCCGATGTAAAAACGTTCTACATCCGGATTTTTCTGCGCCACCTGGAAATACTCGCGCTCGGAAATCGTCGCACCAATCAGTTCGGAACGATTCGCCGCCAGGATTTTCCCTTGTGCACTGATGATCGCCATCGTCCGCACCCCCGGCATGGCGTCGACAAAAGCGCGCAGGCGTAAAGTTGCGCGATTCATGCCATCTGGCTGACTCTCCCAGTATTTGACATCGTTCCGAACGCTATTCAGCGCTCGGGAAACCGAATCCAGATGGCGACTCAGGCTGTCATGCAAAATTTTGCTCTGGGCCGTCAGATGCTCACGTTCACGGGCTTCAATCGCGGCGTGCTCGTCCATCGCCGACCAGCCGATGAAGCCGCCAAGGGTCAGCAACGCCCCCAGAAGGAACAGCCATTCCTTCATGCGTTACCTGAGCAAAAGAGCAGAGAAAGAGAGTGAGCGAGCCATAACTTTAGTCATAGTTTGTATGCACCAAGTATCGGCCACGTTCACTGGCCTGTCCAGCAAGGATCGCCTCACCTCCGGCGCTTGCCTGCTGCTTCAGGCGAAAGGCAACTCGACCCGGAAAGTGCTGCCGCGTCCAGGATGACTTTCAACACCAATACTTCCACCCATCATCTCGACCAGTTTCCTGCTCAGTGCCAAGCCCAACCCGGTACCGCCGTATTTCCGGGTCGACGACCCGTCCCCCTGCTCAAACAGCGTAAAAATCCGCTGCTGATCTTCGAATGCAATGCCGATACCGCTGTCGATCACTTCGAAACAGACCATTCTCTGTCCGGTCAGCGAAGTACTTTCCCGAGCCGAAAGCTGTACCGAACCCGCATCGGTGAATTTGACGGCGTTGCTCAGCAGGTTGCTCAATACGTGGCCCAGACGCAGGGAATCGCCCAGCAAGGGACGCTCGCGCAGTATCGGCGCCAGATCGACCAGAAGCGCCAAACCCTTTCTTGCCGCACTTTCCCTGGGCTGGGTCAACAGAGGCTCCAGGAAGTCGGGAAGCAGGAAACTGTCCTGCTTCAACACCAACTGATCCGCCTCGATACTGGCAATTTCGATCAGGTCATTGAGCAGGTTGAGCAGGCGTTCGGCAGACTCACTCTGGCGGTCTAGCAATTCCCGGACTTTCGGTTCGCTGACACGGCGTTTCACCATCTCGCCCAAGCCCATGATGCCGTTCATCGGTGTGCGCAATTCATGGCTGATGTTGGCCAGGAAGATACTTTTTGCACGACTGGCCACTTCAGCCGCTTCCTTCGCCAGTTGCAACTCCTCGGTGCGCCGGCCGACCATCGTTTCCAGATCCTGCCGATAGCGCTCGCGTTCCTGCTCGGCCCGCCGACGCTCGGAAATGTCCCGGGTGATCCCGACGATCTGGTAGGGCTGCCCCTGGTCATCCAGAATTATCGCCGTCACCACCTCGGTAGGAATGATCCGGCCATCCCTGCACGGCTGATCGATTTCCAGCTGGGAAAACCGCGCAGCATCGTCACCTTCGGCAATCCGCCGCAGGCTATCCTGCAATGCCGTCTGAACGTCCACCAACGACGCCGGGGTCAATGCAGAGTCCAGGGTTTGCTGCATGGCTTCCTCGGCCGACAAGCCGCGCAGACGTTCCACCGACGGACTGATGTAACTGAAACGCAAGGACGGCAACTCCAGCGTCCAGATCACGTCTGTACTGTTTTCGGTAATCAGCCGATAGCGCATCTCGCTCCGCGCCAGCGCCTCCCGTGCCCGCGAGCGCTCGACAGCCAGCGCCGCCAGCCGGGCATGATTCTCGATGGCCAGAATCTGTTCTCCACTCGGGGCGGCCACCTGTTTCCGGTACATCGCAAAAGTACCAACGACCTTGCCGTTCCTGTCCTTGAACGGCTCGGACCAGCATGAGCGCAATCCGGTTTTCGCCACGATGGCGCGGAACGCTGTCCAATAGGGATGATTGAGGACATCCTCAACCACCACGCGCTCACCGCGAAAAGCTGCGGTACCGCATGATCCGACACCATCGCCGATCACTAAACAACTGATCGCCTGACTGTAATCCTCGGGCAGACTCGGTGCGATCCCTCGCGACAAATGCCTACCCTCGGCATCAAGCAACAATATCGAGCAAAAAACATCGGGATCCATACGCTCGACGCCGGCAACCAGCGTAAGCAAAACCTGCTCGAGCGATTCTCCCTGATTCAGTTGTTCGAGCACCTGAGCCTGCAACTGCAACTCTTCGGTCCGCCGGGCCAGCGAACGCTGGCTGCGACTCAAGCGCCGATTCATGCGAATGCTGTACAGCGCCGCCGCACCAGTCAAGAGCAGAATCGCCAAGGCAATACCAAGAATGCGATAAAGCCTTTCATTCAGGTAGCCACGCTCCTCCTGAAACAGAAAACCATCCAGCGAGACAGTCCTGGGCAGCATGCCGAGATCCGCATAGGTATCAGCAATGTGCTGCCAGCGCCCCACATGCATGTAACCGATACCGACAAGATCACTGCGAATCAGCGGCTGCATCTGGCCGGATTCGAATTCCAGGAATGCCCGGTCCAGGCTGCCGGCGGATTTTGCAAGAATGACGCCAATCGTTTCGTCGATGTGCGCCATGGCATATTCCCAGCCGCGCAAACTGGCCTGACGAAATGCTTCCGCCCGTTCGGGATGATCGACCAATTCCCGACTACTGCTGAACAGGTTATCGCCGTAGAAATCAATGCCGGCCGCACGGGGAGAAAATGTCTGATAGTCGAAGCCACCCTGGCGCAAGGCAAATGGCTCGCTGATCGAATAAGCCGACATGACCTCGACTTGCCCCTGAACCAGCGCACTGGTATCGAATTGATGCGGCAACCGGGTGATCCGGTCGAGCGGCACCTTCTCCCATTTGAGGTAGGCAAGCAGTTCTTCCGAATGCGGCTCGAGCATGATGCGCTTGTCGACCAGATCATGGACGCTGCGCAGGCCTTCGCTTCTGGCGGCGAGAAAAACCAGCGGCGAATGCTGGAAGATCACGGCCATCACAACGACTGGCTTGCCTTTGCCTCGCTCCAGCAGCAAGCTGCTGGTACCAACGCCATAGTTGGCCCGGCCGGCCAGCACTTCCGTAACCACATCGGTGGCAGGACTGGCTTCGCGAATCTCCACATCCAGCCCGACATCCCGGTAATAACCCTTTTCCTGGGCCATGTAGTAGCCGGCAAACTGGAATGCGTGGGTCCATTTCAGCTGCAGGACTACCCCTTCCGCGGCGCATGCAGCAGAGGCAAACAGTCCAAGAATGGCCAAAAAACTGATGATCCGGGTATTGCTCATCGATTTGCCGCTACCTTGCCATGAGAACCGGAAAAGTATGACACACCACCCGGCAATATCCCTGCTACTCCGCGCGGCTAGACCGCAAAGCGGCTGACCGTACCCTGCATCCCGGTCGCAGTTTCAAGCAATTGGTGAGCACCGTTCGACACATCGGCGGCTACCGCATTGTTCTCATCCGACAAACCGGAAATTCTCTCGACATGGCTGCGGATATTTTCAGTCGCCACCCCCTGTTCGCGTAGAGCATCGGAAATACTCGCCACGACCGTCACCACCTTGGCCGCGCTATCGCGGATACGCTGGATTGCCACCCCGGCTTCGTTCGCCAGCGCAACGCCCTGATCGACTTGGCTCACCCCGGCCTCCATGGTCGACACCGCTTCGTTCATGCCGACCTGGATGGCTTGGATCATGCCGGCGATTTCCCGGGTGGCGCTTGCCGTCCGTTCAGCCAGTTTGCGCACTTCATCGGCCACAACGGCAAAACCACGCCCACTTTCACCCGCACGGGCAGCCTCGATTGCCGCATTCAAGGCAAGCAGGTTGGTCTGGTCGGCAATCTCCCGAATTACCATGATGACGGAGGAAATACGCTGCGACTCGCCGCCCAGCGCCAGGATCGTATCGGTTGAATGGCGCACCGTCCGGGCAATAGCCTCCATACTGCTGACGGCGTTGTGAATTACCGCCGCACCATTTTCACACGTGTTGCCGGAGGCGACCGAAATGGCGTGCGCCTCGGCAGCGCTATCCACCACTTGAGCCATACTGCTGCTGACCTCTTCAGTCGTGCTCGCCACACCGGCGGTCGATTCGCTCTGCGCCTGCGATGACAGCGCCACTCGGTCAGCCACCGCAACCATGATCTGCGCGTGCATTGCCACCTGGTCGGCATTGCGCTGTATCTCGGTCAACATGCTGCGAAACATCCCACGCAAATGGCTGATCGAAGCCAGCAGGCTGCTGTGGTCAAGCGGATTCACCTCGATACGCAAGGCAAGATTGCCGGAGGCCACGTGCCGGGTGATTTCACAGGCATAACGCGGATCGCCCCCAAGCAGACGCTGCAGATTGCGAATCACCATGGTGCCCAGCAGGCTGACCAAGAGCACAATCGCCAAGCCCAGACCACCGAGCAGCAGGTAGTTCTCTTCGATAATTGCTGCGGCTTGCTTTTCGTCCTCGGCAATCCGTGCATTGGCCATCACCACAACCTGATCGATGACCGCCCGGTGCTCGGCGTAAAGTGCGGCCAGCTCCGGCAACAGGCGTTCGGCAGCCTCACGGTCGCCGGCCTTCAAGGCAGGAATGAATGCCTGATCGCGGCGTTCAAGAAAGGCGACGCCCGGCCGGTAGGCATCTTCCACCATCAAGGTTTTCATCACGCCGGGTTCCAGGTCCTTGACCCAGACCTGGTGGCGGACATCAAAATCCTGGCGCAACTGCGCGCTCTTCTCGAATAGCGCCGGCAAGGCGGCCGGTTCGGCACGCAGCATTTCGAGAACCACCAGATAGGACTCGATCAAATACTCGGGCGGCGGCAGGATGTCGGCCACCAGATCCTTGCCCTGCACCACGCGTTGATAAATCGGACCATTGACCTGAACCTTGCCGAGGCCGTTATAGACCACCGCACCAGCCACGGCAAAACCGATCAGAAACGCCGCCATTAACAGGCGAAGCTGGCTGTTGACCGCCATATCGGGAACCCGCCGAAAAAAATTCAGCCGACGCCATGGCGATGCGCTGACGGCATGCCCACCTTCCAGCCGCACCTTCGCCGTTCCCTGACGAAACTGACGATACAATTCATCCGCTGCCGCAACCTGCTGGCGGCTCGGCTTGGTCCGCATCGACGTATAACCGACAATCCGGCCGTTGTCGTCAATCGGCGCGACATGAGCATTTACCCAGTAAAAATCGCCGTTCTTGCAGCGATTCTTGACAATGCCATTCCACGGTTTGCCCTGACCCAGCGTCGCCCACAAATCGGCAAAAGCCTCAACCGGCATTTCCGGATGGCGCACGATGTTGTGACTGTGCCCCAGCAACTCATCCTCGGAAAACCCGGAAATGCGAACGAAGTCCTGATTGACATAGGTAATCACCCCTTTCAAATCCGTCTTGGTGACGATGGTGACACCCTCGTCCATGACGATTTCGTGGTTGGTGATTGGCAGATTGGTTTTCATGATTCCGGTTACTCCCTTTGCCCTCAGGCAGATCGGCAGGCAGACCCTCCCGACCTCCATGAACAAGCTTGATAGCGTCAGCGAAAGGACAACCAAGCAGGAAACGCGCCCATCATAAAAACACATGCCAATCGGTTTTTAATCGAAGAAACCCCTTTTAAAACAATGAAAAAAAAGAAAGCGCTCAAACCCCAACAAAAAACACCGGCGCCAGAAATACCACCCTCATGTCGGCTATGCGACAGGGCAGAAAGGACCAACAATGCGCGCGGCGGCAAATCGCCCGGATCAGGTCAAATGCCGACAAGCCTCGCGCACACTAAGCTTGGACAAAACCGCCCGCTGCGCATCGACAAAAGCCCGCACAAAATCGGGGTTCCAGCGGGCGTAATCGCGCAGCGCCCAACCAATCGCCTTGCGGATGAAAAACTCCCGCTCGCCAGCCAGCTGCAACGCATGACGCGCCAGCCTGACTTCGTCCGTTTCCAGTCGCCAACCCAGTTGATGCAGCATCGCCGCCCGGCGCACCCAAAAATCGGCATCGGCTATCCACGCATCCATCACCGCTGACGCCGCCGGATCACGCTTCACCGCGACACGCAGCAGCGCGCCAATGACCGCGCTCAAACCATCCACCGTCTCCCACCACGGATCCCGCTGCAGCAGTTCGCGCAACTCGGGCAGATGCGCGACATCCAGCATGCGGACATGCCGACGCAGCAAGTCGATGGCCGTATAGCGAAACTCCCGCTCGGACTTCGCCCACAACAAACGCGCCACAGCCAACAAGACCCCGGCATCGGTCGGCGGCGGGCGTATCAACCCCAACACTGCAGCCCGACGCACCGGCGCCGGCAAACCGAGAAAATCGAAACGGTTCAACAGATAAGCCTTCATCTGCACCGCCCGTCCGGCATCGGCAAGCGGACGCAGAGCGGCCTCAATCGCCGCGACGCGGGCTTCGGGCAACAAATCTGGAGACGACGCTATCCGGATCACAAGCAGCCCTCCTTGAGCGCTTCATTAAGTTTGCTGGCGCAGGCCACGACAAGCGCAGCCTGCATCGCACGCATTCTCGATGATAAAACTGCCCAAATATTGCGGTCGACCGCAGAAATTGGTGGTTTTCTGATGACGAAATGATTCGCTGCTTACGAGCACGCTTCAGCAACCAATTTGCGCACTTGGGGCGGTAGGCCAGCAAGATACGATTGCTTTGGTTGCGTCAAATTCTGCTGCCTGATCCCCCAATGCTTCATCGCCCGCGAAGTAAGTTGTGCTTCGCCTTGGCTAACGTTGCGGTCAGCGTGCACGATGTCGAAAATCGTACGCAACAGGGCTTGCCGAACATTGCGCTGGCGAATCTCGTTGAGCATCGCTTCAATTGCGGGGTGTTCGAGATCAAGTTGTCCATTCCGGTGGCGTAACCCGCTTTGATCGATGTCTTCACAAAACTCGCGCATCACTGTGTCGAATGTTTCGCTGGCGATACCGAGGCGATTAACAATATCCTGGCTTTCCAGACACTCGATTTCCGATTTATCGAGGCCACCATCCGCCAAGAGCGTCAGGGCAATAATCCGGGATTTGGCTTGAGGGCTATCAATCGGGTAGGTACGCATTCGCATTTCTCCTTGAGGGGCTATCCATAATCAATGTCTGTCCGGGACTTCCGGATGGGCAAACTGTATCCACGACTTGCCGACAAACACAGTTAGAAAATGATGATGAACACTTCGAGAAAAACATAAAACCATTACGAAACAATCCCGTTTTTACGGACAGTAAAATGCTCGTTTCAAATGCGGCGCGTTGAACTCGATCTCTTCTGGCATCAGATAGCCAAGAGGGGCCTTGGCCGACGTGCACCGGGTAGCCGTCTGGCAGGTTTGACATTCTTTCTGGCGACAAACTATAGTCCGCCCATGGCTTTGACCTCGCTCTCCGCCCCGACTGTATTCGCGCCCCATGCGGCTGCGATGGTGGATGGTGCAGCCTTGCTTCGCCCGGAACGCTCAGGAATCTGCTCAATCGCCGCAGATTCCTAGGCCCGGCGATACGCTTTTCCCTTCATAGCACAACAAAACCATCGCCGGGCTCAACTGAAGCGAGATTGCGGTCGACCACTAACGCTGCCGCATTTTCGAATTCGCCATACCTTCCCTGTTTCACCTCGTAATCGTGCTTGTGCTGCACGCCGCATCCATTCGCCTGATCCTTCAGCGATTGTCAGCGGCTGCCGCGTAACCCCTTTCTCGCACCATCCGGTACGGGATAACACTTGCCATCCAGGAGTTTTCATGAACATCCACAAACACAGCCTCTGGCCGCCACCAGGAACCTCCGATCTTGACAGTCCGGCAAATGCTGCCCGGCACGGCGCACTACTGCAGCAGTCGGTATGTGCCGCTCTGATCGTCCGGGTTGTCTACTCGCCAGGCGATTCCGTCTCCCGTCATCAATCTGTCAGATAAGGGGGCGGCGATGGATATCTCGCGTCAATTCGTCCGGCAGAAAAACCCCTGTGCCGATGGTTTCCGCTGGTTCATGCGCCATTTTCAGGAAGGCTCGGATTACCAGCCCCTGCTCGATGCGCTCGTGGCAGCCGGGCGGGTTTCCGATGCCTGTTGGCTGATGGATCAATTCGGACCGACCAAGACTGTCCTTGAAGTGGATGCACTGGAGGCGGACGCTTTCGTGTTCGCCGGCAGTCTCCATGTTCGCGGCCAGATCGACGTAGACACCGTACTGCGCATCGGCGGCAGTTTGCGGGCAGCGTCCGGCATTCGGGTCGGGCGCAGCCTGCAGGTCGGTGAAGACCTGTGGGCATCTGGAAATATCCGCTCGCTGGGCTACCTGCAAGTGGGCGGGGATGTGCGTGCCGACTGGAATCTGCAGGTGGACGAGCACCTGAACTGCGGTGGCGACCTGCGCGTCGGCTGGGATGTCGAAGTCGGCACGGATTGCAAGATTGCTGGCACGGCGACAGTAGGCGGCGATGTCGCCGTCGGCGCCGCCCTGAAGTGTCTGAGCAATCTCCGCGCCCGGGGCGCACTGAAGGTCGGTGGCAGCGCCTGGTCGGCGCAGGGCATCGAAGTGAATCAGGGGATCGATGTCACGGACCATCTGGAAGCGTGCTGGGGGATCGTGTCCGGCAAATCCATCGTCGCCGGCGGGGCCATCAAGGCGGGCGAAAGCCTTGCGGCAGAGGAGATCATCCAGGCCGGGTCAGGCTACGGCATCTATGCCGGCCTCAACGTACCGATGGCAGTGTGGGAAGCCAGCGCCTGGGTACGTGCGCGAGAACTGCCGAAACGGCTATTCAGCGGCCATTGGCATCCGCCGCTCACGTCCTGAGCGACGCGGCTTTTCTGTTCCCATACGCTTGTAAAACGAGGTCAAGATGAACACGCCTTTCATTTCCCTGTGCCCCGAGATCACTCGGGCAAACGCGCTGACGCTGATCGACTGGTTGGAGGATGAGGAGATCACCCGCTACCTGAGCGATTCGCGCCACGTTTCCCGCTCGATCGAGCAGGTTATCAGTCGGGTCCAGTTACCGATCCTGACCCATCTGTTCAACCAAGGCGGCCGGTTCTTCATGGCTCATGACCAGTACGACGTGCCGGTGGGCTTCGTGCGCCTCGTCAAGGCGGGCCCGAACTGCGAAATGGTCCTGATCATCGGCGACCGCGACAACTGGGGCCGCAAGCTCGGCGCCAGCGCCATCCGCGAAGGCATGAAGCTCGCCTTCTTCGAGATGCGGGCCGAGAAGCTAATCGCCAAAATCCATCCAGACAACGTGCGATCGCTGAGCGCTTTCCTGCATAGCGGATTCTTGCTGGAGAGCGAAACGCCAGCGACGAAGTCTCTGGTCATGAACTCGGCGCGCTATCTCCGGCTCTTGCGCGAACGCCCGGCGGTTCACGCCGCCGACATCTACATCACCGAAATCGACAAGGCACGGTTGAGAAATCTGGTCGACCTCGAACTGGGCGCGGATATTTTCGAACTGGAGCACGAGATCGAGCGCGCCATCGTCGTCGATCCAAGAGAGGTGGCGGAGGATGTCGTCACGATGAACTCCAGGACCTTGCTGCAGGTGGACGACGAGGAAGTGGAGGTTGCACTGGTTTACCCGGAGGATGCAGACGACCGCAGCGGGAAACTATCGGTTAGCTCCGGCATCGGCACCGCCATCCTGGGCTACAAGGAGGGCGATGCCTTCAACTGGCGAATGCCGAACAAAACCTGCCATATCCGGATCGGGAAAGTGCTTTATCAGCCGGAAGCCGCAGGCGATTTCCACCTATAGCGCTACCCGCTGCGGAACCGCCACAGATAACACTTCTCCGACACAACCGCCCCCATTTCCCGTAAATATCACCCGTCGACCGCAAAAAACGCCTCCAGCCGCTCGATCCACGCCAGCTTCTGCGCCTCATCGACAAAACTCGCTGCAAAACTATTCCGGGCAATACGTTGCCAGGTGGCGGTGTCGAAGTGGAAGGCGGCCTGGACGGCGCGGATGTTGTCGTTCAGATAGCCGCCGAAATAGGCCGGATCGTCGCTGTTGACCGTAACTTTCACCCCCGCGGCAAGCAGGCTGGCGAGCGTGTGCTGTTCCATCGTCGGGAAAACGCACAGGCGGATATTGGACAGCGGGCAGACAGTCAGCGGAATGCCTTCGCGGACCAGACGGGCGACGACAGCCGGGTCTTCGACAGCGCGCACGCCGTGGTCGATGCGCTGCGCGCCGAGCAGGTCGAGCGCTTCGCTGATGTATTCCGGCGGCCCTTCCTCGCCGGCGTGGGCGACGACCGGCTTGCCGAGTTCGCGACAGCGGGCGAAGACGCGGGCGAACTTGCTGGGCGGAAAACCTTTTTCCGATGAATCGAGGCCGAAGCCGTGGATGCGGTCGAGCCAGGGTTCGGCCTCGGCCAGCGTGGCGAAGGCGTCTGCCTCGCTGAGGTGGCGCAGGAAGCAGAGGATCAGCCGGCCGCTGATGCCCCAGCGTTCGCAGCCGAGGCGCAGGCCTTCTTCCAGGCCATCGAGCACAGTGACGTAGGAAATGCCGCGGGCGGTGTGCGTCTGCGGGTCGAAGAAGATTTCGGCGTGGATGACGTTGTCGGCCGCGGCGCGTTCCAGGTAGGCCAGCATCAGGTCGCGGAAATCGTCGGCGGTGCGCAGCACGTCGGCACAGGCGTAATAGAGGTCGAGGAAGGATTGCAGGCTGTCGAAATCGTAGGCCGCGGCAAGCGCGGCCTCGTCAGCATAGGGCAGCGTGATGCCGTTGCGGCGGGCGAGTGCGAAAGCCAGGTCCGGCTCCAGCGTGCCTTCGATATGCACGTGCAGTTCAGCCTTGGGCATGCGGCAGGCCAGTTCGAGGGCGACATCCTTGTCTTGTGTGGTGTTCATCGGCAAACTCTCCGGAAAATGTGCGGGCTTCGTCCGATTCTACGAAAACCCGTTGCGACAAGGACATATAGTAGCCATCTGCAGCGCAGATATTGATCCGCTGGAACTCTGCCAAGCAAATCGGTCAAACGAGATTTAACCAAGGAGACCCCATGAGCACTTCCCTCTACGACATTCCCCTGAAAGCCATCGACGGCGCACCGACCAGCCTGCGCGAGCATGCCGGCGACGTCCTGCTGATCGTCAATGTCGCATCCAAATGTGGCCTGACGCCGCAGTACGCCGGGCTGGAAAAGCTGCACGAAACCTACAGCGAACGCGGTTTTGCCGTGCTTGGCTTTCCCGCCAACGATTTCGCCGGTCAGGAACCGGGCAGCGATGCCGAGATTCAGGAGTTCTGCACGCTGACCTATGGCGTCCGCTTCCCGCTCTACAGCAAGATCGCCGTCACCGGCGCCGACAAGCACCCGCTCTACGCCCAGTTGATCGCCGCCCAGCCGCAGACCGAAGACCGCGCCGGCATGGAAACCGCGCTACGCGGCTACAAGATCGAGCCGACCTCGGCACCGGAAGTGCTGTGGAATTTCGAAAAATTCCTCGTCGACCGCAACGGCCAGGTCATCCGCCGCTTCGCCCCGGACACCCTGCCCGATGCCGGCAAGGTGGTCGAGGCCATTGAGGCAGCGCTAAGCCACTAAGAACAGCCGCCTCAATCCGACGCTAAGCATAGGGCAAGACGGCAGTTGCTTCAGCGAAATCTTTGAGGCACCACATCTATCAAAATGACAAACAGGTCATCCGGCATAAGCAATTCGTGAATTGCTTATGCCTTTTTCGCACCTAGAAATATTGGCTTATTGCATTGTTGCTTTCTAACAAATTGGTTAAAGTTTTCTGCATATTTGGAAGATGCAATCTGCCGTTTTCCAAGCCATATCCACAGCAAGACAACTCAAAGGAAGGCAACTAATGACAACGGAAAGCCACAGCCAGATTCTTCAGGAAATGTTCATCCTGGCCACGGGTACTGCCGCCCCAAAAGAAGGGATGAATTCCCTGAAAACTCTGCTTGGTGCCGATGGGAACCGGGCTCAACTGGACCAGCTTATCGATTCCGTTGTCAACACGGCTGCCAATCAAATCGGCGTCGGCGGTGTGATCAGAACCATTGCCAAAAATGGTTTGGGTCTTACATTTACCGACGAGCAGGGCGTTCAGATTGCTCAAACCCTCCAAGCCAACGGCTATACATCCTGGTCCAAGTTGTTCAACGGATTGGTCGATCTTCAGGAGGGCGTCGGCAACACTCTGACAAATCGCGCTACTGCCGCCAACAGTTTTCTGGAAAGTCTGGAAACAGCTGGCAAAGCAAGTTATTTCACCGGCAGTGTGGTCAATGACTCTGTTTCGGCATTGCTGCAGAATATCGGTGAAAGCACGGTCAGCCTGAACAATGGCAAGGATGGTTTCGACGCACTGCTAAGCAAACTCGGGGCTAACGGTGTCACCGGTTCTGCGATAGATGGCTACGTCAGTGGTGCAACCGTATTTGCCGATGCGAACGGCAATGGCGTTCAGGATAGCGGGGAGTGGTCATCGACCACGGATGCCAACGGCAATTACGTACTTCCCCAGAATGGCGCAAACGGGACAATCATTGCGCATGGCGGGGTCGACATCATGACCGGCAAACCCTTTCTGGGCGTATTGAGCGCACCAGCCGGCAGCACCGTCGTTTCCCCCCTGACCACCATGCTGCAAACGCTACTGGCCACCAACCAGGCAAGCTCAATCGATCAAGCCACGACAATGCTCCAGAACGCCCTCGGCCTGCCTGCCACGGTCAACGTTCTGACCTATGACCCACTCACTGTCCTGGCCAACAGTTCGGCGACAATTGTCGCCAAGGAAATGGCGCTGGCCGTGCAGGCCAAAGCGCTGCAATTGGCCAATGTCATGACCCAGGTCTCTTCCGCCATTGATGCGGCGAGCAGCACAGTCGACCAGCAAAAGGCAGCGCTTGCCGTGAATAAGGCACTTGCCGAGGCAATCAAGCAAACAGCACCCAACAGCCAGATTGATCTGACGAGCAACACGCTACTGACCGGCATTATCAAAGCAGCCGCCGGCACTACAGGCACCACCTCGATCGACCAGTTGGCCAACCAACTCGCCCAGATTACGGGAGCAAACAATGCCGCCGCCGGTACAGCAACGAATATCGTCGACCTGGCCAAAGTCGCGGTCATTGCTCAAGGCAGTGCAACCCAGGCAATTATCTCCGGCGCAACAAGCGGCAACCTGACAAATGCCGCCAGCAGCTATTCGGGCAGTGCCCTGACGGATGCCATAGCGCAAGCCGTACCGGGCAATCTGACCCAGTTGATCTCCCTGGTCCCGCAGCATTCATTTACGGTAAGCAACAACGCAGGGGTCGTCACCTTTGGTGGCACAGCCACTGGCGACATCACCTTCACAATCAACGGCAGCATCGCCACCTTCTCTCGTGAAGGTGTAACCGCCACGACAACAGTCGACTTTTACAGCAACTTTTCCAAGTTTTCCCTCGGTGCCGGTCAGGTATTGGCTGGAACAGCTTTGCAGTTATCCGGCAAGACCGTGGATGGCACGGGTCAAGTCCGCATGACGGCAATGACCGATGCCGTGAATTCGGCGACGGGGGTTGCCGATACTTTTGTATTTGGCGCCACGGATACCGGTGCGCGACTGACCAATTTCAACGGCACTGCCGACAAACTGGACCTGAAAGCCCTCGGCAATGGAAATGGCAACGGGGTCGATCTCCCCTATAACCGCAGCCCGCTGCACACCGGCGATTACGTCTGGTTTGGCAATCCAATTGCCGATTCAACCAGCGAAGAGGTTGTCAGAAGCAGCCTGGCTACACGCGGGCAATGGGGCACCGGATGGCCCAACAGCTTTTTTGGCGGTCCAAGTTATACCGATGACTCGCATACCGGCGGCGTTTATGTCTTTTTTTACGACACGAATGGCAAAGCTTCAATCTGGTTGTGGACAGCAAACAATGCCGGCAATGGCCTGACGGGAGATACCCTCCAGCGGGTTGTAACCGTCGATAGCACCAGCCTCCCGGTACTCCTCAAATCAGCCCCGATTCTCCAGGTAGCCGTTAAAGCGGGAGACGATCCCTATATTGCAGGCACAGAGGTAACGACAGCCACCGCCCTGACAGTAAACCTCCTGAGCAGCAGCACCGTCAATACGGTTGTAGTCAGTGGAACGAAGCTGGCAGACAACACCCCGCTCGAGGTCACGACGATCCTTCGCAACGGCAAGTATGAATTTGATGCAACCCTGTTCAAGGATGGTTTGCTGACGGTAATCGTGACGGACACTTCCGGCCAAACCCACAGTTCGCATCTGGAACTCGATCGCACAGTACCTCAAGCGGTCGATACCACAGCCCCGGATGCTGTCGATCTGTCCGCAACGGCCGGCGTGCAGGCCACGGCAAGCACAGCAATGATGTTTTCAGATGCCTACACCGGCAAGTCAATCGCCTCGGCAATCCAGGCACCAGCAGCAACCGATATTGCCAGCATCAAGCTGGTCATCGCCGGGGCCGGACTGGATGTCGCCGTAGACAAGCTGTATCTCGATGCCAACCAGGCTTTGAACGCCAATTTTACGGGCAGCAACAAGACCATCAACAGCATCAGCGGCATAAACTACACCTACGATGCAGCCAGCAAGACATTGCTGCTGACCAAAAACGATGGTTTGGCATTTGCCGCCGCGGACATTGACAACATCATCTCGGGCATCCTGTACAAACCGCAACACAGCAACGTGCAAGGCGACCGCACGATCACGATAAGCTACACCGACCTGACCGGCAATATCGGTGCCAGCGCCACTGCGACAGTGACCTACGACACCACGGCACCCAGCATCTCCGCATTCAGTGTAAATAGTGCCACTACCGTCTCGGTGACCAGCAACGAAGCCGGTGTTGCCGGTCTTTACAATGGCGCTGCACTCGTTGGCGCAACCGTTACCCTGACAGCGAATACGCCGGCCAACATCACGATTGCCGCCCAAGGCAGTGCAATCACTACATCCCTCGTGGTGACCGATGTTGCTGGGAACACCACCACACACGCAATTCCTGTTTTGTTGGGAACCAACGCGGATGATGGCGCACTCAGCGGATCGGGTGGAAACGACTTCATCTTTGGTTTTGGCGGGGCGGACGTACTCACCGGCGATTCAGGTGTTGATGACATGACCGGAGGTCTGGGTGACGACAAGTTCGTTTTTGCAACTACCGACATTGACACCGCAGCAGGAGCAGTAACCGACATCATCCGCGACTTTGGTACAGGCACCGACACCATCGGCGGTTCATTCGGCGCAGCTGTCGGCATTATCCAGGAAGCCGGCGCCACTGCCGCCAGTTTGGCAGCACTGCTGAGTGCTGCTGACACGGCGCTGAACGGCACCATCAAATACTACGTTGGCCAAGTGACTGGTGGCGATATCTATCTGGTGACAGACAGTAACGGCAACGGCTACACCGAAGTCATCCAGTTGGTTGGACAGTCTCTGGCATCCTTTGACGGCGCTGTTTCCATCGTTGCCTGATCTCCCTGCAAAAGTCCCGCCCTCGACGGAAATTGCGGGTAATAACCGATACCCCCGGCTAACGCTAAGGCCGGGGGTTTCGCTTCTCCAGTGAAACCCGCTCAACCCATCCAGATAGCTGTGCTAATTTGAAATATCGCGCCAACGACACTCGCCGAGGTTTCATGAATGCGCCGCAAACGCCCCGCCAGCAACTCATCCTCGGCCAGGTTCTGCATTTTCTTGCCGACCCTGGCGAGGATGATTCGGCCAACAGCTACGAATATTTCCCCGACGGCGCACTGTGGATTACTGACGGCCGCGTCGCCGGCATCGGGCGGCGTACCGAGGTCGAAGCCAACATCGCGCCGGCCGTGCGTGCGGCGGCCGAAGTTTTTGATTATTCGGGCAAGCTGATCCTGCCCGGCCTGGTCGACACCCACTGCCACTACCCGCAATCGGCGATCATCGCCTCCTTCAGCCGGCAACTGCTCGACTGGCTCAACGACTACACCTTTCCGGCCGAAACCGCCTTTGCCGATCCGGCGGTAGCCGCCCGCACTGCCAACTGGTTCCTCGACCGCCTGCTGGCCCACGGGACAACGACCGCGGCGGTATTTTCGACGGTACATGCCACCTCGGTCGATGCCTTCATGGCCGGCGCGGAAAAACGCCGTTTACGCATGTTGACCGGAAAAATCATGATGGACCGCCACGCCCCGCCGGCACTGTGCGATACCGTCGCCGCTGCCGAGCGTGACTCTCTGGCCCTGATCGAGCGCTGGCACGGCAAGGGCCGCCTGCGCTACTGCGTCACCCCGCGCTTTGCCCCGACCTCGACCCCGGCCCAACTGACGCTGGCCGGCGAGCTTTACCACAGCCGCCCCGACCTGCACGTGCAATCCCACCTGGCCGAAAGCCTCGACGAGATTGCCTGGGTCCGCTCGCTCTTCCCGGCAGCACGCGACTACCTCGACGTCTACGACTGCCACGGCCTGCTCGGCCCGCGCAGCATCTACGGCCACTGCATTCACCTGTCGCCCGCCGAAACCGCACGCCTGGCCGAAACCGGTAGCGCCGCCGCCTTCTGCCCTACCTCCAACCTTTTCCTCGGCAACGGCTTCTTCGACCACGCCGCCGCCATTGCAGCCGGCATCCGCGTCGGCCTCGCCACCGATGTCGGCTGCGGCACCTCGTTCAGCCTGATCCGTACGCTGAATGAAGCCTACAAGGTGTCGCAGGCCAAGCACCGACCGCTACCGCCACTACGCGCCTGGTTCCTGGCCACGCTGGGCGGCGCCCAGGCACTCTACCTGGATGAATTCATCGGCAATTTCGCCCTGGGCAAGGAAGCCGATTTCATCGCCCTTGATCCACGTTCCACCCCGGAACTCGAATTTCGCCTGGAGAAAACCGACGATCTCGCCCAAATCCTGTTTGCGCTGATGATCCTCGGTGACGAACGCTGCGTCGCGGCGACGCATGTGATGGGCAAACCAGCATTCCAACGGCGAACAACAGCCGTTTGATGCAGAATCTGCTCTGGCTTTTGCTCAACGCAACAAACGCGCAGACTCCCGATCCAGACCGGCGATGAATTTTTCAACCGCTGCCGTATAGGCCCCCGGCACGCCAAGCTGGCTATTGATCTCGCCATGCGAGAGATTCTCTTTGAGCACTTCCGCACGCACCCCCAACTGGCTCGCCTTTTCGACAAAGCGTGTGGCCTGCAAACAAGATTCATCGCGCCGGCTGGAGCAGACGGCGAGCAGCGGCGCCGCACCGGCCGCCAGGTTCAGCGTCGGCGACATGCTGCGCCAATAGGCCGGATCAGTCCCGAACGGTTTGTCGTAGAGGCGGTAGTGCTTCTGGCTCATGATCTCAACGATATTCATCGCCGCACTATCCAGCGCCACCGTGCCGAGCACCGGCTGCAGGTCGGGCGCGTAGGCCGGATGCGGCGTGGCGGCGAGCAGCGCGACGAGATGCGCCCCGGCCGAATGGCCCATCAGGATGAAACGCCGCGCATCGCCGCCCCATTCGCCTGCCTTGCGCTGTGCCGTCGCCACGGCCAGGGCCACGTCGCGCAACTGCACGTCGGGTGCCGCGGCCGGCAGCATGCGGTAATTGGCCGAGATGAAGATGAAACCGCGACTGACCCAGCGCGCCACCTTGGCATCGACAACGCGGCCCATCGCCTTGTCGCCGACCGCCCAGGCACCGCCATGCACCATGAAGATCACCGGCGCATTCTGCGCATTCGGCGGCAGATAGACGTCGAAAGCCTGCGCCGGATCGCTGCCATAGGCGATGTTCTCGAGGCGCTCGACACCGGCCGGCAGGGTGGAACCAGCCGCGCTGCTGCCTTGTGCCGCCCGCCGTTCACGCAGGCGATCGAGCAACGGACCGGCCAGGCTGGCTTCGCTCAGGCCGAGCAACAGGGCCAGGCCGATGGCGCACAGGTGCAGTCGTTTCATCGCGTTTTCTCCTCTATCGCGGCTGCGTCAGCGGGCGCAGGGAATGCTGTTGCCGGCGGCGTCGCTGCAGGTCCCGGTATGACTGACGCCCTCGCCCTTGGTATAGGTGGTGCTGCCCTGATACGTGTTGCCGTTGGCGCCCGTCGCACTGGTTGTCCGCTCGCCGCTGACGGCACCGTCGGCCGTGCGGCTGACATTGCCCTGGCTGTTCACCGAACCTTTTTCGCCACTCGCTGCGAAGCCGCCCTGACGGCTGGCCGAACCGTCGGCATTATGCGTCACCTGGGCGGCACGCGCGCCGCTCGCCCCGTTCGGGCCGCGAAAGGCGCCGCCGCTGGTCGAGGTCACATTGCCCTGGCCGTCGCCCTGGGTGCGCCGGCCGCGCAGGAAGCCGCCGCCATTCGGCCCGGCCCCGCCGGCCAGGCGACCGGCAGTGGCACCACCATCGGCATTGGGCCGGATGAAACGTTCGCGCTCGCGGGCACTGGCCGCGCTCGGCATGGCGGCGCTCAGACAGAGGGCGACGATGGGCAGCAATTTGAAAAAATGACGGGCATGCATGGCAGTCTCCTGGCAGATTGAAGATGAAGAAAACACCGTTGGCGGTGCATGTGGCCAGTCTAGACAAGGCGCCCACCGGTCGACGCCGGCAATTGTCAGATTTTGTTAGGAAGCCGGCGGTTTGTAATGCCTTGTAATAAGTTTTTGCCCGGCCAGCCGGCCTGCCGCTCGCCGCGGCGTCCGGCTCCGGGCAAAATACGCCATCGCCAGCCTTTTCCTGCCTATTTGATGAGTTCACCGCCCCGCATCCTGGTCCTCGACGACGAAGCCGAGTTGCGCGCCCTGCTCGAACGCTACCTGGGCAGCCAGGGTTTTGCCGTGCGCCAGGTCGCCAACGCCGCCCAGCTCGACAAGCTGCTGGCGCGCGAGCCCTACGACGCGCTGGTCCTCGACCTGATGCTGCCCGGCGAGGACGGTCTGGCGATCTGCCGCCGTCTGCGCGCTGCCGGCGAAAACCTGCCCATCCTGATGTTGACCGCGCGCGGCGATGCGGTCGACCGCATCATCGGCCTCGAAACCGGCGCCGACGACTACCTGGCCAAGCCTTTCGAGCCGCGCGAACTGGCGGCCCGCCTCAAGGCCCTGCTACGGCGCCAGCAACTGGCGCGCGCCAGCGCCACGCTGACCGGCGCCGGCACAATTGCTTTCGGCCCCTATCGCCTGCATCTGGAAAGCTGCCGGCTGAGCCGCGACGGCGAGACGGTCGAACTAAGCAGCGGCGAATTTGCCCTGCTCCGCGTGTTGACCGCCCAGCCGGGCCGGCCGCTCAGCCGCGAACGCCTGCTCGCGCTGGCTTTCGGCCGCGACCACGGCAACAGCGAGCGCAGCGTGGATGTCCAGATCCTGCGCCTGCGCCGCCTGCTCGAAGCCGACCCGGCGACGCCACGCTACATCCGCACCGTCTGGGGCGCCGGCTACGTCTTCGTCGGCGACGAGGAAACGCCGTGAGCGCCCGCCACTGGCTGCCGCGCAGCCTCTACGGGCGCAACCTGCTGCTCATCGTCGGCCTCATCCTGTGCGCCGAAATCGGCGCCGCGCTCGCCTTCCATCTGCTGATCCAGATGCCGCGCATCGAGCGCCTGGGCGAACTGAGCGAAAAGTACCTCGGCGTGCTGTCGACCGCCATCGCCCACATGCCGCCGGGCGAGCGCGAGCGCTTCAGCCAGCAGTTGCAGCAACCGGACGGCACGGTATTGATCAGCCGCCAGGCGCCGACCAATCTCGTCCGGCCAAATGCCCTGCTTACCCGCCTGGCACTCGAACGACTGCAACGTCGCCTCGGCGAACGGGTGCAGCTTGTCTGGTCGGAACAGCCGCGGCCGCGCCTGTGGATCGCCAGCCAGATTGGTGACGAAACCTGGTGGCTGGGCCTCGATGCCGGCGCGCTCGGCGGTGCCCGGCTGGCCCTGGCATTCGGCATCCTGCTGGCGACGACGCTGCTCGCCGCGCTCGGTGCCGGCCTCATCCAGCGCAACATCCACCGCCCGCTGAAAACCCTGGAACAGGCCGCCGCCGGCCTGGCCGACGGCCAGTTCCCGGTCGTGCACCTGGCCGATGCGCCGAGCGAGATCGCCCACCTTGCCGCCGCTTTCGACAGCATGGCCCGCCAGCTCGAAGCCGGCGAGCGCGAACGCGGCATCATGCTGGCCGGCATTTCGCACGACCTGCGCACGCCGCTCGCCAAGCTGCGCCTCGCCGTCGAGATCCTGCACGCCAGCGGCGAAGAGGAATTGCTGCAGGGCATGGTGCGCAACATCGCCGCTGCCGACCAGATCATCGACCAGTTCATCGACTTCGCCCGCCTCGACAACGCGGAAACGCCCACCGTATGCGACGCGGAAGAATTGCTGCGCGACATCGTCGCCAGCTTCGCCTCGCCCCGCCTCGTCATCGCGCCGGTTGCCGCCGACCTGCCGCTGCTGCCCTGCCGCCCGGTGGCGCTGCGCCGCGCCATCGCCAACCTGCTCGGCAACGCGCTCAAGTACAGCGCCAACGCAGTCACGCTCCGCCTGGAATGCCGCGGCGAAAACCTGCACTTTTTCGTTGTCGACCGCGGGCCGGGCATTCCGGAAGCCGAGCAGGCCCGCCTGCGCCAGCCCTTCACCCGCCTCGCCTCGGCGCGCGGCGGCCCGGCCGGCGCCGGCCTCGGCCTGGCCATCATCGAGCGCATCATGCGCCTGCATGCTGGCCGTCTCGAATTACGCAACCTGCCGAAAGGCGGCCTTGAAGCCGAACTGATCCTGCCCGGCCTCGATCCCGACAAAGACCCGAACTAAGCGTCATTGCCCAGTCGTAATCTTTGTCAACAATGGCATTCGCCGCACCCCCTCTCGGGCACAATACAGCGGAAAATTTCATACGGAAAACTTCATGTCCCTGATTCTTGCCGAGATCAGCGATGGCATCGGCACCATCACGCTGAATTACCAGATCAAACGCAACGCGCTGTCCGAACAACTGGTCAAGGAAATCGCCGCGACTTTCGAGAACTTCAAGGCTGCCAGTGTGCGCGTCGCCATTCTGCGCGCTCAACCGGGCGCAAAGGTCTGGTCTTCCGGGCACAACGTGGCCGAGCTGCCGCTTGGCGGTCTCGATCCCCTGGGCTGGCAAGACCCGTTGCGCATGTTGATCCGCGACGTGGAAGCCTTCCCGGCCCCGGTCATCGCGCTGATCGAAGGGGGCGTCTGGGGCGGTGCCTGCGAACTGGTTTTCGCCTGCGACATGATTATTGCCACGCCCGAAGCCACTTTCGCCGCCACGCCAGCCAAGCTCGGCGTGCCCTACAACGCGACCGGTTTGCTGACTTTCCTCAATGCCGCACCACCGCATATCGCCAAGGAACTGCTATTCACCGGACGCCCGATGACGGCGGCCCGACTGGAGCGCCAGGGAATCATCAACCATGTCATCCCGAGCGACGAGATCCACCAGTTTACGCGTGAAATCGCCCAGGCCATTGCCCACAACTCGCCACTGGCCATTGGCGTGATGAAAGAGCAGTTGCGCATTCTGGCTGCCGCCCATGCGTTGTCGCCGGCCGATTTCGAGCGCATCCAGGGCCTGCGCCGGGTGGTTTACAACAGCCGCGATTACGCTGAGGGGATCAATTCCTTCAAGGAAAAAAGACCGCCGGTTTATCTCGGCGAATAAACAGACAAGGAGCAATTCATGGACAAATTCATGCAGGCCGCCATCGACGAGGCACGCCGTGGCCTGGCCGAAGGCGGCATTCCAATCGGTTCGGTGATCGTACACAACGGGCAAATCATCGGCCGTGGCCACAACCGCCGCGTGCAAAGCGGCAGCGCCATCCTGCACGGCGAGATGGATGCCTTCGAGAATGCCGGCCGCCAGCCGGCCTCGGTGTATCACGAGGCGATTCTGTACACCACGCTGTCGCCCTGCGCCATGTGCAGCGGCGCGATGCTGCTCTACGGCATCCGCCGCGTCATCGTCGGCGAGAACCTGACTTTCATGGGCGAAGAAGCATTGCTGCGCGCGCGCGGCGTAGCCATCGAAGTGCTACAGGACGAAACCTGCATTGGCTTGATGCGCGATTTCATTGCCGCACACCCGACATTGTGGAATGAGGATATTGGGGTGGATTCTGCGGTAGACCGCAAAAATTGATGCTTTTTCTGCCGCACCACGCTGCTGGCCGGCGTATTGTTGTGTATTCCCGTCATCAAACCGCTGCCGCATAATCCATAGATTGTTTACGCCAAGGAGTTGATCATGAACAAACATGCTTCGCATCTCGTCGTTGCCGGCTTGCTCAGCCTGCCGTTCGCTGTCATGGCCCACACCGGCCATCACGGACAAGGCTTTGCCGACGGGTTTGCCCATCCTTTCCTTGGTATCGATCACCTGGCCGCCATGTTGATGGTCGGCATCTGGAGCGTTCTGAACACTCGCCGGGTCTGGATCGCACCGCTGACTTTTATCCTGCTGCTGACGCTGGGTGCGCTGGCCGGCCAGCAGGGTTTCTCGATTCCCCAACTCGAGCCGCTGGTTGCGGCGTCAGTCATCATTCTGGGCGTCATGCTGATGCTGCCCTTCAAACCCGGTGCGACGACATCGCTGGCCGTCATCGGCGCTTTCGCTTTCTGCCACGGGTTGGCGCACGGCAGCGAATTGACTGCCGGCAGCAGCATACTTTCCGGCATGATCCTGGGTTCTGCACTGTTGCACGGCATCGGCATGTTGATCGCGCAACGTGTTCTGCGGCACCGCACCGGCTGGACCTTGCGGCTGGGCCAAGCCGTCGCTCTGCTGGGTAGCGGCTTGCTGTTCAGCGCGCTGATTTAAGATATTGCGGCGCACAAATACCACAAAAGTAATATTGGTATTGTGCGAAGCAAGCACTTACATTAAATTCCCGTGGCCCGGTTGATCCGTGGTGATCAACCCAAAATCCGCCTGGAAAACACCACGCCATGCCATCGCACGAACAATTATTACAAGTTATCCGGATTCAAGCTGAAATCGCCAAGCTCGGTCTGGATTTGGGCGGGGTCATGCAGTACATCGTCGAACAAACGCTGCCGCTGATTGATGCCGATGGCGCAGTGATCGAATTGGCTGAAGATGGCGACATGGTTTATCGGGCGGCCGCCGGAATTGCCGAAAAGCAACTGGGCTTGAGGCTGAAACTTGATGCCAGTCTGTCCGGACTGAGCGTCATCAGCGGCGAAACCCTGGTCTGCAATGATTCGGATAGCGATCCACGGGTCGATCGAGTGGCCTGCCAGAAGGTTGGCTTGCGCTCGATGATTGTCATCCCGCTCAAGCATCACGGCATCACCGTTGGCGTACTGAAGGCAATGTCGGCGCAAGCCAACAAGTTTTCAGAACAGGAGATGCGACTTCTCGCCATGTTGTCGGAAGTGGTAGCGGCATCGATGTACTTCTCGGTGAAATACGACATCGACGACCTTTTCCTGAAAGCGACGCACGATGGCATGACCGGCTTGGCCAATCGCGCCCTGTTCATGGATCGCTTGCGCAATACGCTGACCCACACGGACCGTTCTCAGTCTTGCGCCGGCATATTGATGGTCGACATGGATGGTTTGAAACAGATCAATGACACTTTTGGTCATCGGGTTGGCGATGCGGTGATTGTCGAGTTCTCAAATCGCATCAAAACCACGGCGCGGGCGACGGATACGGTAGCCAGACTGGGCGGCGACGAGTTCGGCAT
Source organism: Azonexus sp. (assembly GCF_030824335.1). Taxonomy (GTDB): domain Bacteria; phylum Pseudomonadota; class Gammaproteobacteria; order Burkholderiales; family Rhodocyclaceae; genus Azonexus. Next base: position 132,018 of record NZ_JAVBXX010000005.1, read on the forward strand.
CATTTTGACCCCGATTGAAAACTGGGATGGCATTGCTTCGGCAATTCAGCGCATCGACGCCGACATCAATCGGGAATTCATCTTTGAAAACAAAGAATTTCGACTGAATGCCAGTATTGGCGCAGCACTGGTTCCGGGCGACGGGATAGAGCCCGAGAAGGTACTGGAAGTGGCCGACCAGCGAATGTATGCGGAAAAACAATCGCGCAAGACATTGACGCGGACTGCTTGATCTGCGACCTACCCTCAGTCAGTTGGTGAAAGACTCTGGCTAGCCCCTGCCTGGACTATCCGTCGGCAGGCCTTCGGCAGCATCGTCGAGTAAACGCTCACATTCCAGCATCAGTGACTGAGCCAGTTCCGAATGGTAGTTGGGATCGAGCGATTCCATCATTTCGTGGGCCGTGAACAAGCCGGCCTCACGCGACAAGGTGCGCGTGATCTGGCTGGCCATCGCTTCGCTCAGCGCCGACAGGTGCCGCCGCTCGTCGAGCGGTAGCGTGCGTTGCGAACGGGATAGCCAGTCAGCGGCCAGCGCCGCCCCCTGGGCTTCGGTCAACGGCTTGTTGTGCTCGTAAAACACAGACAAGCGCTCGGCGGTCAGCGCGAAGACCAGGGCGACCCGGGTGCCGCGGTCGGAAAATACTGGCGCTGCCGTTTTCAGCCGCGACATCCCTTACTGGTCGGTCTTCAACAAGGATTTCAGATTGGCAAAGGGGGAATGCGTTGCCGTGCTGACATTGTTGCGACTATCGGTATAACCGCGATCCGCCTCGATCTGCTTCTGATGTTCGTTGTCGTGGCAGTACAGACAGAGCAGTTCCCAATTGCTGCCATCGTTGGGATTGTTGTCGTGATTGTGATCGCGATGGTGCACCGTCAGCTCGCGCAGGTTGCTGTGCGTGAACTCACGGGCACAGCGACCGCAAATCCACGGATACAGCTTCAGCGCCCGTTCCCGGTAACCTTTTTCCCGCTCGTCGCTGGCCTTGCGGGCATCGGCGACCACTTTATCCAGACGGCTATGATTGATCGTGCTCATGATTATCGATTTGGTTGAAACAGTTAAAACGCCGCGGCTTCGGCTTCCAGGTAGGCCAGGCTGACATACTTTCCGATATTGCTCTCAAAACCCTTGGTGTCCTTCGCCCGACTGGTGATGCGTGCATCCTTGAGCACCAGCGCCTTGGCGGCGTCCATCGGCTGACCGGCTTCAACGGCCTTGATGCAACTTTCGTAGATACCCTCGAACATACCGCGATTCCAGGCCAGAACGCCAGCACCTGGTTCGCCGTGGCCGGGCAGCCAGATCGTCGATGCGGCGTTTTTTTCCAGCAATTCATAGGCTTTCAGGCTGCCAGCGTAAGAACCGTCGTCCATGTTGGCAATGCGCCGATCCATCGCCACATCGCCGATGCAGGTCAGCTTGTCGCCGACCACTTCAACGCAGATGTCGTACGGCGTATGCGCCTTGCCGTAATGATGCAGGCGCAGCGTCACATCGCCGAATTTCAGCTCCTGACCGTGGTCGACCGCAATATTCGGCGCCACGATGCGCGTACCGACCGTTGCCTGATTGGTCCACTGTTCCATCAGCGTGCGCCACATATTGCCCTGCATACCGGCGATTTCCTTGATCGTGCCGGCATGGGCATGGATCGGCAGGTCGCCGTAGGCTTCAACAAAAGCCTGATTACCGAGGAAATGATCGCCGTGATAATGCGTGTTGATGATCGCGATTACCGGCTTGTTCAGGGTCTTCTTGATTTGCCTGATGGCCATTTCGCCGATTTGCACCGAGGCGCCGGTATCCACCGCGACCAGGCCTTTCGGCGTGTCGATGAAAGTCAGATTGCACATCATCCCCTGATTTTCCGGGGTCGGAAAACCATCGGGTGAGTAGATCATCCAGACATGTTTCGACAGCTGGCGCAGCGGGTGATCTTTGATCGCCGGACCACGCACGAAGTTGTCCACTTCGCTGGCCAGCGCGCTGACCGCCTGCCAGGGTGCGATTTCAGCCAAACCCACGGCAGATACAGCGGCCACGGAACGAAGAAAATGGCGGCGATTCATTAGCGTCTCCTGAATTATTAAAATAGGTATCTATCTTCGCCCCGAACGGGATGCTCGTCTACACTCTCGCCATGCGTCGCTATCCCATATCCTTCATCGTCCTGACCGCGCTTGGCATCATTTGCGCCATTCCCGGGACCATCAGCATCGCCGGTTTCGGCAGCAATCTGCATCCGGTACTCGACGACCCGATGGCCGGACTGGCCTTCATCGTTTCGGCCATTGCGCTGATCGGCTCCGGCGCCTTCCCGCTGGTCATTGCCAAACTGAAAGACGCCGACCCCAAGTAAAAAGCCAGCCACACAGGCTGGCTTTTCGGGCAACAAGGCCGAACGCTGCGCTCAGGCCGTCGTCTCGACCGACCCACTTTCCGGAATCTGCGTCAGCATGGCGATCTCCTCGACCGACAGCACGCGGCCGACGTCGAGGATGATCACGAACTTGCCATTCACCTTGCCCATGCCGGATATGAAGTCCGTCCGGATTTTGGC